>JAPOFX010000010.1 GCA_028283505.1 Candidatus Poseidoniales archaeon
ACATCAAGTCCACAGCGTTTACACCTAGGACTACCCGGGTATCTAATCCGGTTCGTGCCCCTAGGCTTCGTCCCTGACCGTCGGATCCGTTCTAGTGTGGAGCCTTCGCAACAGGTGGTCCTCTCAGGATGACAGGATTTTACCCCTACCCTGAGAGTACCCCACACCTCTCCCGGTCCCAAGTCTGGCCGTCCTCGCAGAATTCAACTCGTTAAGCGAGTTGATTTACCCACGAATGTACCAGACCGGCTACGGACGTTTTAGGCCCAATAAAAGCGACTACCACTTGAGGCGCCGGTATTACCGCGGCGGCTGGCACCGTCCTTACCCACCCCTTATTCGCCGACCTATTTAGAGTCGGAAAAAGACAGGGTCTTACCCCTGCCACTTGGAGTTCCCTGGTCACGATTTCTCGCATTGCCAAGTTTTCGCGCCTGCTGCACCCCGTAGGGTCTGGATTCGTGTCTCAGAATCCATCTCCGGGCAATGTCTCCCAACACCCGTACGCGTGGATGGCTAGAGGGTACGTTACACCCCCTACAACCTGATACGCCGCAGGCCCATCCTATGCCGCCGGAGCTTTGATCCACTCACCGTTCCAGGCGTAGTGGACTATGGGGTATTATTCTCAGTTTCCCGAGCTTATCCCCCAGCATAGGGTAGGTTACCCACGTGTTACTGAGCGGTACGCCGAGGCTAGGCCTCTAGACTCGCATGGCTTAATCGAACTCCAATAGCGGTAGCCTCCGGCAGGATCAACCGGATTTCGCGTGAGCGGAATCACCGATCCTATCGGAAGTTAGTTTTGATGTCGCAAATATAGGCTTTCACTTATTGGTTGGCGCAGAAACACCATTCATCTTTGAATGTGAAATCTGCTCTTGCACCCCCTAATCGGGGGTCAAGTCGTTTCTTGTGGTTCACCTCTAAGCCCGGAACTGGGTTCTGGGCTGCACGTCCTCGGCAACGTTTAGCTTGAAGGAAGAGGTCATCGCAATTTGTGCTCATTCTCCAACGCCAGCTCAACGTAGCATCCTGCCGACCGCCATTCCGTATATCAACGTGACGTGTGACCACAGATAGGGTTCGGCTAGCAGTAGTCCGTTTTGTCTTACTCTGCCCCGAAGAAGTCTCTCAATACAGGATGCATCTCCATGGCTTGCTCTTTCTGTATCTGCTCGTATGTTCTGAGAATAATTCCGACCGCGAGAAGGAGTCCAGTACCTGTAGCATTTCCAACAGTTCCGAGTAGATCTGCGCCTGCAGCAAGAAGTCCTACAAAGGCCCCGGAAAACAGGGTCACGGGGGGGATGTATCTCTCCAATATCCTCTCTAGAACTACTGGGTTCTTTCTGAAACCAGGTATTTGCATTCCGGTTCTTTCAATTTGCCTAGCTACATCCTTAGCGCTCATATTGGTAGTTTCAATCCAGAATTTGGCGAAAATTGTTGACCCAGCGGTCATAACGAAGACATAAGTGACTACGTGAATCATTATCTGGGTGAGGCTGTGACCGTAAGCATCGCCCGTCTGATTTAGGAGTGGGAGAAGCCAGTCCCCTACTCCATTCACCATCGATGAATACCATGCAAAACCATCGGATGGAGTAGTCGCACCTACCTCGTAAGATCCAAACCAGTGTGCTCTCGATCCCCACCCGTTTCTACCCAATATCGGAACTGTGGACAGGGTTGGATGACTCCAAAACAGTAGAGTGAACATGTTGATATTTGCCAAGAGTGCGGCCATAAGAATAACTGGAATGTTACTCGCGTAAACTAATCTGATAGGATATTGGCCTCTGTGGCCTCTTACCTTACCATGAGTAAGCGGCAGTTCGAGTTTACTGGATTCAGCGTACGCAACGACAAGGAAAACAATAATTGATGACACTAATGCTGCAATGGGATTGGCATGTTCAAGTAATATCAGCTCAAACCCGTTGTCTGAGACCAATTGCGAGTTTGTCGCGGTTCTTAGCGTGTAGAAAATCATTGGTAGGGTACCTGAAGGAGGATTATCCAGTGACATTGGGAAATCCTGACTAACAGGAAGTGGGGAGAGTGTCCCTACAAATGTTGACTGTGCCACTCCTGCCGCGATGAAAAGAGAGATTCCAGATCCTATTCCCCATTTGCTCACTAACTCATCCAGCAGGAATACCAGGTACGACCCCAAGAAAAGTTGTGAGACGATAACAACATTTGCCCAGCCTACCCCGTAGTCATAAATTAGAGTCTCATGTGGGTCCAGAAATCCGTAAACCTGCGGTATGGATTCAACAGGTATCATAAACAAAACCAGAAGCTTCTGAATGCCTTGGTAGAGTTGTTTATCCGCTGAATCTTGGAGGTCCAATTGAATTATCTTTGCTCCTGCAAACAGTTGCATTATGATAGATCCGGTGACTATCGGGCCGATTCCTAGATGCATGATTGAACCGGAAGCACCTGCCATGATGGACCTGAATGAAGAGAATATGTCAAGCGTTGAATCTGAAAGTCCGTAAATCATGACGTTGGTCATCATGAAGTAGATGATTAGTACTAGTGTGGTGGTCCACAGCTTCTGATTGAATCTGACATGGCCCTCTGGCTTGGTTATGCTAGGATAGACATCGACCAGCCTCGAAAGTGCGTAGAGGCGACTTGATTCACTTCCGGTATACAAGGAGACAGATATTCCAAGTCCCGCTCCAAAGCCCAAGAGTGCAACACCGACTAGTAGAAATCCGACGGTGGCTGGGTCGACCCATCCCCACCATGCGAGGCCTAAGACGAATAGCAACCATATGGAAGGTTTTGTGGCCTTACCAAATGGCATCTCCTTGATTGAATCTGGAAGGTCGGTGATCGTCCCCCATACAACAAAACCGACGTAAATAAATGAAATTACGTACATTTGCAGTGCACGTGTCTGAACTTCTCCTGTGGCATTGAGTAGGTCATCCTGAAGCCAGTAGAACAAACCACCCCAATAGAGGCCCGCTATAATTAGAAGCCATGGATACGAGACTCGCCTTTCGACCATGCTAACGCCTACCTAGGAGTTCACTCCTCTTCCCATTCTCCCCAATCTTCGCCATCTTCTTCTGATTCGGTAGATACTGAGCCACCAGCTGCTTCGACCTTTGCTATAGCTCTGGGGCTAGCCTCGCCTACAGTAATTTTGAATGATCTGGAAATGGGACCCTTGCCCAGTAGTTTGTCATACCCCATCTCAGTGAGGTTAATCTCGTCTCCGTCCGATATTTGGGAAAGCTCACTAACATTGATGGAGACGTTTACTTTTCTAAGGCTGGGGTGCCTGTTGAACCCATGCATGCCCCAGTGTCCTGGCAGATACTTATTGCGGAACATTACCTTGTGTTTTCCGATTCCAGCCCTGCCTCTGCCTCCTCTTTTTCCAGCTCCTCTACCTGCCTTCTTGCCACGGCCATGATACCTACTTCTTCCTCGGAATTTGTTCGTTCTAGATACCATCTAATCACCTCACATCATCCTTTCAGCAAGATCGCTGATTGCTTCTCCTCTGAAACCGAGTGCACCACCAACTGTATATGCTCTCTTGATTCCTCCCCAGCCTTTGCTCCCCCTAGGTGGATGGAGTCTGAAAATAGGCTTCATTCCCTCTACATCCTTCATGGATGCGTCTCCTGAGGCAATTGCCTCAGAAAGTTGTTTGATCCCTGAAAAGTTACTGGATTCTTTGACGACTGCATCGGTTACTGGCTTGTCCCCCGACATTCTGCCTCTCTCTTTGATTAGCTTCTCGATTGTGTTAGCGTCCACCTCGCCCCATGTGATGTAGTCCTTGGACTTTTGGAGCATTCCCCTGTATGACGGATTATCCATTACAATGGTCGCATGATTTACCCTGGTTAGATTAAGCATAGACATGGTCTCACGTATCTTTCTGGTGACACCACGGTCACTTCTAGCTCTGATTACTAGATAGCTCAACTCAGTTCCCTCCCTTTGACGATACTCAGTCTCCTATGGTCTCCATCGGTTAGCCTAGTCTTATTGAGCTCAACTAGAGCATTGAATGTAGCCTTGGCGAAGTTTATTGTCGTCCTGGTTTGTCCAGATGATCGTGACCAAACGTCAGTGACACCGGCGAGAGTAAGCACCCTTCGTCCGTAGTCCCCTATGACAAGCCCCTTTCCAGCAGGAGCAGGCATCAGAGTAATTCTTGTTGACCCGGATCTTCCTGTCACCATGAAAGGGACACTGGTGCCAGGACCCTCAGAGGATTCCCACGAGCCATTCCCTCTCATGACTGGAATCATGTTTAGTTTTGCCTTGTCGATTGCCTTTCTGATAGTGCTTGCGACTTCTTTTCCTTTGCAGACCGATAGTCCGACGTATCCGTCGCCGTTTCCTACAACACATAGGACATTGAACCTGACCCTTCTTCCTGAGTCGGTCATTCTCTGAATCATGTTTACTGCCAATACATCATCGGTTACGTCCGGTAGAAGTGCGTCGACAATTTCGACCTCTCTTATCGGGAGTCCGGATGATAAGGCCTCTTCATAGGTGAGAATTTGACCGTTCATGACCATCCTGCCGAGTCTGGTTCTGGGCTGCCACGTCCTGAGAGAGGCTAGTGGATCCGGGCCACTTCTCCTCCTGCCTCTGTCGCCGGAGTTATCATCTGTAGATTGAAGAGCCTTAGCTAATCCTGGCGCGAGAGCAATCTCTTCTGTGGACTCTGTTTCCTGGGGTTGTTCTTCACTCATTTGTGTGCCTCCTCAATAGCTTGAATTGATGCTTCCACAGCGGAAGCTTGCGAGTTGTCAATATGCTCTCCCTTTACCCTGTCTTCGCTTGGCAGTACTGATTCTCCATGTGGAACTTCCAGACCGGCATCGATCATTCCCCTGAGGGCCGCGAAGACCCTGCTCCCTGATGAGGAAGCAGCTAGGCCAATATCCAATACAGCTGAAGAGTTGCCGGAAGCAATTGCCTTCTTTCCGAGTGCATATCCTGCCAAATAACACGCAGGAACGGACTTCTTAGAGGAGTCAGCTGGCCATGAATAGGACTCGACTAAAGATTTTCCATTGACCGACTCGATCGTACTATCCCCTTCCGGATTGTATGAAATCAATTGGCAAGTGACCTGTGTGTTCGATACCCTGACTACGGCCCTGGGAGCACCGCTTCTAAGTAGTCGCATCCTTCTATGATAGTCCGTCTTTCCTAGGCGTCTACGCTTTGGCCTTAGTCTCTGACTTTTACCACGTGCCATCATCTCTCACCTCCAATGTCTACCCCGTCGATCTCCATGTTAGACCTCATGTGCGATATTGATCGGTATGATCCACCTTTGGCTTTCCTGTAGTAGTATCTGTACTGGGTCCTAGTTAAAGTCCCGTCTTCCCGGAATTCCTTGAGCTCTCTCCTTTGAGATCTAATAAGCCTCATCCATCTCTCCTTCTTCGGGGCTCTGGCATTGGAGCTCCCCTTTCGGGAACCGTGGCCCTTTCTCCTTCCCTTCGCCTTCTGTTGTGCGGCTTTCCTTGCTCTGGATCTGCTTGTTCCCTTGATCGGTCTGGCCTTTATCACCCCGTCTTCAATCAATCTTCGAACATCGTCCTTTTGAACTGCAGAGATAACCTCATCCAAGTAATCTGGATCTATCCATACTCTATGCACACCTACAGGCCTTCCTTCCTTTTGTGACAGTATTGCGGCCGCCATTCTCCTCTGGTTGGTGATTATCATTCAGAGGTCCCCCTTTCTGACAATTTTTCTTTGATTGAGTACCCTTATTCCGAGGGAATTAGCCTTATCATGAATTTCAACCCTCTTTCTATTGCCAACTCTGGCTCCAATTCTAACAGCTTGTGTCTCAGGATCTAGGCCCTCTAGATCATTTTGATTGTGAACGAGGACCTCCTTGAAGCCGGATGGGTGAAGTCCCCTCGCAGATGATATCTTTCGATATCCTATTCTGACCATTGGGGGCCTGTATTTTCTGTTTAGTCTCATCTTAGACTGAAGTCCATTCGGCTTCCTCCAGCTAGACCTTGAGAGTCTCTTGTACCTGTACCACTCCTGCCTTCGGAAGGCGGGCTGCTTCTTTTTCTGCTGGGCCCTGAATGCTAGAGCCTTTGCCGTGTCTTCGTCCAGAACAGGTTTCTGACGTGCTGTATGGATATTGTCCCAGTCATCGTCCTCAAAGAAGTCATCGTCCTCATCAAAGTCATCGTCAAAGTCATCGTCAAACTCCTCAACTTCTACGTCACTTACGACGGGAGTTGTCTCAGATTCATCTGATTCTGGATTATCTAGGAGCCTAGCGATAAGTTCAGACTTGTTTCCACCAACCTTTAATCCCCTCTCCCTGAGTAGGTCCTTTAGTTCAGGAACTGTCATTGCCTCATATTCGTCTGTCAACTCTATGCCCCCTTGGAAACTATGTAAATACCATCTTGGAAGACCCTTCTGTCTCGCTTTTTGATTTTGCAGGATCTCTCGATGTTAGCGGCGGTCTGACCAACCTTCTCCCTATCTACTCCGCTAACTGTGACATCGGTCTTGTTCTGTACCTTAACTTCAACTTCTGAGGGAGTCCAAGGGAGTTTCGCGACTCTTGGAACCTTTTCACCGAACAGATTGTTTATCACCATTCGGTCACCTTCTACCTTCAGGGTCATAGGGAAGTGACTGTACACCGCCTGAAGCTTGTACTCGAACCCTTCCTCGACACCTTTGACCATATTTCTCAAATGGGCTGCCCAGGTTCCTGCGATCGCCTTATCTGGCCTTCTTGGAAGATTGCAGTAGACCTCTAAAGTGTTGTGTGAATTTCTTATTGTGACCTTAGGGTGTCTGAACTCACGGGATACTGTTTTGCCACCGTTAGAAATGGTCACATCAAAACCATCAATGTTGACACTAGAATCATCAGAGAGATTGATTTTATGAACTATTTGGTCTAATTTTGGCATTTCTCTCAACTCCCTAGAAGATGTACGCTAGTAGGCGTCCTCCGACTCGCTCCTTCTTAGCCGCATAGTGGTCCATGATTCCTTGATTGGTAGTTACGATTAGAAGCCCGAAATCTCTTGCTGGAAGGTATCTCGATTCCCATTTATCGAAATCCGCCCTCTTTACTGAGTAACGTGGCTTGATCACGCCACATCTGTTGATGGCTCCAATGAGTTCAACTCTGTATGATCCTGCTCTTCCGTCTTCGATTCTTTCGAATTCTCCAACGTATCCAGACTTTTGCATTATGTGCAACATCTGTCCTAATAGTTTGCTTGCTGGTTTCACCGAGACCTCGTAATGTCCTGCTTGCTCGGCATTGAAAATGCGTGTGAAGGCATCGCTAAGTGGGTCGTACTGCATTTTTTCACCTCATGAATACTTCTTGAATCCTATTTCTGGAGCAGTGTCTCTAAAGCACTGCCTGCAGAGTCTAAGGCCATGACGCCTGATCATACCCCTTTTTCTTCCGCATCGCCTGCAACCGACTGATCTGCCGATTCTCTCGCCGTGATCTCTAGCCATACTATTCTTCCTCCTCATATCCGACTATTTTCAGATTGTAGCTCTTTGAAAACCAGGCCCTAGATTCATCGGGCCCGACTCGGTGGCTAGCTGATACTCTTCTGGACTGCTTTCTCCTTCTGGAAACCCTATGCCCGGGCCTTTCCAAAACCACGTTGACATCCATTCCAAAGATTCCAATATCTGGATCATATTTCTGACCTGGAAAGTCCGTGTAGTCAGTAATTCCAAATGACAAGTTACCGGATGCGTCGAAGTTGTATGAAGGGAGTGTGTGTTGGCGAACCCAAAAAGCATCCTTCAGGAATGCATTGATCGTTTCTTTGTCCCTGATAGTGACCTTGCATCCGATTGGAGCTCCTTTCCTAGTACCGAGGTCTCTGTTGGTGCTAGTAGCAAGTGTCCTAACCGGAGTCATGCCAGTAACCATCTCTAGAGCCTTCTCTGCGAGCTGAAGCCTCTGCCCTCCCTCGCCGACACCTATGTTCACGGATACCTTGGTGATACGAGGTGTCCTCATGGGATTCATTGACTGATTCATGATCGGTCCTCCTTCGGCACATCAGACTCACTAGATACGACAAAAACGTAGTCCGCAATGGTTCCGAATTCATCAAACTGAACTTCGTTTGCCTTAGATGATCTCTTGATTTCGTGTCCCTTCACAGTGGCCATCTCACCGATGTGATTACCACCGGTTAGATATGCCAGGGATCCTTCCTCGAACTTGTGATGGGATTTTATTTCTTGGTCCGGAAGGGATATTACTACAGAGTCTCCAGTTCGATATTCGGGATTCTCATCGAAAATGATATTTCTGCCATCATGAAGATGAAGTTGTGTCTTGCCTCCCTTTATGGTGGTCTTTCCTGTTACACGGCAGTATTTGGTAGAGGCATCTTTGGCCGAAATTGGCCTGTACCTGAGCTTGCCATTGGTATCTAGGATACATCTGTAATTGTTCTCCCCGACTGTCAAAACGTCCATCAGGCCGACACCCCTTCCTATGTCAGTTTCGAGTTCCCCATCGACCTTGACTTGCCTGGAGTGCGCAATCTTCTTGGCCTCTCTCTTATTTTGTGCGACTCCTAGAACGTCCCTTAGTATGACTCCAAGTGGCATACATTTGTCCAAAGGATGACCACATGGATTAGGCTTCTGAATCCAGATTGAGGACTTCCTGGGAAGAGGCCAGCTCCTTGGCATGGTCAATCTCTTCATATGACTGCTACTCATTCTGAATCTCCTCCCTTGGTCCTCTCGATGAGTCTCTTGAGTCGAAGTGTGTCTCCCTCGAATAATTTGGTGACTATCACGTTGGAGGGATTAATCGGGATTGCTTCTTCCTTTCCGTCGGCGGTTGAAATTGTGAGCCCGTCGACAAAAATCATCCCGCTTCCTGTATCTACTCTTGCCACCTTACCGACTATTCCAGCCCTACCCCTGGGCTGACCTAATCTCTTCCCCTTCGTGTCAGATTTTGCGCTGTTTGGATGTCCAAAATCTCCCCTGACGACTTCGACCTCATCACCAGTTCTTACGGTAACAGTTCTGATATTGATCAGATCGGGATCATCGGAAACTAGCCTAGCTCTCATCCTCTTTCTCTTGACGTGGGTTGGGGCGTCGGCCTGACTCAGGCGTTGCTTGCTCGCTTTACTGCTTCTTGTCATATTGTCACACCTATACGATTTGCTTTGCGGTAGCAGCGATTCTAGGCCACCTTTCTGCGGCTTCCCTGCTTACCGGTCCCTTAATGTCTGAACCCTGAACCTCTCCACGGTCATTGGTAATGACGCACGCATTATCCTCAAATTGGACCCATGTGCCATCCACCCTTCTGAATGGTCTGGATTGTCTAATGATAACAGCATTGTACATCTGCCTTCGTGTTTCGGGGGTTCCCCTCTTCACAGTCACTTTTGTCATATCACCAACACCTGCGGCAGGATATCTCCTGGCAACTCCTCCTTTGTTTAGTACGGTGATTAACTGCACTACTTTCGCACCGGTGTTGTCTGCACAATCGAGCTTCGCTTGGGATGGAAGCGCCTTAGTGACTCTTCCTGGTATGCCCTTCATTCCTCTGCCTCCTTCTCGATTACACAGAAATTTACGGTTTTGGATAGTGGCCTGCATTCCATAATTCTGACTCTATCCCCTACTTCCACTCCGCCGATGCACGATGGGAGGTGCGCTGAATATCTTCGGGTTCTCTTCTCATATCTCTCGTACTTTTTCATGTACCTAGTAATCTCCCTCTCTACAACGACTGAGCCGGACATTCCAGTAGTTGATACCTGTCCTTCGATTATCTGTCCCCTTAGCCTGAGGCTACCGTAGAAAGGACAGTTGGCGTCACCATCCCATTCTCCGGTCGGCGCTGTAACATCGACTCCAATATCTCTGATTTCAGCCATATTAGTACCTCCTACTGATTCTTTCCTCTGCCCTCTGAGTGACTCGTGAGCCAATGATTGGATCTCCTGAGTCTATGGCAAATGTGATTACGTCCTTTGCCAGAGAAACCTCACGCGATTGTGTGCGTACTATTATTGTCTTCTTGGTTTCATTGACGACAGTGCCTGAGAGGCCAACCAAAGTAGGGTCATTTGAGTCAAGTACGGTAAGATTGTGAGAAATCCAAGGCAAATTGATCATGTTTGACATCACCTTACCTCCACCTTGTATCCATTCTGTTCCAGAACCTTTGCGACCTTCTTCTTGTGATCTCCCTGAAGCTCTATTGTACGTCCCTTCACGGTCCCTCCACTCGCGCAAGCTCCCTTCAGAATCTTCGCTAGCTGGCCCAAATCTATTGCCGAATCCTCTATTCCCTCCACAGTTGTCACCATTTTCCCATAGCGTCTGCGAACTACAGATATTACCGCTTTCTGCTGCTCCTTTGCAATCTCTTGGCAGATGCAAACTTCCTGTGGCAGACCACATGTATTGCATATCCCAGATATCTACTCACCCCCTTTTGAGTTTTGATTGATCTTTGTCAGTATCCTCGCGATACTCCTGCGAGTCTGCTTGTATGACCCAGAGTTTGAGGAAGATCCTCCAAGGGCCTGTTGGGCGCGGAGTTGCAGTAGCTCATCCTTTAGATCGTCCAGAGTCCTATGAAGCTGCTCGGAGCTCATGGTCTCGATATCCCTAGAGCTAATGTGCGACATTCACTCTTCCTCCTGTTCAGTATTGGATTCGATCTCAGCCATCTTTTCTAGGGCGGAGTCGATTACTTCCTCGGCGTCGGGTGCCTTTTCCTCAATTATTTCCGAAGTTTCCTCATCTTCTGGAATGATGTAGGAAACTTCCTCTAAAGGAGGAAGCCCGGCTTCATGTCTATCGATGATTGTTACTTCATGGGGAAGCTTTACTCCGGGCCTCATTATTCTGACTGAACAACCGACTGTACCGAGTTTCTTTACGGCCACCGAGTACCCCACGTCCATGAATTCGAGAGCAGTTTCGCCACAGAACTTAATGTGGCCCTGTTGGAACTTTTCGACCCTGTGCCTGGCACCAGTAATCTTACCGCTCAGAGTAACCAAGCAACCCCTAGCACCTGCATCCATGATACTTTGTGCCGTGCTATGGCCGGCTCTGCGGAAGAACCAGCCTCTCTCAAGAGAGCTTGCCATTCTACTGGCCATTACTTGCGCGTTAAGACGTGGTTCTGAAATTTCCTCGACCTCTAGCTTAGGATCCTGGAGTTTGAAGTCGTCCCTCAGCCTTGTCTCCAGCTCACGTATTACTTTTCCTTTCCTTCCGATTACTCGTCCTACTTGTTCGGCCTGTAGAGTGACCTTTGTTCCCTCGGGAGTCCTTTGAAATTGAAGACCGCCGAAGCCTGCTCTTTCTGTCTCTCTCAGTAGGTATTCTCTGACTAGTTGCCTCTCCACATTCCTATGAATGAAAGTTCTAACTGTATTCTGTGACATCAGAAATCATCCTCCTCGTCCTCATCCCCAAAGTACTCAAGGAAAATTTCCAGATTGACTTGGTAATGATTCTTGGGGGTTGCTCGACCTTGGGCCCTTGGCCTCCAATGCCTAGCTATTTGCCCCCTGTGAGCGGCTAAATGCGTAATTGTCATGTCCTCTGGATCGATAGTATCGAATCTTTGCCTTGCGTTTTCCATGGCACTGTTGATTAGCTTGATGAACTCCTTCGAGGCTTTATTTGGGTACTTTCCAGGGCCCATTTTCCCTTTCCTGTGGCCGGCCATGGTGTTCCCGCCTCTTCCTCTTCGGGACCTTCTGACATAAGGAACTGCTCTCTTTTTATCCATTACGTCCTCTAGGTAAGATATTGCAGAGGCCGCATTCATCCCACGCAGAGCCTTGGCAATGTGGTAGCAATGTTTGTGATGGACGTCTATGTTCACTGCTCTAGCTGTGACTAGATTGGAGCCCTCTAGGAGCTGGGTGTATCCGCGCTGCGAGTTACCTATTCTCCTACTCATAATTCCACCTACTTCAATGCGACATGGGTCGAGGATCTGGTCGCACCCACTCCGGGGCCTGTGTGGGTTACTGACTTTCTGGTAATTGCGAACTCACCCAGAGAGTGCCCTATCATCTCTGGGACTACCTCTACATTGACAAACTCTCTTCCATTGTGGACCCCGACTGTCTTGCCTACCATTTCTGGGAGTACATACAGCCCTCTGCAGTGTGTCTTGATTACACTGTTTCCATTACTGGAACGAATCTTCTCGAGGAGCTTTTCTGATTCCGGATTCAAACCCTCGTACATTCTAACTATTGACCTCTTAGCGCGAGAAGGCATCAATGATGCGATGCTGATAGCTTCATAGTCGTCCTCTGGTGGCATCAGTGGCATCTCCAGAAGCTGATCGAGGGTGTATCCCCTCCAAAGGAACTCTTTCTTCCTTCTCTCGCTAATCTTCGATCTCCTCTTCCTAGCCTGCCTTCTTGCAAGCTTAGGAGACCTGAACGACTTCTTTGAACGACGTGCCAAACTACTCGACCTCCTGTTGCCTTACCCTTCCACGGCCGGTTCTGCGCGGGGCGATGTTTCCGACCTTCTTTCCGGGAGGCGTGTTTCTACTGACGGAGTTAGGACCGTGGACAGCCTGATGGTTGCCTCCGCCGTGCGGGTGATCAACCGGATTCATAGCTACTCCAGACACAGTTGGGTAGAGCTTGCCTCTGGCCTTGGCCCTGTAGTGAGCTGCACCGGCCTTCATGAGGGGCTTTTCAGTCCTGCCATGGCCCCCGAGAACTCCTATGGTAGCTCTGCAGGTGGCCGACAGCTCCTTGATTCTACCACTAGGTAGCCTGACCCTTACTTTGTCTCCAACTCTGCTTTCCACAGTAGCCGAATTTCCTCCAGATCTGGCGAATTTTCCACCATCGCCTGGTCTTGATTCTACATTTGACACTGGAGTTCCCTCGGGGATACTTCCAAGAATTGTCACATTACCAGGTTTTAGGTCGACATTTTCTCCAAATGAGACTGGTTGACCTATGGAGATCCCTTCGGGAGCGGCCATGTGCCCTTCTGTACCGTCCTCAAACTTGATTTTCGCCAATGGAGCAGTATGTGCGGGGCTGTGAACCAAACCTACCACCTGCCCGATCTCGTCCTTGACTCTTGGCAAATTATTGGCCGCTGGGAACCTATGGCTAGATACCCTATTCTTGGGACTGGATCCCCTTCGTTGTGAACGTGTTCTCTTACCCATAATGTCACCTCATCAGAAAGCACCCAGCTTGAGTGCGGCCTCCTCTGCATCATATCCCTCGGCAAGTCGTACAGAGGCATGCTTGCCGGTGATAGTAATCCTAGTATTCACCTTAGCAACCTTGACTTCGAACAAGTCCTCTACAGCTCTTTTTATTTGGGCCTTGGTTGCATCCCTGTGGACAATGAATTCAATTCTATTGTTGTTCTGGAGGAATCCTATGTCCGGGTCAGATACTCTCCTAGCCTCCAGAGTCTTCTCAGTGATCCACGGCATAACTAAAATGTCATATGGATCATTCATGTTTTCACCTCATTGCCTCGATCGCTGATTTAGTCCAAACAGTTAGCCTTCCCGGGTCTCCTCCTGGTGCGAGGTCCTCAGCGCATAGATCTTTGGCGATGACGACATCAACCCCGGGTACGTTCGAAGCTGCCTTGTGGAGCCCTTCTTTGCTTGATACGACCAGAAGGACGGACTTAGGGGTCCTTCTTTTTCTTCCCCTCATGGTTCCTTTTCCTGCTCGGATAGATTTCCCATTCTTGGCTCTGGTCAAGTCTTCTCCAAGTCCAATGCCTTCCATGATTGCGACAAACTTTCTAGTTGAATACTGTAGAGGCAATGATTCGATATCATATTTCTCATCGGAACCCTGCCTGGACTCTACGTAGTTGTCAATAATAATCGGAAAGTTTGTTCCCTCCGTGAATTTGTGACCTCTTGCGGAGACCATTACTGGATCGGCCGTTGCGGCAATAGCAGAGTCTCTAGCCGCCGCTCTTTGCTTGGAGTTGAGCTTCTGGGACCAGTCCTTGTCTACCTTTGGCCCGTGTGCGCGTCGGCCTCCTCGGGTGTGAGGGTTTTGTGCACCTGTTCTCTGGCCAGTCTTTCTCATGATTCTGGCTACTCCTCTTCCCTTGCCCCACCACTCCACCGAGTGTTTCATACCAGGTTGAGGAGACTTCTTGCCGTCGTGCTCTCTGTGGCCATAGGGCTGACGGCGGTTTGCCCTGGATGAATGGACCGCTGACCGAATTAGATCTGTCCTAATTTCTGTTGAGAAGGAGTCGGGGAGTGTTATGGCCTTTCCTTGTTTAGCCTCGACGCTGAAAGATTCGGCCAGCAATCCAGCATCAAGCTCTTCTTGCTCAACCGAATTAACTAAGTTGTATGTCTTGACCTTCAACTCTAGACCCCCTGTTTACTCGATGTACTGACATATGTTAGAACGACCTCAGGCTTCTCTGCGCGAGGCCTTATTGGATCTCGGAATCTGAGCATTCTCTTCGATGGCCCGGGAAGACTCCCCTGAAATAGAATGTAAGGATTTGTCACCTCTCCGTAATTTAAGAAACCCCCGGCAGGAGTTATTTCGGATTCTCCTGGATTTGAAATTCTCAGAATTCTCTTGTTGAGCTCTGTCCTCTGGTGATATCCCATCTGACCAGCCTGGGGCACAGTCTTCCTTACGTATCCAGTTCCGAAGTCCCCTAAGTTACCCGCCTGTCTTCTCCTCTTGCTGTTTTTATGACTGAGAATCTTAACTCCCCATCTCTTGACAGCGCCTTGCCAGCCTTTGCCCTTTGTGACCCCAACGACGTCAACATCTTGACCTGCCTGCCAAACATCGGAAACGTCGATTTCTCCACCAAGTCTCTCGGATGCCCAGTCGAGCTTTGCGGTATTGTCATTGCCTGTCAATGACACCTCCATGATTTCCGGAGTTTTGCCTGGAATGCTCTTTACCATTGATGGCTGAGTGGCTACGATTAGTCTAATCTCACAGAGATCTTCTTCCTTAAGTGACTCGAGGGCCCCTTCTGCAGAGCCTGCCCTAGTGGGTATTCTGCCGCCTCTCTTGGCAGGCTTCCTGCCTTGTTCAGCGTCTCTCTCCCCCCTAGTTTGATTTGCCAGCCGTGGCATTAATCCGTCTGGACTTGACTCTGACAAATCAGCCCAAACCTCGCCAGCAGTTTGCATGCCATACGGAGTCATCCTGTATCCCCTTACTGCTAGTACCTTCATGGGAGGAGCCTCTACAACAGTAACAGCCTTCCTAATCTCTTGGCCCGCTGATGTTGAATTTGGATTGGTGTCCCTCATCAATACGTGCGTCATTCCTGCTTTCCAGCCAGCGAACCCCAGTACTCTTACATCAGAGTCGGTGTTTTCAGGCCATGCCTGGATTGTTCCAAATTTTCTGAGTGCCCTCTTGCGAGGGCTAAAGCCCATGCTACCTCGGCGGGGTCTACTCTTATCGGCCATTCAAGTCCTCCTTACAAATTAACCGAAAAATAGCCGTAAACGGCTTTTTCCGGGCTAACCACGTCAGGGAGACACCGTGACACCATGCCAGCTTTCCGAGCGGTCGGCTGGGTTTGAGGATGCTGTTGCAGTGCCTTCGGGTGTCTGGTATCTCACGTAGCGAGCGGGTTTCCGACAAACATACCCTATATGAACGAATCGGGAAGTTAGATTCTTGCGTATTGTCCGGTAGATGTCAATGAAAGCATTTTCAACCCCTGCGATAATGGAAGCATCCGTGTCCCCCCATGTCAGTCATGCCATGCTCAATGATGGCATAGTTGAAGCGCGCGCATATCAACTAGAGGCTGTAGATGAGGCACTGAGTAGCTCGATGCTCCTAGTAATGCCCACGGCTGCGGGAAAGACAGCAGTGATTTGGATGATGATTTCGGAAAAATTATCAAGAGGAGGCAGGGTAATGATGATCGCTCCAACGGTGGGCTTGGTGGCGCAACATATTAGATCCCTGAGAGAAGTCCTAAAACTAAAAGATGGGATTGTCCAGATAACTGGTCAGCTCCCTCCTGCCAAAAGAGTCGAGAAGTGGGATGGCGCGAGGCTAGTCGTTGCAACTCCAAAAGTGGTGGTGAATGATGTTAGCAGCGGGGTGGTGGATCTTTCTGATTTTTCGGTTCTTGTTGTGGATGAGGCTCATCACTGCACCGGAGACCATGCGATGGCACAAGTTTGTGACAATTATATCTCTAAAAATGTGCGCCCTCACATCCTCGGGGTTACGGCAAGCCCCGGACATAGACCTGAGGCCGTAAGGGAAATATGCAAAAGAACAGGGGCAGTAAGAATACATATCAGAAACTCCGCAGAAGAGATGCTCAGTGGATATCTTTCAGAGCTGGAAGTCAGAGAGATAACTGTATCAGTACCAGATGAGATTGTTCGCCTTTCGGAACCTTTCAAAATTTGGCAACAAGGGATTGTTGACAGGGAAAGAAGACTTGGAAGATATGTGATGCCCGGGATGATAAATTTCTCAGGCCTATCCAACGCCATGGATAGAGCCAAATCGGCTATTGCAAGGGGCGAGGCGAGCGGATATCAGTCTGTATCTCAGATTGCAATAGCCATGAGGTTGCATCACCTAATTAACTGCTTAATGAGCCAAGGGGTTTCTGCATCAAGGGAGTATCTGGACAGGCTTGAGGACGAAGAGAGCGGTGGTAAGAGATCTGTGAGGGACTTCCTTAGGGATATTAGGATCAGGGACCTTAGGGCTAATCTTGCGGAGATGGGTGAAATTCACTCTAAAATTGGTGCAGTGAGGAGGATGGTTCGAGAGAGGATAAAGAGAGATTCTGAGAGTAGAATAATAGTATTCGCCAATTACAGGGATACAATCTCCTCTCTTGAGACCTCTCTTGAGGGACTCAGGGGAATCTCCCCAATTCGCTTCGTAGGGCAATCATCTAGAGGGGGGAGAAAGGGGCTTTCAGGCAGGGAGCAAGTAAGGAGGCTTGATGAATTCAGGAATGGGGGTGCCAATGTGCTTCTTGCAACATCGATAGGAGAAGAGGGATTGGATATCCCATCGGCGGATCTTGTGATTTTCTATGAGCCCGTGTCTAGTGAGATTAGGACAATTCAGAGAAGAGGAAGGACCGGCAGGAAGAGGCTTGGAGAAGTAATTGTACTAATCGCCGAAGGAACTAGGGACGAAGGCGCCAAAGCCGCGGCTTTGAGGAGGGAGGAAAATATGCAGAGAGCTGTCCATAGGGTGAGTAGAAGCCTGCCGAGGACGCATCATTCAGATCTTTCTAATCTAACAGGATTTAGTGTTGTTTCAGAGGGAGTTATGATTGATTCTGTGGATTTTGTCAAGACCCAAAGAGAAGAGAGGCGATCAACTATATTGGAGGCGGATGATACGATTTCCAGGACTGAAGTCGAGGATTCTGAAAGATTACCCTCAGAGTCGATAAGGCCTCGGGGCCAATACGGGTTAGAAGATTTCCAGGACTGACTAGTCTCCGATAACAGCTATTCTGGTTCTGAGCTGGGCGAATCTAGTGTTGTGATTGCCAAATGCGAATGACAGAAGCTCAGTTAAGTGAATAACGGGCATATTTGTTGAAATTCCTGTAGCCCTTGATGCCTTTCCCTGGTATATGTCCATTATTGAATGAGAGAGATTACATGCGCTGACGATAATTTCTGCACCTTCTTCCTTGGCCTCCGAGATAACCGCCGCTGATTGCCTCAGTACAGTCGGCTCCTCGGAAAATATTCCCGGGGCCCCAACACTCAGGACTCTTCCTTCCCAGTTTATCGGAACACCTCCAAGTGCATCTATGAGCTGCTCAAAATAGTTGGGATCATTGACACTGTCATCGCCACACACCCCTTCCATCTGGATGTAGGGGCTGTAATATCCAGCTACCCTGAAATCGAACTTGTTGACCGCTAGTTTCTCAATTTTATCCAGCCCTATCTCTTCGACAATCACGTGAAGTAGATGATGGACGTCAGTCTCGCCTGAGAAATGCATCCCACATGTCTTTGCTAAAACGTCATTAATTTCCTTCAGTAGTATTGGGTCTGAGCGTAACTTCTCTAAATCTTGTTTTAGATTACCTGCTGTTGCTGCGCATGGAGTGATGATATTGAGGCCGTGGGCTTCGGCCATGGCAAATGTCCTCGCGTTCAAGGCTATCTGCAAGCGGTGGTTTGCTTGCTTTATTATGCCAGCTCCACAAGATGTTGCTCCATCGAGATATGTGAGCTCAAGGCCTAGATTTCTCGCTACTGCCTCCATCGTATCCGATACTTCCGGGGATCCGCTGTGAGCTGCATTTCCGGGATGGTAGGCATACTTTAAGGGCATTAGAACCTACCATCCATTTCATTGAAAATAGCTACAACTTCATGGTGATTTGACACGGAGGAGTTGAATTGTCTCGGCATTTTGCCGACTCCTGCAGGAGGAACCACCATGCCAAGCAAGCTGTTCAGAACATTTCCCCCGGTCCTGGTAAATCCTAGCATCATCCTTGCTGTCACTCCTGAGAAGAGGTTCCCAAGTAACCCAATTGGACCTAAGACCTGTCTGTAAAGGACGGTGTCATTTACCTTACCACTGCTTTTGACGGTCCAGCAATACCACCATACATGCTTGCCCAACTTTCCGTTGAAAGCATCGTTTTCGATTGCTTTGGTCCTTGCCTCCAGTAGTCCCTCGGATACAGATTTTGGATAACCGTCTCTGCGGAAAATCGGGGATAAATCAGTCTCTGCCCTAATTCCGTTCTCTGAGCCGATAATGGAATCAATCTCGGCAACCCTCTCAGGGGCGGTTCTTGGATCGTTTCTCCTGGCCCAAGCACTGGCTAGTACGGCTGGGCCAAGGAATCCATTGGCATATGGGACGGCATCTGAGCTAGAATGTAAGAGGGGGGCGCTGTCAAAATTTGCTAGAGAGTGGATCCTCAGGGCTGTGGATTGTTCCATAGAACCTATTACTCCCTGAGGTGTTTGTATCCCCTCCCTAGTTGCCGCAACCATCCATGGCCGGGTTGATTCCCGCTTCCTCTCTAATGCCCAATGGTCCACGATCAGATCCCTGATTACATCTGACCCAGGTATAGGGTCTATGCGGAGAATTAGAGATTCGTCCCTGGAGGACACAATGCTATCTACTCTGACCCTTCCTGGTAAGACAAGTTTGCCGTTGACAGAAACAGCTGTCGATGGGTCGTCGTCATTCCCGTCCCTGAACGAAAGGGATCCGTCATGGCCTTCCTTAATAGCTCTCAAAGCACTAAGTATTGAGATGTGCCCTGGTAATGAGCAAGCCCATGAGTCCCTGCCAGTGGAGTTCGTTGAAGGGTCAAATCGGAATACTGAGAGCTCTACCTGAATCGCTTCGGTCTCGATTGTGGGGACTACAAACCCATCTTCTCCACCTGCTACCGCGGATGACCCGCTCGCATAGTCTGTTATCCCATCCACCATTTCCTCCATGAAGTTTCCAGAACTGTCAACTGCTGCCAGAGCAGGTAAGGCCTTCAGGGCCCACTCTGAGGCGGGAGAGTCGTAATCAACGTCACAGTCTATCCTCTCGACGATTCTAGTTGCCCCGAGCTTTTCGAAAATGCTATCCCATTCTTTGCCCGACTCGCAGAATAGCTCGTAGCTTGTGTCTCCAAGTGCGCACACTGCAAAATGCACTCCCTCTAGTCTTGATGCGGCATCAGAGTTAGCGAACTTCCAAAGTTCCTCCGCATTGTCAGGTTGCTCCCCCTCCCCCCAAGTTGAGCATACGATGATTACTCTCTTTTTTGATGATAAAGAATTGAAGTCGAATCCATCCATGTCATGGACTGTTCCCTCCAAACCGTACGACTTCGCGGTCTTGGCGAATTTGGCGGCCAAGCCTTCGGCATTTCCTGATTGAGATCCAAACAGAAGCTCGAGGGATCTATCTCCAGAGCTCAGAAACTCTTCGATACCTTCTGTCGCTGAAACGCTTTCTTCTGACATTCAAACACCCACCAGCCGTAGGCTGGGCATTGTTTCCACTGGTTGCCGATTATTGAATATGATGCTTGGGACTTCTCAAGGCGGATGTGGAATTGCGTTGAGGATTGATCACATGTCCAAACCGTCAAATTCGTCAGCACCACCTGGAGAAACCCCTCTGCTGGATATCACGTCGTCGATTCTCAATATCATTACCGCAGTCTCGGAAGCGCTCTGGATAGCCTGTTCGACCACTCTACTTGGCTCAAGCACCCTAGACTTATTCATATCAGCGACACCTCCTTCGTACACATTCACGCCAAAGTGAGTTTTTCCTTCAGAATGGGCCTTCCTCAGGTCGATTATTGTATTTACGGGGTCCAATCCAGCATTCTCCGAGAGGGTTCTTGGAATTACCTCCAGTGCTCCTGCAAAGGCTTCAACCGCCATTTGCTCCCTTCCCCCGATTCTCTCAGCGTACAGTCTCAAATCCCTGCTTATTGCGGCTAAAACGGATCCTCCTCCTGTGAGAACAGCCCCGTCTTCATGCGCAACGGCAACCACCCCGACTGCGTCGTCGAAAGCTCTCTTGATCTCATCAACAACGTGTTCTGTTCCCCCTCTGATGAGTACTGAGACGCTTTTAGCTTCAGGGCACCCCTCTATGAACACCATATCTGAATCTCCGATTTTCCTTTCTTCGACCTTTGATGCTGAGCCAAGGTCTTCTAATGAGAGGTCGTCGATGTTGGTGACAATTCTGGCCCCTGTTGCTTTTGAAAGGGCCTCCATATCACTCTTCTTTGCCCTTCTTACAGCGAAGATTCCCTCCTTAGACATGTAGTGCTGAGCCAGGTCGTCTATTCCCTTCTGACAGATCACCGTATTCGCGCCCACTGACTGGAATTTCTCCACTAGAGATCTCAGATACTGTTCCTCCTCGTCTAGAAACTGTGACAGCATGTTTGGGTCGGTGATCTGTATTTTGGCATCGACCTCAGTTTTCTTGACCTCAATTGCAGAGTTGATCAGGGCGATACTCGCTCCAGAAACAGACTTTGGCATTCCACTGTGTACTCTTTCTTTGTCTAGTACGATTCCGTTAACCAACGAACTGTCCCTGATGGATCCGCCCTGTTTTTTCTGTATCTTAATATCACCAACGTCAACAGTGTTTCCTTCAGAGTTAGTCTGTGCAACAGCAACAACAGCGGCGACACTAATATCAGCTAGAAATTCTTTAACCGCCCCCGCACTCTTTCCTGTTAACGCTGTTTTTGCCACTTCCTTGAGTATTTCCTCATCTACTTTCAATGCGTGGGTCTCGATTAGGTCTGATGCCTTCTCGGAAGCAAGTCTGAATCCTTCACAGATTACAGTTGGATGAACGTTTTGTTCGATGAGGTCTTCGCTTCTCTTAAGGAGCTCCCCCGCAATGACAACCGCACTAGTTGTCCCGTCATAGCAATGTTGTTCTTGTGTCTTGGCAATTTCGATTATCATCTTTGCAGCTGGGTGCTCAATGTCCATCTCTTTGAGTATTGTTGCACCATCGTTCGTAATCACGACGTCGCCCATACTGTCTACTAGCATTTTGTCCATTCCCTTCGGCCCCAGGGTTGATCTAACTGCATCCGCTACTGCTTTTGCGGCTGCAATATTATTACTCTGTGCGGACTTACCGCTAGTTCTTTCTGTACCCTCCTTTAATATGAAAATTGGTTGTTGACCGCCGTACATCTGTCCAAACTCCTCATTCTTCTGGACTGCCCACTTGAGGGGGGGTCATAAGGGCTCGCACTGAGATGTGTATTTTCTCCTCACTGGTCATTCTGCTGATCTAACCATCTTTGCCCATAGTGAGCCCACTGTTCCATCGTCCAGCCCTCTGGAAGTCCCGATTCGGGCAGGGGCGGAATTCCATCAAGAGTGTCATCGGGAGCATCCTCTTCACTTTCATCGCTTGTCTCAGCCTGATGGATTGGAGGAGGGGGCTGGTTGAAAATTTCCTTTGACCCCCCGTACATCGAGTTAGCAACTTCATCAGAAGAGGGCAGAGGAGGCATTTCTGGTAGTGATTCGGATGATAATATTCCACCTGTGACCGACATCTCGTAATCATCCAGAGTTGAGATCTCCTCTAGCGGGCTCGTGGCGGTCTTCATTGTCCTGATGGCAACAACTAGGATAGCCATTACTACCACTATTCCAACTAGAAGGAACAGAATATTCCCTCCAAGCCAAGCCGCTTCCCCAGCAGAAACGCCGTCCTCTATTGGAACCGGCCTCTCAAGGGTGACCATAACTGTCCGAGATATCTTGTCTATATCTGAGTCTACGTCCAAGGTTAGCTCGAAGGTCATCGAATCCTGAGGCAAAGAGGCGAGATTATCTTCCGTAATTTCCAAGGTCACCACAACTAGTCTTGTGGTGTTAACATCCAAAACGAAGTCTCTATCTTCCTGTTCTATCCTGGCATTTACTATGTTGAAGAACAGGTCCGAATCTCTGTCTACATCCGTCCTAACTAGTTGGGCGTCTGTGGGATGATCATTCTTGACGCTAAATGTGAGCTCTAAATCGTTGTCGGCCTCTGTTACGATAACATCGTTTGGAGGCAGGAGTTCAATCCATCCTTGATCTCCAACATGGAACTCTGCCTTCCCAGTGCCGGAGACTAAGCCATCTGAGGCCTGAGATTCTTTGCTGGTCGCAATCATTGAAATTGTTCTGTCCCCAAATGCATCATCCCCAAATGAATAGGTAACGGTGACATTGTATGACCCCCCTGATTCGATGTAGGGGGTTCTCAGTCCGTTTGAGTCTGAAACTAGGTTTATGGCTTCGGCAGATACGTCAGGTAGATGATCGAAGTTGACGTAGAATGCATCGTTCACATTTCCGTTGTTTGTAATTTCCCAATTTACAGTTCTAGGTGCATCTCCGCCCCTGAAAACCTCTTCGAGCATATTCAGATCTTCGACCTCTACTAGGGTGGTCTCTGGGATCGTCAAATACACCCTCTTCGAAACCTCATAGGTCGGATCTGTCACACTTCTTGCGATAATCTTGATTTCGTAAGTTTCGGGCTCCAGTCCATAGGGCATCGGGAGCATGAGGAAAAATGTGGTGTCTCCGCCGAAAGGTGTTATTCCCAGTGTTCTGTCGGTATTGAGACTTGCGCCCAGTCTCCAGTTTGTATCAAGATAGAGGTCGAATGCCTCCTCAGAGTTTCCATTGTTGACCAGCATCACCTCTATGGATCTAAAAACACCATCCGCGGGAGCATCATATTGAATCGAGAATGGAATCAAATCGATGTCATATAGGACTGGGACCTCTATTTCTATCATGGGCGTTGACATGAACTGTGCAGGAGCTCTACCACTGGCTATGAGCGTAATTTGATAGATACCGGGAGAAATTTCGCTCGGGGTCAGAATCTTTGCGAAAAGGTCTAACTCCTCATTGATTGCTAAATCTAGACTGGTTATCATCTGTCCTTCATCATCATACCACTCAACATTCTCAGGCCCCCAAGAAGTATCAGCGAAAGTCGCTCCTAGGTTCCAAGTTGCGATTTGATTGCCAGTGTTCTTGAACTTCATTGGTATAGTCGCATTGTTGCCCGGCAGAATCGTGGCATCGGGATAGGCTAATGTCTCTGGCTCCAGTTTGCACGAATAGGCGGCCTGGACAGAAAGTGGGATTCCTCTAACTTCAGGGAGACCTATGGTGGCCTTGGTGGAATTGGTCGTGCCGTCATTGATATCAATAAACCACATCATCTCCTGAACATTGGCCCCATCTGGAATGGTGATGTTGAACCAAACATCGGTTGTATCCAATGCCTTCACTACGTCGGTAACAACGAAGTTATCGTGATCTGTTGGGTTGTTGGAGTCTATTCTGATTGGGTAACCAAACATCCAAGATTCATTGGAAACTTCTGTAAAAAGTCTCAATGTTACATCGACATACCCGTTATTGGTAATTCTACAATACAGTGATTTAACCTCGGCAGGTACCACGAGATATGCATTCGGAAGGGGATCGTCGCAGTCAACATCGACGGTATACTGAGGGACTCTTTCTATGGCAAATAGAAGGAAAGAGTCTACAGCTATTCCACCGGATGCTTGGGAGCTATCGGAGTCGAACTTGAATGCTAGATTGTATTCTCCGGTTCTGTGCATTCCCGTCATGTTCCATACGCTCATCGACCAGTCATATTCCACCGGAGAGAGACCGATTTCAGTGTAATTGAACGACTCTACTGAGGATGACGCATCAGCTTCTATGCTAACGGAATCACCTGGTCCCATCTGGCCCCAAGCATAAGTAACCATCTGCATAGAAAGATAATCAAATCCTCGTAAGTTCATCTTACAGAATCTGGAGCCGTATTTTTCGCTCAGAGAAAGATCCTGAATCCCATAACCTAAGCCATGGCCAGGATCGTCGCAGTTCTGGAATGGTGTAAACCAACCCCACCATAGTCTGTCGTGCCTATTACTTGCATAATCTGAGCCATCTCTAGCCACCCTCCAATGCTTTTCGCCGTCTACGGAGTCACCGGAATCAATCATTCTCCAATGTCCGTATGTATCTGGATCTGACGACAAGGAGCCATCTGCCTCATATCCACCGCCTACCCAAACTGGCTCATTTGCATATGGGGTGTTTGGACAATCATTCACTCCATCGCCATCGGTGTCTCCGCAGAATCCGTTTTCCATAGAATCTTGCCAGATGGCAACCGGCATTAGACGCATTAGTTCATTGTTGCCTTGATTATCATCAGCCAGGCCTCCATCCACCATTCCTATCAGCTGAAGGCCCCCTGTTAGGAATCCAGTTTCATCGATAGCACTGTGGGACATGTTTGGAGTCCACGTTATTTGTTGAATGACCGATTGTTGACCGGATAGTGTCATGTTAGTGATAAACTCGTCAATCATAAATCCAACTGGGTGCCAAATTTGCAGAGAAGCATCAGCATATGCAGGCTGACTTGAGGTACCGGCTTGTGTGAAGGTTACCTCGATTTGAATCTCTTGTCCCCTAATGACGTATTCCTCGATACTACCATCTGGCTGGGACCACTCCATTGCAGAGACTGAGCCAGTTCCTATCTCTATTGACGTAACTTCGAAATCGATCAAGGACTTTGCTTGTATGGAGGATTGTTCCTCCTGATCTAGTTGTCCCGACCCACCTAGAACGGGGGCCATCGAGGTCACGATAAGCAAAGAGCACAATAGCAGTGGAGATACGATACGCATACTTACACAATTGGGGGCTCAGCAACATGTATGAAGGTTGGGACAATGCGTTCAACCTCTGAATTGAACGAGTTGCGTTTGGCGAATTGGTTTCAGAAGAGGACACTATGGCCTGAAACACAGTGAAGAGCTTATGATTGCATGCGTGCCCGTGCTGACATGAGTGAAGATGAGTCATTGAAAAATAGGCTCACTCTCTCTTTGCTCGTGTTCCTCCAAGTAACTCTAATACCTATTTTTGGATTCTCAACAAGGTACCTTCTTGATATCGACAGGAGTAACTTCTCCGTGACTGTCAAAACAGAACTGATAGAATGGATTATAGTTTCTGGCGTTTTCTATGGGGTGTTCTCCCTATTTCTAGCACTAGCTCTGGGGGGATTCAGACCTTATTTTATTATCAATAGAGGGGGGCTAGCATCGTTCCTTGGTCTGAGGAGTAGGAAGGGTGATCCAGAGCTTGTTGACAGGTCAAGGATATCCGTTAGCTCCAGCCCATACGGAAAAATGTCGAGGCTGGTAGATAGACGTGTATCGAGAGATGGGTATGACCTGATTGCGGTCCATGGGGGACTGCAATTAATTGCCGTCCCCCTTCAGATTATTCTCATAGCTGTTCCTTTGGCGATTATAGAAGGTTTTCCGAGCTCGTTAATCAAGCCCGGGACGGCTTTCCAACTGGGGATGGCTGGATATCTAGCATCCTTGTGGATTGCCATGAGGATTCAGCCCCTCATCTCTGCACACTTGGTGGGAATGGCATCTGTACTTAGGACTGTGATTTGGAGATTCTCTATTTTTTCGTGGGTGCTCCCTATCGTGATCTTTTGGTATACTGCAAGGATGCTCCTAGTTTCTTCTCTCGGTTGGTTAGAACTTGACTATAGTGATTGGAACGACTTGCAGATAGATGCTTTCGTTCTTAACCTAGTCTCTCCTAACGCAGAAGTCCCTAAGGGAGCGGTTATTGATTTTCTAATCGCGATATCAGTACTTCCACTTGCCACCTTCACATCTATTTCTGTCTTGGGAGGATCGAACGGACTTCCAGATTGGATGTTGGGTGCCGAAGATCGCCTGGAAAATCTTCAGATGCATTCTCTCGAGGCCCCGGAAGACTCAGAGGGTACACCTACCTTGGAAGATTTGGGGGTGTCGAGTATCATCTCAGAAAGAGGTGATAACGAGGATGGAGAAATGATAGACCTTCCCTTCGATTTATTCGGAGGGAGTAAGGAATAATAAGTCGGATAATCTGTTCAAAAGGAACCATCCTGAACCAATAATGAGACCAAACATGGCCGGGTTTGGCCCTTCCGACCATAGTATGAATCCAGCAAGAGTACCAATTACGACAGATGAGATTATGTCATAAGGAGATCCTAGCCTGTCTTTTGCCAGACTGGGGGCGTACCAAGAAGCGCCGGCTGATAGGGAGATAATTAATGCAGAAATCAAGAAAATTCCTCAGTCTCCTCTTAATCCAGCGAGAATCTTTTCAACCCTGTCCATGCCTCTTGAGATATCCTCCCTAGAAATCGTGTAAGCGAATCTCAGATGTCCCTCTCCAGCTGACCCAAATGCGGTTCCCGGGGAGCACAATACCCCCCCTTCCAAGAGAGACATGGCGATTTGCTCACTATTCATTCCGGGGACATCGACCTTGGGGAAAACGTAGAAAGCGCCTGTTGGAATGTGGCACGTAACGCCAGGCATAGCATTCAATCTTTGACAGATTAGGTCCCTGCGGCTTTTGAACTCAGACCTCATAGATTCCGGGTAATCCGGAGCATTCTCGAGAGCCTCTAGAACAGCATGTTGCATGGCATCATTGCTACAGGCAGTTACATAATATTGCATTTTTGTCAATTGTTCCATTGCCTGTTGGTCGGGGGACAGTAGGTACCCAATCCTCCATCCAGTCATGGCGAATGTCTTTGAGAATGATTGCACCATAATCACCTTGTCGTAACCAGCGCCTATGAATGATACATGAGGGACATCATAGACGATTCTGTCGTAGACCTCGTCGGAGATTATCCAGAGATCGTTCCTCTTGGCAAATTCGACTAACTCGTCTCTTTGCTCGGGATTAACATTTCCACCAGTCGGATTACTTGGGAAATTGTACAATATCGCCACTGTTGAGGAGTTAACTCTCTCCTCCAAGTCTTCTAAAGAGGGGACGAATCCATTCTCAAACCTACACGGATAGAGGTTTGGGGAGCCACCGCAAATTTCGACATCTGGAGGGTAAAGTGGGAAGTATGGCTCGGGGATCAAGACATTGTCGCCCGGGTTTACTAATGCCAGAAATATGTCCAACAGTCCGTTCGTGCCACTCATCGTGATGCAGACGTTGGACTCATCCAAATCTGGCACCAGATGATGCCAAAGAGATGCTATTTTGGATCTCAGATCCGGATTGCCTGCCGTGGTAGTATACTTGTTTCTTCCATCCCTCATTGCCTTATCAAATGCATCAATGGCTAATTGAGGAGGTTGGAAGTCTGGCTCGCCCAAACCGAACTGAATTGCATCGTCTCCAGCCATATCAAACATACGTCTGACCCCGGTTGGACGAATACTGTTAGCCCGGTCGGAGAAGCGCACCATGTGCAGTTGAGAGGCGACCTAGGATTTTAACAAGGCGGCTGTCAACCTTCGAGGTCGTCCGAAGTTGGTCCAATTATCTCGGCAACTAGTATTGTTGAGTCATCATTTCCTCTCTTCAAAAGTGACTTTTCTGCTAACCTTAGTGCCGAGGCGGGGGACATGGAGCCAGATAAAGCGATTGAGGTTGCCCATCCTAAAGCAAATAATACTACGACTCCAAGAATGACCGGTGAGAAGTAATCCGATTCTGCGTTCGAGCTATTGGAGCTGAACTCGGAGAAAACAGGGAGCGATCTCCACTCGCCTGATACCGAGTGAACCTCAATGGTGTGGTTGCCAGAACTCATTTTTTTGGTGTCCATCAGTATGTGCCACGTAAACGGGGTTAGGGCACCAATTTCGCTTGGGGTGGCAGAATATGTTGTTTCGATCCACTCTCCACCATCAATTCGGTACTCAACCCTGTCTACGCTCCCGGCTTGTCCCCAAGAGTGCCCTGTCACATTCAAAAAACCGTTCTCTGATTGGTTGGTGCTGATAAGATGATTCTGTAGACTGGGATCGATTATCGGAGTCCTTCCAGATTCCTTCAAGAATTTGGCGAGTTCGACGGAAGCAAGAGCGTCCACAATCCCGTACCCAAATTCACGATTCCAATATGGGTCAATTTCCGGGGCGCTGGCCTCTCCACGTCTCTCAGATGTGTGCTTCAGGATCTCCTTGATCTGCAAGGGGGTTAGATTCTCGTTTGCCTCCCATACCAAAGCTACGATTCCCGTTACCGCTGGAGCTGCATATGACGTTCCGCTTCCCCTCCCGGTATATGTGTTACCAGAGGCGTCTCCTCCCATGAAATTATTGCACCCCCCGCTTGAGACGCATCCTTCGGCCTGAATGATATTGGTACCAGGGGCGCTTATCTCAGGAATCAATTCATTCAGCGGATTCTGATCCCCATTGTCCTTTCGCGGGCCTCGCGAGGAATAGCTGGCAATGGTATCATCGTCTCTATCGATAGTATTCTTGTCATCCGTTGAGGCGACAGTTATGGATAATGACGAAGCACTCATTCCAGAAAGCCCGTCATTATTCTCTCCGTCATTACCCGCAGCATTTGAGACTGCTACGCCGAGCTCCATTGCTTCGTCGAGAATTCTGCTGTGCATGTCTGAGCCATCTGAGCCACCTCCCTCATGACTGGTTATCCCCCAAGAAAGGGAGATTATGTCAATGCCGTGATTTTGCTCTGAAACTCCTGGCCAAGCGTCATCTCTGTGATCTAAAATCCATTGCAGACCGTTCATAGCGGACTCATAGAACTCTTGCTCCAGAAGGTAGTTTTCGAAGGGTCCTGCTCCGACATCTGTCCCTATTCTTACGTCTACAAGCATTGATTCTGGAGCTGCCCCATAATAATCTGTCTGGGTGCCGTCCGCGTCAATCCCATTCGCACTAGCCATCCCCATGCAAGCTGTTCCATGTTGATTCCCATCATCGGGGTCGAAGGAGCCGTCATCTTGCCTGCCTCCAGCAAGTATGCACTGAGGATCGGAATGCACGAAGCACACAGCATCGTAACCTGCTACAAACTTGCCGTTAAGCCCTGGGTGTTCGTTGTCGACACCAGTATCCACCATGGCTATGTTGATACCCTCTCCGGAAACCCCCAAATCCCATGCACCAATTGGATATTCAGTAGAGTTCCTAGCCTTGACGGCCGGAGTCTGCACATCTCCATAGAACACTACAGATCCGTACCTCTCAACCATGATTACACCTTCTACTTTAGACAGATTCCAAACATCTGAGGCATCAACATCACCGATTAGTAATGCGTTGACTGCAGGTAGTTGTACGCTCACATTGTAGCCGATGGATAACAGAAAATCGATATCGCTCTTCATGACCGTTCTAGAGTACGAAAGACCAACATTCACTCTTCCCTCTTCATTTTGTAGGGAGTCATGAATCCCATTTCTATCCGAGTCCAATGAAGTAGTCTCCCACCAATTTGAATCCGGATCCCACCAAATATCAGCCTGCAGTGGAGCGTCTTGAGAATGGCCTATTCCAAGATTCTGTAAATCATCAGCCATAATAGCAGATATTTGATGACCATCTGACTGGGCAGAGATGCTACCTATTAGTGGCGAAAGCAAAATCGTCACGATAAACACAGCCACGGGAATGCGGTCCATTGGAACAACGAGAAAGGTGCCCCCAATTAACTAAGCGCTCCCGAAATCAGTGTAAATCATAGATTCGGAATATTGTGGTGGGGGCACTGGGATTTGAACCCAGATCAGCGGGTGTCTCCCACTTCAGCGTGCACCCGGCAAGCGCACGCTCTCGGGTTGCGACGGGTCGGTGCTCCAGTTGGTCATCAGATCCATCAGATACCCACTCGTCGTCATTCCCGTGCAACTGGAGCCCGCGGTACTACCAGGTTATACTATACCCCCGTAGGAGTAACCCTGCGTAGGGCCACGCTCTTATGATGGTCACGGTCGAGGAAGTCCCAAATCAGTTACAGACCGACCTGTAGCATTATTACGATTAGACTAATGAGCATCCAGAGCCCAAACATCGTTGAGGCGACTCCCCACGCTCTGGGCCTGATCCCCTTGCTCATTTGTCCCAGGATAAAGGATGTCTTCCCAAGCGATGTAGCGAGTGTCCGGACAAGGGCAACCACTATGCCAGCTACCAAGATAAATAGTGCGAGGACGACTACTGAGGAGAATGCCCCTATGATTCCAGACCTAGCTATGGAACCAACGCCCTGCGGGATCAAGAATGGAGATCTGACCCAAGCAAGCCACGCCAACCATAGACCAAGATATGTGTCGCGAATAAATTCATCTCGCCCTCTCCACTCCCTGTATAATTCGGGAAGCTTAGAATGCGCCAATTTTGATAGCGCCTCTATCTCAATTATAGAGCCTCTCAGAAGAGTCGAAATACCATGATAAATGAGTATCATTGAGAGTACTATCTCAACCAGTAACCACGACGAGGACATGCCAATGGATGCCAGTATTGAAACTGGAACTGCCCATAGGGCGAAGCCGACAGATGCGGCTGACACCGTTAGAATCGCCCCTGCGAACGGATTCATTCCTTTTTCAGGCTCTTCCTCCTTTCGAGAAGTTGGTAAAGAGAGAACCAGAAGTGGAAGAAGTGCGGTAGACAGTATCATCATAAACAAGTCATAAGGGCCATTTCCAGAGCCTTTTAGTCCTGATTCAACAGCGTCTTTGATCTGGTTTGGAGGCATGGTGCCCGGGCTCCAAGATGAAATAAAGCCTGCCGGATCTATTACTATGACTGCATCGGTGGGGCCACTAGGAAACCCAAAACCGGTACTTGAATCCGATTCGTCCATCAGCAGTGGCCATGATTCATTTATTGACTGGGCGTGTACATTGAGATTTACCGCAGAGAGCTCTCCACCTGTGGCAATTTGAACGAATTTGACTCTGTTATCCATTATGATGTCAGCAGATTCAAAATCATCTCTCTGATGTTCTGCATAAGGAGATCCTGACTGAAATAGCCCCACCACGACTGCATCCGAACCATCCAGTAAATCGTCCAATGATACTGCTCCCAGATCAGAATCGTGAGAAAGTAAAATGAAGGATGGAGCGGCTCCTCTCCCCTCGTTGGCCTTGGAGTCGATATCGGGTAGGCTGGCAGCAGGACCAAGTACTGAGAGGGCAAGCATGAGAATAACCGCATAGGAAAGTAGTGGGAGTGTGGCTTCCCTGATGGAGAAGATGATCCAGAGAACGATTGACATTGGGACTATCACCATAGCCCAGAAACTTCCTAGAAGTGGCTCTCGTTCCTCGAATACTTCGAATCTGAGCATCCCAACAGAGTGACATGTGTTACTGGGATCCTGATCGGTAAGTATGAAACAGCCGTCAATCATGTACTTTCCTGGCATCAAAGGTTTGTCGGTTGACCAAGCCCTGATTGTACGGTTTGCCTCTCCAATTAAGGTGGTGTGGGGCGTCTCGAAGTGATCTAATCTTTGATCCTCGTCTCCATTGCCGTGGACCATCTCGTCCCAGTCCATGGGCCCTATGATTTCGATTACTTGCCAATCGTAGTCTGATTCCCCCCATGGCGAAAGGGGAGTAAACTGGACCCTTGCCATCCTATTCGAGTCTATTTTCACCTCTAGCGAAGGTTCCAGTATTTGTCCATCGAGAATAATTCCTGAGCCAGCATCATACGACCCCCACCAAAGAACGCCTCCTTGCAGACACTCGTGTTGGACATCGACCCTCAATGAAACCAAGTCTCCCGATGCAAGTGTAACATTTACGTCACTTGCCTGTACCAAGAACTCATGAGCCATCCCGAACGACTCCTCCATAGCCAGGGAGTTGGTTGATGCCTCGACCAATACCTGATTCGAGCCCAGGCTAAGCCAAACAGTGAACGAGGTCTCAGATCCGGCAGAGCCAGGGAGAATGTTAGACAATCGACAGGCATCATTTGTAGTTTCCAGGGACGCAAAAAGCCTGACTGTCACATTCCCTTGGAATCTTAGAGACTCCGAGAGAGGTGCGGATTGGATGTCGATAAGGTTGGGAGCTAGGGCCGAGCTGGTTTTGGTGAATTCCGCTCTTCCTAAAGGCTCGCCTGTCAGCTTCGACCAGTTTCTATCGAGATAGGTTTCACCGAGGTCCCCTTTGAGGAACAGATTGTGCGTTGTAGGAAGCTCCCAAGTCTCGCCTGGCCCTTCCGGCCCCGTCGTGGACTGGCTGGTCGCAAGGGGGGATACTAGGATCAATGACATGATGAACAAGGCCGTTGGAATCACAACTCTAGACCTTAGCGGCGGCTCCAACATGCGTCTCGGTGAGGGCTATGGCGTTCAAACCCAACGGCTACCAGTTCCTAGAGGAACTGATGTTTTACGATTACCGCTAGAACCGCTCCTGAGGATGTGGCTAGTAGGTTCACTGCATGCTTTCCGATATATCCTTGATTCTCCAGAAGGGCCCCTAGCAGAGAGTCTATCTGGCAACCGAACCAACCTATCGCGGAAACCAAAGAAATGAATACTGGAAGTGATGTGTCATACCCACCTTCCACAGGTAATATCGCTGCGAGAATGGCTATTGAGAGTGCCCCGAAAATTGCCGCAACTGTTCCAGTGGGGGACATCCCACCGTTTGTTCCCTGGGGGACAGCTTCTAGGTTGATTATGCTCCTGGTTCTGGTATCCAGTGACCCTATTTCTGAGGCTAAAGTATCAGAACAGGCCACTGCTACACATGATGATAATGCCAGATAGTCCCAGCTAGACTCGGGGTACTGCCAATTGATTATGGATACGAGCATGGGTGCGGCGCCATTGGCCAGAACGTTCCTCCACCCCCTAAGGCCCTCATTAGCCTCTGCCAACGAGATTGCGAGCTTCTCCTCGTACCTCCATCTTGTAGCTGATGAACCTATGACAAGGAATCCCATCAATACGACAAGCCAGGTCCAATGTCCAGCTAAAGATACCGTCAAACCGACAGTAAGCGCGGCCAGAATCCCCCCATTGTCAAGCATGTCCCTAACTTTTGTCACTATGAGCAAGCCCATGACAAGAAACAGGGAGATTATATGGTCATCTGCGAGCTCGAGCATGGATGCAACCAAAACACTTGCACAGTCCTCTGGTCAAGAATGATTCCCCAATTTCCTGGTGAGGAGGGCCCAAGTCGGGGAATATGTGAATAGACCAGTGCGCCCTCAACGGTCATGGATGGAAAGGGAGGGGATGTCCAGGGCGCTTTCATCAATTTTTTCACGATGAATCCTATTCTGCCTCCTGAGCCTTTAATAGACTACTCATCAGAAGGAGTCAGCAAAAGTAAAATCACCTCCTGGGCGGTTATTTTTTCATTTCTTATATCTTGGATGGTAGTTCTAATCATCGGAATATTGGCCATAACCCTACTTTTGATGATTGTGGGAGTTGGAGAAGGTCCAGCTTTCTCGATAGGATCGATTGTAATTGAAATTATTTTGATACCGATGATACTGTTTTTCATCTACTTGGACGGAAGCCTTGAAAGGACTAGGGAATTAATCCGTCTTGGCTCGTTGAAGAGGGGGCTGACAATTGGGCTGGCCGTACCATTGTTAGCTATGATTGCAGACAATATTCTGGTGCTAATTTACTCCATTATGTTTGTAGCCATGTTTGGTGAGCCTGCGATACCAGAACTTCCGGGCGGTACATCATGGGAATCATCAAATTCCGCCTTAATTCTAACTTTCGTCTCGATTTGCATTCTGACACCAATATCCGAAGAGCTTCTGTTCAGAGGATACATTCTAGATTCGATCAATCGGATTCATGGTAAATGGCCCGCTATTTTGCTTAGTTCATTACTGTTCGGGCTTGTTCATTTTGATCCATACATCATCGGAATGGCCACCATAGGGGGAGTGATTTACGGTTGGGTTAGGATCAGGACTGGTAGCTTGATTCCAGGAATTATTGCACACGCAATGTGGAATACTATGGCATTGATTGTGACCTATCTTTAGTGTCGCTCAGATCGCCCATCACTCTTGGTGCCTATTGCCCCCGGTGCGGTTTCTCATCACAGCGACAATGGTCGGAGTTGGGCTTGGCGTATTGTCTTAGCGAATCATAAAACTGCGCCACAGATGCCACAAAAAAGCTCGTTCCTGATTCCATCTCTTTGCATGCTCCATTCGCCGCATGACGGACAAGGGGGAAGCCCCTTCTCACTTGATTCAACCTTGGGCCCTTTTCTGAAAATTCTCTTGTACTTCTCAGGACGCCACCACCCCTTTGCTGGCCTCTTGATCTTGGGCATGTCCAGCCGAAGGGCGGTATACTCATGAGGTTATTCTCGGACCGACACCCAATGCTCGGGTCGGATAGCGTGATGGATATCTCGATAATTGGAGCTGGGGTCTCCGGCCTTAGCACGGGCATTAGGTTACTAGAGGCAGGGCACGATGTGACAATATTCACAGAAATTACAACCCCAGATACTGTTTCTGACACCGCGGCCGCTTGGTGGTATCCGTTCCTGGCCGAACCATTGGAAAAAACCAACAGGTGGTCTGTTGAAACATTCCATGAACTAGTACGCCTCATGGAGGAGGAAAGCGTTTCTTGCATCACCATGAGAAAGGGTAAGGAGTTCCTTGAGGGCGAATCTCCAGCCCCTGGCTGGAGCAAACAGATTCCTCACTTCAGAATCCTTGAAAGTGACGAGATCGCTTCCGGATACACATTTGGCTGGGAAATAGAGGCGCCGGTTATTGAAATGCATATTTACATGCCATGGCTAATGGAAAGATTTGAGCGCCTGGGTGGCCAGTTAAGAATTGCAAAGGTGTGTTCGTTGGAAGAATTACCCGGAGATTTAGTAGTGAACTGTTGTGGACTTGGTGGCAAGGAACTGTGTCAAGACGAAGATTTGGAACCTATTAGAGGGCAAATTGTTTACATCGAACAAGATCCAGGATTTGGAAGATTCGATCAGCGTCCCGAATCTCTGATATACACAATTCCCAGACGAGACGTGACGGTTCTTGGGGGAACAGCGCAAAGAGGGGATTGGGACGAATCAATCAGGGAAGAAGATACAGAGCACATACTTGGAAAATGTGAGTCCCTTTGGCCCGAGCTAGACAGATCTAAAATCGTAGGAGTGGCGGTAGGACTTAGGCCCTCGAGAAAGTTGGTCAGGCTTGAAATCGAGAAATTATCCAATAGTAAATCTGTGATTCATAACTATGGCCATGGCGGAGCGGGTGTGACCCTTTCCTGGGGGTGTGCTGACGAGGTAGTTAGGATGGTATCTAGTAAGATGACTTGGTAGTAGATATTACCACAGCGCCTATTTTGTATGGATCGCCATTCGATGAAGGCCTTCTATCCTCCAAACGTCCTTTCCATCCATCCTCGATAGTACCTATGGGTATCCTTATCGAAGCCCCTCTATCAGAGACTCCGTATGAAAATTCGTGTATGGATTGGGTCTCGTGTAGTCCTGTTAACCTCTGCTCATTGTGAGCACCATAGACGTCTATGTGCTTCTTGATGTTCTTCCCGAAGGCCTCGCAAATTTGGCTCATGAGCTCCTCTCCCCCTTCGTCTCTCATTCTCCCATCGCTGAAGTTCACGTGCATTCCAGAACCATTCCAGTCCGTGGGGCCCAATGGCTTTGGATGCCACTCGATTGCGAGTCCGTATTTTTCCGCGTTTCTCTCTGCTAAGTACCGGGAAACCCAAATTTGGTCTCCTGCTTCCTTGGCACCCTTGGCAAAGATCTGGTATTCCCACTGTCCTACTGCTACTTCGGCGTTTATGCCCTCGACGTTTAAGCCAGCTTCAAGACACATATCCAAGTGATTCTCGATGATATCCCTTCCAAATGTATTCTTAGCGCCAACTGAGCAGTAAAACTGTCCTTGTGGTGTTTGGTCACGGGGGAAGCCATAAGGAAGGTTTGTCTCAGGGTCCCACAGGAAGTACTCTTGTTCATAGCCAAACCAGAAGTCATCATCATCTTCGTCTATCGTCGCCCTTCCATTGGTAGAGTGTGGGGTTCCATCAGCGTTCAAAACCTCACACATGACCAGAAAGCCGTTTATCCTATCAGGATCCGGGCATATGAAAACCGGCTTCAACAGGCAGTCGGAGTCACCTCCTTCTGCTTGTAGGGTAGAGGAACCATCGAAAGACCACATGGGACATTCATCCAAAGTCCCTCCGAAATTTGTCCTAATCATTGTTTTACTGCGCAAGCTTTGGGTTGGTTCAAATCCATCCAACCAGATATACTCCAATTTTGACTTTGTTGCCATAACACAATCCCAATAATGGACGGTTTATTAATTGAATGTATGTACAAAAATAATGATGTAGCCTAATTATAATTACAGATTAATTAAATATTTTTGAACGTATGAGAAAAATATTAATTAATTCGAATTGTTTTTCGTTGAATTTTTTAAATCATGTTCGGTTGTGTCTGGCGAATGTTCAGAATATTGAGGTTCCTGAGAAAGAGAAGATGGTGGACGTGCCGAGATTTGAACTCGGGGCCTCTTCCATGCCAAGGAAGCGCGCTTCCAAGCTGCGCCACACGCCCAATATACAGGCGAGCTCCTCGGTCCATTTAAGGAGAATGGATGGTAGCGGATGTCAGGTCAAAATGATTGGCGGGCCCATAATTCCTCAAAAATTGCTCAAGGACATAAGGGGGGCCTTGGAGGGGATGGACGCTCCTTTCCTGAGATACATTGAGAAAGAGCTAGAATTGGTTTGGCTCGAGGAAGAAGACTCGAGATTGGGGATGACGAGATTCGAGTGTGATCATAATGAGATTTACAGAAGGAAAAGACTGTCACTTCCCCCTGGAAAGATTACAATTGGAATTAATCCGAAACTGAAGAATGATGAGGCTATGTTTCTTCATACACTCGCCCATGAAATACTACATGCAGTCGGCCTGCTGGATCATGGAGGCTCACATTTAGAAATTGTCTCAACTGTCGCCCCAGCCCCTAAATTAAATGAGTCTCCTGTTCTCAGAAGCATGAGGGAAGATGTCCTCTCTAGCCTCCCAGAGAGGCAGTGGATATGCGGAAATTGTGGCCATTCATGGCAGCGAAGAAGGGTAACGAGGCCAGTCAGGTGCCCAAAGTGCGCTAGGCCTTTCTCAACATCTGGAAAGTAGGGTTCATCTAATTGATGCGTGCGCGTAGGTACGGGCGATTAGTGTAGTCTGGATATCATCCCGGCCTTCTAAGCCGGTGACACGGGTTCGAATCCTGTATCGCCCGCCACAAAATTGGCTTGCCTCACGAATCGCTCATATACGGGCAGTAGGTCGGCCGAGCCCATGAAGAGGGGTTCCCGAGCTTGGAAGAAGCGCGGGCAGCAGCGCTGGAAATGGCGTAAGAAGAAGCTTAGAAGGCGAAAGGCGGCTCGAAAGAGGGCGAAACAGTAGTCCAATCGTGCGCCAATAATCGACCTTGTCACAATCTGATTAGTTTTCCTTGGCACTCGGTTTTCTGCCAGACGCTAATTCCTTCTTCAATTACCGCCCTGCACTGGTCATTGTAGCATGTTTGATAATCACAACCATTGGGTTAATCGCTGTCTGTTAAACTCGAGGTAAGCTTTGGCGATTTTCTTGTATGAGTCAAACAATTCGGCGCATAATTAAAATCTAGTGTATCTATGGAACTGTATGGTTGGTGCTAGAGAATATTCGACCGAAGACCGTACGGTTCTGACAATTTCCCTTGTCATAATCGTTCTCATTCTCTCAATAATTTTAGCTGCATATTCTACTAGTGTTGGTGAAGTCTCACTGACAGAAATCTCTACATCCAATTTCTTCCCCACCCCACTCTTGGCATTGTTCAGAACATTTGCGTCGGTTGTGTGCTTTCTGACCATTGGAGTCATCGCATTAGATCCAAAGGGATTGACGTACAATGTACTGGACTACGAAACCAAGATTTACGGCCCGAAAAGAATAACAGGTTTCACCAGATTATCTGCTTTCACAATGTGGAGCTTTTGCCTGATGGGGATTTATTTCGCAGCCTCTTCTGTTTCTTCTTGGTTCGAATACCTCAATTGGTCTGTGAATCATAACATGATATGGATAGCTCCCGCATTACTATCCGCCAGTTTTGCTTCTGCATTACTAGTTAGCGGAACTGTTACTTTCCTATTAATTCCCGAGGCCAATAAAAGGGGGGACAACATCAAGCATTACTTCAAGTGGGACAGTCAATTAATGCACAACGGAAACGTTTTGTTAATGTTTACTGATACGATCTTGTCAGGGTACTACTTACAGCTCAATCAGGCATACTACCCAGTGATTTTTGGTTGTCTTTATGTCCTTTTCTCCGCCTATAATGCCAGAAAATCTGGAATTTATTTTTATGATTTCATTGACCCTAGGCTTAATGGTTCGCACATTATTCACATGGTACTTCTTGGGGTTTTGTCTTGTATGTTCTTTCTAGTCTTACTATTGCAGGAAGTTAGGTCGTTCAGTCAGAATGGCTACCTTTTACTGACAGTGGCAATCTGCTATTCAGCTACAACATTCAGGAACCCCTCAGAGAAGGGAGACTAATTCAGAAAGTGACTCAGAAGGGTTTGGTGACTTAGTGACGCCACTGGCAAGTAGTACACCCTTAGCACCTAGACTCATCGCGGTCGTGACGTCCTTTCCCGACTTGATTCCTGCACCACACAAGACTTGGACCTGATCGTTGGTCTGAACTACTGCTGATACAGTTCCGGAGACTACCCCTGGGTCAGCTGACGTTACTGAAATGTCCCCTCCAATGAGCTCAGGAGGTTCCACTGCAACATAGTCAGGAACAAGTGCCGCCAGAGCTCTCGCCTCCTCCATACCTGCTGCACAAGCACAGACCTCAAACCCCTCTGGGACTTGGTCTAATAACATTGCAACGTGCTCCAGACTTACTTTGTGTTCAGCATGATTGATCAGTGTTCCCTTTGCACCCCTGGCTATAGCAGTCTCAGGATGTATCCATCCAGTATTTGACCCGAAGCTTATTGGGTCCAGATGCTGACACCACACCTCCAGATTGGGCGCGGCATCTACTACTGACGAAAGGTCAAGCGCTGATACAGCTGCCACAAGTCGTGCATCGGTCTGAACTGATCCCATAGCTCGTGCAAGCACCTCTGCCGAATGGCCCTGTGCTCGCTGATATGTCTTGAAATTGACAATAATGAGGGGCTTGTTCATGATTGTGGGACGGGACTCCGAGATTTGAACTATCCCTGCACCAGAACTACTCAGAGTGCATGCGGATTACGCTCCACCGGTGTGGAGTTATTCTGATTTAGCTATAATTTCTCCGACCATCACAGTATTCGGAGGAATCATCGCTCCCTCCCCTATGATGCAATTTTGAAGATTGGCCCCCTCACCGATTTTGGCTCCCTCAAGAATTACGCAGTTTCTCAAAGACGCATGCTTTGAAACCACCGCATTCCTTCCAATTGAGCAGCTCTCTACAGATCCCTCAATAACTGAGTCCGGTCCAATCCAAGTACCGTCTACAGTCTTTCCAGTAGTAAATCTGTTATTATCAATACATACCATTGATGCATCAATGAATGAATCGGGAGTGCCGGCATCGACGAAATAACCCTTGAATGGCAAGCCAGCCATCATTCCGGATTCGGCAATTGAGGGAAAGACCTCTCTCTCCATACTGAATTTTCCTGATGGGAGAGATTCCAGTACATCTCTGCTGATTATTGAACATCCGGCATTTATGAGATTGGAAAACTCTGTTCCTCTATCTGGTTTCTCTTGGAATCTTCTGATCATACCTGCCTGATCAAGCTCACATACCCCAAATCTGCTGGGATCATCAACCTCCCAAAGAGAGAGTGTTGCACTCGCGCCTGTGCTGAAATGATGTTGAAGCAGCGCCTTCACGTCTACACTTGATATCAGATCGCCATTTAGGATGATTACTGGGCCCTCTCCATGAAGCTTGGGGATGGCATGCGCGACAGCCCCCCCTGTTCCAAGGGGTTCGTCCTCTATGGAGAGTAGGACCTCGTATGGTGCTGCGTCTGACTCGGAGAATTCTATGATTTCTTCAACACCGTAGCCGGCAGCGACTACCACCCTATCGACCAAATCTTCTGGGACGGATTCAACCACTCTCTCTAGGAGAGTCTTGTCAAGAATTGGCAAAAGCGGTTTGGCTCTGCCCTCCGTGAGAGGACGCAGTCTTGTGCCCAAGCCACCTGCCAGTACTAGCACGTCCATACCCATGGGGTATGGTGAAAGTGTTTGAGCGCTTCGTGTACCTGCCTAGGTCCTACTAGCGCATCCTTCAAAGACAGAGTGCGAGTGGGGGGCTTTGTATTATGAACATCCACGAGTATCAAGCAAAGGAAATGTTCCGTGAATTCGGAGTAAATGTACTCGAGGGCGTCCACTGCAAAAGTGTTGATGAGGCGGTTGAAGCATATGACTCTCTTGAATCCGAAATAGTAGCCGTCAAGAGTCAGATCCATGCAGGTGGAAGAGGGAAAGGGATACTGTACGACACCGACTCAGGGGAAGAAGTGATGAAAGGAGGTGTCAAGATAGCCTTCTCGAGAGAAGACGTCCAGGAGTTTTCAAAGAACATTTGTGGTAACAGGCTAGTCACCAAGCAAACCGGGCCCTCCGGAAAGATAGTGACAAACATGTACGTGGAATCGGGCTGTGACATTGATCATGAGTTCTACCTCGCTATTCTAGTTGACAGGGACCGTAAATCCGTTCTCGTGATGGCATCCACTGAAGGGGGGGTGGACATCGAGGAAGTCGCAGCAGTGACACCGGAAGCCATTCATAAAATCTGGGCAGACCCTTCAACTGGACTGGCCATGGATGAATGTGAGTCCCTTTCAAGATCTCTGGGAATAACCGGTGATTCAGCAAAGGAATTGACCAACATGTTACAATCCCTGTACCGGATGTTCCTAGAAATGGACTGTTCAATGATCGAGATAAACCCCCTGGTTAGGACTAGAGATGGCACCATGATTGCCCTAGATGCAAAGGTGTCATTGGACGAGAATGCTAACTTCAGGCATCCATGGAGGGAGGAGGTTAGAGACCTTTCAGAGGAGGAAGATGTCGAAATTAGAGCTAATGACCTTGGTCTCTCCTACGTCAAGTTAGATGGAAATATTGGTTGCTTGGTAAACGGGGCTGGCTTGGCGATGGCATCCATGGACGTCATCAAGCTTTACGGTGGTGAACCTGCAAACTTCCTTGATATAGGAGGAGGCGCTACTCTCGAGTCGATTACCGCGGCATTCCAAATCATACTTGAGGACGAGAATGTCGAAGGAATCTTGGTGAATATCTTCGGAGGAATAATTCGTTGTGATATGGTGGCAAGAAGTGTGATTGAGGCATCAAAGGATATTGGTTTGGAAGTTCCCCTAGTTGTTCGTTTCTCCGGTACAAATCACGAGGAGGGGAAGGCTATTCTTGACGGGAGCGACATATCTATCCACACCGTCAGCTCACTGTCCGAGGGAGCTAGGAAGATTGTTGAATGTATAGGAGGTGGTAACTGATGGCAATATGGGTAGATGATGATAGTAAGATCCTGATTCAAGGAATTACGGGTAAACAAGGCACCTTCCATGGAACTAGGATGCTTCGCTACAATACCAATGTAGTCGGGGGAGTTACCCCTGGCAAGGGCGGTCAGAAGATTGATCTGGAGGGAAATGTGATCCCAGTATTCAACACCATGGGTGAAGCTGTATCTCACACTGGCGCGGACGTTAGTGCGATCTACGTACCTGCTCGTTTTGCCGCGGAAGCTATTCACGAAGCGGCAGAAGCCTTCAATGAAAATGGCGGTGGCCTGATCGTTTGTATCACCGAGGGAATACCGACTCTGGACATGATAAAAGCTGTTGACAAGGTGAAGCAGTATGATGGAGTGAGGTTGATCGGTCCAAACTGCCCTGGAATAATTTCCCCCGGGGATGATGGGGGTTGCAAAGTCGGAATCATGCCCGCCTTTATTCACAAGAAGGGAAGGATTGGAATCGTGTCTAAATCGGGCACTCTTACCTATGAAGCTGTAGCTCAGACGATGAGTGTCGATGAAGGGCAAACCACGTGTGTTGGAATCGGGGGAGACCCAGTTAGCGGAACGGGATTCATAGATTGTCTTGAGGCATTCGAGAATGATCCAGAAACCGTCGCAGTAGTGATGATAGGGGAAATTGGAGGTTCTGCTGAGGAGGATGCCGCTGAATGGGTAAAGGAAAATATGAGCAAGCCAGTAGTAGGTTTTGTTGCAGGATCAACAGCTCCCCCCGGAAAGAGAATGGGGCATGCTGGAGCTATAATTTCGGGTGGCAAAGGGACAGCCTCTGAGAAGTTCGTCGCATTTGAGAGAGCTGGAATCTACGTGGCTAGAGACCCGTCCGAGATAGGAAGGGTTCTAGTGGAGGCTCTGACAGATGCAGGTTTGCGAGAGAGTTAGGCTTATGGCGAACGCGCACAGGTTGGAGTGAGGTATGACAAGTTTGGATTCTTTCAATGACAAGCTCTTGGAGGGGACTTCGAGATCATTCTACCTCACACTGAATAGACTTCCCAAATCAGTAAAGGGACAAATAGGGCTATTGTACCTTCTAGCGAGAATATCCGATACAATTGCTGACTCCCCTGGAGGAGGCAAAGAGTACCTACTAGATCTTCTGAGGGAATACAACGAGAGGGCCCAAGGAAGGTCCGAGACTATGCCAGATTTTACGAAACTGTCCGAGTTTCAAAAAAATCCATCCGAAGCGGCCCTTCTAGTCGGTGCCCATGGTCCAGTCGGCCTTCTTGATCAGTCCTCTGAGGCAGACAAAGAGCTGATTAGAAAATGTCTGGGCATCATAATTGGAGGACAGGAGCTTGATTTGTTAAGGTTCTCAGGGAACGAAGATGGAGCCATATCATGTCTGAAAAATTACCATGAAATGGATGATTATGCGTACAGAGTGGCCGGAAGTGTGGGAGAGTTTTGGACAGAGATGTGCTTGAGCCATGCATTCAAAGTATCAGATTCAGAGAGGAGGGAAATGCTAGACGCTGGGACAAGATTTGGTAAGGCTCTACAGCTTATTAACATCCTAAGAGACATTCCCGAGGACCTCTCCATAGGTAGATGCTACATTCCCTCTGAAGATTTGGGCAGTGTTGGCCTGGTGCCAGAGGATTTACTGGACAAGAGCAATATGGATTCATTCAGGCCGCTTATGAATACATATATCCTGAAAGCTGAGGGCCACCTCTTAGAGGCAGTCAGATACATCCAGATGCTCCCACACAGGCAATACAGACTACGAGCGGCGTGCATGATTCCAGTTATCATAGGGCAAAGGACTCTGGAGCTTCTGAAAACAGAAAACGTGCTCGATGGAGATAATAGGGTAAAGGTCTCGAGAAGAGAAATAAGGGGAATAATTCGTAAAGTCGTGCTAAGTATTGCGTCAAAGAGGATGTCGAATTCCTTGTTACCCTGATTCGGTCCTCGGGTGCATGCGATTGAAAGTAAGACAGCACACACAATTTAGGGAGAGGTTCAATAGGGCCACTTTGTCGCTTCTAGGAACAGATGTCTGTTCCCGAGGAGAAAGGGCAGTCCCCGGAAGTAGGGTTCGTTTCCGAGAGGAGCGTTTCTCTTATCGAACCGGATATTGAAGCGAAGGGAATTGACAGAGTAAGAGAAACCGTTGGAATGACGAAGGAGGCGGTGCGCGCGATCAGCATTACGGCCTTGGAAGCCGTTAGAGAGGGAGCACTGTTTATGGGCGTGATAGGAACAAGGGGGGAGTTAGTTAACCCATTTGCACACATAGATGCGCCTATTTGGTCAGAGAGTGAGGTCCCGGAGAGTATCGTAGAGACGGCATACGACTACTGTGAGGAGCTGACAAGGAGGGAAGCTGGTAACTTCTATCACTCGTTCAAGTACCTGCCAGATTTACAGAGAAGGGCTATCTGTGCATACTATGCGTTCTGCAGGAGAGCTGATGATATAGCGGATGGGGACTATGTTGACTACTTTCCAGGAGGATCCTCGGATGATCCTGAATCAGTCGACTACAGAGTAAATATCGAGCGTCTTAGCAGCGGGGATCCCGTGGTTGACAGGACATCTTACAACGAAAAGATGTCACAACTATTCTACTACAGAAAGAAGCTCTCTACAGCCTACGAGGACGTCACTTCCACCGATCCAATCTTTATTGCCCTGAAGGACACGGTGAAGAAGTTTGGAATCCAGCGACAGGAGCTTGATGATATGATCAGCGGTATGGAGGACGATTTCCATAGGAACCGATACGATACCTTCGAGGACCTATATGCATACTGCTACAGAGTGGCCTCAACAGTAGGATTAGTTTGCATCGAAATCTATGGATATGATGACCCTATGGCCGTTGAGTACGCAGAGGCGTGGGGCATTTACATGCAACTCACCAACATCTTGAGGGATGTTGCGGAGGACGCTGCAAGAAATCGAATCTATTTGCCAACCGAAGACCTGGCTAGGTTTGGAATCACCCCAGAAGACGTGCTCGAGGGATCAAAGGTAATAACCCATCCCGGGTGGAAACCGTTTGTCGAGGATTTTATAGAACAAGCTGAGAGATATCGAGAGAGAGCATTCAAGCTACTCCCGATGCTTGACAAAGCCTCTCGATATTCCCCTGCTGCAATGGCAAAATTCTACGAGTCTATCATGGCCAAGATAAGGAAGAAGGGAGGCGATGTTTTCACTGAGAGGGTCCAACTATCGAAGTCTGAGAAGATAGCCTTAGCCGGTTATGTCTATGCACGCTACCGATTCCTAGCCATATAGGAAGGAGTAGCTAAGGCTTAGTAAATGCAAAGAAGTATTGAGTGGGGAGCGAGAGGGAGTAGTATGAGGGTGGCAGTCCTAGTCGAGGACAGGTGCAAGCCAAACAGTAATGCTTACGCATATTTGAAGAAATACTCAGCACTTTGTGAACGGGAATGCATTCAATTTGAGGGGGACAAATGCAAGATTCTAGAGTCAGCGTGTCCGGTTTGTTTCAATCGTGCGAGGCACTGCCCAGATGACGCGGTGATTGTAATTAATCTCCCTGAGGAGCTTGATACAGAGATGACGCACTGCTATGGAGAAAACAGCTTCAGACTTTTCAGACTACCAGCACCTCGACAAAAACAAGTTGTCGGGATCTTGGGGCCTAACGGAATGGGAAAATCCACCGCTGTTAATCTCCTATCCGGAAGTATAAAACCGAATTTGGGTGATTGGCGTAATGGCTCTCCAGATTGGGAAGAGGTTATTCAGGCATTTCCCAGAGGAGAGCTACGGGACTATCTCGCACTATTGTCCGAAGAAGGCGTTACCATTGCCGTTAAGCCCCAATATATCGACAGGCTTCCCAAGATTTTCGATGGAGAGGTCAGAGAGCTGTTGGACAGAGTAGATGATAGAGGGGAAATAACACAATACTCAGAATCCTTGGGAATTGAACATATTCTCTCAAGAAAGCTAGGGTCTCTATCTGGCGGTGAGTTACAGAGAGTTGCACTTTGTGCCACACTACTGAAGGAGGCGGATGTGTATTTCTTCGATGAGCCTTCTTCTTACCTGGACATCTATGAAAGAATGAGAATGGTGGGAATCATTCAAGATTTATCCTCAGAGGGTAAGAGAGTACTGGTCGTAGAGCACGATCTCGCCGTACTAGATGTTCTCTGCGATTTGCTTCATGTTGTATATGGCGAGAGAGCGGGGTACGGAATTTTCACACCTCCGAGAACCACCAGAACCGCTATCAACGCATATTTAGAGGGTTATCTTCCTGAGGAAAATGTTAGGATTAGGGACAAACCCATAAAATTCGTCAGAGGGAGAACCAGAGGGGAAGATATCGGGCTCCCCATCCTGAAATGGGGGGATATGGAGAAGAAGATGGGAGGTTTTCACCTCACTACCGGGCAAGGTCAGGTCAGGTCTGCAGAGGTAATCGGTGTTGTCGGACCAAATGCCACGGGAAAGACCACGATGGTGAAAATGATCGCTGGAGAGCTTGAGCCTGACCAAGGGTGGTGCACGATGGAGGCGTCTGTTTCTTACAAGCCACAACACGTGACGGCTGATTTCGAGGGCAACGTCCAGCTTTGGTTGGACGTAGAGATTGGTGCGAAGTGGAGGTCGGGAGAGTTCCATACCCAGGTAATTAGGCCGCTTCAGATTGACAAAATACTGGATTTGGAGGCATCCAGACTTTCTGGAGGGGAATTACAGGCCGTCAGTATTGCAATTTGCCTGGGGAGAGAAGCCGATCTGTATCTTCTGGATGAACCGAGTGCCCATCTGGATGCTAACGCAAGGATGGAGGCAGCCAAGGCGATTCGCAGAACCATGGAAAGTAATGACAAGGCTGCAATGGTAATAGATCACGATATCTACTTCATAGACATAGTCAGTGACTCATTGTTAGTATTTGAGGGGACTGGTGGAAAGGAGGGGCATGCTATCGGGCCCCTAAGCCTGAGAAAAGGTATGAACAGGTTTCTTTCAGGAGTGGACGTCACGTTCAGAAGGGATCATGAATCTATGAGGCCGCGTATCAATAAACCTGGGAGTGTGAAGGATAGAGATCAAAAATCGGCCGGAGAGTACTTTTACTCAGGCTAGTATTCCATTGGATTATTGAAGGAGGAATGAGGCGCAAGGATGTGGAAGAGGACGAGAAGGTTGACTCAGATAGTCTCGTAGGCAATGAAAATAGTCAAATTGAAGAGCTTGAGATGAAGATTTCTGGGCTTGAGAAGGAATTGCAATACAAAGAAGCAGACTTGGCAAATCTTAGGCAAAAATCAGCCAAGGATAGGAATGAAGCAATACGGTTTGGTTCATCGTCAATGGCGAGGAAAATCATGCCACTGATCAGTAACATGGAGGCGGCATTGGATCGTTCCAAAGAGAATGAAAGTGAGGGGCTTTCAGAGGGAGTTAGAATGACTGTTCGCGGACTCAGGACCGCGATGGAGTCAGAGGGGATAATTCCAATAGATTCAATGGGGAAGGAGTTTGATCCGACGAGAATGGAGGCAATAGGAATGATTCCATCACCTGCTGGTGTGGAGCCGGGGACGGTCGTTGAAGTGGTCGAAGAGGGGTTCATGATTCATGACAGGGTGTTGAGAGCCTCAAGGGTAATCGTTTCTGAGTCGGCCGAGGACGAGTAGGATTCTCACCAGCGTGGCCATAACATACTATCTATATATCACATGGTCACGGGAAATCAATGTGTACGGACGTCCGCTAGCCCCGATTATCATCGTGGTTATGCTTTTCACAACCTCGATGACAAGTGCTGTTTCTGCGCAAGAGGAGAATGAACCCCTTGAAAGTTACGAGTACCATACCCTCGCCTCACTTGGGGACAGTACGCTTGGCTCGGACCCTACCGGTTACAGGGGGCCATTCGCCTCTCTCCACGCGGCCAACCTAATGGGCTTGGACTATTATGAGGGCGCAGTGGGAGGTGATCGCTCATGGACTCTAATCGAAGCCGGAAGACACACCAACATAGCTGAAAATTATGGTGAGGGGACTCTGGTTACGATGATGGTCGGAGCGTGGGACTTTATTGATTCGGATTATCAGATCGTAAACGAGGACTACTCCTTCATCGACCACCTGGAAGAGAACATTTCAATAATCTTGGATACTCTAACAGAAGCAAACATAGACGTGTTGGTCTGGACACTGCCAAACATGTCATTCCTTCCTTTCCTGACTCAGATTTTCCCGACTGAAAAACATCAGTTCTTCACTGAGGCTAGTTCACTCTGGGCGGACAGACTTTCTCAGATAGCAGAGGCATACGAAGGAAGAGTTGAGGTTTTTGACTTAATGAGGGCCTCTGACGACCTACTGCAGAACTCAACAGCCAGAACTATCGGGGGGTTTGAAGTAATATCCCCTCCAGAGATGTGCGATAAAAATTGCATAATGATCGACTCATTACACCCCACCTCGGTCGGCCAGGGGCTACTCGCTAACTATATGATGGAAGCAATCAACCAAAAATTCCCCTCTCCCAACGGAGACTATCCGCTGCTAACGGAAGACGAGTTGATTTCTTTGACTAACTTTAACTCGACGGAAGAAGAGGAGGTCAAGACTTTCGTAGAAGGAGACCTAACGGAGGCCTGTTTTGATTGGACGACAACTGGGTACAGAGATATGTACGTCACGATAACAGTCGATGGTGAGGATGTGGAAATACCCAGCTATGTCGGTTTTAACACAGAGTTGTGCAAGCAATCCACTCACGTCATGTATACTGGCTCGAGGGTGGTTAATGTTGTAACGGACATCACCAACAACCTCACACTCAATCATTTCTTCGATATTTGGGGGCAAAATCTATCCTCCACCCAGATCATGGATTATGAAGTTGAAGAAGGGGATTCATTGAAACTGTTTATTGATTTGGTTGAATATGTAGGAGACTGGGGGGATATTCCTATTGAGGGTGTAATCTCGATAGAAATCATTTACACATCGGCTGCGGAACCAGAAAGTGAGTTATCTGAAGATGAATCCGTACCCGGTTTCCCGATGATTTTAGCTATTGTTTCAATTTTAGGGGCCTTGGTTGTTACAAGGAGAAGGAGATAAGATACTCTGCATTCATATCCGGTCACCCTTTCCGAATATCATGGATATCAACTCTAGAAAATTTTTAGCTACCCTGATTGCGTGTTCAATCTTGTTGGTAGGGTGCACTGGTGAGTCAGATCAAGGAGCAGAAGATATGTCC
>JAPOFX010000011.1 GCA_028283505.1 Candidatus Poseidoniales archaeon
TGTCAAACTATTGAGGGACTCTTCCAGAGAGGCTATGTCATCAATCGCATCATCAAGAGCACTCTCCAATGTTACTATTTTTGCCTGGTCGTCATTATTATCCGAAATAGAATCGGCCAACTCTAATTCAAGTGCCTCAATTCTTTCATCCTTTTCTGTGTCACTTCCCGTGCAACCAGACAGTATTGAACCGAGAAATATCAATACGATAACTAGTGACTTGGCTCTCATGCGACTGCTTGTCGCCGGGGATTATTAGAAGTTCCTCCTTATCAACTTCTATTAGAGGTGAAAGGTACGAATTAATTCCAATCACATGTTTGGTGCTCGTGCCGGGATTTGAACCCGGGTCGTCGCCTCGAGAGGGCGACATGATGGACCGAACTACACCACACGAGCGGTAACGTTGCCACCCACCTTTCGTATTTGAAAACAGTGGACAAATCAAACTTACTTTCACTTTCACTTTCAGGTTGACTCCGTTGCCTCCCTTAATATGCCAACGAATTATGCAAATAAGACATGAACAGACCAAAAGAGCGAAATCAGGAAGTAACTTACCGAAAGAGGGCAGATCCTTACAAAATTGTACCACTTGACTCTCTAAGAAAGACGAACATGGAACTCAGGCCGAGCAATGAGACACTCGTTTGCGGACACGGCAGGATGGCGTCTTTGGGAGCTTGGAAGCCATTGCCGAGACTCGCCACCCCAGTAGAGGTCAGCCCATCCTCATGGAAGGGACTCAGAGCCAGGGTTATGGCACACTCTGATGGTATTGGAGCGTCGATATAATGTCCAAGACAAATAGGCTGAGAGAGGAAGTAAGGTCCTTTCTGGAACAAACCGGGTCAGCTAACACCGTTGAGATTTTTGACCATCTGAATGAGAGATTTCGATGGGGAGCTACGATGAACCAAGTTGGTAATATCTTAGCCAAAGACACTAGATTTGACAAGATAGGGCATGTAAGAGGCCAGTTCAGGGGGAGTACTTACACTGTTTGTGTTTGGGGACTAAGATCTCTGGAAGCGCATGCGCCCATTTGACATAGGCAACCTCAAGTCATATCGCGACTTCAAAGGTCCGTGGGGGCTATCAGATATGCATCAGATTGGTCAATGCTATTCAGGCTAGGAAACAATTTTATCGGTGTCTTTGGGGTTGTTTTAGGGTCAATAGTTGCGGTAGGAGGTATTCCTGAGGGGATTTTCGCTCAAACCACAATTCTACATTCCGCATCAGTGTTGTTCTTCATGTGCTCATGGAATGCTGTAAACGATATCTACGATTACGAAATTGATTTGATTAACCGTCCTGACAGGCCACTTCCCGGTGGACGAATCTCGATAAAAAGTGCGATAATTGCTTCTGTGATAACGATGCTGTCGTCCATATCTAGCTTAGTCATCTGCTACTATTTACTTTCCTCCGCAGAATTGGACGCGGGGCTCACAATATCTGACTGGCTCCCTTCCACCCTCATTTGGGGCACAGCACTGATCCTCCTGATCAATTACGAGTTCCCATTTGGATTGAGACTTAAAGAGAAGGGGTTACCGGGAAATATCGCTATCAGCCTGTCGGTGGGATTAGTTGTAGTCTTCGGGTCTTCTGCTGCTCTCCAACCATTCAACACGAGGGTTTGGTCATTGTTCACTATTGGAACTCTCTACATCATATCTAGAGAGATAATCAAAGATGTGGAGGATATGGAAGGTGACGTTGGTAGGAACACACTGGCCATGAGGATAGGTGCAGACAATGCGAGGACTATAGCTTGGGTAGTGTCCTTGCTGGCTTTAGCCTCAATGTTGATTCCATTCGCCATTGGGATATTCCCCCCTCTGCATGTCGTACTTGTGATACCAGCGGTCATGACCCTGATGATGGTTAAAGGAAAAATCATCACGGGGGAGGATAATTCGGCATCTGGGTTGTTGAAGAAATCAATGCTTCTGGGGCTGACTGCTATACTCATCAGCTCATTACTCTAGTAGAGCTCATTGTAGGTGTGCCACGCCGCCTCGTTGCACATCCTGGTAAGTAGGGACATCTGAGCCCACATTCTATTTTCGGCCTGGTCAAACACAACACTGTTCTTGGAGTCAATGACACCATCTGTCACTTCCTCTCCCCTGTGAGCTGGTAGGCAGTGCATGAATAGGTAATCCGAATCAGCATGGGCAACTAGATCTTCGTTCACCTGAAATCCTTCAAAGGCCTCTAGTTTCCCCTTCAAGCCCTCCTCTCCCATGGATACAAACACGTCTGTGTAAATAACTCCCGCATCACTAACCGCTTCAACTGGGTCATTAGTAGACGTGATTCTAGAACCTCTGTCACTGGCAATACTCGTTGCCCTTGAGACTACATCCGGATCTGGCTCAAACCCAAGCGGCGTCGCATACTTGATGTCTATCCCAAGTGAAGCACACGCCAACATCAAGTCGTGTAATACATTGTTTCCGTCGCCGACCCATGATACATGCCCATTCACTGAACCTTCCTTTTCTTTGATGGTCATCAAATCTGCGGCGGCCTGGCATGGATGGTGTTTATCAGATAACGCATTAATGACCGGGACGGTTGCATGCTTGGCTAACTCTCGGACGTCCGGGTGGCCAAAGCATCGGTATGTGATACCGTCCATGAATCGGGAGAGTACAGCCGCAGTGTCTGCTATGGACTCACTTTTTCCCAATTGGATATCGTTCGCGAGTAGTGTAAGCGGCTGACCCCCGAGTTTACTGATGCCAACTTCAAACGAAACCCTTGTTCTTGTGGACGGCTTCTCGTAAATTGAGCCAATGGACATACCATCCAAAGGCTTGAAGGCATCTGCGAACCCATCGTCATTCTTTATCCTGATTCCCCAATCGATTATTTGTGCCAACTCATCATCAAAGTCGTCTATGGACAGAAGGTCCCTCTTGGATTCAGTTTCTTTCATGTTCGATATCTCCAGCGAAACCATCACGAGTGTCAGCCATACCTCCGTAGACACTCTGTACGAATGTAAGAACATCAGCTAGACCATCTTCATTTTCACTCGATAAAGGAATTAGGCCGGGTTGGATTGAAGCATGTTGCATCATCCTTAGCTGACCAATTGCGAACTCTGCTCTTTGACTGCCCGAGCCGTGAGACATGGATTGATCTGAAGACTCTTCATAAAGTGCGGCCTCCAAGGCACCAAGATTATCCCCCCACTCTACAATTTTGTCCAAAGTCTCAGGTTCCAATAGATCTGACTTTGACAGGAAGTTCGCAGTAGGTAGTCCTAACCTGAAATGAACTATTGAGGAAAGAAGCATCTGAGATACGAAACCACTTGGAGTCTGAGAAAGCATCGGATCGAAGAGGAATGCTAGACAAGCTCTTCCTCTTCCAAGAACCTCAACCAGATGACTGGAAGCCTCTCTGAATGCAAATAATTCGACTTGTCCGGGCGTATCAATGACCATAATATCGCCCGAAAGACCATCTAATTCTTCATGAATATCAATGGCCTGTGAGGCTACCAAGTCAGCAGCCAGTATCTGCGCTCCATTGGGTCCCAAATCATATTCATCCATTACTTCGGACAGTGATATCAGGTCTCTAACGTCAAATTCCGGGTCATAGTGGACTCTCTCCGCGCCCGGATCAAGGTTAATCGCAAGGGTCTCTACTTCTAGGAATCTTGACCACCTCTGAAATGAAGTAACCAGCGTACTTTTTCCTGCTCCCGCGGTCCCTACAACAAAAAGAACTGGCGGAGAGGTGCCATCCATGCATCCACGAAGCCGTTCAGCCTAATAGACTTCAAGGATTGAAGGCCCGCTGAAAGATTATGACAAGCAACCGTTATACAGAGCCATGTTTCCTCTGTGTTCAGAAGAGGTGGTGCCGACTATGACAGAACAACCCCCCCCGCCGCCGCCCGGCATAAATATCCCACCTCCCCCACCGCCTCCAGGATTCGGTGAGGAAGAGGAATCCACGAAAGATCAAATCAATACTATTGAAGAAGAATTATCTTCAGACTATTCTGAAATGCCACCACCTCCCCCGCCTCCTGGCTTCGAGGAACAGCCAGTGGCGCCACCACCCCCCCCGCCTCCTGGCTTCGAGGATCAAGATTTGACTCAAGTAGCTGTATCGGAGGATGAATCCACTGAGTCTGACTCCATTGAAACCGAAGATAATGAAATTGATGTCTTGGATTCACTCTCCGTTTTAGATGCCCCCACTGTTGATGATGGCGATTGGGAGGAATCCGACGATATCGAAGATAGCCTGAACGCAATTTCGGGCATAGAATCACAGCCGGTCTCTAGCCAGTCCTCGAGTCTTCGACCTGCTACTGAAGTCGACACAATTCCCGGAGATAAGCTACATGCTACATTGAGTGAGGTGGAGCAATGTACTGTAAATCCCGATGGGTCAATCAGGAATCAGACAATAGAGGGCGAGCTAATTCTTAGGAACTCTAGCCGTAAGGACCGAGCTTGGGATATCGAAGTCTCTCTAAACGAATTTGAATCTACAGACATCGGAAGCAAAATGATTACCGTAAGGGAGTTGGAAGCTACAGAGGAAACCGTAGTCCCCTACACTGCAAGCGGTCCTCGCATGATGGTACTAAGTGAGAGGGTAGACACAAACTCTGAGAGAGGACAGGAAGCAAGTCTTTCTCTGGTTCATTCTGAAGATCCTCAGGAAATTGGAATCACGATAACTGTGGAAAACGTCTCTACGGTCAATCTATCAAGTGTGGAGGTTACAAGGTCATTCCCAAGTAACTTTGAGATTCCAGAGGGCTCAGAATATTCTGTTGAGGGCTCAGATATTACATGGTCTGTCGGAAGATTGTCAGTTGGACAAAGCCAGACTTTAGAATTGCTTCCTATGGTTACTACCGAAGGAGTTGGAAAAATCGCAGCTGGAAATGTAACTGCCACGTATTCTGCAGACCATTCGGTTTCTAGGGTAGATTTTGAAAGTATTTCCGCCCGCAGTAGGGCAGCACCTTTCGTAACCCCGACCGAAGATGATAGGCCAGGAATTTGGCATAGCAAGTTTGTGTTTGAAAATAAGTCATCATTCGTCGTCACTTTATCTGATATCACGGTTATTTTAGCTGGGAGGGATGAACCGATTTTGGATTCCTCCGACTTACGGATCGTACTCCCTCCAGAGGGAAGCTGGGATTCTATGGTCAAGACCGTCAAGTCCGAGGATCAGCCGAGATTTACGTTCCCGACATTATCCTATTCAATTTTGCCAAGGGCATCTTCCGAATCTAGAGGGGAGATTTCAGTAAAAGAACAGCATCTTACAGTACTTGACGCTGAAATACTAAAGAAATTCGATCGCTCAAGAATTAGGACATATGTCAGCTCTGATATCGAGGCGACAATCACTGTCGAGAACAAAGGATCTGCTCCTATCAATGTAATGAGGCTACTCGATGATATCCCTGGAATTTTCGAACCCCCAAATCCTGAATCCATATCAATTGAGATAGGTAATTCAGAATTAAATGAGGATCAATATCGTGTCGAGGTAGTCAGTGGTACCCAATTGGAAGAGAAGATGGTCTCTCCTGATGGACATGGTCATGCGCTTAGGATCACCGTGGGTACATCCGCTCCGTTAGGCCTCCAATCCGGAAAGAAATTGGTAATCAAGTACCCATTAAATGCCGAGGAGCCATCCAAAGATAATGGAATTTTGGCCGCTCCGGCCAGAGCGGATTTCAGCTCGGAAAGATTTGGTCCTGTGGCCACCAGGAACGTCAAAAGACCACCACAAATCACTGTAGTCCACAAGCGCAGAAGCTTTACGACTGGAAAGGAGGTTTACCCCGCAGGAGGGCCGGGACGCTATGAGATTTTACTGGTTTTCCAAAATAACTCAGATAGCGGACTCGAAGACCTTGCTCTGCATGATGTAGTTCCAGGAACATTTACCCTGGACAACTCATCCGTAAAATCATCAATTTCAGGAGAAATAGACTCATCCTATACAAAAGAGCCTGCTAGAGAGGGAACCCATATTACATGGTCAGTAGGAAGGATAGAGGTTGGGGAAAGAATTACCGTTCAGTATGAAATTCAAGGGGATCCTGAATCAGAGTACAAGGTATCTGATGCCCAAGACTATCATGGAGCGACCTTTGGCGAGGAGGTAGATGAAGAGCCGAATCTTCCAGAGTGGGTAGATGTTGATTCAGAAAGCAATGAACCAGAAATTTCTCTACCAGAGCCCGAGCCAGAGCCCGAGCCAGAGCCCGAGCCTGAGCCCGAGCCAGAGCCCGAGCCAGAGCCCGAGCCTGAGCCCGAGCCAGAGCCCGAGCCAGAGCCCGAGCCAGATCTCCAAAAAGAGGAAAGCCAGTCTGATTGCCCAATATGCGGCACTAAGTCATCCATCGGTTCTTCTTCTTGCGCAATCTGCGGTTACTCATTTATCTCGTGAAAATGAGATATTCGTGACCGAAGTGTTGATTGTTGACTTGGTATGCCGAGGTACATGGCGGAGGCTCCAAACCCAGCCGATGCTCAGATGCAAGCCCTATCAGCGATGATGGGACCAATGCTAATGATGATGGTAGTGATGCTTGCTTTGATGTTTTTTCCACCTCTCAGAATCGGACTTTCCTACAGCGCAGGCTCGGTAATTGAGCCAGCCCTCCCCTTTCACAACCAATACTTTGTCCCAACGGTCTTCGTTGTCGGCTCAAGTATAATGGTTGTGAATACGATAATCAGGTCGTTTTTTGTTGACTCTATGAAGCAGGCCCACAACGCACACAGGGGTAAGCAGATCGGAAAACAGCTACGAGAGGCAAGGATGGAAAGGGATACCAGCAGGACAAACAAAATGCAGGAACTCCAAATGGCGCTTGGTCCAGAAAATATGGCTACTCAGGCTGAGATGTTTAGGCCAATGATGTTCACTATAGTGTTCATTATTGCTATTTTCTCTTGGATGTCAGCATCTATCGAATCTTTCAGGGTTTCATATGTGAGCCTCCCATGGGCACCCACATGGAGTTTTACCGAGAGGATTTTCTGGATTATTCCTGCATGGATTGCCGCCTACATTACTATGAGTGCTCCTTTAGGTAGGATTATCGACAGGCATATCAAAATCATCAGATACAAAAGACACCCACTGGTTCTTGCGGCAGAGCCTATTCCAGAGCCACTCCTGTATATGTTAGAGGACCCAAAAATCAAGTCTAAGTCATCCGCCTCCAAAACACGCCAATCCCAGAGAAGAAGAGCTGGACCCAGGAAAACAGGGGTAAAAAACGAGAAAAGAGACAGGGCTAAGGGAGGCAATACACAAGTCGCACCTCCCAAGGAAGGAACAACCTGCCCCTCTTGTGATTCTGATATGATAGTTAGAACATCGCAGGGGAAGTTAAGGTGCAATCTTTGCAGAAACGAGTGGAGGTGAACACCTGCTCAAGGTAACTGTGAGTGGTAAACCTGGTAGTGGCACCTCCACGCTAGTCGACCTCTTAGCAAAAGAGATGGGCTGGGATTCAGTAAACGGAGGGGACATATTTCGCCAAGAGGCCAAAAGGATGAACCTCACCGTAGAAGAGTTCAGCAAACTGTGTAAAGAAAATTTAGAAGTTGACCGATCACTTGACGATATGTTGAAGAATCTCATTTCCTCACAAAACGGCCCGTCCATAGTTGAGAGTAGACTAAGCGGTTGGTGGGCAAATTCTGCTGGAATCGATTGTCTGAGGGTCTGGGTCGAGGTCTCAGACATGGAACGTGCAAAAAGAATACTGTCTAGAGAGGGCGGTGATTTTGAGACAGTACATTCAGCCTCATTACAAAGAAATTCTGATGATATGGCCCGATACAAAGTACTCTATGACATCGACCTTGATGATATGTCTCCCTACAATTTAATCATTGAAGCGGATGACCTATCTCCTCCAGAAGTTTTGGCAATCGTAAAGGGTAAACTGAGGGATAAACAATGACTGAACTAATTACCTTGCAGGAATCCGTAACCACTGATTCCAAAAGTGGGACTTATCCCAGTTCAAGAGATATTGAGGATCTACTTAGTTCCGGAGCTATCCTTGTAAACAAACCTAGGGGGCCAACTAGTCATCAATTAGCCGCATGGGCAAGAAACCTATTGGGAATAAAGAAGCTAGGGCATGGAGGTACTCTGGATCCTTTTGCAACTGGTGTCCTTACCCTTCTATGTGGGAGAGCAACTAGGCTTACGGATATTGTACTATCCGGAGATAAGAGGTATGTCGGTGTTATGAGATTCTCAGAGGAAGTAGATGAAAAGGCTGTGAGGGAAGTTTTGTCATCTATGGTCGGTAGGTCATACAATGTCCCTCCTAAGGAATCTGCTGTCAAGGTGAGGGTTAGGAGTCGTGTTTTCAATCACATTGACCTCCTGGATATAGACCAATCCTCAAGAATTATCGTTGTTGAGGTATTTTGCGAAGCAGGGACGTACATACGTACCCTCGCTAGGGATTTGGGGCTAATAGTCGGATCAAGATGCGAACTGATTGAGTTACACAGGACTCAGGCAGGGTCATTCGACGCTTCCATGGCCTGCACAATGCAACAACTGACAGATGCAATTCATGTTTACAGAGAGCATGGAGATGATAGGGGAATCAGAAGACTGATTTGCCCGATCGAGAGATTGCTTTCCCATCTTCCGAAGCTTGTAGTGAAAGACGGCGCTTCCGCCGCCGTCTCCCATGGCGCATCATTAGCTAGACCTGGAATCGTTAAGTTCACTCCAGGAATTAGGGCAGGATCGCTGATTTTAGTAGAGAGTTTGAAAGCGGAGGCAGTGGCAGTCGCTGAATTAATAGTGGATACGGATACTCTGATAAATATGACAACGGGGGAGGTTGCCAAACCAAAGTCAGTGCTGATGGCCCCGGGAACATACCCACAAAGCTGGTCCAAATAATCCTAAATGATCTCGTGCTCTTCATAGACCCACTCGTCGGTCTCCAACCTGATTATCAGCTTCATCATGCAATTGCCTCCATTGTCGGGAAGCAAAAACCAATTCTTGGCATCTATAAAAATTACCCGGGAATATATGATTATCGGCCAAAAGGGGTCTCTTAGAATACTACTTCCGGCTTCTGTTGTAGGGCTTCTTCACTCTTCCTGGACCTACTCGGAGAAATGCCAGACATATCATCATCAGTCCGATGGAAGACGCCAGAATAATGGCATTTCTGTCAGACTCATCCCCTTCTGAAGGTGTTTGGTAATTCGTTCCAACAATGACCTCCAGCTCCTTCGCATTGTTCCCTTCATTGGTCTCTAGAATAGAACCTGAGTTATCTACTTCAATCCGGACTAGTTGAGTACCTGGACCTTGGAAAACTGCGTCACACCGCACTTCTTCCAATCCTCCTGGAGCAACAAGAGGGATTGTAGAGGTACCAACCAGTGCGCTATCCAAGTAGCACCTTACTTCAACGCCACCTGCATCACCCATTCCCTCGTTTCTAATGTAGCTTAATATTGTACCAATCTCACCGCTCTTCAACCCAGAAACACCTGTATCCGAATTAGACACTGATATAGTTTCAACAACCAGATCCGGTTTGGAAGTCACCACGACATCAATTACCTGCGAATATTGGCTATTGCCGTCGTTGACTACTATCTCCACAGAATGCACTCCCGTCTCCACTGGACTCATTGTCAGAAAACCCTCGGAGTATGTTGCCCATGATCGACTGGTTGATACTATCGGATTCTCAGTGTCTGGATCTATTATCTCAATCTCTAGCTCAGCAGTCTCTCCGATTTCCACATACACGGACATCGGTAATCCCTCGATTCGGGGGGGATCCTCAATTTCTGAAACGTCGACTTTGAATGAATCCCTCCACTCATTACCCCTCTCGTCAATCACTGCAACTGAAACCGTTGACTCTCCATGAGATTCAGGCATTGGCTGAATCACTAGTGAGCTCCCCTCAGAATAAACATGGACTATTTCTTGCTCAGAGCTGGTAGCTTCTACCACTAAATTACTCGGATCAGTTATATCATCGGAGCATGTAACGCTCAGAGGAATCAGGAGACTTCCTCCATCCTCATCAAGGTCAATATCATTCATGGATATACATTCAGGATCTCTGTCCCACTCTATCGTGTAACCTCCAGAGATACTTGCACTATCTATGTGCACGACTACTGTTTCCGGCGAGCCATCCGATGCCCACTGGAATCTTGATGCTATCCCGAATTCTGCAGAAGCAGACTCGGTGGGCAAGGCGTGACCTATTGGCATGGAGAACTCGAAATCCCCAAGAACGATTGGCATACTTTTTACAAGGAAACTTCCCAAGGCGAACTTCATTGAACTACCTGTCTGAGATAGTCCCGCTACATCTCCAGTGATCGTACCAGAAACCACCAGCTGTGGGTCATTAACATCGACTCTCGCTAGACTAATGCAACCATCGTAAATTGTCAATCTGATGGAATTTGTCAGGTCACGATGGCCTAATAAATCACCGTTGCGATATGCCTGCCAATTTTGCATCGACGCCTGTCCCTGTGGCATGGCTTCTATTGTGAAATTACCATCTCCAAAGACGTGAATCCTGCCCAATTCTTGATTGTAAGGGACCAAAACCGTGAATTCCCATGTGCCGGGGGAATCCCCCTCGTTAGTCAGGCCACAGCTCTCCGCTACCAGGCCATTGATTTCGCCGTCATATGGTCCAAAGTCCAGAACAGGCATCCCATGTCCAATGAGTTCATGAGTGGCCTTCACATTTTCAAATGAATACCACGGCTGGAGATACCGCGCCTTAATTCCAACCGCGTCCACCCTCACTTCTGAGTCATCACTACCGCCTCCCTGAGAAACGTAGTCTATTGTGACGTAGGCGCCTTGAACCAGCTGCCAAGTCCATTGTGCATGATCATCCAAGGGAATTACTAATGGATTGTTCATCCTATACACCCCAGAGATAGTCCTAGTATAGGTCTTGACTAGTTTTTCACTACCTGCGCCACCGAGAATTATTCTAACAGTATCCGAATATAGTACGTCGGGTATCTCGAAGTGGACCACAAGCGATATGTTGGCCAAAATCAATGAGCTCATCCCATCAAATTCGAAGCCTTCCAAAGTGATATTCGGCCCTCTAGACCAAGTGTAGTATCCATCAGGATTGCCCGTGCTGTAGTTAGACGAAGTGGGGCTTGAGCTGGACCAGGATGTCATCTCACCGAAATTCTCCGGCCTATCATGGGTGAATGATAACTCTTCATCAGCGACTATGCCCATTGAGTATTGAGCGGAATTCTGACTGAATCCAGATGTTGAGGAAATTGACCACATGGTGCTGTCTTCGAAAGAACCAGCTTCGAGAACCTCATTCTCATCAACCGATACAACTGCGTCTCCTCCGACAATCAGTCCTATTTGAGTAGAAATGAGTATTATTGAGATGATTGTTGAACATCCTCTAAACCCCCTCATGTCCCCGCCACAATAAGCATAGTGCTTCAACCCGTTGGTTACATGAACAAAATGCGCCTAACTGTTGATAAATAGGAATACGCCCGACCAATAGCATACGGCTGTGATAGTGTAGCGGTTAGCACGGTGGGTTGTGGTCCCGCCGGCCCGGGTTCAAGTCCCGGTCACGGCCCCATTTTCTTTAGTTGCCAAGCTCTTCTTCAGGTATATCATGACCCATCTTGTCCACCTTAATTGAGAGGTATTCCCTATTTTCGTCGACGACCCCCTCAATCAGCGGCATTCTTTCAGAGACAATTGTTCCATTTGAGACGAGTTGTCTGACTTTGTCAGGATTGTTGGTTAACAAGCATACTGAATGAATTCCAACGGCCCTGATAATCTCGGAGGCAGTAGTGTAGTCTCTAGCATCGACTGGATGTCCGAGTAGCAAATTTGCCTCTACAGTATCCGCGCCCTTATCTTGGAGGTTGTACGCCTGTATCTTTGCATGCAAACCGATCCCCCTTCCCTCCTGTCTGAGGTAGACTATGCATCCCCAACCGACCTCTTGGATTTGCCTTATTGCTGAATTTAACTGAGGGCCGCAATCACATCTGAGACTACCAAAAACATCTCCCGTCAGGCATTCAGAGTGGACCCTGACTAAAACTGGATCGGGCCCCTTCATTTCTCCTAGTGTGAGGGCGACGTGATCCATCCCACTAATGGAATCGTGAAAAACCCGAATTCTAAACTCTCCATTAACAGTAGGGAGTTTGGCATCCGCCGGAACCTCTTCCCTTTCCACAATTCTGTAATTTTTTGAGGTCACTAGATCACCTCTTCGAGTTTCTTCTTGCTAATGAGGAATGTATACTCTCCAGCATCCTCTTCTACAGATAGAAGGGTCGCGCCCATTCTTTCACAGAGTAGCGGAATATCCCTGAGGGTTTCATGATCATCACACAATACCTCAATGGTCTCTCCATCCGGACAATCTGTCAATGCGATTCTGGTTTCGTTTATTGGAATCGGACAGAAGAATCCGAGTAAATTCAGTGTCCTGGTTTTGGAATTTACCCGATTCACGCTACATCGAAGAAGACAGGCCGTTTGAACTCAACGCTCAGGCGCCCTGAATTTCGGGTTCCAGAGAGACGCCATCAAATTTCCTACCTTTGATGACATCGATCACATAGGCAACCTTCTCAACGTGGACCTCAACAATAGTACTTTCAGAGTCTTGTTCTACCTCTCCAATGGCAATCTCAGGTATTCTAGCCTCGGAAATAATCCAATCTACAATTTCTCTTCTGGTTTTACCGGTTGAGGGCATGCTCATTCTAACTCTCACCATCCCGAAGGGATCCGAAACTTCGTCCCAGTCATCTCTTTTTGGTACGAAATCCCTGTCCGTTCCTTCAGGAAGTGAAGGAGCATCAACGAAAGGAATCGTTAGGCCCCAAGTAGAGCAAATTTTGTCTATGAGCTGAACCTCTTTCCCGGTGGCAAAGCTCCAAGACTCCCCTTTTCTGCCCATTCTACCTGTCCTACCTATCCTATGGACATAGACCTCGGTGTCGTCTGGCAAGTCGTAATTAATCACATGAGTAATTCCGTCCACGTCCAAACCCCTAGCGGCCACATCTGTAGCTACAACAATTTTTTCCGAGCCTTCTCTAAATGAGTTTAGAATCTTCTCTCTCTTTCCCTGTGGCATATCCCCATGTAATCCGACGGATCTGAAACGGAATTTTGCTAATCTTTCCACGATTAAATCGACCATCCTCTTGGTATTGGAGAAAATGAGAATCTGCGCTTCTTCATCTAAACTTCCCAATATCCTTCCGAGAGCCCAAAGTTTGTTTGCTCTTCCAACTCTAATCGCATACTGGTCTATCTCCGGGACTTCGACAACAAGGTCTTCGCTCATTACATGAACAGGGTCATCTAGGAACTCCTCAGCGGCGTCAAGAACTTCTTGAGGGAAGGTAGCACTGAACAACAAAGTCTGTTCCCTATTTGCCATCTTTTCAAAAATCCAAAGAACATCTGGAAAGAATCCCATGTCAAGCATTCTATCTGCTTCATCTAAGCAGAAAAGAGAGATATTTCCGAGCTCCAAATGTCCTCTTTTTGACATATCAATGACTCTTCCGGGCGTACCGACTACTATATCTGCACCCTTTTGGAGGTTCTTTGCCTGTTTTTCTATGTCCGTGCCTCCGTAAACTGTCTGTATGTTCAGCCCCTTCTTTCCCTGAAGGATAGATAATTCACCAGATACCTGTACTGCAAGCTCTCTGGTGGGGCAGAGTATTATTCCTTGGATACTTCCAGTTGGAGAGCATTTCTCTAGGATCGGTATCCCAAATGCCGCGGTTTTCCCAGACCCAGTTCTAGCCTGACCAACAATATCCCTTCCTTTCCTAGCAGGGGGTACAGACTCGATTTGAATTTCAGTTGGCTCCTTCCATCCCCTCTCAATTATTGCATCTAATATGAAGCCCTCCAAGCCCCACTTGTCGAAACCTGAAATGGATTTATTCATACAAACGCCTCAGAATCAGAAGTTCTCCGATTCCTTGATCTCGGCCTGGAGCTCTCCCATCCAGTACTTCTTGCAGTTCTCCTTGGTAAGGAACTGGTCCTTACTGGAGAAATTGTGGTTGTAGTGATTGTCCTGAACTGATGTGAACTGCGCTGGCTTCCTCTTGTGGAACTTCTGGAGGACGTGCTGCCTCATATATTGCCTGAATTTGAGTGCCTTGGCACGGTTGTATCCCTTCGGCGTCATCCCCTCCCAAAGACGCTCAAATCTCTCAGCCTTTTCATCGACATGCTCAGTCATGTGCTTCCCTCGCTTTCCGGCCGACTCAACTCCTGTTTATGATGTTCACCCTTCTTCTCTCGTTCCAAAATCCCCTTCTCCATGACACCTTTCTCGTCATCTTGGACATTTTCCAGAGGTGCTAAGAAGCTGTTCTTTTGATCTTCAGTCCCATCCATCTCCAAGTCCATCGACAGGGATGAGAGTCTTTTCCGTAGGTCTGGACGAGTCTCCTGACGCAACAATTCTTTGGCAGTGTCCCTCAATTCAGTTCCACTGAGTATTATTGACAGAAGTCCTATACAGGCCTTCCTCAATTCATAATCCCTGTCTCTGGCTCCGTCAAGGACCATTCTCGATACCCTGGGACTCTCCATGTCTAGCTTCTTCAGTGCCCCAATCGCCGATTTCCTGACAACTGCGTCGTCGTCTGACATGGCGACTTCCACTAAGATAGCAGCAATACGTGGTTCAACGCCCGCCAATGAGACCAGAGTCCTCGACGCCCTCCTCCTGACGTCTGCATCCTCGTCTTCCAAGCACCATCCAATAAGGTCCCACCCCTCGGCTCCAGCCTTTGTGGTCAAGACTCTAAGTATCGAGGCCCCTCTCCTCCTCAGGTCAACATCATCTTCCCGAATAAGCTCGTCAATGTGCAGACACCCGGTTTCAGACCATCTTTCTGAAGTTGATCTAAGAGCTGAAAATGCGTTTTCTCTATGTTTCATGTCCTCATGTCGCAACTCCCTCCTGAGTATGTGTTCACATCCAGAAGGAAAAACTGGGGCCATTTTCTTCAGTGAAATCATAGCCTCCCTCCGTACTTCATAAGACTCATCCATCAGTCTATCTGATAGGCACATGATTAATCCCTCGTGCTTCCTCAAGGAAAATGATGGCATGCTTTCCAGGGCTACAGTCCTAATCGAGATTGAATCGTCATCTAAACATTCCAAAAGAATCTCATGAGCGATGTTGACGTCATCTTCCAAAACCCTGCTCAACGCTTTAATCCCATCACCCCTATTGGCAAATCCACCGCCCACACTTCTAGGTAGATCGATCGCTCCTACTTCTCCTGAAGCTAGCCTAATTATTTCAGACCGGGGGATTGACTCCCAAGGTCCACTATTAGGTGATAATGCCCTAATATCGGAGTCATCTTTCACTCGCGTATTTCTGAGGGCCTTGCCAGTTCTTGGATCTCTAGCAATATATTCCCTTGCCATGGCAATCAGCCCCCGCACCCCGTGGTCATTATTCAACTGAGTGACCTATTGTGCAAATCCAAAGTAATATTTGTAAATCACTCGGTCGAGTTCCATGGGAAATGACTCCGAGGACGTCGAGCGTCTCATCCACGCCACATTCCGTGATTCTCCACCTATTCCTCTTTCTGAACAAGAGCTCGTGAGAATTTGGGCCTTGGATATGCATTGGATAAGTCCAGAGTTATCGTCTGAAATAATAGAATCACTCTGTCAAACTGGTTGGTTGATTAGATCCAAGGATCTATTTTTCCCCGATCCTAGAATATGCTCTAATCCTCCTCCCCTTGGATGGTCCCCAATAGTAAGGAGATTGAAGAATCCGCCTAGTTTTGTTCCCAAACCGTCAAGGGCATCAAAACCCGAGCTTAAAGTTAAATCCAATGAGCCTCAAGTTGAATTATCCACCAGTCATGATTATCCTCCAGACTGGGCTGGAAACAACATAAAGCCGATGATATCTTGGATCTCTGAAGAATCCGGATTAACTCAGAAGGAGGTTGTGAGAAGGGCCCAAAGAAAGAGGAGAGCATTGGGGCCTGTCACTCTCTGGTTTTCGCTGTCCTTGGTAGCCAGAGAACAAGGATTGGAAATGAGCACAATAATGGAACTGATTGGGGAACCTAATTAGGTTAATTGGATGTTCTGACCTCTGCAGCAAGTAGGACAGGTAGGACAATTAGTGACAAAATAAGAGAGAAGGCCACGGCAATTGAGCTAACGACTCCGAAGTCACTGATCACTGGTATTGGAGATAGCATCAGCACCAGGAACCCACAAATTGTAGTTCCAGCAGACATTACAAGGGCTGTCCCAGTGGTGGCATACATTTCCCTCATGGAATCCCAGACTCCCATCCCAGAACCCCTATTCTTCTCAAATCTCCTCCAAACATGTATCGAATAGTCTATTCCCAAGCCAATAGTTAAGGCAGTGATCATTATTGTCAGAACATTCCAGTTTAGCCCCAACATCGCCATCGAACCAACCACCCATGCCCCTGCTAGTCCCACAGGTAGTATCACTACCAAGGATTGACCAAGTCGCCTCGTGAGAAGGAACAAGACAAAAATGGACACTAGCAGGCTTATCCCTGTCGACTCCACTTGTGAGACAATAAGTCCCGATAGGATGCCATCAATCATAACGACGTCACCGGTTGCATAAGCCCTGCAATCAACCACCCCCCCCTCCTCAATCAGTGAGGCCTGTTGTTTGAAAACCTCTGAAACTCTCGCCGAGTCCTCACTAGTCTTCGCGATTACGTCCACACTCATTTTAAGGTATAATATCCCTGAGTTATCGTCTGTCAGTGCCACATGACCAGATATCCTTTGCGACCACGTTTCACCTCTCAGTGGATCTCCAACCGACTGGTTCGAAAGAAGGGATGAAATCGATGATGTCAAATCTCCCTCCGAAAAACCGTCAGATATGCCTAGCTCACCGTCATATATCGCGAGGTGGTATGTTTCTCCAAACGACTCGTCACCATCAACCGCATCCCTCAATATCGGGTACAGCCCGTCATATGATGGCCTGTCTGATGAGGTACTTGTTGGATTTACCACTTCTGGTATTCCTGCAATTCTGGTATCCAAGAAATCTAGGGCCCTTAGTAAGTCAGATTCTCCCGCGATATGGTCTTCTCCCTCCAAAGGCTCAATGATGATATCCACGGACTTCCAGGCTGCAGCATCGTATGACCCATAGATATCCTGTCGTACTTCCATGACCTCCATCTCATCTTCAGACAAGAAATCAGTAAGCTCGAAGCTCGTGTCGAGCTCCATAACGGCTATCGAGACTGATGCGGTCGTTATAGCCGCAACACCCAGCATGACCCAGACTGCATTTTTTCGTTGGAACTCGGTAGTCACTGATGCAAGCTTGTCGAATTGAAGCGCTGCAGACTTCCCATTTCCTATGCCCCGCTCTGCTACGACATGAACCGCTCCCACAGTTATTGTGCTCGCAATAAATGCCGAGATAACTCCCAGTGCGAGGGTGGCACCGAATGTCCTTAGAGGAGGGAGTGGGGAGAAGGAATTAGACATGAATGCAAAAACAGTTGTCACAACAGCCAGCATTAGGGCCACTCTGATTGAGTCGAATGACTGTACCCAGGCCTCAGCTGCTGATTTGGACGACGAACGGGCCTTCTCATATCCCCGCTGGAGATGTATGGAGTAGTCTATGCCAAGCCCGAGAACCACTGGGGCGACTGCTACCTCCAGAATTGAGAATTTCATTCCAAGAAGCGTGATCGTTCCATATGTCCAGATTAGTGCCGCAGATAGACTCAGCAAGGGAGCTGCCACCATTATTGCAGATCTGAATGCCAATGCCAAAACAGCCACTACCACTGCAATGGAAATCACAAACAACCAGATCATCTCGTCGAGGGTTTTGTCATTGATATCGCTACTTATCAGATCATCTGAGATGACTCCATAGTCCAATCCCTCGCTACCGCTGTCTCGGAGGAAGGATCTGATCCCCTGTGCCACCTCCTCTCTTTCGTTTCGATCTAAGTCGCCATTCAATTCGATAACCCAAAGGGTGCTACTCGCTGAAGGGGTGGGATCTCCATTACCGTCATCTAACCACTCACAAACTTGTTGGAACTCGAAGTCGGTATGCAACATTGCGGATGCCGCGAAAGTCGCTGTTGCAAGTACCCGTTCGTCAGAGGATGCCTCGATGCAATCCTCCTCCTCTGCCAATATCGTGTCAAGAATCTCTCCCCAGTCCGAAAAATCTGAGATGCTACGTGAATCGTCGTCTCTCTCGTCTATAGAGCGTTGAATTGCATCGGCGGCGTTGATGTGCGAGGTTATGCTATTTTCAGCCAATACGGAGTCTAGCGACTCCATGTCATCCAATAATCCCGAGAGACGTGATATTTCGAGGATATTTTCACCAGGCCCTGCCGACACGTGAATGTACACTCTGTGTCCCGTGGGAGTAATTTTACTGTCAACCCTTTGCATAGCTTCCTCCGACTCGCTGTCCGGAGAAAACGACTCCAAATCAGTAGTGAATGCAGGTAGGGGGACAATCACACTCATCATCATGGCAGTCAGCAGTATGCTGATAATCAGAGAAGGGAGAGCCATGGTTTCGAAGGCAGATGCCAATCTGGCCTTCGCATCTGGTTGTCCCATGGGTGAGGGCCAAACCGGTCCATCGTTTAACTTAGGCCACTACAGGCCCCTTCAGGGCTGGAAACATAGGAAAGCCCTCAAAAGGGGGCCACGGCTCGGCGCGTTGTACATGTCAATAAAAGTACTAATGAATGATGGCCGAGAACTCCGACTCAGGATTACAGGAGAGACACACACTACCCTCCAGCTATTCCGTTCAAGGCTTAATGAGAGTCCTAACGTTGAATATGCCAACTTCTTCCAGAAACATCCAGATCTTGACGAGCCAGAATTGTATGTTCGAGCCGTCAAAGGTAAGAAGGCAGAGAAAGTATTCAGAGATCTCTGCTCTGGAATATCCAAAGAATTCGCAGGTCTCAAGCTCTGAGGGTGGTGAACGTGTGCCCAATGAAGGCATTGAGGAATCCTTGGGGCTTGTGGGATGGGCCTTCCAGGATGAGGGGGTTGGTGGGCTACTCAAGGTCAGAGTCGAGGATTTCAGGGTGGAAGAAGTCTCGAGAGTCCCAGCCTTGGACCCCAAAGGGAGATTTACGGTGGCAAGGGTAACCCTGACCAATTGGGAGACAAATAGATTCTTCAATAGACTATCTAAGGAGTGCGGTATCAGTAGAAACAGGATATTTGCCTCTGGATTGAAGGATAAGAGGGCGGTTACTACGCAGATTCTGGTTATAGACGCCAACATCAAAAAGGTAGAAAGTGTAGATATTCCTGATTCAGAAATAGAAGTGCTAGGAAGGACACACCAGAAAGTGGGAATGAGTGATCACGATGGAAACAGGTTTACCATAACTCTGAGAGGATGTTGCCATGCAGATGGAAGCCCCATGGACGGCAAGGAGGCCCTACAAAGGGTCAATGGAATTAGGGAAGGTCTCGCGAACTCGTTAGGTGCAGACGTTTTTCCGAATTGGATCGGGCCACAGAGGTTCGGCGCGAATCGTCCGGTTACCCCACTTGTTGGAATGGCAGTTGTGGAGGATGACTATGAATCCGCAGTCGATATTTACTTGGGGATGGAAGGAAACAAATCCAATGAAGAGACCTCCAAATTTAGAAAATTATGGAGGGAGACTAAGAATCCCACTGCCTGTTTGGAAATCATACCTGGTCATCTTGGATATGAAAGAGAAATGCTACGTCATCTGGAGGGCAATGATGGAGATTGGTTAGGGTCATTCAAGACCCTCCCGAACTCCCTACAGCTATTGATGGTCCACTCTCTACAATCCCTGGCATTCAATCACACAATCTCTAACAGAATCTCCAATGGATTGAGCTTGGTCGAACCAGAAATTGGCGATATAGTCGCCCCGACAAAGGGAAACGGTAGGATAGACGTCTCCAAGATGGCTTTGGTTAGTCATAATAATCTAGAAAGATGCAAGAGAAATTGTAGACTCGGTAGGCTTTCAGTTACAGGGCCTCTCCCGGGCAGTGAACTTTCTGTCGCGCATGGAAAACCGGGGGAGGCCGAAACCAAAGCTATTGAAAAAACAGGACTCGAGTCCGTAAATTGGAGAGTGAACAGTATACCTAGACTTTCTACAAGTGGGACTAGAAGAGCGCTATCGGTCCCTTTTACCGACTTCACGGTAGAGGAAGCCACAGACATTCCCGAGTCTTCTGAGACATCAATGAAGTGGCAGGGTTCCCCTGCAGAGGGGGATAGGTGGCATCCTGAGGGGGCCTCGCTAAGACTCAGCTTCACACTTCCTCCTGGCACATACGCAACAGTATTGATGAGGGAGTTTATGAGGTCCCCTTTGGACCATTATTAAATCAGAGTCTACCCATTTCAAGGGTTTCAATCTGTCCGACTAGTGGATCAGTTTCCCTGACTCTCGCCTCAAATTCGTCGACAGTTCCTTCACCATCTTCTAGGACTGCCTGAACCTCTATGAACATCATTCCGAATGCCAGGGGCTTGATTTCGAATGTCTGAACCTCTTCAAGCTCGCCAATTTTCATTGCGATGCCATCATAGTCTGGCCGCCCTTCCTCTGGCTGGTCCATAGTTACTTTGTACTTCACCACTACATGCCCCATACTAGTGCCTCCTTAAGGTCCTTGGAACCCGCACTCCGTGCAAACGTAGTGTACGCCCTGAAGTCTGCATCGCCTGCTTCTTCCGATCGCGTAACCGCATTCCGGACAAGGGAAAGAGGTACTTCTGGAGTCTACCAGTGGTAATCCCGATGCCGTACATGTGCTCGTCCGTGCTGTCATTCCATTCCCTCGACGAGGCGCCGAGCCACACCCCCCTTTTAGCGTTGACCGATGGCAAGTGGTCACCATTGCAATGAATTGAAATGAAGGTCCCCCTACCCAATAGAGGTGAATCAGTGAGCGAAGAGGAGATATCGTTGTCAGGTAAGCAGAACGACCTATCGGCTTTTGTTTCAGATGAGGGGGGAATATGGAGCCTGAGGAATGTAGAGAAGATAAGAGGTTGGAATAATATCGAGTATGGGGCTGGCCTGTCGGGCAAGAATACCCCGTCTACTGGCCTGTCCATGAACAGGGCCTACATACCACCTGGAGGAATTGCAAAGGCACACATTCATGTCGATTTCGATGTCATGATTTACCTCCTAAAAGGGAGTGTGAGGCATGAGTACGGTCCAGGCTGCAGAAATTCCGTTGTCCACAGTGAGGGGGACATGTTCTACATTGAGCCGGGCCTTCCGCACGAGGTATTCAATGTCTCAGAAACCGAATGGGTACACGCTATTGTCTCAAGGTCAGATGCTTCAGAGTGGCAGAACATCATTCCCTATGACAGAAATTCAGATTGATATCACTGGGCCTGGATTATACCAATGATACATCAATTCTGCCCCATGTCCGTAATTCCCGACAAAGAATACTTTCCCCCCGACTCCAGCTATTCCAGACGACGCCACTGTTGCAGAGTGTATTTGCTGTATCCCATTGTCCGTATGGCTGTAAATTGAATCATCCACGATGAAGTAGAAAACTGTATTATTCGCCTTCGCATAAATTATTTCACCTCTGGTTGAACTCATTTCTACTGCCCCTCGGTTGGACACTGTGGCTGAATTGACATCTAACTTGTTCAGAGCTATACGTGTACCATCTACTGTCGTGAAATAGAGAGATCCTCCTTGGTTTGAAAGATCTCTTATCGAGGTGTTAGATTGGTAAATCACGGAGGAATTAATGTGCGTCCCATCAGATTCCCAAAGCTTTGTTGAGTAATCATAGGTCGTTGTGAAATATATTCTATCTCCCAAAGAAACCTTCTCACCGGGTCCGCTACTGCTAGCGTTAGACCCGATATTCGTAACCAATAAAGTTCCCATGCTAGTGCCATCGCTCTTCCATAATTCCCTGCCGGCGATGACGTTATCTGCAGTGAAATACAGTTTTCCTTGCATCGGCTCGAAGTACTCAGGATTACTGCTAACGGCACCCGCTGCTATGTCCTTAACGAGTGTAACAGAAGATACGGGAGACGCCATATCAGTCATGAACAGCTCCCTTCCTACGTCACCTAACACCGCTCCCTGATTTGCATCTGCACTGAAGAAAACCATAGTTCCTACATTAGTAAAGTCTCTAGGTTTGCTCCCATAAAAATCCACAATTACCGAACCACCGCCAGGTGTAGTTAGTGAGGTATTTCCGTATTTAAGATCGGATAGCATAACGGTTCCAGACGCCGTGCCGTCAGAAGTAAATGGCTCTTCGCCCAAGACTCCCACGGAGGTCGGGTCACATTCAAAACCCGAGAAATACGCCTTATCAAAGCCCCAAACCGATGAAGGGATCACCATTATAGAATTCACACCAGAATAGTCAACTCCAAACTGTGGGATAAAGACAGGATCACAACGGAATAGGTCTGTTACCATTTTCGTACCAGACGAGGTTCCATCTGTGACGTGAAGCTCCCCGACCGGATCGGATATGTTCCATGCAGAGAAGAACACTTTATTGTCGCCTGCAACGATCTCACCAAAGCTCGTCCCAGGATTTGTTATTGTTACTTGTCCACCAGAAATAGATGCCTCAGGGGGCGTAATATCCTTGACCATGTAAGTACCACCGAGGGTACCATCAGATCTCCAAAGCTCCTCACCATGTATCCCATCATCCGCCGTGAAGTATAGATTTCCACCCATGGAGACAAAATTCCGCGGGTTGGTCGGTGATGCTATGCCCGGGAGTATATCCTTCACCATTCCAATATCCGAAGGGCATTCTCCAAAGGAAGTCAGTATCTCCTCTCCAGTCAGTAAACCGTCCCCTCTTGTTGCTCCTTGGCCCCCAGTATCAGAACCGATTCTAAGTTTGTATCCTGGATTTGTTTCGGGACAATCCATCACGGCGTTGTAGAGCACACCGGAAATCATACTGATTTTCTCCTCAATTTCATGCAGAGAGAGAGTCAATGAAGACACCTCATCCTCGAGGGCCCCCCTCTGAGTAATGGCTAAGTCCCTCTCTATCTCGAGTAATAAAACATGGTCAGTTAAATTAGCAACCTGGCCTTCAAGAGTATTGATGGTTTCCACGCTTGTATTTTCAGTTAAATTCAACTGATTTTGAAGAATCATAATTTGATTTTCTATTTCGATGATATGAGAGTCTTTGTCATCAATGAGAACTGTCAGACTCTCGATGGTGGCGTTTTTCTCCCTTAATAGTGAATCAATTTCCGAGAATCTTCCCTCAGAGGAAGCAATTGTCTCGTTCAAAATGTTGTAAGCGACCTCGAGTTCATCGAACTCGGAGGTTAGATTATCCACCTGCCTTGTCAAGCGCTCTATTTCTTCTTCTTTTTCTTGTGAGGAATTATCTTCCGCTATACACCCGGTCAAAAGTGAAAAAGTGAACATAAGAACCACGGAAAGAACTGACCGCCGCATGACCCTGGGAGCAAGTTTACGATTAGATGCTTTCTCCTTATTTACCACTATTCTTCTTTTCTAGAAAGCCTACGTAGGCCAACCATAGGGATCACGCCATCATCCAGATCTTCAGGCTCGGTGACTATCCCAAGACTGCTAAGATGGTCTGAGACCTGTTGCATTGCCGTTCTTCCTGCGGCCCTCTTCCTAGCACTTGGAAGTTTGTTCCTGCAAATCAGGTATGTTTCTGAGGACGAGTTTCTAGATGCAGTCGGGGCGAATCTTTGCACATTGGAGAATCGATCTTTCGCAGCCTCTACCAGTCCTTCAATTCCCGTACCTTGGAATGTCTTGGTTACGAACGTGCCTCCGGGTATGAGCACGTCAATTGCGACGTCTAGGACAGTGGTTGAGAGCTCAAGGGATATTGCCTGATCGGTGTCATATCTTCCAGTCAGCCTCGGGGATATATCGCTAATCACAACATTGAGATCTTCGTCCCCCAGCAAACTTCGTATTTGGGCAAGTGTAGACTCCTCGGTGGCATCCCCGATGATTAGTCTGGCCCCTTCTACCGGAGAAGTAGCCAATAAATCAACACCGATCACCAATCCATTTTCTCCCGACTCCTCCACTGCAACCTGTGTCCACCCTCCGGGATGGCAACCGATATCCAGCACATTATCGCCCCTTCTGATCACAGAGAACCTGTCTTGTATCTGTTTGAGTTTGTAAGCCGACCTTGCTCGATAACCCTTTGATCGTGCCTCCCTTCTCCATGGGTCACGACGACTCTCCTGGTACCATCGCTTGCTCATGCATCGCCCGCGGCGAGATGAGTTATCAAGTCAGGGCCTCAGTGTGGACACTACAGGCCAATTTCGCTAATTAAGGCACGAGCTGTATGCCTGATGGCGTCTTCTGACGCCATATCCGGTTTGAATCCCGTTGAGAGAAGTCGACCGACTTCCAGAGACGTCTTTGGAACGTCGCCTGCCCATCCCCTATCTCCTCCTGTGTATTCTATCGAGACGTCTTCGAGTCCACTTTCTTCGACAACTATCTCAGCTATTCTCCTTACCGAGCAGGTGTCGCCTGTTCCAAGATTGTACAAACTGACATTGTCCACACAAAAGTCCACTAAGTGAACCATTGCACGAACACAGTCCTCTGCGGACATGTAGGATTTCTCTTGCATGCCGTTCCCAAGGACCTCAAGCCTACTTGGGTCTTTCTTCAATTTGTGGATGAAGTCGAAAATAACACCATGAGTTCCCCTAGGTCCAACAATATTGGCGAACCTGTGTATCCATGCATTAGCCCCGAATGTACCGGCCCATGCCGTTATCAATGCCTCAGAGCCAAGTTTCGAGGCGCCATACAGCGAAATTGGCATCACAGGACCATATGTCTCAGGAGTTGGCATTTCCTCAGCTTCTCCGTAAATTGCAGAGGAAGACGAGAAAGAAATCTTGTTGACTCCCACCTTTCTCATTGACTCAAGGACATTGTACGTCGCCAAGGTACCTTGCTTGAGGTCAGTGTCAGTAACTTCCGTCCCTAATCTAATGTCAGGATTAGCCGCCAAATGGTGAACCATTTCGATTCCGGACATAGCAGACTCAACCTCGTCAATGTTCAGCAGGTCGCCGCGGACCACTTCGACTTTTCCCGTCCCCTGATGGTGGGACAGGAATTCCTCCCTTCCACTTGAAAAATTGTCGAATACCCTTACATTAATTCCTCGAGATACCAGTGCGTCAACTAAGTGGGATCCGATGAAGCCGGCCCCTCCGGTAACTAAGTGCATAATGTCCCGGGAATGCAAGCGGACTTGAGTTCATCGGATGCAGGATCAGGACCATGCGCCAGTATCTCTCTTCTGTCTGAGGAAGTATGAACAGGCAACCATGCCAAGCAGGGCTATGTGTATGACAGTGCAGTAAGGGCAAATGTGTGGTGCCCCGTCAACCATTGTCAGCTCCACTAAGACCAGCCACATGACGAATGGAACCCCAGCTAGACTGACGTAGAACAATAGATCTACATATCCCGAAGTCCACTTGGCGTGAATGTCCATCCTAATTGAAAGGACGAAGAACCATATCAGGGCAAAAGAGACAATCCCAATTAGCCCCCATGGGATTCCGAATAGGTTGTTCCACTGGGGATCCCCAATAACCGACCCACATTGCACCAGCCCCTCTGTAGCACACATCGAGGATGATCCCATTATCATCGAGTTGTGTATTGCCCAAGTCCAACCGGATCCCATAATGCCAACAGCCGAAAATCCCATGCATGCGTTTAGCATACCAAGAGTGCCCTGCTCTCCAGGGGTTGCTCTGGCCTTCAACAGGAGGTAACTTGAAGCTATTAGCCCCGTAATGAAAGCAATCAGTGGAGGAGTGAAGACACTCATCATTGACCACCTACCAGCCTCTGAAGGGCCTCTGAAAGCTCCTCTCCATCTCCTCCTTGCCCCTGATGCTTGTTCTTATTCCACGCTACAGTGCCATCAGGCTCAAGGATAAATGAGACAGGTGTCCCCGAAAGGCCCCACATGTTCATTATCGTCATGGACCGATCATCGATATATGGCCAGTCATTTGGGGTTCCGGGCCTGTCAATACAGTCGTCTCTGTCGCTATTACATCCAAAATACGAGGTTTTGTCTCTAAACGCCTCAATTTCTCCTCTAGTGCTGTCATGATTAGGAATGCTCAGCTCAGCAGCCACCGTGACGAAGTTTACTCTATCAGACCACTGGGAATGGAGCTGACTCATTTCTTCACCATCGACCCAACAATACGGACAGTCAGTATCCATGAAATAAATCAAGAACCACTTACTGTCGGATGATCCGTTCCAATCCCAATCATAGTTGTCGGAGAGCCTGTATTCGTTCCATCCAAAGCCATCGTAGGAATCCGCAACAAAATCTGGTGCTTGATTCCCCTCATCAGGGCCAACTTGTGGGATTGGTGCTAGAATTACAGAAATTGCGACAACTAGGCTCATTATTCCCGCGGTAACGAGCATCGCTATGGTTCTAACATCGTCGTCTTTGCCCTTAGGTGCTGCCTTCGCCCTACGCCTCGCCATAATGCCCCCGAGGGACTATTCATCTTAGAGTCTGATGGTACGATGTTGTGCCCAATCTAGATTGTAGTCCAGTTACTTAGCGCAATGGTCAGTATTTAGTGCATGGGTCAGTTTGAGGCTTTTACTTTCCCTGCATTAAGCGGCTTTGGGATTCCATCAGATGCCAACGCTCATTTGGGGCGTATTACCGCAACATATTGTGAGCGATGGGGTGGCTTCAGACAGATTCTCTCAATCGGCTGACGAATCAGTAGATGATGAGGAGGAGTTTTGGCAATCCTTCTTCGAGAGAATCCAGCCGATAAGGGAAGGAGTAAACTCTGCTAGAAGGCTGTTTTACGAGGGTCCTTTAGGTAACGCTATCGATACGGTAGGTCAACTGATAGATGACGCTGCTGACATAGCACATTCTTCCTACAGGAGGTTGAACGAGCTAGCGTACGCAACGATTTTGAGGAGCCCTGGCATCTTTGTCGCGTTCCTGTTATTGTTTACCTCCGTCATCGGGCAATTCGCCATGGACTTCCAGCAGCAAATAAACGGAGATGTTGAGGTATATCTTCCGGACGGGGCGGACTCTTCTGACCTGCTGTCCGAGGTCAGGGAACAATGGTCAACTGACGTGGTCATAGTCTACCTCCAGACCGGTAACTCCATCGCATCAATCTCAGAACGAACCGATGAGAACGTGACCTCTGTCAACGTTCTGTCGCAGATGTCTTGGATTGAAGGGGATGACACCTCAGGAGATGGGACCTTCGATCGAGGATTAGACTGGGACAAGAGCGATAGAGGAATTAATGACGGGGTCGTGTGGGTTCTATCCCCCTCCCAGGTAATCAAAGAGGCAAACTCTTCCTCATGGAGATTCAATTGTGCCATGGAGAAGCATGGCCTCCCGGTTAGTGACGGGCAAAACTGCGCCATTGCAGGCCTCAACCCATATTACGGATACGAAATTCCAGATGAGCAAGAGAGAGTCGACCAGTTCGTGGAAAATGCGGGGTCCCTAATGGAGTCAATGGTCAGGGACACCAATGGCGATGGAATTTGGGATACTGGAGTCATAATTATGGGTATTTCATTCGATATGGGAGGAACTGATATACCGCCCCGCGACGATCCTAAATTCGGCCAAGTCAAAGATCACAAGGCATTCTTAGCCTTCGCTGAGGCATACATCCACGGCCTAGGCCCCGACGGGGAAACCCGCGAGGGATGCGATGATGATGGCAGTGGCGTCTGCGACGAGTTAGAGGAAAACTGCAGGCTCTGCTACACAACCTACGAGTTGACATCGACGATGGACACTGAGAGACTTGATGACATTCCGCCCAGAAGAGCGGTGACAGTAACTGGACTCACCCCTGTCTTGCATGACGTATCTGACGCAATATACCTAGAACTGGTCGAGACAATGCTACCTGCTAGTTTGGCATTGGTCGCTCTCGCAATGCTGATTCTCCACAGGAATGCTAAGGTCATAATCATCTGCGGAACTCCAATAGCAATGAGTCTGGCGATAACCTTCGGAACCACGGTGATTCTTGATATCATGCTGACGCCAATGATCATCTCCGCCGGTCCGATATTAGTGGGCTTGGGGGTTGATTACGCACTTCACCTCACGAACCGTATCGAGGAAAATCGGCAAAAGCTGATTGAGGATCACTTGGAAAGATCCTGGAAGTTGAACAGAGATGGCTTGGAGACCGAATCGATTGACCCATGGGACCCACTAATCAGCCTCACAGCGACCGTCAGAGCGGCTATGACAACCGGACACGCCATCTTCCTGTCGGCATTGACCACAATTATTGGTTTCAGCGTTCTTACTTGGGACAGCCTTGTTCCGATTCAGCCTATGAGGACAGTGGGTACCACACTCTTGCTCGGTATCTTCGTAACATTCCTCCTTTCCATGGTGATGGTCCCAGCACTAATCCAGCTACTTAGATACAGGAAATCTACTGGAAACATGGATATGTCTACGAATCAAACTGTCTATGTTTCGATAGCTATCGGAGCAATTGCAGCATTCGCTCTGTCATATTCCGGCGCAATGTCGACCATTAACTCCCTGATTATAGCATCTATGCTGTCGTTAACAATTGCCCTCGGAATCCTAGACGTAGTTTGGGAGTCGATTGGCAAGATCCCTGTCAGATTCACCATCGTGGTGATGTTAGTGGCAATCGTAACTACCGCTGGCGGAGTCATGATTCTAGAGGAAGAACTCGGCAAGGACATTACCGGATCGTCTGATGAGGTCCCACCTGGATTAGAATCATACGAGGCCCTTAGGGAGTATAGCTATGAGTTCGAAGGAGGACAAACAAACCTGTTCATCATCGATGCCACTGAGAGAGGCTCATTCAATGGCACAGCCCCAATAAGAGACATCCCTGTCCTAGACTCCATAGAAGCAATGCAAATCAAGGTCGACAATGTCGAATTCACCGACACAACGAGCATTGTGGACATTCTGAAAGCGATTCATGTGCAAGATGATATTACTGGGCAGCAGACATTCGATAGGTCGTTGTGGGACATCTTGCACTCTTCTTGCTGGGATGACCCATTGCAGATCGAGTGCCTGACGAGTGGCGATCTGGCTTTTACCACACTGTCCTCGAAGGAGGATATGGTCAACGTTGTATTCGACACTCTTAGTCCGGAGATAAGGTCTATGCTGATGAATGCTGATCAGGGGAGTGGGGAGACCAAGACACTAGTCTACGCGTGGCAACCATACATAAACATCCAAGACGCAACTGGGCTCAGAGACACTATTGACGGCTTCCTATCGGAAGGAGGGTGTGAAGGTGCTACTAAGTGCAGGTCAACCACACTTGCCGATGAGGGAGTTATCAACTCCAAGCTAACTGGAGGACTCCCTATCTCAATCGACATTAACTCCGGAATCCACAAGGCTCAGAATGAGACCACGGTATGGACAATGATAATCCTTCTCTTTGCAATGGCCGTATTGTTCAGATCCCCGAGGCTCGCCATATTTACTATGACAGCAGTGGCAGTTGTTGTGTTATGGCAACCGCTCCTTATGAGAGGGGGCTCAGTTAACGTAAATGTCTTCACCGCGATGATAGGGACCATAGTCTTCGGAATAGGTGTTGATGACTCAATCCACATCATAGATAGGATAAGGGATGAGGGTGAGACCCCCGCAGGCATAGTCAGATCCGTCGTCACAACGGGACGCACTATTTTCGAGACCACCGCTACAACTTGTGCCGGTTTGGCCGCGGGTCTCTTCGTGGCAATTCCCGGCCTTCAAAATTTCTTTCTTCTAATGATGGCACTAATTGCTTTGGCATTACTCACAAGCGCAATATTACTTCCCACAATAATTGTAGTTTACAATGAGCTAAGGTCAAGAATCACACTTAACGGAGCCTGGCTGGACTACGATGATGGCGGGACATTATCCGAGACCTCGGTTCTGGAAGCTATAGTGGACCCTGCTGACGCAGTCTGACGAGAAATTGGTGAGGGTGCAGGGAATAAGCCCCTTTCTGTTCACCTTTCGGCTGGTCGCATTCAACTATGCATCCTACCCGGCCCTGCTGATGCACTACGGGCCTGCTTGGACTTGCTCCAGCGGGGTTGCTCGTTCCAGCCACCGTCGGGAAACCTCCTCCTCGCGGATTCATCGTACTCCCGGGGCAGTTCGTTTCTGTTGCAGAGCCGGCCCTCCCGGACCCCCGACTTGCGTCGAGCCACTCGCATCACGGAGAGGGGACTTTCCTCAGTGTCGTACACTGTCAGCGACCCTCCTGCTCCCTCGCCCCGCCCGCCACGTTGGTGCCCAAGAACCCAACGGTCCCAGAAAAACAAAAAATTTTGGAAATAATCATCTACGTACCTGCTAACAGAGCTCTGTGGCCGATGCTGAGTCGTTAAAGAGAGAGGCAGGGATAGCTGCGTGCAAATACGTGAAAAACGGCATGAAACTCGGTCTCGGAACTGGATCGACCGTTAAGTACACAATTATCGAAATCGGAAGAATGGTGGACGAAGAGGGCCTTGAAATCACAGGAGTGCCAACCAGTGAAGCCACAAGGGTACTGGCCGAGTCCGTAAACATCCCTCTGGTTGAAATTTCTCAGGTAGAGTCCCTAGACTTGACAATTGACGGTGCCGATGAATTCGATGGGGATTTCTCACTCATCAAAGGAGGAGGGGGGGCACTGACAAGAGAGAAGATTGTTGCAAATCTTTCAAAATCAATGATAGTCGTAGCGGATGAAAGTAAGAAAGTTGATGTTCTGGGGGGTTTCAAACTACCTATCGAGGCTGATCCACTTCACTCAGATTCCGTTATTGAAGAGATCAATGGATTTTGCCCGGGAGAAGTAAGGATAAGGGCCTCGGGACAAAAAAACTCATCGGGAAACCAACCCTACATCACAGATAACGGCGGATACATCATTGACTGTGAATTCGGCCCCAGTATCACAAATCCTGCAGATTTGGAGAAAACAATCTCCGATATCAATGGGGTAGTCGAAGTAGGCCTATTTGTCGGAATTTGTGATGCGGTAATACTGGCATCGTCGTCAGGGGTCGAGATTTTGGTAAATCCCGATGGCAGACTCAATTGATTGTTATCCGAGGCCATTAAAATGGGATAGCGATTCGGATGGACGGGTCTGTAGCTTAGTCAGGTAGAGCACCCGGCTCTTAACCGGGCGGTCGCGGGTTCGAACCCCGTCAGACCCGCCAGCACCACCGCAAGGCGGCAGCGAGGCAACCATATACCACGGGCCCCTCAGGGGTGCCGTGGCAAAGCAGTATTGGATTGGAGACATTCTTGTCGGCTCCCATGACGAGGAGGTTGTCGAACTCTGTGGGTGGGTTCACAGGACTAGGGGCTCCAACAAAATTCGATTCTTGGTCCTCAGAGACTCTACAGGATCTCTGCAGTGCGTGATCAAAAAGGGTGCGGTTGACGACGAATGTTTCGACGCCCTCTCCGGCGCTCTAATAGAATCGAGTGTAAGAGTCACAGGACAGGTCATCAGGACTGACAGGGAGCATGGTTACGAACTCTCGGTAAGCACGGGAAATGTGGTTGGGGCCGTAAACCCAGATAGCCCATTTCCGATTACAGAATCAGCGATGGCAGAGGCCGATGGGGGAGAAACTGAATTCCTACTCGATAACAGACACCTATACTTGAGAACCAGCAGGATGACAAAGATGTTGAAGATTAGGTCAACGGTTTTCGGTGCTGTCCACTCCTACTTCAGAGACCGGGATTTCATCGAATATCAGGCTCCTAACTTCGTAGCAGGGGCCGTAGAGGGCGGAAGCACCCTATTCGAAGTACCTTACTTTGGGAAAAAAGCCTATCTCACTCAATCTTGGCAATTGTATGCTGAGGCCGCCATGCCAGCACTAGAGAGGCTCTACACTATCGCTCCCTCCTTTAGAGCCGAAAAAAGCAGGACAAGAAGACACTTGACCGAGTTTTGGCATGCTGAAATGGAAATAGCATGGGGAGGCAATCAGGAAGTTATGGAGCACGGGGAGGCCCTAGTCAGAAGCATAGCCCAATCACTGGTTGAAGAAAGAGAGGATGAATTATCCGAGCTAGGAAGAGACATAGATATGATTCAGAAATACGCTGACTCCAAGTATCCGAGAATGAGGTACGACGAGGCTGTCGAAACTCTGCAGTCTAAGGGGGTCGAGATAGAGTGGGGCCAGGATCTAGATTACAGCAAAGAAAAAATCCTAACCCAAGACTTTGAAGTGCCTCATTTCCTTACCCACTATCCCCGCGTAGCCAAGCCATTCTACCACAGACCCGATCCAGAAGACCCGAAGTATGTTCTCTGTCACGACCTACTTGCCCCTGAGGGCTATGGAGAGATCATTGGAGGAGGGGAAAGAACTTGGTCGGAAAAGGAGATACTCGAGAGAATAGACGAAGAGGGAACTCCAAGGGAGCCTTATGAATTCTACATAGACATAAGAAGGTACGGAGGTGTCCCACACGGAGGCTTCGGAATGGGGATAGACAGAGTTTGTGCTTGGTTGTCGGGTGCTGATCACATTAGGGAGACGATACCGTTCCCCAGGGATAGTCGACGTGTCACGCCGTAGGCGTGCGACCCGAATCACTCTTACGCCTAGGCCGTGTGGCGTATACATGAACGAGGACTGGAGGACACTCGACATCGCCAATCCAACCGAAGAACACGCAATGCTCAGGGAGATGGTCCGGAGTTTCGTTATCGACGAGGTTGAACCGCAAGCGCTTGAGTACAACAGGGATGAAAAATTCAACGCGGCCTTATTCAGGTCACTCGGAGAATCAGGACTTCTTGGAATCTCGGTACCTTCAGAATTCGGTGGAGGTGGAATGGATGCAACCGCCGTCGCAATTATCAATGAGGAACTTTCCTACTCCGACCCAGCTTTCTGTCTAGCATATCTCGCTCATGACCAACTAATGGTAAATAACCTCGCCCAAAATGGCAATGAAGATCAGAAATCGAGGATTCTCCCAAAGGTATGCAGCGGTGAATGGATTGGATGCATGGCAATGAGTGAGCCAGATCATGGCACAGACGTCCTGGGGATGGAGACTTCTGCTGTACAGAGGGACGATGGAAATTGGGTCATCAATGGTAGAAAGATGTGGATAACCAACGGCTCTCTGGATGACGACGGAGGCACAGCAGACATAGTCTGGCTTTATGCAAGGACAGGAACCGATGACAGAGGAAGGGCGGAAATCACTACCTTCCTTGTGGAAAAGGGTACTGATGGATTTTCCGTCGGCCAGAAGATTTTCGACAAACTCGGGATGAGGGCTAGCAATACTGCAGAGCTAGTTTTCGAAGATTGCGTGGTGCCGCCTGAAAATGTAGTCGGATCACCCGGAGAATCCATGATTCATATGATGAGAAATCTCGAGCTGGAAAGGCTCGGCTTAGCAGCTATGGCAGTGGGAATCTCCAGAAGGTGCTTATCTGCAATGAACAGCTATGCCAGCGAAAGGAAAGCGTTTGGAATGGAAATCAGGGATTTTGGTCAGATTCAGAGACACATTGCTGAGTCATGGGCGGAATACAGGGCGATGAGGGCCTATGTGTATGACACTGCAAGACAAATCGACTTAGCCAAATCAGGGAACAGATTGGACTCGGATGGAGTCAAACTGTTTGCAACGACGATTGCAAAGAACATTGCAGACAGGGCAATTCAGGTCCTTGGAGGGTACGGATATGTCGGGGAGTACACTGTCGAGCGTCTGTGGAGGGACGCCAAATTATTGGAAATCGGCGGGGGCACCCTAGAGGGGCACCAGAAGAATATCGCTCGAGATCTAAGGGCAGACCATGACGCAATTGAGAGATAGTGGTAGTCCCGCCCGGATTCGAACCAGGGTCCCCAGGACCAAAACCTGAGATGATGGACCACTACACTACGGGACTCCAAGCTTGTGGCGCGTGGTATATGATTTGGACTTGACGGGCGAGAGTGTACTAGGCACGGGGCCGGCAGAATGAAAGAACCGCCTTCATACGATGTATCATGGCTCGACGTTCAGCTATGGTCCTAGTCTGCCTCATGTTGATGCAGACAACTTCTGCGTCAGTGGGGTTCGAGGAATATGCCGGGCACGTCGATGAGCGTACTGGCCTAGAGAATCCAGATCCTTACTTACCTCCCTTCCAGGACGAGATTGAGCCCTGGGTCGATCCCTCGCTCATTGACGATTTTGAGAGAACCAACGGTAAATCCAGAGTAACTGTCATCACCAAGTCACTGCAGAATCTAGAGTACTGGCAATTGGAGAACGGGGCCCTCGAGGTGCAAGCGGAAGCGTCAAAGGGCGAGGTTTTGATACAGCAAGAAACCACTGATGGGGTAATCGATCACAGAACATTCTGGGTTTCTTCTCAGCTAGTTCAAAAAATCTCTGGAATAGAAGGAGTCATAGCGGTTATCGACGCACTGAAAGCACCTGAGCCTTATTCAATTGAGCCATTTCAAGAGCCCCCAGGTATTGATCCCAACACGATCAAGACTGGTGAAATTCACGGCGCGACAGAAGCATGGCAAAGCGGATACTCAGGCGACGGCCTCATTGTCGCAGTGGCAGATACTGGTGTGGATTTCGCGCACCCCGATTTGAATGGGACTCAGGCTAGGGTCACATTTGATGACTCTCCGTACAATGGTTGGCCACTGATGTTAGACCATAACAGCATGTACAACTGGATGGTCCATGGTGAGGCATACCCCGCCAGGTCTACATGGTACGCAGATACCTCAACAATCGATCAAGACAACAATTCAGACGGGTTACTGGATTTCTCGGGACTGAATATTTCTGGCATAAACATGTCTCTTTCCGGAGAGTATCACCTAGGAGAACACCCCGACTCAACGCTCAGGTCCAAGCAAGGGGGAGATGTGCCAATTCTAGTAGTCGATGACACGGCCTCAGGAGAATACAAGACTGTTTATGCTGATTTGGATAGGGACGGTGAGTTCGGAGATGAGGTCCCAATGCGTCCAGGGGAGGAGACATCCGGTCTCGATACCAATGGAGACGGCCTATGGGATGTTTCAGGCGGCCTTGTATACTGGGTCTCGGATGGAGCTTTAGGAGTGCCTTACGGAGACACATATGCTGCAAGGCACGGATATTCCGATAGAGTCGCAGGGCCAGGAAACCTCACTCTATTCATGCTCGAGTCTGGCACTCATGGTACACTCTGTGCAAGTGCTATTTCTGCGCAAGGGGTCGTGAGCGATGGCAAGGTTCTGGGAATGGCTCCGAATGCCACTATATCGGCAATTGGTAACCACTACTCAGGTGGGCACTCTCTGGATGCTTGGAGATTCATAGCTGAAGGTTACGACGGATTGACTGATACTCCTGATCAACCTCATATAGGGTCTTTCTCATTCGGCTATTCCTCTGTTGATGAAGCAGGGGCAGATCCGTATTCTCTCTACCTCGACTGGCTAACAAGATTCTACAACAACAATACCTCGTATGCTGTGGCTATTGGAAACGGAGGGCATGGTTTTGGCACTACAAAGTCTCCAGGTGCATCGAATGGCGTTTTTTCCGTGGGGGCGTTCAGTAGCAGATCAAGCGGGACTTGGGGGCAGATCGCACCTTGGTCGAACAGGGGGCCAAACGCCCTGGGGAGGATGGATCCCGATGTGGTAGCCGTAGGATGGTCTGCAACGGGGGATATTCCGCTTAACACTAGGGATGATGCCAACTCAGCATGGAGGACGTGGGGAGGGACCAGTCTGGCCACACCTGTAGTGGCAGGCCTAATGGCATTGGTAGCAGAGGCTTGGCAGGACAATCTCGGGGAACACCCCTCCTCCCAGGAGTTTAGAGATCTGGTTATGTCAACTTCTGACGACAGAGGTTATGAACCTTTTACACAAGGAGGAGGGTGGTTCAATGCATCGACCGCAATACGGACATTGGATGGAAATAATGGGAGTTGGTGGGCCACCCCGTCTCACTGGAACAGTGGTTCATTTCAGGGCCAACACAGGGCAGCAAACCTGAATTTATTGAGGCCTGGTGAGACCCAGGTTACTGATATCGATTTTACGAACACCGGCCAATCCGAAATCAGCCTAAGTTTAGATGCGACTTCCTTCTCCCCACTTTCTCATGACATAAGAATATGGAATAGTACAGGAAACGGTACGGATGAAGGTGGGAACTCCACCTGGGATGGGCATCAAAGCAATAGGCCTGATTTACTAATTCCGATACACTTGGATGCAGATTCAAGCATCCAACTAAGCCCGGATACAAGACAATTTCGAGCTAGGGCCACGATTGAATACTCCCACTTCGATTTTAATCAGGATAGGAGCTCAGAGGAACGTGTCTTCCTTGAGATAATGAGATGGGAGGATGAGGATGAAGATGGCATATACGTTCAAGATTTAGACAATGACTCGATGGTCGACTCTGAAGACTGGACGGAGGAAAGTGAGTTGAAAGAAGTAACATACTGGAGGTCTGATGGACCTAACGCAGAGGTTCGGATGGGCAATCCATTACAAGACCCAGGTGACGGGCTAATGTTGGCTGTTTGGAACTACAACGGCCAACTCTCGGATGAACCTGTGAGAATTGAGATCGACTGGACCTCGTTCGGCACTAACCCAGATGAGTGGATATCCGTTCCCTCAGAAGTAGTGCTACAGCCCAATCAAACTACTTCCGTACCCATGATCATATCTGTGCCCCTAGACTCAGAGCCAGGTCTACATCAACACGGATTGCTCATAAAATCCACTGATTTAGATTCAGATGGCTCTCCCCTAGAATCCGACTCCAACAGAAGCTGGACCTTGCCGGTGGTAACAAATGTACCTTGGGTGGGCCCATTCTCAATTGACGCTAGGCCTATTGACGGAAACGTCACCAATCAGACTTTGTACTCAGAAGAGTGGATTTCTGGCGCCACTAGATGGGATTGGAGAGCCGAGAGCGGCGACTGGAGATTCCTATCGATCGAATGGCCAGACGAATGGGCCACTGGGGGAACAGCAATAATCGACGTGGATTGGGAAGACAACCCATACACGGACATAGATGTCATGTGGCTTTCGGAGACACCACACGGATATTCATCCGAAGACTCCACCCCGTATGGAAATTCAACGTTCTACATAGAGGAGAGGTCTGTGAACAACTATGCGGGCTCTGGATCTCATAACTGGGGAACATACACTGGGACTTCCCGCGAGGTTTTCACAGTTCCAGTGACCCCAGGAGTGCACCAGTTGGCATTGCACACAGCTCTGCACGGAGTAAGCTCAAATGATAATCCTCTGAATATTTCTGTGGGATATATCGCAGCTGAAAGATCAGGCTTTGAGAAAGTAGTCTCAGATTGGAACGAAGGAAGTGGTGTTGAGGCCGTTCATCTGGTATCAACAGTTCCACTTTCGATAGAGAATGTGACGTCATACGGGTGGTCCCAACCCATATTCCTCCCCAATGAGACCGCCCAGGATGATGGTAGGAACAAAATGTCAGCTTCTTGGTGGAGGAACATCACACTGAATAACTCCAAATCATTGTCGATAGAAATAGATGTAGCATCCGAAGACTCCCTTTCTGATGACTCCGATATCGATTTGTACCTCTTCAGGGACCAAAATGGTGATGGAGATTTCAGTAGCGATGAGGAGATCGCAAAGTCGATTTCATCTGACTCATCCGAGAAGATAGAGCAATCAGAACTATCTGATGGCCTTTACGGAATAGCCGTTCTTGGATACGATGTCCCTGGGGGAACGATGAACTTCCAGATAACAATCCAAGAGTTCGGAGGGGACGATTTGCGGATCACAAACCAAATCAGTCTGTCGAAATCTGAGATCAACTCAATATGGCCTGATGGGTCGATGGCTCTCGCAAATGAAGATCCAGCAGCTGCCGTACAGGTCAGTCTCGAATTCGACAGGCCGGAGTCTGCAGGCACCTGGCAAGGCTATGTGGAGATCGAGCTCAATGGCTCGATAAAATTCCAGGTTCCTTACGTGTATGAGCTACTGGAGCTTCCACCCGCGGTGAACTTCTCAAGCCCTGAAAACATGTCACATCACAACAGCTCGACTCCTATAGAAATCTACGCTATCGATACTGGGATAGGCTTCAAGTTAGACCAAGTCAAATGGTTACCGAGGGACAACAACACGATCATTCCCAACGCCACTTCAGTAAATGCTCTGGATACACAGGGGAACCATCACAATTTGACAACACTGTGGAATCATGGGAATCACTCCGCCATACAAGGAAATATAACACTCAGAGAAATCTGGATTAACTCATCATTGCCCCAGATCGAACAGTGGCATGACTACGTCCTATCAGTCACAGACCACTCGGGTCTCTCGACCCAAGCCTTCCTCTCGTTGTCATTTGATCGCACCGCCCCTGATGTAATGATAAGCCAGATTCCCGAAATAACCAGCAACCAGGTCATGACTTACAGGATATGGACAGAGCCCAGCGCCATCTTCACTCACTCAGGGAGTCTCGTAGAACTAGATGAGGAGGGATTCGCAGAACACTCATTCCTCCTTCAGGATGCGGAGGTCGGCTTCGACGATTCAACCGGCGTGCCCTACTATTTTGTCGAAGGCACCAGCATTTTCGAGGTCTCGGTTTCTGACGCCGCAGGAAACACTGTTTCCAGGCAATTCCAAGTTGTCTATGACCCGGAACCTCCAGGTGACGTGAAATTCGAAACTCTATACGATCAGGAAGGAAATCCATACCAGTCATCGCATTTAGTTGAGCCAGTTAACTTAACCAACGGAAACCTGGTCCTGAAGATACCCTCCGATACCATGGATTGGTGCCTCTCTATCGATTCCGTGTCTGATGATTATTCGACCCTAGAGTGCGGTAGCATGGTTTCACGACCAGCAGTTTTCAACACCTCAACAGGCCACCCAGAACCCGATGAGAAAGGAGGTGCACAGGAGAAATTCATAATCTCACTCCCACTAGAAACAACCGGACTCCCCGATGGCGAATATGGCATCAACCTGGAGTTGATGGACTGGACGAACAACTCTGCATCTCAATCATGGCTGATCCATATCGACAAAACCATTCCTTCAATTGATTGGGACCTAAGCATGGCGAACTCACTCACATTATTCGAACATAGACAGGATTTGTCATGGTCCTCCTCCGAGCCAGTTACTTTCGAATTCACCATGAATGGAGAGATTCTGACTAGTGGACTTTCCTCTTCAGGGACCTATTCATTCGAGATACCTAGGACTGGTAGCCATGAGTTGTGCCTCTACGCGGTCGATGGGACATTGAACAGAAACAACAACAACCATGCATTGGACTGCAGATTCTTGTCACTGAATGAGTCGGTATATGACACCTTGGTACTGG
>JAPOFX010000012.1 GCA_028283505.1 Candidatus Poseidoniales archaeon
ACTCTCGACATGCTTCCTTTGTGTGTTTGCTCTACGGATTTCATCGTCATATGCCGTCACCCCAGCTACTTCTTCTAGGACCCCCCTTCGCTTGTGCGGAGTCATTGTTGCTAGATTTGTAACGTCACCCTGCAAGACAATGTTGTAGCCGTCACCCCTCAGCCCTGCTTCGGCGAGAACCCTCCTCATCTCTGTAGCAGTTGAGGGCTTCTCCCCTATTCTGAAGGACGAGATGGGCTCGCCTTTTCTGTTCAGTCTGACTGATCTGGTGAATGAAACCTCATCATCATCAATCCTGAGGCGCCTCCTTCCATCATGTTCTGGGACATTTGCGAAAACTAATGTGACAGACATGTGTTTAGCGGCTTTCCCACGTCCTCCTCCATTGAATATCAGTTCAGACACATTGGAAGCCCTCAGGGCCTTGGTTGATTTTGGACCCAGAACAAACTGTATAGCATCACCAGAATTTGATTTCCCACTTCCATTAGGACCGGTTATTGCTGTGAATCCCTCGTCAAATGGAATAACCATCTCGCCGCCGAATGATTTGAAGTTCTCAACTTCTATTCTTTTGAGATGCATCCCATCACCTATTATCGGCAAAATTTTCCGCCGACACTAGAAATCACCTCCCTGCCTTTACGCCTATCAATGTTGAGGCTAACAAAAGCGCAGCATAACGATTAGAGAGAGTCTCATTGCCCGCCAAGAAGATATTGCCTTTGGACAAGATTCTAGGGTAACCAGTGCTGGCAATCATGGGGGCTAGTGGTGTCAGTGACGGAGCTTGAGGCGGTTGACGTTGCAGTCATCGGGTCAGGTATCGCAGGTTTATTTCTGGCTGTTGAATGTGCTAGATCGGGACTATCCGTAGCAGTCGTGACAAAAAAGGAAGTCACTGCATCTTCTACTAATTGGGCCCAGGGTGGAATCGCAGGTGTTCTTGACCCAGATGATACAGAAGCATTAGAGTCACATGTAAAAGATACCCTTGAGGCGGGAGCTGGACTTTGTGACGAAGAAGTTGTCAGAAGCGTGATATCTGAAGCCTCCGAACGTATAAGGGACCTAATTAGGCATGGCGTTGAGTTCGATCATGATGACTCGGGGAATTACGACATGGTAATTGAAGGGGGACATAGCGGAGCAAGGATTCTCCATTCGAGAGATAGGACGGGAGCGGAAATAGAGCGTGCCCTCACTGAAGTGGCGTCAGGAGAGATTGATTCTAGTTTCGTTATTTTAGAGAATTGGATGGCTGTTGATTTGATACAGAAAGAACATGGAAATCCAACTAAGGGCATATCTGGGGTTTGGTGTCTTTCGCCCGAGGGCACTGTAATGACTCTTCCCTCAAGAGTAGTAGTTCTGGCGACCGGGGGCTCGGGGATGATGCACAGATCAACCACCAATCCTTCGATCGCAACCGGCGATGGAGTAGCTATGGCTAGCAGAGCTGGTGCGGATATCAAAGATATGGAATTCATTCAGTTTCATCCCACAGCACTGTATTCCTCAAGCGTCAAGCCGTTTCTTATTACCGAGGCACTCAGGGGCCATGGCGCAGTTCTAATGACAATGGAAGAGCATTCCAAATGGAGGATGTCAGGAGGGGGCAATCCCTCTTCTGAATCCTTCATGTTGAACTATTCAACAAAGGGAAGTCTTGATACCAGAGATGTAGTTGCTAGAGCGATAGATACTGAAATGAAGCGAATAGGAGCAATGAATGTCCTACTGGTGACAGAACATCTTGACAAAGATGAGCTTTTACACTCCTTCCCAACAATCGCCGAAAGGTTAGATGACGAGGGCATTGAACTCGGCAAAGATCCGATTCCAGTAACTCCTGCTGCACACTACATGGTGGGAGGGGTATCAGTAGATGAATTCGGGAGAGCCATGTCTGATGGAAGGCCTATGCAAGGGCTTTATGCAATAGGAGAAGTTGCCCGCACGGGGCTACATGGGGCCAACAGATTGGCGTCCAACAGTCTTCTTGAAGCCGTGGTATACTCGGGAAGAGCCTCAAGGAAAATCATAGGAGATTGGAGATCTGGAGAGCTCTCCAGTTTGGAATCGGGGTTACCAAGGTGGAGGTCTGAGGATTTGTGTCAACTAGTAGAAAATATTCCTCTGATTACTGATTTGGATGCTCTTCGAGCCACAATGACTCTGGATGTTGGGCTGGTGAAGAGTGATGCAAGGCTGGATAGGGCTGGAAGAAGAGTTGAGCATATTGAAAAGGAGGTAGTAAGATATTGGATGAGTAGCAAACCGACCCAAGACCTGATTGAGCTACGTAATCTAGTACTGGTCTCAAAAATGGTGATTGAGGCATCTAAATCTAGAAGACAAAACGTAGGACTACACTTCAATATTGATTTGGATTGATCAGTCTAACTGTGATGAGTCGCCTATTCCCCTGACGAGAGTTCTTAGCATTGAGTTTAGAGGCGTTGGTACTCCGAGTCCTTCTCCCATCATGATTACATAGCCACAGATTGAGTCTATCTCAGTCCTCTTTCCCGACATCAAATCCTGTAGCATTGAGCATCTGTTATCAGAAGTGGACTGGACTACTTCCAAGAGAGTTGCCTGCATTTCTTCAAAGTTAAGATTGATTCCAGAGGCCCTAGCCACCGTCAACGACTCTTCAAGAACGGATAGAGATTGCTCCCATAGGTCCTGGCTCTCAAGTAAGGCACCGTTCCGGACTCCCGAGATGGAACATATGGGGTTTATTGCAGCATTAATGAGGAGCTTCTCCCACGAAGAAGTGTTCACATCGTCAACCCATATAGGAGACAGTTCAGCGTCTTCCAGTATCTTCAATAGTTCCATTGCCGATTTGTTAGGAGGACTTCCATCGAGTGAGCCTATGGTTATGGAGCCCCGACCAACCCAATGGGTCCCGTCCTTATCCCTCCAAGCTCCATGGGTTGTAGCTCCAACCAGAGTACGATTTTTACCGACTCTATTGGAAATATGTTGGGCGTGGCCCATTCCATTTTGTACACTTAAGGAGACTCCTCGCTCAGAGAGAATATCCCCAACAATTTGTGATAGGATCGGTGTTGAATATGACTTACCGCAAACAATTGCGACATCGCAACTACCGAGAATTTTCTCAGGAACTGGTCCTGATTCGCTGTCATAAACTTCGAATCTTTCCGGGGGAATTGCCTCGATTGCTCCTTCTGGCGTGTGTAGGATCAACCCTTCAGAAATTAGGGATTTTGCAGTAAGGCCTCGTGATATTGCCAAGAGGTCGACATCCGCACTGGATAGCGATGAAAGAAAGACCCCTCCGATTGAGCCAACGCCGAGAATGGCGACTCTCATCCCCAAACCTCTCTGATATCCGTGAATAAAGTAGTTCCAGAGTCGTCCGGAATTACCCACACAACCGCCTCATAGCCACTCTCAGGAAGGTTGAGTGTGACGTTTACACTAGAATTTGGCATTATTAACTCAGGCGAGTCGATGCCCCATGTATCTCCGGGTGGGCCAGAAATTGAGATTGTGATTAACTCGGTCTCATTCTGGAAATTGGTAATTTCTATTACACTGGTGGTTGTGTATTTCACTCCATTATTCAACGCCCCCGGGGTTACCCATATTTGGGGTCCGTTTGAAATTTTGAAGGATGAAGTCAATTCGTAATCTTCGCATATGACAAGCCATCCGCCCTCCTTTACCAATAGAGAGCCGTTTCCAGAGTATGTCTCTGGAACCTGGATGAAGGAGTAATCACCCAAGGTCCTATTCCAAGGAGTGTCTGAATCGACAGATGGAAAATCTACCTGCGAGGGGCAGAAAGGTGAGGTAGCCTCCACATATCCAATGGTTGAACCGGAAAATTCCCTAGGAACGCTGATGATCCCGTCTTTGGAGTTAATCACTGGAGAGGAATTGACGATAGGTGTTCGCCACAAACTGGAATTTCCGTCATCCCAGGTAACGGAGATAAGGGGGCCGAGGTGTCTACCAAGGTAGTCAGTGGGGCCGCTGATTGAAGCGCCGTTAACTCCCTCAAGACAAATGTAATTATCTCCCTTTGATAACGTTGTACCGTTTATCAACGACCATCTAGGGTTGGCCACAGAGACGTTCCCGAATGAGTCATCATCCACGGTCACAACAGTGCAAATTTGGGGATCTTGTAAAGTTCCGTAAAAATCCCATAGCGAGTTTTCCTGATAACGAGAAGAGTTTGGGATCAGGGTAATTACGTGTTCGCCATAGTGTCCAGTGATCTCCGTGAAAACTCTAATGCTCGCAGTCATGTTGTCCAGGATCAGGGAGTTTTCTTCAGTTAATATCAGATTAATAATGGAGTTTTCTGATTGAGTAATCCCCTCCACCCTGCAAGTCCGTTCAGTATCGGAGCAATCAGAGGACAGATCTAATTGACTAACTGGACCTTCCATTCTGAACTGTATCCAGCCAGATACCGGAACAACTCCCTCAGGGGCTATGGTAAGAGGAATAATTGTCTCTTCGCCGACGGTATAAACCACCTCACTTGGCCAATGGGAAGTCTCTATTCCCTCATCCCATTCTGTGACACTGTAAGACCCATTTGCACCAGGGAATGCCAAAATTATGACCATGGCAATTACTGTTACAAATTGATTACGTGAGATATCGTCGAGACCTGAAGATTCGTCGACAACGAATGGGTCTAATATTGGTGTAGGACTAAATCTCCTCCAAACCGCTATCGTGGCGATTACCAGCCACGGGAACCATGGATCAGTGGCAAAAATAAGGACCATGGCTATCAGAGTGGATGCGAAAATTATCGTCTGTTTATCGTCTGACAATAGATTATCCGGACCCAGTATTGAATGCAGGAGATGATCCCCTGGGAATCCGGGAATTGGAAGCAGCATTATCCATGATACTGTGCATAATCCTAGGCCGGCTATTGCTATTGGGTCAAGCCATTGTAACTTCACATCGAGGGATTCTACTATCCCTAGTGATTCCAGTATTCCAATTATAACGTTGCCACTGAATGCCATCGGAGGAGACTCCAGGTCCGGAGGTTGGGTGGAGGTGTACGAGATTCCGAGGATGGTTAAAAAAATCCCCGAGATGAACATAACAAGAGGCGAGGAAATCGAAATAAGTCCGAGGGCCTTTCTATTCGGTATAGGGACCTGATCGGAGCGTCTTTGCGAGATAAAGCCAGCAAGTCCGAATGGCCAAATTGGTTCGGAGAGGGGGAACGCTAGGGGGGACAGGTGCCCTATTGACACTCCATATCTAGTTGCAACTCTCCTCCTAACCTCGCTTGCTAAGAAAACAGACGCGATAATGGGTAAGGAGAAATGAGTGCAGGATTCAGCTAACAAAGAGGCATTGAATTCCAAACTTGGGTCATTCCTCAGAATCAGTCCAGATCCTGCTATAGTCATGAATGAAAACATGGTGATCCAGATCACCACTTGTTGCCATCTTGGCATGACGAAAATGTCATTGGGGAGATTTGTGACTGTGAGAACTGGAGGATTTCCCTTGTCCAAAAGTCCTATCATTCCTAACTTCTCTAAGTGCTTGTTCATTCGAATTAAGCATTCACTTTCAGAGTCTCCGCCAATAGCGTTTACTCTCCAAGAGAACTCCCCAGTTTCAGGGTCACCTAGTATGAAATACCTCGATGATATTACCTGAATTAAGTCTCTCTTGCTCCAGGTTTCCACGTCGATTTCGAGCCTTTCTTGCGACGGCTCAGGAGAAGTCATGCCTGTTGCAAGGGGAAGTCTGATTTTACCCCTCGCTTTTGGGCGCAACTCTCTTACTTGTTCTTGAATCGCTTCAGGCGGAAAGTTTCCTCTCTCTCCATCTCCTCTAGTCTCAGCTGTATGAATGTCTGCGCTTCCTTCATTTCTGGTATTACTTTGAACTCGAGAGCATTGACTCTTCTTTTTGTGGCTTCGATTTCTTCCAGAAGTCGCTTCAGAGTCGCCTCCATTTCAGCGGCCTTGACTACTTTCTCAATTAGCAAAGAGTAGGAGTCCGCTGCTTCATCTATGTATGGCGAACCTCCTATTAGTCCCAATCCTCTATCTTCGGTTGATAGCTTGAGATTCTGACCATCCACCTTTGGCACGACAACTCCCATTATATTCCTCTTGGAGACACTCACTTCAGGCCTCTTTGAAGCGGCTATTGCCGCACTCTTAACCGATAGCCCTCCTTCTATGGAAGAGGCCAGGCTGATTGCCTGTAAAGCGTCTCTATAGGTCCCAACGAGCTCCTCCCTAGCTGATATCATCTCCGAAAGAAGAGTTCTGAACTCATGAAATAAGCCGTCTCTCTTCATTTTCAGAAGATTATAGCCACTGCTGGTCTGTTTGATGCGACGCTTTAGGTTGATCAACTCGGACCTTGTTGGCTTGATGTCCAGAGCCATATTAAAACCTCAGATTCACTCCTCTTCGTTAGATGATTTCTCTGTTGGATGATACTTGTCTATCCACTTCTGATCAAGTCTGACTAGGTACTTGGTATCTATATTCGATAGAAGGTTCCAAGCTAGATCTAATGTGCCCTCACTAATCGACCTGTCTTCATCCCTACTTTGCCTCAGGAATTGGTCTTCAAAGATATCAGCGAACTTCAGCAACTGCAGGTCACGCTCATTCAGAGCATCCTCTCCTACAATCGCTACTAGACCCCTAAGCTCTCTACCCTGGGCATAAGCGGCATAAAGCTGGTCGGACACCGATTTGTGATCCTCTCTTGTTTTTCCATCTCCAATACCAGCGTTCATCAGTCTGCTAAGTGAAGGAAGTACATTGATTGGGGGATATATTCCCTTTTGGTGAAGTTCTCTGGAAATAACAATTTGTCCCTCAGTAATGTATCCAGAAAGGTCCGGAATCGGGTGAGTTATGTCGTCTCCCGGCATTGTAAGGATAGGGAACTGAGTAATTGATCCCTTCTTGCCCTTTACCAGTCCGGCCCTCTCATACAGCATAGCAAGATCGGTGTACATGTAACCCGGATAGCCTCTCCTACCTGGAACTTCTTCTCTGGCGGCACCGATTTGCCTCAATGACTCGCAATAGTTTGTCATGTCTGTGTATATGACAAGCACGTGGTAGTCATGTTCGAAGGCCAAATACTCCGCGGCAGTTAGAGCCAGACGAGGAGTGATTAGTCGCTCGACCGCTGGATCATCTGCCAGGTTAACGAACAAAGCCGAATTCTCTAGTGCCCCTGTTCTCTCCAAATCGTGCACGAAAAAGTTGTACTCCTCAGCTGTTATTCCCATAGCACAGAAAACTACAACGAAGTCATCGTCGCTACCCACCAATTTTGCCTGTCGGGCGATTTGAAGAGCGATATCATTGTGCGGGAGACCGCTAGCACTGAAAATTGGCAATTTCTGCCCCCTTACTAGTGATGTGCATGCGTCTATCGCGGATATTCCTGTCTGAATGAAAGACTCTGGGCTCTGTCTGGAATACGGGTTAATGGCCGCTCCGATTATGTCCGCCATTTCATCCGCGACGATATCAGGACCACCATCACGAGGCCGTCCTGCCCCGTCAAGAATCCTGCCGATTAGTCCCTTGCTAACTGGGAGCTTGAAAACGTCCCCAAGGAATTTGACTCCAGTCTGTCTGTCAACGGAGGCGGTGCCTTCGAAAACCTGTACGATTACCTGATCATCCGAGGTGTCCAGGACTTGTCCATTCTTGATCGATCCATCGCTCAGCATCAGCTGAACTATTTCGCCGTAAGATACGGGTTCCGTCTTGTTTAGGAAGACCAAAGGTCCCTTTACGTCTGTAATGGTTCTGTACTCTTTTCCACTCATAATATCACCTCTCAATTTGCCTCCATGCTAGCATCGATCTGCTTGTTCATCTCACTGACCAAATCACTGATTTTTTCTTCATATCCCTTCTCAAACCTTCCTCTCATGAGGTCTGTCCTTGCGGGAACGTTGACTACATCCTCCAACTGTGCTCCGCCGGCAATTGCTTTCTTCGCCTCTTCTTGGAATGAAAGTATGGCCTTGGCCATATGGTACTGCAAGTCCAAGTCGCTGAATGTGTCGACATCATGGAATGCATTCTGCTGTAGGAAAAATTCCCTAATCATCCTAGCAACTTCTAGAGTGAGCTGCTGATCTACGGGGAGTGCGTCTGAACCCACCAATTGAACGATTTCCTGGAGTTCAGACTCAATCTGAAGGAGCGTACTGATTTCAGTCCTGACCTCTGGGAAGTCGGGAGCAATGTTATCCCTGTACCATTGATCAAGGGCCTGGGGATAAAGGCTGTACGAGTTTAGCCAATTGATTGCTGGGAAGTGCCTCTGTCTGGCGAGACCTGCGTCTAGGCCCCAGAAAACCTTCACGATTCTCAGGGTACCTTGGCTTACCGGTTCTGAGATGTCACCGCCCGGAGGTGAGACCGCGCCTATTACTGATACCGATCCGTCGGAACCAGAAAGAGTCTCCACTCTACCTGCCCTCTCGTAGAACTCTGCTAGTCTGCTTGACAAGTAAGCCGGATAGCCCTCTTCTCCAGGCATTTCTTCTAGTCTCGATGAGATTTCCCTCATTGCTTCGGCCCATCTACTGGTTGAGTCTGCCATAAGTGCCACATTGTATCCCATGTCTCTGAAGTACTCAGCTATAGTTATTCCAGTGTAAACCGATGCCTCCCTAGCAGCTACTGGCATGTTGGATGTGTTTGCAATCATCACTGTTCTGTTCATCAGTGGCTTGTTTGTGTTTGGATCAATCAGGTGTGGGAACTCGTCCAAAACCTCCGTCATCTCATTTCCTCTCTCTCCACAACCAATGTAGACTACGATTTGTGCGTCCGACCACTTGGCCAGTTGCTGCTGAGTTACAGTCTTCCCGGATCCGAAAGGACCTGGGATTCCCGCCGTACCGCCCTTGGCGAGGGGGAATAGGAAATCTAGTATCCTTTGGCCAGTTATCAGAGGTACATCAGGTGCGTACTTCTGGACGAAAGGCCTAGGGTGACGTACCGGCCACTCTTGCATCATAGCAATCTCGGTTCCGTCATCTAATACGCAAACAGTTTCAGTGATGTTGAATGTGCCAGACTTGATACTCTTCACCTTACCACCAACATTTGGTGGGACCATGACACGGTGTTCGATGGTCTCAGTCTCCTGAACCTTACCGATGACTTGCCCTGAGCTTACCTCATCACCCTTCTTGGCAACTGCATTGAACTCCCACTTCCTTTTGAGGTCCAATCCATCGGCATCGACACCACGTGTGATGAAAACACCCATGGTCTCTTCCAGTTTCGGAAGAGGTCGTTGTATACCATCGTAAATCTGGGTTAACAACCCTGGCCCTAACTGAACCGAGAGAGTCTGACCAGTCCTGATAACTGGCTCCCCAGGCTTGATTCCTGAGGTCTCCTCATACACTTGGATTACAGACTGATCGCCATGCAACTCGATTACTTCACCCATCAGACCCTCGTCGCCAACCCTGACGACCTCATACATTCTGGGCGATATTCCCACTGCTGTTACAACTGGTCCGGAAATCCGGTAGATTACTCCATTCTCTTTACTCATTTTTTTCACTTCCTGTTTAATTACTTACTTCCAAAGGTCTACGCCCAGGGCAGATTTAATGGACTCCCGGAGAGTATTATCTTCCTCGGTCCCAATCCCCAATACAGTGGGGGTGACGCTTTCCGTAAGCTGTAAGCGGAGCCTATCGGAAAGCTTGTTGAGATCTTTATTATCAACTACCACAACCCCGATCTCACTCTGGTTGAGTAGTGATTTGAGTAGCTCTGACAATTCTTCATCGCTACTCGGATTGTACAGATTCTTTACACCTGCTAGTTGGAAACCTAATGTGAACTCAAGAGGCCCTACCACTGCTATTTCCATATCTTTCACCTCAATAGTCCATGTGAGCCTCAATAACATCGTCTGGAAGACCGGCTGCCTTTCCTCTAACGAGTAATCTCAGATTCCGAATTTCAAGAGCTTTACACTCAATGTAATGAATCACCGGGAAGGGGGAAATCGGGCTCAGATGGGAGAATTTCTTCAGAAGTGAATGCCTCTGATGAGATAACAACTCTGCGTATGGATCCAAGGTCCCCTGGCTTGAGGATTTACTCATGGCCTCTTCGAAGCCGGTGGCATCGAATGAACTGCTTCTCCCTAATGCCTCGAGTAAATCTGAGTCATTAGTTGCAAGACAAGCCTGCTTCATCACGCTATTGTCTATCCTACCTCCAGGAATCACTATGGAGGATCGTTTCTCCTGTGAGGTTTCAAGTCTTATTGCACGAAGTTGGTTGATTATGTTCCTGTGGTCAATTTCCATCCTTAGATAGCGAAGTAGCCTCGGCTCTCCCTTGCCGGATTTGACCGCCTTTATCGCATCCGAGAAATATTGCATATCCAGAGCATTTTCCATTTCTTCCAGAGTTAGGTCCCCTTCTAGCTTAGAGAGTGTTCTGCCCCAAGGGGTGCCTGACATCGCGTCTACGGCCTCTTGAAGTCCTTCAGTGGACCTGACAATTGCTAGCCATGGAGAATTTCTGGTGTTCTCGGGAGGAAGTATCTGGTCTTCTATCATCTCATCTGAGGCACCGCCATTTATAGCCCTCAGTACGGTTTTTGCTTTCTCGTAGTCGAATCTCTCGACGTATATGGCTACAAGTGAGCGCAGATGTCCGTGACAGAAGCTCATTACCTGATGTATATCGTTATCCATGTTGTGAAACAGTGCGGCTTCCACAGCGTCTGCTCCCGACATTCTGGATGCGTACATATCCATCTCTGTCCTGTACCCTAACTCCCCGATGCTTGCACCTATGGAATCCGGACCTTGTTGGAGAAGCTGACGCATCCTTGTTGAGTCTATGAGCGATGCCTTTCTTGCCTTCGCCCTCGCGGAGGCATTGTAGACATTCGAACGCCCATAGCTTACATTAGACAAACAATCACTCCCTTATTCACCAAATAGTGCTTTGTTGACTGGGCCTAAATTGGCCTTCCATGCGTCTTCTAGGAGACTGTCAAACCTGTAATCAAGGACAACTGATCCGTCCTTGGATTCAAGGACAAAACCACCAAGTCCGTCTATATCTTCTCCCAAAGAGAAATTGGACGAAGACAGTGATTTTCTGTCGATGCTTACAGGCCTCATTATCATGTCAGAGTTAGATGAGCTTGCTTCTTTGACCAGACCCGTTAGGATCTCTTTTCTTCCCTCTAATTCAGGGGAAGCGACTCTCTCCTTGACTGACTCCCATGTGAGGTCAAGCTCTTCCCGTCGAGCGACGAGAGCTCTCTTTTGATTGGCCTGTCTGGCTGCTGCGACAACCTCGATGGAAATCTGCTTGCTATCCTTAGTTGCGCGTGATTCTACGTCTGCTGCCGCACTTGCAGCCTGATTCATGGCATCTTTCTGGATCCTTTCTGCCTCGGCTTTGGCATCATCAATGATTGATTTTGCCTCGGCTTCAGCTTGCATGCTGATCTCTTTAGATAGAGCTTCTAGCGACATTTCATTACCTCAAATTTACACTTTTGGTCCTTTGTCCCGCTTAGAGCAGGAACAGTGCTAGGAACCCGAAAAGTACGATTGTCTCTGGCAGAGCGGTGAAGATCAGCCCGCTAACGAACTTGCTGGAGTCTTCTGATATCATACCGACAGCCGCGGCTCCGATTGGCCCTTGGCTCATTCCAGTTCCAATTCCACACAATCCAAGAGCCAAACCTGCTCCTAGCTTCTGTGCATCCCAGTGTGCTGCTGCTGTTGCTGTGTCTCCCTCTTGTGCTGCTACCACGGATGCAATCATTGCAAACGAGGTCATCACCATAAGAGCGCTCATTCCTTTCATCATGTTTCTTCTGTTCATTTTTTTTCCTCCTTGTTTTCAAGCTAAAGCTTGGAATCTGATCTGATCTATTCTACCTCCACGTATCTGGATTTCAAGCCGAATGGCCTGAACTCTTCACCGCTTGAATCGTAATATTGCCTCATCCACTCTACGAAGTGGAGTCTTGCAGCATGAATGTTGGGGCTGAATACACCTAATATCCATGCGAATGCTTGAACTGATAGCCAGCCGATTAGAAGTAGGGGGATCGAGACAAGGTCCATCGCTGATGCCTGTGCGATATCCTGAATCGTGTGCGCCAGAGGCTCGAATAACTTCTCATTGCCGGTCTCAGCAATCTTGACGCCCACTATTCCAACTGCGAACAATCTCACGTAAGAAATTACTGTTGGCATCATTCCAACCGCCTCTATGGGAGCTAGTCCCACATTGATTGGGAATGGCACTCCGTGGTACTTGTACAGAGTCCACATTAGTAGCACTACCGAGACAAGCACAATTCCAGCCCCTGGAACCATAAGCGCTTCAGCCTCTTCTGCGCCGAGCCAACCCTGATTATCGCCGAGGAATCCGTATGCAAACATCCAACCTCCGATCAGTAGAGCCATCCAAGTACCCTTCTCAAAGAATGCACAAACAAGCCCGACCCCTCCGTGCCCGTTACCGTATAGGAGGATGTCCCTGAATCCGATGGCCAAACCCATTAGGATGTGGAAGAAACCAACGTAGATGGTCAAAACTATGAGATCCTCAAGATGACTCCCTACTCTGTGGAACGGGAACGAGAGTGTGATTCCGTAGCCTAAATCTGCCACAGGACCATATCCATGATCGAGATTGAATGGATAGAGATTTGCAAGGAATGCGACGGGAGACAGATTTTCGCTGTACATGTAATGCCCGGCCGAGTCCTTCATGTAGCTTCCATCGGGATAGGTGAGCTTGTCATACAGGAATATCTCCCATCCAGCGAATTCTGCATAGATGTAGCCGAAAATTAGAGTCCCTAATCCAATATACGTGAGGAACTTCCCTCCGAGCATTAGCAAGTCATTGGTGGCGGAGTTCCTGATGACCATCCAGCCGACCCCCATGGTGATTAGACCATATGCCATATCGCCTAGCATCATTCCAAAGAACAAGGGATAGGTGAACATCATGAAGATCGTTGGATCCACTCTTCCGTAGGCGGGCCTTCCGACAGCATCTGTAAGTAGTTCCATCGGTTTGCTTGTGGTTCTCTCCTGATAGGATATCGGAGGCATCTCCTGATGGTGGTGGTGGTCTGAGTGGCCATGACCTCCCCCTCCCGCAATGAGTTCGAACTGGTCCGACTCTGTATACAAGCAAAATGGCTCTAATGCTTTAGTGACCTCATCGGACCTCCTCATCTCGATCCAGCCATCGATCACGAAAGCGTGGTCCGAAACAGCGACCCTGGTCGGTGCAGTAAGTACATCGTGATCCCTTTCTAGGACTTCTAGGCCGCAGGCTAGATCCTCTCCATTTGCATCGATCCATTCTTCGATGGCTTTTGCCAGCTCTTCCCTCTCAGATGTCAAATCGTGTTTGCGGCCCTTGACCTGTGAGAGCCTGTCTGCCGGGGACCCCTTTCCATTCGGGAGAGGTATAGACTCAAATCCAACGGATTCTAGCACATTATTAGCGTCTTGGGATTTGTCGTTCCTGACAAAAACCGCCACCATGTTTTGCTTTCCGTTTTTTGAGTTGAAGACCATTGATGACTCACCCAGTGTAGAGGACTGGACGGGTTCAGTGACCGTACCTACGAATGAAGACAGGGAGTCATATCCGCTGAGGAGCTCTATGTCCAGTCCTAGCGAGGCAACCATCTCTAGGGATGCTTCTTCTTCCTCGATGGAGGATATTTCATTGTCCAGCTCATCGATCCTAGATTGTGCCTGTAGAAGGTCGTCTATCTTGCCTGGCAGTTCATTGGAAAGGCTATCTCTGACTGGAGCGGAAGGGACAGCCCTTTCAGGTCCACTGAATTCTATTATCGAAGCCGCGGATCTGGCCTTGACAAGTGACCTACCAACCTCCTCTGAGCTTGGATCGGGAGTGCCGAGCGAGAATCCATCCTCTGTACCGTCGTAATCCAAAATGTGCAAAGCATTCAGGTGTGCCAGCGCTTCGATAGCACCACCCAGTTTGTCCTTAGATCCCGCGGCGATGAACCTTCCCATTTGCTGGGTGTTAACCTGCGACATCCAAGACACTCTCCGGCGTTTAACGCGATCTAAAAGCGTCCAAAACTATCTTCACGGCCTTCTCTCTGTTGCCATCACTTCCCTTGTGGATGGAGTTGATTGATGAATCGCCATCCTTGGTAACCTTCTTGGCTTCTTTTTCTGCGAGACCTCGAGCCTCTGAAATCATATCTTGGCTGTTGGATTCTGAATCAGACCTTCCTGACTGGATTATTTCCGTTGCTGCTAGTCTGGCTTTGGTGATAATTTCCGAGGCTTGGGATTCCGCATCCAGTATGGTTTCCTTTGCCTTGTTTTCAGCATTTCTAATTGCCTTGAGGACTGTTTCTCGGCCCATTTATCGCACCTACAGCACATGGGACCGATATCGAGTTTATGATGATAACCTCGGGAGTATCAGTTGATTGGTGGGCGAAAATAGAGAGGTCAGGAGCAGGAACTATCCAAATATGGGTCACTCCGCAGAACATTCGTGGACACTGAGACCATAGGCAAGGAAGACTGGGAAGAGCTTCAGAGAAATCTTGAAGCTACAATCCCCGTTTACGATAAGGTGAACAGAGTGGCAACCTTCGGGCAAGTCACAAAATGGAGGCAGATGGTAAGAGAGAGGCTACCTGAGGAAGGAAGAGTTCTCGAAGTTGGGTGTGGCCCAGGTAGTTTCGCTGAGGATGTTGAAGGGTATGATTTGGTTTGCCTTGACCCAATTCCTGAAATGCTCAGAGTTGCTGAAGAAAGGGTAAATTCGGCACGCTCTCAGAGAGGTGACAGGCCAGCTGAATTTGTTCAGGGGAAGGCTGAAGATTTGCCGTTCGATGACTCGTCCTTCGACGCAGTTTGCACCCTGTTCTCTTTCAGGGATTGGTTTGACAAGAGAGCGGGGATTTCAGAGGTTCTGAGGGTTCTAAAGCCGGGTGGGGCTTTGATTATCGCAGATCCGGCCAAAATAAATCGACTCCATGGCTTCCTTGGATGGCTCTGGATGAGGACTTACGTTAGTATGTATGCGAGGCTACTCTACGGAACTGGAGGCCATCCTTGGAAATGGTTAACGAAGACATATGTTAGCTTTGGTACAACTGGGGATTACGTTTCGATGTTGGGAGAACTGGGCTTTGAAAATGCCCGTGCAAAGGTTGTTTTTCCGGGGATGGTTACCATCTGGCAAGGCGAGAAGCCAATGAAATGAGACTTGGTTAGTCAAAAAATGAAGAATGGCTTGCGACAGGTCACAAATCTCCAAACGAAAGGCTTGGTAAATGGGTTGAATGCCATATTTAGAATCCAATCTGGTAACCTCATTATCCAGCTCCCTATCTTGAATGATAGCTTTGAATTTCTCATGACGGACCCCATCTGACGCTTCCATTCGATCTCATATTCGTGTAAAGATGTGCCATTCTCCAAATGTGATACTATTTTTTGTCCTGCGATCCTACCGCCAATCATGGCTATGGTGATTCCAGCGCCATTGGAAGGAAGAACCATGCCCGCAGAGTCCCCTACCAAAAGGTGGCTTCCTTTAACGAAACTTTGTATCGTCCCCGACATAGGAAGAGAACCAGCTCCTCTGAAAGTAATTTCGCCTTGATACTTTGATATGAATTGGTCCGCGAGAGAATTCAACGAGATTCCCCTAGAGAGTTCTCTCTGGATTCCAAGTCCTATATTTGCACCGCCTTTCTTGGGGAAAACCCAAGCATAACCTCCCGGAGCCATGGAGCCGAAATGAAGTTCTACTGCGTCGCCAAAATCACCATCCATAAGTACGAATTTTATTGGTATCTTGAGTGAGGATTCTTCCCAATGGCTTCTTCTCAATGGATCATTGTGCCCTCCAGCTCCGACGATTACTTCGGCTTTGAGTCGTCTTCCGTCCCTCAAAATGACCGTGTTTTCCTCAATTGCCTCCACTCTCGCTCCAGTCATGAACTCTGCTCCCTTGGCGGAGGCAAGTTTGACCAACCATTCATCATGGATTACCCTGTTTAACATCAGCCCGTCAAATGGATATTTCAGAGGTTTTCCGGAAGGGGGCACTATATGCATCTCAGAGGTCCTTCGGGAGATTGCTTCCTCTGGGGTTTGCAATAGATCATCAATGTCTGGAACATTGGGGCAAAGCCTCCTCATCTCATCATTTGTTGGCACAAGTTCACCACACTGCAATGGAGACCCAATTGAGTCCCTCCCGTCAATGACCAGCACCTTCTTACCTCCCTCAGCTACATACCTAGCAGTGGTGGAGCCCGCAGGCCCGCCTCCAATTACAATAACATCCCAAGCTTCGAGATCTTCAGTCATGATATCCCTGAAATTACACTTTCCTGTTTCTGGAGATTAACGCTACCTCTGAGATGAGGTCCTTGGCATCTGAGGAAGGAAGATTGGAAATTATCTCTAGGGCGCGATCGACGTGATTCTGGATTAGTTGCCTTGTGTAGGAGAAGGAACCCGATATCTCCAACAGGGTAGTCAGCTCATTCCATCTGTCATCGCTAAAATTATTCAGCACGTCAGCTAGGTGCTCCCTTTCTGATCCATGCAAGATGGTTAGTGCATGGATGATTGGAAGCGTCATCTTGCCCTCGTGGACATCGGTACCTCTGGGCTTTCCCATTTCTGGATCGCCGGTGAGGTCCAAGAGATCGTCAACAAGCTGGAAGGCTCGCCCAAACTCAGTCCCGAAATCATACATCATATCTGATACCTCCTTGGACGCTCCAGCAACCAAGGCAGCACACGCAGTTCCTGTGGCGAACGGACCAACGGTTTTTCCGTCTATGATAGAGTAGTAATCTTCGGGTGTGGTTGTCAAGTCGCCGATGTGGTTGAACTGTTGTAGTTCACCCCTTGCAATATTCGTACAGGAGCTAGCTATCATGTCAACGACATCCATTTCGTACCTCCCTCCCTTGGAAAAACCAAGAGCAAATAGATAGTCTCCGGCGATGATCGCATGAGCTAGGCCATGGGATGAGTGAATAGTGGGCCTTCCTCTTCTGAATCTGGACTGGTCATAGATATCGTCGTGTATTAGTGTGGCAGTATGGATCAGCTCCGCGGAAAGAGCTAGGTCCATCACTTCCTTCACGTCCTTCCCTCCTGAGGCCTCGTAAGTCAGGATGGCTAGAAGGGGTCTGAGTCTTTTCCCGCCTGAGAGAAGTACGTCACGGGCTAGGTCCATTGCAGGGGCACCGGTTGATGAGATGGCCTCTTGAACTAGATTTTCCAGTTCCTCCTCGAAGAGATTCAATCTCCTCTCCAAACCGCGCTTTACAGATAGCTTGGATACCATGTTATCATTACCATGGGCTAGGGTCGCATATATCAACGAGTGTGCGTGCGCTTAGTCGGGCACAGTTGGTGCTCCCTCCCTAGAGGTGGATGCGATGGATGAAGGAATTACTCTAGCTACACTGGATTCTCATGACTGCCCTGTTGAGTCCAGAATGGCCTCTTTTCTCTCCTCTGAAGGGTCTCCGGGAATCGAAATCAGTCTGACGAAGGCTGAAAGTCTGGAACATGGCCTTAGGGGGCTTGAGTCGGGTGACATAGACGTTCTGGCAATTCCTGCCGGAATGATACACGGCAACATGCTTGGGGTTCTACAAGCTGGCTGTAAAATAGTAGGAGCGAGGACCCCCGTTAGGCCGTACCCCGTTCTCGTATCTGAGAACAAACTGCAGTATCAACCTAAGTCGGCGATTCTCTTGTGCGAAAGCAAGCTAGGCAGAAGACAATTGAGGAGGGCTAGAAGAGGAATCAGGGTACTCTCACCAGAAGCATATGCTGATATTGAGGGGAGGACAGATATCCCTTCTGACCCAATCAGTCAGACGAAATGGATGGAGGAACTGAGGGAGTCTGGAGATATTGACGGATTCGTTGTAGCAAGGGGCCTGTACGACAAATGCCAACTTGTAACCAGAAGGCACTCCCTCCTTCCTGATGGATTGAACGAGGGGGATCCTCACTTCATTCCGCCTGCTTATTCCGACTTGATAGTTTTCGTGGCAAGGAGTCGCTTCCCGAAAAGTATCTCAGATGAAATTTCTGAGAAAGAGGGGGAGACTGCTTGGTGGGTCCAGAATAACTTCGTTGGCTCTTCAGATGCTGAATCTCTTGCAAAGACGGGGATCATGGTCAGGCATCGTCAAGTCAGATCTTTGATCAAGCAGGCAGAATCTACTCGTGATCTGACATTAGAGCAGGTCTGTCTTGACCCTGACGGAGATGTTATTGAGGAAGAAGTACATGTTGAAATTAGGTTGGAAATTGTTTCCAGGGATGGGTCAAGAACCGTAGGACTCCATAGAGTAATCAGATACTCTGATTTCGAAAGAGCTACTGTTGCATCCTTGAGGGATTGGGAGACTATCATTAAGGAAGTCTCTAGAAATGTTCCAAAGGATTTCCACACGGATCCTGAAAGTCCCCCTTTCATTGTTCTTGATGATTAACGAAATATTTCAGTACCCATTAAATCGCACGGATGAGGCCGATGACACACGCAACGGATATGACTGCCCCGTCTTCCCGGGAACTGGTGATGTCTTGATCTATGACGCGTCCTTCCTCGATATCCTGTACCGGGGCAGGTTAGTTGAGTTACGGGAAATGGCAGAATCTAGGAAGATTTCTAAGAGTGGCTCTGTAGAAGTACTGCGGGCACGTTTGATTCATAGCATAGTCCTGAAAGACTTGGACCTATCTTGGGACGGGATACAAAGCATGAGCCACAGTGAGCTCGGGGAAATTCTCAAAATTTTCGGAATTAAGTCATCGGGATCCCAAAGGGAGAGGCGTCAGCGTCTGTGGTTGCATCTGAATTTCGACTCTCGTAGGATGACAATAGAAAGGCTCGCCGAGATGGACAGGGACGAGCTTCACGAGCTCTGTGTGAGGCTAGAGGCGCCATTGACGGGAAATAGAACTGTCTTGATGGGGAGAGTAGCCGGGGTTTTGACTAACCAACTCAACGGGTGGGGAAGAATCAAGAGGAGCCTCAGGCGGAACGGATTGAAACTTTCAATTTCTGACATCTCCCCCCCTACTCAGGAAAATTTCGAAGTGGAATTCGAGGATCTAAATATCGATTTTCTCTCAGATTCGCCGATTGCGGTCATTGAAGATGCTCATGATTCCTTGGTCTTGGGCATAGACACCCTCCGACCCGAGATTCAGCAAGACCTCAAGTTAGTTTCATCGCATGCTTCCGAGATTGACAGGATTGTGGGCACCATACTTAGGGGAAGCGGGGGCGTATGGGGAGAAGCGCAGAGGGAGCTCATGATCAGGTTATCAAAGAGAAGGGGTTGGCCAGTGGATGATGAAACAGTTAGATCAAGGCTTTCGCGTGTATCTACCGATATCGCAGAAATAAGGGGGGCCAGACTAGGAGAGTTTGGGGGTATGAGTGGCAACTCGATACTAAGGGAACAGGTGATTTCTGAATCATCTTCACTCAGGATAAGGGAGAAAATGGAAATTGCCGATTCGATATTGCGCGAGATTGAGCCCTAAAGAACCTGGAAAAATCCAAATCTTGGCTCAATAATTGTGCCATCAACGTCCCTCATTCCTTCTATCGCGTCCTCTGCGTCTTCTCTGGAGAATCCAGATTGGACGCATGCGAGGATGATGGAGTCGTATTCTGCACCTTGTCCTCCGTCAGCAGATTCTATTGCCCTGATGATGGTCGCAGATATGTCTCCTACAGGCTCTATTGGGGCTTTGGTTTCTGGAGATTCTATCACCTGGTCATCCACACTCTCCTGGGAGCGCGACATCTCTAGCTCGGCCTCGGCCATACTGGACCTCCCTGATGCAATGGAAAGGGCTTGCAGGACCCCTACCCTGTAATTTTCTAAGTCAAATTCCGGATAGTGAGATCTTGCCTGAGCCATGCCTTCAGCTACGTCTTTTGGAATTCCTCGGTTTGCCAGAGTCGTGGCTTCGGCCTCTAATCCCACTGAGTCTTCGTAGGCCTTCATTCTCCTCAGTGTGGCTTCAGCGGCGTCCACGAGCCACCTTGAGTATCTCTCTTTGTCAATTATTGCCAACTGTTCGACCCTGAGCGAGGTAAAGACTCCCCCATCTTCAGTCTCAAACCATCTCGCCTTTCCTACCAAGGAAATCAAGAATCTGTCTCCTGACTCGAATCTCGCGAGAAGCTCTTCAGCCTCCGAGTGCATCTCCTCTTGAAATGGTGCAATATTGAATACGTGGTTTCCCGTCGGGTCCCTTATGTGTCCGGAATAGCTTGGTCCATTATCTCCATCCCTTCTTTCCAATCTGTCTATCACCCCTGCCACAAGAGCCCTGTTTACTCTGGCCCCGAGTTTGGTGATGACGAATGATGGGTCGAATTCTCCAGTTCCCATCTCAGTCAGTGATGCATCTGAGTACTCCTGTGCAAGCATCCTGATAGCGGTTTGGCGAGGGGATCTTCGAGACTCCATCACATTACCACTTCCCATCTTTCAATGGCCATCTCTGCTGCCTTTGACGCGGACATACCATCGTCTTGAACACTGTCGGCCAGTAGCATTGCCCCTTGGTCATCTATGAGGGCTAGGCCGTTCACCGTGACCGGTCTGCCAAGGGCCTTCTCCCTCACCGAAGATAAGAAGGAGTCTTGGCCGTCTTTGGAAATCATCTCGGATACCTCAGATTGAGTCATGCCCAGGAAATGTTCTGCAGGTTCCTTGGATAGCAATAGGGATACATTGGATATTCCGTCGTCTAGGACCATTCTGATTCGCAAGTCCTCTTCGCCCCTCTGAGGGCCACAGTCAACGCACACCCCGTCCCTGAGTCTCTTCCTGCACTTCCTATCTCTGTCTTGTAGTTGTACAGTGCATCTCTCGATTATTCCCGAGTCACCCGTGACTAAGACAATCGATCCTTTCGTACGGATTCCCCGTCTCGTTCCTCCTGCCACCAAGTCTGTGAGGCCTACGTTTACCCAATGATCGTCCGGATCTATCCTCTCCCATGTCGGACTTTCCAGGTTGGTCGCTTGGGATATATCATCAATAACGAGGTCTGGGGAACCTTGCCATGATTGGACCCTAGCTTCATTGAGGTGTATGAAGTCACCTGGCGCGGGATCGAAATCACACCATGCTGTGAGTCTGCACCTCCCAGTTGGGTCCATTACATCGCCACTTCTGACGATTCTTTCCGAACCATCCTTCGCAGTGAACGACCTCTTGTACCACGATTCCACCTGAAGAGTGATTTCAACGTCCCTCATGCCATTTCTCAAACCCGATATAGTACTCTTCTTTGTTGATGCTAATTCGTCCATGCTCGCGAAGGAATTGTCATGGTACACCTCTACCCTTGTTGTATCCCCAATATTTACTTCAGGAGTATCTCGGAATCTTCGGATTGAGGCCCCCTCTATTTTGAGTAGGGTACCGGGCTCATGGTCGAATTCTGACCAAGATAGCATTCCAATACTTCCAGTCTCATCGGCTAATCTCCCTCTAACGACATTCAGTTGCCCTGAACCATCTCTCTTGACAATGACATCATTCTTCGTTGAAAGAACTCTGGCTACAATATTCACGAATCCATCTGACTGCGAAGCCTTTTCGATGGAGATAGGCTCATCAGTTCTCTCGGGATTCACCTGCCCTCCCTCTCTCAGAACGGAAATCCTTGACGTCCTGTTGATGTTGATAGATTTCTTATCGTTCCACTCATTGACCGAAACACCTTCGAGTCTTACCACGGATCCGGGAGCTAGATTTTGACTATGACCCCCCCAATCCTTGTAATCCCACCTCTCTCTCTTGTCGCCAGACTCCCAAGGGTTATCCTCGATCCAGCCAAAGGCTATCTGCCTCTCTTCACCATTTTTCATTTTCTGCATTCTGGGTGTGTATGAAACCACGGCAACTTCCACAGTTACGTTCCTGTCATCGGAACCGAGGTCAGCGAATCTGTCCACTTTTTTTGCAGAGGGAGGGGGGGCTTTGGAGCTTGATGAGCCAGTCACATCAATACCTGCAATAGCTTGAAACTTCCTGATAACCGATCTCAGTGCGTCCTCAGGGGGTATCAGAAACTCTTCCTCGTATCTCCTGAACTCTTCAGCTATTTCCTCTTCACTGGCGTCTTTACATTCTTCCTTTACAGTGGCTACCAGATTTGCATATTTTCCATCGACGGTCATTCATCGGCCTCCTACATGAGGAAGGCTGAGTCAAATTTGCCCGTTATGGGAACTCCCAGAGCAGAGGGGTTTGCCTCTAATTCATGGATGATATCGCAACGTGCGGTTTGGGGAAGACTCAGCACTTCATCACCTCAGGGTGGTCATGTCGACATCGGCGGTAAATGAAGGTGTCCATTGAACCGTATTATGACCAACGACATTAACCGGTGTGACCCCCTGTGCTTCTCATGGTCGGCGGGGAGTACTGCAAGTTCGGGGTTCTGACAGCGTCCGATAGAGCGAGCTCGGGCGAGTACGAAGATCTCAGCGGGCCGGCAATAGAGTCTTTTCTCCAACAGGCCATAACATCCCCTTGGGAAATTGAAAGAATGGTGGTTCCCGATGAAAGGGACTCTATTGCCTCCTCATTGATCGATCTGGTAGATAGAAGGGGTTGCTCGGTAGTGGTTACCACAGGTGGAACAGGCCCGTCCCCTCGAGATGTCACTCCTGAGGCAACAGAGGAAGTATGTCAAAAGATACTACCGGGATTTGGTGAGAAAATGAGGTCGGTATCTCTAAATTACGTTCCAACAGCTATTCTTTCCAGACAAATTGCAGGAATCAGGGGGAGCAGTCTGATTATCAACTTACCCGGATCTCCCAGGTCCATTAGGCAAATTTTAGACGAGGTCTTTTCTGCGGTTCCATATTGTGTGGATCTGATAGGGGGGCCATACATAACAACGGATCCTGATTTCATAGATTCCTTTCGTCCAGCTCACGCAAGACGCGAATGATTGAACATGTGATGTCCACTCGGAGCACCATGGCGAAGATGAAATCTGGCAAAATTAGTACTGACAGGAAGAATGATGAGTTACGTGATGTGAACGTAACTTTGGATTTCACCCCCAACGCACTTTCCTCGCTACTTTACAAACAGGGAGATACAACTGTGCTGGTTTGCGTAACCAAAGCCCCCTCCCTGCCAAGATGGTTTCCAAAGAATTCAGACAGGGGCTGGGTCCATGCAGAGTATTCCCTTCTACCCGGATCAACCGATACCAGATTCAGGAGAGAAAGAAGTGGCGCGAAAGGGAGAACCATGGAGATTGAGAGACTGGTGGCTAGGTCACTCAGAGGGGCTGTGGATTTAGAGGAGCTAGGTCCAGTAGCGCTCACTGTGGACTGCGATATCCTGAATGCTGACGGCGGTACAAGATGTGCATCGATTACTGCGGCATGCATAGCCTTGAGGCTCGCTGTCAGGCGCTTGATAGACTCAGGGGACTGTCTACCTAAGGAGTTGAGGCCGACGAGAGAGGACATCGCTAATGGTTGGACCGCTCCAGAGCTTACAGCCGAGGAAAAGCATGCACATGAAATGAGCGTGATGGCGAACGATGTATCCGCAATTAGCGTGGGCCTGATTGATGGGGAAGTATTCCTTGATTTGGACTATGTATTGGACAGCAATGCTGACGTGGATATGAATGTGGTAGGGACCAGTGATGGAATGTTCGTGGAAGTTCAGGGCACTGGAGAGGAGGCGACATACTCACGAAAGCAGTTCGATTCCCTGATGGACATGGCCGAGCTGGGCCTGAAAAGGCTTCAAGAGATTCAATCTAAAGCCCTTCGAGAGGCCTAGTCCCAAGATTAGAACGATTATGTTGGTGGGACTGGCCGGACTTGAACCAGCGGCCTCCGCATCTTCAGTGCGGCGCTCTCCCAGCTGAGCTACAGTCCCGTAGCAACCTTGCCACCATGGTCATGTCTTCAAATCTTCCTGATGGGTAAAATCTCAGATTTTCGCGAGCCATGGTTTAAACAACAGCTCAAAAGTATGGATTTAGCACACTGTACGTGCCTACTGCGATAGTTTGGTTCCGCAAGTGCCTGAGGCTCCATGACAATCCTGCTCTGACTTGGGCTTGCGAGTCCAGCGAAGTTGACAGTATTCTTCCGGTATTCATTATGGACGAGGAATTGGGATCTGAAGGAACGGGTGGGATTGGGTTCAACAGAGCTAGGTTCCTAGTGCAGTCACTTCGAGACCTTGACGATAGTCTCCGACGGGAACTTGGCCTAAGGCTTAGGATTCTCAGAGGGGATATTCTTGAAACGATGGAGTCGGTGATCGACAGTTTGGATGGGGGTGCCCCTTATCTTGCGTACGAATACTGCTCCGAGCCCAAGAGCTTGTTCGTGTCGGCCGAAATCAGTAGATGGGAGTTATCTGGCAAGATGAAATTCGAGCCTAGGATTTTCTCGGGGAGCCATACTCTTCTTGACATCGAGAAAACTGTGTGTTCCGAGAATTACTCCAATCCCAAATCAATGAAGGACATGGAGAGAATCTTCCAAAGCCAGTTCGGGGTGGATGATTTTGGTTTCTATGATATCGGGGAGCCCCTTCCTCTACCGGTTTCAAACAAGCCGATGTCTAAAATGGCTACTTTGGACTCTGAATTTGGTATTTCTGACCTGGAGGTCTATCTGAGCAATCATTATCCGAAAAGAGTCGGCGAGGAACCCTACTTCCCCGGGGGCGAGGGAGCGGCCTTGGAGAGATTATCTGTAAAGGTTAGTGGGAAAGAGGATTACGTTAACAATTTCAAGAAACCCAGGACCATGTCAACCAACTCAAATGAGGAACCACGAGAGCCGACCACGACTGGACTTTCCCCCTATCTCAGTACAGGGTGCCTTTCCGTCAGGATGATTTGGAGTGAGTGTAAGAAGGCCTATCTCACGGGCGAGCACACCCAGCCCCCAGAGTCATTGCATGGGCAAATGATGTTTAGAGAGATGTTCTACCTATTGTCTAGGTCAGTGGCTAATTGGGACCAGAGTACCGGAAATGAGAATTGTAAGGATATCGAATGGGGCGAATATGACTCCGAGTTGGTCAGCTGTTGGGAGAATGGCATGACTGGTTACCCCTACATAGATGCAATGATGAGGCAGCTCGAAGTGACTGGATGGATGCATCACCTCGGGCGACACGCAGTATCATGCTTCCTTACTAGAGGGCAACTTTGGCAGAGCTGGACCGTTGGTAGGGATGTGTTTGAGAAGAAGCTCCTGGACAGTGACTGGGCCGTAAACAATGGTAACTGGCTCTGGCTGGCAGGAGTCGCACCGTTTTCTATGCCTTACTACAGAATATACAACCCATGCCCAGACTCAAAGTCAAGCCTGAATGTCGAGACTACCCTTGCGAACTTCGTTAGGCATTGGGTTCCGGAGCTGAAGGACTTTCCTTCCAAATACATCTTCGAGCCTCACCTAGCACCCCTTCCTGTCCAAGTCTCATCTGGTTGCATTATCGGGGATGACTACCCCCTTCCTATTGTGGACAGGAAAGAGAGCAGGGCAAGAAACCTAGAGAAATTCAAACTGGGCCTGCACAAATAGAATCCTGTCATAGTAAATGAGTCTAAACTGGGGTTTATACTACCCTCGCTGAATCATAGACTATGCCCGTTAATGTGGTCTGGTTCAAGAAAGACCTGCGGACCATGGACCACGCGCCTCTGCTGAGTGCCTCACTATCAGGGGAGCCAGTAATTTGTCTGTTCATCCTAGAGCCTGAAAGACTGGAGCTTGATGATATCGACCCAATTCATGTTCAATGGGAATTGGACTGTGCTGCCGACCTTTCATTATCACTCAAGGATTTGGGCGCAGACCTACACTTTGCAGTGGGTGATGCGGTCAGTGTCATGGAGGACCTCAATAAAACGTACGATATTGGACGATTACTATCACATGAGGAAACCGGAAACTCTTGGTCTTTTGAGAGGGACAAGCGCGTTCTAGGCTGGTGCAGAAGCAAGGGTATCGAATGGAGAGAGTATCCTCACAACGGAGTGGTGCGTAGGCTGGGAAACAGGGACGATTGGAAGAGGAGACGGGATAAGAGGATGAGGGAGCCACTAAGTGATGCTCCACTTTTCTCCGAAGGTATCCAATTTGCAGGTAAAATCCCTCGATTAGAGGATTTGGGTTTCTATCCAAGGAAGCTGGCGATGAGGCCTGTTCCGGGAGAGGGTGCAGCGATAGAGAAGCTTGAGTCATTTCTCAGTCATAGAGGGAGGGAGTACAGACGGGGAATCTCCAGCCCCACGCTTTCTGTCGAGCATGGTTCAGGACTCTCCCCCTATTTCTCCTCTGGATCCTTGTCCATGAAGAGAGCCGTTCAGGAAACAACATCGAGAATTAAGTGGATCAGGGAGAACAGGTCAATTGTCCAAGGTCCAGAGGACTGGATCAAGAGCCTGTCATCATTCAGGAGGAGGCTGGCATGGAGATGTCACTTCATCCAAAAAATGGAGATGGAGCCGAACCTTGATTTGGTTGCGCAGAACCCTGTGATAGATAGAAATCTGGGGAGGGAACTCGACGATGAACGGTTCGAGAGGTGGAAGGATGGCAATACAGGATGGCCTTTCCTTGATGCTTGCATGAGGCAGTTGAAATCCACGGGCTGGATAAATTTTAGGATGAGGGCGATGATAATGTCAGCGGCTTCATACAACCTATGGATGCCATGGAGAGAGACTGGGACTTACCTTGCAAGACAGTTTCTAGACTACGAGCCGGGGGTTCACTGGTCCCAAGTTGGTATGCAGTCAGGGACGACCGGTATCAACACGATTAGGGCCTATTCAATGACCAAGCAAGGAAGAGATCAAGATCCGAATGGCGACTATATCAGGAAATGGGTACCTGAGCTCTCGATGGTACCAACTAAGTTCATCCACGAGCCATGGAAAATGCCAATACAGCTCCAAGATGAGGTATCATGTGTGATAGGAAGGACATACCCCTCTCCGATACTCGATGAGCTTGAGAGCAGGAAAAGGGGCATCAGCAGAAGCTACGCCGCCAGAGGAGGGGAGGAAGCAAGAGCCATTTCCAAGAAGGTCCTACAATTTCACGGTAGCCGAAGAAGACCAAGGAAAAGGAGGGGGGCGCCCATTAAAGGCGTCCAGAAGAAGCTGTTCTAGAAGAGGTCGTCATCGTCTTCCGGAGAATCGAATGACATCATCTTTGAGGGTGCCTTGGCTGTTACAGCTGGGGACTTGGAATCTTCCTTCTCCTCCCTAGTCTTAGCTTCGGCCACCTCCTGCTCTAGAAGTTCAAGCTCCTCAGGAGTTAGTCCGCTCTCCTTGGCTAACTTGATCCTTCTTTCATCGCGGGCCCTTATCTCCATCAGCCTTTGTCTGGCCTTGTCGTAGTGCTGCATCATATACATCGCATCGTGTTCTAAGAGGGGCGAATCGGAGATGATCGTGATGTCCATCCAATCACCTTCCTCAGCGAGAAATTCGGCGAATGGCTCGAACTTCAAGTCGGACTTCTTGATTTGGGTATAGTGGAGTGCGTTGCCCATCCTGTGCTCTATCCCAGCAAAGTGACAGTAGAACTTGCTACCTCCGTATGTTTCCCTCACCATGTCAAATAGCTCGGCATAGTCCTCGCTTGTCCTCATCGATCCGTGTCCCCTTGCATGTATGTGCCCCAAATTCAGAACTGGTACGGTCCCTTCCACGTGGTTACATACCTCTAGGACTTCCTCCACAGTGCCCCATAGCTCCTGCCTGCCTGATGTCTCTATGCCGACAAGGGAGGGCTCCTGCTCGGATATCCACGGAAAGGCGGTATACGCGTCCTCGTCCTGTTCTCCCCAGATACTCCTAACCCGGTCCACTATGCCGGAGAAGATATTGGCAACCTGCTCATTGGCCTCAGTACCTGGATCGTATTCCCCGTATGGGCCGACGTGGTACACTAGGTGTCTGGCGTTGATGATCTTCCCGGCCTGCATTGACGCCTCCATCTTGGCCAATGACCTGTTTCTTTCCCTTCTGTTACCGAGGAGCTCAGCATAATAGGGGCCATGCAGATTCATCTCTATTCCAGAGTCCCATGACAATATACCCGCCTGCCAGTATTGATCGAAATGCTTGGGCTGGACTGGCCTAACTGTTTGAATCTCCATGGCTTCCAAGCCTAGTGCTGTGATGTCATCCATGCCCTCTACAATAGTTCGTCCTTTGCAGGAAAGAGGCACTCCCGCCGGACCCAGTTTTAGTGACATGCTTGTGGCCTCGCGGGTCCCAGCGAAAGGACGTCCATTCAAAAGGGGTTTCTGCTAAAAGTACGAATTATGGCTTCATAGCCAATTTACTACCAGGATGATGCGGCCCTAATGCCACTAATTCCGGGTCCTGAATAAGGGAGCGATTTAAGGAATCCAGCGAGCCAAACTATGCCAGTCCCGTGTTCTGTGATGTCGACCTCGAAACTACCCATGGCATGCGATAACGAAACAGAGGAACCACCCGATGTGATCCCGCAAACGATTGGAACCATCGTTTTGGCCCTGACCGAGGATAAGAAGCCATCCTCCTCCATACCTTCCAATGAGGAAACGGCCCTCATCGCCTCGCTAGTAAAGAACAAAACGTGGATCTGCCTCATCTTACCGATTACTAATCCCCATGTCTTTGAGATTGATCCTTGATCCTCTGGAATATCCACCACCATTACATTCCTGCAACCCTCGAGCTCGGCGAATGTCATTGATGCAGACCATGCCATTGCGGGACTTTTGCCTAGATTCACCATGGATGAGCAGTTGACCATCCAATGCGCTGTCTCCATTAGTTTCTTCCAGTCAATGGCACCATGGTCAAATGTCTCGAATGGCACCCCATTGGCGGAGGTCACAATTTTGCTGGGGACGCCCATGCCCAGAGCTGTCAAAGCTACTGCGCTGGCGTTGTCACTGCCACCTGGTTCGCCCAATGATATCAGCCGGGGAGGGGCTTCCATGATTGTACCCGATGATAATTAGTCATAGGATTAATGGTCCAGCTTCCACCTTAGAAGAGCTATGGCTCCGCCTAGGCCCAACAGTTGCTGTCCGGAGTCGTGGTCGACTGAGCATTGGATAACCTCCCCCCTGGATGACTTAACTTCCTGGCATATCCGTTCCCATCTGCCTTTGGAGTCGTCGTCGCCCTCTCTTATCATTGAGGCGTCAATGATCAGTGATTCCACCGCACCTTGTGAGGCCGCGTCAGAGATGAGAGATATGCCGTAAGTTACCGCACCATCGACCGAGACTCTCCTCAGTGCCTCTTCTATGGCTCTGATTTCCTTCACTAGTACATGTTCCCCGAGGACTGTATCTGCCGCTCCTTCAGAAAGTACCTCATTGGCTGCTGACCTTCCTCCAATGGATGTGGGTGCATTCGTTATGGTATTCTTCGAACCTGAGTCTCTGAGGCTCTTCTCGAACTTCTCCCTTGCCATCCCGGGACCGCATATTACCAATGGCATCTCATCATTGAAAACCAAACCGACTTCCTTTGCCACCTCATCAAAGAAGGCACTCCTTACTGATGATGGGTCGTTCACCCTCTTTCCCCCTCCTCTCATGGAGAACTGTGAGACGTCCCTTATCCCTCTTGATGTCACTTCGAATACCAGAATCTCGTCTGATTCTACTACTATGAGTCCGGCTTTAGCTTTGGTGCCTGATGATATCGCCTCAGCGATCAGGTCTAGATCGGACCTTTCCAAACCTCCCTCTCTGGATATCTCTACTTCATCGCCTGGCGATACGATATGGGTGTGATGGCTACCAACATCTATCTTGGCCTCCTTGATGACACCGTGGACCCTGAGGTTGTCTGTGAAAGACTGGAATGCTGTCTCATGGGCATCCAGAAGTATCCACATCGGCTTTCTCTCAGCGCTCTTCGCTCTTCCATCCTCCTTGGTTCCGGTTGTGGAGTCCCTTCTGTGGGAAAGCATGCCAACCGAGGAGCCCCTCCTACATATTTTGGAGAGCACCCAGAGGTCATCTTCATCCTCGACGCGTAGACGAACCCCCTCATCGAGTCGCTTTACCCTGCGCATGTTTCCACCTATCCGAAGACCCCTATGAGTAGTCCCTCATCATCCATGTCCATATCCATCGCCGCAGGCCTAGTGGGCAGTCCTGGCATCGTCATCATGGATCCGCAAACAGCGACAACAAAGCCCGCACCTGCATTCAGCCTAGCCTCCCTTACCTGCAGGGTAAATCCAACAGGGGCCCCCAAAACTTTCTTGTCGTGACTGAAGGAATACTGTGTCTTCGCCATGCAGACCGGGAGATTGCCAAAGCCCCACTTCTCAAACTTCTCAAGAGAAGACGCGGCTGACGGACTAAGGTCGACGTTGTTCGCCCCATACACATTGGTTCCTATCCTGAGTATAGCTTCCTTTGACGACATTCCCGGATCGACAACCGGGGTGAATGGACTTCCTGCCTCCTCGTAAGACTCGCAGGCGGATACCACTGAGTCTGCTAGATCGGAAGCACCTGAGCCACCTTCCGAGAAACCATCGAAGAGAACTATGTCCGTCGCCCCCGCCTTATCCGCCTCTTCCCGAATAGCTTCGATTTCTGCGTCCGTATCTGTATGGAACCTATTGACTGAGACCACCACTGGTATGGAGGTGGCGACCAAGTTCTTAACGTGCCTCCTGAGATTTGAAGACGCCCCCAATCTCACCGCTTCAACATTTTCCGTCTCTATTTCCTCCTTAGTTGGCCTAGACCCACCCCCTCCAGCTACTCCTCCTCCGTGAAGCTTCATCGACCTGACTGTGACATTGAGTACGATGCAACTGGGGGATATCCCTGAAGCTAGCGCCTTGATGTGTAATGCCTTCTCGGCCCCCATTTCTGCTCCGAACCCGGCCTCCGTGACCACGTAGTCGGATCTGGATAGAGCTAGTTCATCAGCAATGATTGAGGAGTTCCCATGAGCGATGTTGGCGAATGGCCCGCAATGGACAAAGGCAGGATTCCCCTCTAGGGTCTGCACTAGGTTTGGTAGCATGGCCTCCCTGAGGAGAAGTGCCATGGATCCTGCCGCGCCAATATCCTCGGCAGTGACTGGGGTGCCCGAATTCGATTCGGCCACAATTATTCTCCCGAGCCTCTGCCTAAGATCCTCATAGCTCTTCGACAGAGATAGAATTGCCATCACTTCGCTCGCTGCGGTGATATCGAATCTCTCCGAACGGGTGACCCCAGTTGCAGGGCCCCCCAGGCCTATGCTGACCTGCCTCAGGGTCCTATCGTTCATGTCGATTACCCTGGGCCAGAATATCCGATTGGTATCAATTCCCAATTTGTTCCCTCTGTGGAGGTGATTGTCGAGTATCGCAGAGCAGAGGTTGTGGGCCGATGTTATGGCATGGAGGTCCCCCGTAAAATGCAGATTGATTTGTTCCATGGGGATGACTTGGGAGTACCCCCCTCCGGCCGCGCCCCCCTTGATTCCAAAAACGGGACCGAGGGATGGCTCCCTGATCACACAGCATGCGTTGTGTCCACGGTGGTTAAGTCCCTGATTGAGGCCGATAGTTGTGACAGTCTTGCCCTCTCCATAGGGTGTTGGGTTTACGCTCGTCACCAGAATCAGCCTACCCTTCTGGTTGACCAAGCCCGAGGACAGGGCCCTCCAAGACACCTTTGCGATATGGGGGCCATGGAAAATCAGATCACTGCTAGCCAGTCCTAACTGCTTTGCGACTTCCTCTATGTTCATGGGTTCTGTCGCACGGGCTATGTCAAGGTCGCTGTCCATAGTATCCGGAGGGGTCACACATACCCGTTATTTTCGGTCAGAGAGCCATAGACCGAATCATTCTCAATGGGGCACAGAGACGACCGGGACGAGAGGAGGAGTGCGGATTGGGTTATCCTAGTTTCTGGGGTGTTGCTGGCTATCCGATTTCACATTCTCTGACGCCTCGTCTTTTCGAGATTGTCGGTAGCGCACTTGGTTTTGGGGGTGTGAAAGCCGTATCCTTGGAGGCAAGAAGTGCGGAGGAGTTCCTCGAGAAAGCTACGGAACTAGATGGGGATCTTTGGATATCGTGCACAAGCCCGCTAAAGAATTCGGTTTGCAAAAAGCTAGGGATTGAAGTTCTTGCCAGCTTGGAAGCAGTCAATCAGGTAAGAAGGGTTGCCGGTCAGTGGGAGGGGGTAAACACCGATGGCGAAGGTTTCGTCATCGCATGCAGGCACATTGGCTTGAATCCTGAAGGGAGGACTCTTGAGATTAAGGGAGGGGGTTCGACTGCGAGGTCAATAGCTCTGTCATGGACAGAGTCCGGAGGAAAGCTATCCCTTATTCATGGCAGGAGGGTTTTATCAGATGGCCCATGGATGAAATCAATAGCAGAGAAAGGGGTAGTTCCTGATGTTTCCATCGATACAGATAGCTCACCGGGACATGAATTGGACATGGAAGACTCCCAAATGAGGCGTTTATCGATCTCTTATGGGAAATCCTCCAGTTACGATGGTTTTCCAATCGTTATGTTAACAGCACAGCACCTGGAGGCGTGGAAGGCATTGTTCACTCCAGAAAGAATTGATCAGTTGCCATCATTAGAAGAGGTCTTGCATCTTCTTTCTATGTAGTATCGCCACGGAGGCTGTTACTTCAAGATGCTATCCTATCGAGAAAATGAACATAAGAGGCATGGTCACTATCCCAAGCAAGAGGGCCCCAATGCCCTTTCCGAGAGATTCCCTCTGGGCCCAATTAGCTTTTGCAAATAGAGCAGATGGGACTATTACCCATATCGAGAGTATGAAGAGCGGGCTTTGTTTGACTGGGTCCTTCTCAAAAAAACGCAACTCAATCGATTGTACATCGTGAGTCCCGGCCAGATGGATGTCTCCCTCGTGAATACGAAACAAAAGTAAGGGCCCTGGAGATGATTGTGTCTGCGTCGAATCATCATAATACCTCCCGAGTACAGCCTCCCATTCCCTTCCGTAATCGTCAATGAATTCCAGGTCCCCCCAGAAATTTCTGTAGGGGTCGATTTCCCCTTGGAAGTTATTAGTTCGAATTTCAAGTGCGACAAAATCCAAATTCCGGATATCTATTTCGATATGATTCGGGGTCTCGATTGAATGCGCAGTGTAGTTGAGAGTGTGATTGTAGTAGGTGAGCTGGAATTCTTCAACGTAGGAGTGGTCTGACGATTGCCAATGTGGACCGGGATTAGTGCCCAAGTCACTAGTCGCGATAATACCACTAAAAACCACCAACACCGGAATCAGAGCAAAGCCCATCCACCACCAAGCTGATGACGTTTTTTCCTCGGGTTTCTCCTCTCTGACTTCGGGTTCTTCAATGCCCAAATCCCACCATTGGTCCTCCTTTTGATCTTCAATCATTGCCATCACTTGTGGGAGTCTCCAGATTTTGTAGCTTGGACTTGAGGCGATTATTTTCTTTTTTGAGGGCCCGGTGAGACAAAAATAAACCAACAAGGAGGATAGTAAATAGTAAAATATTAACTTGCGAAGTAAACATATACAGCGAAGCCAAGTCACCGTGTCTCTCTGCGGTGGCCTCTCCTGTGAAGTTGAAGGCCCAGATATTCATGTACCCAATAAAAGCAAGAATTGCGAGTGCTATCATGCCTTTGAGATAACCAAAAATACCCATATTTACACCCTTTTAAAATATTTACAATGGTATATTACCATGCTTCTTTGGAGGGACCCACTCCCTCTTGCTGAGAAGAGGCTTCAATGCCCTCACGAGGTGCTTTCTTGTCTCCGCAGGTTCAATCACGTCATCCAGCCAACCGTGCTTAGCGGCGACGTAAGGGTCGCCAAATTTTGTCTTGTACTCCCTGATTAACTCGTTCCTGACCCCATCTGAGTCACTCGATTCGGAGAGTTCCTTCCTGTGGATGATATTCACAGCCCCCTCGGCGCCCATCACAGCCAACTCTCCCCCGGGCCACGCAACGTTGTAGTCTGAGCCGAGATGCTTGCAACTCATCGCCAGATAAGCGCCCCCGTAGGCCTTCCTAGTCACCACCGCCATCTTTGGAATTGTCGCCTCCGCGTAGGAGTAGAGTAGTTTGGCACCGTGCCTGATTATTCCCCCCCACTCCTGTACGGTCCCTGGTAGGAACCCGGGGACGTCAACGAATGTGACAATCGGGATGTTGTAGCAGTCGCACGTTCTGATGAATCTCGCCGCCTTCACCGAAGCGTCGATATCCAAGCATCCTGCCAATACGCTGGGCTGGTTCCCAACGATGCCGATAGAGTGTCCGTCGAGACGGGCAAAGCCAATTACAACATTCTCTGCATAGTACTCTGATAGCTCGACAAACCTCCCCTCGTCGACCACCTCCTTGATCACTTCCCTCATGTCGTAAGGGCGGTTCGGATCCGTGGGGACTAGTTCCTCCAAGCCCACGCAGTGCCTGTCCCATGGATCGGATCCCCTAGTGACTAGGGGCTCGGCTAAAGTGTGGTCTGGAAGGAAGGAAAGTATCTCCGCGGTGATGTCGAAAGCGTCCTGCTCGTCATCTGCGATCATGCATGCGACACCGCTCCTGCTGGCATGCTGCTCGGCTCCTCCAAGACTGTCCTCATCCACGGTGCCGTCGATAATCTCTGGAATCATGTAGGGGCTTCTCATGAACATCCTACCGTGCTCGGATCCCAGAATTACGAAGTCGGAAAGTCCTGCCGCTAGAGCGCTGACACCAGACACTGTCCCTAGAACCAAGGAGAACATCGGAATTCGGCCCGAGCATGCGACTAGGATATCCAAGAGCTCCCCTGTCGCGCCGAGAGATGTCACTCCCTCCTCTACCCTCTGTCCGTCCCCGTCCCAAATACCAATCAGCGGAAGTTGGGATTTCTCCGCGAATTCAGCGACCTTGGCGACCTTCTTGGCGTGCATCTCTCCCATGGTCCCCGAGAACACGGCGTAGTCCTGCGCGAAGCAAACGACTCTCCTGCCATCAATCATTCCATGGCCAGCCACAACTCCATCCCCGAGGGGGCGATGAAGGTGCATGTTGTGATCCCCCGCCCTGTGCTGGACGAATGAGTCGACCTCGACGAATGATCCCTTATCCAAAAGCTGGGAGATTCTCTCCCTTGCAGTCTTCTTTCCCTCTGCCCTGAGTTCCCTAAGGCTAGAGGAGTCCCCTGGAGTGTGTGCCAACTGCCTCATCGCATCCAAGTCATCGCTCCGCGAAGCCTCCGGCATGGCATGGCCTCGTGGAAGACGGTACATCAGCAAGACGGCTAGGAGACAAAACCATCCCAGCCTCTCATATACTGGATAAACGTCTGACTGAGGCCCTGTTTTTCCAGGTGCTCGCTTGAGAACGGGGGCTTCGAGGGATCGTACATTTCGTCCGATATGTGAGAGGCCCAATCTGCGTGCCCGATGGCGGCTCTTGCTACGGCTACCATGTCAGCGCCGTGGCCCATCACCGATCTCGCTTGAGCTGTTGACCAGATCCCTCCGGCGGAGATGATAGGTACCGCGTTGTCTAGCCTCTCGGAGAACCACTGAGTAAGCGTTCTATCATCATCCTTGAACTCTGATGACCCCCAAGAGCAGTCCCAGCAGGAGATATGAATGAAGTCCACGCCTGCCTCGACGAGCATTTCCCCCAAGACTAGGCTATCATTGAGCCGAATCCCGACCTTTCTGTGTTCGGGAGATATCCTGACTCCTATGATGAAGTCTTCAGGGACCTTGTCTCTGACGTCGTCGATAATGCGCATCAGAAAACGGGACCTGTTGAGAATCTCGCCTCCCCACTCATCTTTCCTCCTGTTTGTTTTCTCCCCCAGAAACTGGCAGATGAGGTATCCATGGGCCCCATGCAGCTCTATGCCATCGAACCCTGCCTTGGCGCATCTTGAGGCTGCATCGCCAAATGAGGAAATTATGTCCTCAATTTCAGTCTGGGAGAGTTCTCTGGACGTTTTCTGTGAGTCATTGGAAATGGTGTTTTCACTTGCTGAGACCGGTCTCTCGCCTGTTATTGCCTCGGGTGCGAACATCCCGCCGTGGAATATCTGTGCGAGGCTCAATGCCCCCCTGTCCCTGATGCCATCGGCCAGCCTAGTTAGCCCCGGAATGTGATGGTCCCCCCACACGCCCATCTCGCCAGTCCAGCCCTGCCCCCCGGGAGTAACGTGCGTTGCTGCCGTGGTGACGATGCCGAATCCGCCCTCGGCCCTCATCAGCAACCAGTTTATTTCGTCCTCCGAAAGTGTTCCGTCGTTGGCGCTTTGCTTGTTCGTCATGGCCGCAAGGACAGTGCGGTTCCTGGAGGTGTGGCCAGTCCTCTTGAAGGTGAATACATCTTCAGGGCTCGGCATAATGCCCGGACGAGGTGCTTGGCTTTGAATCTCAGTCTCGAACGACAGGTGGGTTCTCCCCTAGGAGGTCATTGTTCCATCCATCTGAAACTGACTCCCTAGAGTTGTCCCGCGAAAGTAGGAAGTGTAGCTTCACTAGTGCTGACCCCGGAGGGCAAAGTGAGCCATTGCCTATCACCCCGATCGACTGCTGGACCCTTCCCTTGCTGTAAACGTCCATATGTACCGGGCCATGAACGGTTTGCGCGACGACAACTGCGATGCCCCCTTCCTCGCAATAGTCCTCCATCAGGACCCTGAGCTTAGTGTTCTCAGCGGAGTCCTCCTGCGGGTCGGAAATCGGCAGATGTCCCAAACCAGTACCGTGAAACAGAAGGGCATCGTAACCCAACTCTATCGCTGAGTTGACCAAATCGGAGTGGAGGTGCCCATCAGAGATGAACTGGGCTATCCTGACCGAATCATCGAACATTGCAGGAGATATTGCCTCTATCCTAGCATCCTGTGGATCGGCCTCCTCCAACTCTATGCTAGGTCCGTCATGACCCAGAGTGACATGGGCGATAGGGCCCTGGTTGATCGGTTTGAACGCGTCCCTTCTCGATGAGTGGTACTTTCTGCAAGCACATCCGGGAAGGACTACGCATCTGCCATCGGAAGAGGAGGCGTGCGCGACGACAACGGAAGAGTCCCTGTACCCAGTTGGCACAGGGCCGTGGGCTGCCCAGAAGACAGCCGAGATTAGGTTCTCCGTAGCGTCGGAAGAACCCCTGTCCGGGGATCTTTGGGAACCGGTAAGAACTATCCTTCCTGGTGGCCTACCTCCTGAACCAGACCACCCGTACGCCATTGCCGCTGCAGATAGGTGGAGAGTGTCCGTACCATGAGTTATCACCACTCCGACCGCCCCTTCTGCGAACGCCTCCTCCGTGGCCCTTAGCATGCGGTTCCAGTGACGGGGCCTTATGTCATCAGACCACATATTGCCGAGCTTGACCGCTCTAATCCTGGCTATTTTCCTAAGCTCGGGAACTGCTTGCAGGAGCTCGCTCGGCTCGAATCTGGCCGTCACAGCCCCCGTGGAGTAGTCAACCTTGCTGGCAATAGTTCCACCTGTGTGGATCAGGTGAACCAGAGGAAGTGACTCGTCCTGAGCTATCGGCTCTGGTTGCTCATCTTTGATTTCAGGAGTCTGCCCCATAACCTGAAAATCCTCCACGTAGGAAGAGGGGAATGAGAGATTGTAGCCGTTGACGAGTTTGATGGTAACGAGGTCTTGGCCCGCCGAAGGAAGTGCGACCCCAATGTGCTCGTCCAGGCCCGCCCACGTCCTGACCACCAGCTTGACCGGTGTACCCGGTTCCGGCCATCCCTCCATACGCCTCAGGGAGCAGGGAAGGCACATCAATAGAACGGATGAAGTGAGCACCCAGGCGCACGATTTAATTGCTTATCCAACAGGCCCAGACCATGAAGACAAGTTCGATTGCGATGGTCTTGCTCTTTTTCTCCGGCGCAATGAGTGGATGCATTTCGGAGGGCGATGATGATAGGCGATTTATTGACGATGAGTCTGACCTGATCGACTACGAGGATGCTGGGATATGCGGGGACCTGGACGGCGATGGTGAGCTGGACTGCCCTCTTAGTGGCTACATCCCGGACACCATGCCATGGTGGTGTAACTCCACTGGAATCGGTGGGCATCATGTTGACCCAGCCTACGACCAGATGACGAAGGGGGAGCTCTCTGGGGATGATTGCGCAACTCTCACAGCGGAGTTCCAAGCGGCATTGGAATGGTCATCACAGTGGGGGACTCTGGGGGAGGCTGAAGCATCTGGTTATCACATGATGGTGGGTTACACCGAAGGAATGGGCACCCATCACACAATGCTTGGCGAGTTCGAGATGGACAGCGAATACTTCGATCCGGCTGAGCCGGAGTTCCCAGGAACTGACATCGACAGCGTGTTCGACTACTCCAAGCCGGAGTTCCTGATGTTCGCAGGAGAGGAGGATGACTCTGAGCTGGTTGGCTTCGCGTGGCTGGTGAAGGCGCCTGCTGACGAACCGCCAGAGGGGTTCACTGGCGATAACGACTGGTGGCACAGGCACGAGTCACTCTGTTTCCAAATGGAGGAGATGCTGGTTCAAGGAGAGGATCTCACTGAGTCTCAGTGCTCCGACAGGAATGGTGAGAATGTCATCTTGGACGAGTACTGGATGGCGCACGCCTGGATCGTGAGGCCGTGGCTCACCAACGGGGACGTATTCACGAATCATCACCCATGCTTGAAGGAGGACGGGGCGGTCCGCGATGTTGGGGACGAGTGCTGGGAAGACACCTCGGGTCATGTCGGGCACCAGATCGAGTAGTGTCGTCAGCATCATGTGCCGCCAACATACCGAGAACCCATGCTGGAAGAAATTCTGCCAGCGGCAATCGCCGCGGGACTGGTCGCAATCGTCGTCACGGTCCTGATTGAGAGGTTTGGGGGAGTTGTGGGAGGGGCGTTGGGCACTGTTCCAACCACGATCGTACCTGCAGTGGCTGGAATGGCAGTG
>JAPOFX010000013.1 GCA_028283505.1 Candidatus Poseidoniales archaeon
TCATCAAGATAAGCACCTCTAAGATCCGCACCATACAAATTGGCGCCGAATAGGCTTCTTCCCGTCAAGACAACATTACGCAAGTCCGCAGCTGCGCTCTGGGCCTCTATCTGCCACTGTTGGGCGAGTGTGGCGTTCTCCGCCAGCGCGTCGTAGAGGGAGGCCATGGTCTCGTTCATGCTGTCCACCACAGCCAGTATCTCGTCCGCGAACTCACTTGCCTCGTCCAGGGCGGTGATCATTGAGTCACGGCTCTCTGTCATGGTGTCTAGCTGCACCTGGAGCTCGATCGCGTTCGCCTCTGCTTCCGCGAGAAGCACCTGCACGTCGGAGTGGTCCTGAATGGCCTGTTCGAGCGCGCTCTGGAGCTGGGCGTTCTCATTCTGTGCCGTCACGAGATCCTCGTTGAGCTCTATGTTGGACTGCTCCAGCTCGGAGATCCTGGCATCTAGGTCTGAGGTCTCGTCGGCCATGCAACCTGCTAGGGCTCCAGTGAGCATGATTGTGGTCAGTAAGAGAGCTCTGGTTCTGTTCATGTGTCTTGTATCGGGTTATTCGCGATAAACATTGTCAGTGTGACGGGATCAGAGTGAAATTCTGTACGCTAGCTTCAAGATACCACCCCCAATGCAGGTGTATGACAACACTAGGGACTCCAAACACCACAAGCCAGACAAAGCTCATGCTCCTAGGCTCTGGTGAGCTGGGCAAAGAGGTCGCGATCGCGGCCCAGCGACTCGGCGTCGAAGTCATCGCTGTTGACAGGTATGACAATGCCCCGGCTATGCAGGTCGCCCACAGGAGCTACACTATTCGCATGCAGGACGGCCAAGCTTTACGCGAAATAATCGAGTCAGAAAAGCCCGACCATATAGTCCCAGAGATTGAGGCCATCTCCACGGATACCTTAGTTCAGTTGGAGACAGAGGGATACAGCATAACCCCCACTGCGAGGGCAGCTAAGTTGACAATGGACAGGGAGGGGATCCGAAAGTTCGTGGCTGAGGACCTGGGAATAAGAACCTCGGAATTCGCTTTCGCAGATACCAAGGAAGAATTCACGGAAGCATGCCTTCGGATTGGGTTCCCATGCGTAGTCAAGCCTATCATGAGCTCCTCAGGCAAAGGCCAGAGTACAATTCGCGATGAGGCAGGTATGGAATTGGCTTGGTCAATAGCCCAGGACGGAGGAAGGACGGGAGCTGGCAGAGTAATTGTTGAGGGTTTTGTTGATTTCGACTATGAAATAACCCTCCTGACTCTAAAGCACAAGGGCGGTACTGTATTTGTTGATCCCATCGGACACAGACAGGATGACGGGGACTACCAAGAGTCTTGGCAGCCTCAGCCCATGACAGAACAGACGCTCTCGGAGGCCCAAAGGATGGCTAAGGTGGTTACCGATGGTCTCGGGGGGTACGGCATATTCGGTGTTGAGCTCTTCGTCAAGGGGGATGATGTGATATTCAGCGAGCTCTCCCCAAGACCTCACGACACTGGCATGGTCACCATGATCTCTCAGAACCTATCTCAGTTCGCTCTGCACACTAGGGCAATACTGGGCCTCCCAATCCCCGCAATCAGGCAGTATGGGCCAGCAGCCTCTCATGTAATACTCGGGAAGGGGGACTCAGACTCTCCATCCTTTCAAAATGTCGATACAGCTCTCAAAGAGGAGGATACAGATTTGCGCCTGTTTGGGAAACCCGTGGTCAAGGGAGAAAGGAGGCTTGGCGTGTGCCTTGCACTCGGTGGCACTATTCAGGAGGCCAGGGAAAAGGCCAGCAGGGCAGCGAACTCTGTCAAAGTCGTGCTCTAGAGCGCTTCTGGACATCAGCTGCTCGCTTTCTTGACCTCGGGTTGAAACATCCTTAGTATAGCGATGCCAAGTAGCCCACTTAGTGTGAACAATATCATCGATGAGACTCCCTCAGACGAGATGGCCACCCTTATTATGACAGTCGACAGGACGAATCCGGTATTTCTTGCTAGGTTCCCGAAGTCCGTGTAGAACCAGTAAGATATCAGCAGTATTAGGATATCAGCCAGAATCAGGAACGTAAAGAAGTCCAAGAAGAATATGGTCCTATTAACCGATCCTCCCCCATCCTGCACAGACCCTACCCACGTCATGAACGAGTAGGCGGCTGTAAGTAGGAAGACAAGGAGCATTATGTTGGCGACTCCCCTCTTGGCCTCGATAAAGACAGCCACCTCCCCTGTCATTTCTTCTCCCTTTACCGTATTTGTGCTCATTCTGAAGTAGGTCAAGGAGGTGTAGAATAGAGCGAGGAACGCCGCGCACTCTACTAGTAGAAACCCTACATCTGAGCTGATTTCCCAGCCTTCTGAGCTTTCAACCTCAGACAACCTCTTCAGTATGTCCCTGACTACTAGTAATGTGGCAATCTCATATTGCTTACCGACCGATGATGAAAATGAGTCTGGGATAGTCCTGATAAGCTGGTAAACCTCGTACACTAGGAGGATTGAGAATGGAGTATAGAGTGCCGAAAGTGGGGAGCGCAACAATTCCGAAGCTCCCCCCTCCACACTGATCCTTCCGGTGCTGTAGAGCGCCCAGATTGATACATGCAAGAAGAAACCCATTACTGCCAGGGCTATCGAAGCCCTGCGGACAGACTCCTCTGTGGAGTCTCCCATGGACAACTCAAACACCCGTTTATTCACGTCAGGCATGTTTTTCGGCCGGAAAAGTCCTTTTTAGTAGTGACTATATTTTTTTCATACAAAATTCATATCTCATCACACAAAAAAACCTAGAGAGATACATCCCTTAAAGACCCCAATACCCGTGCTTGTACCATGCTTCCATCCTACAATGTCCTCGGGACAGAGCTAGAGAGTTGCTCGACCTCTCCGATGACCGGGTGGTTCAGAGACGGCTGTTGCAACACTGACCGCAATGACAGGTCACTACACACCGTATGCTGTCAGGTCACTGCCGAGTTTCTGGACTTCGCTAGGTCAAGGGGCAATGACCTGATATCCCCCGCACCACAGTACAACTTCCCAGGACTCGTCCCTGGAGACAGGTGGTGTGTTTGTGCCAATACTTGGAAAAGTGCTGCCGACATAGGAGTTGGCTGTCCCGTGCTCCTAGAGGCGACACACGAGGAGACCCTGCAAGTTGTATCGCTTGCTCAACTGAAGGACCATGCGCTTGTACTCACTGAATGAGGTAGTAACGTGGATGAGAGATTTGCCGAGAACCTACACTGGGCGTATCATTCAATCCCCTTTCTGACAGCTGTCCTGGGGCTTGTACTGGGTGATGCAATAGTTTCTCCCATGGGCCCCCTCGCTAACACCATATTCCCTCCTGTCGCGCTGATTGTTGGTGGCTATGCGGGCTTGGTGGTCCTCGGGGAGATCTCTGATCGGAAAAGGGACTGAGGTGAACATAGAACCTTGCTCCCGAACACTCCATCATATACTCAGACACACTGCGCGGTGTATGGAGAACATAGACATCATATACGCTCTGTTGGGAACCCTGGTGGTGGCCTTGTCTGCCATTCTAGCCAGCAAGAGGCTTTCCAGAAGCCACAAGGCGACTCAGGACGATCCATGGTCCGGTATCGGTAAGGCGACTCAGTCATCTGACTACTTCTACACCGAAGACTAGGAGTGAAACCACACCCCCAGCAACACATGAATTCAAGGACGGCCTCTCTCACGACAATCCCCAAGTAGGACTGAGAAGAGGCAGAAGGAGGAAGAAAGTTAGCATGGCACAGGAATGGATTGATGTCAAGGGGGCCAGAACCCACAATCTCAGGAACATCGACGTTAGCCTTCCAAGGGGAAAGTTCGTTGTCATCTCAGGAGTGTCCGGATCTGGGAAGTCGAGCCTCGCATTCGACACACTCTACGCAGAGGGGCAGAGGAGGTACGTCGAGAGCTTGAGCTCTTATGCCCGTCAGTTCTTGGGTCAGATGAAAAAGCCTGACTGCGATAGTATTGAGGGACTTTCACCCGCCATAAGCATAGACCAGAAGCAGGGGAGTCATAACCCCCGATCAACCGTTGCCACGGTAACAGAAATAATGGATTACATGAGGTTGCTCTGGGCAAGGGTGGGCCTTCCACACTGCCCTGAATGTGGAAGAGAGGTTGCCCGTAGGACGGTTCAGGAAATCGTGGATGACGTACTTTGGAGATTCGAAGGCCACGCGATTGCCATCTGGAGCCCTGCCGTCAGAAACAGGAAGGGAACCCACTCTGATCTCTTCAAGGGGTTCCTAGAGCAGGGATTCCTAGCAGGAAAGGTGAATGGGAGAGAGGCGGACTTTGAAAACCCACCAGAGCTCGAGAAGAACCTCAGGCACGACATAGACGTAAGGCTAGACAGACTCCTCCTCCACCCCTCAAACAGACAAAGGCTAACCGAGGCCATTGAGACTGGTCTCAGACTCGGAGGAGGGTCAGTGGCGGTCGAGAGCGTTAGTGCGCCAAAGCCCGGTACCGATAACTCTGAAGAGCAGAGATTCAAGACCAAGGAGGGATCCATAATTCCCTACTCAGAGGAATTCGCATGCCCCGAGCACGGCGCATTCCTACCTGAAATGAGCCCTAGAGTATTCTCATTCAACAACCCACTAGGTGCATGCCCGGCGTGTCAGGGACTTGGAGTCCAGAGAAGATTCTCACATGACTTGGTTGTGGATAGAAACTCTACGGTCGAGGAGGGATGCATCAGGCCATTCAGGAGATCGATGATGTCAGGCTGGTATAGAAGTCAAATGATTCAGACGTGTCAACATTATGGAATACCAATAGATATCCCCTTTCAGGAATTGGATGAGGACGACAGAGACATTCTGCTGAATGGTTCGGGCAGTACCCCAATCAACTTCCAATTTACTTCCCAGAAGGGCGGTTCATACAGAATGAATAAGCCATGGGAGGGAGTTTTCTCAAGGCTAAGGAGGACCTACACGGACACATCATCAGACAGAACGAGGTCAAGGCTCTCGTCATTCATGACTGATGAGCCTTGCTCGGACTGCGGGGGTAAGAAGCTAAACAAGGCAGTCAGTGGTGTCACCGTAGGCTCCACGACCCTTCCTGGAATCTCAAGCTGTAGTGTACTGGAAGCTCTGGCCACAGTCCAATACTGGAGAATAGGGGGATTGGATGATACATGGGAACGGCTTGACAGAGACCCTCCTCCATCCGAGTCGATAAAAGCTGAGAAACTAGATGAAAGATCCATGTTTATCGCGACGGAAATAATCAAGGAAATTGAGGCGAGGCTCAGATTCCTAGCACTTGTGGGACTCGACTACCTTACACTGGACAGAAGGGCGAACACTCTCTCAGGAGGCGAGTCCCAGAGAATCAGGCTCGCCACTCAGATCGGGACCAGGCTTACTGGTGTGATGTATGTCCTAGATGAGCCAAGCATTGGCCTCCACCCAAGAGACAATGGCAGGCTTCTGGAGACCTTGAGGGAACTTACCGATCTCGGCAATACGCTCATCGTAGTAGAACATGACGAAGCCACACTCAGGCAGGCAGATTGGATAGTCGATATCGGGCCCGGAGCAGGCAAGGAGGGAGGCGAGGTGGTTGTTAGCGGGACGTTTGAGGACCTGCTGTCGAATAACGATAGTGTCACTGGGGACTACTTGTCTGGACGCTCCGGAATACCCCTCCCTGAAGACAGGGCAGAGCCCATGGAAGACAGGTGGCTCGTTGTGAGGGGAGCCCGTCAGAACAATTTACAGGACTTGGACGTTAAAATTCCACTCGGGTGCATGGTTGCTGTCACGGGGGTTTCCGGATCAGGAAAGTCCTCACTGGTCACGGGAACCCTGGCACCAGTCCTCCAGAGGGAATTGCAGGGTACAGATGAGACCCCAGGAGCTCATGATTCCATAGAGGGAGTTGAGAACATCGACAAGGTAATCGTAATCGATCAGTCACCCATAGGGAGGACCCCAAGATCCAATCCTGCGACCTACACGAAGGCTTTCGGACACATAAGGCAACTATTCTCCTCAACCACACTAGCCAAGGAGAGGGGATACGAGCCAGGCCAGTTCTCGTTCAATGTCCGAGGTGGCAGGTGCGAGGCCTGCCAGGGTGCTGGTTCCACCAAGCTAGAGATGAACTTCCTCCCTGATGTCTGGGTGACTTGCGACGTCTGCAAGGGAAAGAGGTACACACGGGAGACCCTGGAGGTCGAGTGGAAAGGAAAGACGATACACGACGTGCTCCAGATGACCGTTCAGGAGGCATGCACGTTCTTTGAGAACCAAAGGGGCATTCACAGAATTGTGTCAACCCTCAATGACGTCGGACTTGGTTACATACGACTGGGCCAGCCGGCGACCACCCTCTCAGGTGGGGAGGCACAGAGGGTGAAACTAGCAACCGAGCTTCACAGACCTGCAAGAAAGCACACCATATATGTCCTAGATGAGCCAACCACCGGTCTAGCTCTGTCCGATGTTCATCAGCTCATCGATGTTCTACTCAGGCTCAGGAGGAACGGCCATACTGTGATAATCATCGAGCATCATCTGGATGTCATTAAGTGCGCAGATTGGGTTATAGACTTGGGCCCAGAGGGAGGTGAACTGGGAGGGCAAATCGTGGCAGAGGGGCCTCCGTCGGCAGTCTCCCAAGAGAAGTCTAGCTACACAGGCCAACACCTCAAGGAAATGATATGAGCTAATTCTGGAGAATCGGTGTTATTCTCCAAGACCCTGTGAGTCTTAGAATGGTCAGAAAAGGGGCCAGCTTCGTGCTTTCCGTGCCAACCTTTGAGAAGGGGCACCTACAGAACATGTCGTATGTACCGTTCAGGTAACCCTGCATTGACCGACGCTACCTTTGACAAAAGAGCCTATTCTGACGCTCCGTGGTGGGATGATCAAGAATCAACTATGATGTCAATGGAGGGAACTACAGAGAAGACTGGCATACTTCTGATAATAATAGCGACAACAGCAATCGGTACTGCGATGTTCATGCCAGAGGCAGGTGCCCTATCCTTCTTCGGTTTAATAGCAGGGTTCATCCTTGCAATGGTAATAATATTCACAAACTCAACCAGCGCTCCACTAATTTGCTCCTACTCCCTCTGTCAGGGCCTGTTTCTCGGTGGAGTCACGTGGATCTACGAGCAGAGCTTCCCAGGCATAGGAATTTTAGCAGTTGTCCTCACATTGGTAATTCTCGGAGTGATGCTCACAATATACAGAGCGGGCCTGATATCCTGGAGTAAGAACTTGCAAATTGCATTGGGATCGGCAGTACTTGCCATTCTAGTCATTTACTTAGTTTCAATAATTGGAGTGTTCGTCGGCTTCAATGTCCCATACATACACGAGGCCAACTCTGCGGGGATACTCTTCTCACTCTTCGTGGTAGGGATAGCTTCACTAAGTCTGGTAGCCGATTTTGATTTCATCGAGCGGGGCGTCGAAAGGGGAGCCCCTAAACAACTGGAATGGAGGGCGGCATTCGGTCTGATGGTCACACTAATCTGGCTTTACCTGGAGATTCTCAGGCTCCTCGCCAAGGCGGCAATCTACTCAAGGAGATAGGTCATGGACCTCTCTTTGATCCTATCACTCGCAGTAGCAGGACTCGCATTGGGAGTGGTTGAAGGCGTCAAGCCTGGCCCACTCCTCACTATGGTAATCAGAGAGACACTTTCTGGCGGATTCAGGGCAGGAATGTGGACTGCATCTGCTCCCATATTTACCGACGGACCACTCGTGTTAGTAAGCCTACTAGCGGCAAGTTGGATAGCCACGCAACCCACAGTCCTCATCTTCATTTCCATTCTAGGAGCAGGCTATCTTCTCAAGATGGGTCTTGAGTGCTTTAGTTTGGAGCCCCCCTCTCCAGACCTCACCGATATCGATGTATCCCACTCTTTCAAGAGGGGAGTTCTGACGAATCTCCTAAATCCGAACGTATACGTCTTCTGGTTCCTCATCGGAGGTCCTCTGATGGCTTCCGCCGCAGATCACGAACCACTCGCTCCAGTTGCCTATGCGGTAACTTTCCTTGTATCCATCATCACAGTGAAGTGCCTCATCGCCCTAGCCTTCGATAGGACTAGAGGGAACCTTTCCCGTAGTACATACAAGAGAGCCCTATCACTATGTGGAGTAGCAATGATATTATTCGCCGCCGGCTTCATTTTCCAGGCTTATGATTTGTACAGCACCCTCTAGAGGGTCTGAGGGCCACCAACTGGTATCTCGCTGAGCCCGTCTATCATTCCACGCAACGAAGGCCCCTGTGTTATGGTTCCAAAAATTCCGATGTCGTTGATATTGTGAGAGAGCCCGAACCATGGCCTTCCATATTGATCAACGGACATGTCCAGGAAATCTCCAAGCCCCCCACATCGGTTATACCCGCAACCAACCTCAGTATCAAGTGGGTCGTCAAACCCGTTCAGCTGCACTGTCGTCATCAGAGGACTCTCACTAAAGGCATCTGTGATGATCGTCATGTATCCGTTCCAGGTATCGTTTCCGGAGTCACCTACGTAACCCAGTGCGACCTTCCCGGCCGCACCAGCGGTTATCACGGGGAAGCCAGTACCCGATATGTTGGTTGGGGGAGCGACCATCATTGGCGCGCTCCAAGTGACGCCCTCATCGATGGAGTAAGAGTAGTACGGCATATTGTCCAGCCCGTTCCACATTGCGTGTACGTTCCCCTCGTCATCAACTGCTACCTGGGCCTCCTCTCCGTTCCAGGTATCCGCAGTACCGGTTTCCTCGGTAGGCAATGGGTGTTCAGTCCAAGTAAGCCCTCCGTTACCGCTCTTGTAGATTGAGTATCCATCACCGTTACACCCTATGTTCCCACGGTACAGGTTTCCGTTCACCCCTCCTTCGATATGCGCTGTTAGTCCACCGCTCTGGCAACTGATTGGTGCTCCAGACACCTCCGAGGTCCACGTCCTCCCGCCGTCAAAGCTTGTCGAGCACAAGGGATGAGGCGCGTTCCCGTTCACACAGAAGGACCAAGTCGTGGGATAACCCGGAGCTGGGAGTAGTGCTGACCCGATTGTCTGGTGATCTTGAACAGAGTAAATTGATGTGGCTAGCTGACCATTTTGCCATGTGCCTCCTTCATCATCAGAAAACTCAACAGTCATCCCAAGGAGAGCATGCATGTCGAACTTCATGATTCTGTCTGTCCACTTATCGACGTATATGTACGGGTCATTACTGTTGGGAACAGGTAGGAGGGGATTGTAGACGTTCTGACAAGTGTAGTCCGAGAGAGAAACCATCTCTATCAGCCCGGTGCACTTTATGACCGCCGTTGATCCGGATGGACCGTTCCCCCAGCTAGACATGTATATGTTGTCCATTGATGTGATTCCTATGGTCGGCTCGAAGGTGCTCATTCCAATTCCATAGTATGAACCGACGGCCAAGTATGGTGCGTTATCCCCTGATAGATTCACTGTGATGTTAGCATTTGAAACAGCTACTGCATCCATAGCATCAATACCCCCAGAATAGTGATACCATGTTGTTAGGGGTATTTCATCGGGGAAATCACTCTCCTTCTCGATAAAAACCTGCTCTTCATCGCCGAAGCACCCGCTCAGAGGAACTGTCAGCATGAGGACCGTCAGTACTATCGCAACGGTGCGCATGTTACTCCAGAGGGCGAACCACTCTTGATTTGAACGGTTAGGGGAACAGCGTGGGGGTTTGTTGAAATCGAATAACCATGGCCTGGGACCATGAGAGTCACCGCATTCGTCCTTGTGGCCCTTGTTGCAAGTATGTCGGGGTCCTTAGCTGTCACGAGCCAACCCCAGCACGTCGATGTCTCCAAGATGACCGAGGAACTCATATCACAATTGGACAATGAGGGCGAAATAGAGGCAATTATACAATTTCACGATCGGCCCACTGAGGGGGTTTGGAGAGCCATCAGGTCAATGGGCATCGAGGTTATATCACAGCTAACGGTTCTCCACGGCGGACTTGTAGTGGGAGACTCGACAGAGATTTCCAGACTTTCCGGGTTATCCGTCGTAAAACACATGGAGGCAAACTTGCAGATTGAGCACTTCTACCTTCCAGGAAATCAAAATGACGCGGAGTCAATGATGCACGAGACGGTTACTTGGGTGAACGCTAGCCTAGCATGGCATAGGGCTATCATCGATACAGAAGGAGTTCTGAAGACAGAACCAGACCTTTCGTTGTCAGAGTATGATGGAGAGGGAGCCACCGCGGTAGACCTGGACACCGGTATAGACGGGGAGCACCCCGACTTCGATTGTGGTGAGCCTTGGACAGGTGAGAAGCTCATATGGTCCGCTAAGTGGACTGGAGTAGCATGGGTGGATGCGCCCAACTGTAACTCAGACACATCGAGTGGACATGGAACTCATGTCGGCGGAACCATAGCAGGGAATGGAGATGCTTCGGGAGGAAGGCGTCTTGGTACTGCCAAGGGAGCAACAATAGTGGCCCTGGGGACAGGAGACGGAGCCTCGATTTTTGCTGCTGTCGAAGGCCTTGAATGGACTTACCAACACAGTAGACCGGGATTGAATGAATACAATATCAGGGTTGTTTCCAACTCATGGGGCACCAATGGGGATTACAATCCCTCCAATGCCGTAACATTGCTAACTGACATGTTAACTTACGATAACCAGGTAGCCGTAATATTTGCTGCTTCGAACAGTGGAGGGTCAGGAGATGAGTCGGAAGGTGATCTGAGAACAAACGTGTATGCGAACACACCATCGGCAATCTCAGTCGCGGCGCTCACCCATGATGCGAGTGCAGTTACATCATTCTCCAGCAGGGGCTGGAAAACGCAACAACACACATGGCCTGATATTGGAGCACCTGGAAGAGACATTTGGGCTACTGCACCAAGGGCAACAGCAATTGACGCCTCAACGAGAACACAAGGCGACATCTACTACATGTCAATATCAGGAACTAGCATGGCAACACCACATATCGGGGGCATAGCCACACTTCTGCTGGCCGCCGCTCCGTCACTGGGAGTCGCCAACTATCAGATAGAAGATCATGACAACGAGAACAGCATGTACTTCAATGAATCTGCGAAGGGACTGCAGTTCGATGATTGGGAAGGGAGAAACGAATCGAGGGTTCATGAGATTGAATTGATTCTAGAGCTTACTGCACACTACGACCTTCTCAGGAACTCATGCGAGGAAGGGAATGACGACGACGGTTGCAGTGATATCCCGGAGGAATGCTATGTATCGGACAAGACCGATCGATGCCATGACTGGAGAGTGGGGCATGGACTCGTGGACACGGACAAAGCTCTCGCCCTGGCAAGAACGTTGCAGGTTATGAGAGATCCTAATGAGGATGGCTTCTTGGACCATCCAGAAGCTACGGTATGGGATGCTTTCGACCATTACGAAGGAATAATGGACATACGAGGCATCGAACTTCAAACCGATCAACTACGGCACGCATGGAAAGGAGAGTGGAGCCATTTCAACAACGGCCCAACTAGCACCTTCGGAACATATGCAACTGATGATAGGCACTATGTCTGGGTCCCTAACGGGACCACGGAAATGCAGGTATCCTTCAGTTCCCTAGATTGGGACACCGATACAGCGCAGGTTGCTCAGATCAGGCCTAATGTTGATCTAGGATCGGATGGAAGTGACGATGCACAGGGACAAGGGACGATTGTCGGAGATACGATTTACATCTCCTTGGAGGTTTCTCCAGAATACTGGAACACATGGACGGAGTTCGATGTCACAGGCACAGCAATCTCACTTCCGATAACTGGCATCATGACTGGTTCAGAGTTCGTGGAACCCCGAGTTCCGTACACTTATGATGTGCTACTAACATTGGACGTAACTGAGGAAAGAGTGTTCGACGTACCTCTCAGGACTGATGGGTATTCGGATCTCGATCCAGCGACGCCCTCCGACTTTTATGACCCGGACGACGCGAAGAACCTCGTGATGGTAAGGCCGGTTTATGATGAGAGCCTGATTCCCTCATACACCCAGGAGCAGAAATCAACCTCCAAATCCTCTTCCTCTCTACCACTGATAATGGGCATAGGCGCGACTCTCTTACTTATCGGACTGGGAGTCTCAGCAGTTTGGTTGCGGAACAACAGGTCAGAACTTTTGGAAGCTGAGGTGGTTGGAGAACAGGACTAGAGGTACTAGTCCCACCCGTTCTCCAGAATGGGGGGAACGGTATCCAAAATCGATTGAAGAGGCTCTATCCATTCCATACCAAGGTCGTCTTCAGCTGGCGAGGCATCCCAGTACAGGCGCTTCCTGAGATGTCTCTTAGCCCATGAAACATCGATTTTTGGATGGAAAAAAGACGCCACCAAAGCCACCCAATAAGGGGCCTCCCTAGTCGCCCACCTCCTTCCGGGATGGGCTTTCTTTAGGGCCTTCGCAATATCAGTCATCATCATATCCCCTGAGACAGTGAGGTATCTTCCCCCCTCCTGCCCTTCCTCCAAAGCCCTTACGTGGGCCTCTGCCACATCCCTCACATCGACTATGTTGATTTGCATGGGAAGACTGAGTGGAACGGTGCGCCTGATCATGGCCATTAGTATCGCCAGAGACCCACGCAGATGCCTAGGTGAAAGTGGCGGGCCGAATACCATGCAGGGATGAATCGTGACTAGTCGGGGACGAGTACCCGATTCTAGCGAAGCATGCCAGTCTCTGACAATCTTCTCGGCACTAACCTTGGCCAATCCATACGGATTATTTTCCAATGTAGCATCATTTGCCCAGATATCAGCAGTTAGAATTGAACCATCTTTCCATTCCATTGGCCTGATTGCTGCTGTCGATGACGTGTGTACAAAACGCTCAATCGTACCGGATCTTTCAACGGCAGAAATCACGTTCCTAGTCCCAATAACACTAGGGTCGACGATTTTTCTTTGTGGGTCCCGGGATCTGACAATGACAGTGGCCGCAGTATGGATCAAATCCGTGCATCCCGATATTGCCGAATTTACAGATTCAGGATCAAACAGGTCCATTTCAACAATCTCAATATCCCCTCCCTCGGCGATATCCATGGATTTGAGATGCGCTACTCTTTCGGGATCCTCCAAATCCCTCACTGTCGCCCTTACCCTCATCCCCTTGGATAGGAGGTTGGCTACTATATGGCTACCAATGTATCCACTAGCCCCGGTTACTACTACAGGCCCCCTCTCCATGATTCTCACATGGCCATCATATTATTCGATTTAACTATGAAACAGGCAATCACTCCTCTTCCGTAGAATCAGAGGACCCTTCCTTTGATACTAACCACGAAGGGGCATACCAATTGAGGTCACCCATGAGGCGCATTGTAGAGGGAACTACCAATGCTCTTACTAGAGTTGCATCTACTGCTACTCCGAGTGCGAGCATGAAACCGAATTGCTTCATCAACGAAACAGATGAAAGTCCGAATGCGGAGAACACGGTTACCATAACTAGAGCTGCCGAGGTGATTATTCGACCGCTTTTTTGGAGCCCGACGGCGACCGACTTTGTGTTATCTCCTGTTCTTTCCCACTCCTCGTGTATTCTGGACAGCATCAGTACTTCGTAGTCCATACTCAACCCGAATAGTATCGCGAAAATCATTACAGGAGTCGTAGGGTCAATAGGCTGTGGGGTGAAGTTTAGTAGCTCAGCCCCATTGCCCATCTGGAAGATCCACACTAGAACCCCAAACGAGGCACTGACCGAAAGAACATTCATAATCAGGGCTTTTAGAGGAAGAATGACTGACCTAACCTGCAGGAAAATTAGGATGTAGCTGGTAATCAGTATGAACGCCAGTGAGATAGGCAGGTTCTCTGCAACTGCCTCGATCACATCTTGGTTGTATGCAGCCACACCTGCCACATTTACTTCTGATGAGCCACCAAATTGGTCATCCTTCGTCTCAAGGCCTCTGATGGATAATACCGTCTCTCTCGCACTAACGCTCGACTCGTCCCCTTCTATCCCCACTACGAGCAAAACCACATTATTTCCTATGAAACTCTCTTTCAGATACTCCCTCTGAGATGACAGTAGCATAGATTCCGACGAAGAACGCTCCTCGTCTCTTGAATAGTCCCAGAATTCCACTACCTCGTCCTCACTCATATTCAAATCAAAATGGGCATGACTGCGAACGTAAGTGGCCCCCTCGACCTCCAATATCTCCTTCGAGAACCGGTAGAGGGACCGAATGTTGCTCTCCAGCAGAGGATCCACTCCCTCTTCTACCTCAAATACGGCCAATGCAGTGTTTGAGATATACTCGGGCCAATAGTCATCCGTTAGCTCCATTCCTTGCCGGGATTCGTCATCCGGACTAAGTGCCTTGTAGGTGGTTATACCATACTCCGCCTGTAAAAATGGGGATCCAGCCAGCATTAGTACGATTACTGCAGGGACTAAAACACCAAAGGGCCTCTTCATGACGCCACTGGCGACATTGGACCAGAACCCCTCTTCACTGGTATCTACGCCCAATGAGAATGGAACCTTGAATGAGTTCACTCGGTCTCCCAGTAGGGACAAGGCCGCGGGAAGAAGCACTATCGAAGATGTGAGGGCTACAGCTGTTGCGCAAATCCCCCCCCATCCAAGAGATGGAAGTCCAGTATTCTCAAAGAACAGCATCCCCATGAGGCCGACTATGACCGTCATGCCGGAGAAGAAGATGGCCCGTCCCGCAGTAGCACTGGTCATCGCAATCGCCGTTCTATGGTCTCTTCCCCTGCTGAGCTCTTCTCTGAACCTGTTCACTATGAAAAGTGAATAGTCCACGCTCAGTCCAATTCCAAGTAGGGAAACGATGTTGTTAGCGTAGACCGTAATGTCATCGAACACATAACTCAGACCGGTTACTATTCCAACAGCGGCTAGAACGGTGTAGACTCCAGAAAGAACAGGAAGTCCGGCTGCGACCAGACTCCCGAAAACTAGGAGCAGGATTATCAGCGTTAGAGGGGCCGAAATCAACTCTGCCTGAATCAGCTCTTCCTTTAGGGTTAGGTCAAAGGTGACGTCGATCGCCAGGTTATCCGTCACCCACTTTTCCATTCCCTCTGGGGCATCGTCAGGGAGTACCAAATCGTCGAAGTTATCCTTCAATAAAGCCTTGGAGCCGTCTCTATCAAGATTCACCTCAATTTTTATCCTAGTCCACTCAGGGTTCACTGAGCTAACAAACTCGGACCGATTAACCTCATTGGTTAACCATGGATATTCGACTGATACATGTTCATTTTCTACCATTGGGGACACAGTTTCCATCATTGCATTTTGCACTGATTCATCCTCATGACTTGCACCGGGGTGATGGAACAAAACGTGGAATGAGAAACTGTCACTTTCATTCTCAGTGGTGAACCCTATCCTCGCGGCGTCCCATCCATGCACTGACTCAAGATCCCCCTCTCCATATCCCTCGGCATACCTAGGCTCTAGAGTCATCAAGGAAGCTAATGATCCACAAAGAATGAGGGTTAGAATTAGCACGACCTTCGCGTTGTCATAGACGAATAAACCCATTTTGTAGTACGTTCTGTGTTCCAGAGCTTCAGGCTCGGTCGCCCCTTCCATACACATTCCGAGAAATAATTCTATTTGTATAGTGTAGTTTCAGGACCTATGCTAAGTGTGGTACTAGGTCCTCACAGAAGTGAAGCCACAGACTCGACAACGAGACTCGGTTTTTGAGTAGCTTCGGATACATCCAATATTGTCGCCTCACCAGAAAGAACGAGAATCCCATGGACCCCAGCCCTGTCGGCCATTTCCATGTCTGTGTACAATCGATCTCCGACCATTGCACAATTTTCCGGTGATAGGCCAAGTTCCTCCACTTTGTGAAGAATCATTCCTGGATTCGGCTTTCCACAAATGTGAATCGGCCTCACGCCCGTTGTAGCTTCGAAGAGATCCATGTAAGCGCCCGTGTCCGGAAGGCCACCATCTGGAGATGGGCAAACCACATCTGGATGGCTGGCGACCATTGGAACTCCCTTGTGGAGGTGGATCGATGCTGTCGTCAATTTCTCGTAGTTTATCTCCGTGTCATATCCCAATACCACATACTCCGGCGACTCCGAACGAGTACTGAACCCAGCACTTTCCATCATATTACGCATCCCATCAGTACCAACCAGGTAAGTATCTTTGACACCCATCTTCTCCAACCAGGATAGAAGGTCGTGTGTTGAGAGCAGAACGTCCTCTTCCTTGGCATCTATCCCCATAGAAGTCAGCCTACTGAGATACTGAGATACGGACTTGCTGGAATTATTCGACAGAAAAAACCTCTTTATTTCGTTCCTATCTAAGCGTTCTAGGAACTCCAAGGCTCCATCGATTAGCTCCCCGCCTAGGTATATCGTACCATCCAAATCGAGGAAGACCGCATCAATGCCATCCAGTGAATTATTGAGCCGACCCAACCAAACACCTCACGGAAGAACCAGGGTCTTGAATAGGAACCATGGGCTCCACAGGCTCTTTTGAGTCTCCTTGCTTGCTATCATCTCAGACATCATTGTTCCTATCTCCTCCTTCTTTGACGCCTTGTTCACGAACCAGTTAGTTAGTCTCTTCCACTTCATCATGCTCTGCAGTTTCTTGGAATTGGAAAGCTCGCCCCCAAGCTCATTCCAGAGGTCGACCATATATCCCTCAGCATCCGCTTGAGTGAAACCCTCTGAGTGGCGGGTCTTGTCAAAGTGTAGACTTGTAAGCTTTCCAGAAAGTAGCGCGTTGCCAATGCCCTCCCCGCTGAATGGGTCTACTAGACTCGCCGCATCTCCTACAGTCATTGCACCAGCCATCGCCCCTCTCCTAGGCTGGAAAGATGGGGCCTCCTTCCTCGGTGAACCGAATGGAAGTTGCCAGCCCTTTTCTGAACCTTCGACCAATTTTGCCCCCTTGAACCTACTACTGAAGCGAGGGTGTTCCTCAATAACCCATTTTTGGATTTTCTTGAGGGATTTCTTCATTCCCTTCTGCTTTCTTTGTTCTGAAATGAGCATTCCGATTCCAACATTAACCACACCTTCTTTCACTGGGAACAACCAGAAATAACCAGGCAAAACCTCATCGATAAAATGAATTTCAATTTGTCCTTCTTGGCCTTCAAGGCCATCGACATTTTCCCAGTACTCTCTGTAACCTCCACAGAAATGATAGTCATCTTTGTGTGGCTCGTCATATAGATCAGTTATTTTCCTTGAAACGGGGCAATTATAGCCCCCAGCCCCAATTGTAACCGTTGAACTAAACGACATTAGTGGACCGTCCGAACGCCCTCCTCCAAACTTCCCAGTTACGCCTGTGATTTTGGATGACGCACCACTCCCCTCACTCAATACTTCTTTTACCGTAAATCCCTGAACGACGGAACCACCGTTCTCTCTGACAATCTCACTAGCCCTCTTGAACATCATATAGTCAAACTGAACCCGGGGCAGAGCATATCCTGACATTAACCCCTTCTCCTCATAGCTATCCTTGGGGAGCATCACTCGAACTTCCGAACCATTTGCGCTTCCGAATAGTATGGAATCTACTTGATAGTAGGGAGTTGCCTGTATCAATGGGAGGACACCTAGCTCCTCTACATGTGAAAGCGATTTCCCCCCGACTGCGTCCCCACAAACTTTGTCACGCGGCCAGATGCCCTTCTCGATTAGCAACACCTTACATCCGTTAAGTGCGTTGTAAGCAGCGGCCGCAGAACCTCCGGGACCTCCGCCGACGACAATTACATCGAAATCCGATTTATCAGGCGGTACTTCACCTGTATTGATAGGCATCTCCCAAAGCTCCACTGTCCAACCTCGCCTACCCGAACACACCATACTCATTCAAAGTATGCCAATGGCTTCATCCCGAACTACCCCTTCCGAGGGCCATGAAAAATCCCATCTCAATCGTACAAACCACACTTCCAGGCGACATGTCGGAGCCGGAGGTTGGAGAATGGATATTCTCCAAAATAAGTCTGAAATTAGCCAAGTGCGCACACAGAATCAGGGTTCAGTCAATGTACCAATGGGATGAAAAAATTGAGTTCAGCCCAGAATGGAGAATTCAATTCAAAACAGACCCTGTGATGAAACCAGAGCTAATCAGGGCAATCCAATCAGATCATCCATACGATGTACCACAAATCCTCGCGTGGGATGCCGACTCAACAAAGGATTACTTCAATTGGGTTCAAGCATGATACGCCTTTCGCAGAACATGACCATACGCTCAATCCTGAAGCCAGCGAAGGAGGTTCCCATCACATGGTGGAGCTCCAACAATCCAATGGATACCAGGCCAAGAATCTCCACCCTAGCGATCCTGTGCATCGGGTTGTGGATTTTCGGAACCGGTGATGCAATACTAATTGCAGCAGGAATAGGAAATACCCCCTGGACAGTCCTCGCCGAAGGAATTGCGAAAATGATGGGAGGATCAATAGGTCAGGCCACGCTACTTGTCAGCTTCGCCGTTCTATTCCTCTGGATCCCACTTAAGGAGAAACCGGGAGTCGGTACAATACTGAATGCAATCCTCATTGCGGCCGCAATAGAGTATATGTTGCCAGTCATGCCTGCTCCTGACGGTACTATTCAAGCAGTCATTCAAGTTCTCCTGGGCGCGCTATTAGTGGGGATTGGAAGTGGGATCTATCTCACTGCCAACCTAGGACCTGGCCCCAGAGACGGATGGATGACAGGAATACAGAGAAAATCAGGTATCCCGATAGGCTCGGTGCGTGCTGGCATAGAGATATCTGTGGTCATCATTGGTTGGGTGCTTGGGGGAACTGTTGGATTGGGGACTTTGCTTTTTGCAATCCTGATTGGCCCAATTGTGGCTGTTTCACTTAATGTAGCAGGAAGACTCGGGGCCAAACACTAGGGAGGGCATGTGATGCAGAGATGTGGCTTTAAGGAGGTGTTGAAATCCTTCCGGGAGAAGGAGGAAATAAAACTAATACTCGTCAGGAGAGACTCAAAGTCCTCAGATCTCTCCAAGATTCGCTCAATGGCCAATGAACTAGGGATTCGAGTAATCGAAGGCTCTGATAATGATCTTTGGAGAATGTCAAGAGATAACTCCCATGGGATACCGGATGTACTTGCTTTGGTTGGCAGAGACCCAAACCTAAGTCTTGAGGAAGTTATTGCCTCCGGAGGCTTAATCTGGGTCCTGGCGGGAGCTTCCTATCCCGTGAATATCGGCTTCTGCATTAGAACCGCTGAAGTTTCAGGGGCCGATGCGGTTTTTGTCGACGCAGAGCTTTCCAACACAGAAAGAAAGGCAGCCAAGAGGGCTTCTATGAAGGCGCACAGGTTCATCCCAGTCTTTTGGGGGGACGGTTTTGAGGCAGTCAAATCCGCGAAAGAATACGGTTTCAAAATCGTCTCTCTCGAAGATTTCGGAGACAAATCCCCTTGGGACACCGATCTGACGGGAAACACAATGATCATAGTGGGAGGAGAGAGAAATGGAATTCCACAGAACATTCTGGATTTGTCAGATGAGATAATTAGAATTCCAATGTCTGGTTTTGTCCCTTCATTCAATCTCCAAGCTCCACTGAGTGTAGTGGCAGTTGAGGCACAGAGGCAAAGAGGAAACTAGTATATCGGGCCCGAGTATACCCCGATCATCAGCACAAGAGTTGAGAAGATTGTAATCAGTATATTATCATCAATCGGGCCAAATTCATACCTTTCTACGAATGTTGCGACTGCGGCGGCAATCAGACCCCATCCTGGAAGAGAAGGATCTCCCAGTCCACCAACATACCATCCTAATGGAGCACTCACGATGAACATGAACACGTTTCCGATTGGGCTTTTGGACCTCTTTTTGACTACAAGGTTTCTCACCACTCCCGTAATTCCATCCCCAAATGCCATAAACAGAGAGGGAATAATCGCCAACCAAGGATCACCAACAAGTGCCCATATCACGGTTATCGAGACCCACCACATTAGGGAGAATTTGACATCATTCTGATTCTGTTCCGTTTGGAACCAGTACATTCTCCGGCCAGAAATATGAGCGATGTATGTGAATACAGTGAGAATTATTCCACAAACCATAGGGTACCAGAAGTCGGTGAATAAATACGGAACGCAAAGCGATCCAACCCCCCCTGCAAAAACATGCACGATCTTTCTGTTGTAGTAGACCGCGCGGATATCTTCGACCCCCCTCTCAACCATCATCCTGTATGGGACTTTTGTGGAATAGAGTACTATCATCACGTAGATTCCCATGATTACAGAATAGTAGACCTGCTTGTCCATGTCGTTGCGCAGAGTTGATGACCAGATATACTCTCGCATCGCCATGGGTGCCAATGGCCAAGACAAGGAGCTTGGGACCAAAGCGGTACATTCTGGCATGGTCGAGATAGAGGGCGCAGCTTCAACTCCAATTTTCTTGACGTCAACTTACAGGCTCACCGACGAGAAATACAAAGGATGGGCCGAAGGGCTACACCATACAGGGCCGGTATACTCTAGAATTTCGAGTGTGAACTCTGAGGTTGTATCCGCTAAGCTGGCATCCCTAGAGAGAGCGGAAGATGCAGAAGTTTTCTCAAGTGGGATGTCAGCAATTTCAACTACTCTGTTGACCTTCCTCTCAGCTGGAGATCATGTCGTTGCCACACCGGACTGTTATGGGGGCACATACGCTCTCCTAACAGACATATTGCCGAGAATGGGAATCGAAGTCACGATGGCTGATATAAGAGATCCATCAAGTTATGAGGAGGCAATTCAGGAAAATACGAAAGTGCTCTACGCGGAAACAATGACAAATCCAACTATGAAGGTCTGTGACCTAAGCGCGATGGCCGAGATCGCTGATAAAAACGGTCTAATTTCAGTTGTGGATAACACATTCGCATCACCATGGTCTTGCAATCCTGTCGAGATGGGCTTTGATATTGTGATCCACTCCGGAACGAAATATCTCGGTGGACATTCAGATCTTACCGCTGGATTTGTTGCTGGAAAGAAGGAGCTGATTGCTAAGGTATTCCACACTAAAATCTACCTCGGTGGAGCAGCCGATCCACACATGTGCTATCTACTTGAAAGGGGAATGAGAACTCTACATGCCAGGATGCCAATCCACGCTTCCAACTCAGCTGAGATCGCAAGGAGGCTGGAGGCTCATGACATGATTGAGAAGGTCATCCATACCTCTTTGCAAAGTCACCCCGATTTTGAGATAGCCAATAGAACGATGCCGAAAGGCAGTGGAATGCTAGCGTTCGTAATCAAAGGAGGTGATGACTCAGCCCTCAAGTTCATGAAGTCACTAGAATTGATTTTTGAAGCGACCAGCCTTGGTGGAGTGGAGAGCCTCGTTGAATGCCCGTTCAATTCGAGTCACATGTTTGTTCCCGAAGAAGTCAGACATGAGGCAGGAGTAGTGCCTGGTTTCGTCAGAATGAGCATCGGAATAGAGGGGGTTGAGGATCTGTGGTCTGATATAGAGAAGGGCCTAGAATCAGCCAGAGAGCTATTACTTTCCAGAGCCTAGGTGTTCTTGATGGATTTGGAGCTATTCATCGCCGCAATAGTATTCATTGTGCCCATGTGCTTCACTCCCGGACCTAACAACGTCCTATGCGCTGCACACGGCTCCCAGCATGGATTCCGAGCAACGCTCGCCCTGATATCTGGAATGGCAGTAGGGTGGTCTACACTGGGACTTCTTGTAGCCGGTGCCACTGACCTCATAGAAGATAACAAAACAGCGTTTGACTTGCTAACTTACGTAGGCGCTTTGTACATAGCATATCTTTCTTACAAGATCGCCACATCAAAGTCTTTGGAAAGGGGGGAGGAATCATCAGAGAGGCTAGGATTCGTTACTGGAGCTACTATCCAGATAGTGAATGGCAAGGCATGGATTCATTTCCTAGTCCTGATGACTTCCTTCGGGACCTTATTCGGGACAGGAATTACAGGGAAAATCCTCCTAGTTCTCCTAAACTTAGCCTTTGGATTACCTGCAGTGATGTCATGGGCGGCATTCGGAACAGTGCTCAGGAGAGCATTTACTACCCCTAAATCTGCCAAGGCTCTCAATTTGACAATGGGCCTGTCACTGTTCGCAGTGGCAATTTGGGTTGCTATGCCGCATTAGTTTTTCTCGTCCCGCTTACCGGAAATATAGATCAACCCAGATAATAAAGTGATTAGTGTAATCTCTCCTAGAGGCCACTCTCGTTCCCATCTTTCTCCATCGAGAGGATAGTAGTCTGTATTATCGCCCACCCCATCTCCATCCGTGTCATTCCACTCACCTAGATCCAGGGGAAAAGCATCCTCGTTCTCTCCGTATCCATCCCCATCGGTGTCCTGCCACTCATCTGCTCTGAATGGGAACAAATCCGAGTTGTCCCCCACGCCATCCCCATCGGTGTCCTGCCACTCATACGGATTCTCGAAGAACACATCGGCGTTGTCCCCCACGCCATCCCCATCCGTGTCATTCCACTCACCTAGGTCCAGGGGGAAAACATCCGAGTTGTCCCCCACGCCATCCCCATCCGTATCCTCCCACTCTGTCTCATCGGCCGGGAACACATCAGCGTTATTCCCGACCCCATCCTCATCACTGTCAGTCCATTCATTTGGGTCGAAAGGGAAATGATCGTCTGTATCGTTCACACCATCAGAGTCATCATCATCATCCCGAGGATCACATACCATATCTCCATCGAAGTCATCCGGGATCTGACTGGCATCAAGAGGACCACTTATGCCACACTGCTCTTCGTCAATGTCAGTCCAACCGTCGTTATCGTCATCCTCGTCCGCGTTGTCCCCGATGCCATCGTTATCATTATCCGATTTCTCAGTTGAATCGAGAGGAAACGAGTCTTCTGTATCAGTCCAACCGTCGTTATCGTCGTCGAAATCCTCATTGTTACCTATCCCATCTCCATCAGTGTCCCACCACTCCTCGATATCATACTGAAAAGCATCCTCAGAATCAAGCCACCCATCATTATCGTCATCGGAATCCGAGTTGTCCCCTACGCCGTCTGAGTCGTAGTCTGACCATTCAGAGGCATCGTGGGGAAAGTCATCCGAGTTATCCCCATGTCCATCCCCATCGGTGTCGTACCACTCAGTTGAATCTAGAGGAAACACGTCCGAGTTGTCCCCCACGCCATCCCCATCCGTGTCATTCCATTCGTACGGGTTGTAGATGAAAACATCCGAGTCATCTCTGTAACCGTCTCCATCAGAGTCCCTGACATAGCCTGAGAGCCCCCAATCCAGTATTTGATCAGCCCAACCAGGATTGTTCAGAGGGGGAACGTGACTGGCGTCGTTGATCCTCCAGTGAGAAACCCTGTTCCCGGATTCGCAATTCAAGAACTCAAACTCATCCGTGTCATCCAATCCATCATCACCCGAAATGTCACGTGATCCAAGATAAGTCCAGCTCTGGTCACATCCAGACCTCCTCGCCCAGTTCTCTATGGTCTCATTCGACGAGGGGTATTCATTCCCTAG
>JAPOFX010000014.1 GCA_028283505.1 Candidatus Poseidoniales archaeon
ATCTGACCCGTCAGCGCCGTCAGCGCCGTCCGCTCCAGCTGGTCCCTGCGGGCCTTGAGCGCCATCCGCTCCAGCTGGCCCCTGTGGACCTTGTCCACCAGTGAGGATTATTTCTTCCCAGATGCCATCTGAGCAGGTGACGAAGCCATAGTCTTCTCCGATGTAGTAGAGCTTTCCGAAGTGCTCGTCAGTGCAGTCAGGAAGATCGGAGATGCTCGCAGTGTAGTATACCCCCCACTCGCTTAGCTCTGCGCTATTTTCCGGCTGTTCAGGCGACACCGCGCTCTCCTCAGCTCCTATACATCCAGTAAGGGCCACTGAAAGCAATGTAAGTGCCATTGCAATTGATCTTGTCTTTAGCTTCGTATTAATCATAGCGAACCGACACTCAGAGTCTACTTAATACAATGTCAGATTCCACATATAGTTACAAACTCTTGGAAAGCCATCAATAACCGGTTCGCCTGATTGCAGGATGTGGGACTGTCAGATAGATCGGCTAAGGTCATACAGAAGATGCGGGATATAGAGGAACTGAGAAATTTTGATTTGGATTTACTGGGGGACATTCCTCTTGGCATGCTTAGGAAGCACGCAACAAGGCTTCACGCTGTTTGCAGGTACAAACGGGGGGTATCCAAATCTGGTAAAACTGGTCCCCAGGATGTCAGGTGCATCGATCTTCATCCATACTCAATGACTGCAGAATGGTCGAGATACGCCGACTTCCTGCTTTATCACGAATACATTCATGCATTGGGGATACCCAACCATGGGAGGGAATTTCGCTTTCTTGAGGGGCTATGGCCAGATGAGGGTGCAAGGTTGATGGGCCAAGAATTTGGGAGGCACCTCAGAGAGAGGTCCTCGAAGTGGCTGTGGGTCTGCCCTTCTTGTAATGACAGGCACCCTAGGTCAAAGAGGGGAAACGGACGTTACAGGTGCAGGAGTTGCGAGGTGATCCTCGAGGACGTGAGAGGGTCGTTAATCAGTCACATTAATCTGTAAATACTCCCTGAAGATTCCATGAAAGGTCTCGGGCCAACATGGTCCTCAATCCGTCTAAACGCTCTCCTACTCTCTACTCTCCTCCTTTCTGGTTGCATCGGCTTCGTGGGTGACGACTCCGAGGGGCTTGGGCTGGTTGTTGAGTCAGATGATGGACATGGGGTAATACAGTCATTATTCGAGGACGGGTCAGAGATAAGTGTCAATATCCCCTCAATAACGTTCGACTTCTCGGCGTCTACAAACTACGGCCAGAGCATCCTGTTCGGCGTGGACCCAGGAGATGGAAGGGAGCCGATAACCATCTTCCCCTCGGACACTACGGAGATTTCCGTCGAGTTCGCAAAACACGGGCTGTATTCTGTGAACGCCTTCGGTGTGGACGAGTCCGGCCTTCGAACCGATCGAGTCATCCAGGTGAAGATTGAGCACCAAATAGACTGGTACGAGAACAACACTGGGACGCCTGAGGTCTTCGTCTTCGACTCCACACCCGGGAATAACGGGCCGATACCCTCCTACTTCCTTTTGAATTCCACAGTGGAGAACCCCAGTGTAATCGAGATTGACGGCAGGGAAGTCGATGTGAGGTGGGAGATCGTCAATTACGAGGGAGTCTGTCAGACAGCCACAGAGAGTGTTGCAAACGGACACGAGAAGCTTTGGAAGACCATTCACTTCGGGCCTCTCGAGATTCATGAGATTAGGTTGGCCATTGAGGACGGACAGGATCGAATAAACGTACATCACCAATTAGAAATAAGGTATCCAGGGTCAGATTAATTTGCCACCTCCTCCTCATAATGGCATGAGGAGAACCTACTCATCCCTCCTCGCTTTCATCCTATTTTCCTCGGTCCTCTCGGGTTGTACCGGCGTGAATGAGAGCACAGAAGAACTCCATGACAGTAAGACTACCGATGATTATGAGATCCCCAACCCTGACGCCTACGAGTGTTTTGAATTCGAAGGCTGGGATCGATGTTGGCTGGTATATGTTCCTGAGAATCTCAATTTATCCTTGAGGGCACCAGTAATTTTCGAGCTTCATGGATGGGCATCATCATCCTTTGAGATGAGGAATTATACCAGCATAACATCATTGGCAGAAGAGGTGGGTGCAATTGTGGTTCATCCAGAAGGTCTTGCAATTCCGAACAGTGGCGCCTTTGGAGAGAATCAAGAATCCTGGAACGCAGGAGTTTGTTGTGGTGATGCCAAGGCTCAGGAGATAAACGACGTGGGTTTCCTGATAAAGCTGATAGAAAATGTAACTTCTCGGCTACCGATAGATGAAGGTAGGGTGTATTTCACTGGATGGTCTAATGGATGCCAAATGTCACAACGGATGGCCTTGGAAGCCAGCCACCTGATCGCCGCGGTTGCATGCACATCAGGATACCTCGGTTTTACCGACGACTCTCTCTACTCTCCCATTCCTGTAATGGAGATGCACGGTTTCCTGGATGAAATAGCCCAATACACCAATTCTGGGAGACTTACTTTGTTTGAGGAGGATGCCAGAACCATTGAGGCAGTTCAAAACGGAGCTATTGAGAATCTGTATGATTGGGCCAACTACAACAATTGTGAAGGATTTATGCCCGACTCTATCCAGCCTGGGGCAGTATTCAGCATCCAAAGCTTCACATCATGTGATAATGGGACCGAAGTCGCCTTGTTCACGTCCCATGGAGGTGGTCACAATTTGTACATCAATGACATATGTGACGGTGTTCCATATGACTTCATTTGGAGCTGTGTGGGCAACCAAGGGTTGTACGATACACATCAGATAATGTGGGATTTTATGAGTAGATTTTCGAAGGAGCTTGAAGAGGTTGGTGAATAATGCCGAACATTGACGTTGAAGGACAGAATTTTCACTTCGTCGAGATCGAAGGTGACACTCCTCCCATTCTGATGCTATGTAGCACTGGGCTTGACTCAAGGCAATGGAGGGACATGTTGCCCTTGATAGAGGGCAGGAGGTCCATCTGCCCACACTACTTCTGCTATCCGAAGTCCGGCCAGTGGTCTGGTGAAGGGGAAATCGACTCATGGACAGACTATCTGGCAGCGGAAAGGCTGCTCTTGGCAGAGAAGGGGCCCGTGGACATCCTCGGTCACTCATACGGGGGCTTCATCGGACTCATGCTTGCGAAGAACCACCCGGACAAGGTCAGGAGGATGGCGTTTCACGAGCCGACGGTTTGGGGATGCCTCCAGTCAACCGGGCGGGACGACCTGAAGAACGAGTTTGGTGAGGTGGTGGAGACCTTCTTCACAGAGGGGCTGAAGCCCGAGGACTTTCTCAGGGACTTCGTGGACTACTGGAATGTTCCGGGTACATGGGACTCGATGATGGAAGGGAGGAAGGTTATGTGGAGAGAGCTACAGCCCAAAATTCTCAGTGAGGTCAGGATGCTGTGCTATGACAAGACCCCCCCGTCCTACTATGCGGACATTCATGCCCCAGTACTCATCACACTGAGTGATGAGACCCCCCCTCATCAGTTCGAGGCATGCACGCTACTCTCAAGAGCTCTTCCGGATGTCAGGGTGAGGTACGTTCCAGGGGGTCACATGGGCGTGATTACTAGGTCTTCAGAGGTTATGCCTCATCTGGCTGACTGGCTCAAGGGCTAGGGAATGAGGCGCCCTTCCATGCCTCCCGCGACCTCGATCACCTGACCGGAAACATGCCCCGATATGACATCAGACGAGAGAGCGACTACAGCCATGGCAACATCCTCCGGAGTAGCCAGCTTCTTCAGTGACATCGTCGCAGTCGCTCGCTCCACGAGGGATTCTTCGATGCCTTGCTCCACCTTCTTGGGAGTAATGGTCCAGCCAGGCGCAACCGCGTTCACCCTCACACCCCCGATCTTCGATACGTCGTTCTTCATGGACATGAGTAGTCCGGATGTTATTGCCCCCTTGGCTGCCGCGTAGTCAGAATGCCCCGCCTCTCCATAAACCCCAGCTGTAGAGCCTACCAACACCAAGGAACCGGACCTTGACTTGGATGCGTGCCTCAGGAAGGATCGGGAGGTGTTTACCGTGACTCCTAAGTTAGACGAGATTGTCTCCGACCACCTCTCCGCCTCTATCTCCCAGAGTGGCTTGGACTCTACTGGGTAGCTACCGGCGTTGGCAATACACACATCCAGGGAACCTAGCTTCGAGACTATCTCATCGACTAGGCTGTCTGCCGATTTCTGACTCCTGAGATCAGCCTGTATTGCGGTACCACCAATCTCATTGGACAGGGAGATAGCCTCTTCCTCCGACTTGTGGTAGTGGACCACTACCATAGCTCCTTCCGACGAGAAAGCTCTGCATATGGACTGGCCAATGCCACCGGCCCCTCCGGTGACAAGTACCACTTTCCCCTCAATTCCAGTTTCCATGACTCACGGAGGCAGTCATGCTACTTATCTAGTCCGAAGAGCTGGCTATTCTTCTGATAGACGGACGAACATGCCACGAGAGTTCGGGAGAGTCGGCTTGAAGCCCCACTTCTCGTAGAAGCCGTCAACATCAGCCATGAGGTTGATGTAGGAACTGGATGACGCTTCCCTTGAGATATATCCCATCAAGCTGTCCATGATCATTGAGCCCCCTCCCTTTCCCTGCCAATCCCTGGAAACAGCCATGTCGCATATGTGGAACACAGTCCCTCCGTCTCCGACAACCCTTCCCATTCCCACTGCTTCCCCTGAGTCCTCCAGTCTCAGGATGACTGAGAACAGCTCGGAACCGAGTCCTTTGGACGCACCAGAGTGAGTTCTGGCCCTCATTCCAGCACTTTCTCTCAACTTCAGGTATGTCTCGACGTCCGGCACTCCAGCCTCAATCAGAAACAGACAATCACTTCCGTCCAAACTTCTTTTTTCTTTGACTGCCACCCTTCTGCCTGAATGACTTCCTTTGAGCCCTCTGTTGTTTGCTCTTTCTGGAGGGGACTGTGTCCGTCTTCCCATCCTCCCTGGACCTCTTCATCTCTGCACGCATCATGACTCCAATCTCTCTCATTATCCCCTCCTTGCTCTCCTTGCCGGTCGCATCCTTAGCATCGCTTGTTGAGATGATAAGCCTCCCCTCTTGAGCGAAGGGTCTTGAGGGATGGCTGGCTTCAGGTTGCTTCTTCATCTTCCTTATTCCTACTTTGTTGGCGGCCCAAGCCACGGCATCCAGCGTCGGCTGAGGGATGCTAGCGTCCTTGGCAACCCTGCGCCCGCCGGACCTCGAGACTCTCGAGTCAAAGTAACCAGTCCACACGGTCATTTTCGTCGGATCGCCGGACATGCTAACGTTCTCCTCTCAAGGGATGTGAGTCTTGAGGGCTTCGTGCCTTTAATCCTCTAGGAGAATTCCAGAAGCGACACCATGCATCCCCGGGCGACTGGTTATCTTGACCCTGCCCATGTTTGTATCGACGATCGATCCTTTGGTAACGATGTTCCTCCTGATGAAGTTTGGATCAGCGTCATTCTCGATAACACTGTTGATTGTTGCCTTGACTGTCTTCCCGTCCTTTGGGGTATTCACATTCACGGTGCTAACCGACAGGAGCCTAGCCGTCTGCGACCCTGCATTCTTCCTGTACATCTTCCTCTCGTCCTTTTCTCCGATGTAAGCGTACTGTGCTTCACTGGAAACCTCAGTTCTGCGCTTACCTCTGTAGCGGTTAGGACGCTTCAAGCGTCCGCCTGAGGGCTTGCGTCGGGAGATGCCGTGCCACTTCGCCATGCGTCTCGCCGACCGACCTCCCTTATTTCAATGGATTGGACACAACAAAGCCTCCTGCCAACGGCATATGTTCTTGGAGCGCGCTCCACTGGCCTATGCATGGGAAAGGCTCGGATAAGAAAGAGAAAACCCGTCCGGCACAAACAGATGAGGGATGCTGAGAGGGAGCTCGGTGAGTCGATGGGACTGCAGATAGACATGTCATCCGCATTCATAGAGCTCGCTCATTTCGAGGGCAATGACATACTTATTCTAGACCGGGAGGTAGTCGCTATGAGGATGGAAGTCTCTGGGTCGATGGCGTGGGTCCCAACCCTAAGGGGGATAATGAAATGGCAGCCAGAGAGGAGCTGGGCGGCTGTCGATAAGGGAGCGATCCCTTTCCTCATGAATGGTGCAGACTGCATGGGGGCTGGAATCCACATCGCGGATCCCTCCATCCCTCCGGGTGGTTTTGTTTGGATTAGGGATCAGGATACAGGGGCACCACTGGCATCTGGAATCGCCATGGTGGATGGCGAGGAGATGATGGATATGACCAAGGGGAAGGCCATCTCCACCATTCATTGCATAGGGGACGATCTCTGGGCAGTGGAGACATAGGACCTCATCCTTGATGAGGGAGGACAAGGACGCACCATCGTGCGCGCTCCAGCCGTACTCATCTCGCTTCTCGTCCTATTGCCGACCTTGGTTGTGGCGGCTGAGGGCGGTGTGAATGAGGAATCCGCCCTCGGAGGGACAGACATAGAGAGCATCAGTCATGATATCATCGCAACGGAGGGCGTCCCGTTTGACATCTCCGTCAGACTGTCTGAAGAAGCTGATCAGAATGGTACGACCGTTGATTGGGTGACTCAGATTTGCATTAATTCCGGCGTCTGCTATCCACCAGCTAGTTTACCTCTAGAGAAGGACCAATCTGGGAATTGGACCGGCACGGTCATCCCGGATGAGTCAGCCACATATCTCAATTGGAGGTTCGTGCTGAATTACGAAGACGAATCGAAGTCTACCATTCCAGAGTCTGGATGGGGTTGGAAGGTTTGGTCAGACTGCTGGTATGACAACGGTACTTGGGGAGGCCCATCAACGCAATGCCAGGAAGCCGACGAGTCCCTGCCCTGGATTTCAGCTCCCTTGCTAGCCACCTCGATGGCTATGGCAGCATTAATGTCCAGACGCGACTAGGAATCTCCGTGTCTGGTGACCGTGATGGCTCAGGTTTCATCAATCTTGAGTTCATTGAGATGGACTCAGAGCTTATGTCAAAACGAGCAAATGAGTTCTACAAGCTGATGAAAAAGAGACGTACCACAAGGCATTTTTCAACCCGGGATGTTCCTAGGGAGCTCATAGAGAGGGCAATCCAGACAGCCGGTACGGCTCCTTCGGGGGCTCACCTTCAGCCATGGACCTTCGTAGCCGTATCAAAACCTGATGTAAAGTGGAGAATAAGGAAGGCGGCGGAGGAGGAGGAGAGGAAGACTTACTCCGAAAGGATGCCAGAGTCATGGGCCGAGGTGCTGAGGCCACTGGGTACCGACCATGTAAAGGAGCACATTACCGATGCCCCATGGCTGGTGGTTCTCTTCAGACAGAGCAAGAGGCTGAGGGAAAACGGCCAATGGGCCCCGACATACTATTCTCAGGAGTCCTGTGGAATCGCGGCCGGACTTTTTTTAGCCTCAGTTCACAATATGGGCCTAACCACCCTCACTCATACCCCATCTCCAATGGGCTTCCTCAGGGAGATACTTGGGCGTCCCGAGCACGAGCATGCCATGTTACTCCTCCCTGTTGGATTCCCAGCGGATGAGGCAAAGGTCCCTGATCTCAAGCGGAAGGAGCTGCATGAATTCTCGGAATTCATCGAATGAGCCTAAGCCCTGAACGATTAGGAGACAGGCTTGTGGCGCCCCGCCCATGTCCAAGCCGATCAATTCAATGATTGAGATTGGAATTACGAGAATCAAAATGGAGGCTATTTGCGCTCATCAATCAATAAAGGGGGAAGAAGTAGACTCTGAAACTATTCTTATGTTACACAGCGGATAATACGCTGTTTGAGATCATTAAGAATTCAGAACAGGTTGCCGGGATCTGGACTAAAACTTTGAGTCTCATAACTAGCTCTCGGCTTCTCCTGAAGGGGCTATGATTACTAGTGCCACTCCGGACCCAACGATCAGCACACCTCCTATCCAATCCGAAATCCCTAGTGTCTCGTTGAACAGAGTGAATCCATAGAACGTGGCCACTAAAACGGTCAGGTAGGAGAATGCGCTCACCCATGCAGCGTTCGCTCTGTGGTATGCCATGGTAATTCCCACCTGCCCCCCTCCAGCTCCGACTCCGATCCCTACCAGGGCAGCAAGAGTCCTCCAGTCTAGGTCGAAGATATCAGGAAGGGCTTGTAGCATACTCCCTGCGACCGAGAAAGCGGCAAACCAGAATACGACAGAAGACACCGAATCAGTATTCCTGAGCTCCCGGACATACATGTATGCCATAGCCGCGAAGAAACCCGATCCTAGTGCCAGAAGAGCGTCGGGATTCACACTGGAGAGATCTGGGGACACGATTAGTACAATGCCAGCGAAAGCAGTTGCGACTAGGATAACAACAGTGGGCTCAACCCTTTCGCTGATTACCCTACCAGAAAGAAGTGCCACAAAAAGTGGAGCAGTGTATTGGAGAGTTACTGCCTGTCCTATCGGAATTCTTCCAAGTGCTGTGAAGTAGAGTATCATGGCAGTAAGGCCGACAACACACCTCAGTAGCATGGTCCTCTTGTCGACGACCCTCAGGGAGATTCCTTGGCTAGTAGCAAAAACAGCCACCGCGGAGGCTATTACAGCCGATCTAATCATGATTATCATCCAGACATCTGCATGAAGGCTCGTCCATTTGACCAAAGCGTTCATGCTTCCGAAGCTGAGGCTCCCGAATACCATCCATAGAACTGCTATCTTGGGCGAATCGCCCGGTGTGATGTAAGATGGACCAGTCATCGACCCATTCCGAGTCATTCCTTCAGACCCCAACGCCTCTCAAGAACTGAGACCACATCTCTGTAGTCCTGCCCTCCAGCACTATTGGGCTCGTGCAGATGAATTGGTACCCCATGGCTTGGCGCCTCAGCTAGTCTAATGTTCCGCCTGATCGCTGGTTCTACCATGAGCTGGGGAAACGCCTCACGAAGCTCAGAAGCCACTTGCTGGTTCAGTGTGGTAGGGGCATGCATAGTCATCAGAACCCCATCTACTCCCAATGACGGGTTTAGCAGTGCTCTGACCTCTCTCACAGTTCCCGAGAGAAGGGCGAGCCCCTCCAGAGCGAAGTACTCAGTTTGCACGGGTACCACCAGCCCATCACTCGCAACTAAGGCGTTCACAGAGACAATCCCCAGCGAGGGAGGTGTGTCAATAAGAATCAGATCGTAATGGGGAAGTAGGGGGGACAGTGCCTCACTAAGCCTCCTCTCCCTCCCTAGCTGGCGGAGCATCTCTTGCTCAAGCCCTATCAGTGTCTTGTCACCTACTATCATGTGGACATTATCTACAGCAGTGGCATGTCTGGCATCAACCGCGGTTTCTGGGTTAAGTATCAGGTCCCTCGTCGTAGTCTTAACTCTGCTCTTGTCGACCCCCAAGCCAGTGGCACAGTTACCCTGTGAATCTGCGTCTACAACGAGGATCCTATGCCCCCTGAGACCTAGTTGAGCGGCAACATTGATCACTGTCGTGGTCTTTCCAACACCACCTTTCTGGTTGATTACCGTCACTACCCTAGCCCTACCCTCCGGCGTCGGAAGAGACATTGGCAACTCCATAGGACTAGAGGTCTTCTCGGTGCGAACATTTTCTACTGAACCCAGTATTGGCGAACCTGCAATTTCCTCACTCTCAGTGAACTCGACGTCTACTATCAACGAATCCTTATCCGAACCCGATAGAGGTCCTGAGCCATCTTCCACGAGCGCCTACGGCGCTCGATAGGCCATTCAAGCTGTCGATGTAAATAGGGAAGAGACGCGGTTTACAGCGTACCTAGTTAGAGCTCGAAGTTAAGACCCATCCAGCCATTCTGGAACTCTCAGCGTCCATCGCGAAACGGAGTGAGCGATCCACCCCGTCACCCTCGCTCCATGACCTCTCTCCCAATAGAGCGACCCTCCCGTCCCCAATACCCCCGGGAAGAGAGGAAAGTAGGTCGTCTTGTGTGGATGTGAAAAGATAGCCGAGCTCGACATCAGTGAACCAAGACCCCTGCCCGCCTTCGATCATGTTATTCAGATCCGAGTATCGGAAATCATCTAGCAGCCTCCCTTCCAAAAGAGACATAGTGTGTGTGTCTGGGACCGCGTCCCTGTCCCATGAGGATGTCCCGGAGTCATGCTGACCGTCCTCAATAAGCTCGCATGACTCTCCAGACTGCCTCACCTTGGTCCAACCAGACGCATCATTCTCAGTGACCCAAGACATGTTCCATTCTGGCGATCGGGTCGGCTGGGACCAGTAAGCCTGCCACAGGTACCCCGTCGACTCCAGTGCGTTGGATGCTCCACTACTTGGATGGTTTTCCAGAGTGCACTGTATTGCTTCCTCCAGATTAAAACCTCTGACTTCAGACTCATCTGGCATTGCTGAAATCCACTGCCTCTGAGAAGAGCTGCTGGGCTTGTCCTCACCGGGACCAGGTCGACTATCGTAAGTTGAGTACCACTCAATGTTCTTGCTTCCAGGTGAGCTGGTCAGCTCGGACATAGTCATCGATATCTCCAGCCTTCCCTCCGGAAGTGACATTGCAGCAGTACCGGCTATCAGTCCGCAACTTCCAGTCTCGAGACTCTTATCAAGCCGCAAGTCCACAGTTTGCTGGACGGGCCATGGGTTTCCGCTCTTGACTAGCAGATTGAGTCTGGCGTGCCCAAGGCAGTCTTGTATGTCTTGGTTCCACATTTCGATCTCATAGACGTGTCCGTAGTCACCGGTCTTCTTTTCAGAGCCCACCGTCCACCTCCACTCCGATGCCCAGGTCGGATCGTCAGTCCAGCTACTGCCCTCTCTTAGAACTAGGTCACCGAATACCTCATGCAACTCGATAGGGGTAAGTGGTAGTAGGAGGGGAGATATGCCGCTAATACCAGATAGCTCCTCCAAATCATAGATTATGGCTCTTGCAGCTGACAGATCGCCATTGTTGTCCGTGAAGTCTACTAGTAGGTCTGACCTGATACTCTCTTTGGAAGTAATCTCAACCCATTTCTTCGAAGTGATGTCAGCCGTGTTGTCGGGTAGACTTACTCTTCCTCCACAATCCCCGCTACTAGTGAATCTCCTGAACGTCAGGTCCATATCAAGATCGTAATCAAGTGTCTGCTCGGCAGATAGATGATCTCTACCATATGCATCAGGCGAGGCGACAGCACCGACGAACTCTTGGTCAGATGAGTGTAGAATGTCTGCCAGAGAGCCCTTTCTCATCACTGAGGAGCCTTGGCCTGATACAATGTCTACTGAAATCTCGTCGCATATCTCATCAAGTGCGCTTGGAGACGTCGAATCACGAATCAGTTCGATCATCTCGTCACCCACTATACTGATAGAGCCATCATCAATCGAGAATGTCATCTGATCGCCATAGCGTAGCTGTCTAGCTTGGAATGATGAGTCTGCAGAGAGGATATAGAATGCTCCAGCCCCAGCAATCATTATGGCCACTGCAACTGCAGTAATCGGCTTCCAATTCTCAAATAGAACATCGAATGACGGTAGGACAATAACCATCGAAGATGTGTCATGTGGGGTTTCTGGCAATGGCTCTTCGTTAGATTCCCCTGGAATTCTCCATGTGTCAGCCTCCTCTGGTTGTTGCACCTCTTTCTCAGTGACTATGTCCGCCACCATTATTTCAGTGGGAACCTTGGAAACTTTGGCCTCCTCCTCACTCTTCTTCCTCTCAAGCCACTCGTTTCCATAGTGGGCCCATTGCTCCAACGTCCATCCCTCAGGTAGCCCCTCCTTCGGAATATCTGGTGCTCCCTCGGGAAGTTTGACTTCAGGTTCAGGAATAGTCTCCTTAGTCGGCTCAACCACCCCTGTAGAGTCGCGCCCGTCCTTGTCGAATCTTGCCAACAGCCTGTCCACGGCATCTCCGACGTCCTCATTGGAGCTCCGAACTACAACCTCATCGGGAGCTTCGATTCCAACTGACTCAGTCTCCATCGCAATCGATTCTCCAAGGATTCTCTGAATCAAATCTGACTTCTTTCCCGATACCATAAGGCCTAGATCCTTGCACATCTCCCTAAGCTCATCCAACTTCATAGAAGACAGCTCACTGTGAGTGGGCGGAGCCTTCCCTGACGTCGTCATCATGCCGAGCTGTATGCCGAGCCTTTCAATTCCTTCGCCATATTGAACACTAATTCACTCGCTATGTGCCATTATTGGCAACGCCGTAAGGCAACAGCCTCAAGAAGACCTCCCTTGGGCCAGCAATTGTGGAACCACGCCTAATCATACTGTCTAGGGCCCCCAGCCTGTACAGTACCAAGAGGATGAAGGAGGAAGCCGAGGCGGCAGGTTGGAATGTGCGAATAATAGATCCTCTCAAGCTTTCCATTGTCGTAGACGACGACGGTGGCAGGCTATTACATAAGGGCTGGCCAATCGACTGCGACGCGGTCATACCAAGGATAGGGCACTCAATTACCAGAAGAGGCGTATCTGTGGTACGTGCCTTTGAGCGAATGGGAGTTATCGTTCTAAACAAGGGAGATGGTATCCAAAGCAGTAGGGACAAGCTTCTCGCATCTCAGAAAATGAATGAGGGGGGTGTACCAATCCCGACCACTGCGCAGGTTGGTACGTGGCAAGACACGAGGAGGGCAGTATCCAGAGTTGGCGGCACTCCCTGTGTGATCAAGACAAACGAGGGAACACACGGTTCTGGTGTATTCCTAGCACACACGGAGCAACAAGCAAGACAACTGGTATACCAGATGCTAGAAAGAGGACTGAGGCCACTTGTTCAGGAGTATATCAGAGAATCCCATGGACAGGATATCCGGGCTTTCGTGGTAGGGGGGAAGGTCGTCGCATCGATGAGAAGGAAGGCAAAGGGGAGCGAGTTCAGATCCAACTTCCATCTCGGAGGAGAAGTGGAGAAATTGTCAATCACCGGTGAATATGCAGAGATAGCCTGCAAGGCCGCGGAAATATTGGGATTGGAGATAGCAGGTGTTGATATGCTCGAATCAGAAAGAGGGCCCCTAGTGTTGGAGGTTAATTCAAGTCCCGGACTTGAGGGAATAGAGGCTGCTTCAGGAGTAAATGTTGCCAACAGGATAATCAGCAACCTAGCTTCGCTCTACAAATCTAGGCAGGAAGCCGAAGAAAAACAGCTGCTACCTCGCTCTCAAGGTGGCGATGAGGAGGCCAAAGGAAAGGCATAGTGGCCTTTTGTCCTGCCTATTCAAATCTAAACATTGGACTCCTCATACAGAGAAGCATTCAATACCTCGGTAGTCTACTTGGCGATGTCCTGAGGGACTGGGATGCAAGACCGCTTGCGGTCGGAGGCGAGCACATGACTTACCGAGAGGGATACGGAATAGAATCACCAAGCACGATTCTGTCGAATCAAAATCCGACAATCCCACTAAGACTTCAACGCCTATCCACGCTCCCATGGTACGATTGTTGGGTACAGCAATTGAGAGTCGAGAAGAAGAGTAAGCATACGATCAGAGCTTACACACTATCTGCTAGAACATTCAGCACAATCAGCCTTCCTGGGGAGCAAGAATATTCTTGGCAGGACATCTCCAAGATCTCGGTAACTGAGTTCCACAAGAGGGCGAACCCAGATAGGGGCCGAATGGACTCTTGGATGAACACCCTCGGAGAACTCAGCCCATCTTCTCTGAATGCCAGGATAGCAGCTGTCTCTCATCTCCTGAAGTGGCTTGGTCATGTCGTTCCTGACTGGATTCAGAGACCTTCGAAAAGAAAGTCCCTCCCACGCACACTTGGCAGGTCAGAGCTATCAAGGCTAAGAGAAGCTTCAGGGAAATCAGAAGATCCTCTGGCATTCCCAATCGTAACTATTCTTCTGGACACAGGACTTAGGGTTTCAGAGCTCTGCGGACTCGATATAGAGGACATGGACCTGGATGATAAATCGGCACTGGTAATAGGTGGGAAAGGGGAGAAGGACCGAACAGTATTATTCACGGATGCTACTGTAAGAGCTGTCGAATCGTGGTTGCCCATTAGAAAATCCAGAGCGAGACTGACCGGGACAGACGATAACGAGAGAGCACTACTTCTTTCCAGCAGAGGAAGAAGAATGAATCCTCGTTCTGTTCAGAAGCTGATTGACAGACTTGCAGACGCATCAGACATACCCCGTTCGAGATTGAGCCCGCACACTCTGAGGCATACATTCGCAACCGGACTTCTCGAAAGAGGCGCTGATCTTGTTACAATCCAGAGGCTTCTCGGACACTCCAGTATCGCGACGACCAGGGTATACCTTGAGATTGGGGATCAGACATTGAGAGAGATATACCATAGGGCCCAGAACTCGCCTCACCTCAGCAAGCATCCCCCAAGCGGAGATGCCGAGCCAGTAGTCGATCAGTTGGAGGAAATAGTAAGTAAATTCGATTGACTACTTCTTCGCTGGATTCTTCTTGTTGGCACGCTTATCTACAGAATCAGGCCCCTTCCAATCCCTCCCGGCCCCTGATACATTTCCCCGATGTCCCGGAATCGGGCAGTGTTTACCAGATCTGCATCTGCTACAATTATCTCTAGGAGGATGGTCGACTACCTTCTGAAGACGTCCATACTTCCTTCGGGGCATAAAATTCGAGATATGGGGAGGAACTTAGCAATTACTAGGCAAGTAACCTTGAACAAAGCCCCCCAGCAGAATCCATGGATGAGGACCTTGGGGTAGTTTCTGACCCACTCAGGTCGGTACTGTTTGCCCAAGTTATGCATGGGGACCCTAGGATGAAGATAGACGTAGAGGGTTATCTCAGACCCGAGTCATGGCCCGGAAATGGAAGCCAAGTATTTCTTGGCGATGTGGCTAAAGCTATCTTGAGGTTCCTAGGCCCTCATGATCCTCCAATCTTCTCATCAAAGCCCGGATACGATGAACAAAGGTGGCAATTACAATCCAGGTCAGGACAGCTTTCAGTAAGCATTACCAGTGATTCATATTGGGGAATGGGACTCTTTGCAAGATGCTTCTTCAACAAAATTGAGATTACCGGACCACTCTCACTCAGGGCCCGTTGTATTCATGACGTTGTAGCATCCTTGGGTAGGAACCCTTGGGAACCATTCCGTTTGAGAAGATTTGAGAGTGTCACTGGGATTTCCTCAGAGGAACACAGGAGGAACTGGATGGAACTAGTCCAGTGGGCCTCTGAAGATATGCGATCAGATATTCTCGAGTTTCAAGAGAGGGCCGATATCCTCTCCAACAAGGGTGGAAATGAAGAAGCCCTGGAGAGGGCAATTATGGATTTGCAGGAAGCCAGAAGGGCACTGGAGGATAGGAACGCTCCCGCCGTGGAAAGGGCTCTTGGAAGAGCAGGCAGCTCCCTTATTGAGGCAGATCCTAGTACCGAGGTCCTTTCTTCTGAGTATGAATCAATGGAGGCCTCACTGAGGGAGGAGAAATCTGATGAGATTCCGTTTGTAGATCTATCAGAGGAATAGCTCAGAGACCGATTGTATCAGCCAGCCAAGACAGTACATTGTGATTGGCTAGGTATATGGTGATTGAGAAAACAAAACAAGCCACGTAAATCATTGTCTTGGATATCTGGATAGCGTCCTCCGACTCCTCGTCGAAGTATCTGATTAGTCCAGCGGCCTGCTGAATCCCGCTCCCTTTCTTCTCCTTCGCCATTGAACCGCCGGACCTACCCACACTATTTCAAGCCCGCTAACGCTTAATTCACGGCTCCAAGGTCTCGATAAGTACGCATCCGCCGTCTAACTCAACAATCTTTGAAGCTGCATTGACTGCAGTCTCCAACCCAGCAGTCATCAGTATCTCTCTCCTGGACCCTACGTCACTCTGGAATACAAGTCTATGACTCAGCATCTCTAGTACTTCATGATCTACTATCTGCCAGACCCAGTCTTCTCCCTCTATCGTAACCAAAGCCTCGACTGGTGTAAGGGGCCCTTGATCCAAACCATTGGCTTGTGCCCTTTCTACAAGTTCAACCAACTTCCTTGTTGACTTACCCTGATCTAAACTAACTGGTTCTCCTGCATTTCTTGAAATTCTTCTCCTGAGTGTTCTCATAGCATCCCATCTGCGGCAACGCCGCAAACCGTGAGCAACTCATCTGATGTTTAACCGTTTACAGATTTCATGCGTTAGGAACCCTGTTTGTCACTATGAGATTTAAAGCCAAGCATACGAGCAATTGATTCGCTGGCGCTGTTTCCGACGCACGTGGTGGACTCACAGAAGTCATGGTCAGAGCTCGCTTCTTCCAGCCTCCTCTTGAAGGCGGTATCCTCCTGGAGAAAGGACCCAGAGAGCTGGTTAGAGGGTTCCTTCGAACGACTACCAGAGACTGTTAGAGTCAACCCATTGAGAACTGATAGTAAATGGGTTGAGGAATGGATTTTAGAACAGGGGGGGAAATCCGTACCTTGGTTCAAGGGATCCGGAACGGCATGGGAGATGCCATTCAGCAGGGGGCTTGCAGAGGGTAAGACCAGAGAGATGCTGATAGCTCTACATGAGACAGGCAGAATCACACGTCAAGAGATTGTATCGATGATACCTGTATTGGCACTACAGGTATCTACTGGCGATTACGTTCTCGATATGTGTGCCTCTCCCGGATCAAAAACCACCCAGATCTCTGAGTATTTGGGAGAAGGCGGGGTTGTCTTCGCCAATGAGATTTCGAACTCTAGGGTAAACACATTGGTTTCCAATGTTCACAGGCACGGCTCGAAATCTGCTGTAATTATCAATCATGACGGCAGGCATCTTCCAAAAATGCCAAATCGCGGTTTTGACAAGGTTCTGGTGGACGCTCCATGTACTGGGTCAGCTACAACCAGGAAGAATCCAGAAGTGTGGCAAAAGTGGACCCCTGAGGGAGGCAGGTCACTGCATGACCTTCAGATAGAACTTCTCAGGAAGGCTGTCAAATTGACTAGACCCGGGGGGAGAATAGTCTACTCAACGTGTTCCTTAGACCCTGTGGAGAATGAGGCTGTTGTAGCCGAGGTCATTAGAACGGAGCCGGACATTGAATTAATTCCTGTTTCAGAGATTCTCCCCGAGCTTCCGGGAAGGAGAGGTCTCCAATCATGGGATAATTTAGACTCTAATGCCAATCCTTCCACGGATATCATCCTCAAAGACTCAATGCTACCTCCCAAGGAAAAAAGAGTTTCAGAGTCTTTAGACAATTGTATGAGAATTTGGAATGATGATATTGGAGGAGGAGGATTCTTCATTTCGGTCATACAGAAGTCCGATGATGCCTCGACTGGGCTTGCAGATGTGGAATCTGCCAAGGTTTCGGACTCTGTTAAGCCGGATACCCCCAGCTCTCCTCAGCCAATAGAGAGATCACTCATGGAAAAAATCAAGGAGAAATGGGGGGCTGTTCCCGATGAGCTTTGGCTTAGGGGCAAGAAGGTACTTTGGGCAAATCCAGAAGCAAGGTCCGTCTGGTCATCTATGAGAACAATTAGAAATGGGAAGCTAGCTATATCAGGTGGCAGATGGAGACCCCTTAGGGTAGTTCATCTTGGAATGGAGCTGGCTAGGATAAGGAACGGGGAGATTGACAGAGTGATCGGTAAGGCTTGTCAGGAATTCTCCAAGATACCCCCTATGGGAGTTACAAAGATAAGCGGGGATTCACTGGATAATCTACTTCTGAGAAAGTCTCTGACCAAAGAAGAGATTGGCATTTCAAGTGATACCTCTGGTGGGCACATCCTTATCTCAGAGACAGAAGCAGTACCCGTGTGGGTTGGCGAAAGGGTTACTCTGATGATCAACGATCAGGAATTGATGATCAGGATGACTCAGAGAGGCCTGTTTACCGACAGTGAATGGCATTCCTGAACAACTGAGCATTAATTTTCATTAATTTATGGCATATGTTCATTAGCTTGATTCACCAATTGAGCAGTGGGTGACCGTTTGATTGACGAAACTGATCGGAAAATAATAAGAGTACTTCAGGAGGATGGCAGAGCATCTCTGAGGAAAATCTCAGAAATTGTTGGAGTAGCCTTGGGCACAGTTAGCAACAGGGTAAACAGGCTGGAAGATAGTGGAATAATTACAGGGTATTCAGTCAGATTAAATCCCGAAAAAATAGGCTGGAATCTCAATGTGGTCATTGGTCTCAGGATACAGAAGGGCAGGCTAATCGAGATACAGGAGAAGATCTCCAGGGACCACAGGGTTTCGGGAGTCTACGATGTCACAGGAGATTATGACTCAATGGTCATTGCTAGAGCGAGAGATAGAGACGACCTTGACGACCTGATTAAGAGTGTCATGTCGATTGATGGGATTGAAAGGTCGCTTACCCAGCTCGTCCTAAATACTGTCAAGGAGACAATGATAGTGGCCCCTGAGTAGCTAGTTGTGACATGATAACAGTCCCACCAGAGTCTCGATATGGGGTCTTAGTGACTCAACAGTCCTTCCTTCCGGCTTCATACTCTTCATTAACTCTGTTCTCAGGTCTTCATCTACTTTCACATCCAACGATTCAAGACGCTCTCTAAGTAGCTTCTGCAACCTCCCTCCCGTTCTATCCCAATCCATCAATAGCATTATTGAACCACCTCCATCTACTTCATTTCTTGTCCCGTATTTTTCATACAGATAAGTTACAAGCTTGGGCATGTCCCATCCTCGGTTAACCTTCTCGATATTACCCGTAAAACCCAGTTCCCTCAATGCCTTGACGTCATTAATCCCCTCTACAAGTACAGGACAACCACACCCCCCATACTCAATGGAAGAGTTTCTTAATATTGAGTCATGAATAGATCTAGCCGCTCTGGTAAATCTAGAGAAACTATCATGCGGACCGGAGGCAATTTCTCCATTACCAGGATTATTATGTTCCATCGACTCTCGTTAAGAGAGGTTTTGCTTAGGAGTTTTCCTATCGTCATGAAACAAAATCACAGGCTACGCCTCCGTATCCCTTATGAGGGGCTTTCGTACCCGTCGATACGGGTTGTGTCTTGACTATACAGAGCTCTCTATTCCAAGGCCTGTGGGACTACTACATTGTAATCTCTATATTAGTGTCTGTTTTCACCTTCACTTGGCTTTATCACCACTCTTTCTGGTATCGCTCAGAAGATTCGGACGGCTACGATAATCCCGATGAAATAGCCGTAGGAGTCTTTCCGAAGCATAATGACGACATGAGGCTAGAAGTGGCATGGACCGTCGCCCCCTTTATGTTAATCGTCTGGCTGACCTATGTTTCATGGGTGCCATTAGACGCCGTGTGGTCCGAGACCGGTGAAGACGGCTACCATGGCGAAGAGTGTGAGGATGGCCAATTCTCCAATAACCGACTCGATGGTTATGGGGTCGTGACCTCCGAATGTTACCACGTGATAGAGATTACAGCAAAACAATGGGTCTGGGCATTCGATTGCCTCGACCTTTCTACGGAGTTATGCGACACTGGCAGTGACAATGTGGAGGTCTATGGAACAGTTCCGCTTCTCTCTCTGAAGCAAGGTGAAACGTATCTGGCAAAAATGAGATCTGAGGATGTTACTCATGCCCCGTGGTTCTTGGGCATGGGCGTCAAGGAAGACACCCTCTATGGGGCAGAGATAGGGCCATCAGAATACAATTGGCCAACCACCCTTTGGTTGCCTATCAGCAGTGAGGTTGGGGACCAAATCATCCTCTGTACCGAATACTGTGGAGATGCTCACTCTGTTATGGCGGGGAAACTGGTAGTCCATCAATAGGAGATGACCGAATGAACAAGAAACCCGCACGAACATTGCTGGTCTTGTCAGCACTCGTTGTGGCGCTAGTGGTATCCCCAGCTGCTGTCTCTTATCCCAATGGTATCCAGGGAGTCAAAGACTCGGGATGTAACTGCCATGGAGCAGTAACAAGCTCAGAGGTCGTACCCTCGATTACTGGACTCCCAGACCAATATAATTACTCAGAGACTTACGAGATAACCGTCTCATTTGTCGGAGGCCCATCAGATCCTTCAAATATTAATCAGGGTGGATTCAATCTTTGGGTCAGTGATGGGGAGCTGACTCCTTCTGATGCCACAGTCCAGTCATACAGCGTGAATGAGGTTAGTCACACAGAAGCAGGCAATGACCAGACATCATGGACCTTGACGTGGACCTCTCCATCGTCGGATAGAAATGTGGAGTTCGTCCTGCATACTAACTCTGTTAATGGTAATGCAGATGGCGCCAACGGTGGAAGCTCAGGTGACATGTGGAACAGACTAACTGCCAAAGTATCCCCCCCTGTTCTAGTACTTGAGGAGGCCGATCCTTATGTTGTTCTTACCACACTGATAGTCGTCTCAGCGGTCCTCTTGGTTCTAACCTTGGCATACGTATTTTACAGGACCAACCCTGAATCTTTCACTTGGGAATACTTCGCTCCTTGGATTGCTGGATGGCTCACCACAACCGATCATAAGAAAGTTGGAACGCTGTACTTTGTTGCTGGTCTGTTCTTCTTGGGCGTGGGGGGAATAATGGCGATGATGATTAGAATACAATTGGCCGTTCCAGGAAATGACTTCCTGACACAAGACCAGTACAACCAGTTCTTCACCCTGCACGGAACCACCATGATTTTCCTCGCAGCGATGCCTCTAATCAATGGCTTTGCAAACTGGATGGTTCCTCTCCAGATCGGAGCCCCCGATCTTGCCCTTCCCAGACTCAACGCCATGTCTTTCTGGTTACAGCCAGTGGGTGCTTTGCTAATCTTCACAGGCGTCTTCTCGGGCCAAGGGGCGGATACAGGGTGGACAGGATATGCCCCATATGTCGTGAGTGAAACTGCTCACATGGGAACAACGATGTGGGTGGCAGGTCAAATTATGCTAGTAGCCTCCTCAACACTGACAGGAATCAACTTCCTGACCACAATTGCTGTCATGAGGGCCCCAGGAATGGGTTGGCTCCAGATGCCTCTTTTCACATGGTCAATACTCATCGCGAATCTGATGCTCTTCCTATCAATCCCAGCATTCGGGATAGGCCTTATCCAAGTCTATCTGGACAGGGTAATAGGAACAGCATTCTATGATGTCTCTGCCGGCGGAGATCCCCTGCTTTGGAGTCACTTGTTCTGGTATTTCGGACATCCAGAGGTTTATGTTGTGATAGTCCCGGCTTTCGGAGTAATATCTGAGGTAATAGCAACCAGTGCGAGAAGATCGATATTTGGATACAGATCAATGGTATACGCCATGGCGGGAATAGGAGTTGTTTCCTTCATCGTCTATGGCCACCACATGTTCACTAGTGGAATGAGCCCGACCCTAAGATTCGTAACCATGCTAACAACAATGCTTGTGGCCGTCCCCACGGGAATTAAGATATTCAATTGGCTCAAGACGATGCATGGAGGATCTCTGGTATATAGGACCCACACCCTCTGGACCTTGGGCTTCCTAGTTACATTCACACTCGGGGGAATCTCGGGAATGTTCTTCCCGTCCATTGCAATGGATCTTCACCTCCATGAGTCATATTTCGTCGTGGCACACTTCCACTACGTTCTCGTAGGAGGAACGGTCTTCGGCTTCTACGCCGCCATCTACTATTGGTTCCCGAAAATGTCTGGAAAAATGCTCGATGAGAAGCTAGGTGTACTACACTTCCTAGTAGGATTCATCTCATACAATGCCTTATTCTGGCCAATGCACAGACTCGGAGTATGGGGGATGGCTAGGAGGCACCACACGTACTTCGTTACCACAGAGGAGGCAATGGGTGCCCTCCCCATAGAGGCCGCAGGGTGGAACATGTTCATCTCTGTCTCGGCCTTCAT
>JAPOFX010000015.1 GCA_028283505.1 Candidatus Poseidoniales archaeon
AGATAAGATTTACTTTACCTCCTGGGACGGCGACCAAAGGCAGCTATGGTTCTACTGGGATAATCCCGGTCCAGTTATATCCTAATATCAGTGGGAATTGTCATAAGTTCACCTTCGTTGGAGTAGTAAGGTTCCGATGCGAGTTGACCAGGATGTTAAGCTTACTTTTGATGATGTGTTGATTAGGCCAAAGCGTAGTACATTGATTTCACGATCAGATGTAACCTTGGTAAGGAATTTCAAGTTCCGCCATTCAAATGCAACCTGGGAAGGAGTCCCAATAGTCGCCGCGAATATGGATACTACAGGCGTATTCGGTGTCGCTAAGGTCCTACAGAATCATAAAATGCTGACCTGTCTTCAGAAATTCTACTCAACTAGGCAATGCTCCGATGCTTGGAATAAGGGGGTAGATCCGAAATTCGTAGCTATTACATGCGGTTCGACGGAGGATAGTCTGGAGCTTCTAAAAAAGAAGATGGCCACGAGCGAGGGCCTCTCCATGATATGTGTAGACGTCGCGAATGGCTACAGAGAGGTCTTCTTGGAGTTCATAAAGGATGTGAGGAGGAATTTCCCAGATTCCATAATCACTGCTGGTAATGTCGCTACGAGGGAGATGACTGAGGCACTGATTCTCGCAGGCGCTGATGTAGTAAAGGTGGGGATAGGCCCAGGATCTGTGTGTACTACTAGGAAGGTCGCAGGAGTAGGATATCCTCAGCTTTCTGCTATCTCTGAATGCGCGGATGCGGCTCATGGCCTAGGCGGGCACGTGATGGCAGACGGGGGTTGTTCATCGCCGGGGGATATTGCCAAGGCCTTCGCCGCTGGAGCTGATTTCGTTATGTTGGGAGGGATGTTGGCCGGTCATGACGAGTCAGGAGGTGAGCTGGTGGAGGCTGACAATGGAAAAATGTACAAGTCTTTCTATGGAATGTCATCCGCTAAAGCCATGCAGGAATATTTTGGGGAAGTTGCCAAGCATCGAGCCCCCGAAGGAAAAGAAGTTAGAGTCCCATACAGAGGAAATCTGGAAAATACCGTTCAGTCAATTCTGGGAGGGGTCAGATCGGCCTGCTCCTATGTCGGAGCTAGGAGGATAAAGGACCTTCCAAAGTGTACTACATTCATAAGAGTCACACGTACAACCAACGAAGTTTACCAAAAATTCAATGTTGAAGAGTAAACTATTTGGGAAAGATTTGGCTGAAAAATATCGATTCTGTAATCATAATAAATGGAGTGATAATAGGAATAGTATCAGCGGTTTTTTGTTTATGTTAGAGGCTTTTTCCTAGATATCAAGAATTATCTGAGACATCCAACCGGGCCCTTCGAAATCAGGAACCCCTAGGTGTTCTCCAAGAACAGTCTCTCCCTCTTGGACTTCTCTTAATACGAGTTCATGCATCGTAATCGCTTTGACCTCAATTTCCCTCTCTACGAGATCTGCGTCGACCCATGAGACATGCCCGGTTACATACTCTTCGGATACTGATATTGATGACTCAACTAGCCATTGACCCTCTCCATAACCCCTGTAAAGAACCTCTTCGAGCCATCTTACTAGCCCTCTTTCAATATCTCCCTCTGTGGGTACTGCCCAAGTTCCCGTGCCCCTAGGAAGGCTATTGTCCAAAGTCAAGTGTCCCGAAATCTGATACTCTTGAATTCCAATAGTGGCTTCTTCTATAACCCCCTCGAGGGAATGTGAAAATGTCCTAATTCCCACATCGGCAGTTGTAGGAAATAGCCAAGATGACATATCGATACCTTAGACTGGAAGACGCGAGCTTTAGTTGAACATATCGCAGAGCTCTCCCTGTGAAGGGAAGCTGGTCGGATCTTTAGGATGAGTATTCCATTTATTCTCACATTTATTGACGAAGCCGTCACCATCAGAGTCAACATTTGCATCTGCCGGATCAAATGGGTCGAACCCAAAGTAATACTCCCATCCCGCCCACATTGAATCGTCATCCTGATCTTGGTGATAAACTTCTGATCCATCTTCCCATATATCTCCATCAGTGTCTGCGTTCACTGGATTTGTCCCATTTTGATACTCCTCAAAGTTAGTGTAATTCTCCAGATCATCGTAGAACCTGTTTCCTGCATCCGTCATGTGATCTATGTGGCACTCAGAATTTTGGGGGTTGTCCCACCCTGGGCAATACCTATTCATAAGGTTCGTTCGATTGAGTCCGTCTCCGTCGAAATCCTCCTGTCCGTCATCTATTCCATCAAGATCGGAGTCTGGCATTCTTGGGTCCATTGGGCCCCTTGCACCAAGAGCATCCAATGTGTTATTATCGACCAGACCCAACATTAGGGATTCCTCCGAGTATTTAACCTCCCAACCGTCTGGTAGCTTGTCCCCATCTGTGTCATGGGATACAGGGTTAGTATCCCACCTGTCGGGCGCCTCTTGAGAATTCATTAAAGTATCATTATCGATGTCGAAAGCGGAGTCTGGTATCGAACCATATGAGGGATCCAGAGCCCATCTGCCGCCATCTGGTATGAAGAAACCGGAGATATTGAGTTCCCAAAGGAAATATTCTGGGTCTATATTCCCGTCACCATCTCGGTCTCCTGAAGACGAGAAACCGTCCAAGTAATTCTTCCATATCCAACCACCGGGCCCAAGTCCGCACTCCATCATGGAGTCGCAACCCGGGGGTAGCCACCAATCTGTTACAACCCAAAGGCTGTGACTGTTGGTGTTCTGTTGAACGGAGAATACCTGCATTTCCCAACCATCTGGCTGTGAGTCGCCGTCTGTATCATTATTCAGCGGGTTGGTCGGGGATTGCCACGGCCTGGGCACGAACAGCACCTCTCCCCCGTCGTTCAACCCGTCCGCATCGCTGTCAGCGTTGTTGGCATGCGTGATGTATTGATCCTCGCCATCAACTACCTCTTCTCCGTCCTCCAGGCCGTCGTTATCGGTATCGAAGGCAGAGGCGTTCGTGAAGTAAACAGAGCCATTCCAAACAAAGCCATCAATTGCCTCGGTAAAATCCTCCAACCCATCAGAATCGGTATCCCTGTCAGTAGCATTCGTGAATGTCTCGTAATATTCCACGGCATCGGAAAGTCCGTCTCTATCGGTATCATAAGCCCCCGGATCGCTTCTAACGATCACATCCCTTACTCCGTGATCTACGATCCTGATTGTCCAGCCATTCACTTCGATCCCATCGAGGAGGCCGTCACCGTCCGTGTCCGGGGATAGAGGGTCTGTTGATCTTCCATCGACAGCTCCGTCGCCATCTCGATCTCTGGCGTTGAATTCATCAAGATTCGTGAATCTTTCGTCTTCCTCCACTACTATGATGAGATCCTGTAGCCTGCTAGAAACCTCATCGCCCACGTTGACATTGATGTGGTACACCCATCCAGAAGTCAGGGTCTTTATTGGAATATTGACATACTCGCTGTCCTGAACGGTTCTGACCCATAGGACTGTCTTGTTGACTTGTACGTAGTCTCCTTTCTCCACGACAATTGATTGTATAGTTGAGACTCCTACCATATCTGAATATCTGACCCCTCCATCCCCATCAGAATCGTAACCATCAAAGTCGGGGTCGTCATCCGCATTACTGCCATCATTGGGATGAATACCACTCAAGTACTCCCATCCATCTGGCATCCCGTCGTTGTCGGTGTCAAAATCCTCAGGATCTGTGAAATTTGATGGGCCCCAGGTATACGCGACTTCATACTCCTCTACGTTGTTTAACCCGTCATCATCAGGGTCACCATATGCGTCTGTAGCATTTGAGGGATTAAGTAATTCCCCGAAGCAGTATTCGAAACCATCAGGCATCCCGTCCCCATCTGTGTCCCAGTCACTTGGGCCATTCAGGCGTCCATCGCCATCCATATCCTGCTCGAACCATGTCAGATCTCCTGCCTCATCCATGAATTCATGGAAAGGTGCTTGTAGACTGATAGTACCGAAAACGGGAACCCCACAGTGAACCCCTAGCTCAATTGTCCCAAATGCGATCTCATGTCTGTCGGCGATTAAATCCCCGTCACTATCCTCTTGTAGAGGATTTGTATCGTATCTTTCTTCCACGAAATTTCTTAGGCCATCGGGAGTAGGTTGCTCGAGGTCGAGCGCTGCATCACATGAAATCTCGCCATCGGCATTGGCTACGAGATTCCAATCTGCGGTGCTTAGCTCGTTCATGATCTGCTGTCTTGCATCTGGCCCTTGGCTGTTCACTGAGCCGTCTGGAGTGAGAAAGTAGCAATCTCTGTTAGCATTCAATGGGTCGAGTAGCCGCAGCACGCCGTTGGGCGTGACAATCTCATGAACATGGGTTGACTCCCACTTGTCATTCAATCCGTCATCGTCAGAATCCGCATCCATGGGCTTTGTTCCCAGAGCCGCCTCTTCGGTATTGGTCAAGCCGTCTCGGTCTGGATCGCCATATGGGCCATTGTCGGGATTTGGGAAGGTCTCATTTTGCTCGCCTGTTTCGTCTTCGTTATCTGTATCTGAGAAAGGAATTTCAGAATCAGCCGGCTCCCCGTTATCTAGTGGGTCAAGTCCGTTTCTAATTTCCCACCCATCATTCAAACCGTCGTTATCTGTGTCGAATTCTCTCCAATCTGTTCCATAGAGGGTCATTTCCATCCTGTCTGGAATTCCATCTTCATCAGTATCTACTCCTCCTTCCCCAATAGGTTCAAAATCTGCGACGTCCGAACCTGCTGGTTCGAAACCGCCAGATTCGGTGGTGGACAGACCAGCCCCTATTATGGTGTAAATTCCTGCTAAACAGAGTGTTGCTACGATGGCTGTTACAGCATATTGGTTATGATTCATTGCCATTGATACACCCCGGCCCCCTAGGAAGCAGTGCCTATGACATCGGGGGCGGATATAACGTTTAACAGAATTAGATTATTCGGTTATCAAGACTGAGCTCCTAGCAGGGGATACTTTTACCCTTAATTCACCGTCTAGAATATTAAGGTAAATCCTTCCTTTGGAACCCGTTGATCGCTCCCAGCAACCCAAAATAATTCCGCCCGATATTGCTGGGTGGAATGTTCCGATTAATGTGGCTTCCAAGCCTCCCTCATCCAAATCCAGCTTCGGTTCTGAGATTATCCCTAATCCACTTGAAGAAAGGTTTCGAATAGAATTCGTGATCCAGTCTCTGGCGTCAGATATCATCACGTGTCTTTTTGTCTCCATGAAAAGGTGCCTTGAAGTGTCCGCTAACGCAGTCCACCACAATGCCCTCTTACCGTTCACTCCTTCCCAGACGTAATCCTTGGCCCTAGAGTCTTTCAATGATTGAATATTATGCAATGAAAATTCCTCGAACCTGAGGATTAGGTCTCTGGAGATCATAATTTTTCTCTCTCCATCCAATTCCCATCCCCCCATCTCCAATTCCCTTGCATCATTCCAATTTACATAATCAGCATGATCGACGGCGGGGATGTGTTCAGGCCAATTTGGCATGCATTCGCTTGGGAGGGGCACGTTAATTTCGTCCGCCTCGAGATTTACAAGTAATACTCTTCCCGACTCGGACCATCTGAATTTGTGCCTTCTCCTTTTCGCGAACTCCCACGAGCTGGCTACTATGCCGGCTTCCATTGGCCCGGACGAAAAATGGTTTACAATTACACTGGCTGTATCAGATGACTGGTTGATTATTTCAAAATCTCCTAAACCCCTAGAATTCCTGTCTACCTCAATACCTGCCCACTTCTCCATATTTGATCCGAGATTCCTTCGTTTATTTTGGCTTAGAAAAAATTCCTCAGATTCAGATGCTGCGTGTGCTAATTTCCTGCCTAAGCTGAGGCTCAGCCTCATCTCTACGTTCTCTAGAAATGAGTTGAACCAAGAATTTCCAGCCATCCAAACCGCTTGATCTGCCCTCCATGAGTCGGAAATGGAGCCGTCTGATCTAGACTTCCATCTCTCTTTGAGTGTATCTCGCAGTGGCTTCTGTTTACGAAATCTATCTAGGAGGCCCAGAGAATCATCCCCCAAGGAAATCAGAAATCCTATCGAAGGCTTCGTCTAGAACTTCTATTGGAGGGAGGCAAACCATTCTGAAATGGCCACTACCGTACTCTGGTGAGAATCCAGAGCCATGAACTACCAAAACGTGTTTTTCGTTTAGTAAGTCTAGTACAAACCTCTTGTCGTCAGAAGACATGTCATCCCTAGTAATTCTCACGAATAGATAGAATGCACCCCCTGGTTCTTCGCACTCTATTCCCTCAATTCTTGATATCCTCTCCATACAATGATCAAGTCTTTCCTTTATCCTGTCTCGATGCCCCTGAAGCCAGTTTGGGTCATCTCGCAGGCCTGCAAGGTAGCCAAATTGGGCGGGGGTCGATGCGCACAGCCTACTTCTCATTAGCCTCTCGGCCCCATCTCGGACTGAGTCCAACTTCCCTTGTGGGTCGTGCCAGGCCATGTATCCGATTCTCCATCCCGGAGCGAAATAGACCTTCGACACCCCGTTAAGTACGATAACCGGAACATTGTGAGACCGCGATGCGGTGGAAACGAAACTCCCAGTAAAATCTAGTCCGTCATAAATCTCGTCTGCGATTATAGTACATCTAGGCCATTTCTGGGCAATTTTGACTAGTTTGTCTATCTCGTCTTTTGTGGCGACATTCCCCGTTGGATTATTTGGGTTAATAATCACCAATAGCCGTACACTATCGTCCATCTTGGACTCTATGTCCTCGAAATCAATGCGCCAACCATCGTCGGGGTCTAGCCTGTATTCCACGGTCTTTGCGCCATACATCTGAGGATATGCCATGTATGGGGGGTAATGTGGACCGGGGGCCAGGACCTTGTCTCCTGATTCCAAGAATGCGGCGAATAGAATCTGCAACGCCTCCGTAACTCCGTGTGTGACATAGACATCTTCACTTTTGCAAGCCCATCCTTTGGAGGACTCTGAGTCCGCAATTGCATCCCTGAGTTCCTGAATACCGTACGATGGACCGTATCCATTGTCCTGCCTATCCAATGCGAGCTTGTATTCCGAAATCATATGTCTAGGAGTGGGAAGTCCGTCGAATGCCAGCGGATCACCTACATTGAGTCTGATGATTTCATGCCCTTTCTTTTCCAACTCCATAGCTGGAACTACAACGTCTCTGATGGCATACTCTATTGCAGCAGCGCGAGCCGAGACATTGATTCCTTCATTCATTATATCACAAACCAAGAAGGGTTTTTGCCTCTTCTAAAGCATTTGGAATTCCGTCCCCGTTAGTCCCCCCGCCTTGGGCCATTGTCGGCCTGCCTCCTCCGCCACCGTTGATGTGTCCTGAGATAGAATTCAATATCTCAACGGCATTATGCCTTTCCGAGGCAATTGTTCCCTCGGTGGATGCCACGATGATTTTGCCCCCTCCTACTCTAGTGCCCAAAATCGCTAGTGTGGGTTTCTCGAGGTCCCTGGTGAGTTGGGATAGCATCGTCATCATCTGTTTAATGTCCCCCTCAACTTCCATCACTACGTACCTTACTCCGTCTAGTTCCGTGGAATCTTGTCCCCCTCCAACAGTTCTTAATCTAACTATTTCAGACTCCAGTGATTTGATTTTCTTCTGTTGAGCTTTCCACTCTTCGAAGAACCTCATAACGGCCTTTGGAAGGTCATCTGATTGCACTCCTAGAATTTCTGATGCTTCGCTTAAAATACGCTCTTGTTTCCTAGAATTCTCCCTGGACGTCTCCCCTGCCACGATTTGCAGACGCTCCACCCCGTCTTGTACCTGACTGGACCTGATTATCCTTAGCTCCCCAATTTTAGAGGTCCGGTCGTGATGCGTCCCCCCGCAGGCCTGCACATCGAAGTCCCCAATACTGATTACGTTGATCTCATCATGTTTGGGTGGCCCCCCCTGGTAAATATCGAATCCGAATTTCTTATCTGCCTCTGCTCTATTCAACACTTCTCTGGTGATTTCTATATCAGATTCGATGATCTCATTAGCCAAATCTTCGATAATTCTGATTTCTTTCCTGCTCAATCTTGAGTGGTGGGTTATGTCCAATCTTGCGTACTTCTCACCTTTATTTGATCCAGCTTGCCGGACATGGGGCCCTAACACCTTACGTGCCGCTCCACCTACAATGTGCACAGAGGTATGATGGTCCATCAATTGCTTCCTTCTATCTTGGTTAAGCAGTCCCTTAACCGGTGCTAAATTCAATGGAAGATCTGTCAAGTGAAAGACGATACCATCCTGAGACCTAGTATCCAGTACGTTACAGGTGACGCCATCCTGCAAAAGAACACCTTGATCCCCTAACTGTCCGCCTCCCTCTGGATAGAATAGAGTCCTATCAGTGATAATGGCGTAGGAGGGAGAAGAAGATACTTCAGCAGAAAATTGTATCTTTGAACTCATTTCCTCACTAATCGGGATGCAATGTATTACCTCAGCAGAGAATTCAACGGCCCCAGTATCTTCGTAGAAGTCCAGTTCCGTCTTTTCGATTCCGTCAGTGAGGAAAATTCCAGTCCTGGTTCTCTCCTTGGATGCGGCCTTGGTCATCATAGCATTCCTAGCAGCCATATCTGCGGTAAGACCAACTCTGACAGACAGCTTATTCCAGCCTAATTCGTATGCAATGGAAATTACCATCTCCGGGTTTAGCCCTCTTTCTTCTGAAAGACGGAATATTATCTCGTCATCTACTTGTTCAGATTCTTTTGGGATTCCTTTCAGGGCTGTATTCACAGCAGCTATTCCTTTCCTGAGCATCTGTTGGTATCTCTCCTCCTCGAGTTCTAGAATTTCAACAATTTTCTCCTTCGATTGTAGAAATCTGCCCATGTCTAGGTGCGTCTTCATATGATGGGAGCCCAATTCAGATAGGGTTATGGGAATAGAAAGTGAGTCCTTCATTTTACACACTCTTCTTATTAGCATCCTAACAAGATATCCAGCCTTACTATTGCTAGGAACCAGACCGTCACCCAACATATTGCAAATCGCGTGCATGTGGTCAGGAATGGCGTATATAGAAGACAGGGGTTCAGTCACACCCTTTAGGTCTCCTAATGAGACCTCCAGACCCCTCTCTGAGAGCCTTTCGCTCAGCTTGACATAAAGGCCCTCGACGTCTGTACCAACGTCAATATTCAATATTCCAGCCAGGTCGGATAACTCACTGAGAAGTTCCCCAACTTCAACTTCTAATTGCAGAGATTCCATTAACTCTTCAAATCCTGATATCTCCTTAAGCCAATCAACGGATTCTGGATATATCGCATCGTAGATTGTTGGGGTACCTGCAGCAGCCCAACAGAATCTTTCCAGGCCATAACCAGTGTCAATAATTTGGAGGTTCATCTCGCTGTACTTTTGTCCTTTTATTGATACCTCTCCATCTTCTTTTTCCTCTAGATTCATAAATACCAGTGTTGCAAGCTCCAGGCCACCAACAATTACCTCCAATGCTGGGCCAGCGTTTCCACCCCCTGACCATGGATTCTCTACATATGTTATGGATTTTGGATCAATTCCGAGAGCTTCAACAAGGAGTTCATCACAATAGCGAACACATTGGTCTATCCAATAAACCTCGCTACCTTCAAGTGGCATATTGAACGCATGGTGTGCCATCATCTCGAATGTAGATAGATGTCTGCCAGAACGACCGACTGCCGCTACATCAGTCAGTCTGATGCAGGGTTGGCTTATCCCAAGTGGATTCGCTGGAGGAGGGACTAAGCCACTAGTTACATGCGGTTGAAAATCTGCGATACTAGCTATTGTGAGGTGGATGTCGTCCCTCCATCTAGCGATGACTGGATAAGGTTCAATCCTAGCATGCCCTTTTGATTCGAAGAATGAAAGGAAAGTCTCTCTCATCTCGTCCTTTAATTTCTTACCAGTGGAATTAAATCCCTTGATTATCGGGTTTCCTATGAATGTGTAGGGGTCCTCAGAGGTATCACCACACGTATCCCTACCACTGTCTCTGGTCCAAAATCTGAGTCCCGATACCTTACATATTTTCAACATGTGATTTGATTCTGACCAGTAAGGAATGTCTATTTCACCGAACGCCAATGTCATCCCCTCAGGCTGCGGATTGAAGGGTTCGACTTGAATTCGATTGTTGTTATTTTAACGTGGGCTTGAAACGTATTGGGTGTGACGGGGGGCCATGGAGGCGTCATGGAGGGAGCATTTATCCCCGGATGGACCGGGAAGGATGAGGATTTCCAAGCATGGCAGGATGCTTACCGATGCAGTTCTGGTTTCTGATGAGTTACATATGTTAGGACACTCCGATGATAGGTCTCCGGCCCAGCTGGTTAACACTGCCAGTATGCCAGGGATTGTGGGTGATGCTTGGGCAATGGCAGACTGGCATTATGGGTATGGTTTTCCAATTGGAGGAGTGGTAGCTACAGATATCGAATGGGGCGAGCAAGGTGGTTCAATTTCCCCTGGTGGTGTAGGATTTGACATAAATTGTGGAGTCAGGCTATGTTCAACAGAATTGCATATCGATGATATTGATGCGAAATCCCTAGCCAACGAATTATCGAAAAACATCCCGGCCGGTGCCACAAGGAAGGGAGGTGTGCATCTTGGAACTACTGAATTAGATTCAATTCTCTCTGGCGGCGCTTCTGCTGCAGTGGATTTGGGCCTAGCAGAAGAAAGGGATTTGGCGAATATGGAGTCTAATGGCTTCCTTGAAAGTGAAAATTGGGATGTGGGGTACAAAGCCATGAAAAGGGGGTCGACTTCTTTGGGGACGCTTGGATCTGGAAACCATTTCCTTGAGTTACAGGTAGTCGATAAAGTGGTTGATGAGGAGGCGGCTAACGCCTTCGGTCTAAGGGAGGGTGAGATCACCGCAATGATCCATTCAGGTTCGAGAGGCCTTGGTCATCAAGTTTGTTCAGAACATGTAGCCAACATAGAGAAGGAGTACTCCAAAGTTGGGGATTCATGGTTTTCTCAAAAATGGGGGTTTTCCGTACCCGATCGTCAGTTAGCGTCTGCTCCAATTCACAGTCGCGAGGGAGTCTCGTATTTTGACGCGATGTGTGCGGCAGGTAATTTCGCATTTGCGAACAGATCGGCACTGACCCAAAGGCTCCGAGAAGTCCTGAGGAATGAGCATTCCACTGACGGGGAAGTGGAATTGGTGTATGACGTAAGCCATAACATTGCGAAGATAGAGAATCACGTAATACATGGTAAGAATTGCACCTGCGCTGTTCACAGAAAGGGGGCTACTAGAGCATTGGGGGGAGACAGTCAGGAGTTGTCGTCCAAATTCAGTTTGGGGCAACCTGTTCTTGTCCCTGGAGATATGGGCACAGCTTCCTGGGTACTTGCAGGACCGGTTAAGGGGGGTAATGATGCATTCTCATCATCATGCCATGGTGCTGGACGTAGGCTTTCCAGGGCGGCCGCTAGAAGATCTGTAGATTCAGATTCACTAATCTCTGAATTGGAGTCTAGAGGGGTTCATGTTAGGGCCAAGACGCCAAATGTTCTCTCTGAAGAGGCACCAGAAGCCTACAAAAATGTCGATGATGTTATTTCCCTTACGAATCAGGCAGGATTAGCCAGACCTGTAGCTAGACTAAGGCCAATTTCGGTTATCAAAGGATAATCATATGGCCCGGTATTCTATGCGGATTTGATCCCCGTCTTGCATCATGTATTCATCGTATAGTTCGTTAATCTCCCCGTTTACGGTGAGTACTATCTCATGATTCGAATCATTCTTGTAACCCATAATCTCATTCTCACTGAATGACTCTCCCCAGATCTCGAAAAAGGCACCCAGTGGGGCAGGCATCGGGCTTGGAGTCTCGATGTGTAATCTACCAGTATTATCGTGGGTATGTATTCCCTTCATTCCATCACAGTCGGGGTTCCCGATACCTATGTTAGACTCTATATCTATCTCAGACCCATTGATTACTATGGTAAGTTGTGCATGGTCGTGGCTCGACAGAGAATTATGGTCAGCAAGACAGACACTTGCAATCCGCCAATTTTTTTCTTCTGATGGAGAATCAGAAGTGTTGAGTGTCAAAACCAAGAATGCTAGGGTGAAAAAGGCAAGTGTGGAGAGTACTACATTCTCTACTTTCATGGAGGTGCGAGGAGGGCAGTAGTATTGAACCATGAGGATTCCCAGCAACCATGGGACTGGAAGGCAAGAGCCCCGATTATTGGGAAGAAGCTACCACTTATCTCAGTCATTCTGACGAGATTTTGGCGGAAATTATTGAAGAGAAATACTATCCACTCCTAACCTCCAAGGGAAATGTATTCTTGACGTTGGTAAGGTCCATAGTTGGCCAACAAATCTCCAACGCCTCGGCAGAATCAGTATGGGCAAGATTGGAAAATGCTGTCGGCAATATGGACCCGGAAAGTGTTTTGGAAGTAAATCCGGAAACTATGAGGGAATGTGGACTCTCATACCGGAAAGCGTCATACATAATCGGGGTAGCTGAAAAATGGAAGTCCGGGATGGGTGATATCGATTGGGAGTCATTATCAGATGATGAGGTGATGGAATCTCTAACATCACTGAAAGGAATAGGACCGTGGACGTCTGAGATGATCCTGATATTCTCCCTATTGAGAGCTGATATTTTTCCAATGGGAGACATTGGCGCGATAAGAACGATAGAGAGGCTCTACAATAATGGGGAAGCCATGGACAAAAGCGAGATCACTAAAATCACGGAATCCTGGAAGCCATTTAGGACAGTAGCAACATGGTACATCTGGAGAATGACTGACCCTGACCCTGTTGGATACTGACTACATACAATATCCGCGCTTGGGTTGATGAGGAATTGATGGGGCTGCTCCTGATTGAACTCCGTCTGCCTCTTCCATGATTATCGTAAGCAGGGTCTTCACTAAGTCCCTCAAATCGTCGATTTCCTCTCTTAGTTCTTCCAGTGACAAACTATCGTCCATTTACCCACGCATCCCATCTGAGGGAAATCCCTCGAGGGGAAAGCTTGAGACATGGCCTATAAACACCAGAGGTATCTGAACGTGATTGGCAGCTTTTTCCTCACACTTGAAGAAACGTCACTAGTAGTCCTCTTCCTCGTCGTCGTAGTCCTCATAATCGTCATCTTCGTAGTAAATATCGTCCTCACTACCCTTCCGACTAAGTAGGAAAGCAATAGCACCGATAGCGACTATTGCCACTCCACCTATCATTATGATTGCGTTGTCAGTTGATCCCTCGTCGTCGCTCGGAGGAGGTGTCACGCTGATTCCTCCAACTGCGATGTTCGCAGCTTTGAAATCCTCCTCGGATATTGTGCCGTCTCCGTCAACATCGATGACGAGGTAAAGATTTGGTTGACCGGGTGAGGATGCCTCCCACTTGAATGAGTACCGGACACTCGTAGATTCTGCATCAAGGGATATTTCCACATCTCCCGTCTGGGCAGTGGTCAGCGATGGTTGCCACCTCTCTGATGACTCTCCATTGGAGTCAACCTCATAGATCAGCTCATAGAGACCCACCACTAGAGTTCCATCTCTCTTACCTGGATTTTCCCAGAATGTTTCGATTGTCACAATCTCATTCATCAAGGGGGCTGTTGGGGATGAAACTGACCTAACATAATCCCCTAGGAATTCCATAATCCTCAGCGCCGGAACCTTGGGGGCTGATTCGCTTCCCAGTCCGGAAATCACATTGCCCGCCTTGTCCGTGGAGGTCACCCAGAAAGCAATCGCGTCTCCTGCCTCAATCTTCATCCCATTCTTGGGTGTCATGTCCAAGCGAGACTGGTATACGTCGGCCCAATCAGACGATGATGACCTGTCCCCTTCCGATATCATGACCAATTCTCCACCGTCCTCTGTACCGGGAACAGGCGAGTTTCCACGTAGGTAAACCCATGAGACCTGCAATGGTCCATCCTGCATGCCGACTTCGTCGTTGATGGTAACTGTTACCTTCACGTCGTCAACCCTATCGGATTCTATAATTGTCAGAGACGAGTCAGGGTAAGAAATCTGGTCGAATAGCGCGGTCGGGGATCTACTGTCTACAACCACAGAATAGTCCTCATTGGATTCAGACGACCCCAATCCTGGAACATTCATAACCTCAACTGAAATGCCCATGTATGGACTCAAGGGCACTCTATCTGGCAAGGCTACATCGATAGTGAATCTTGATTCAGGAGTTACACCTGCATCGGAGGATACAGACTGAGAGCCGTAGATTACCACTGCCTCGACAGTTAGGCCATCGGGAATTTCTGAAATTGGTACCGCTGAACCTGCGTAAACGATTGAGCCTGAAATACTGAATTCGTCGCCCTGTCTTAGGAACAGTTGTCCTTCGACTGCTTCCATCACAGGTTCCGTGTTATCTACCAACGTGTCTGGTATGGCAATAAGTTTGTTGTCCAGTATCCATGAAAGCTCCCCGATATTATTCTGGTAAGCAACTGTATTCAAGTCATCTATTATTGAGACACTTGGCTTGCAAGACGACTGAGACTCCTCCCAAGGATATTCCCATGAAAGTGCGAATTGTACACTAATTTTTGTGACTGCCGAAGTTATGCTTTCAGTCTGGACTGACATAGGGGTCACCATGCTGTCCGGGGACGACCACAAATTTCCCCTTGAAGGGTCATATGACATCTTCCCTAAGTTGGTCGGACCGTCTCCGCACAACATTATTGTGATGTTGTCGAGAGTCCCTATTCCATTGGCCTCCTCTACTTGCATCGAGAAGGTATGAGTTTGTCCTGCCATCAGGAAACCGATCTCCGAATCAAGGGAGAATCCAGAAGAAGATATGCTTGTTGGTTCATCCGTGGCCACTATGACTGAGGCCCAAGAGTTCTCGGCTCCCGATGCCCCTCCAGTACCTCCATCTTGGTATGACAGACCTGCCCAGTCTGTTCCCTCAATGTACATGTGAACCGGACTATTAAAATCCTGAGCAGACACATCAATTCCGATGAAATTGACCTGTTGTTGGCCTGTCATTCCGGATGACAATGGTTGAGTCTGGCCAATGTATTCATCTTCATCCGCTATTCCGTCAGAATTGGTATCATCAGTAGTTGCTCTCCAGTACCGTAAAGTGATCGTTTCCCCTCGAGCCTCGGCCTCGTCAATTGTTATGAATAGTGACAGTGGCACTGTTGGATCCCAGACCTTCCCGTGGGCTTCTTGGAGACCTGATGGCGTATTGACTTGGAGTGGTCCGGCCGTAGGGGCATTCGAATCCACGATAATACTCACTTGAGGAGGTGTCCCCGAGGTGTCTGTGGCACCAACTGCCAGCCCCGATGGACCAACTGTCAGGATCATCGGAGATAGGGTCAGCTCGGAGCCGCCTGTAGATGAAATTAGCCAATCTACGGTCGTGTTGAAAGATCCGTTATCGCCCATGGTCATTGAATAGAGAGAACCTGACATATTTAGCCCTACCAAGAAGTCGGATGCCTGGGGCCTGGAGTCAGTCGAATCTTGGAATCTTACGGTTCCTGAAACATGAACATCATTGGATGACTTTACGGGGAACGGGTAGAAGGAAGAAAACTGGTTTGAGAGTAGTCTGCCGTATTCGTCACGAACTTCGAATGATTCAATCTGAAGATCGTTTTCAACAGCATTTGAGTTCCCCTGTCCACTAAACGATACGGCCGGCCAGACGAATTCCCCATATTCATCGTAGGCAGTAGCAACCCACCTAATGGACTCAACATCGTCCCAGTTCCAGTTTACATCAAACATCCAGTTGACAACTACATCATCATATCCATCTGGGTGAGTGACTATCTCCACATATGACAGACTAGTATCAAGCGGAGCGACGCTGCTTCCGGAGGCCTGTGTAAAGGTAACAGGGTCATTACCAAGCCCCCACAGGCCATCATCACCATTTTCGACCCTGAAAGAAATTACCTGCCCATCAGAGGCAGACCCTATGAGTTCTATCGCAGACAATAATGAGTTGTCATTTAGATGGTGGTGAGAAGTTTCTATCTCGTTAATGGTACCATCCGGGTAAAGAGTATTGGGGACTTGGAAGTCCCTGTTCGTCATTATGTAGTCATATATCAGGTCTCCAGCAATCGAAACAGAACCAGTCGATGACGATATTGTAACCGGAATGGCCAACTCAACTGGCGGAGTATCCCCTTGCGTATTGTCAGAGTGATATTGCGTTATAGGACCAGAAATGTCGGTTACATTTTCGAATATTGTGTACCCGAGTGCGAGGCCGGTTAATGTCACTACCTGGTCGTGAGATGACGTAAGTGAGATTTCTACTACCCTCCAGTCTCTTTCTGTTGCTGTGTCAGACCAGCCTGATGGTAGGGAGTTTATTGATGAAATCTGATAGGAGTTAAGTTCTGAAGTAAATCTCTCAGTCTGAGAACCAGTAGATTGTGAGACTCCAGACACATTGACATGAACGGGTGACTCAAACCCATCGGAGTCAGAGTAGACAGTGTACATGCCTGTGTTGACATAACCCGAAGTAGGCACGACAGCATACGCCGAGGATGGAGTCGATCCGACGTTCATCGTGATCGATTTGGTCCCCTGGGATGTCCCCATTGTCTGAGTGTCGAGTAGGTTAGTTTGCCATCCAAAATGACCTCTCCCCTGATGTTTAGGGAACGACCAGTCGACGTCTCCATCAGATGCAAAATCGATCTCCAAGTTAGAGGCGGGCTCTCCGTAAAGATGTCGTGTCTCCAACCTGTCAATGTATCCGTTGGTTGGAAGTGAAACTTCAAGGGAATAACCAGTTCTCGGGGTTGCGAATAACACCGAACCTCCCTTTGATGCACTTCCGATAGTGTTTCCAGACTCATCAAGAACATCAATCTGAACATTAGTAGATGAGTTTCCTAGGAAGCTGAGGGCTTTTATGGGCCTGATGGAATGCAGATAATCGGATGTTATACTACCGGATGTTACGGTCGCGTTGATCAGTCCATCTACCCTTTCCACATTTGTCATTTGCCAGCCATTGACGCCCATCATGTCTGCAGTCAGTAGTCTATTTCCCCCTATTCTGATGTATTCCACCATAGGCGTTGCCAGTGGGTTAGAGGTTTCCATTTCGACTCTTATCTTCAGACTGTCATACGTCTCGGAGTCGACACCTGCCAGGCTTATGGGGAAAGAGACATCTGAGTAACCCGGTATTGGGGTACCTGATGTGGCGTCCAGAAGAGTTCCTGTTACGGTGTGATTGGAATAGTCGTCGGAAAATCCGTCTATCTCGATAAGTCCGCGATTGAACTTATTGTCACCAGATATACTGAAGACTTGACTTGTCCAGGTACCGGGCTGACTGAAATTACCCATTTTAATTCCGATGTTATCGATGTGCCAACCAGAATTAGCGTCATTGAATCTGGCCCCCATTGCAAACTTAAATTGAACATCGTCTCCTTTATACTGGGAGAGATCCACTGAGTATGAATCCCATTCGTTGGTACTGCAATGCAATCTAGTCCAAATTCTCTGGCCATCGTTGATTGTATATTGGGATGAGGTTGTGCTGTACTGCGTATCGGTGTATGAAGGCATGTTGACATGTTGCCATTGGCCACCATTGACCCTCATCCACAATGCTCCTCCGACATAGACGTAAGCACCTGTTCCGTAGTCCAGACAAACAGACATGTCCCAAGCGAAGGATGATTCGCCGATTCCTGAGATGGTGTAGATGGGAGTTACCAGACTCGATTCATAGACTGAGTCTGTTCCGCCATTGAGCCCGATCTTGTACATGTAGGGGAACGACGATGTGGTAGATGGCCCATAGCTTGGCGATGGTTCAGACAACACCCATTTGCATCTTTCAGTGTTGCAGTTTCCTGGGTTTCCAGCTGTTTTCCTGAATTGGTTCAGGAAGCCAGGGGCCGAATCACTCTCAGGCGCAGAAACCGTGGAGTCTTCGAAGGCATGGACTGAATCAACAAAGCCGCAATTAGAGCAAAGATATTGCCAGTCATGTGAAGTGCCTGATACGGAAGCAGAACCAGGAATCGTGAAGTCGGTTATGGATGTGTTTACGTTGGCCATGGTCCTGTACGAATATACTGACAGTCCTTCCCTGCCATCATTTGCGGATATATTTGACCCCCCATCAGCACTGCCTCCGGGATAGCCATACTGAACTGAGCTGTCTGTCTGGACCACGAACCTCAGCAGGGACCCGTTCACTTGATTTGCCGCGGGTACGGAGTTGTAGATCGTTACCATGCCTCCGCTGTCGTCGTAGTAATTGAAATTGTTATACACAACGTAGGGTGTGTTGCCATTCTTGTCCGCGTATCCCGAGGATCCTGGGATAGCCCCTGACCTAGACCTGCACTGAGTAGCGGTGTTCCCTGTGGATGAGATATCTGTCCATGACTG
>JAPOFX010000016.1 GCA_028283505.1 Candidatus Poseidoniales archaeon
GGTTCCATACTGCATCTACGGATTCAATATTGAGAGACATAGTGATAATGAGGGATGATGCAGAGAATAGATTGGGCCAATCCGGAATTGGTTGCAATATTACTGAGGTTACTGAGAATTACGGAAATGATGGGAATACACTTAGACTGATACGGGGAACATTCACCACTCCTCACTACATGGAAAACGAATATGCGAGATCTCCTCTGATGAGAGGGGAATCTGGAGATCCCCAGTTTGTCGAGAATAGAGAGGTTGATTTCTCGATGCTGATACCAAGATCTCTGGCAGACAACAACACGTCTGGGCCTTTGACTGTATTCGGCCATGGACTATTCGGTAGTGGCTCATCTTATGTTCGGAATGCAGGATCAATTGCAAATGAATACCAGACTGTTGTTATCGCAACAGATTTCAAAGGATGGAGCTCTGATGGTGACCAAGATGCCATGACTTTCGCACTGTTGGATCTTAAAGAGTTCCAATATCAACAGGAAAGGCAGATGCAAGCGGTCATCAATCATATCTCCATGGTCAGGACCATAACGGGAATATGTTCTGACTTAGTGGAATTCAAAAATAACGGGACCAATATGATTGATGTAGAAACCGTGAACTACATTGGCATATCTCTTGGTGGTCTGAGAGGACCTTCGCTCCTGGCGTTTGTGCCCGAGCTTGAATGGGGGGTACTCTGGGTTGGGGGGACATCCTTCACTCATCAGGTTGAAAGAAGTACTCATTATGGCTCGGAAGAGTTCCCCTCCACATTCTATCAGCTTCTTTCCAGTGATGTTTCTCTCCCATCAAGACTTGATAGGGCTGTGGCGATAGCCTTACTGCAGTCAATTTGGGATTCGACAGATGGGGAGACTTATCTCCCGTTCAGAGAGACCGGATACGGAGATGTTCTGAAGCCGTTCAATATGTTTTATCTCACATCTATGATGGATGCCCAAGTCACTACTCTCTCCGCTGATAGGGCTGTAAGAACAGGTAATGTCCCAGTGGTTACAGGGTCCGCATACCACCCATTTGGAGTAGAGGTAATTGATGGGCCAATAAACGGTTCTTCGGCGGCGTATTTTGATGGGGACTTTCCCGAGCTGCCTACTGGTAACACGAATGGACCTATGTGGCACCATTCATTGGCTCATAATCTGGTTCTCGAGGTTCCAGAGGCCAAGATGATGGCATACGGTTACTTGATTTCCGGGATTCTAGTTGATTACTGCGAACCTTCGTGTACCTTTGAGGGAGATTGGTGATTACCCAACTGGCTCACCTCCCTCTCCAAGAAAGGCGAGTCTCCTCAGATAACCGTTCTCAGTCATGAGGCTAATCACCGACTCTGGAATTGTTGGTGACAGAACCTCTGATACCGCTCTTAAATCATCAATTGTAGACATCATTCTGGCTGTCTCTCTAACTCTCCAACCTTCAAGTCTATCTCTTTCTTCCATCGGTATCTCTACAACTGGCCAATTTGAGTTAGAATAGAGTTCAATTGAATGAGAGTCACTTGATACGAATACTCCGGGTCCACCATGGTATAATTCGGCATGAGAAACCCAATTGGGAGGATCATCAATATCTGGAATAGGGATAATAATCGGTGAATCGCGAATGCTTGACGATTCCAGCCACCGATAAATCATCTCAGAGCGTTCTGAGTGTGTCCACGGATTTCTGAGATTCTCCGGCCTGTTAGAAGATCCAACAGCCACGACCAAGGATGCGTTTGGCATATTCTTCACCCTCCAACTATCCGCAAACTCTAGCATGTATGCATGTCCCCTGTGGAAAGGCTGGAACCTCCCAAGAACCACAACCGAAGGAGGAGGGGGATTCTCTGGGGGCCCTGGTGTCAATGGAAGTTCCGTCATTCTATCGCCCTACAATGTCCTCTAATCTTCTGTCTCCCAGATGCCACGAACTAGCATCCAGATATTCCCTACCCAAGAGTATAGAATGACCCTCTATCCTAGCTCCCTCAATTATGTCATATAGCGACCCAGAGATAATCTGGTGAGACTCCATTGTCGGAAGTATACGCGGGTCTGATGATGGATCCATAGTTTCCCCAAGAGCCTCTCTTCTGGACATCCAGTCGATTACCACGGATTCGACAAAGGACGACCTGTCGTAGGATGAGATTGCTGTTGAGAAGTCTTTCCAAAGGCTCGGAGAAAGGAATGATTCCGTACTTTTGACTTCGTAATCTAGACTTGGCTCTAGGTAAAGGAAAAGTCGTGCATCCCAGCACCTCCATTCAACTGCAGATGCCCAGTGACACATTAGGAGAAGCAGTTCTAGCTTATTTTCAGTAGGGATATTCTGCTCTTTGATAGAATAGTCAACATCTAAGCCGGGATTCTCATCTATCCACTCTAGAACTTCGCCCTCCAGGTCGACATCGAACTGTCTTGATGGGGGTATCTGGTCTGGTCTGATTGTCCTGAGGCTCCTGGATTCCATGCCTTCAATCAGCAACCTCATTGGCATACTCATGATTGAATCCAGAGATTTGGGGTCAACCAGGGAAACTATGAGGTCCGGCATATGTATCTTCGACTTTTCCAGTCGGCGGTGTGGCATGAACCCTCGCTCGCAACACTATGGATGATTTTCTCCACGGAATTCAATAAGTTGGTCCTCGCGTAGGAGGAATAATAGTTGGAGGGAGGACAATTGGCGACCATTGAAGAGCAGATTAAGTCCTTGGAAGATGAGATATCCAAGACCAAGTACAACAAGGCTACACAAGGCCATATTGGTAGGCTTAAGGCCAAAATTGCGTCGCTCAAAGAAAGGAAGGAAAAAGCTGTAGCTCACGCAAAGAAAAGTGGTTCAAGCGCTGGTTTCGAAGTTAAAAAGTCAGGAGATGCTTCTGTCTCTCTGGTTGGATTCCCTAGTGTTGGTAAATCTAGCCTGATATCACAACTTACTGGTGCAGACTCTGAGGCTGGAGCGTTTGCATTCACGACGCTAACTTGTATTCCCGGAGTTTTGGATCATAGAGGAGCTAAGATCCAGATTTTGGATCTTCCCGGACTGATAAAGGGTGCCTCTGAGGGAAAGGGCAGAGGTAGGGAAATATTGAACGTAATTAGAGGGTCTGACATGGTTCTCTATGTGGTCGATCCGTTTCAGGAGTCGCATTTTGATATTCTTGACAGGGAGCTTTGGATGGCAGGAATGAGGCTGAATCAACCTGAGCCTCAAGTTTTCATCACTAGGACCAAGAGGGGAGGAATAGTGGTAAGATCCACGGTAGAGCAAACTAATCTATCTGAAGAGGAGATTCAGGGGATAATCAGGAGCTTTGGAATTGTTTCAGCTACAGTAACCCTGAGAACTGACGTGACTGATGACCATATCGTGGATACCCTAGCTGGAAATAGGATATACAATAGAGCAGTTGTTGTTGTCAATAAAATTGACCTTGCAACTGAGGATGACCTCGAGAGGACGAGGAAGATGTTGCCTGTGGGCTGGCCAGTATTGGAAGTATCAGCCAAAACAGGTGAAGGAATTGAGAACATGAAAGACTTTATTTTTGATAATCTGCATTTCATGTCCATATTCCTAAAACCTCAGGGCCAAGAGGCGGATATGGTCGAGCCATTAATCGTTAAGGACACATCCACCGTGCGTGACGTATGTGCTAAACTACACAGGGATTTCGTTAGGAAATTCAGATATGCCAGAGTTAAGGGCCCCAGTGCGAAATTTGATTGGCAGAGAGTAGGTTTGGATCATCCCCTCTCAGATGGAGACATTCTAACTATAGTTCTGAGGAAATCTTAGGCGATGTATTGACCTATGGGACCCTCACCCGAGGACATGGAATATTCCCCGGGCGACATGCTCCCTCGTGCTGAGCTTCGTGGATTGATTGGGCACATCAGGGGGAGGCTGTTACTCCTTACTGCCATATTCTTAATCGGTCTCGTCGGGGGATATCCGGTTTCGGGAAGGGTCATTGAGGCATTATTAGACTCGACCGCATACAAACCGGAGAATGTGGAGGTCGTCATACTCCATCCTATGGAAGCAGTCCTAATCAGGCTGAGGATGGGAGTACATTTAGGTGCGATATTGTCAGTCTTATTTCTTGTTGGAGATATTTCATGGAACGGTAGGAAGATTTTCTCTGAGGCAAAGAGGGTGGTTTACACAGGGAAGGGGAGTCTGTCGGGCCTGATTGTGATTGTCCTTTTTTCATTACTACTAGCATTGACCGGGTCTTTGTATTCACACGAAGTTTTGGTACCTTTCCTTCTTGACTATCTATCCGAGGACGCTGCTTCTGCGAATCTGAGCTCTACTTGGCAACTTAGGTCTTGGATTGGCTTCATAGTTGGCCTTTACTTCGCTTCCATCGTAGGATTTCAGGTCCCATTGCTCACATGGATACTACTACGAAACCGGATCATCAATATCGACTCAATGACGCGTAACAAAGGGGTAATGTGGTTCCTTGGGATGGCCTTCGGAGCTTTCCTGTCCCCTCCGGATCCAATCTCTATGTTCCTAGTGGCTGGACCAGTTCTCATACTGATGGAGTTTGTCTTGATTCTCCATGTAATGACTAATCGAGATTGATTCCCCTGTTTCTAGCATCTTCCGCCCTAGCATCAGCACGTCCCTGCTCAACATCAACGTACCTCATTAGGAATACGCCTATTGCAATTAAGACAGCTATACTGAGAACTCCAACCCTACTGTCGAACATTACAGTCATAGTTGCATATAGAAGTGGCCCAACTGCCGCCGCTACCTTTCCGAAGAATCCGAAGAATCCGAAGAATTCTGTGCTCCTAGTCTCAGGAATCATCTGTCCGAAGATGCTCCTGGAAAGGCCCTGTGATCCGCCAAATAATGTCCCAATCATACATCCCAGAATCAAGAATTGCATTCCTATCGCTATTCCAAGTGGTTCCCAGACATACTTCCGTGCCGTCTGTGGAATTACATCTAATGCTCCATCGCCTAGATTTGTCGGATGGTCTATCCCCACGTTCGTTGATCCATCCAAAGGTCCTCCGAGGACGCTGATGCTGAATCTTGAGTCTGTTATCGATTCTAGGATGTTGGCGACATCGCCCTCGACTTGGAATAATAACTTAGTTTCCGAGTCCTCTCCGTAAGCCCATTTGTATGTCTCAGTATTTTCATCGAGCTCGACTGGCAACATTCCAGAGAAATCGCCAGCCCACTTTTGCTCGTCGAACTCGCCTTCTTCGAAATCTAGCTTTTGGGCTATCTCACTGGCAAGGTAATTGACATGAACCTCATATGATTGAGACTCATCATTCCATTCGTACATTACCTCGAACTCATCGTGTGAATCAAGCTCCAGTGGTGCAAACCCTAAGATTGCAAAGCTGAGTACTAGCCAACCTACCAGAGAGGCATTCAGAGCACGCTTTGTCCCCCAAGCATGTGCTAAGATAGTGAACCCATAGGCGCATGGCCAAGCTACAAATTGGATAGCTACTATAGTTATCATCAACTCTGTGGTAGTGACTCCTAATACGACTGCACCGAATATCGGGCCAACAGCCCATACGGTGTTTATGGCATCAATAAAGAAGAAGTATGCTAGCATGTATGTAAATAGTGTCCTGAACTTGTCATACTCCTTGAGAGTCTGCCAAACTTGGGCATATGCCTCCTTGAATGTTGGTACGTCTTTGCCATTCTCCATCGGAGGTTCTGGCACGTATTTGAACGTAAAAAGTGCGAAGCCGAACCACCATACTCCAGATGAAGCGAGGCAGAATCTTATCACCGCGTCTCCCCCAATGCCCAATACCAATCCCAAGTGGACGACTAACAGTAGGCCTCCTCCCAGATATCCATATGCGTACGCCCTGTTAGAGATACTATCCATCTCTTCATCCTTGCCAAGGTGTGGCAACAGTGCATTGTAGAAAACACCGGCAGCGTTCAGACCTATGTTTGCAATGAAGTAAAAGATAAGCAGCCATATCCATTCGTTACCGTCGCCTGCAAGGAAGTCGAATCCAAGTAGGAACGTTGATCCCGCACCAACATAGGTCAATATTCTTAGCCAACTCATTTTGACTGGCTTGTAATCTGCTATGACTCCTAAGGCTGGGGCAATTATGGCAACCGCCCAAGTACCAAATGCCACTAGATAGGCGATTAATGCGTCTCCCTCCATTGTTATACCAGCAATAGTGGTATTCAGGCCATTTGCCTCTAGGAAAAGGTAAGCGAACCAAGTGGGGAATATTGCAGAAACTACACTTGTCTCGAATGACGACTTCCCCCAATCATACATACAATATCCTCGCACTTCTAATGGGTTGGACGCGCGGTCTAGTTCTGCTTCTGTCATGACAATACCTAAGCTTCGTAGAGGCAGAGAGGTAATGAGTATTGTTACGTCACTGTAATTTCTCAGATTGCATTAATTGCCCCCACACCTTCGGCAACACAGTAGACTTATGTGGAATCAGCCCCCTGAGAATTCTTTGCACGCCCTGAAGCATGGGATGGATTTCTCTGATGGGGTTGAGTTTGATGTCAGGGTGGATGCAGACGGTGAGCTTGTAATCTTCCATGACGAGGCTCTACCAAAGAAAGGGCCACTGAGTTCTAGATGTATCGAGAATATCCACACATCCGATTTGATAAATGAGGGGGTTTTGACTCTTCAGGAGGTTATTGATGATAGGAAATTCCTAGAAAGTTGGCAGTCTGGATCTAAAACAGTGGATATTGAAATAAAGATGCCGCATCCTGTTGTTGGAAAATCCCATAATGAACATCTAAAGTTGATAATGCGGAAGATCTCATTGATGACTCAAGATTTGCATCTAGGCCCTAGATCGACGATAGTAACAAGTTTCTCACCAGAGATCGCAAAAGCATCCAGGGAATGTGAGTTTGCAATGCCTGTAACTCAATTGGTTCCCAAAATTCGGCCCTGGGGGAGGCATTGGAGGGTGAAGAAGTTGTTCGCTGTACCTCAATTTTTCTTGACATCTGTCCCATCAATAGCAGATAGATTCAGAGATGAAGGCATGGAATCTGTGGGAATGGCCTTGGAGTATCTAAGTGGGTGGGAGAGACGTGCTAGGTTAGGTAGGTCAGTAGGCCTCAGAGGCAAGGGCCTTGCTAGGCTTCATCAATCTTTGAGAGGCATGGGGGCTTTCGTTTGGCCCGCACCTCTGCATCTTGAAGATCGACTGCTAGAAGCTGGGATTTCAATAGTCACAGACCACTTGAATCCAGAGGTTATGAACAAGCCCGATGGTAGTTTTAGGTGGCCACGTCCTGCCAGTCAACCACTAGATGAAGAATGGTCAGACAGGCTTTCTAAATCTTCTTCTGAGGACTTGGGGGACCTGATGTCTGAGGCCAGTGGCTCCCTTCCATACTGGTCCGAAATGGAAGATGTTAGGAAATCTGAGATGATACTCCAGCAGGGTAGGAGAATGAATTGGGATGGCTCTGAAAATAGCTGGATAAAAAATCTGGAAGATGGGATCCCATGGGGTAGCCCGAGGATAATCGGTCACAGAGGGGCTGGGAAGACTCATGGGGTGTAGTTATTCCTCAGCCTGAGCATCAATTCCTATCTCTTTGTCTTCCCCTGTGAACTCTGAAATTGTCATTTGCTCATCTGGAGCGAGCGAGGCTGCTAGCTGTGCACTGGTTAGGCCTAGTTTCGATGCCTCCTCCCTGAACCAAGTCCTAACTTTTCTATATTCTATTTCCGGGCAGCCAAAGTATTCAGCAAACCTCCTTGTGGTGGTAAGTCTCCTAGTGAGGCCGTCTCTTCTTTTATCGATGAGCCCCAGGCTAGCAAGATCCCTGACATGATCGTACGCTTTCGGGCCAAGCATGTCCCTTAGCTGTGCTTGGGGCATGGGTTGATGGTATGCTATTAAAGCTGCAGCGGGAAGCAATCTCTGTGGAATTTCTGGTTTGAATGACTCGGGCAATGACGGGGAGATTTCTGGCTTTACTTCAATAATCCATCTCCCTGTAACCTCTGTGAGTTGTAATGCGCTTGACTTTCTCGCGGCCATCATTGACTTTAGTTCCTGCAGTCCCTCTGCAATCTGAAAGTTCCTCAAAGAAAGCAATGAGGCCAATTCATCGACTGACATGGATTTTCCAGCACCGAATAAAATAGCCTCCAGTAATGTGTGGATTTCTGGTTCAGTGCTCATTCGTAATCACCCCTACTTCTCCCGGGTGGAGCTTGGCGGTCAACTCAGCAAAGCTGTCTTCTCCTTCCCAAAGAGGAGCGATACTGACCTTCCCATTCCTTCCGGGCTCCTGTGAGATCTCAGTGTAGCCTCTATTTGTGAGGAATAGTGCAGAAACTAGGGCGGTTACCTGGGCCTCTGATCTAGCCTCATCTGGCCCCACCCCAGAGTCAACAGCTAGTCCCATTAGATGCTCGGATACCTCGCTTAACGGCACTGCCTTCTTTTGGCCCTCGGATCTAGATCGGAGTGCATTCCAAGTTCTTTCTAAGTCGCCTTCCAAATCTTCGATATGGAGGCTCCCCCTGAATCTCTCGCGTGCTGTCGAAAGCGCCTCTCTCCTCTCTTGGGCTATTCTTTCTCTGGTCCTCTGCTCCTCTGCCAGTCTCCCGGCTTCCTGTAATCCCATTAGTAGTTCTCCAAGAGTCACGGGACGACCTTCTTCCCGGTGGACCCTGCCCTCGAAAATTGATGGTAGCACGTCGTCGGCCGCACCTGAAAGCACTCCAACCGAGAAGTTGTAATCTTCATCATCGAATTCGGTCTCCCACCCTCCTTCGAAATCCCAAGTATCGTCTTCCTCGAAATCAAGCGCTCTTTCTTGCTTTTCGATCAGAGACGACGCTTGATTTCTCAAAATAGCCCAGGCCATCCTGATCAGCCTCCCACAGGTTGGGAGATCAATATTCTCAGATTTTTCTATCCTTGATGAAAACATCTCCAAAAAACTGGAGAGGTCTACATCCCATGGGTCTAAATCTGTACTTTGGAACATCTGAAAGACAAGAGCAACGGATCTGTCGAATGGGTCTATCAGGAATTGGTGTTCAGCTTCTTCCATACCGGCTAGTTCTGAGATCCTATCTAGATACTTGCTGGTAGACAGGTCTGGTTCTCCACCCAATAGCCTTGAGACGATATCGTCCCTCATTGCCTGACCGTCCAAAACCGACATTGGCAAACACCTCACTCAACATCCACTTGTTGTGGATCCTCCTCCAGAGCTTCGTTTTCGTCTTGAGAATCATTGAAGATAACCTTCTCCTTTTCATCAATATCTTCCGTCCATTCCTCTGTTCTCTCCCTCAGGGACTCGATTACTTGGTCTTCAGCGGCTGCGTTTTCTAATACTTCGCTCTCCCCCAAGGAATCTACGCCCGCTCTCTCAGCCAATCCTCCCAAGCTAACCGGAGTCTGCAGGGGCTCTGGTACCTTGGGCATGTTACTTGGATCGGGCAATTCTGGCATGGATTCCTTTTCTGCCTTGGACTCCTCCTGAGCCTTCTTCTCAGCCTCGAGCTCCTCACTGAGTTCTATTGCCGCGGCCCTGTCGAAGTCGGTGATTCTCCTACTGCAACCATCTCCAGCATGAGTAATTCCGATGTGATGATCGGCAAGTGACAGGCTCACTTTTCTAAGCGTGACCATAATGAATTGGGCCCTTTCACTCCTAATTCTGCACAGGGTTGCAATCCTTCCTGAATTGAATGGGTCGAGATTTTGGTCAACTTCATCGAAGTAATAGAACGGGCTCGGCTCATAGTCCTGAATTGCAAAAATCAATGCGAGGGCAGCCATGGACTTCTCTCCTCCGGAAAGGGCGGACCTTCTGGTGTTCCTACTCTTACCCGGGGGGACACATGCCATGTCAAGGCCCCCTTCAAACGGATTCTTACTATTCTCTAATCTGAGCTTTCCTGAGCCTGACGGTTGTAGAATTTCATATACCCTGCTGAAATTATTGTTTACATGTTCGAATACTGTCATGAATCGAGTTTTTCTTTCATTCTCGAGTTGCTCTGAAATGCTTACCAAGTGGTCCCTCCTGGCTCTGAGCGTCTTGCCGTCCTCCATCAGTGCGGATATCCTTTCTGCAGTTTCGTCGTATTGGTCTATTGCCAGCATGTTCACGTTACCAAGGTTGCCGAGGCGGCGCTCGAGCCCCTGCATCGCTCTCTCCGCCTCGGCTATTGTTGGTAGTTGAATATCATCTGGAGGAATCTCGACGCCCGCCTCATCTAATTCTCGTGCTGTTTCTTTGGCTGCATTGGTTTTCTGACTTATTTGGGCATTCAGTTCGTCAATTCTCGATTTTATGATGACTCTGTCTTTGGAAAGTTGGTCTAGGGTTGCTCTTAGGCTGGCTCTCTCTTCTATTAGTTCGTCACGTCTGCTCGTCAGGATTCTGTGTTCTTCATCGAACTGTTCTGACTTGCCCTTAAGATCCACTAATTCTGCCTTTGAGACTGAGATAGAAGAGTCCAGGTTGGAAATTGATACTTCCGCAGAATTGATTTCTCCCTCATGCTTTGAAATTCTGACTTCTAAGTCGAAGACCCTTTGTTCCATCATCGAGATCTGACTTTCGTTGGTGGCAATTGATGATTCACACGACAGTCTTAGCCTCTCAGCTTCAGTTCTCTTTCTCTCAGCGCCCCTGAGTATGTCAGAGAGGTGATCCGGAGTATTGTCCTGAAGAGCCTCTGCCGCCTCAGCTCTTACCTTCAGCGACTTCTCTAAGTCTTCCTTTGCCTTCTCAGATAATGAGATCATTCTAGTCCTATTTTCCTCGCTTTCTCTCAGCTCTTTTCTGGATGATACCATTCTACCTTCAACTTCAGAAAGTGATTTGTTGGCCCTGTCCAGGTCCGACTTCCAGTTTCTGAGCTTAATTGAGTGATCGCTTCCGTCAACATTATTGATTCGGTCCCTGAGTGACTGTAGATTGAGCATTGTCTCTCTAAGTGCAGCATCGACTGTTGAATAGAGAAGGTTTGCTTCCTGGACAATCATCTCATGCCTGTCTAGGCTAGAGCTACTGCCTGTCCCCCCTCCGAATGAGGGCCTATTGCCACGAGAAGTAGAGCCTCCGGTCATTGCCCCGGAGCTCTCAATGAGAGAGCCGTCCAATGTGACCATACGCACTCCTCCCATATTCTTCCTGGCAACTTCCATCGAGTCCACTAACAGAGTGTTTCTGCTCGCGTAAATTACTGCCGTTTCGACTTCTTGATCGTACTCCAGTAGATCTTGTGCAAAACCAATTATTCCTGGGTTTCTGGCCACGAGAAGGGTCCTTCCTTGAGGCCTCGAAACCTTCAGCTTGTTGAGAGGTAGGAAGGTCGCCCTGCCCCCACTGTTTTGCCTAAGCCACTTGATACATTTCGAGGCTACCTCGTCGTCTCTAACCACTATGCTCCTAAGTCCATTTCCTAATGCGGTTGCCAGTGCCTCCTCGTGAGATGGATTCTTTGGAGCTGTCAGTTCGCCCAAAGTCCCTAAGATTCCGGATATTTCTCCGCTTTCCCTGAGTTTAGACAGTGCTGCTATAGTCACTGCCGACCCGAGTGAGGCAGATCTTGCTTCTTGCCTTGCTCGGGCCTTACTAAGTTCCCTCTCTGCATCTCGGAGTTTTATCTCTGCTCTGTCCCTATCAGATCTAAGCTCTGACTCTTGCTTCTGAAGCTTCCTCAGATCCTCAGCCAGGGATGACCTATCGGAATCTGGCCCTGATTCCCTGATCTCCGCCCCTACTAGCTCTAGATCGTCCCTTACCATTACCGCTTCCTCGTATTTCTCTTCTAGATCGGCGAGATTTTCGGAAGCTAGCTGTGATGATTGGGATGCACGGTCTGATTCTAATTGCGCCTTTGCATACGCATCTTGGGCAAGAGAGACCCGTTCACTGGCCTTTCCTAGCGCCCTGTTGAGGTCCCTAGCATACTTGTCTCCGGACTCAATTGCTATTCTTGCATCGGACTCCTCCTTTGCGGCGTCAACTAGTGATTGCTTTGCTTCGACCAATGATATCTTGGCATTTTCGAGGCTCTTTATTGACTCTTCCCAAGCAATTCTAGCCCTCTTAAG
>JAPOFX010000017.1 GCA_028283505.1 Candidatus Poseidoniales archaeon
AACATCCGCGGCAGGGTCGGATGATTGGCTGATCGGAATCGAGGTCGACCCCCAGAAGGACGGAGTGGATGACATTGAGGTTTCTGCATTGAATATCAGTCTAGAAGATTCCAGAGACCCCGTGGTACTATCCGGGCCAAACTGGTACGAGGAGCCAAGTGTTTCCATCTCTGGTCCATTCTTGTTACTCAACAATGAAACCAGACTAGATTTATATGACCTCGAGTCGAAATTAGACCCCCTAAACCCAATCTACTCTATCAATACCGATTTTGATATAAAGATGTCCGACATTGGCCAGGATCAAGATGGGAGTCCTCTGATCGTAATTTTTTCTGGAGATGAGGTAATTTCTATGGACTATTATCAAGAAATAAGTCAAATTGAGGGAATACCTACCGATTTAGAAACTCTAGAGGTTTCTGGAAACTCTATAGCATGGTCCCTGAAAAATGATACTTCCGGCCCGACTGTGTACTCTTCCTTCCTTACGGGAACAACATCTGAAGCCTCTGTTAATTTGGATGTAGTAGCCAAGGCAGACCATGATCAATTTTTGATTGATGAATCAGGGATTGATATCGATTACGCCAACGCGAGCGTTGTGGAAATATCCGTCGACGGCCAATCAATTGTGGCAGTAGTTGACATAGGCCCGATCAAGAGAACAGTATTCGTGGATACCGTCTCAGGAATGCAGACATTAATCTCCAATCCTCTCTGGGAGTCCTCCTCTCCAAGCATAGGGCATGGCCACGTCGCCTTCTTACAGATACCAAGATACCAACCAGGATCGACTAGTCCAGACCAATCCGAGACCCCTCAGGTATTCATCTATGAACTGGATACGAACCAAACCAGACAGCTTACTTTTGATGACCAAGAGATCCACTCCAGCCCACAAGTTACTGTTGGTGGTGTGGGTTGGATTGTATCTGGCATAGATGGTGAGGCAGAGTTGACTTGGTACGACATGGAGGAGACATTTGAGCCATATTCGTCAGTTCTCTTGCAATCCTCGGTTGTTCTTATGATTCCATTGGTTTTCACATGGGCGAGACAGAAGCAAAGTGAAAGGTGATCACAGTTATTCAGCCAGTCTGAACATTTCATCCAATGATCTCTTGGCTCTATGAATGACATCATCATCGATCTCAATAATTTGTTCAGGCTCAGGGTCCCTCAATGCCTGGAGAATGTCCTCCAATTGAGTCCTCTTCATATGTCTACACATCACACACGCCCCCAGTAAGTTGATGTCATCCTCACTCTCTGCAAGAACCCTTTCCGCTGTACCGCATTCGGTTATCAACATAATGTCCGGCTTGCCCTCAGAGGCGAGGCGCATCGCCTCTCTCATTAGGAGCTCGCTACTACCAACAAAATCACTCTGCTCGAGTACCCCCGCATCACATTCTGGATGTGATAGGACCTGCAAATCTATACCATGTGACTCCATCCTTTTCCTCCATGATATCACCTTCTCTCCCGTAAACTCAGCATGGACCTCGCACTCGCCATCAAAAATTATCACCTCCTTCTTTCCCAGTAGGTGGTTCTGCACATGCTTTCCCATGAACCTATCAGGGACGAATATTAGCTTATCACCAGGTAACCTCTCACATATTCGCAGATAGTTACTGCTGGTAACACAAACATCACACTCTGCCTTTACGGCGGCAGTAGTGTTGATGTAACACGCAATTGGGACGCCCGGATATTTCCTTCGTAGCTCTACAACATCTTCTGCAGAAATCCCATCACTCAATGAGCAACCAGCCTCTGGTGACGGATGCAAGATCGTTTTGTGAGGGCTGACTATCTTAGCAGTCTCAGCCATGAATCTAACACTTGAAAAAAGAATCCTTTCTTGTGGAGCATCCCTAGCCGCCTTTGATAGAGTGTAACTGTCAGAAACAGAATCAGCTACCCCGTACACTATATCTGGGGTTTGATAGGAATGAGCTATCAAAAAGACGTCCTTCTCTATCTTCAATTTGTTTATCTCCAGAGTCAATGGCGAAATTGCCCTGCAAATTCGCATATCCCATCTTTCTTTCTGCCCTATAGCATCAAAAAGCCTCTCAGCCTCAGTTTCAATCTCCTCAGGAGAAAAAATCTTAGGCACCAAATGTCCTTTAGGTGAAGGAACGTTCGGCATCTGCATAGTTAATCCTCAACCTTCGCTCAAGTGGAATCGCTTTCAAGGTATGTGACTTCCCGCAACCATGGCCGGGCTCCATTTCCAGTATTGGGAAGAGCTTGAAACAATTCATGAAGGTGCAGAAGCGAGGGTGACTTCTGGGCTATGGCTGGGAACTCCAGCTGTATTGAAGACAAGAAGAAGAAGGGGCTACAGACACCCAGATTTGGACTCCAGACTCACAAAGGGCAGAATTTCTGTCGAAGCAAAGATACTTTCAAGGCTTCAGTCAAAAAACTTCCCAGCTCCTAGACTGTTGGAATTGGACTTGGAAGCAAGCTGGATGGTTTTGACTCACATAGAAGGAAGACCAATCTATGACTCTCTGCTAGACAAATCCGCAACCGACGAGGACCTTGAAATGATAGGCTCAATAATTAGGCGTCTCCACGAACTAGGTTTCTCCCATGGGGATTTAACGACTCATAATATAATGGTCGATAAAGACCGTAAAATCTCCCTTCTAGATTTCGGTCTTTCAAGAATATCGGCCGAATTAGAGCATTTTGGTCAAGATTTGCAGGTATTGAATGAGTGCTTATCGGCGAGCCATTCCGAATTTGAGGGAGCAATAGAAAGAGTAATCTCAGGTTACAGAGATGCTTCAAACTCAGATTTTAAACCGAATGCAGAAGCAGTAATTTCCAGGTTCAACGATATCAGGAACAGGGTAAGGTATCTGGGGTAGTAAAATGAGAGTTATTTTTGTCACTGCGAACACAAACAAACTAGAAGAGGCGAAAAGGTATCTTGAGCCACTAGGTTTTGAGATTGAGCAATTGATGATAGATGGAGAAGCTCCAGAAATTATCGAGCCCCAATCCGATGACTTGGAACAGATAGCAATCTCCAAAGCCCATCAAGCAAAATCATTGGTTCCAGAATCACAAAAATCTGATTGTGCAATTCTTGTCGAAGACTCAGGATTATTCATTGACTCATTAGATGGTTTTCCTGGCACATATTCATCATTCGTCTTTAGGAAAATAGGACTTGATGGAATACTAAGTCTGATGAGCGGGAAGAAAATGAAAGGTTGCGAATACAGAGCCGTATCTGTGTTGGTCCTAGGCGAGAGGAAAATTATCGCCGAGGGTGTTTGTAGAGGAAAAATAGGTGAGAAAATCTCAGGAACAGGAGGGTTTGGCTACGACCCAATTTTCATCCCCGATGAATCCGATGGCAGATCATTCGCACAAATGAGCAAGGAAGAGAAGACATCAATTTCGCATAGAGGGAAGTCATTGAAGGCTCTATCTGAAGCAATCAGTTCCCCGTCAATGTGAAGTCATACCCCCTCCTGTCAGGTACGCGAGTGACATGGTTTCCCTTACCAGACTAATTAACTGGGCGGCTCTAATCGGCGGCTCACTCCTGTTTTTTTTGCTCCAGGGTGAGGTAAATATTATCCAGAGAGTTGCAGGAGCGACAATTCTCTTAGCACTCGCCTCTCTACTTATTTTCACCGGAAGAGAGAGACTCGAGATTCCTTCGAAAGATCAAAAAATAGAAATCGAAAAAGAAGCAAAACCTTTGTCAGAGAATACAGTAGAAATCAAGACCGAAGTTGTGGAATTGGAATCCGAGATGAGAAGAACCCGGGGAAGTTCTAACGTTTCGATGAACATGCCCACTCCTCCTCCCTTGCCAGTAATGCTTCCTCCCCCAACACTTCCTACTCAACCCCCTGAAATCAGCGGACTTCCGAGCCCACCTGTCCTAGATACTCAAAACGTCACACCGCTTATGCCTGAGGGTACCAACATAGCTAAAAAGTACATAGCAAAAGTAGACGCGATTTCCGATGAGGAGGAAAAAATCGAGGATTATATTGCACAAAGGAGACAAAAGAGAGAGAAGATGCTCTCAGATATAGAGCGGAGAAGAAGGATGAAACTCGCGGAGAGAAAGGCTTCAATGGCAAGAAAATGGTCTGAAGCAGAGGACGGCGAAGACCTGGCTTCGATCCTCAGGGAGGAGGGACACGGATTGACTGTTTACGAAGAACCCGAGAGCCCCAATACTGGGAAGCCTCTGGGCATAACCTACTTCAGAATCGATGAAAATAGAATCCTGATGATGAGGAAACCTCTTGAAGTAATTGGCAAAGTTTCACAAAATAAAACATCCGACGTTAATTTGGAATCAGAATTACAAACTCCTCCTCAGATGCCTCCTCCCGGAATGCCCCCTCTGCCTCCTCCCGGAATGCCCCCTCTGCCTCCTCAAAATTTCGTTGATACGGAATGATACGTTGAAACCCAATACTCGTCTGGGATGTACATGGAAGGAGGCGTTTTGACGGTCAAAGACGTGCTAGTCGAGGGATCAAGTCCGACTGGAGGAATTATTTCAGTATGGACTTTAAACAGGCCCGATAAGCTAAATGCATTAAATGCAGAATCACACCAATCAATCAAGAATGAGTGCTTGAGGGCCGAATCTAACGACCATATTAGATGTGTAGTGATCAGAGGCGCACCCCCGTCTATTCCGCCGAAGGGGAAGAAGGCGAAACCCCATGCATTTGCAGCTGGAGCAGATATCTCCGAGTTCTCTGGGAAGAACTCTGACGACGTTAGACCATTCTTTGAAGATAATGCATGGGAGGCTGTCTGGAATCTGTCAAAGCCAACTATAGCAATGATAGATGGGTTTGCACTTGGAGGGGGAACCGAATTAGCACTTTCTTGCGACATAAGAATCGCTTCCGATAGAGCAAACTTTGGACAGCCCGAAATCAATCTTGGATTAATTCCAGGTGGAGGTGGAACTCAGAGGCTATGCAGACTAATTGGCTATGGAAGGGCTATGGAGATGGTAATTACCGGGGATATGGTTAGTGCAGAAGAGGCATTGAGAATAGGACTTGCGAACAAGGTAGTGGCTCCGGATGAACTCGAGGATATCACAATGGAAATGGCTCAAAATATCGCTAGAAAGTCACCTTACACTGTCAAAGTGGCTAAGAGGGCTGTTCGTGCTTCACTTGAGCTACCGTTCAGTGAAGGCATTCTGACCGAGAGATCTGAGTTCGTGGCCTTGTTTGATACTGAGGATAAGGAGATCGGAGTCCGAGCCTTCTTGGAGAGAAAGAAACCGGAATGGGCGGGGAATTAAACCAATCAGAGTTGTATTGCTTTAATTTCGAGGAATTCCTCGAGCCCATGCCGACCAAGCTCCCTTCCATTTCCAGAGAGCTTGTAACCTCCAAAAGGAGCAATGATGTTGAAGGCTCCTCCGTTAATGCTTACTTGACCTGTCCTGATAGACTTTGCAACACGTATCGCGCGGGCTTCATCTCCCGACCAAACTCCCCCAGACAGCCCATACTCAGAATCATTAGCCATCGAAATTGCCTCGTCCTCATCCTCATACGTACTTATGGATAAGACGGGGCCAAAAATCTCCTCTCTAAAAATAGACATATCTGCTGTAACATCAGCAAAGACAGTCGGCTTCACGAAAAATCCAGTATTGATCCCATCTGGTAAACCCTCTCCTCCTGAAATGAGGGTAGCTCCTTCTGATATCCCCAATGAGATATACTCCGATACTGATTTTTGCTGACTCTCCGAGACCATGGGACCACACTTGATTGCTTCATCCATGGGATCGCCAACTGAGTATCTCTCCATTGTAGACGCAATGATGTTTACAATCTCATCTCGATGACTGGCTGGAACTAGTAGGCGACTTAGAGAAGAGCACTCTTGGCCGGAATTATTGAAACAAGAGTATACAGCCATTTTGGATGCCTTTGCTATATCTGCATCATCAAGGATGATATTAGCACTCTTCCCTCCCAGCTCAAGAGTTACTCTCTTAACCGTTTCAGAGGCGGCTTTTGAGACACTAACTCCAGCCGATGTAGAGCCAGTGAAACTAACCATATCGACTTCAGGATGTGAGGAAATAACCTCTCCAATTTCTCTTCCGTGACCAGATATGAGATTGAAAACTCCCGCCGGGAGGCCACAGCCATGAATAATATCAGCAAGTATAAACGCATTTAGAGGGGCTTCTTTAGATGGCTTCAAAATCATTGTGCATCCAGCTGCGAGGGCTGGAGCTACTTTTCCCATGATCTGGTGAAGAGGGAAATTCCAAGGAGTAATCATTCCAACTACTCCGATTGGCTCCTTCACAATGAGGGAATTCCTCACCTCCTCTTCCCACTCAAAAGTTTCTAGAATCTTAGCATAAGACCTCGCGACAACTCTCGGGGTCCCGACCATTGCCATCCTTGAGTAATTGATTGGGGTCCCAACCTCTGAGGAGATCAGCTTAGCAATCTCTTCCCCCCTCTCAGCGATTGCAGATGAAATTGCATTCAGGTACCCCTGCCTCTCTTCTATACTCGACTTCGACCATGAAGGAAAGGCGGCTCTAGCAGCCGAAATGGCCGTATTGACATCTCCCTCGGTACCAACTGGAACAGACCCGATAACCCGCTCATTCGCGGGGTTGATAACTTCAATTTTTCCATCCCCTCCTGCAGGAACCCACTCTCCATTAATGTATATGGCATCTCGCGTAATCATATACTTCCCAGTGAGGTCCGACTTATCACCTTCATGGAGTTCAATAATGAGTGCCCCTTTCGATTGCCATGCCCTTTACCGTGGAGAGACATGACGGCGGCGTCGCAGTTGTCACCATGTCAGAAGAAGCTTCTAGGAATACTTTCAATCGAGAAAATTTTGACCCTTTAAGGAACAAATTGATATCCCTGATGGAAGATCCTTCTTGCAAAGCAGTCGTCCTGACTGGCTCTGGGAAATTCTTTAGCGCAGGAGGGCCAGTAAACGAATTTGCCGATGCGATAAATGAAGGAACTATTGTTGATATGGTTGGTGAGATGACCAAATCACTGCACTCTTTAATCCTAAAGATAAGGGCCTCCGATACTGTTTTTATTTCTGCAATTAACGGGGCTGCCGCGGGGGGCGGTCTCGGTCTAGCACTATCATCAGACTACAGAATATGTTCAGACAAAGCAAAGATAGCAGCAGCATTCTTTGGACTAGGGGCATCTCCGGATGGAGGAACCACATGGCTATTGCCAAGACTAGTAGGAAGCCAAAGGGCTAGGAAGTTCTTCTTCGGAAACGAGGTCTGGTCTGCCAACGAGTCTCTACAGGCCGGAGCAGTAGATGAGGTAACTCAATTGGAAAAACTAATTCCGAGATCTATTGAAGTGGCTAAGGATTGGGGAAGGTGGTCGGTAAACAGCCGTAGGTCTACTAAGCAGTTGATAGATGCTTCAACTTCTACATTTTTGGAAACCCAACTAGAATTTGAGAGAGCTTTGATGATCTCTTCAACGCAAACTGCGGATTTTCTTGAGGGAGTAACAGCATTCATGGAGAAAAGAGAGCCTCAATTCTCCGGAGGATATGAGGATGAATAGGCGATTGATAATTCTCAGACATGCAAACAGTAGCAAACATGATCCTAATCAGGTTGACCATGACAGGCCTTTGGATGAAACGGGGCTAAGAGATTCACCAAGAGTAGCCAGAGAAATCCTGAACAGGGGATGGAATCCTGATTATATCTCTGTTAGTAGCTCTTTGAGAACGGTACAGACATTGGAAAGCCTTGGTACTGAATTCTCTGAAACCCCAAAATCAATCGAACAGAGACTATATCTTCCCTCTTTAGAGACTCTTCTTTCAGTAGTAGAAAGTATTCCCGAGAATACAACACAGATGATAATCAGCCATAACCCTGGATGTGAAATACTTCTCGAGAAACTCTCGGGTGAACTACGAGTTATGACAACTGCATCAGCCGCTCTGATGATGGAGAGAAATGGGCGATGGCGTCTGATAAATTTAATTTCACCAAAAAACCTAGGATAAAGCCGCTTCAAAGAAATTAATCAGCTTCAGCTTATACTCTTCAGAGTCTCCCCAAATGGCATCCACATGTCCTCTATCTTCAACATACCACGTCGTCACATTCCCCCCATTTTCCATCATTTTCTCTTCAAATCTCTCTGAATGAACCACAGAGACCCTCGGGTCGTCCGTTGCATGAGTAAGGAAAACGGGTCGCTCTCCAGCACGGTCTGCCGCTTCCATGGGGGATCTGGAATCAAGATATACTCCATCAAGCCACATACCAACTCTCAGTCCGGGACCAGCAAAAAATGCAGGGAACCCCAGCCTTCCCAACTCATTTTGAATAACCAAGGGGAAATCAAGCACCGCACTATCCAGCCACATTGCCCCTATTCCAGGCTCTTCAGCAAAGGCAATTGCCGCACCACCTCCAAGTGAGATACCAGTCATCCCGACTTCACCAGGTTGGTACGCCTTCTCTGAAATAAGCCAATCATAAGCTCCGAGTAGGTCTTTGTACTCCTTTTGACCGACAGAAACAAAGTCATCCACAACATCGCTATTTCCGTAGTTCCTAAGATCAAATGAAAGAGTATTAATTCCTCCTTCTGCTAAATATCCCTGCATCAATAGCATTTCTGGCTTACACTTACCATTCACTGGCATGCCATGAGTCAGTATCACAACAGGAGCGCCAGACTCAACCTCAACATACCACCCACTTAGCTCAATCTCAGAATTATCTCTCGGTGAAAATGTAATCTCTTCATATGATGGCATCTGATACGGAGAAGCATCAAATCCCCTCCTTATTTCTACACGCTCTTCTGAATCTGGCCAAGGCTCAAAGCTTTCCCAATCATCATCCACGGTCCAGTCCGACGGTGTGTTTTCTGCCCACATTCCACAACCGGGATTAACCGCTAATGCCTGGGACGCTGATGACCAAACAATGTATCCTATCCCACCATAACCAATGAGGAAAGTAAGGATGGATGCCGAAAATATTGAGAAGATCTTCTTATTTCTATCCAGTGAACCCCAATACTCTCTTACTCTTGCCATGGTCTCAGACAGTGGGCATCATTCATGACTATTCCTGTATCGGCCGATTCAACCGATGAGCACTTCAACCGATGTCCCTACGGGCAGGTATGGTTAGAGAGCTTGTCCGTCTAGAGGATGTCCACAGGGCGTTTGGGCCACTCACAGTTCTCGAAGGAATCAACCTTAGGATAGATGAAGGGGATAGAATAGGTGTAGTTGGACATAATGGCGCCGGTAAGACAACTCTCCTTAGGACAATCAGTAACAGGGATCAAGACCTGGGTGATGTTACTTACGCCGCTGGGTTGAGGCTGGCTTTCCTGACTCAGATTAGGGATATAGTGGAGGAGGCAACCCTCGGGGAAGAGCTAAACCGCAGAGGGAGGCAGTTTCAAGAGTTGGAAGATGAGATCTCCAAAATAGAGGAGATGATGGCAGACCCAGGATTCTATGATGGTGAGTGGCAAAGCACGATGGATAGATATCAGGAGCTACAGAGTCTGATGGCAAGATCAGGAGGAGGGGATGTCGCCGGACACGCACAGGAAATTCTGAAGGCACTGGATCTAGCACACCATCCATTGGATATGCCTCTGTCTTCGTTATCGGGAGGAGAGAGGGCCAAGGTAGCGTTGGCGAGACAACTGGTAGGATTGAGAGAAATAGACGTTTTCTTGTTGGATGAGCCTACCAATCATCTGGATTTCCAGACGTTGGATTGGTTGGAAAGGTTCCTTAATACATTCCAAGGAGCTCTACTGATAGTCAGTCATGATAGATACTTCCTTGACCGAGTATGCAACAACATAGTAGAGGTTCAAGATGCGCATTTGAAAGGATACAGTGGAAACTACACCTCCTTCTTGCATCAGAAGGAACTCTTCCTGCAGACACTACAAG
>JAPOFX010000018.1:0-513 GCA_028283505.1 Candidatus Poseidoniales archaeon
CTTGTTGGGCCAGTTTTCTAATTTATCAAGGCCATCTAGCAAATCCTGTGAAAATTTGGATATATCAAAAAACCATTGACTTAATTTCTTTCTTTCTACAACAGCTCCAGATCGCCATCCTTTTCCATCTATTACTTGTTCATTTGCTAAAACTGTTTCATCTATCGGATCCCAATTTACATAGTTTTCTTTTCGATAGACTAATTTTTTTTCTAATAACTCAAGAAAAAAAGTTTGTTGATGTTTATAATAATTTTCTGAACAAGTTGAAATTTCTCTACTCCAATCAATAGATAGGCCAAGTTTTTTTAATTGTTGTTTCATTGTTTTTATATTTGAATTAGTCCAATCTTTTGGATCTAATTTATTATCTCTTGCGGCATTTTCTGCAGGCATTCCAAATGCATCCCATCCCATTGGGTGCAATACATTAAATCCTTTTAACCTTTTATAACTTGATAAAACATCACCAATTGTGTAATTTCTAACATGGCCCATATGTATCTTTCCAGA
>JAPOFX010000018.1:523-767 GCA_028283505.1 Candidatus Poseidoniales archaeon
ATAAGGAAACATTTCTAAGCAGTAAAATTTTTTCTTATTTTTGTCTACTTTTGACTTAAAGATATTTTTCTCTTCCCAAAATCTTTGCCACTTATTTTCAACTTCTTTGAAATTATATCTTTCCACTTTGATAATATGAATAATTATTTAAACGAGATTATCATTTAATTTCACCAAGATATTTTTTTTTCTTTTTCTCTTTAGATGATTTCCTGTAAACTGCAGCCTTATTTAAAATTTTTTT
>JAPOFX010000019.1 GCA_028283505.1 Candidatus Poseidoniales archaeon
GGACTTCCTCTCAAGGTGATTATCGAGACCCCGATGCTGGAAGAGAGGCAGATCAGGGCAGTCGCAAGGATGGCCCTCTCGACGGGGGCGGACTTCGTCAAGACATGCACGGGAAAGCGTGGCCCCTGCTCGGACGAGCATGCCGAGATACTGGCGGACGAGGTGAGCAGGCACTGCCTCTCGTTCGAGGGCGCCCCTGGCATCAAGCTGTCAGGAGGCATCTCGAGGAGGGAGGACGCGGTGCGGCTGGTAGGGCTGGTAATGTCGAGGGACGAGTCGATTTCTGGGGCGGGGAGGCTCCGGATAGGGGCATCGTCGCTGGTGGATGACATCGTCGGTGGTGGGCTCGGCAGGAATTGAACCTGCGATCTTCGCCGTGTGAAGGCGACGTCATAACCCCTAGACCACGAGCCCGGCCTTTTCTCCAGCAATCCTCCGCGCATAAGATTGGTGACGGAGGGGCATCATCGCCACGCGGGGGTCATAAGAGGCACAGGGCTCGGAAACTCGTGGCAGAGGGCTTCGATACGGGAGTTCTGAGAGAGCGGGATACCTGGAAGGCTTTCGGCATCGGCATCGTCCTCTTCTGCATCATTGCCTATGCATCGCTGTCCATATTCGGGCTGTCTTCGTCAATCTACGGAGTCTCTGAGGATGCAGAGCAAGTCCCGGAGTTCGAGGTGATGACAATGAACAGGACTGGCATAGACGACTCCATTCCTCTCGAAGATGGGATGGTGAAACTCTCCGACCTCA
>JAPOFX010000001.1 GCA_028283505.1 Candidatus Poseidoniales archaeon
TGATCAATGAGGGTGTTCCATGCACCGCTCCCATAGGAGACTGGATCAAATCCCAACCATCAGCTATCCCAAGTGCTTGGTGGCCCAAGCACAGTCCCAGTAGGGGGATATGATTCCTATCGTCGACAAGCTCTCCCCTGATGCTTCTTCTTGCGAACTCCATCGTTAGAGGATAAGACTCTGGGACTGATGGTCCTGGGCCAAGAATCACCCTTTCTGGCTGAACATGTCTCATAATCTCATCAGCCAAATTTGAAATTGACTTCTTATCTGACTGCGTCTTACCTCCTACAATTACAACGTTATGCCCAAGAGAAGCAATCTCTTCAGCTATATTTCGAGTGAACGAGTCCAAGTTATCGATAAGAAGCGTACATCGATCAAGCTTCTCACACGGGTATACACCGATGGCTCCAACTTCCTCATCCCTTACCCTTAGGCCCGGCATAAGAGACTGCACAGTCCCTACCCCCGTTGGGACGGGGAATATCCCGACTTCTCTCTCAGGAAGGTCGTTTTCGGTAAATCCAGTCCTGAAGCCCCACGCGGATTCCGTGACTGCGGCCGCCTTCCAGCGAGCCTCCTCAACTTCCTCTGCAGGAGACGATCCAATTACCACGCCCCCTCCCGCTTGAACGGTTGCATGCCATTTCTCGGGGCCGGAGTGAGTCTCTAAGGTCCTGATTAGGATATTCCAATCAGCCACCCCTTGGCCTCTGTGAATGTGACCGATTGAGCCAGTCCATGCCCCTCTAGGCCCTCCCTCTAGCTCATCTATTGCAGCTAGAGTTACCGTTTTTGGGCATCCTGTCACTGAACCGCCTGGAAACATCGTGCTAGTTACTTCAGATGTCGAGTATCTTCCATCCAGCAAACCTTCTACTCCACTTACAAGATGCTGTACATTCGACAGTGCCTCTATTCTCCATCCGCTCCAGTGGACAGTTCCAGGAACGCAGACGCTACTCAGGTCATGCCTCTCAAGGTCAACTAGCATAAGGTGCTCTGAGATCTCTTTCTCACTGGATACCAATTCTATTCTCAGCCTGGAGTCCTCCAGTTCGTCAAAGCCCCTCTTTCTCGTTCCCTTGATTGGCCTAGTCCTAACAACCCCTGCCTCTAGCTCAACAAGCCTTTCCGGACTTGAGGATGCGACAGACCAACCCAGATCAGAAACCATCATCCAACAGGAGAAAGGGGCGGGATTAGAACGGGAAAGAAGCAGGAAAGATTCCCACGGTTGTCCGGCCATCAAACCTTTCCATTTCCTACCATAGTTTACCTGGTATAGATTGCCTTTTCTTATTCCATCCTTTATTCTAGATACCTTTTTTGCATGCTCTGAGTCGCTTTCACTGTCAGGAACAGATTTAGAAGCAGTCACTTCTCTAACCTCTGTAATTCTGAGATTATCAAGCTCGATATCGAGCCATGGGTGACCTTCCAAGGCTAGAACGCCGATTTCAAGCTCACACCTATCATGAATTATCCAAGCGTCAGCTCTCCATAGAACCCCGATCACAGTTCCCGGTGACGGGGTATTGGAGAGAGTTATAGGTACTGACCACCTACACAAATCGTACCCTAGAATTCCAGTAAATCCTCCGGGATGGAAATTGACATCTGTTTCACAGGGAACAGTTATTTCGAACCTACTAACATAGTCCAGTGCCTCTGTCAGGTCCTGACAAGCCTCCTCCTCAAATGTTCTCCACTTCCCACCTTCCATTTTTTGTGCAAGCACGCTCAGAGGAGGAGGTTGGCCCAAGGAAACTCCTCCTTCAAGAGCAGATCCAATACTTCTCGAATCACTACCCTCAGGTTCAATCATCAGTATTCTGATGCTATCTATGCAAGGTACCATTGACCTTTGAGAAAGATCGGTGATAGGGCCTCCAGAATGCAAAAGTAACTCATCGCCATTACATACTCCAGAGTCTCTCAAATGACTCAAGACGTGTATCATACAATCCCCATCATCAGATTGACTCAGGAGCTTCCACTTTGAGGACACCATACTAACTAGCCTCCGAAAATTTTGAAGAAACCACCCTCTTACTCCAGGCCTCTTGAGATATTGAGAAAAGAGGGCCGTGGGGTTTTCCTATCTTTCGTCCGTCTATTGTCCCGAGAGCCTTTACCCCCATCCCACTACCACAAACAATCATCTCTGATGATCTTTCTATCATCCCAAGGGTCAGCCTAGCGGGTCTGACAGGTATTCCTGATTCCTCTAGATACGGCTTTATGAGATGCAGAGTAACCGAGTCTAGAGCCCCGTCATCATGTGGCGAATGGTAAGCAACTCCGTCAGAGTCCAACAATAGTGGTGCGCACCGGTCCCCATCGATAAGGCATCTATTTTCAAATAAAAGCCCGATATCCCCTCCATTATTTTCAGCAATCACTCTAGCCTCTTGGTATGGTCCGTAATCTCCATGCTTGGTGCCTCTGATATCACCTTCCCAAGTCGGTGCGTCAATCGATATTCCAGATAGCGGTCTCAAGGGCCACTTCCTGTTCACTACCCCCGTTGCAGAAACTGTTCCCTCTGAAGTCAGTCTAATTACCATCAGATACGGGTCTTGACTGGGATCATCATTGCGATTATTTGGAATAGAAACTACCTCTATTAATGAATTGACTTGCTCCCTAAAATCATCAGGAAAATCTATGCCGAGCCTTCTGGAATGTCGCCTCATTCTATCAAAGTGCAGACTCGCAGAAGTTAGGGACTTATCTCCGTCCCATCCGATTGCCGACCAAACTGAAGAACAGGCCGCCCCGGAGCTGGTCATGGCTCTCGATGGTGGCTAGAGGATTCAAGCTCTTCTGTCCATCAGATGATTTCTTCTTCATCTAGGCCATCAGCTAGCCCGTCTAGGTCATCTATGTCCAGATCATCAGCTAGCCCGTCTAGGTCATCTATGTCTAAATCATCATCCTGAATTCCAAGTAGCTCATCAGATACCTCAGCGGATGGTTGTGGAGTAGTATCTGTGAATTCCCCACCAATCGGCTGGACCAATGTACTCTCCTCCTGATCATACTTTACTGAAGGAGAATTTGCCCCAACTCCGAATGAGTCAGAAACTAGTTCAAGATCATCAATTCCAAACTCTTCGTCTTCTGATAGTCCCGATGACTCTCTCATCATCTGTTCCTCAAGCTCGACCTCAAGTGCCCCCATCTCCCAAGGCTGTGGTGCGGAAGATCTCCTTGGTCTAATGAGTAAAACTGCACCTGCTAGAACCATCATGGCTGAAACTACTGCAATGAGAGTATTCATGTCCCCGCTCATCAACTGATCGATCCACGAAACTCCTCCCTCTCCTTCTTCACCATCGGAAGAACCGAATGAGCTCTCGGACCATGGGAGTATCTCCAGAGGGTCTACAGCCAATCTGTGTACTTCCCCATCAAATGCTACAACCACCGTCCAATAAGATAAGGTGTTGTCCAAAGGCTCTCCCTGTAATTCGTTCAAGATAAGCAGATTTCCCTTTATTTCCGTATTATCAGTATCAATGAACGAGCTCGCGACCGTCGCATTTCTCACATCTTCAAACGGCTCCAGACTGACAAACACTTTGTACGAAACAACTTGAGGGTCCTGGCTCAGATCCCAGGTGATATCTATCTGGGAACCAGAACTGTCCCAATATCCGCGAACACCAGTGACTTCCGGCAGGTGTAGTCCCGGGTCTAGGCTATTCTCGTCTACTAATGCGATGGATGATGTCCTGAGATTGGTTAGCCATGAGTTTCCGGACGAGTCCACGGGTACTACAGCCACCCATGTCATTATGGAAGGGGCCAAACTCCTACCATCCGAGAGGTATTCGATGGTGAAAGGCAACTCCGAGTTTCTGTTCACAACTACAACCGGCTCCATATTGGTTGCATCTGCGAATGGGACTACGTCTGCAAAGATGTGATACTCGTAGAGGTCAGAAGCCAGGCTTTCTTGGAATGTAACTAGCATCCCATCCCCATCGTCAGCGAGCCTATCTTCGAGTATGGGGGGAGACAATCTGTCAGGGGGCGTAATATCTCCTCTATTATCAACAGGGGTTACAATCGAAATATGGTCGTCTAACCCAGACAGGTAAACGTTCCCCTTGATGTCATGCACAGTGACTGCCACATACAGCGGGACGTCCGGGTAGATAGAAGATGTAACCAGTGTATCGAGTGAGGTTCCGTACATTGCTCTGTCTACCGTCATTTGTAGTTGCAGTAGTCCCCCTATCTGCCTCTGATCAACAACTATATTGCTACAACTAATAATCCCATTTTCGCAATTTTCACTCATTTCGGTGACATCACTCAGGGGATACTCAGAGACCCATACTGTGTAGAAATCAAAATCTGGAGCAGTTGATCTATTCCAAACAATATCAATCTTAGTCCCATCATCATCAGGATGGTCCCATGCCATTAGCCCCTCTACTCTGTCTGGAGCACGGGAGCTTCCATTCTCGCTTGCCCTGGGAGTAGCTTCGACAACTAGAACTGAGTCAACATTTGAGTTCCCCCAGTCATCTGAGGCAACAACTCCGAACCAGTATGTGATTCCATCTTGCAAAGGAGCAGAACCAAGGGAATCAACTGTGACCTGGACTAGACCAGTATCATCAGGAGAGCAACCGGGAACATATTCAGCCACAGGCCAACCATCTACAGTTGAGGGAGGCTGCCAACCAGATGCTGGCAAAGCGTAAACTGTGTAAAACGAGCAGTCTTCCTCAGTGTTTGCCTCCCAAGTTACCTCAACCCTACCTCCCTCATCGTCTGGAACATCCTGAGCCTGGGTTCCCAATATCATAGATGGGGGAATCCCATCATTCAGACCTCCCGCTGTTGTCACCGGTCCAAACACAGTAACGTTACTCGGGTCATATTGGCCTGACTCATCAACGCATGCCGCGGCAAACCAGAATACTCCCTTTGGAGCCAAGTCAACAACAGTTGAGTTCCCCGAGGAGTACGGAATGTCAATCTCCCCTGTGAGGGCAAATGCATTGGTAATCTCCTGCTGTGCAGTCCACAATCTTGTGAATGAGGGATCCAATTCCTGACACATCTCCCACTCCACTACCAGTGTTCCAGCTGTACCGCCCGATACTGGCTCAGCATTCAGCCAATTAGGTGGAGCAGGCATTTCGTCAGTTGGAGTTACACTTCCCGGCCAAGCGATTGCATCACCTATGCTTCCATCTGGGTATTCAATAGCAATCGATCCACGGTATATTCGACCATCAGACAGTGGCTCTGTTGTTCCATCATTGTCCGCCTCTGTTATCATAACAGATGTCTGTGCCCAGAACGAAATACTAGTGAATGTGGAGAAATCATCTAACTCATCTTCACTTGGATTCCAGTCCTCTCTATCCGTAGCATCCCATACGAAGATTCTGTAACCATTCCAAGCAGCATCCTCCGCTGGAAGCCATGAGACTTCAATTACTCCACCCCCATCATTGGGTCGGTCGGTCATATTGACTATGCTAGTAGGCACCTCTATTCTCTCCCAGTCATATGTAACTCTCACCTTCATCTTTCCATCATTAGGGGATTGAAGCTGAATATGTGCCTCAACAGATGATGAGCCTGGGCCTACTTGGGAGATGGCTGATTGGAATGCGGCTTGAATTCCTGGATTCATCATTTGCATATCCCAGACCCCTGAGTAGTTCAGGATTGATGACTTAGCCCAGACCCAAGCCCCCGTTTCCGGAGAAGACAGGGTCAGTGCCAAGGGATTCATTGGCAGTTTACCGGGTAAAACAGATTCAGATGTCATGTTTATGTCCAATGGCTCCTCGTCGTTTACAAGTACGGTAGTCATACCGGGCCTGGCTGTCTCATTGATTCCTTCCCATGTCCTTTCGCCGATGATGGCATTCAAAGGGCGAGCGGTTCTCTGTCCACTCTTGTCGGACTCCACCATCCCTTCAACCGGAGAAAAGTGATGTAGACCGTCATCAGAGACCAGATACAGCCCGTCATCGCTTACATCAATTCCTCTTGGGTCATTTAGTAGGCCGGACTGAGCCTTGACCGAGTGCGCTCCGCCAGCATCCATGACATCAATACCTCCTGGACTGATCATGACCAGGTTGCCTCCATGTGACGACATCTCTGAGGGAGGCCATGACATCAGGGAATTTGCTGGGGCACCTATTTCCATGTCCAACGAAGAAGAATTCCAGTGAACCATTGGGGAGATATCCGTTGCAATATGGACTCCCCAATCATCGGCCGCTACTGAACGCACATCGTTACTTGGAATCTTATCGATTTGATATGTCCCATTTACAGTATCAGTGTTAATATCCCACGCAACAACCCCCGGTCTGGTCGGCCCCTGTCCACTGTGAGAAACGAAGATTGACTCGTCATGGAATTCGGTCACCGTGACACCATTTTCATCAAGGATCTGCCTAGTCACACTGTCAGCATAAATCAGACCTGAAACTTTGTTCCCAGCTAATCCATCACTCGCTCCTCTTGTTGTGAGAACTGTGAGGTTGGAGTCTAGGATTGTAATTCCCGATGGTCCTCCTGCCAATACGACATTGCCTTGGCTTGGGATGTCAACCACCAAAAGATGGTCGTAAATCGAGATTGGAAGGCCATCAAATGTCGTAACGGGGTCCTCCCATTCAGAAAGAGTGTTGTTGTATACAGCAATTCCCCCCCATGTGGCAGTTAGGATTTTGTCTCCAAGTGCTACGAAATCCTGAACTACATCGTTAGGAAGTCCTGCCAGGAGGCTCCCATCACCCCATGAGTTCGTAGAAGTATCGAAGGTTTGGAACCCCGCCGCAGAACCCTGATTCCCCATTAACCCAACATACAGCATTGCATCATCATTGTCCAGAATCATCCCATCCATCTGGCCGTGTAGTGCCGGGGCTGATGGAGAATAACTCCTCTGAACCAGATCTATCGAGTACAGCCCCCTTCCAGCGGTGGTCACCCACATTTTTTCTCCGTCCAGCAACATGCTGTTAATTACGTCATCATCTAGAAGGTTGTATCCGTATTCCCATCTAACGGATCCATTTTGCAATATACTTCCCTGAAGAATTGATGTTGCGTAGAAAGAATCGCTGTCAAACGTAGACGCTACCCAAACATGAGTTGAATTTGATACAAAATCCACGACTCTCCCACTGGAGAGGCCCGCTAACTCGTCAAAACCTGAGGCGATTATTCCAGTACTGTCTAGCCTGTCAACTCTGTTTAGTCCCGTGGTCTGGCCCGATCGACCGATTGCGTAAGTGGGCGTGTTAGCGGGAACACGGACAATTGAACAACCATCCATGCCGGGACTCAGAACCTGTCCGCCGGTTACAGAGGTCCCAGAAGTAACAATCCTAGATACCCCTCCGGTGTTCTGGTACTGATGAGCGGCCAACAGCACATTTCCATCATGAAGCATGCCTCCTGGGAAAATCCTGTCTTCGGTGATTCCATCGGATGAAGTTACTGTTGATAGGAAGCTGTCTGTATTGTAGTTGAATCTGTCAATTCCCACTCCGTCTGTGTCATAACCGATGTACAAAATCCTATTTGCATCGTCACAGGCAAGTGCTCTCGGGTCGTTGTCTGAAAGACCATTATTGCCTCCCTCAGTCAAAGGATCGATCCACTCACCTCTGATCCCATCAGAGTCATGGTCGGCCAAATCAAACCTCGCAACACCACCTTGGTTACCCCACCAAGAGAGCCTGCCAATTGCAAAGTGAATTATATCATCGCAGACTAGTATATCCGCTCCATAGCCTCCTGGAATATCTCCAGAACCAAGATCCCAGACAGACCAGTTCCCAGTTGTACTGTTCTTTGTTAGAATCTGTGCATTTGAGTTCCAGCTACCTTGTCGGTGAGATGCAATCCAGAGGTCATCACCTACTATTTCCATCGAAAAGAAATTTTCTTCTACGTTATTCGGAAGCCCATCATTCTCAGTCCAGGACGTCTCAAAGGTCTCATTGGTTGGATTCCATCTGTATATACCTTCCATGGTCGCGAATAGATATTCCCCGTTAAATTCCTCCATTCCCCTGACAGGTCCCGGGAAGTCACTCCACTCATCAAGGAGGGTCATCGTGGAATATTGGAACCTTCTCATGATATTATCCCCGTAAGCCACCCACATCTCGCACGAGGATGAGTTTAGGGGGAAGCAATCGCCTAGCAATTGAGCGTTGACCCTCTGAACGTTACCAATTGTTGGAAGGTCATCTTGCCATGTCTCATTGTTCGTGTTCCACCGGACCACGGTCCCTTCTCCATCGTTCCAAGACTGAGTTGGCCTCACCCCGATCCAAAGCTCATCTCCAACCACTCCCATTCCATACACCTTCGAGCTGGAGCCAATCCTAGATCCAGCATCAAGTGTGGAAAGAGAAGTGTTGTTATTGAGGGCTATTCTGTAAATCTCATCATTTGAATTCCACCATTGATTCGATCTTTGCGTGGAGTAATGTAGGACATCGCCCACTATGATCATCTCGGCAGGGCTCCTTGATGGTATAGTTGGGCCATTCGCGTTGGTCCCCCTTCCCCAGTTGATCAGGACCGTATCATTTTCAACGTCAATGAGTGTTAGCCCAAAGTCCCCTCCTGCCCACAAAGTTCCACTCTGCTTACCGGGTATCAGAGTGGTCACGTCATCATCATCGATGTACCCTTGAGTCCCATCCCATGTTGTAAGCCACTCTTCGTTTGCTAAGTCATATCTGGCAATACCTGTGTTTTCGAATCCCAAATAGAGTATTTCCCCAATCTTGACCGTCTTAGCCCGTTGCGTGTCATCTCCAGCCGTCCAAACTTCCAGAACTTCCATGCCATCAACGCCGCCTAGGCCTGCAGTGCTGATGACAGCAGCCCCGCCTTCGGTGCCAGCATACAATATGGGATACCCTTGTGAGTCGTTTCCAATCAGCTTCACTGAGTTAATTTGCCGTGACGGCATGTCCCCTCCATCTAGGCACTCAAGGAACTCAATCGTGCCCTGTCCAGTTGGGCCCCAGGCACATGCACCTCTGTTAGTTGCAGCGAAAATGTCTGTACCGTCACTGGTAATGTCATTGAATTCCCATGGGTCATTATTCCATCCGGGGATGTTTGTATCTAACTGGTCCCAGGATGCACCATCCCATATGGCTATGCCTCCGTTGGACTGAGCACCCGTGTTGGCTACCCTAGATCCGACAATCAGGTCCCCCCCGTAAATGTATAACGAGAGGACATCGTTGTCGGGGAGACCGCTGTTCCCAACTGTGAGTAAGTCAGTGATGTCTCCATTTATCCTATCCAAGATCATTATCCCAAAATCAGGGAGACCGAGATAAATCACATCTCCGTCTACGGCAATTGGGGCGGCCTCTAGGTTGTCAGCACCAAGTGATTGCCAAGAACCAAGAATTTGCAACTCTGCGAGATCCAATCTCATGAGTCCACTGTCTGGAGTAGCCAAGTAAGCTATACTGTATCTAGTTGCCACATCTAAAACCAAATCTGAGTCCAGTCCATCTCCAGTGTCATAAGTTAGGATCAGACTGTTTGTAGATGAGTTGACTAGCGAAACACCATTCTCTGGGTGACCTATCACAAGAGTCTGAGTATATTCGTCATATGACATTGAGATAATGCTCTCAGACCCCAGGCCACCGATCCCACCCAAGTACGAACCAGTTTCTCCGTCAAATAGTAGAAGACCAGAATTGGAAGTTCCAACCCATACTTGCCCAAGCTCATCCTGCACCATAGAGGTGATTGTTTGCAATTGCTGTCCCGCAAAGTCAGAGACATCAATAGGGTTCATCCACCTCCTGCCAGAGTTGTTGAACCTGTCAATTTGAGAGTCTCCAGCGACCCAAATCTGACCATCCTCACTGTCATCAATACTAACTGCAAGCCTCATCGGATCTGTGACAGGACTACTCACAAGGTACTCAACACCAATCAGCGTGTCTTGATGTTGCATGGCAGAAACACCTGTTGAGTCAATAAGTACCGAAACACTGTCGACAGGGCTCCTTGCCCCTATTCCAGATGGCCATGATGAAATTGAAACCGCGCTATCCAACAATCCTAGGGAATCAACGGTTTCCTGTGACCTGAATATCCCGGCGACTATATCGTACGATTGCAAGACATTCCCTGCTAAGACGTGTAGCCAGCCGTCAGAGACTGATGTCCCTAGGATATTATTGGATGCGAGTGTGTTTGCTGTTGACCACCTGGAAAGCCACGTTGAAGTAGCCAAATCCCTACGATTTATTCCTGCATTTTCTGTCGAGATGAGCAACTGGTTCCCCATCATCTGCAAATCCGTAATCCTGTTACTTGCTAGGAAGTTACTGGTATCCCAGTGGGTACTGTCCACAATAGTAATCACCGATTGGTTACCGCTTAGATTGTAGTTGATTAGATGGACGCCGTTATTTTCTGTTGATATGATGACAGTGCCTGAGATAACAATAATGTCTGTGGCAACACTAGATGGTGTTGAGCAGTATTGATACACATCCCATTGAGATGTGATCGACATATCGTTAGAATTTGGTGAAATGAACCTTACTTCACAACCATCAACGGCCCACAATGATCCATCTGAATCAGATGCAATAGCGGTAATGCTCTCTGATGCAATAGAAAAGGAAGGCCCATCTTCGGAATCGTTTAGAGATTGAGTGTATATCGTCCCATTGGAGGTTCCGACGATCAGCATCCCCCTTGACTGATCGACATCTATGCTTCTGCCGTATATCAGCTCATCAATATGAACGATCCCAGGGCATCTCCACTCACACGCCTCTGAGGCCTTACTATCCAGATGAATTAGGTCATCTCCGAGAAGTACATACATCCTTCCGTCGTAAGGATTGACCGCACTGCCGTGAACAACAATCTCCAGAGGCGCGAATGAAATCCTAGGATCTGACGGGGTAAGCGCTTCAATCACTAAGTCAGAGATTGAAATTCCTGCTGGGAGAATCCATGATGCATCGCTGACTGAGTTGGGTTGTAGGGAAGTTGAAAGCTCACCATCCATCAGTTCAGGTGGTTTGTCGTTGAATTCGTATTGACAACCAAGCCAGTCATTCCCCCTCCAATCTAGAATCGGTGTTTGACTGTTCATCAGGGTAAGTTGAGGCTCATCTATGCAGAACCCATCCGAGCCATCAACGGCAATTTCGAATGTCAAGTTAGAGATCTCTGCTCCAGGCGCGAATTCCAAGAACAGGTCAGAGTAAGCATAAGTCTGGCTCGATGGATCAGAACCAGTGGCCTCCAGGTCTATCCATCCTGTATCGTTGTAACCTGAGGAGCCCCAGACTCTCGCTGAAACTTTGCTTGCCTCATCTTGATCTCGTAACTCGTAGTCGGAAAATGAGGTCCATGGCAGTAAAACCATCAACGAAACAAGAAGCAAAGCACTCCTCTTCGGGGACATCCCAGGGGCCGAACCTAGTGTATGCACAGTAGCTCGGCTTTCTATCACTATATTGAATGGTGTGGGTCCTTGAGCCATACATGCTTACATCCACCGTAGGTGGAAATCAAATAATCATAACCAACAAACTACCCCGATAATCGCTCACTAATCGGCTGATAATAAATTTACACGCCATAGGATAGCATCAAAGAGGGGAGGGCAGGACGGGTCTACGGGTTGTCAGCATGACAGATGAGAGGCTCCGCGAGGAAGCACTGGACTATCACGCTTCAAAACCAGCTGGAAAATTAACCGTAACTCCGACAAAACCACATGGCACGTCGCATGAATTGTCTCTAGCCTATTCGCCTGGAGTAGCCTTTCCATGTAAGGAAATTGAAAGAGATCCCAACAGTGCTTACAAGTACACCTCCAAAGGAAACCTAGTTGCTGTAGTGAGCAATGGAACTGCGGTTCTTGGACTAGGAGACATCGGTCCCCTTGCAGGGAAGCCAGTCATGGAAGGAAAGGGTCTTTTGTTCAAGGCATTTGCAGATATTGATGTCTTCGACATAGAGGTAAACAAAATTGATGTGGATGGGTTTGTAGAAACAGTAAAGGCGATATCACCAACGTTCGGAGGAATTAACCTAGAGGATATCAAGGCACCAGAGTGCTTTGAAATCGAAAAGAGACTCGTTGAGGAACTGGATATTCCCGTAATGCACGATGACCAACATGGAACAGCGATTATTTCAGGCGCGGCACTGATTAACGGACTGGAATTAGTAAATAAGGAAATCTCGAAGGTCAAAGTAGTGATTTCAGGAGCAGGTGCATCAGCGATATCCTGCGCTCGCCACTACGTCCGTTTGGGAGTGAAGAAAGATAACATAATCATGGTGGACTCCACGGGAATCCTCACAGATTCCAGAATGAAAAGTGGTGATTTGAACGAGTACAAGGAGGAATTTGCAAGGAATCTTCCTGATGGTGACTTGTCTGATGCTATGCTAGGAAGCGATGTCTTCCTTGGGCTGTCAAAGGGGGGGCTGGTTTCGCCAGAGATGGTAAAGAAGATGGCAGAGAGGCCTCTAATATTCGCACTAGCTAATCCTGATCCGGAAATCCTACCTGAAGATGTGATGTCCATAAGGGACGATGCCATAATTGCAACTGGGAGATCTGATTACCCGAACCAGATAAACAATGTTCTGGGCTTCCCTTACATTTTCAGGGGGGCACTGGATGTTCGAGCCACTCGCATAACCGAGGGAATGAAAATGGCCGCGACAAAGGCAATCGCGGAGTTAGCGAGAGAACCAGTCCCCGACGATGTTCTCTCGGCCTACAATGGAGAGCAATTGCAGTTCGGTCCCGAATACATCATCCCAAAGCCGTTTGATGCGAGAGTACTGATCTGGGAGGCTAGCGCCGTTGCGGCGGCCGCGGTGGAGGAAGGAGTTGCAGGTGTCAAGAAGGGAGATTTTGACTTCGAGGTGTATAGAGAAGAGCTCGAGGCAAGATTAGGACTGACCCGTTCAATCATGAGGAGAGTCATAAATCGAGCGAAGAAGGACAAGAAAAGGATAGTCTTCTGCGAAGGAGAAGATCCGACAGTTATCAAAGCCGCGTCCCAATGCATTTCTGAGGGAATCTGTGAGCCTATCCTTTTGGGTAATATTGACAGAATAGAGGCAGTGAAGGAAGAGCTTGGACTAAATTTTACATGTGAAGAAATCGATGTCAGATACGATCCCAGGAGAAGGGGCTCATATGCAGAGGAGCTGCATAACATTCGTGGCAGAAAAGGAATTACACTGGAAGATGCCATAAGACTGATGAAGAACTCTACTTATTTTGCCCCAATGATGGTCCACATGGGAGATGCAGATGGGTACCTTGGGGGAGTCTCCCACCATTACCCAGACATAGTGAAGCCATGTTTGCAGATTATAGGACCTGAGAAGGATTCACACAGGATTGTAGGTATGTACATGATGACTGTCAATGGTGAGCTGATGTTTATTGGGGATGCAACCATCAACATCTATCCAGATTCCAGAACCCTGGCAGAGATAGCAGTACAAACAGCCAAGGTAGCGAGAAGGTTTGGGGTGAAGCCTAAAGTTGCGATGTTGTCTTTTTCCAATTTTGGTACGTCTTCTGAGATGAGGACAGATAGGGTAGAAGAAGCTATTTCAATAGCCCGAGAATTAGATCCAGAACTGGTCATAGATGGGCCTATGCAAGCAGATACTGCACTTGTCAGTGAGATTCAAAAAGAATACCCATTCATGTCATTCGAAGGTCCTGCTAATGTTTTAATTTGTCCAAATCTGGCATCGGCAAATATAGCCTACAAACTACTGCAAAGGATCGCAGGCGCTGAGATGACAGGGCCTATCCTCGAGGGCCTCTCTAAACCAGCTCATGTATTACAACGAGGAGACAGTGTTAGAGATGTCGTCCATATGGCAGCTATCTGCGCCGTGGACGCTCAGAGGCATGATTGGCAGAAGCTATGAAAATAGCTTGTTAGTAATTAACTAAAATATCCAAACTATCACTGTTAAATTCACAGCTATTGAGATAATACAAACAAGCCCCATTGAGGGACAGTGCCGTGGTACTGACTTATTCCAAACCGATATATTCTCAATAAGCCTTGGTAGAGTATAGACAGGGAATATTACTTGATGCCACCCTTGACATATCTCTGAGTCCACTTCATCTTTCTTGGATTTCTCTTTAGCTTCAGGGCGTTCTTCCTAGCCTTGCTATCTCTGAACCACATTACTGATCCATCTCTCTTCACATACATCATTCCCGTTCCAGGCTCAATTTCCTCACTGGTGAAGCTACACACTCTAGTCTCTGGCATTATTTCACCTCACCGATTACCTAGGCGACGCGCCTCTCTTCCAGTATCTCTCAGCATTAGGATATCCCCTACCCTTACAGGTCCTAGTACATTCCTGGAAATAATTCTCCCTATGTCCCTAGGGTTGTTCGAATCGTCAACTCTGACTTTCACTTGGATAGCCTCTCCGCTCATGCCCGTCCTTCCAACAATCTCAACGACCTCTGCGGGCCATGATTCTTGAGCCAAACTTCCAGCCTCCAATTTACTTTGACAAGGTTTCGTAGTGTCCCTTAACCTCGTTGAATAGATCTTGCGCTTCTTTCCCTACTTCCATGATGGCTACTGCGGCAGTTCTTGTTCCTGCAGTCATGCCGGCAGAGTCAGCCAAGTATCCTTGGTCTTCCACATAGATGAACGGAATTGACTTCTCGTTACAAATCATTGGAACGTGGGCCAGAAGCTCTCCGGGATTGACATTTTCAGCCATAACAATCATTGTAGCACTTCCTCTTTCGGCAGCCTTGGTTACCTCATTGGCGCCTTTCTTTATTTTTCCGTCCTTTCCAATAGCTTTCACAAGCTCGTAAACTTGGTCTTGTATGTCTTTCGGGGTCTCAAACGCTATATGAACACTCATTGGATGCCTCTCCTCGTGCTGGGTAAGCCTTCGCAGGACATAGTCGATATAAACGCAACGTATTGTCTGGACAGAGTTAGAGTTTTCAATCAGCCAATCATTTCCTTGATTCCTCTGGCTAGGGCTGGTGCAGAACTAACGACAGATCTCGGATTCCTGAGAGAGTCAGTTGTGTACACCCCGTCAACGTGATTTGCTAGCCTGGAGAGGGCTCCTCCGGTGAATAAACCATGAGTACACGCAGCAAATACTGCTTTTGCGCCCTGTCTTCTGAGGGCGTCACTCGCCCTGCAAATAGTTCCACCAGTACTGATCATATCATCAACAATTGCCACAACTTTGCCGTTTACATCAAGGTCCTTAGCCTGATGTTCTATAGTGTGCGCATCAATCCTAGTTTTCTCGAGATAACTGAATTCCCATCCCCCTATCTTAGCCACCTCACTTGCCCTGTCAATGGCCCCTTTGTCTGGACTAAGTATGAAATCCGGTCCGACCTCTTTTTGTAGAACATCTGCAATTTCTGGCATGGAACTAACGAAGCCTATCTCAAGGTCTGAGCCATCCAGAACTTTCGGCTCATGTAGGTCCAAGATCACCATGCCATCACAGCTTCTTCCAAGAATTTCGGAGATTACTCTGGCCGACACCGTCTCCCCGGGGGAGAATCTCTTATCCTGTCTCGCATATCCATAGTATGGTACAGCTAGAAAGATACCTGGCCCAACATTATCCATCACTTGTTCGCCCTCATTTTTGAGGTTCTCAAGATCCCCCTTTCGAATATCATTAATCGCTTCAAGCATTAGAATAGTCCTCATAATCCCCGAATCCGGAAATGTATTTGAAACTAGGATTACAGGCTCCGATCTGATCACTCCAAAACTCTCACTTGGGACTCTTACATATCCCTCTCCATCAGGAAACTTCCTACTCTCAATAAGGACAAACTCCATCTCTAGGATTTCGGCTAGAGCGATGGCCAATTCACGACCCGATGAGCCGCTTAAGACTGGCATGTGACGGGAATGGGAACTGACCATCCTTCATGACGCTACCGCTTGTTTTGCCACAAGTTGGTGGGCATGACAGGATTTGAACCTGTGGCCTCCCGGTTATCAGCCGGGTGCTCCAGCCAAACTAAGCTACACGCCCTTGAACAATCGTCCGACATGGGAATCTGATTTGAAACCTACTCAACAGGATCGAACTCTTCAGCATCTTCTCCATTGAGCTTTAGGTAGCTTGGCAAAGTGGTTAGACGCTTCACTGTACACCTAAGTATTACCTCATCCAGTCTAGACGTGGTTCGGGCCAACTGTCCCACTGGAATTATGAGGGTATCAGGAAGTCCGTGCTTCTTCTTGACCATGAAATGGGGGTTCACCACGACCCCTCTGTAAGTCCTCTTGATCTTGACCATCCCAACCACATTACCAATATCGATTCCATCGTTGTCAAGAACTGCTCTATCCAATAGCTCATCCGGTGCAAACAACTCCTCCGAAATCCTGACAGTATTCCTCCACCTCCTTTGTAGCTCTCTCATTGATTTAGAGAGTTTTATCGCTCCATCAGGTCTGATACTGTGAACGAGCTCCTTCGAAAGAGGCGCACTCTCAGCCGGCTTTCTCATGAACTCCTCCGCGACTCCAGGGACCACTTGCAACCTGAGCGATTGAACACACTCGTCCCTCGGATGGAATCTCTCCCCCGTAATTACGCCTACGAACTTGTCGCCTACGTACACGTCTCTCTGTAGCAATTCCTGGATTCTGTAATCATCATTCATCTTCTCACCATCGGACTTGAGCTGCATCCCCCACGCTTCCTCTCCGTTTCCTCAGAGAGTAGATTAGCACTTATACTATACTGTTATTAAGACTGATAATCTAATTGAAAAATTATACTATATACAAAAATTTCAATTGAAAATTCAAAGTATGTTTAATTTTTACATACATTATCAGAAATTCAGTTTAATTCCTCTGCCGAGACAATTGTGCCCTTCTGAGAACAGTTACCAAGAACCTTGATGAGCAACCCGCAACTCGGACATCCGATGGGAGGTAGTCTCGATATTCTGCACTCGATCAGAAACCGTTCAGGTAGCAGGGTAACCAACGGACTCCCAGATGAAGTAATCCTCTCGTTCATCGACACTGACCCATCACTTAGAAGGGCTATCGAAGAAGCTGGAATAGTCTTTGAATCTCTTTCTACAGACACCGGAATAGAAATCTCTGGAACTGATGAAACCGCTCTAATCGAGAGACTTCAATCGGACTACGTGAATTTCTATTCTTCCGCAACAGTAAATCCCTACGTTGCTATCTCAGCGAGAGGGCCATGGATTGTAACATCCCATGGAGCAGTTGTACATGACAATGGAGGTTATGGCATGCTCGGAATGGGGCATGGACCCGATGACATAATTTCATCTATGCAGAAAAACTGGGTAATGGCAAATGTAATGACTCCTTCTTTCAGCCAAAAAAGGCTATCAGACAGGCTGAAAATGGAAATTGGCCATACAAGAGGAAGCTGTCCATTTGATCGGTTTATATGCATGAATTCAGGGTCGGAATCTATGACAGTAGGAATGAGGATATCTGATGTCAATGCATTGAGGATGACAGGTCCTGGTGGGAGGCATGAGGGGAAGCCAACGCGAATGGTGGCGATCGAGAGGGCATTTCATGGACGCACAGATAGACCTGCTCAGATTTCTCACTCATGTAAAGATGGCTATGATAGGAACCTGAATACATTCCAAGATAGGGATAATCTAGTGCTTATCCCGGCGAATGACATCTCAGCACTGAGGGAGACATTCAATCAAGCAGATGTTGATGGCGTATTTATCGAGCTCCTAGCGATTGAACCAGTTCAGGGAGAAGGAGCCCCGGGTCTGTGCATAGACAGGGACTTCTATGATGAAGCAAGGCGCCTAACCAAAGAACACGGCTCCATGCTGATTATTGACTCGGTCCAAGCCGGACTTAGGGGTCAGGGTTGCCTGAGTATAGTGGACTACGATGGTTTTCAGAGTGCTGATGCCCCCGATATGGAAGCATGGTCGAAAGCGATTAATGCTGGGCAGTTCCCTCTTTCTGTTGTTGGAATGACCGCAGAGGTAGCTGATTTGTATGTTACCGGAATCTACGGTAACACCATGACTACCAACCCTCGAGCATTGGAAACAGCGATTGCAGTATTGGAAAGAATTACTCCAGAGCTTCGGCAGAACATCCGTGACCGTGGGGATGATCTAGTTTTAGGTCTGCAGGGGGTCATGGAGGAATTCCCAGAAGCCATCCTTTCCGTTCAAGGAACGGGTCTTTTGGTATGTGCAGAAATGGATCCCAATTTCTTCCCCGTCGTGGGAGATGACAAGGTTGAGATGTGGTGCAGGAAGAATGGGCTAGGAGTCATCCACGGAGGAGTTAACGCCCTAAGATTCACTCCGCACTTTTCGATTACCCCTGAGGAAATTAAGATGATTGTTGAGATTGTCAGAGACGCAGTTATACACTTCTCACAAATGAAGTCACTCGAGGTTACCCCGAGCACCGTCTAAGTGGTAAGATGAGCAAATCGATATATATTGAGGGAAATGAGGAATTTTTCATCCAATCTCTACAAGACAGGCTGTTACGAGCGGGCGCTACACTCGTCAATAATTCTGCGGATTCTGATTTTGTTATTGCCGTGGGAGAGGGGTTTTCTGGAGATATCTCAATTGTTAGTGGAAATCAAGAATCCGGGAATTCCGAAATTGTTGTCAGGATACACGACTTACTTTCCCCTGAAGGAAAACTAAGATCGTGGGGCGATGCAATATTGCATGATTGGGCTAGGTCAATTATGGAAGAATCAAAAATACCCAAAATAACTGATCATAGTCCAAGATTCTGGGTCCATATTAGGGATGTCTGCGACGCACTTTGTATTCTAATTATGAGCGATAGAATAAAGAAGATTGAGAACGAACTGAACATCTCAGGTCGGAGGGCTTGGTCTGCGGACTCCATCATTCAGGAAATGAGTATACTATGGGGCAGGTATTCTGATTCTCTGAACTATTCCCATACAATTCAATCACTCTCTTCCATACCCGGTCCAGTTACTGATACGAATGATAAACAACCCAAAAGACCAGATCTATCCGCCATCCACAATTGTCTTAGACAATGTGGGTCTGAAGGATGGCATCCGCTAGTTCCCATGCGTGTCTCCCTCATGGAGATCTTCGCTCATGCGATTAGATAGCAGGGTAATCAGTTCTTATCGTTCTGAACCTGGACACGGATGGCCTGAGCCATTGTCTTGGCTGACTGCATAGCCTTGCGGACTCTGGTTCCGGCAGCCTTGTTGCCCTTGTCATGCTTTACAGCATCACCCATTGCATCTGTTAGCATTTCTATCATATCATGCATCATCTTCTCGACGGACATAACAAACCTCGGGCGCTAGACCGTTCTTAGCCGTTTTCACGAAAATCATCACAAAATGTGCTACAATTGGGCGAATAAATCACCACCGAGAAGTGGAAGAAGGACGCTAGCATCGCCTTCAACGACGACCTGAGAAGCTTCTGGGCGTACCTTTCCCCATGAAATGGCCTCTTTGAGCCTAGCGCCTGACAGTGAACCGTCATATTCTGGAGCTGTTGTTATAGAAACGGCAGAGTCCAAACCTCCTCTGTATTGATTCCACCATATCACGTGATGTTTTGAAATCCCTCCTCCCACCATTAGCGCATGGCTCTCCTCAGCCGTCCAAGTCAAGTCTGAAAGAATCTGCTCGTCTGCTAGAACATCAATCATAAAGTCAGGAGATTTCTGTCTGTGCATAAATAATTGTGCTCCTATCGAGCCGTCTGTAATTCCAGGTATTATGACCGGAATCCTATTCCTTGCGATCCAGTAGAGCAAAGACGATTCGTCATCAATCCTGTCTCCTAAGGCCCAACAGAGCTCCGCGGTTCCAAACCCCTTCCAAGGACTGTCTGGAGACTCTGAGCGCCTCTCATCCTCAATCTCTGAAAGCCATGGAAGGACAATATTTTCCAGAATTTCCCCGTAGCACTCATTTGGCACTATTACGTTGCCAAGCCTGTTCAGACCTTCTTCTCCCAACGCAATATCATCCAAACTGAAGTCTCCATGGAAGTAATTCTCGTATGATCTGGCGATATCATGATCCAGAGTCCCACAGGTAGTGATAACGACATTAAACGAGCCCCTCTTCAAGGCCTCTAAGAAGAATCCCCTGGTTCCAGTAGCGCATAGACAAGCTGGAAACGATATCCAATTCAGGACCCCCTCAGAGGAAGTCTTTGAGATAGAGCTCCTCAGGATGTCTCGAGCAAATGCCAGCTTAGTCGCGGTGAAGCCTCCAGCCTCTGACATCTGGTCAATCAGTGAAGAAATATCCTTCATTGATGAAAAATCATAATCCTTTACTGGAATGTCAAAGTCTTCACGCGAATATCCGCTCATGTTTCCCGCAAAACGAACCTGACTTCAATTGGTCGGGTTGTAGAGTTGCATTATCCTGTCTCGAATTTGGGCTGCTTTCTCAAAATCCAGCCTCTCAGCGGCTGCTCTCATTTCACGCTCCAACTTACTGATTAGCTGATCATCATTCACATCTCCGGATTGTTCCGTTTCCATTTCTACCTCGAAATTCGGTTGACTAACGTTATCGAGAACTGAGTCGGAAGTATTCCACATGCCAGCTCCCAGAGAGAACTTCTGTGCGAGTCCAGAAACACCCTTCTTGCTTGTTTTTTTGCCTACGAATCTCTTCCCACCCTTGGCTCCTTTCCCTGCTGTCCCAGCTAGAATGCTGCTTTCTTCCTCTCCCATAGTCGGGAGGGCCTTCTGTATTGTTTTGGGAACTATCCCGTGAATTTGATTGTAAGAATCCTGTCGCCTTCTTCTTGAAATCGTCTGGCTCATGGCTGCTTCCATTGATGGAGAAATCGTGTCGGCATATAGGATGACGACCCCGTTCTCATTTCTAGACGCTCTTCCAATTGTTTGCAAGAGAGATCTCTCATTCCTGAGAAAACCTTGCTTATCCGCATCGAAGATTGCCACTAGTGATACCTCAGGAATGTCCAGCCCTTCTCTGAGTAAATTTATTCCAACAATAACGTCTATGTGACCCAGTCTCAGAGCCTTGATTATCTCGGTCCTCTGGAGGGTGTCAATTTCTGAATGAAGATAATGAGCTTTGATTCCATTTTTTTCAAGGTATTCGGACACTTCCTCGGCGAACTTAATAGTCATCACAGTAACAAGTACGCGCTCATCCCTCCCTACTCTCTTATTTATTTCTGACATCAAATCTTGGACTTGTCCCTTAGTGGGTTTAACGACAATTTCAGGATCTAGTAATCCTGTTGGGCGAATTTCCATTCTTACCACTCCGTCGATTTTTGTGATTGTTTGCTCCATGGTAGAGGTAGTAACTTTCTTGTCGAGGTCTGGTTTATCAGAACCTCCTCTTCCTCCTACATGAAGGAGCTCTTCGGGAACTTCCTGATTGGTTACCTCAGCAAGGTGACGTAGCTCCCTCTCTCCTGGTGTTGCGCTGACATACAGCATTTTTGGAACGAGGTCCTGAAACTCGTCAATTCTTAGTGGTCTGTTATCATATGCCGATGGTAGCCTAAATCCATGGTCTACAAGGTTCTTCTTTCTGGAGAAATCTCCTCCATACATCCCCCCAACTTGAGGAAGAGTGACGTGGCTTTCATCCATAATTACCAGATATCTATCGGAGCCACCATGGAAGCGCTCAGCGTTACTTGAAAAGAAATCCAGCAAACAGAACGACCTTTCTCCCTTAGACCTCCTGTCAAAATGTCTTGAATAGTTCTCCACCCCTTTACAAGACCCTATCTCTGTTAGCATCTCAAGGTCGAACTTGGTCCTCCCTTCAAGCCTGTAGGCCTCAATCTCCATTCCCTTTTCCTGGAACCAACCTACCCGATCTTCTAGTTCGTGCTCTATATCCTCAATCGCTAGGTTGAAGCTCTCCTCGCTAGTCATGTAGAACTCTCGTGGATGTATCCAAGCCTCCTCAAACTCATCCAGAATCTCCCAGGATATGGCTTCACATACCTGTATTTTCTCTATTCCCTCCCATCCAAACCTCACCCTGATAGGGTCATCCCTACTTGGCATCCAGATATCCAGAACCTCGCCTCTTAGACGGATATCGCCCCTGGTAATCTCACCTGAGACCCGGCGGTAGTGAAGTCCAACCAGTTCTCGTACAATTTCTTGTGGATCTGATTTCTGTCCAACTTCGAGTCTGAGGTGGTTCTGCTGGAATACTTCTGGAGGATTCAATCCATATATTGCTGAAACAGTTCCAACGGTAATCACGTCAGGCCTTGAGACCAATGATGCGACTGTGGAGAACCTCTCTTGCTCTATCCTCTCGTTCATTTGCAGCTCTTTGTCGATGTAAAGGTCCCTTCCGGGGATGTAAGCTTCAGGCTGATAATAGTCATAGTAGCTAACAAAATACTCTACCGCATTACTTGGAAAAAGCTCACTAATCTCCTGCCAAAGCTGTCTCGCAAGGGTTTTGTTGTGAGACAGGATTAGCGTTGGAACCCCTAGCCTCTCAATTATGTTGGCCATTGCAAATGTCTTACCGGACCCAGTAACCCCCATGAGAATGCATCTCTCTTGATTAGACTCGATCTGCTCTACGAGCCTATCTATTGCTTGTCCTTGGTCACCAGCGGTATCATACTCAGAATCTAGAATGAACATACTACACACCACTCGCAAATCTTTCTATCTCTGATGAATCAGTCAGAACAATGGAGGCCAAAAGAACCCAACCTGTCAACATTGAAACTCGGAAAAGTGTTGTCTGGAAGTCCGGTAATCTTTCACTGTACAACACTACTCCAATGTTCAGAGCGCACATTATCCCCGCTGATATCAGAAACCAGGCCTCCTCGACAGGATTCGAGAGTGCAAAACATGCGAACCATAGGAGCGTCAGTTGTATCGACGTTCTGGTCGTCGCCCTTTCTCCAAATTTGGAAGGGAACGAGTGAATTCCGTTCTCAATATCACTTTTGATGTCCATCCTGGCGTAGTTAATGTCAAATGACGCTATCCACAAGGCCACACCCAGCGATATCCAGAAGATTTCTGGGTACCATAAAAATTCACCATGTCCTTGAGAGTACGCACCCGACCCTCCCGTTATCGCATACCAACCATGAACGTCAGCTGTAACAGCAACCCAAGCGGCCGCTGGCGCAAGTCCCAAGCATAATCCCAACCAGAAATGGCACAGCCATGTGTAACGCTTGGTGTAGGGGTAGACAACGAATGCAAGTACAGGTAGCCATGCCATTTTCAGTGCTACTTCATTAAGCCGCCATGCTCCGAAAAGTAACATTCCAAGGAAGACCGCAGAGAGGGTCCAAGCGGTTTTCATTGTCATGGCACCAGAAGCCAGATGACGACTTTTTGTACGGGGATTGGCCGCATCAATGTCTCTGTCGATTATCCTATTTAGTGACATCGCTAAGCCCCGAGCACCCACTGCTGCTACCAGAATCCAAACAATGTCGATCCCGAATCTATCTGAAGAAAGCTCAGTCCAGAACTGATTGTGAGCGTGAATGTAACCAATTAGGATGAATGGTAACGAGAATAGGGTATGCTCAATCTTAACAAACTCAAGAACACCCCTAAGTCCCACTAAAATCCACCTTCCTTTAGCCAAGTGTCCACTCTGTTTAGAACTTCAGGATCATGTAATGTCACACCAGGCCATCTACGAACCGGGAGAGGCCCTCCTTGAGAGGGAATCGGAGCTGTGGCGTCCCAACACACTCTCCTTCTGTCAGAGTCAAAGTGCAAATCTCTGCCAACATCAAACCGACAGAAAAATTGCCAAAGCAGAGTCCTCTTCCAGTAATCTTCTGAGAGGTCTACATCTGAGTCGGTGATGAACAGCCATCTGAGGTTAGCTGAACCCTCTAGGCTCCAGATTGAGTCCCTGATTGAACAAATCTTCTCTCTCTGCATTCTGGCCCCCTCTTCATTGTCGGTTTCGACATTCTCGGAAGGCGAAGGTCCACCTTCGATATCTGTGGTTACAACCAGCATGGAAGATCGTAGCATTCTCGCCTGTACTACTCCATCTATTCCGGAAGCAGAAACCTCAAGCGAATCAGGACACCCTACCAGGGGGGCTCTTAGACTACGAGGATCACTTTCCACGGGACTCGTGGCATCAATCAGCAACTTGTCATGGATATTTTCCCAGGGAGATGCATGAGCCAGTGAATCAGCAACCATCCCCGGCAGAACCACTAGGTCTTCCGAAATTTCAACTTTTGAGTCTAGGGCATCGAGTAGCAGGTCCAGATCTTTGGCATCATGTTCGGGATTGACCGCAACTATAGTTTTCAGGAACATCATCTGACCTGCACCAAGTAGCCCTAAGGCTGTTTTCCTCCCTTGCCTTGGATACCTATTTTTGGATGAAACTATAGCTAGGTTGTGGAAACCCGTCTCCAGTGGTAGAAACAGATCAATAACATCCCTGTGTTGAAACTTCAACACTGGGAGAAACGCGTCGCCAATTGCTTCCCCCAGGTAACCATCCTCCATCGGGGGAACTCCTACTATGGTCATCGGGACTATTGCATTTTTTCTGTGGGTAATTGCCTCCACATGCATTACTGGGTATTGGCCTGCCAGAGAGTAGTGACCAAAATGGTCTCCAAATGGCCCCTCTTCTCTAGTCTCTCCGGGAATCATGTAACCTTCTATTACGACATCGCACTCAGCAGGCACCATTAGTTCGTTTGTAATGCATTTTGTTATTCTCAAACGCCTCTTACCCAGTAGCCCAGCAAACTCATACTCCGATAGATTATCTGGAAGAGGAGATATCGAGCTAAACATCACTTCAGGAGGCCCACCGAGGCAAATTGCCACCGGCATACGGTCTTTTGATGCGTCTGCATGGTCAGCCCCATGCTTGTGCGCTTGCCAGTGTAATCCTAACTCCTTAGGTCCGAAGACCTGGCTCCTGTACATGCCCATGTTGTGAACTCCTGTTTCAGGGTCAGCCGTCACGACCAAGGGCAGAGTGATGTACCTGCCACCATCCTCTGGCCATGTCTTCGGGATCGGGAGTTTTGTCACATCAGGATCTCTGATTACTATCTGCTGGCATGCTCCCTTCCTGACCTTCATCGGAGCCATCGACATTCCTTCAAGTGCTAAACCAATACCAGTCCATGGAGCTTTCATTATTCCTCCAATATCGGGCTTCATCAAGGAAACCATTCTATTTCCAATCTCGTCGGGCTTCTTAACTCCCAAGGCGTGATTAGTCCTATCACGAGTTCCGAAGAGGTTCATCGCTAAGGGGAGGTCACTGATAGAACCATCAGGGAGTCTAGGTTGCTCGAATAGAATCGCGCCTCCTCCCCGCTTCACTAGCCTGTCAGCGATGCATCCAGCCTCGAGCTCGACATCTACTGGATCAGATACTCTAATCAGCTCACCTGAGTCCTCAAGAGACTGCACATACCGTGCCAGAGTGCGCCAGGTCATGTTACGCCGTGCCACTCACAATAGTAGAAGGTTCGCTCGTCTCCGTAGGAGACACGACCGAGGGTTTCTTTTGAGTTGGTGTCCTCGGGGTGGCATGGGCGATACCGCGACGTCATGTGATGTGTTAGTCGTTGGTGCCGGGCCGGGTGGAGGCAACGCGGCACTACAGTGTGCCAGACTTGGTCTTCAAACAATACTTATCGAAGATCATGATGAGATAGGAACTCCAGTTCACTGCGGAGAGTGCATATCAGACGTGGCATGTCAGAACTTAGGCCTCACACTTCCGGAACACGTCATCAGTAAGGAAGTAAAGGGTATTAGGGTCATCTTCCCAGATGGAACCGAAAAGTGCTTGTCCGAGCATGGCTATGTTCTAGAAAAGCATCTATTTGAACAATGGATAGCTGACTCTGCGGTCTCTGAGGGAGCCAAGCTAAGTCTTGGTCACAAGATTACCGGGATGGAAAAGGTGTATCTAGAAGGTAAATTCTCAGGCTGGAGATGTGAGGGAAAGGGGGAGGATTTCCCGATTTTCGCCAAGGTAGTAATAGATGCCTCAGGGGTCGCGTCGGTGTGTTCCAAATTATTGAATCTAAATCCGAGGGGAAAGGTGGTCGCTGGTATGCAATACGAATTGGAAGGAGTCCCCACAGACGGATACCTAGATTTCTACATCTGGCCATCATATGCCGAGAAGGGCTATCTCTGGATGATCCCTAAATGTGATGGCAGGGCAAACATCGGACTCGTAACAGAGGATAAACCAAGAACCAAGAAAGCACTTGACGAGTTCATCCAAAATACACATTTCAAGGGATTAAATCAGAATCTTCCCACTTGGAAAAAGAAGGGAAACCCCGCGTTCGGTGGGACGATACCCATCTCGGGCCCCCATAATAATACATACTCAGACGGACTACTACTTATCGGAGATGCCGCAGGATTCACATCCCCATTGTTTGAGGGCGGATCTCACTTAGCTCTCAAGTCGGCTGTGTTTGCCGCTCAAACTGCATCAGAAGGTATCAATGACAATGACCTAAGTGCTGAGAAATTATCCAAATATGAGAACCTTTGGAAGGAAGAGTTTCCACCTTATGACAAAATTCTGAAGGGGAAGAACGCACTCTTTGATTTAACAGATGAAGAGATGTCGGCCATGGCTAGATGCTTACCTGACGAGATGTCCGATATGGGCATATCTGGGAAAGCAATGGTAGGCGTCAGACTACTATTCAAAAGGCCCGGTCTGTACGCAAAGAATATTATCAGAGCAATGCTAGCATTTGGTTACAGCAGAGCGAAGTACTACGGTTGGTGAGATTTTGCTTTCCCAAGCAGGTTCGCTACTTCTTTTCGTCGGCATAGCCTCATCTCTCATTCTCCTATCTAGTGTCGGGAGGCCGATTGGAGCATCCTCCAAGAATTTGGTATTATTTTCTCAGGCCCTGCCGTTCGTATTGTTGACTTATTGCTTCGTGACTGATGCAAGAAGTATAGAGTTGGTCTACAGATTTGGTGGAGATGATTTACCTCTGTTCTACAGGGTCTCGGCAGTCTGGAGTAGTAGATCCGGGCCGCTTCTTTTGTGGGCCGCAATGATGGCAATAGTTACTCGGTTGATGTCTAATAAGGAACATGTAGTTTCCGTTGAAGTAGCGATAATGCACGCTTGGACAGCATTTCTTCTGGTACTCTCTGCTATGCTTGGGCCATTCGAATCAACGATTTCTTCCACATCATCCGGGCTTAATCCTCTTCTACAAACAGACCTCATGGTGATACATCCGCCTGTCGTCTTCGCCTTCTACTCACTTTGCATAGCCACGGCCAGCATTGCAATGGCCGGGATAATCAGGAAAGATACCTCAAAATCAATCCATGAGTCTCAGATCCTCTGGGCCCGAGCAGGTTTTGTAATCGGAACCATCGGTATTGGACTGGGTGGCCTTTGGGCCTACACCGTTCTTGATTGGGGTGGCTATTGGGCTTGGGACCCCGTAGAAACGGGCTCGCTACTGCCCTGGCTGTGCCTTTTGATGGTAGTCCATGCCAGATCGACACCCGGAGGGAATGCAATTCAAGCATCTCCAGCTGTGGCTCTAATGGCTGGAGCCCTTGCTTTTCATGCGACACTGGTGACTAGAGCAAACGGTGTCTGGGCTTCCGTCCATGCTTTCGTGGCTGATGGAGAGGGCGCAATGCCTCAGGACCCATACTTGAGGGTATTAGAAGTGATAACGTTCGATGCTGTCGGCGCCGAGCTAACCGGATATCTTTTGGCTATTGTAATTCTATGTGTTTTCACTGTTGTACACTTATCAAGTAACCAAAAAAATGCTCTTCAGTCTACACTATCTGACTCTTTTCTCGCCAGAAGGAGGAACCTCGGACTCTTTCTAATCGCAAGCTTCATCTCAGTTTCTGTGTGGATTGGTTCCACAGCAGTGATTTTTGTCGGACTTTCAATTTTGTATCTGCTGTTAAATGGCAGTCACGATGATCCGCCCCTTCAGTGGGTGTTCTCGGGAATCGCACTGATGTTATTCTCCAGTTGGACTTGGAGTGCAGAATGGTATCAGTCATTACTTGGCATGGTCCCATTTTTGATTCCTTGGTTGATTTGCGAGAAAGAAGATGACTGGTCATACATAACCGGAGTCTTCACAGATGCATCTGTGAGACTGAGGTCATCTAAATCTGTCCCATGGTATGGGGGTGCGGGTTTTGTCTTGCTTACCTGGATGATTTTGACTGTGGAGATTGATGGTACCAGTCTGCAAGCGCATGAATTCTATGGCTCGCCCTTCATCGCCCTTCTGGCGATCGGTCTCGCCTCATATTCATGGGGTCGGAAGATTAGCCCTAGAGCAGGAAGTATGATGATTATCGCCGCAATGGCAATATCCCTGATCACTTCAACTTCAAGTGACTTCATCGGGCTACCCGGTGATTCAAGACTTCCTATTTCTTCTTCGGTATCAAGGGGCGCACTGTCGGCCTTTCTCTTGACTCTACTTTTTTTCTCACTACCTTTCAATGTCAGAAATTTGGCATCCACAACTAAAGTGAATGCGAAAAAACTGATTTCAGGAGGATTAGGGGGAAAAAACTCTGCAAGAACTAGTACTTTAGCCAGTCATATTTCTCATGTCGGAATCATTCTTCTCTTGATTGGCCATGTTTTCACGACAACTCTTGTAGATCGGTCAGATCCGTCTCATCTCGTAACTCTGGAGAAGAATCAACCAGTACAGTATGGAAATTACGAGTACATCCTGATTGATACGGTAGTGGTCGCCCAGGGAGATGAGGACTTTGATTTCCAAGTAGGCGATGGTTTTTTGGGGGTGATTGTCGAGATGAGGAAAGACGGGGAATTAGTAGATACTCTGACTCCCGGAATTCTCAGATTTGGCCCCGTCCCCAGATCCGAAGTTGACAGGCATGTGGGATTGTTCGGAGACACTATCATGATAATGGACAGCTTCCAAGTTCAGGATCTAATGCCGGCATTATTCTTCAACCAGACTGATGGCCTAGACAGGGTAAGGGTAACGATTCACGAACTCCAAGGAAGCCATCTAGTATGGATGGGTTGGGTGTTGACAATAGCTGGAGGAATCCTCGCAGTAGGGGCATCCAAAAATGTCGAGAATGAGGAGGAAGAGTGAATCCTCTCAGATTACCCGCACCGTTTGAATGAAAAAGGGGAAGCGAGTCGGCCGGACGCCAAGGAGGCGACAAACATGGACAACGGTGCGATTGTACACATTGACTACGACCTATTCGAGGTCGATTCGGACAGACTCATAGAGACCACAAGGGAAGATGTCGCCAAAGAGCATGATATCTTCGACGAGAACAGGGAATACACGCCAATGATCACTGTAGTCGGAGATGGCAGGTTGATCACCGGCTTCGAAGCATCACTATCTCAGGCAGAATCAGGTAAGGACTACGAAATTGACATCGAGCCTTCAGAAGCATATGGGGAGAGAGACGCAAGCCTCGTAGAAACAATCGGACAGAATGTTTTGATGAGGAGTGTCAGAGATCCAAACATGCTAGCCATTGGTGCTCCCGTGGAGATTGGGGGGAGGACAGGCGTCCTTCAATTCCTAAGTGCGGGAAGGGCACGAATCGACTATAACCACCCTCTGGCTGGCTCAACGTTGAGGTATAACTACAATATTGTCAAGGTAGTCGATGACAGGAAAGAGAAGGTCGAGACACTTCTCAAAATGAACACCGGAAGAGATGACTTCGAGATAGAGTTCAAGAAGGATGATTTGACAGTAACCCTACCTGACACCATTGCATATGATCAGAACTGGTCCTATGCAAAATTTAGCCTTGTTAGAACACTTAGAGACCACATTGGTGTAGGAACAATAGTATTCCGAGAGGTTCACGAGCCAAGAGTGACGGAAGAAGAGTGAGCTCAGAAGTTTCTCATTATCACTGGAACTACGGGTTGTGGTAGATGCCTGAGCAACCTTGCCAGTGTGGACCCAGGTCCATGGATGACTTGTGCCTTCCTTCTTCTCATGCCTTTGTACCCGATCCTCGCTACCTTACTGGCTCTTGCACCTCCTCCTCTACGGAAGTAGCTCTTCATCAGGGATTTTCCGTTGAAATCATCTATCCCCGAGGTGGTTGAGAAATTTGTTCTGGTCGCACTGGGACACAAACACGTCACATTGACATTATATGGTCTCAATTCTGCCCTAAGAGAAGCAGAGAACGAGTTAACATAGGCTTTGGTTGCTCCGTAAGATGCGAACCTCATCGTCGGAAACATACCCGTCGTCGATCCAACATTTAGGATATTCCCACTCCTATTCTTAATCATGGCTCTGGAAAATACCATGCATAACTCAGTTAGGAGCCTGACATTCAAATTAATCATAGACCTTACTCTTACCTGGTCACACTCAACACATTCAGAGTAAATTGCAAATCCAGCATTATTTACCAGAGTATCAACACTCCAACGATTTTCCTGGCACCAATTCTCAACCAACTCACAGGCATTTTCCTTGGAAAGGTCAATTTTCAGTGTGTACAACACACCTGAATATTCTGAAAATTCCTCCTTCAGAGCATTTAGCTCTTCATCAATCAGGCTTACCGCTAAAACATTGGCCCCATCCTGTAAGAACAGTTTTACGAACTCCTTTCCGATTCCTGAACCAGCTCCAGTGACAATCACGTGTTCCAGAGCTTTATCATGTTTCAATTCAAGGGCGTTGTCAGATTTCTTGGGAGGCATGTAGTAATTGTACCACATTCACCGCAAAAGATTACCTGTTATCTAGATCATTGATACTCAAACTGTAACATTCATGTCCTCCAGCTCTTTCCTATGCCTGCCTCAATGACGACGAAGGTGGACTGAGCCACGGCACTGACGTTCCCTATGAGTACCGAGAGGCACCCAAGTCACACGCGCATTCAAGTCATGTGCCTCACTCGGAGGATTATGCACAGGACTGCAACGTCCATAATTCTCGTCTCCCTTATGCTTGTGAGCATGGCATCCAGTGGATGTATGGGTCTCGCTGTGCAGAGGGAGGTCATGGAAGGAATGAGAGAGGATCCACGGGAGGATATTGTCCCAGTGGAGCCACTTGTACAAGCACACATTTTCTCACAGAACGAATGTGTACTTCCAGGGTCTGAAGACTCGAACCAAGAAACGGACTGCTATTCGAACCAGAGCAGGATATTTGTGGACGAGACCGTGTCGAAGATGTTATTGGACTTCTCAGTCTCTTTCGAATGGTCCGCCACTCTTGGAGAACTCCTTGGGAACAATACGGATGAGCTGAGATTCGTTGAAATCAAGCTATTGAAACCGAATGGAGATTTGTGTTGGGACTATCTCGCCACGAGCTCAGTGGGCCAGATGTCACTGGAACTAAGGAGCGAGAGTGACTGTACAATATCCATTGGCAACTCCTCTGGATTTAGTGATGGGGAATGGTTGTTAGATGTCAGGGCCAGAGGATATGCTATATCAGCCCCCATAGACACACTCTCGTTTGAGGATGAGTTTAGAGTGTCACTTTGGGTGACAAAAAAATGTGTAGTTTTTCCCGAAATTCACGACGAGGGCGAGTGTACGTTCAGCTCCGACCTGGAATAATCGCCTGAGTTTGGAGGCATCCATATGGCGTAGCGCTTATGAGTGGCCGGCAGTTCGGCCAACCCCGAGGAATCGCTTTGGATGAGAGCCTAACCCCACTTGTACCGCTTGACACGTATGAGCTACACGCTGTTCATATAGGCACTAACCAGAAGTCTTCGGACATGAAGGGATTCTTAGATAAATTCAGGCAAGACGGTAGTGGATTGCACCACATCGACATTAGGCAGACTGATTCTAGGATTCGAACAGTAGCCAAGTTTCTGGCCAACTATGATCCTAGCAGAATCTTGGTTGTCAGCGCTCGTCAGTACGGACAGAGGCCGGCTAGAATGTTTGCCGAGGCAATCGGAGCGAAGAAGATAGTCGGTAGGTTCATTCCCGGGACTCTCACAAATCCCAGACTGAGGACGTACATCGAACCAGAAGTCATAGTTGTAACAGACCCAGCGGCAGACTCGCAAGCCCTTTCAGAAGCAGTTAGCTCTGGTCTGCCTGTGGTGGGGATTTGCGATGCGAATAATAGACTCAGGAATGTGGATCTAGTACTACCAGCTAACAACAAGGGAAGAAGGTCATTGGCACTGATCTATTGGCTATTAGCGCGTGAGACTCTTAAGATTAGAAGTGGAATTTCAGATGTTGACTGGGAGAGGTCTCAGGATGTTGACGATTGGGAGTCCTCTTTCTAGGCCCGGACGTTTATTTCTTAGTGCATCTGATAACTAAGTGGCTTTTCGCATTGTCATGAGCTTCGAACCTGTACCAATCTTTCTGGCGCCCATGGCCGGCGTGACGGACTTGGCATACAGGCTATTAGCCAAGGAATGTGGAGCTGACTTTACAGTTACTGAGTTCACCGCCGCCTCTGGTCTTACACGTAGAAACACTAACTCATGGCTAAAAGTCGAGACGGATCCACGTGAGAAGCCGTTTATACCACAAATTTTCGGAGGAGATATCTCTGAAATGGCTAAAACTGTAGAGATGCTCGAAGACAGATCAGACATTATTGACATAAATTTTGGCTGTCCAGCACCCAAGGTATGTAGAAATGATGCAGGCGCAGCCCTGTTACGAGACCCAGATAAAGTGGTCAAAATGGTCAGAAAGTGCATCAATTCTACAGATGTCCCCATCTCAGTGAAAATGAGATTAGGAACTGGCTCTGGACCGAATACCGCTCTTGAGATCTCCAAGAGATTAGCCGATGAAGGTGTGTTGAGGATATGTGTTCATGGTAGGACCTTGAGACAGAGATACTCAGGGATAGCAGATTGGGATCAGATTAAGGAGATTTCAGACTCGGTGGATATCCCAGTAATAGCAAATGGCGATGTAGTAGACACAAAATCAGCGAAGCTTTGCTTGGAGGCAACTCATGCAGGAGGGCTGATGATTGGAAGAGGTGCGATCGGCAGACCTACTATTTTCCATGAGATAAAAAAGGGAATGGGTTGGTATGATAAAACAGCTCCATGGGGAGAAGGAGGCCCCTCAAGAGCGAGGAGTTGGTGTTGGGACAGGTACCTGGAACTGTCTCAAGAAGTGTACGGCAAATCTGGAAGCAAGAACCTCAAGAGACATGCTGTATCGTTTACTAAAGGGTTGGAAGGGGCTTCCTCAATGAGGGTCAGACTCCACTCTATACAGGATAAGTCCCAGCTCGGGACAGAAGTTAGCGAATATCTGCATGGTTTATGTGAGATTGAAAATCAGGTTGAGATTGCCTCATCGAGCCTCTGAGCCACAGTATTTAGCCTTCTTAGAGTTCTCTCCGCGTTTCGTTGAACATTTTCGGAGACCTCACCCCCATCTCGACCCGAGATTCTGAACCCATAGGGCATTCTCCCCCCAAGTGTATTCAGCAGTAACTTCTGAGATTCTAGCTCAATTCCCTCTAGCAAGGATTGTACTCTATCTATACTTAGCGAGCCTTTCTTCGCCCCGGAGACAAGCTTCTTTGAAATATCTTCATCGATTCTACCTAATCCCCCCCTCGTCATCAGCCATTCCTCCCCTCTAGCATCAAATTGCCTCATGAGACCAACAAAAATATCTTGTGCGATTCTATCCATCATTGGTACTCTCTCGACAATCCCAGATGCTCTCATCTTCTCAACGGAACGGCTTACTCTGGATCTACTCTCCCCCATCCTTTCCGAAAGAGCAAGTATCGTAATTGGGACACTACTCTCACATAGAATACTCATTACTCCGCTCGCTAGGCCATCCCCCTCCCTCGCCCTCTCTCCCGAAAGTCCGAGATCTTCCACCAAAATGGCCATATTTGACTTCTCTGGATTAACTGGCCCAGGTTCAGAAATTGATATCTTGAACTTAACCTCATCATTCTGACTTCCAACGTTCATCCTTTCGTCCGACTCTGAGATTTTTTCAGATAATTCTCTCATTCTAATTTTCAGGACTGTTTGCGCCTCATTTGAAACCAATTCTACAGCTGAGGATATGCTCCCACCTCTCAAAACATGGACATGCCATCTTCCATCGGTGTGCGCTGATATCAAACCACTTTCTCTTAGTTTAACCAATTGATGATGCACACCAGTTTGTGAGATTCCTGTGATTTCGCAAAGAGATTTTGCATCCCACCCCCTCAATGGCTCCATTAGGAACGCCTGACTGATGATTCTATGCAAGGCTCCTTGACCCTCGTCAATCGTCCCGCCCTCAACCCTCCTCCTGACTAGTCCCATCGAATCCAGGAGCCAAGCCAATAGAACATCGGGGTCTCTACTACCTGTTGGCATAGGAAGCTCGACCAATCGCAGTCTGAACACAGGACCACCCAGATATTGGGGGGTTCTATACAATTCCGAGTATCAATAGCCACAGACTCCCATTACAGGATGTAATTTTATTCACGAACACTCGATCCTAATATCCAGCCATGGGTAGTCCACATTAGTTCTACTGAGGCCGTTGAGATGGGGGGCCAATTCGAGACCACTCTGACTTAGGATTCCTCTTTCCCTCAAGACTGAGATTGCAGAGTGGACGGAAGCCCTTGATCTTCCTAGGTCCCTAGCCAGTTGAGCTTGGGACTCGGGTCTATTTTCCTCGGCCAGCCTGGCAACGACCACCTTCTGTACCTCAGAAAGTCCTACGGGCATCATTGCCGCGGCTCTAGCGTGGTCTGTTACCCCCGTCCCCTCTAGTATCTCAACTTGGGCAGGGGCTCCAAAATAGTAGCAGGTTCTTCCATTTACGGGAACAATGGTCACAACCCCCTCCTTTGTCAGGATGTCAAGATGATGTCTGAGAGTGCCATTTGCTGCGTCTAATCTTCTTTGTAGCTCCCTAAAGTGAATTCCCGGAGACTTCTCGAGAGCATCGACAATTCTCACCCTCAATGGGTGCTCCCAATCGTTTTCTCTGTGTGCGATCATGGTTCCTTGCGCGACTGGAAAAAGTAGGTGAAACCATCCCCCGATTCCTAGGACAGCTCCAGCAGCCGCGCCAATGGAATCCACGTACCATGGACGATAAATCCTCCACTGGTCAACTAGGGCCATAATTGGTTTGGTCAGCGTAGAGGGTTTTAATCATGCGTTCTGATGCTCATACAATATCACGATCAAGGACCTAAGCAGGACCATCGATCTTTCCATTGTAAATTTTCATGTAACCCACAAATGGAGAAAGTAGTGCACCAGCCCTTCTTCCATGCACTGTAAGACTGTACTTCACCCTAACGGGAGGCCCATCCTCCACTATCCTCTCGACAAGGCCGTTCTCGACACATGTGGTAAGTTTGTCAGAAAGGGTACGACTACTTATTCCTCTGAGTAGTCCCCTCATCTCATTGAATCTACGATCGCCGGCAATGTATAGAGTTGCAAGAATCTCAGTTGTCCATCTCGAACTGAGAACAGAAAATGCGTCCACAGCAGAATCTACTTCCCAACCAACGTCATATTCCTCGTCATTGTATCTTGAAAACAGGGTACGTATTTCCTTACCCAAACCCATTACTTCATCCACAGACTTCTCTACTCTTCGAAGATCTCTCTTGGATATTCTGAGTGGTCCGCTAGCCATGATTATCAAGTAGTCCACAAGGTATCTAGTGTATAAAATGCATCTACGTGTAATCACGAAAACTTATTCACTCAAATATAAGAATCGTGTGATATAGTGTGAAATCTACACTAGTAGGAGGAAATGAAAATGGACAGATTTTTAGAAACATGGATAAATGAGACAATAGGAAAGGAAGAAGTTGGTGGTAAATATGGGAAAATCAGTTTGAGGGCGATCCTCTACGCGGCAATCGCGAACTACAGGGCTCCTGCATGGGTACAGTCTCCACTCAGGGGACTTTAGGAGGACTTGTACATTGGTCTCCTTCCTTCTATCAGCGCGCTCAATCCCTCTTCGGCATCTGAAGTACCGAAGATCTCCTCAAGCCTTTCCAGCTCTAGCTTGAGCCCATCCTCTAAACTAGAACCATTAGTTGCGTAGGATAGAAGCTCGCTTGCTATCCTAAGGGCGATAGGCGCGCCCCTGGATAGAGCCTTGACTTGTCTTGATACCATTGGATCATCGGGATCGAAACCTGATGGGATTTCCCCCTCCAACAAAGCTCCAATATTTGTGTCAGAGTAAAATTTCTTTGAGAAATCAACCACCTTACTAACTTCATTTGCAGGCCGAAATGGATACTTATTGTCAGGCTTGGTCCCAATCAGAGAACTTACCACTGAATCAACTTCGGTAGGATCAACGTTGTGGGTCAGTAGCCCCAGGTCATATGCAGTAACAGAGTCAAGAAAGTTTCCGGCCAGTATTGCGTATCGAGAACATTCCAAGCCACAAATTCTTGCTGTTCTTTGAGTCCCCCCAAGTCCAGGGTATATTCCTATCGACGTTTCGGGAAATCTGAATTGACTCCTTCTTGTCCCTATTCTGTAATCGCACGATAGCGCGAGTTCGAGCCCTCCTCCCAACGCCAAACCAGTTGTTAGCGCAATCGTGGTTTTTTGACTGTTTTCGATGCTATCCAAAACTTCATGACCCTTCGATGTGAATTCGAAGATCTCCCCAAAGGAGTCTTCTCTTAGCTTGTCAACAAAGAATTTTACGTCCGCACCAGCAACAAATGCCTTACCTGCTCCCTCGAAGATAATGGTGGAGATATCAGACCTAGAATTAACTTCGTCTACGGCCAAACCAAGTTGTGTGACCAGGTCTACATTCAGTGCATTCATCGCCTCGGGCCTGTTTAGCTTTACCTTGGCTACATGGCCCTCAATTTCCAAATCAACGTACGAGAATTTGAATTTTTCTTTCCTGTTTATGAACCATGCTGGTACTTCGATGTTCGCCATATCAGAGTAGTCAGATGCCATTCTTGACGCATTACTTACCCCAATCTCATTCGCTATCTCGAAAGGACCTTTTGCCCATCTGAGGCCAACCTTGGCCCCTCTATCCACATCTTCCATTGAACATACTCCCTCTTCCACAATCTGCGAGGAAACCGAGAAAACTTGTCCCAGTAGCCTCTCGGAAATTATCTTACTAGTTTCCTGGTCGATATCCTCAGGTCCATTAATATCCCACATACTCCCTTCTTCTACCAGTTTTCTGAGATTAGCCGCTCCCCTGTATCTGGGGGTTTCTAGTTGTTCAGCCAGATAGTCAGTCGAGTGAAGAGCTATAGGCGGACCAGTCAGATTCATCAGGGCGAAGGGACCCATTCCTATGTCAAACGATTTTCTTGAAACTGCATCTATCTGTGCCGCTGTACCAACTCCCTCTTCCAGCAATAAGCACGCCTCGTTAAGCCAGGGAACAAAGAACCGGTTGACAACGAATCCCGGTCTATCCTTGCAGACAATAACCACCTTACCCATAGATTTGCAGTATTGTTCAACCAACTTAACGCTCTCCTCAGAAGTCATAGATGCCGGAATAATCTCCACAAGCCTGTTCTTTGCGGGATGATAAAAGAAGTGAAGACCTACAAATCTATCTGGCCTTCCCGTAACTTCAGCTAGCTTATCGACGGAAAGAGAGGAAGTGTTACTAGCAAAGATAGTGCCGTCTCCACAGACTTTGTTTAGAGTTTGGAAAACCGATTTCTTTACGTCAAAATCCTCGAAAACCGCCTCAATCACCAAATCAGTGCTTGGATCTACATTCTCAGTTCCAACAACCCCAGAGATTCTTGATTTTATTTCTTCGACCTGCTTGGGGTTGAAAATACGTCTCTCTTCCGCCTCATCAAGAAAGCTCGATACGATTCTCTGTCCTCTGTCTACCCACTCAAGCTCCCTATCGACCATCTGTACTATGAATCGTTCTTGTGCGCTTTTCTGTGCTATTCCGGAGCCCATGTTCCCTGCACCAATGACTGCCACTTTCTCAATCGGTCCCATGACCCCCGGACGCGGGTCCAATCAATGAATGCAACGGATAGGAGGGCTAAGAAAACCCTCACAGAAAGAAAGAATTTATTCATCACACACAACACAAGGACGCCATGGCGTCACGACGCGTAGTCTCCGTGGCAATCATAATCATCCTGCTATCCTCTGTTTCCCAAGTAGCCATTGCGAACAGTAATGGCAGGTTCAATTCCTATAATGGGTGCAACTGTCATGGTGGTTCAGCGGCGTCGCCAACTCCCACCCATAACTTTCCATCTACATACTCGCCTGGACAGACTTACTCACTGAGCATAGGGATGACTGGAGGAGTCTCTGGGTCAAAGGGAGGATTCAATCTGCATGTTTCGGATGGAACGCTTGCGACGGGTGTGGGAATAATGAACACTCAGATAAATTCTGCTGCCAATCAGGCAACACACCAGTTCCCAGATTACAGAAGCTGGGGTATTGAATGGACTGCTCCCTCTTCGGGATCAGGAACTGTAACATTCTCTCTGGCTGTCATGGCAGCAAATGGAAATGGTAACAATGGTGGAGATGGTTGGGCAACAGTATCATTCCAGTCTAGTGAGGACTCAGGCTCCACAAATACCCCTCCCGAGGTATCTTCAGTAAGCTACATGCCGTCTGAGCCAACTAAGGAAACAGGACTATCAGTTTCCTACAATTATTACGATGCAGATGGCGATTTTGAACAAGGGACCAGGATCCATTGGTTCAGGGATGGCCTAAGAGTGACTCAGATAGATGATTTAACCGATGTACCAAGTAGCTTAATCTCGAAGGGACAAAGCTGGAGTGTTGAGGTTACCCCAAACGATGGAAATGAATTTGGAGATACTGTTTCTCTAAATCCTGTGACAATAGGCAATACATTGCCAATAGCGAGAAGCCTGTCTATCAGCCCAGAATCACCTATGGATGATGATGATTTAACCCTATCATGGGACTATTATGATCTAGACGGAGATCCTGAGGACCCTCAACAGACACAAATATACTGGTTCCTAGACGGGTCGAGAGTTACCGAATTAGACGGGGAACTCACAGTTTCCAGCTTCATGATTAGGTCAGGAGACGAGTGGGAGGCATCTGTGACTCCCAGCGACTCATCGGAATATGGGGACACTGCATTCTCCGGAAAAGTGGTAATCGGGTCCTCAAATACCGGACCTTCGGTTTCCGCATTCATATCGACTTCAGGAAATACGTTGACCACTGATTCCTTACAACTTATTTACACACCCTATGATCCAGATGGAGATGAAATCCAATCGACCGAAATTAGGTGGTACAGGGACTCAGTGATGGTCGCAACTTTCAATGATGAGACAATAGTTCACCCCTCGTTCACTTCCAAAGGTGAGTCTTGGGAATCTCATGTGAGGGTATTCGATGGGTTGGTGTGGTCAGATTGGTCTGTAACTTTGCCCGTCTCTATTGTGAACACACCCCCCGTGGTCACGAATATATCACTGATTCCTGAGGGAAAGCTAACAACTGATTCTGATCTAAACGTGTTATGGGAGCAATATGATGAGGATGGAGACTTGGAATTTGGAAGCCAGATTCGTTGGTGGGTTGATGGTGAGTGGGTTACTGAGTATGATGGAATGACCTCAATACCAGCGTCTGAAGTGGACAGGGACGAGCATTGGTCAGTGCAGGTAATACCTGGTGACGGTGAAGGACTTGGGACTTCAATGAAAACCAACTCGAGAGTAATCGAGAACGCAAACCCTGAAATTCTCGAAATTCTCCTTCATGGATCTGCTTCCGTAGAAATGCCAACTCCGCCCGATTCGCTGAGTGATCTTATAGCGGTCACTGTCACCCAGGACCCGGATGATGAGCCGGTAGAACTCGACTATACTTGGTCGAGGGATGGGTTCGTGATTCCTGATCTAGAAGGGTCTGATAGGGTGGATCAGATTAGGCTCGAGCCTGGTCAAGAGTGGGAGGTTATTGTTACAGCTACCGATCCTTGGGGACTTTCAGCAAATTTGTCCGCACATACAATCATCTCCAACATCGCGCCTGTTGCGTCGTGGACAGTCACACCATCTCCTCCATTACCTGGCTCTCTAGCAACATTTGATGCAATATCCTCAACCGACCCTGATGGAGTAATCTCCGTATATACTTGGGTTATAGATGGAGTAGAGGTATCCGGAAGCAGAGTAGATGTGATCCTGGGCCCCGGCCCTCACTCAATCGAGCTAACTGTACTGGATAACTTACAGTCAGCTAGTACTACTGCTTCCACGATAGTTTACGGAGATGTTCAGACTACTACCTCTTTGGTAGCTAACCTAAATGGGGAACAGGTTTCGTTAAGTTGGCAAGGAACATCAGGTGATTACAGGATATACAGATCGACGAGCCCCATTTCATCTGTGGTGGGGTTAACAATGTTTGATGAACAGCCTAATTGGGGAGAGGAAATCCCACAACCTTTGCAGCCAGTAGGAACTACAGAATACCTAGAGTGGAGTGAACCAGCCCCAGTAGCCACCGATCTATACTACGCGGTAACTTCAGTAGTCGATGGCAGAGAGGTTGTTTGGATAGTGGATGGAGAGAACCACGTGAATATTGACGCATCGTCTATTGCTTCTTCCGGGCCCGAACCTGTTGATGAGACAAGCCAACTGACAACCACACTAATTTCCGGTGCTATGGCGTCCCTGGGAATCATTTCTCTGGCCATCGCTATCTACGACAATAGGAGGAAATTGAAGTGAATAGATTTGTCATCGTCACTCTTCTATCTGTCTCTCTCGTACTTGCACCTGGATCCTCCTTGGCGAATCCAGGAGGGAATGGAGATGCTGATAGAGACTACTCCTGTGGAGGGTCGTGCCATGGGGATCCGTCCCTAAGCATGCCCTCGGATGCTACCATAGAGATCACGCTTGGAAACGAGGCATTCTCAGGACAAGCAGTCTCCGTAGAAGTGACCGTTTCTGATGTCAGCTCTCCCTCGAATATTGTTGGCATATTCCTCCTAAGCTCGCTAAACGGAAACTCAGATACCCCTGAGGATCATGGATGGCATATTATTCAAGATCCAAATGGTGGCTCATCGAACTACATCGAAACCAAAATGCCTCCCTCTGGGTCTATTGCCGCAACTTGGGTATTGCTTTCGCCAGAAACCCTAGGAAGCAATAATCTGTACGCAGAGATCCACCACGGATCTTACGGGGGAGAAAAGGCATACACGGGAGTAAGTGAAGCCTTCGAGGTATTTGTCAACGATGTCCCCGAAGGACTACCGGGAATGTCTAATGAGTGGGTTGCGCCATCATTTAGGGTGTCAGGTGACGACTCCCCCATACATATCAGCACCAGAAACTCGACTGACATCTCTGTCGAATGGATGATAGAGGGTGAATGGGAACCAATCCCAGCCCCAGTCCAGTGTACCTCTGATTCAGAAGGTGGGGTATGCAATGATTGGGAGGTGAGAATTCCAGCCACTATGGGGGAGATAGAAATTATCTACAGGATAACAACATATAACGGGACCTTCTCAATAAAACAACCCTGGCTTAAGATGGGCACTGCACCACCACCGTTTGAGGGGGATATTTGGTCAGCAAGAGCCCACTCATTCGCGTTCGCACTCTTAGTTATCTCAATGTTAGTATCTTTGCAAGGGAGACTTTCCCCGACTGTCAAGAGAGAGGAAATCGACGAAAAAGGACTTGTAGATAACTCATCCCTCATTAGGTCTGAAGATAATCCAGGCTGGCTTTGGAATCCAGAAACAGGGGAATGGGTGGAAGACCAGGAATACAAAGAGGGGGCAGAGTAATGGTCAGCTCAGCAACACTGCATACTTCCATGGCTGAGGTTGTTGTGGGATCCATGGTACTCGCTACAATCTGTGCTGTCGGATGCTTGGCATCTCGGGCGCTCGCTCCCTCCAAGATTAACAACGAGTCTCTTTTTATTACCATGGACAGAGCATCTCTGGCTGGTTCATTTCTTGCCTTGGTCTTCCTCCCAATTGCTATCATGACGGGAAATCTTGCTGCAGAAAGCCACTCAAGCAGTGCTCTGTTGTACAACAAATTTGTTTACAGTGGATTGGCACTAGGTTTCTGGGCCGCCTTTGTAATCGGAAGAATAAGATTGGGAGAGGCATTATGGGAGGCGAGACAATTAGCGATACTCCAATCCGCGACAGCTTGCATGGCATTTCTGATGACAACTATTTCCGCCTCGATAGGCGGAAAGCTTTCCAGAGGTGAATCTCTTCTCGATCTTCTTCCATTTTCGCTTCCTTTAGACTCCGCATCAATACTTCCCCTGTGGGCGTCGTCGACCCTCCTTTTGTTGGGGATAATATCTACAACTGTAGTTTTCAGACTTACACTTCTGAGAGTACACATTACCGACTAATTTCTAGAAATCTCGATAAAAATATTCTCCAGTCTCTCCGAAAAGCTATCGGGGTTCAAACCTTTAGTCAATATATTCTTCCTACCATTTTCCGCCCACTTCAGGCGGGTGTCTTCTTCCCCGGCTTCCGTCAGAGCATCGTGCCATGCTGAGTAGTCACCCCTGGGAAGCAGTCTTCCCGACTTTCTATCTGAGATTGTCTCCCTGAATCCTCCCTCATCTACAAATAGTGCGGGTGTCCCAATTGTTTGTGCCTCAATCGGACTTAAACCGAACGGCTCAGAATGAGCCATGCTAACTACGGCCCTCGCTCCCCTAACAACACTGCACAGATCAGCGGAGCTCAGTCTGGGCGCTATCCATATTCCCACCTCGCATTCCTCTGCATGACTAATCAGTGAATCAAGGTCATCTGAATCGCCCCCACCTATGAGTGCCAAGGAATGACCACTACCTTGTAGCATGGAAACCGTCTCCCATGTACCCTTAACCCAACTCGCCTTTCCTATCGTCACTACATATGGTTCACTGGGCCCCTCCACCTTGTTGGGCTCATCATTCAAAGGATTTTGAGTAAACTCATCTATTCCCAAGCTAGGCAGGAGAACTCCAGAGGGTACCCCATATACATCGCCGATTCTCGATGAAGTAAATTCTGAGTTTCCGCTAATGAAGGACCTATCTCTAGCATAGAGCTCTCTGATAGTCGTAAGATCCCTCTTCCTTGCCAGTGTCAAGGCGGCCTTCGTCAAACCTAGATTTCTCTTAGGACTGCCATCAATCCTCCTATGAAGTACATCCTCATGAAGTCCCCTGTGCGGCTCTAGGAGGTGTAAGTGAATCGCAACATCATCGGGTAGGATTTCCAAAATGGCCAAGCTACCATCTCCGCTTGTTAGGTGAATGCAGTCCAATCCACTCATCCCATCCATCAGCTCAGTGATTGACTTCCAGCATTCCGTTGCCCTGGAAAAGTCGGAATCGAGAACTCTAGAAACCACACTGCTGGATTTAGACCACTCCAGACTTGGTAACATCAACTGAACGCCAATTTCCCTGCAGACACTCTCCAGCTCCGCAGAACTTTCCAATGTCGCTACAGACACAGAAAATGTCTTAGACAACGATGGAAGATTTCTAATTATGTCCCGCTCAGCTCCTCCCATGGGTGCGAAGCTTCCCTTGGCGACTAGCAACCTCATACGGGAATCCCCAGCCCTCCCACCGTTACTCTCCATGCGGTTCCATCGCACGTCCTCGTTTAAGTCCGATACGGTTTGGTGAGACCATGGTTAGGAGAGTTCTGCTGGTTAGGGGCCCCCGCCTTTCCAAAGATTCAGGACTAGGGAGGGCACATCACTCAATCGAGACCTTGCTGAAAAGAGCACTCGTACCAAATTGGACAAAAATCAAAACTATCGAACACAAACAAATTGATACTCTATTTTCAAAAGCTATGAAAAGATGGTTCTCCCATCCAAGAATAGTAAGTCAAGTATCAGAGTCAACAGAGGCTGATTTGATCCACATCACAGATCAAGAACAAGCGCATTTAGTTCCAAAAAAAAGTAAGGTTCCGGTAATTGTCACAGTACATGACTTGTTTCATATCAGACCGAGAATTATAGATGGTGGTGACGTACTAGTTCCAGTAGGAGACCAAAAACCGGGATTCTTCAGGAGGATAGATCTCAAAAATCTGGAGAAAGGACTTCAAAGAGCAGATTTGCTGATTTGCATTTCCGAGGCCACATTGGGGGATGTGAAGAAAACGTTCCCAGGAAAGCCTGTTGCCCTAGTAAGACACCAAATCGATACTGAATACTGGAGTCCGACGCTAAATCCCATGTCTAGGGATATCCTCGGTGATCTGGACGATGAATCAAAGATGCTTGTGATAACACTAGGGAGCAATGAGAAAAGAAAGAGACTGGATTTTGTTAGGAGGGTGATTTCCTCCTTGCCCGAAGAGGTCTCCAACGACATAAATCTGATTCATATGGGGAGTGATGTCAAAGTATCAGATGACCAACTCCTCGCGGCATTGCAAAATGCAGAGGTACTCCTATTCCCCAGCGCAAGCGAAGGATTTGGCTACCCACCTGCCGAGGCGATGGCTGCTGGATGTCTGGTTCTCGCCTCCGACCTGCCCGCACATAATGAGATAATTCCAGATAGCAACCTTCTGCCTCCGACCTCAATCCAAGACTGGGTGAGTGAGCTTACGAAAATCCATGCTGATTGGAGGGCGGCAGGAGGAGTTCCAAGGCACCCATCAGACGAGCTGATGGAACACGTGAAGAATATTCTAAGTCCTGAATCCCAGGGAAAATCACTAGCAGAAGCTTATGAGAAAGTTTTCCTCGCTCGAAAATAAAATTGAAGATCGCATTACGACTGATTATAAGCTCTGGTTAAGACGTAGTTGCACGCTCAGGAGGGGGCCCAGATACTAGAAGTAAACAATCTGAAGAAGGCCTTCGGCTCTGGAAGGAGTAGACTTGAAGTCCTTAAGGGAATAGACTTGAACATTGAGTCCGGTGAACTTGTAGCTCTGATGGGACCTTCCGGATGTGGTAAGTCAACTCTTCTGAACATAATAGGGGGCCTTCTCGAAGCCGACTCCGGGCATATCTCATTGAACGAATTTCATTACGGAACGAATCCCCCAAGCAGGGTTGTCGATGTCAGAAGGAGTGGAGTAGGATGGATATTCCAAGATTTTCATCTGGTTGAAAGGCTCTCCGCGCTCGACAATGTCATATTTGCTTTGGAGCTGTCAGGAGTTCCGACATCCCTCGCAGAGTCGCAGGCCGAGGAGGCTCTGCGCAAAGTCGGTCTGTCAGACAGGATGAACTTCATCCCCGACCAGCTTTCAGGAGGGCAAAGGCAGAGGGTCGCAATCGCCAGGGCGATCTCCGGCTCAAGGCCTCTCATACTTGCCGATGAGCCGACTGGTAATCTTGATGTCAAGAATGCAGAAGGAATTCTTGATCTGTTCAAGGAACTCTGCAAGGACTACGGAATATCCGTCCTTATGGTCACACATGACCCGAACCTAGCATCTAAGGCAGACAGAATGCTACTGCTGAAGGACGGTGTCACTGCCGCTTCAGATATCAGATCTGCATGGGGAACGGCGGGTGACAAATGATGGAATTCTTCTACGAGGATGATCACAGGCCGGCATCCCCAATTCACCCAATTGAGGCGGTAAAGAAGCTCCTGGTAAAGACAGGAGACCTTGGGGGGAGGGCTTCGAGATCGGAATTTTGGAATTCCTTTTGGTTCTACTTGCTACTTTCGCCATTCCTGTTCGTAACAGATATTTTTTACAGGAATGCAATTTCATCAATCTCCTCATTCGTGGGGGTGGGATTACTTGACACTCTTCTCTTTGACCCTCTGTCCTACTTCGTAATCTTGCTTGAATTGGCATTGTTCTACTCTTTCACGAGTGTAACTGTCCGAAGATTGCATGATTCAGGAAGAACGGGTTGGTGGTTGATCACTACCCCTATACCTCTCCTCAACTTTGTATTGCCTTTCTTCCTTATACAGGAAGGAGAATCTAACAAAAATAGGTTTGGATCAGTCCCAGATAATCTTCCGATAGACGCATCACTGCTCGAGATATCATATGCTATCCCTGACAATATTTCAATGGCCCTCAGAAGTGCTTGGAAGGGAAGAGAAAGGGTGCTTGCAGTTTTTGCTGGGGTTTTCTTGGCATCCCTCGTTATTACAACAGTCCTGGCATACTCTGCTGGATTGAGTGGAGCTTTCCTGCAATTCTCTCTCCAGGAGGAAATCTTCGATGGCAAGGTGGATTTCGCAGATGACCCTGGACAGGATTCAGAAGGTAGAACAAACGACTCATCACTCTGGGAAACCGCATGCTCTGAACTCATTCAGATGGATGAGATATCCGACTGCGGGCTAGTATTTGGTAGACAGGGTGTGAGGGTCAATGGGTTTTTTGATGATGGCGCTATAATACCTCAGCCCCTAAATGCCGTGGGAGCCAGCAGCAGTGTTGGGGATTGGAATAATGTCAGTTGGGAATACCCTGAGGCCTACGAATCAGGCCCTCCGATCAATGACAAGAGAACAATAAGATTCTACGGAGATGGAATATGGGACGGTGATCTCGGGGAGAGGCATTCCAACCGGGTGATATATGGTTCATGGCCCAATAGTGCCGAAGAGGCGACTATGAACCGCTCGGTTATCTTACCCTCTCAGATCGCAGGAAGGGCAGGAGTCGGAGTCAATGACACCCTTGAGTCATTGACATTCTCCTACACACATGACTACCTCGGCTACCAAGATCTTGCTTCGGGTTTTGATGATTGCCCTGGATACGAATACTTCAACGAGGAATCTGGGTTCCTTTATTGCCAAGTCAACATGACAGTGTACGATCTTAAGGTAGTCGCAGTTTACCAAGAAGGCGGGGCAGGAAACCCAACCCTCCTCTTTAACCCAATCATGGTCTCAGCTTCGGTTCTCAACGACTCTCAGAAACTGACTCTGATGGATAAGGATCATGGATACCTCGGCATAGCCGTGGACAGAAACCAACTCCCTTCCTCATCGACAAGAGCAGCCACTGAATGGCTGGATGGATTGAAGGAGGATATCGAGGGGGCCAATTACACTGCGGGTGATGACATATTGGTCGAGTACAACGATTTGATTTCAGGCACCATTACGTTCCTAAACATCTTTCTTGGGATAATAAGCGTCTTCGACTACATCCTGATGATTCCAATTGTGATACTATCTTTCTCAGTTCTGATTTATGGTCTGATACTTTCTCTAGAACAGAGAAGAAGGGAGATTTCTATCCATAGGGTCATCGGAGGAACAGAATCAACTCTCGGCTCAATGATTCTCCGAGAGCTGGCAGTTGTGGGGGTAATTGGATGGTTCTTCGGATACATCCTTGCAATGGCATCTGTGCCCGTGGTCCTCGACGCTGTCGGTTTCATGGCTTTTGAGAAAAGTGACTTCCGTGTGGTCCCCACTCTAAGTGGCTCAGTAACCCTCCTAATTTTCTCCGTGACTGTCGGTATCACATTACTATTCGGCAACTCTCGAACGACAGAATTTCTCAGCATAGAAATCGATGAGGGAGTACGTAGAGTTGCCCCGAGGAAGAAATCAAGGCTTTGGCTTCATCTCTTAGTCTTCTTTATCGGGATCCTATCTTTTGCTGAGAGTTGGATAGAGAGTAACGGGGGATTTGGACCATGGGGTTCAGGGGGAATCAACTCCAATTTCATAGTCGACGGTCTTTTATTCCTATTCGGGCCATTCTTCCTGTGGATAGGAGGTGCGTTAGTCCTCGGCAGAATTGGAGCTGCTGGACCCAGAATCTTTACCACATTGTTCGGCTGGACGCCGGCACTGACTGATATCAAGAGAGGATTGAGGGGATCAGGATCTAGCGAGTCAGTGAATCGTCTTGCGATCATCCTCCTTCTCACACTCTCCATAGTGACAGTTGCCGCCGTCCAAGGGTACACCGGAACTCTCGTTGATGAGAGGACCACATCCGCCCAAACCGGTGCGGACTTACAAGTGCAGTTCGATGAGCCAATCTCAAAGCAACAAGCCATAGAAAATGTAAATCTGGCCATTGAAAGAGCCGACGTTCCCGAGATCGACAGGATTGATTACATGACTTCTGTTGGAGACATCTTCACAAATCAGAAGGGAGAGGGCTCACTCCTGAGAACATGGGTACTCTTTGATGGTCATGAAGATACCCTCCAATGGGACGAACAGGCAATACCCGGTAGTGACATCGGGACCGTATCAGCTGATTGGGCAATGGCAGGATTTACAGCCGGAGGAGCGGCAAGAGACCAATTGGATGTTTCTAGGTCAGATGTCGGAGGTAATGTAACACTGCAGTACACCTCGTATGGATTTGGAGGTTTCGACAGCGAAATGAATCCAATAATCACATCTACAGTCACAGAGGTGGAGGTGACATACATGGGGGGACATAGGTGGGTACCTGGCTTGCTATCCTCGGAGTCATCACAAGCAGTAGTCATTGGCGAGGAATCCTACAAGCTCCTCCTAGGTCCGACCGCTGTGGATGATTACACATCCAATCGCTGGTTCTTCGAGCTTTGTGACCAAACTCAGAAAAATTGCAAAAATGCGTTGAAGACTCTCGGAGTTGAGGTATCAAATGGAGAGGGAGTTGCATCCGCCAGCGATTGGGGAACAAACCATGAGGCCAATGAACGAACGGGCGGGTTGATCTTTGGTACTCCCGGACTACTGAGTCTACAATTCGTCGTGGCATCATTGGCCTCAATAGCTTCGGCATTCGTATTCCTATCTCTTGTACTATCACAGAGGAAGAAGGAGCTAGCTATTCTCCAGGCGATAGGAGCAAGCCCCGCACAGGTCCTGCGTCTGGTACTTTTCGAGATAATGGCCATCCTTCTTGTTAGCATGGCCCTAGGCGTTATTCTAGGGTTAGCAATATCGGAGGCATTCAATGGATTCTTCGGCGTATTTGGTTTCATATTCCAGATATTCCTAGGTCAAAGCGCCCCTATAGATAGGGACTTAGTATGGCCTTGGACTGAACTGATATTCGTGAACGCCTCTGTTCTTGTCGCAGTAGTGATAGCACTTCTAGTAACAACCAGAAGGGCGTTGAAGTCGGATCTGGCAATAGTACTGAAGGGGGAGTGAGATATGGAGGGGGAGTCTATAATTCTTGAAGCCAAGAACATGTACCACATCTACGAAAGCATGAGCCTGGAAGGCAATGTAGTCGCACTCAGAGGTCTCAATGTCAAGATCAATGAGGGAGAGGCAGTTGCTGTCATAGGGCCATCAGGATCTGGAAAATCAACTCTTCTGAAGTGCCTGGGTGGCTTGATGAAGCCATCATCAGGCTCGGTTTCCCTGGGCGGAAAGGAAATGATCAGGATGACAGGAACAGAACTAGTCAAACTCAGGCAGGAGACGGTATCTTTCATATTCCAAGACTCAAACCTACTTCCTGATCTGAATGCCCTTGACAATGTCGCACAGCCACTCAGGCATCAAGGTGTAATGCCCGGACCTGCGAGAGCCAAGGCTATGCAGCTACTGGAGAGGCTAGCGATGGGAGACAGATGGATGGGCATGCCTGAACAACTTTCTGGAGGGGAACAACAGCGAGTAGCAATAGCAAGGGCATTGATTACAAATCCGAAGTTAATCTTGGCAGACGAGCCTACAGGAGCACTGGATCCAATAACCAGCAGGGAGGTACTGGAGTTATTCGAGAGACTTCACGAAGAGGAGGATGTCGCCTTCTTACTCGTTACCCACAACAGGGACGTTGCATACTTCTGTGAGAGGTCTCTGGAGCTAAGAGAGGGAAGGTTTGTGGCACAACATGGTACAGATTTCGATTTGTCCGACCTCTCTGGAACCAGAGAGTTGATAATAGACGATACCGGAACTATAACTCTACCCCCCGATCTCCTGCTGAAGCTTGGAGGACCTGGGAGATTCGACGTTCCCGGTGTGGAAAGGGATTCTCTAAATCTAGAGAGAGTGGAGGATGACAAAATAGAGGTTGAAGCTAAGACGAAGAGAGAACTAGTCCAGACCTGTCCGGCATGCAACTATGATTACGCGGATTCAATAGATCAGACCTGCCCGGAATGTGGATCTACGAGACCCATTGTTCATACCTGAGGAAGCACGAACCTCTGTGGCTTCGCAATCCCCAGATCCTTCGGAAGCTCCATGTTTGCCGCAGGAAGCTCAACTGGAATCATCTTCTTGCCGATCAGTGCCACCCTGCTCTCCCTTCTATCTGAGAGTAGCTTTCGTCCGACTAGAGGGGCGAGATTCTCTGAGAACTCAATGATTTCACGGTGGGTAGGCATGTTATCAACCGAGAGGTTGTTCCTACTATTTCCTACGTTGACGTACCCTTTCGCCTCGATAAAATCCGGATCTGCTAAATTATCCAATCTGGCGTAATCAGCGTGAAAACCTAGTGATTCATGCTTTATCAGAGTGTGCCTGCAAACCGTCCTTGTGTCCAAGCTAGGAAGCAATTCCAGCGTCTCCTCCAACTTGTGAAAGGCACCTTGGTCGAACTTCGGCTTGCATAGGCGGTCAAATATTTCTTTGTTTGGAGCATCCACTGAGACATAGAGTTGTGTAGGCAACGGATCTAGGTTCTCAATAACCTTCGGAAGACTTCCATTTGTGACCAAAAACGTCGATGTTCCATGATTGTGACATACCTCCAAAAACTCACCAAGCCTGGAGTATAGAGTGGGCTCTCCATTCAGTGATATCGCCACATGTTTGGGGTTCTGGGCCTCTAGAAACTTCTTCTTGTTTGCCTTTGGATTTCCTCCAAATCCAGTTAGTAGTCGACGATGTGCCTTTACAGATTCCAAATAAAGCTCATATGGGTCATCATCAATTTTGTTTAGAGTTTCTGAATGGGGCTCCCTCCAACAATATGTACAACCCAGATTACATGTGTCTACGTTAGGCGCCATCTGCATGCATCCATGACTCTCTATTCCGTAGAATGTTCCTTTGTAGCAGGACCTGTCAGCAACTAAACTCTGTTTGGTCCAGTGGCAGACCTTCACTCCTCCATGCTCTCCGACCAACTGATACTTCTGCTTCGAGAGCTTTGCGGCGATCATCGGTTCTATCTTGGTAAACACCGTGTCTTGCATGCAAATCCCCACTCCGTATCCCACAGAGGGGACGTGTCGAGGAGCGTCCGTGAGAGTAGGAGAATATCAATCCTCACTCGTACTTTATCCCAGTCCCATAAGCGTAAATCTCAACTCCTCTAACAGTATTCCTGCTATTGGATGACTGGGGTGTCATACTTGCTGTATCAATTCTCACGTTTATGACTTCATCCCAACCCTCCGCCTCGGCTTGCTCTCGCAACCTCTGCATGACCTCGGCCCTTCCTGCAGATATTACCTGTTGAAAAACAGTAACGCTCCCTCCGATTAGATTGTTGAAGAACCCGATCATTAGATGCCAGTGGCTCGGTCCGAAGACCCCGTTGGCATGGACCAGTCCCGCATTAGAAACGCTCGTCCTGTAGCCGCCATCAATAGAACTCAGAATCTCACGTCCCATCCTGTTCCTCAGCGAATTCCTCCTTTGATTTGCCTCCTCGTGCATCCTTTCCACTTTTTTGCCACTGAAGGCTGCTCCCCACAGGAACATTGCAGGCCACAAAATCATCCAAACTATTCCAAACAGAGACAGAAGGATGAACGGGAGCAAGAAGATTAGGACTAAGGGAAGCCCCTCTTCCTCACCGGTTCCTCCCTGCGCTACTACGTTCAATGAGAATGCCACGAAAGCCATAATTGTCAATAATGAGAATAATCCCACATTGGCGATGGAGGTTTTCATTTAACCACCTTTATTCGTATTTCACAGCTGTTCCATAAGCAAAGAGCTCTGCAGCACCGGCAGTTATAGCTGATGTAGCAAATCTAACATTTACGACTGCTGTTGCGCCTATCGACATCGCATCAGCAACCATTCTCCCCACCGCCTCGTTCCTAGACTCCTGTAGTAGTTCGGTGTATTGAGTCAACTCTCCACCCACTATATTCTTCAATCCCGCGAAGATGTCCTTTCCCACGTTCTTAGCTCTTACAGTGGATCCACTCACTACTCCCATTGTCTCTGTGATTATCTTTCCAGGGATTGTCTCTGTATTGACCACTAGGATACCATTCACTACCTGTTGCATGAGGTTCATTCCTGGGGGAGGGCACTTCAATGTACTGGCGAATCAAGGTGTGAAAGCTATTCTCGAGAAACAAGCTCTGGCTTGGATTTGGCCGATACTAGGGCCAAGATAGCCAAAAACATCGCATTGCAGAATATCAGTTGACCCCATCCAATTGCGAGGGTCAGGTTTTCAATTATCGATGGGTCAATCATTTCAATTTCTTCACTGTTAGTGGTAAAATCGGGCATTACCCCTATTCTGGTAAACATCCAGAAAAGCATGACACCACCAAGAAAATTAATCGCTATCCAAGACCCTACCAATTTGATTCCAAGCTCTCTCTGTTCCTTCCAAAGAACGACAGTAGATAGGAGGCCGACAAAAGCTAGAATAGCACTGTGTAATCCTTGATATCCCACCAAACCCATTATCTCATCGTAGTACTCCACAAGCTCATCCCAAAACACACTATTTTCTTCCCATTCGTCCTTCTCTTCATCGGTACCTTCACTTGGATAGGGCTCTATATCTTCGTAATTATCTGGTAACAGCCTGTCTAGGATAATTGGAGATGCAATTGCGGAGATTGAGCCAAGAACCATGAAAGCGGTGAGAATTGCCATCAAAATCGCCAAGCCCTTGAGCCACCAAGGTGAAGGCTCGGATACCGGTGCGTAGGCTGTTTCAAATCTCACAATCGATGGAACCCAAACTTACTATTTATATTGGTTACAACTTTCTTCACAGCAGGCCGGGATAGAATCGTTCAAGTATCAATGTCATGCGCCGTGCATAATGGCCCAAGACGAGTTACGACAGGCTCTTACCTTCGACGACGTTCTTTTAATGCCCGCAGAATCAGCTGTCCTTCCAGCTGAAGTGAATATATCCACAAGTCTAACTAGCAAGATAGATCTTAAAATTCCGATTATTTCTGCTGCAATGGACACTGTTACGGAGAGCGCGATGGCAATTGCCATGGCTCAAGCAGGTGGAATCGGGGTCATACACAGGAATATGAGTGTAGAAGAACAGTCTGAGGAAGTCGCTAGGGTCAAGAGGTTTGAGTCTGGGCTCATTCTGAACCCTGTGACTGTGTCGCCAGACATGACCATAGGTGAGCTTAGAGAGATGAAGTCGAAGTATGGGTTCTCTGGCTTTCCAGTGGTCAATGGCGGGGGAAGACTGGCCGGAATTATTACCAACAGGGATATTCGTTTCGTCGAGGATGAGACATCCAAAGTGTCTGAATTAATGACTAATGAGATAGTAACAGTTGGGCAAGACTACGACCCCAAAGTTGCACAGAGCCTACTCCAACAACACAGAATCGAGAAATTAGTGGTAATCGATGATGATGGAAATTGCGCGGGCATGATAACTGTCAGAGATATCCAGAGGACCAAAGACCATCCGGTGTCATGCAAGGATGAACATGGTAGGCTCAGAGTTGCCGCAGCAACAGGTACTGGTGAGAGGGGCGTGAATAGGGCTATTTCACTTATTGAAGCAGGTGCCGATGCGATTGTTATTGACACTGCCCACGGGCACTCGCATGGCGTTATAGATACTGTTTCAGAACTCAGGAGAAGGGCCCCAAACTCTACTATCATTGCTGGAAACATAGCCACTGGAGCCGCGGCAAAGATGCTGATTGAAGCCGGTGCGGACGCAGTCAAAGTTGGAATAGGCCCCGGATCGATTTGTACCACCAGAATTGTCTCGGGGGTCGGAGTTCCGCAACTTACAGCTGTCCAGAGCGTGGTTGAGGTCTGCAGGCCCAGAGGTATACCAGTGATAGCCGATGGGGGCATAAAGTACAGCGGTGACATTTCGAAGGCTATCGCCGCGGGCGCAGATTGCGTGATGATTGGGTCACTTTTGGCTGGAACCGACGAATCGCCAGGTGAGACTATTCTGTATCAGGGAAGATCATACAAGGTATACAGGGGAATGGGTTCTGTCGGCGCTATGAGTAAGGGGGCTCATGACAGATACTTCCAGTCCGAACAGGGGGATACTCGGAAGTATGTCCCCGAAGGAATTGAGGGGAGGGTTCCCGCAAGGGGACCAGTCGAGAATGTAATCCACCAGCTAGTCGGAGGACTTAGATCGTCAATGGGGTACACAGGCAATGGCTCTATATCGGAGATGAAGGATGGGTGTGAGTTCGTTAGGATAACAAATGCGGGACTTTCAGAGAGTCACGTCCACGACGTCGAGATAACACGCGAGGCCCCAAATTACAGGAGATGATTTCTTGGAGACAATAGTCCTTGGCGGAGGGTGTTTTTGGTGCGTAGAGGGGGCTATAAAAGGCCTGAGAGGAGTTTCAGAAGTTATTCCTGGATATTCAGGAGGGCATCTGGAAAATCCCACATACGAGCAGGTATGTGCAAAGAATACTGGTCATGCAGAGGTAGTAAAGGTTACATTTGACCCATCGATAATCAATACAGCTACTCTCCTTGAAGTATTCTTCACATGTCACGACCCAACTCAGCTGAATAGACAGGGAAATGACATAGGACCACATTACAGAAGCGCGATATTCTATACTTCGGAAGGCCAGAGGGAGGATTCTGAGTCTGTCATCGAGAAGATGGAGGCCCTATATGAAAATGAAATCGTCACTGAGGTAACAGCTTTCAAGAACTTCTACGTAGCAGAAAATTACCACCACGACTACTTCAAGAACAACCCCTCAAACCCTTATTGCAGGGGGATCGTCGCTCCGAAAATAGCAAAGACTAGAGCCAAGCACGGTGATCTGTATGAGTGACAGTGTCGTACTAAGGCCAGAGCCATGGGGCCTACACCTCTTAGGATTAATCAGCCCGATCCTGGCAATAGCCGGAAATCTCCTGGGAGGTGTTTACACGATGTTAGGTGTCATCTTCATTTGGGGGATAGGGCCGATATTGGATGTGGCCCTCGGTGAGTCAAAAAATCCTAGGCCTCCACGAGAATCAGGAACTCCATTTGAAACCCTACTTTGGGTCCATGGATTACTGCATTTCGTCATGCTTGGGACATTCTTCGTTTTCGCAGCGAGCGAGGGGATGACGAGATGGCTAGTAGCCGCCTCGCTGTCTACTGGATTAGTTGCAGCGGCATCGGCCATCGTCACCGCACATGAACTAGGCCACAAGAAACCGAAAAGTCCTGGTTGGAGGTTAGCAAGAGCCCTTTTGTTCAGCATAAATTATTCCCATTTCACGACCGAGCATAACCACAATCATCACAAGAACGTTTCCACGGACAAGGATCCGGCGAGCGCTACCTATGAACAGGGTCTCTGGTCATTCTGGATTTCGACCATTCCCGGCCAGTTCAAGTCATCGGTTGCTGTTCACAACAGAAAGGGTCGAAAGGGCTTGAAAAACCCCTCATGGAGGGGACTTTTCCTCCAACTATCCGCTATCATGTCACTACTAGCCTTGTACACTTTCGGATTTTCATGGGCCTTACCGGTTGTAGTCGGATGGCTTATCGCCTCATCCATCGCAATACTGACCTTAGAGTATGTCAACTACATCCGGCACTGGGGCCTTAGGAGGATCGACGGCGGAAGGTTTGAGGAAGGGCACGCATGGAATACCGAGGCAAGATGGTCCAGATGGAGCCTCCTAGAACTGACACGTCACTCTGATCACCACCTCCACGCGTCGGTTCCCTTCTGGAAGTTGCGCCCCTATCCAGATGCTCCTAGGTTGCCCTCTGGATACTACGCCTGCTGGTGGCCGTGCTTGATACCTCCTCTCTGGAAAAGAATGATGAAGGGAAGGGCACCCAGCGTCTGAGATATGCTCAATATGCATCTAACCCGTCCCACTCAACTATCTTCATGAGTAACCTTCAATTCATGATTGGTCAACAGACTTCTGTGGTTGTTCCTAGGACCGAACAGGATGATGAGGTTCCGGTCGACAAGGCTTGGGCCATCCACGCTGCGATAATAGGTCTAAACACTGGTAATCTTCTATTCAGGGGTTTGGAGTTAGATCCTGTTAATCCGGAAATGGTAACCGTAGCCTGCTTGGCGGTCTTAGCTGCGGCGTTACCATTCCAAGCTATATTCTTTCTAATCAATTCGTATATTCAGGAGGCACCGAATGTGCATGAGATAGAGTACATAATGTTACAGAGGCTATCCCTAATCTGTCAGACTATATCTTATCTCTCACTTACTGCAATTGGAATTCTGATGTTTGAGACCCACGTCTATGTTGGAGGCAGCTTCTTTGTAGGTTGTATTGTAGCATTTTTCCTTTTGAGGGCGGCCATGAATCAAGCAGAGGCTCTAGCAACCAATATTAGGGTTAATTCGTAGAGAGGTTGATTTCTCCCCCTCCTTTGTGAGGCATATGGCCGACGCCTTTGCGATGCCCAGCCTACCTCCAGCATCCCCATGGGATGCTTACATTCTGATGCTATTAGTCCCCTTCATAATGAGACTTGTATTTGTTGCACCTCCCCTGATGGATCTTGTCAACACCTATGCCCCCCCTGGTGAAAGGACAAAGCATGTCAGGTGGTTCCTCGAACAGATCAAATTGTTGCCAATTAAGGGCTTCTGGTTGATCGTCCTCAACGAAACTCTGTCATTCTTGTTGCCAGCGCTAATTGCGTTATCTACACGTTATTTCCTTGGCCCAATTGGCTGGCCAACTTGGGAGGATACTCCTCGTCTAGGGGTCATCCTTCTGTTGGTTGCTGGAGCAATTTGGCTACTATCGGACTTCTCAAAAGTTATGAGGTCCAGAAGGGATATTCAGTCAATTGCCAAGTACAATCTGTCAACAGCAAAGATGGTGGTTCAAGGAGCAGTTGTAGGCAGGAGCATCCTCCAGAACGTTAGTGATTCAGGTATTCCTAGGCCTTGGAGGGAAATAGTGGATGTGGAATTCGAAGTTGATGGAGAGACTACAATCGTTCGAGAAAGCAATCCAATGACTGAGGTGATATATTCTCTGCTTGACAGGGGGGCGGATGCATTAGAGGAAATTCTTGGAAGAGTAAAGGAACCAGCCAACGCTGCTATTGAAAAACTCGATAGAGAGATTCAGGATAGAGTAACAGAACGGGTCCAAGCGTCGGCAAAGTCATTATTCCAGAATATAATCTTCTCAATAGCGCCAATAGCGGTTCTGATAGGTCTAGACCAACTCATTTAGGATTCTTTTCTCGCCAGGAGTAGCAAACAAAATCCAAAACATTCCCGCCAGTATCTGCAATGCTCCAGTTGCGACAATAGTCTCTCGCAACGTAAGGATACCATTTTCTAGGATTAGTCCGGCAGCAACTGTGGATAGTCCCATTGTGAGCGTGATTCCCAGAGAATCAGTTCCAAAGACCCTACCTAGCCACGCATCCTCGGATCTCTGCTGAAGCATGGTGGTAGACAACACCCAGTTGACCCCGCTCGCAGCGTGTGAGATGAATACGTAAACTAGGATGATTACTGTCCACTCTGAAGCTGCGACTGCAATGTAGAATGCTCCACTAATCACCAATACTCCTCCCAGAAGGTATGGAATCATCATCCGATTGGCCATGACCCTTCTACTCACTACGGGTCCGAATCCAGAACCGAAACCTCTGGCCATATACAGTATCCCAATCCCAGCTGCGACATCCCCAAAACCAGCTTCCTTCCCTATCAAAATCAACAGAAATACCTGGGCCCCTCCCCCGGATGCCCACATCGCCTTGGCCAATACCACCCTCCTGATTGATGGCATGGAGAGAATGTAGCTCCATCCAGAGACGATTTCACCAAGCATGGCTCTCGGAGAGAATAACCTTTGGGTGGACTTTTCCGGCCCACCATGCGGCAGAGAGAGAATGATCAGAATAGCGATTAGGAAAGTCAACGAGTCTATCCAAAGAGCTGTTTCAATACCATACTTGGAGATTGTTAATCCACCGATACCAGCACCTATCCCCATGGCCGCCGACCAACCTCCAGAAGAGAGTGCATTTGCTGACAATAGCTCCTCTTTGGTACAAATATTTGGTACGTAGGCAGACTCAGCATTAGATGAAATCGCCCTCCCCACGACCATTGCCATTCCGAGGAGGTAAACAGACTCGAGAGATTCCAGCATCCCAAGAGCTAGTGCCGAAACTAGCATTACCAACGACCAAACGTTCCCCAGAACCATCAGCCACTTCCTCGGATAGCGATCAGCGAGCATTCCGGTCAGTGGCTCTAGAGGGGCGAAAGTGAAACTCCTTGTTGCCAGGACCCCGGCAATGGCCAACGGGGAGTTGTCTGAGGCCTCGCCTGCCAATAGGAACAACGCAATCATGGAGAACCAGTCTCCAATGTATGAAATTTCGTTGGCAGTAAACAGCCTACGGTAAGGGCCATTAGATCTCAGAAGTCCAATGTAGCTAACCTCAGCCATGACAATGGCTGAGCGACCAGCCCTATGATTCTGGCCCCCCAACACTCAAGACTCCCATGCCGTCGTCGATACTCATGGAGGAGAGGCTGGTGTGGCTAGATCTGGAGATGACCGGCCTGGATCCAATCGAGAATAAGATAATCGAAATTGCTACGATAGTCACTGAGGGCGATTTAACCATTGTGTCGGAGGGCCCCTCCCTAGCAATCTCACAGCCAGAGTCTGAATTAGAGAAGATGGATGAATGGAATCTGACTCATCACACCAGGAATGGCCTGTTAAAGAGAGTGAGGTCTAACGGAGTCCCAATAGCGGAAGCTGAGAGGCTTACCCTAGAATTTCTGATGGAACACTGCCTCGCCGGAGTCCCCCCTCTATGCGGGAATACTATCGGCCAAGATAGGAGGTTTCTGAGGAGGTATATGCCGGAACTGCACGAATTCTTCCACTACAGGAGCGTAGATGTGACGTCCGTGAAGGAAATTGTGAACAGATGGTATCCAGACTCACCCAGGTTCTCAAAACCATCAGGCCACAGGGCATTGGATGATATCAGAGGCAGTATAGAGGAGCTATCCCACTTCAGAGAACACGTCTTCAAGGACTCGAACTAGGGCTGATAGGAACTCCCCTGTTGTCGGTGATTACTAGATTCACACCTAATCCTGTTCTGTGGAATGCAATAATCTCCAGACTATGAATAATATGCCCGGTGGTTGCTCTTCCGATGTGTGGAAGGCTGTCTAGATATTGGGTCTTACCCAATATCGGATCACTCGTAGAAAGCTCCCTTCTCTTTCCTACGACATCCTCGAACCATGGCAGGGCTCCCTCGGGAGAGAATCTCACTCCCAAGATCATATCACAACCCTCTGTCCATTGGGCTGCTTCGGCGTCGGCACCGCTTGGAACTGCCACTGCATTAGGATGCGAATGTATCCAATGAGTGAACCTCCCCCCTCTTGAGCCTCTGTCCCCAGCGAATGAATCATCAATCCATTCCTCCGGTACGTGATGGACTGAGAAAGAGTCCCCTCTATTCACTAGATGCGGTTTACCCATTACATAACCCTGACCTGCAAACAATCCGGGTTGAAAATCCGTCCCAGTAAACTCTTCATCCACGTCAACCGGATGTGGCAACTCTAGATCCGGGTCTATTCCTACCAGTATCTCATCGGGAAGGGATTTGAACGTCCAGTCAATTATCATGGAAAGGGTCCCCACCGGCATCAGCAGGATAGCCGCATAGTCATCGCGGAATTCTTTTGACCTTTGATTGTAGGAGACAGCAGCCTGCAACAACCAGTCATTTACCATGGCTCTGGGAGCGGGCCACTCGACTTGAGTTCAACGGATTCATGCAGCGTATATCCACAACTATGTGATCCCAGTGCGGGGCATAGCTCTTGATACGATTTATTTGCTCCACCCTCACATCGTAATCCTTGCCATAATCACCGATTTCTGACACTAATCTTTCCCCCCAAGAAGAATACTCTCCAGACTTGGCCAATCCATGTATGTGCACCATGCCTCCATCCTCAGATAGGACCTCCACCGCAGCGCTGATACTAGCTTCTGATGATGGCAGGAGGCCCATTATCACCCTATTCGCTACTCCACCTATTTTCTTCGAGGAATTTCTATTGTCTCCCCGATGTATTGTGCACCTAGACTCGACACCATTCTCCTTAAGGCTCCACTCTAGACACTCTATCGCATCGTCATTCCACTCGCAACAGTGGACATGACGAGCTTCGGAGTGGACTAGGACAGGGAGTGAGTAGTAACCTATGCCTGAAAACAGGTCAACCACGACCTCGTCACTGCCTACTATCTCACCCATCCTCCTCCTCTCGTTAACGTTGCCAGCTGAGAACATGCACTTGGTCACGTGATAACCGTAGTCGACACCGTTCTCCCTCCTGACCACCCAGTCATCCTCTCCAAGAAGCATCTTGACTCCGCTCTTGCGAGTTCTTCCAGAAACCTCGCCCATTATGCCCAGTCTCTCGACATCCAGTCCGTCAGCAACAGATTTCCAGAGTCCTGGGCCTCTTATTCCCTCCCAATTTCTCCCCTCGAAGGCTCCAGCTGGAAGAATCGCGAAATCGGAGAATCTCTCCCATTTTTTAGGAATTCCAGATGGGGGCTTTCTCCCAAGGAATGAGGAGATTGAATCGTACAGTCGTTCATGCGGTCCGCCTCGATTCATGTGTCCCGGAGTGAACATCACGGATTCAGACTTATGGTATATCACACTCTCCAAGACCTGTGCGTCGAAGCATCGCGCTGGTCATGATTCTACTCCTGTCACCATTAGCACACGCCGCCCCTCCCCCGGGAGATGCGGAAGTAATCAATCAAATCTGCTCTACATGGGGAAACGGAAACGGAATCTGTGATGATTATGATTCCGAACTGGACTCTACTTACAATGATGAATGGATAGAAGGGCACGTTCTGATTTCAATGGATGGGGCCTCTTCGATACAGATGAGCCTGGAACTCGCCATTCATGAAATTCCAAGACATGAGCTGGGGCTATCAGACCTGGACCTCCAGGGAGACAGCGTTCCTTCGGATGGAATCCCTGCTGACTACATCAGAAACTATCGTGATTTCTCCAGAGGTGGTCTCTCGGTTCAGGATAGGCTAATTGACAGGATAGAAGATGTAGTCCAAGGTATAGTGGATGAGAATTTTCCAAATGCGAGCACAAGTCCCATACAACCAACGTCAGAAATCAGCTTTTTTGACCGTCAGGAATCCACATGTACTTTCAATCCAGATATCGACTCAACTGACGAGGACAATGGAATAGAAAACGATCCATTCCAACCTCCGATATGCCTCCAGTCAGTTTTGACCCTGGAGGTAAATCCCGCAAATATCGGAATGGATCCAGAGACCGGGGACATTGATAGGGTAATGCGGGGACTGATGGCAATGGGAGGAGATGTAACCACGAACTTCTCTACACTCGCTAGATCAGGCCATTACATTGAATATACGATGTATCCGCCTTCATATGCCACCATTATTGAGGTGAACGAGCCGGCTGAAATATTCCAGCCAGAGAGCGAGCAAACACGACTTGAAGGTGCAAGGATTTCACTTGATAACCTGAATGGGGGACTTGGAGGAGAATCAATTTCATCAGAGTTGGTTGCAGTACTTGGAGATGATCGTGATAATCAGAATTGGGGTATTTTCTCTGGCCCTTCTTTAAGTCTCGATCTTCAAGTAGATCTGAGGGACAGCATGAACAGCCGTGTTGACTTAGGGATTGGAATACACCACCTTAGTGCTGAAACTCTTGATCAATGGGGCCTGAATCTAGAAACCCCGACAATAAAATTAGGCTCGGTTACCTCAGACGGAATCAGGATGTTTCATTCTGAGATGGACATTGATGTTGATCAGATCCTATCATCACTTCCCATCAACTCGCTCTCCGAATCATTTTCCCGTTCCTTGGGAGTGGATGTAGCGTTCCAGACTCCATCGTTCTCTCCAACAAACCACTCTGGAGGGATCATGTTCATTCACAGGCCGGGTGAAACTTGTGAGGAGGAAGTGTCCTACAGGTACTGCCTCGGGACAACTGGTTCAATGTCCAGTACATATCCAATAACGATACAATCTACTACCGTGCCGTCAGAAATGCAGATTTCTAGCCTCCTAGCCAAATTAATTCAGTATTCAGGAGGGGATGCTTCTCAAATTGACCTTTCACAGATGAACGACGAAGATTTAGCTACGATAATGAGCTTCCTGAGAGCCGAATTTGAAGTTGATATGGACTTCATAACTGACCTACTTCCTACTGACTTTCCTTCTTCGGAAATAAGTTTAACAATCCACTTGCCAGAATGGCTGCAATCCACCGGGACAAACACGGATTCTTTGGCATTTTCCTCGATAGACGGCCCCAGCACGGCACGAGACATCGAAATTACTGGTTCTAGGCCATTTGACTGGATGCATTCAATCTGCAGGACCTCTGACCCATGCGAGGAGGACAGTATCGACCTTGTTTGTGCTTCGACACAGAAGACCTGCGTCTCTTTCTTGGTACAGGTTGATATTTCCAGAGTATCAATCCATGAGTTGACTGGCTCAGTTTCAATAGAATTCACCTCTGATATCGTCCTAGAGATTTACAGACTAGGGGCAGATTTGGAAATCGATGGCGTCGAAATGTCGCCGATCCCGTCAGATGCCATAAGGAGGATTCTGGTTATGGGGGATCGTACAGAGGGAGGTTTGCTAGCCGGATCTGAGATTGAAGCAACGATCGATTTCGGTGTGGGTGAGCCGATAGAATTCGAAGTGTCAAATGCGGGACTCAGAAAGCTCTCCGACCATTTGACGAACTCGTACTCAGAAATGATGAGTGATTTTGGTGTGATATATTTGGATCAGAATGACCTCGGACTGGAGGGACTCTCACTCACAGCGGACTTGTCCTCAATGCCGTTTCAAGCTGACTTTGGTCCGGTATCGATCGGCCAGGGGCCAATAATCAGTGATGAAAATCCTGTCAGATTATCCACCAAGGTGAGTAACGCAGAACTTAGCTTCTCACTAAGACAGGATGAGATTATTGTCGGAATCAACCCCAGATCCCTTTCTTCCTTTCCATCCATGGTAATTTCATCTTTGCTCCCAACTCCGGTAATCACCGACTCAGGATTGTTAGTGGACGGCTCAGGGATAAAACAGAAGGTGACCCCGCTGATGGAGCACACAAACTTCGGTACAATAAAGTCATCAGCACAGATTGAGATCATCCTACCCGATTCCATAAGATTGACTTCGTTTGAAAGCAAGAGGGGACTCGCTGAGATTTCAACCTCGGATGGTAGGCAGGTCCTGTCTTACACCATGCCGACCTGTCTTACTGCAGAAACGTGGGATGAGTGCAGTAGTAGTCGTAATTCGGACATAATCACTTATTCGGTCGAGTTCTCATGGGAGTTCTTGATTGGTGAGCTCGCCTCATACGTGTTCTTACTGTTTGTCTTATTGTCAATGATGACAACCAGAATTAGGAGAAAAAGAAGGGAGAGAAAGGCCAATAGAATCAGAAAATCAAAGGATATCGACGATGCCAAGATAGAGAGATTAATGGAGAATGAGTTCGGTAGGCTTTCTGACAATGTTGCCCTTTTGGATGAGAATGACTTAGAGGAACTGATTGTGGCCAAGAGTGATATTGACTGACTCACCTGTCATAGTGCTCCCTAATTTTCTGAGCCATTAAAGTGCCTATTCCATCAACCGCTTTCAATTCATCAACACTAGCATGCTCAATACCCCTGCTCCCTCCAAAATGCCTTAGCAGAGACTGTATTTTCTTGGCCCCCAAACCATCAATCTCTTCCAAAGGATCACTTATTGAGCTCTTGCGCCTCCTCTTACTGTGGTATTGGTTGACAAATCGGTGCGCCTCGTCTCTGGAATGTATCAAAACTCTGCCCCGCCTATCAAGAATCATTGGATCTTCGCCCTCGATAAAAAGAGTCTCTTCTCTCTTTGCTAGAGCCGCCAACACAAATTTCCCAGATAATTTATTTTCCACAAGTGACCTACTAATCGTAGAAAGATGGGTCTCCCCCCCATCCAGAAGGAGTAGGTCGGGCCATTCTTTCTGCTTCTTAGCCCATCTTATCACAGACTCCTCCATCATCCTCAGATCATCTGCCCAATCTCCCCTGATCCTGTAAGTTCTGTACTCCCTCTTAGACGGCCTACCGTGTCTGAAAACCACCGACGCTCCTACTCTCTCCGAGCCCATGAGCTGTGCCATGTCGAAGCACACAATATGATTCATCGAATTTAGACCAAGTAACTCAGCGCAATCATTAGCAGCTCTTTGCTCCAGACTACCGGAGCTATTCTTCTGAGCACTCACAACTAGAATCTCAGCGTTCCTATCGGCCATCATTCTGAGCTTGGAAAGGTCTCCTCTCAAAGGAACCCTTGCCTCAAATGCGCCACCTCTCCTTCCCTTCAACCACATCTGTGTAGCCTCCCCTATTTCTGTAGGAAGAAGAAGGATCTTTGGTGGTCTCCTGTGGGCGTAATGTTCTGATAGAACGAGTGAAACAGACTCGGAGACATCTCCTCGGTGAATCAATGGATACTCGGTCTTGCCTTGTACGACCCCATCCTTAGCATGCAGAATCACTACGACCCCGGTATCTCCGAGAGATGAGAATCCTATTGCATCACAATCTTGGTAGAATCTGCTATGGATTATCTGATGTGAAAGGCTACTCTGAATGGAAGCAATCATGTCTCTGAAATATGCTGCCCGCTCGTAGTTTAGACTCTCCGATGCCTCATCCATCTCCTTCTGTAGAGAGCGGGTTAGTACAGTTGCGTTACCGTCTAGTACGCCTGTTACCGCTCTAACTATGTTCGGATATCCCTCAGGGTCGTAGCAGGGGCCCTTGCAGAGGTTGATGTGCATCGCAAGACAACCATCCTCGCCCTTGCAGCTCTTGTCTCTTATTCCGAATTGCTCCCTAAGTAATTGTATGATCCTCTTGGCAGCTCCTGCATTGGTGAATGGCCCCCAAGACCTTGCACCTTCAGGGGGGTGACGTGTGTACATTATCCTCGGGAACTCCTCCCTTGTCAGAGAAATGTAAGGGTAAGACTTGTCATCCTTGAGTCTGGAGTTGAATTTGGGCTTGTGCTCCTTGATTAGATGCCTCTCCAGAGTCAAAGCCTCTGAAGGGCTTTTTGTCACAATGTAGTCTACCTCATCAGCCTGCTCAATCAGTCTTGGTACCATGACGCGACCGTCACTCCCAGAGAAGTAAGATGCCACCCTACTCCTGATCTCAGTAGCCTTACCTACATACATTACCCGACCATCATTGTTCCTGAATAGGTACACTCCAGGCTTGCGCGGGAGGTCCAAAGAGCCCTTCTCAACTGCCATCTTCGCTGATGCGACGTAGGTCAACGCCCATGAACCCGTGCCTCACCTCAGGGCCATGCTCACCAGCTCCCAGACTAGGATCCTCTCTCGGCTGGCAGAATTTGGCGAGCATTTTGACAAAGCTTGGGACGTCCCCCGAGAATTGTCATTGCCGGGACTGGCCGAGTCCCTTGGAGTGGTCAGATCCGCATTGCACGCCCCACTCTCTCAATTGGAATCAGAGGGACTAATCTCGACCAGAACGGCGCATGTCATTGGAGGGGGGTCAAGAAAGAGGACGGTAGTGAATATTACACCTGAGGGAAGAATAGTCATCTCGGAACAGAAACTACCTGCAACTCAGAGGAAAGGAGGAGTAATCGGACCGGCACCGGATCCCATTGTTGTCTATGGTCGGTATTCCGAAATTCAGGAGATTGTAGAGGTAGTCAAGGAAGGAAGGTCAACAATAATTAGTGGATTGCCAGGAATCGGCAAGTCAACACTTGCTAGGGCAGTATCTTCCGATCTTGAGAACCTAGGATGGACGATAAGGTGGGCAAACTGCTCATTCGGAACCGATGCAAAGTCAATTGGAGAAATGTGGTTAGGCAAATCGTCCCCATCTAACATCGAAGCAATTCTAGAGGCCCTCCCCTCCAATAAAACTCTTCTAGTTCTGGATGAGGCACAAGAATTGCACCCAAGGCATTCGAGGTCTATTAGTCACCTTGTCTCAGAAGCCTCGTCTCGTTGCCCGGTAATCCTGGTGGTTAGAGCCCCAAATCCACTTGAGATTAAAGGGCAATTCTCTGATCTACGTTTGGATGGATTAGAGGTAGAAAATGCAGTAAAGCTACTCTCCAAACGGACAGATCCAGTCACAGCCGAAGCAGTATCAAACTCACTTGGAGGACACCCGCTAGCAATCAGACTTTGGACTCCAGATGAGGGAATTCCAGAGAAAACTAAGGCAGTTTTAGATTATGTGAAGGACACTGTAATTAACAAGCTTTCAGAACAAGGCAAGAAAACTCTTGACGAATTATCCATTGCGCCTTACCCGTTGGGTTCTCAAGAGCTGTACTCTGAAGCAGGGATTGCAGAGTTAGACAATTCCGCGGTTTTGAAATGGTCGGATGGGCTAATGGAAACACACCATCTTGTCAGGAACGTGAGAAAGGCTACATTGGATCAAAAGACGCTGTCTAGGATGCATCATACTGAAGCTAAGAAATGGTCAACTAGAGAAGGCGGGAGGGCGAGGAAGATTGAGGCCTATCACAGATCTATGTCAGGCCGAGATGGCGATCTAGAATGGATAGAGGAAAACATCAGTTTGATCTCAAATCAGGATAGCTCAATAGCGGCAGTAGTGATAGAGAACGCATTGAAGGTGAATGATAGCCAGAAACTAAGAAGCGATGCGGCATCACTCGCATTGGATAGGGGAGAGACAAAAATTGCAGAGACGCATATTTCCAAGATGAATCATGGCCCGTCGAAGAAACTGTTTGAATCAAGACTAGCAAGGATGGATGGTAAGTTATCTGATGCCCAGAGGCTTGAGGAGGAGGCCGTCTCTTTGTCTGACCCGAGCCAACGGGCGAAGATCGAGATTGCGTCAGTAATCAGGAGATTCGATGACAGGCTTCCCGGGAGGATGAGTAAATTAGAGTCCGATAGGATACTAAATCAGATTTCCAGAATTAGGTTGGATGGGATTCCATTTGAGGAAAAGGACTCAGCTATCCTGTCTCTAGAGTTAGTAAAATATGGAATAGCTCTCAACAATTCAGATTTAGCAGATGCATCAAAATCCAGAGCGGAGATTGAATCAAGGGTTTCTGAGGAAGATATTATCCTTGACATCCTAGACATCAAGGCCGGGATCTCCAGAATGGTTGATGATAAATTGTCTGAAGGAGCCATCTCATCCGCCGAAGACCTAATTTCCCGAATAAGTGATTATCCCAGTAGAATAAGCGTCATTCATGCAACGCTAGAAGCTGTGGGTACAGAGATTCCGGACTGGCTCGCTGTTGCCCATAGAGAATCATGTACGCACAATCTCAGGGAGGATATCCCGTCTCACAGAAGACTGTCTGCACATAGGTGGTACTGGAGAGGAGTTTTGGAGCCATCAAACAGAATCTCACACTGGACCGAGGCAATAAGCAGATTCAAAGCGGCTGAGTGCAGAAATGCGGCCAATGATCTACTCGCTATGTTGTCCAAGGGAATCTAGCTTCCTTCCTCGAACCCATCCTCAGTAACAATGTCCCCAACAACCTCTTCAATCTCATAGTCCGGGTAGTCCTCGCGATCAATCAAACTTTCAAGCCTAGCCCACTGTAACCCAGCTACGACAAGGGCGACTAAAAGGACGATCACCATGAATGACAGAACTCCGAAGATCACTACTCCCATTGAATCCCCGCCACCAGACTCCTGTGCCTTTTCTTCGCCGACGATGTAAATTGCTGTGGCCAAGTTCGTAGAGGATTCGGCTCCTGATATTGCCCTAACCAGAATTACCTGCGACCCCTCAATAGTATTGTTGGGAAGGTACTGAAGTCTGTCAACTAGGAGACTGTGCGAGACTTCAAAATCCGCTTCTCCGGGATTAAAATCAGGTAGATCCATCCAGTTGTCTCGCATGTCCCAAGTCCTCCATTGAACCCTCTGTATTCCTCCCTCCAAATTGTAGGAAACGGAATCTCCAGGATTAATCCAGACCCTGTTGTCAATGCCATAATCACTTGCTAGAGTAACATTCAGGGTAAGACTCAGCTCGTAGTCGTAATTCGCAGCTTCTTCGACTGCTGGCTGGGCGTTGACATGTCCGTGACCATACACGTTATTCTGACGATTTTTCGGAATTGCATCCTCAGCACAAGGCTCGTTTGCCAACATATAATGGCATTCTCGATATGTAGCGGTCTCCTGCATTATGTTTCGAATATCAAATGGGCTCAGATCAGGATTGGCTTGGTACATCAGAACGGCGACACCAGCCGCGCCTGGGGTTGCCATGCTGGTTCCGGAGAGCGCGACATAGCCGTCTCCCGTATTTGCGTCTGGGGCATTAACGCTACTTCCCACAAATGCCACGTTTGGTTTTACCCTGCCCTCCTCTGTCGGGCCTTGGCTTGAATATACAGCGATCGCAGTATTTTTGTCAAGTGAACCTACAGTAATTACGTCCTCCGCGCTTCCGGGGGTCCCAATTGTTGCGGTCCCTCCACTGTTTCCGGCCGCGATGAAAAGCGTGACTCCGGCCCTCATCATTTCGTTTGCCATTCTATTGACCGACTCTTCTTCCGAGGAAGTCCACTCTATTGCCCCTGTGAGAGCCCCAAGACTCATGCTAGCCGCTCTAATATTGAATTCATGCCTCTTCTCAACAGTCCATTCCATTCCTGCCATGACTGCGGCGAAAGATCCGCTTCCACCGCCGTCTAGTACCTTGACACCAACCAAGTTTGCCCGAGGGGCCACGCCGATGTGTCGGTAATCAGGGGCGCCCGTACCAGCGGTGATTCCTGCACAGTGAGTGCCATGCCCGTTGTCATCATAGGGGAATATCTCCGTTCCATTGGTTGCCCCGGGATTGTTGATGGCGTCATAGAATGCTACGATTTTTGGGTCATTTGTCTTGTTATCATCATCCAAATCGTCCAGAGCGGTATGATTACCGTCGATTCCAGTGTCAATTATTGCCATGGTCACTCCTTCACCTGTGTAACCAGTGTCCTGCCATACCAAATCAACACCGTGAGCTGGAACGACATCCTCCATCTGTATCCCGAGGATTCCGTCCAGCTCGACGAAAACGACTCCTGGAAGGTCGACTAGATCGTGAATTCTTTCTAGCTCCACAGTCCCTGCGATTGAATCAATTAACCAGTACCTAAACTCCAACTCGAAGTCCACCTCACTAGCCAGCATCTCCTCGTCATCTTCAGTTGGGGTATGATCAAAGTCGACTATAACGGATATTCTGCCATCTTCATCTAGGTAGTCGTGTTGATTATTCTGAGCCGCTATCCAAATAGCATCATGGACGAAATCGCCGTCTTTGTCCATACTTGTGTTCATCCACCATTTCTCATCCATGGGCGAATCTTCGTTGAAGGGAGGGGAACCAGCAGTAGCTATAGTCGGAAGAAGCATCATCAAGAAGAAGGCCAGTGAGGCCATCTTGCCCCTCGTCTCAGATTTTACAAACTCACCATTCATATCTCAGCACCAATCAGTGTCCTAGTCTCCGCAATACCCTCTATTGATCTGATCTCCTGGAGAACGCACTTTGTCAATTCCTCATCGTCCTCTGCTTCGAGTTTAACAAATAGGTCATGCATTCCAAAGACAATCCACTGTCCTGAAACGTGCCCAATCTTGGAGACCGCTTCCCTAACTGAGACCTCGGCTCCAGGCTCAGTAGTAATCAGAACAAATCCTACAGCCACAATCACACCTCAACCGCAATTAGAGTCTCAGTTCTGACAACTCCCTCTATGGATCTCATTTGTCCTATTAGTGCCCTAGCCATCTGTTGCTCGTCCTCAAAATCAATGCGAGCTACTAGATCATACTCCCCATACGAAACATGGGTCTCTGACACGGCTTCAAGATCTAGGAGTGTTAGATATACGTCTAATTCTTTCTGAGGGGCGGTTTTAATAAGGACGAATGCGGTATTCACAACAACCCCAATCCTCCCGAATACTTCCTGCTTATGACCTCTCCTATCACATAAACTCCAACTCAATGTTACGAAGGGATAACATGGAATGAGTCAACCCAAAGCATGTGCGTGCCCCAGACTACAGGCCGAGAATGGCATTCGCTATCATGGCTATACTTATCTTGGTATTATGCTCTAATCTCGTTTCATCCTCTGAATCTAGAACTACCACCGTTTGGTCCGGAAATGTCATTCTACCAGATGGTTATCTTGTTGATTCGGGCGAAGTCCTCTCAATCTCACCAGGGACAACTGTCAGTATCGGATCTGGCCATTCACTGGACGTTGATGGAAGAATCATCGTCTCAGGCAGTGTTTCATCTCCCGTGGTCATGAACTCAATTTCTGGGAATCACGAGGGTTTGGTATTCAATTACTCGAGTGATGGTCTCGGATCTAGGGTGGAGAACTTATCAGTGGTAGACTCCAAATACGGTGTGACAATTTATGGTAGCGATCCTGTCATCTCAAATCTGACGGTGAACAATGCTGACAACGTCGCAGTTGACCTGTATGGTGGCGCGTCACCCATAATAGCGGATCTTGTCATTACGGGCGGAGGACAAGACGTCCACGGATTCTCTACCACATGGAGGTATGGCATAGGCCTATCGATCGGCGCATACTCAACACCGATCGTCCGAGGGGCCCAGATTGACGGGTTAATCACTAGAGGAGTCAATCATTGGGGTAATTCAGGCGGACTACTTTCAGATCTAGTCATTTCAAACATAAGCGGGGCTACAATGGCAATCGCCGCAGGTATCTGGGTCGAGGACTCAATTCCCCTAATCGAGGACTCAATAGTAAGCAGATCGGACAACGGAATCTTCGTCAGGCACATCACGGACGGATGGACGACCAGACCTACATTTGTGAGCGTAGTTGTAGAAAACTCGATGTACAGGGGAGTTATGGTCGAGCAGTACAATCACAGTCAATATTCCAACCTACCACTCAATGCTATCTTCAACGACATTACAGTTAGGGGGACAGGAGGTACGGGGGCAAAAACATCCGGACTTTCCGTGGCCGCATTCGATATCAACACAAGTGGGGTGCACATAGATGTCGGGTTGATAGAAGATAACTCAGCAGTCGGATTGAGGGGTTATATGATAGACTCATCCACAATAATCAATAGACTCAACATAATCGGTAATGGCAACCCCTCAGCAATCTCCCCCTACAATGACAGAGCCGGGATGTTCTTCAGAAGTGCTAACTGGGCACCCACAGTAAACGACCTAGTCGTTCGTAACTCAACGGGCCCGGGTGTGTTACTCTGGAAAGGAGGAATTCAGGGTAGTTATTGGGACATCAGCAACAATGGAGCCACTGGTTTGGATATCAGAGAGTTTCATCCGGATCTGTTCTTAGTGACCAGTCACAATAATTCAGGCCACGGTGTATCCGTGATTGACTCCAGCAATGTTGAACTGGAGCAGATTCACACCTCCTCCAATGGCATAGGAACCCTTTTTCCGTCTTCTGGATCGGGCATATACTTTGAAGAATCGAATGATGTGGTGAGTGCTGGTAAGAATGTTAGTTGCATGAATTGCTCATCATCCCATGATCAGCACGGGGTGGTGATCAGAGATAGCATTGACATATTCCTAGATAGAATAATCTCAAGAGAGCCCCTATCAGGACCCTCATTAGACATCGACAATAGTGGCATAACAGAGAGGGAAGGAAGTGTCTCACTGTCAAACATAACCGTGTTCCAGAACTCAAGTACTCATTCTGTGGAACTCAATTTAGCTGATGCGACCATCGATAATCTAGAGATTGTCGGCTCTAATTATGGAATTAAATGGACTGCTATCGGAGGCATGACTTCATACCTCAACTCAAGTCTAATCAGGGGTTCACAAGGTTGCATGGAACTGATAGATCACACCGATTTGGTTTCATCATCTGTCCACTTTGAGTGCGAGGGAGCGAATCCCTCTACCTCCTCCTCCTTCGTTAATTTCACTGACTCCTCTTTCTCTACATTATCGGGAATGTCTGACACATTCTCAACTCTTGGGAACTCCCATATCAGGTGGATATCATCATCCCAGATTGCAACACCCAATTTCACAGGCTCCGACAATATTGTCGATCTAATGTGGTTCGTTGAGGCGAACGTCGTCAATCAGAATCTTAGGAACATACCATTCTCAGACGTTAATTTTTCATTCGATCAGCTGGAGGTAGAATTCACCCACACTCTGCCTTACTCAGGCAGGGAAGTAGTGGGGCCTTTCGTCGGTCAGAGGTGGACCCCCGTCCAAGGCTGGTCTCAGAATACTACAATGAGCCCAGGTTGTGATTATGATGGCGTGCACAATGAGTCAGTGCCCATCCAGCTAACTTCGGACTCGGTCGTTACTTGTGTGTTAGAGATTGCTAATCAGCCCCCCTTCATCATTTGGGGCGACCCGGAAGACGAATCTGTTTATCCCAGTGGTTCCCCTGTTTATTTCGGGGGGAATGAATCTTGGGACTTAGACGACGATGATCTGAGCTATACTTGGACAAGTAGCATTGATGGAGTACTTGCAATGACCGGGGGATCAGGATCCTGTTCAGGGACTGCTGTTGACAATGGCTCGAGCTTTATGGCCAATAACTTGGTGGGAGGTAGTCAATGCCTCTCAGATGGATTGCATTTGATCACCCTTGAGGTCTGTGATCCAACTCATTGCGTTCAAGAGGAGAGGGAAATTGAACTGGTCAATCTCCCCCCAGTCCTTTCAGTTGGAACTTCACCAGCCGTATCCTCATGGGGGACTTTGTACCTAGGACAAACCGCCAATGTGACGGTCTTCATGTCTGGAACATATGACCCAGAGGGAGATGATATGGAATGCTGGATCGGCGCCTCCTACGAGGAAGATGCCAGCATCCCCCCGAATCCTGCAAACGGGTGCCCGCTGGAGTTGAACAGGTCATTCCCAGGGGCACCGAGTACGTTCTCTGTCACCGTCTACGCATCAGACGGGAACAATCCAGCCTCCACTTGGACATTCGACGTCGAGCTGTATAATCAGATTCCAGAGGCATCGATGACAATTTCAAGGACCGGTCAGCTATCCTCGGATACGGTAATTATCGACGGATCTAGCACTTTAGACCCAGAGGGAGACCCTGTAAAGTTCCAGTTTATGAGCGACATAGACGGCACATTCCATTCAGGAGTATCCTCCGATGGTATTATTGAGTGGACTGGGACTTTGTCCAAAGGAACTCATACCATAACTATGCAGGCCAGCGATGACAGGCCAGCTCATGCAGGCCAATGGACTACTTACAGTACGCAGGTCCAAGTGAATAATTCACTACCCATTTCAGTGATTTCGAGCCCCATGGATGGCCATCTAACGGATTCAGGTACTCTTGTTACGCTCGCCTCGACCGGATCAGGCGACTGGGATATCTCCTGCTCCGACCTTCCCGAGAATGGCTCCGGACTGATATGCAACCCCTCTAAATCAATTAGCTCCGACCTGGTCAGCGTTCTCTGGGAGAGCGATATCGTCGAAGAGCCCCTGGGAAGCGATTGGTACTTGGAGACCAGGTTGCCCGAGGGCGTTCACCAAATCACACTGACCATCGACGATGGCTCAGGGAATCCAGATGTATCGGAGATAATGCTCAGAGTCAATGAAGCCGCACCTGTTTTCGTGTTGGACTCACCGGTTCCAGATGCCATAGTATACTCTAACCTACCAGTTCTTTTCGACTTCAGAAGGTCATTCGACCCAGATGGGGACGACTTCACAGTAACTGTAACGTCCAATCTGATGCTGGAGCCCATTCTTGATTCCAAAACCACAGATTTCTGGTACAATGACTTTCTCCCTCATGGAACTCACACTCTGACATTTGAGCTGACAGACGAGAATGGAATGACCATATCTCACACCCAAGAAATAATTGTATTGGAGACTGACCCAGTGGCTTCGATAACCGGGCTTTCCGAGGGCCAGTACATTCCTCCAGGCACAATTCTGGAATTAAACGGATCAGAATCCTTCGACTATGACAATGACATAGCGCTCTACAGATGGACCCTCTCCGATGGTACAGAGGTCAGCGACAGAGAGACAGTAACCGTCCAGCTATCACCGGGACTGGTGAGGGTAGATCTGATGGTTCAGGACTCAAGGGGAGCCCAGTCTCTTGCCTCGGTAAATCTGACCATAGGCTCGTCATCACCAGCCTTGAGGGACATGACAGTCTCTCCAGAGGAATTCCGTATGGGAGAGGTCAATGAGATCAGAGTAACAGTGGTAATGGAAGACGCGGATGGTACCACTGAATCGGTGGGGGGTGAGATGGTCGCGGGAGGACTATCCAAGGCATTCCAGATGAGGGATGACGGGCAACTGGGCGACTTGATTGCAGATGATGGAATTTGGACCTATGAGACAAATTGGGAGATTACCTCAGGGTCCTCTGCCTCCATCGGTGTTTGGGCATTGGATGGGGATTCAGTGAGTCCGACCCTGATGTCCATAATCCCGATAATAGAGGACGAGGGCCTGGATATCTTCGGATGGATAATTGGCTCTGGCCTGCCACTCGTCATATTGGTGATATGTATGTTTATCTCGGTCGGAATGGTAATTGTATCCAATCGCAGAAAGGAGATAGAGAGGGATTTGGAGTTGATTCAGTCATGGTCCTCTTTCGAGCCAATTGATGATGAAAGAGACGAATCATAGGGTATCGAAACACTCGATCCGATGCGTGCTCCTTGACCCATGTAGATGGCAGTTACTTACTCCTCTGGGCCCCAAGGCGTAACTTGCCTAGTCAACCCTAATCTGTGAGTGAAGAGGAATCTGAGATTCAGGAGGCCATCCCCCCAAGTGTTGATCTCAGCCTCCCCGACCCTAGTCCTGTATGGAACACTGACCTCAGCAGTTCTCTTCTTGCCAAGGTATCTCCTCGCCCGGATTTTGAACTCCTGCGAGAGAGGCATTCCGTCATGCTTGGGACGGACCCTCTCATCATCGAAGATTGATCTTCGGAAAACCCACATTCCACTCTGGGAGTCATGTATCCCATACCAGTACAGGAGCGATGCCGTCGTGGATAGAACCCAATTGCCAAATCCGTGAAGTCCCGGCATTGACCCCTGCTCGGCCCTCCTAAGCCTGTCACAAGTAATCCATGACAGGTCCTCCTCTACCAGTTTTCTAACCAGACCTGGGACTTCTTCCCCGGGGTAGGTGCAGTCCGCATCCATAGTTACGATGATGTCACCAGGAGCCATAGAGAAACCAGTCTTGTAGGCCCTGCCATAACCCTTCCTGGGCTCTAGGTATACAGTAGCGCCCTCTGCCTTTGCCAGCTCTCTAGTACTGTCCGTGGAGTTACCATCGATAATCAAAAAGTCAAGCCTATCACACCATCCGTCATTCGGAACGGACCTAATCGTGTCAACTATCGCTTCCTCCTCGTTCCTTGTTGGAATAACGACCGTTACGTGTACTGGCAGGGGTTTAGTCATGAATTAGCCACCGGCCCCTCCGTTTTGAATAATGCGAACGTCTGACTTGTGGTAGTTCTCTTGAAATGCTGATACCGAATCGGGGATTTGAGAGACCATGCACATCGCAATGCTTTCCGCAGAGTTTCCACCAAGGTGGGGAGGCATGGGGTCGACGGTTTTCCACCTCTCCGCAGCCTTGGTCAATAGGGGCCATAAAGTCACTGTCATCACCAGATCAGGAGCAGGTAAACCACCTCACCAAGAGGGTGTGGAAGTGATAGAAGTGGGATGGGCCAGAATCCCCATGGAGTTCACCCGTTCCTATGGCAGGAGGGCTATTTCGGAGTTGGAGAGACTGAATGAGAGACTCAACGTGGACGTTGTTCACCTGCATTGTCCCATGATATCATGGGCAACGCCTCAGTTTCACCATTGCATCCAAAATATCGCTCCGGTGGTGTCTTCCCTCCATGGTTCGTGGCTTGGTGAGCGTGATGGTCTGCTCGAGGCAAGTATGGCAAAGGAGGCAGCGGTATGGGCTAATGTAAATGACATAGCAATCAGGCTCTCAGCGGAAAGATACGCCAAATTTGAGAGCATCGCCATCAGGGAGTCATCGATCTGTGTGGCCAACTCCCGTGCGACCAAAGAGGACTTCGATTCAAGATACAACCCCCCGCCGAATTGGGACTGTGAAGTCATTCACTGGGGTGTCGATACAGAGATGTTCAGACCTCTAGATATTGAAAAAGAGGAGGAAAAACTGAACTTCACTGAAATCAGAAAAAGGTTCGGTGCAGTAAGCCCGGGATCTAAGCTAATACTGGCAGTTGGAAGACTTGCGGCAAGGAAGGGTTATTCAACTCTGATTCGGGGTTTTTCAGCCTTGAACGAGGAGATGCCAAACACCAAACTTGTGATAGTCGGTAGAGGGCACTTGAAGAGAAGACTGATGAGGCTGGCAAAAAGCCTAGGGGTTGAAGAAGACGTAAGGATAGAGTCTAGCTTATCCTTCGCAGAACTAGCACAACTCTACCGATCTTCGGACTTGGTTGTCTATCCCTCATTCTACGAGGGGCAGGGGTTGATTCCCTTGGAGGCAATGGCATCTGGAGTCCCTGTCGTTACAGTTGACCATGGGCCACTTCCGGAGATGGTCGACGAATCTGTCGGCGCCCTTTTCACAATGGGCAACATAGAGTCTATGGTCTCTGTAATGAGAGAAGTCTTGAAGACAGGCCGGGAGAAGGGCGAACAAGGCAGAGCCAGGGTCCTTCAGAAATTCACCTATTCGGGTAATGCTGAATCCTTCGAGAAGGTCTATATTGAGGCCATAAAACGCTAGATTAGGCGAACCATTGATGCGCCATGACTATGTCGGGATGTCGATAACCATGGCGAACAGCACCAGTCTAGCAAAGGTCGACTCCGGAACTCTGGCCAACATCGCAATTGTGTTGTTCGTCAGCGTCCTGGCAATAATACATCTAAAGGCAGTGATTCAGCCTCTTGTTGTTGCAACGCTAATCTTCTTCCTAATTAGGCCCCCAGCACAATGGCTGGAGGAGAGGATAGGTGGCCATCCATTAATCGCTTATGGGGTTCTAGTGGTGGCGGTAATGGGGTTCCTACTTTTCGCATCCAATTCAATGTATGAGGCGATGCAGAGTTTCACAAACGATGCCCCCGAGTTGCAGAAATCCCTTGACGAGAAGGTAGCTTGGGTAGAGGAATTATCGATATTCGGATACCAACCTAATACCTCGACCCTCACTGACTTAATTACCATCGAGACTGTGAACTCATACGCCGCAGGTTTCGTGGGTACACTGGCAGGATTTACTACCGGCCTCGTGACAGTCCTAATTTTCCTCCTGTTCATCATTCTGGAGGCAGAGACTCTTCCAAAGAGAATCAAGGCAGCTTACCCAGATGATGTACAGAGAGTGATGTCTGTAGCCTCTGACTCAGGGGATGGAATCAATACCTATGTCATCACCAGAGCCTCAGTAGCTTTCGGTCAAGCCGTTGTCGCCGCAGCCGTACTATCTTACATGGAAATCCCGTTCGTTTTCCTGTGGGCTTCAATAACATTCCTCATGGATTTCATCCCCTATGTCGGAGCGTTGCTCTCGATTATTCCCCCCATTTTACTAGGGCTAATCGTACTCCCCCAAACATCAGCGTTGATTCTTATCGCTCTCTTAATTGCCAATCAGCAGGTCTGGGGCGGTATAATCGAGCCGCAGTTAGCGGGACAGAGACTTGACATGTCACCAATCGTCCTACTAATGTTGGTGGCCTTTTGGGGATGGGCATGGGGAATAATGGGAATGGTTCTCGGAGTCCCACTAGCAGTCATAATGAAGATTGGGTTGGAGAGTGACCCAAGGACCAGACCAATAGCAATCATGCTTTCTAGGGACCCGGATTCGAAGTCATCTTGACCGCTCCACGTATACCGCTACCACTCCATCCGAGGTAACTCTGACCAAAGCCCCCAGTCCCTCATTGCTGAGTCCCCTTGTCGACATCTTGAGTTGCTGCCCTGCCAACTCCCATTTCCCGCCAATGACATTAACTTTCATGCAACTTGATAATGCAAAGACCGAGAATTTTCGACCCTTCTCGATAAGCTCATTGAAACCATTATTCGAGGGGCTCGAAAGATGAAAAACTCCAGATTCGTAATGCATCCTAACATTCATTCCCTCTGGGGCCTCGTTCAACGCCGCGAAGGCGCCAAAGACATGTCCATAGTCTCCGCCCTCAACACCAACGACATCAACCTCTTCAAATCCCAGGGAATTAACGTAGTGAATTGATTTTGAGAGGTCACTCTTACTTTGATCGTCGAGAAAAATAGATCGATCCTCCCACTTGGAGTGTTCCACAGAATCCAAGTCTCCAAGGACCTTGAAGACATCATATCCCATCGATGAGGCCTTATCAGCACCACCGTCAACTCCGAAAATTAGAGATGTAGAACTCATGATTTCTCCAACGATAGACTCACTAGGTAGTGCCCCGTTGCACCAAAGTATCGCCTTCATTCAATCACCGCTTTCTCGCAGTTACCTTTCCCTCTAAGACTAAGTCGACGTCTTCCAATTCCACGGTCGGCTTCAACATGACTCCCCTAATTTGGTAGCCTACTCTTGAACTTCCCCCTAAGGATGAGTTATCTCCTATCGCGATGTACGAGGAGCCTCTGACGACCTGATCCTCCAGTTGGCTACCGGATAGTCGCGATTTTGGGTTCATACCGAATCCGAATTCCGCTAGGGTTCCGACCTTCTCAATTTGAGATATTTTCACAGAGGATCTAATGGAATCCATCTTAGAAATAAGGTCCTCAGAAACAGAGCCCCCAGAAATTTCGATTACGTTGCCATCTTCGACCAATAACGTCACTGGCTCATCCAATAATTCACCGTCAAGTGACCCGTCAATTACAATCTTCCCATTAGCACTCCCTTCCTTGGGAAGAACGAATACCTTACCTGTCGGGAGATTCGTTATCTGTCCAGGCCGATTGCAAATTCCATTGTCCTCAAGTATCCACCTTGCTCCTGTCGTGAAAGTAAAATCAGACCCCGAGGATGACCTCACTCTTACGAGGGTCCTCTTCCTTAGTAGGCTATTGAGTCCAGATATCTCTTTTTTTATCGCTCCATAATCCGCAGTCATCCCTCCCTTGGATAGAATTTCTGATGTTATACCTGGCATAGATGCAATTCTCGCGTTCTCTCTTGAAGCGTTCCTCCTAGCTCTGGTGTGAGTCAGAGAGCTCTTTGTGGCGATCAGGACAACGTCCTGTTGCCTCATCAGCTCAGCAACGGGATCTGGAGGCTCTGCTCCTTTCTTGTGGGAGGGAGGCATCATCATTAGCAGAACCCTGTCAGTTACCTCGGCAGCCGCTTCATAGAGAGATTGCCCTACTTCTGAGCAGTGGGGGTCAGTGACAATAAGTACGTGTTCTGAGGGCCTAATCTGCATACAAGTCCTGACAACAGACCTAGAAGAGGTCAGCATCGCTTCTGCCAATTCGTCAGAATCAGCGGCACTTATTTCCCCCTCCTCTGTCATCTGAACCGTACCGCGGAGTGGGTCGTTGTTCAAGGACACTCCGAATGTCAATTCGGTTAATCAAGCCAGTCAAAGGGAGATATCCATTGCGAATGGTGATGAAGAGATTCGCGACGATAAGAGCAGTCATTGGAGGTCTCTGGGAAGCTCTCGATCACTCAAGTCGTCAGCCTGACTACGGTAACCTAATTGCCCCAATGGAGGACTTTGTTCAGTCCTGTTCAAGTACTAAGTCTGATTGCCCGTGAACAATGGCACTAGGAACAGTAAAGTGGTTTAACTTCACAAAGGGGTATGGATTTATCGAGCAGGAAGAGGGTGACGATTTATTCGTACACAAATCTCAAGTTGAGGGACAAATCAGAGAGGGTGACTCTGTGGAGTTCGAGGTTGGCGAGGGCCCAAAGGGACCTAATGCAATCAACGTCAAGAAGGTTGAGTAGTAAAAACCAACCACAGCTTAGTAGTGCGGCGTTTTCAGATGAAGCACGAATGATGCATCAGTACAAGCTCATTAAGTCTAAGATTCAAACATAATCTAATCATGGACCAGAACTTGGATCTACAGATCGCTGCCCTGATCTTTCTAGGCGGCACGCAGAACCTCGTCTCCGGTAGTGATCACGGAGGCGTTGAAACAACGAGTGACGACGAGGAGGTAGAAGCCGAGCCGGGAAACACAGTAAAACACAATCTGCAGATCCCCGAGAATTTTTTCTCTTCCGAGATTTCACAGGACTCAACACTCCAGTTTAATTACTCAATGGCTAGACGGTAAATATGGCCAAGAATGGCGTCCTCATGATGAACATAGGGACCCCAGATGAACCATCCGTCGACTCTGTAAGGGAGTACTTGAGAGAGTTCCTACTTGATCCAGACGTAATTGACATACCAGCACCTCTAAGGCATCTAATTGTAAGGGGAATAATACTGAGAACAAGGCCAAGGAAGATAGCTCCTAACTATAGAAGTATTTGGATGGAGGAAGGATCACCTCTGAGAGTCTACACTCAGAGAATGGCATCATCACTGGAAGAGAAGATAGCGATCCCGTGTGAAGTGGGGATGAGGTATGGCAATCCGAGCATTGAACAAGCCCTCCGAAATCTCAGGAAGCGTGGTGTCGATAGGGTACTGTTGGCCCCACTGTTCCCCCACCATGCGCAAGCTACCACAGAGTCATCACTCAAGCATGCATACAAACAATTGCAGAAAATGGAATGGTATCCTGAAACATCAGAATTAGGGCATTTTGAGAACAACCCATCATTCATCACTCCTTTAAAGAACTCAATCAGGCCACACATTGACGAGGAGACGCACCTTCTTTTTTCATATCACGGACTTCCTCTTTCGCATATCTACAGAGCAGATAAATCTGGTTCCCACTGTCAAAAGGTAGGGGAATGCTGCAGCATTCCTACCGAGGCTAACTCCTCATGCTATGCACACCACTGTACCATGACAACGTTGGCTGTCGTCGAAGCTCTTGGTTTGAGTGATAAAGACTGGTCTCAAAGCTATCAAAGTAGGATTGGCCCAGTAAAATGGCTCCGGCCATCAACAAAGGAGAAGGTGGACCAACTTGCCCGCCAGGGAATCAAAAATTTGGTCATTGTCTCTCCCGCATTCCTAGCAGATGGTTTAGAAACTCTCGAGGAGTTGAATATGGAGATCAGGGAGCAGTTCATGGAAGCAGGAGGAGAAGAAATGCATCTGGTAAGATGTCTCAATGACAATCCAGATTGGATTGATGGATTGGCAGATCTTGTTAGATCAGCACTAAATGTTTGAACCACTCTAAAGATTGGGAATCCTCAGGATAAATATCGTTCCAATAATCCCAAGAACAATAGTTGCATATCGAGAGATATCGGGTGCACTGTCCGGGATTCCAATCAAAACCGCGAAAGTAATGAAAATCCACATAGTGCCCAGAATCATGGGTTTACTTTTCTTTGGAATACCGTTTCCTTCTCTGTAATTCTTAACATGTTGGCCAAACATTCTGTTGTTTATCACCCAGTCGTAGAAACGCTGACTAGATTTCGCGAAACATGCCGCTGCGAGAATCATCAAAGGAGTCGTTGGAAGGCCCGGAATTACGATTCCTACTGTTCCGATAGCAGCAAACAGGAACCCCAAAGCTAGCCACAAGAGCCGACTTATTCCCGATCTATTAACATCGACAACGTGTATGTCATCGATAGTCATAACTAATGCTGTTCAGGAACTCTAATGTATTTTTTCAAGTGTCATTTAGGAATTTTGGTCCGATCAACTAACCATTCTGTTGATATGTTGAACCACATTACAAGAATCATGAACACCAAGATGTACGGCGCCGCACTAACTCTTATCATGATGCTGAATGCAGGCTGTCTAGCCGCATTCGATGACGTAGTGGACGATGTGTTTGACGACACTGTCGAATACATACATGGTGAGTATCCAATGCTATTGCTCCCAGAGAGGACCAGAGGAGAGCCTGGTTTGCGGGGATATGAACAGTGCGAGGAGCTTCTAGAAGATCTTAGGAAGGCGGCATATGATGAGATGCTGGTTAATCTCGATCAGCAGGCATACTGGCATTGGTCTGCTGGACCAGTGGGGGCGTTTACGGATGATGCGGTTTTGTCTGAGGGCGCAGTTCCCGAAGTGACAGACTCCTCCACGGGTACATCAACGGACACTGGAGGCCAAAGCCGAGAGGGGGATTTCTCTGGAACAAACAACCAAGAGACAGGCGTCGATGAGGCGGATTTCCTGAAGACCGACGGTTACAACATATACATGCTGAATGGTAATGAGCTAGTAATCATGGGAGTCCCGGAGTTTGGAGAGGTAACACTTGACTCCAATATCACACTTGAGGGTAATCCTCTACAGATGATGCTCGAGGGAGACAGACTCGTTGTAGCCTCGATGATTTACACGTGGAACCTTCCCACCAATCACCCTCTGCGTGACTTGCTTATTCATGAGGTACCATGGGGATATGACGCCCGTGTAAACAGCCTAGTGAAATATACAGTGGTGGATGTGTCTAACAAGACATCACCAAGTGTGGATAGAGAGTTGTACTTGGAAGGCAACTATCATACTTCACGATTGGTAGATGGAACTGTTAGATCAGTCACTCACCTATGGTCAAATGTCAATGGAATCAGGAATTGGGTGGACCTCCCTGAGGGCTACTGGTCCGAGGAAGGAAAGGCAAAGATCGAGATTTGGAATCAGAGCGTCGCCGAGACTATTGAGCACAATAACGAAATAATCTCGTCCCTAACGCTGGAGGATTTCGCACCCCAGATGTATGAGAATGTCGAATCTGGGGTTTTCGTGTATCCTGCGAGCTCACAGGACTGTTCAGAGTACTCAGCGAGCGAATACAGCGCCGGAAGGGGCTTTACGACCATAATGACACTCGATCTTTTCGGAGATGATTTGGAAATGGAGGTAGATCACATAACATCATCTTGGGCACATGTATACTCCTCGCAGGATATGCTAATACTCGCTGAACCTGCAAATGACTGGTGGTGGTTTTGGAGGAATTCGGATTGGGATGATGCCACCAACATCCACTCCTTCGATATAAGTGAGCCTGGATACACCCAATATATTGGTTCAGGCAGAGTCGATGGAACAGTCCAAGATCAATTTTCCATCTCCGAGTTCGAGGGATCAGTCAGGATAGCATCAACTTCTGATGCCTGGGCAAGATGGTGGTTAATGGACGAGGTCGATGAAAGCGGAGAGCCAATATGGAATGGCCCCACAAATCAGGTATCAATACTACAACCCAACGAGGAAGGTGAACTTGAGCAAATAGGATTCATTGGTTCCATTGCTGAGGGGGAAACGATATGGAGCGCTAGATTTGTCGCCGATAGAGGATACTTGGTAACCTTTGAGAATGTGGATCCCCTATGGGTCATCGACCTTTCAGATCCCACTAACCCCGTTATTCTTGGAGAGCTTGAAGTACCAGGGGTCTCAACCTACATCCATCCGGTAAATGAAAATACATTACTCACGATTGGAATCGGACCAGGTGAGGATGGACTCGGTTTAGATTGGTCAACAACGCAGATATCACTCTTCGATATCAGTGATCCAACAAATCCCACACTTGCCGACTCACTCCCCATTTCCCCTGTCAATGTCGATGAGAATTGTGAGGATGTCGGGGGTTGCGGGTGGTCGTGGTCATGGTCCGAAGCTACTTATGAGCACAAGGCATTCACCTACTGGGCTCCCGACGATCTTCTCGCTGTTCCTCTTTCCACATACAGGTACTTCTATGATCAGAATGATGGATATGGGGGCTACGAGTATGTTTCAATGCTTAAACTGGTAAACGTGGATAAACACAATCTCAGCCTATCCGTGCATGGTGAGGTTGATCACTCTTCATTTTACAACAATGATGATTCGGGCACATACTGGTGGTATTCGTACTCCACAGACATTAGGCGTTCGATATTTATGGGCGATTTCTTGTACGCGTTTTCAGCTCTTGGAGTTACGATTCACAGCACGTCAGACCTGGATCCAATTAAGGAATTGCATATCCCAGGCCATGAATCACCTTGGCATCTCGAGGAGGAGATAGAGGAGGAGAATGAATCTTCATCTGAGGAGCAGACTCATCCATGTAACGAACCCGAAGAAGAGAATTGCGATGATTAGGGCATTATTCGAACCTTAGAGCTCTCCCCACTGATCCGGGTCGGGCAATTGGCACTCCGCGCAGATCTCCTCCCGCTTTCCTCTTGTGTACAATCTTGCCCTCGACGATGGTGTAAATCGGCCAGCCGGTAATCTCCCTTCCTGCATAAGGCGTCCATCCTACCCTCGTCCATGTGTCTGAGTCAGAGATTGTCCTCCTTGTATCAAGATCTACTAGAGTTAAATCTCCATCAAAGCCTTCGATAAGTGAGCCCTTGTTTTTTATTCCATAAACTCTAGCCGGACCTTCGCACATCCATTTGACCACATCAGAAACACTACACTGCTTATCCATCGCGTGGGTAAGCATCATGGGAAGTGAGGTCTCTACCCCAGGCATTCCCGCAGGAGCATTCGGATAACCTACTGATTTGGATTCTAATGTGTGTGGCGCGTGATCGGTAACTACACAGTCAATTGTACCATCCTTTAGCCTCCTCCAAAGAGAATCCTTGTCACCAGTATATCTAATTGGAGGATTCATCAAGGCACGAACTCCAAGCTCTTCGACATCATTTTGATCGAAAGTAAGATGTTGGGTACAGACCTCTGTGGTAATGAGGTCGCCTTTGTTCAAAGACAACCAATCCGCTTCAGCTCCACTGGTCAGGTGGACTATATGTAGCCTATGATCATGATCTTTGGCCAGCGCAGAAGCTCTTTTCGTTGCAATTAGAGCACACTCCACATCCCTACATTCGGCATGGGCGGCAATATCTTCTCTATGTTTGAACTGTGGAATTCTGGACTGCAACCTATCTTCATCCTCTGCATGAGTGGCTATCACTCCCCCCGTGTTGGCAAAAATATCCTCAAGGTGCTTTTGTTCATGAACAAGCAAATCACCGGTGCTACTGCCCATGAAGACTTTGATACCACAAACGCCGTCCATCCCCTCAACACTACGCATCTCCTGAACATTGCTCGAAGTGGCCCCGATGAAAAAACCATGATTCGTAACAGTTTTTCTTGCCGCTAATTGGATCTTGAATTCTAGCTCTGCTTTACTAGTCGCATTAGGAACAGTATTGGGCATATCTAGAAATGATGTGATTCCCCCAGCAGCGGCGGCCCTGCTCCCACTTTCAAGGTCCTCCTTCTCAGGATTTCCTGGATCTCGGAAGTGAACGTGTGGGTCGATAGCTCCAGGGAGTAAATAAAGTCCAGTAGCATCAATAAGAAGTTCTCCGGGATGATGATCTAACCCGCCGTTTGGAGCTATAGTTTGGATAATTCCAGATTTAACCCGGAGATCTCCTTCTTTAATACCATTTGGAAGAACCATTGCCGCATTCTGGATTAGAACGTCCCCGCCCATGGTGCCTCTGGTACTTGGCGTGTATTCTAGCACATCACCATTGCCATAATATGAGGGCTAAGAATTGAGGTTGTGTTCATATACGTCAAATGCGCCGCAAAGACAACGGGTTGGAGTAGTCAGGTTATCTCGTCGGGCTCATAACCCGGAGATCGGTGGTTCAAATCCACCACCCGTTACCAATAGTAAATCTAAACTGAAAGTGAAAAAACGTGCTACTGAACAGAACTATGTCAAAATATTCACTTTCAAAATACAGAAGGACCCCTTCATTTGTTCATATACCTCCGTGAACCGGTAGGGCTCATACAAGGTGAGGATATGGACGAAAAGACAGCAAGTGAGAAACTCGATGAGGAAGAAGTGGTTATTGATGTGGACGAGCCCCAGGCTACGATAGAGGACCTACCAGGCGTGGGCCCAGCAACGGCTGAGAAGTTAAGGGATGCTGGGTTTGACGATCTACTTGCCATAGCTGTGATGAGCCCCTCTGAGTTAGGCGAGCAAGCCGAACTTGGAGAAGCAGTATCTGCGAAGATAATAGCTGGTGCGAAGAAATTAGCCAATATTGGAGGATTCATCAGTGGTGTAGCCCTCCTAGACAAGCGCAGTAAGGTCATGAAACTAACATCCTCGACAAGCGCACTGGATGAGCTACTCGGAGGCGGTTTCGAAACCCAATCAATAGTCGAAGTTTACGGAGAATTCGGGAGTGGAAAAACCCAGGTCGGGCATCAATTAGCCGTAAATTGTATACTTCCTGTTGAGCAAGGTGGGTATGGCGGCGAGGTTTTCTACATCGATACAGAAGACACGTTTAGGCCGGAAAGAATCACCCAAATGGCTGAGGGGATGGGGTTGGACGCATCCGAGGTCTTAGAGAGAATTCACGTCGCTAGGGCTTACAACTCAGCTCACCAAATGTTGTTGGTCGATGAAATACAGAGGATGGGGAGAAGCATTGACGTTAGACTGATCATCGTCGACTCACTCACAAGCCATTTCAGGGCTGAATTCCTTGGACGAGGAATGCTCGCGGCCAGACAACAGAAGCTCAACAGACATCTCAAAGATCTGAAGAAGCTGGCTGATGTAAATAATGCACTTGTTTTGGTAACCAATCAAGTTCACTCCAAACCCGATGCAATGTGGGGGGACCCAACAAAGCCGATCGGTGGACACATCGTTGGGCACGCAAGCACATTCCGCCTGTACCTTAGGAAATCCAAGGGGGGCCGTAGAATTGCTCGCCTAGTGGATAGTCCTAACCTACCTGATGGGGAGGCGGTCTTCAACGTGACAAGCGAGGGTCTGCGGGATTGATCACCCGCGGACCCCGTGTCCGACTTAATTTAGTTCGGCCATAGCAATTTTGACTTCACTAATTAGTGAACCTACATGTTCCTCTCCGAATCCAAGCTCTATATTTGCAGCGGAGAATAGTTCTGGGAGGGTCTTTGTATTGCCTAGGGCCATCGCATTGGAATAGTCAGAAAGGGCCTTAGCCGAATCCTTCCTTTGCGTCCTCCATAATTGCAGGGCACCCAATTGTGCTATTCCATATTCAACATAGTAGAACGGAACCCCAAACAGATGTCCCTGCTGCTGCCATGATGTATCCCTATGCCTCTGATAGTCTCCCCATTCCATATTCGACCCGAACCTGTCCCTTATTGAGTTCCAAACGGTTTTCCTTTCATCCCTGGTGTGTCCTGGATTGGAATATATCCAATGTTGGAAAGAGTCTATTGTCGCAATCCATGGTAACAGGAAGATAACACCTTCAAGATGTCCTAATCTTGCCCTATTCGCCTCCTCATCGCTATAGAATTCCCCCCACTCATTCTGAGTCATCAGTTCCATGGACATTGATGCTACTTCGGCGAATTCTATAGGATAACTTCTCTCTCCAATCAACTCAAGATGGCCACAGTATATTGAGTGGAATGCATGTCCTGCCTCATGAATCATCGTCTCTAGATCGCCTTGCAAGCCGGCCGCATTCATGAATATGAAAGGTACCCTGCTCTTCTGTAAGTAATACTGGTAACCTCCGGGCGCTTTCCCCTTTCTTGTGTCAAGATCAAGAGTATCCATCTCTACTAACATATCGAACTTTTCTCCTAAATCTGTAGACATTCTGTGAAATAATCTCGAAAGCTTGCTGACCATCTCATTCACATCTGCAAATGGCTTCAAGGGAGCCCTCCCCTCAAGGTCAGGTCCTACCCCAGTCTTCTCGTTCACATCCCATGGCCTTAAACTCCCAAGGTCGAGAGAATTTATTCTTCTAGAGTTAATCTCCCTCATCAGGGGAACGCAGACTGCTTCGATCGCATCATGGAATTCAAGGCAGTCATTCTTGGTGTAATCAAACCTCTCCATTGCTCGGAACATATAATCGGTATATGTCTCAAACCCAGCGTTTATCGCTATCTCATTCCTTATCACAATAAGCTGATCGAATATCTCAGAGAGCCTCTCTTCATCCTCCAGCCTTCGATCCGCAACTGCCTTCCAAGCCCCCTCTCTGACCGACCTTTCATTTGACTCAAGAAAAACTCGCATTTCTGGAATTGTATATTCGTTCCCCTCATACTCCACGCTCATTGCACCATTTATCGTCTGAGCCTCGGTCACCAGTTTTGTCTGCTCCACGCTCAGTGGAATGTTCTCCTTCCTGAAAATCTCAACATCATTCTTCATTGACCTAATCATCAAATCATATCTTTCCGGCAAGTCCTTAATGGCTTCATGACCCACTATTCTTCGATTAAGTGAGTCCGAGAACTCGGAAAGCTTGGGCCGAACATTTTCCACGAAATCTAGGAAGGCACCCTTCTTCTCATCGTTCTCCGTGTCACAGGTCATACCAATGTACAGCAAGGCACCTTTTTCGGATATATGTTCGGACAACTCAGAGGCATCTCTGATGATGCCCTCTAGACATTTTGAACAAGAAATCTTCCTATTCAGAAGCTCTTCAGTGTATGCTTCAACTTCTTTCCAGCTACTCGGGTCAAAGTCACCGTCGATGTATGAACCAGCATTCTTCCCAGCACTATTGCTTACCATATAACTTCCACTGGGCATGCTAATATTACTCTGACTATCAGACATTCAGAAATCACTCATTGATGCGTGCAGTACGAATGATTGCTCTAACATAACGTCTTCTATCGACTCTCCATCTTCAGTATATCCTATTTTCACGAGACCTTCTCTAGAAGGAAAAGGTCTCGTAGGCATCAATAAACCGCCCAAAAGCTCTATGATCTTCTCTGCTTCCTTTGAGTAAGTGTTGTATTCCTCGACCGGGAGATTTGTATCGCCAATTAATTCCCCCACATCTAACTCAGGAAGACGGAGTAGCCAAGCCTTACAGTCTCCACTTGAGACTCCAGATCTATCTATAGCAGTACTAATCTGTCTAGTCCCAGAGACAATCCTGAGAAATTCTGCCCCTAAATCCCTCGCGACCATACTACCCCGATCTTCGTTGACTCTCGCTTTGTGCCAAACTGACCATAGATGAACCTCGCTGGCAATAACATCGAAAGAGACCATAACCCAGCGATCATCAGGCCTAACATTATTGATTTTTGAGATCAGTGCAGGCACATCTTCTATCGTCGATGAGAAACTGACTGCCCAAGCTGGGAACCAAGGAACAGTTCTCATCAAATCATGGGATACCCGGAGTTCAATTGTTCTTTCTCTTGTCTCTTCTAACTTTCCGACCCGCTTCTCTTACAATATTTTCAACCAATTTATGACTCCACCCTCTTAGGTCGGAAAGCCTCTCCCGGTCTTTCTCTGTGAGCTCCGCGATGTCTGAAACCACACTCACTCCCAGCAGTTCGGACATTTCTCTAGCCCTTACTCTGCCTATTCCTTTGAGAGATACTAGTCCGAGAATATCAGATTTGCAACCATATCTTACTCTTCCATGGACTTCTGCTATTGATTCGATGAGTGCCTCGTGAGCGTCTCTACTCATACTCGCAAGCTGGTCATCCTCAATTGCAATCCTCCTTGACGCGTACAGTAGCCACTCAGCCAGCTCTGCCCTACTTCTGAGATCCCCCGGCTGGACCCCCCAGTCCCTCTCAATATCCTTCGTAGTTTTTTCATCTATCCACGATCGTAAAACTAGGGCTCCCTTCATTCGCCTATCTTCATCGTGATCCACTGCAGTACAGAGCATTTCTCTCTCATGAACGTGTAGTGATGATTGAATTTTTTCATAATCGGACTTTCTTAACCACAGTGGCAAAAAATCTGGAGTGCAAGAAACCAGATGCAAAAGACTCATCGGGGAGTACTGCATAAATTCGTCATGACCTGAAATAATCGACATTGCTTTTCCCAGGCCATCACGTATAATTCTTCCAGATAATGGGTTCAAATATAGTCTAGAAATTCTAGAGCCTAGGGAGGTTGGAGAGTATGTCATAATTTGGGACTCTTCTAGCCCCGCTCCCTCTTCACTTATTGAAATCGCTTTCTTGAATCCAAAAACAGCAGGGCCGCTCCGTTTTTTCTCAAATACCCTTTCCTCACTTAATTCAGACAACTCGACCCCCAATACCGAGGCAGCTGAATCTGCCCACGATGGGATTTCATCAGACCAGTCTTCATCTTCTGTCGAATAAACCGGATTTTCACGTATTTTGTCTGCAACAGCATCAGATTCCCCATCTCTGATTATCATCCCATTCTCAACCAGCCATCTGATGGTCTCGTCCAGTTTCCCATTCAGGGTGTCATAACTCATCTGGGTAGCAAGGAAAGTACTTCTAAAGAATCCCCCGATGGAATACCTATCCCTGACTACTCCACTTGAGATGAGTGAAAGTACGTGAGTGAGTAGGGCCGGGTCTTCAACCGCACTCCTCGCCATTGGATTGGCTAATTTTGATGTGACTTTCTCAGGCTCGCCTCGCAAATATAGATCAACAAGCCTCTTCTCCTCTTCAAGGTCCTTGGACAGGATCCAAGCATCACCATAATCGTCATACTTAGGCCTCCCAGCTCTACCTAGCATTTGCCTCACCTCCATCACTGATAGAGGCATCGAGGAGCTAGCTGCGGCACTCCATCTTCTGAAATCCCTGATTACGACCCTCCTTGCGGGAAGATTGACACCTTGAGCTAGTGTTGGTGTGGCAACTATACATTTGATATCTCCGTTTTTGAAGGATCTTTCTATTGCCTTTCTCTGTCTGTTGGTAAGGCCAGCATGATGAAATCCTACCCCGCCCTTTGCAGATTTAGCCAAAGAAGATCCAGTCGAAGAGTCTTCTTCTCCCATGGAAATTTCCTTGGATAGTGAATTCCACTTCTTGATATCCCCCTCAGAAACTGCACTAGAATTGTCTTTCGCTAGATTCAACATAAATTCTGAAAGAACTCGTGCTTCCTTGGCAGCTGAAGCCCGTGATGAGACGAAAACAAGTAATTGGCCACCAACTGACACTGTATCCTCAAGAGCCGCCTGAAGCCTCCTATTCTTCATTCCAGGCAATGTACGTGATTTTTGTAAATTATTCACATTAGACCCCTCAATTCTGTGGATATTTACATCTAAATCAGTCATTATCCCATAATGCAGAGGAATTGGTCGCCAATCCGACTTCACGTGTTTTGCACCCAGCCATTTTGCAAGATCCTCAGAATTTCCAACGGTCGCCGAAAGGGCAATGATTTGAGCCTCTGGCCTGATATGCATTATCCTAGAAATTGTGACTTCCAGAGTCGGTCCTCGGGAATAGTCATTCAGAAGATGGAACTCGTCAGAGACTATCACACCCAGGTTCTCCAAAAAACCTGGCCTAGTCCTAAGTATGGAGTCAAGTTTTTCGCTCGTACAGACTAGAATATCTGAGTCATCTACTCCGTTCGACTCACTACCTCTGTCGCTAATGGCCAAGCCAACAGTCAATCCAACTGCCCCGGCTATTTCTCTCAGGTCCTCAAATTTCTCACTTGCTAGGGCTTTCAGAGGGACAACATAGGCCCCCCTCATCCCTTTCATATCTCCTATCAGACGATTGATCATACCGATGTAGGCTACTAATGATTTGCCACTAGCAGTGGGAATGGTAAGCATGAGGTTTTTACCCTCTAGGACAACGGGCAAAGCTTCAATCTGAGGCGGGAAAAAATCCTCAATACCCCACCTTTCCTTGAGGAATTCGGTGATCCTCGGGTCGATTCCCAAGTGTTCCGATCCATGATTCTCGGTCGCCACGATTATCCTTAGGTTGGGCCGTTCTAAAGGATACCGCGGATATTAACCTAATTCCATCGGTGATATGCGGGATGGCCTTCGGCAACTGCGACAAATAATCCCTCACCAGTTGCGCACAGCTTGTCTCCGCAAGTCAGGCTCATTCTTATTTTTGCTCTGTCCGGAAGCAGCTCAACAACTTCCGAGTCTATTTTCAGTATCTTATCATTGGGCGTCGGTCTTCTGAGACTGACGCTATACGAGGCTGTTACCGTACAAGGGGGCTCAGTCAAGTCTCCTTGATCCATCAATGCTATTGCCGCAGTCCAATTTCCGTGACAGTCCAGTATTGAACCGATTATTCCCCCATTCACCATTCCTGGAAAAGCCTGATGATGCTCCTCTGGGTTGAATTCCATTGTGAGCCCGTTCCTCTTTCTGAAAGACCTTATCTTCAGCCCCTTTTCATTGGAGGGGCCACATCCAAAGCATATGCTACTGGGCGCGTATTCTTCCTGTACAGAGAGGGGGGCTCGGTCTTCCATGCACGTTGGAGGGGTTCGTAGGAATTGAATAATTCCCAAATTCCCACTAACGTATCCTATTTATGTCGAACCTACTGGGAGGGTTGTTGACCGATTCCACAGAGGGCTCAGACAATGAGCAAAGCTCCGAAAGGCCCGAGAGCCTACTTCCCAGGTCGAAGAGAAGAAGATTCACACCACTGAAGGTGGCGAATCAGATCCCAAAGAGGCGTAGAAAAGAAATCGAAAAGGCACTCGAGGGGAGCTCTGGTACGCCGAAGAAGTGGTCCCGGCAGAACGGTCCGAAGAATCACACTTTTCTGAGGAAGAGAATCCCGCCAGGATCGATCAGAAGATTGGAATTTGATCTCCTTTCAGTAGACATTGGTGAATCTTGGCCAGTCCCAATAACAGTCGTTCATGGGGCTCGCCCGGGCCCAACAATTACTTTACTTGGAGCTGTTCATGGAAATGAACTGGTGGGGCCGTTAGCACTTACCTATTTGTCCGGGCCTAATTTCATTGGAAGTGGGAAGCCCATCGATCCAGATGTCCTATCGGGAACAATAAGGATCGTTCCTATCGTGAATATGCCGGGCTACAAGATGAAGAGTCGCTACATGCCGGACGGTAGAGATTTGAACAGATCATTCCCTGGAAAACCAGATAGTAACACTTCTTATCGGGTAGCGAATAGATTTTGGAAGGAGATAATTGCCGGAAGTGACTATGTCATCGACTTGCACACCGCAGCTGTGGGAAGGACGAACATGCCCCAGATTAGGGCAAATCTTGCTCATGCATCCAGTAATAAAATAGCTAGGTCATTTGGAATTGAAGCAATCTTGGACAATGTCGGCCCCAAGGGGTCTCTCAGAAGAGTTACCAATGATGCCGACATAGCCTGCGTGACCTTTGAGGGAGGAGGCCCAGACGAACTGGACCCAGAATCGGTACAGGTCTCTTTGTACGGGATTCTAAATGTCCTGAGATCATTGAGAATGATTCCAGGTCATCCAAGCAGACCTAGCTTCAGGATCCTCGCATCTGGGTCTCTATGGATTAGGTCTGATCAGGGTGGTTTACTGGATGTACTTGCTCCAGCTGGGAGCTTCGTGGATGAGGGAGAGGTCGTCGCTACGGTGACCAACCCAGAGAGGCCATCAGAGTCTCATGACATCATATCTCCGACAAGGGGGCTGATAATTTGCTCTGCGACCAATCCTTTCGTTACCGCTGGAACTCCTGTTGGGCATATTCTACCTGTCTCCAAAGGAGTTCAAACAATCAGGAAGAGACTCGATGAGGACGATTGTTTGGTGATAAGTGGAGCTGATGGTGATCCGGTATGGAGAGATGACGACGAAGTTGAGGACATTACCGTTGGAGGGGAGTGGTCTGGCGGAAATGTGGATGCCGAGTGGTCAACAAACCCTCCAACAGATTCAGACGAAGAGGCCGCTGAATCGGACCCCTCTCAGTAACTCCCCGGAGGTGGAGGCGGGGGTAAAATACCCTCATCCAAAGCCTGCTGGGACGGTGATGAGGAAGAAAACGAGGACAGATCAGGAGCACTGGGTATGGCATATAATTCACTGTCCTTCGAGGTGTAATCTCTGCCAGATTCTAAGCCAGCTTCTCGCGGACTTATTTGGTAGAACTCGTATGCCTCTCTTACCTTTCTTCTGTAGGAAATCTGAGATGTCAAAAGATAGCCAGCCCCTACGAGCAAGGAAAGAGATACAACAAACGAAACTACTCCCAACGGGGTTAGGATGTATGAAACCAATCTTTCAGGCAATGTGTCGGGGGTCTTTGAGATAATCACGTCAAAGCTCCAAACAACCTCCGTTATCACTCCATTCTCGATTATTGAGGCAGATACTCTCTGCTCCCCACTGCCTCCTGAGCACAAATAAACCTCCAAATTTTCCACGGGGGAATCGCAATTAAGTTCAGGTATCGATATACTGTCTCCAGAGTAATTTTCATCTTCAGAAAATGAGAAGTCGCCAAATCTCCAAGAGACGCTATACTGCACCCCCTCTGGTATTGGTCCGATATCCAATTCCAGGGTCTGGTTCTTGCTGTACCATATCACGATATCCGAATCTGAGGGAGAGGCGGACAGATACGACAGTCTTGAAACGTCATCATCAACGAAATCGTTGCAGTTGTCGTCAACTCCGTTCCAAGTCTCTATTGCTCCCGGATAGATCGATTCACTATTATCATCGCAATCCTCGAAATCTAGGTAGCCATCTTCGTCACTATCAAAATTGAAAACTAGTGGGTCAGAACCGATATCCAGGACTTCATCGCCATCGGAATAGCCATCGCTGTCAGTATCGGAATGAGTTGCAGATGTCATGTGGAGGTGGAACTCATCATAATCCTTCAGAAAATCTCCATCAGTATCGATGTCAACGAAGTCTTCGTCTATAGACTCGTCACAATCATTGTCCTTTCCATCGAGTGATTCGGACAGATAACCTGCTCTTCCGGGGTCATTGTCATCACAGTCTTCGAACCAGTACTCGCCATCTCCGTCTTCATCGGGATCTGCCATGATAGGATCAGTCTTAGTGACACTAATTTCATACCCATCAGGTAGTCCGTCCCCATCAGTATCTCCGTCGTAGGGATTTGTCGAGATATTATGGTACTCTTCATAATCACTTAGCTGATCTCCGTCTGTATCAATCAACTCGAAACCATCGTCCATCACTTCGTCGCAGTCATTGTCAATTCCATCAAGAACCTCGCTCAGACCGGGGGATCTGGAATTATCTTGGTCATCACAGTCTTGGAACCAATACCAACCATCTCCATCGTCATCAGAATCAGCGGAATTAGGGTCACTCCCTAAGCTTAGAACTTCGATTCCATCACTAAGTCCATCGTCATCAGAATCACTGTCTAGATATTGTGTTTGATGTATGTGAAACTCCGGCCAATCCAGAAGACCATCCCCGTCCGAATCGGTGAAATTGAATCCCTCGTCTATTTGCGAGTCACAATTATCATCAACCCCATTCAGAGTTTCTGGCCTTCCTGGGTTTATCATCGGATCCTGATCATCGCAATCATTGAATTGGTAGAAAAGGTCTCCATCGTCATCTGGATCGAATAATAATGGATCACTGCCCCAGAAGTTCACCTCCACTCCATCTGATAGCCCATCGTTATCAGTGTCGCTCTGTAGTGGGTCGGTCCCGAATCTCATTATCTCATCATAGTCGTTTATACCATCTAGATCGGAATCAGGGGACAAGGGGTTGGTACTGTGGTTCATGACCTCTTCGTAGTCACTCAATCCATCATCATCTGTGTCGGGGTCATAGGGATCAGTCCCCCAAATCTCAGTCTCGTTCACATCCTCTAATCCATCATCGTCATGATCCAAATCCGCATCAGTCCCATGGAATATCAGCGACCAGTGATTCAAAGTACCATTATTTCCTGAGTCGCCATCTCTAATTTTGAGCTGCCACTCCCCGAGGGAAGACTCATCCCAATGATGAACTGTGTTGAAGGTCCAATTGTCATAATCGTCTCCGCTATCGCTTCTTTCTTCTGCTAACCAAGATTCCTTTCCAGAGGGAGAAACAAGAACAATCTCTAACTCTCCTCTGTAATCATGGGAAATGTCAACAACCACATCCACACTTTCGATTGCCAGGTCATCTGTGACTGTAATGTTGAAATCATCCCATCCAGATATCCCATCGCCCAGATCGAAATTTGAGTTCATCGGGCCAATGCTAACGTTAACCTCGTCATCAACAGTAGTCCAGTTGGAGGACATAGCAACCGCCGCACTAGCATCCACGGCACCAAATCCGTATTTGTGAGATACATCATGGCCAGCGCCGTTTATCTCCCAAGAAGAATCTGCAGGGTCATTTACCCTTGCGGTGTTGACTAGGATATGTTGGACGTCCCTCCAAGTTAGATTTTGGTTTGCCTCCAGCATCAGGGCGATTATTCCTGATACGAGTGGAGTTGCACTAGAGGTACCGCCAAACGTGTCTGTTACATTTCCAGACGAATTATACCCCCCCGATCCGACAATATCGGTGGTTGTAATAGCCTCTCCATCCCCATTTGAATGAGAGGCAACTAAAATATTGGCCCCTGGTTCAGCATAATATGACTGTTCTCCGAGGTGAGTTATCGCTGTTACAGCAATCGTATATCTGCTGTTAGCATAGCCATCGTAGTTTGAGTCGTCATCATTTGTCAGGCCATTCCCTGCGGCCCATGTGATTATGTTTCCAAGACCATCTCTCCCTTGAAAGATGTCATTTTCGAATGCTGCGGTCATGAGTGGACCTGGGCCATCCAATATTCCCCCTGTGTCACTGGGGCCCCATGAGTTGGAGTAAATGTCGATGTAGTCATTTTCATAGCTCAGGGCCTGAGACTCGTCGAAGTCGTTTATTGAGCATGCTATCAGCGTGGATCCGGCCAAACTCGCCCCAAAGGCCGCGCCTGAGACATAAATCGAATTGTTACCAGTAGCTCCTGCGACTCCTGCGGCCGCAGTTCCATGGCCATCGAAACTCAACGGGGTCGGATCAGAGTCATCATTGCACCAATCATACGAGGCCGATTGGTCATAGTTGGGCGCTATATCAGGATGAGAGATATCCAATCCATCGTCGACTATGCTGATTACAACGCCAGAGCCATTGAATGAGTTCCAAGCACCGGTCAGGTTAGCGTCTTCTCCGGATAGCCCACCAGTCTGACCACTATTTTCTAGGTGCCACTGAGATCCGAATTCTGGGTCATTGGGATAGAATTTCTTTGTATGTTCCGTCTCTATCAATGGGGAGAAACTCTCGATTTCTCCAATTTCCATGGCTTTGGTAAGAGTCTCTACTGCCTTAACACCGTCTTCCAACTCCCAAATGTAGGACCCCGGCAATACCCCGGTCTCAATACTTGAGATCGGATTTGAGAGGGATTTAGTGTGTTCTTTTAGTGGAATTCCAGTTACAATGAGCCACTCCTTGGTGCTTAGTATCTCATCTTCTGAGTAACGTGATATATCCTCAGCTCTATCAAATGCAAGCTGGACCGGAATTGAGTAACTCTCCATTATCGAGGTAGACTCGAAATTATCAATTCCATCTTGCTCGTATTCGCCTAATACGATCCCCGAAAATGGAGACAAAACAACAATCAGGGCGATAGCGACTGCATAACGCATGGTACCACTCGCCGAACCAAGACATATAGCCGTTCGTAATCGCCGTTAGCAACTTGACTCATCGATTCTGGTTGAATTTGAAGACTTCTGCGTGTACTTCAGAATCGGTCATCAGCCTTCTCTGCGACTTTGCAATATCAAAAAGAGCCTCCACCAGTTCTTCTGTGGCCTCATACCCGTTCTGGCTTAGCCACCATGTGATGTTGGACCTTCCACTCATGTGCCCTATTCGAATAACCTGACTCAGCCCGTAATCTCCGGCAGGCACTCCAGAGTATACTCTATCTGCAAGCCAGTGATCTCCCTTTTCCATTGCCTTGACAACCGCACTTGCATGAACTCCAGTGCCAGTTTCAAACGCATCCTCTCCAAAAACCGGATAGTTTCTGGGGAGAGCTACGCCAACATATTCGTGAGCCTTATTCATGTACTCACTCAGAGATGTGAGATCATTCTTTATCACGCCCATCAGACTCAAATTAACCAGTGTCTGATCAATGGGTGCGTTACCGGATCGTTCTCCAACGCCTAGGGCAGTACCATGAATAACATCAGCTCCGGCTTCATATGCCGCTAGATTGTTTGCAACTCCAAGACCCCTATCTTGATGACCATGCCAGTTTACTTCAATGTCCCTCCGCTTGAATCCGGAATCCGGAATCACTTCTTCCTGAATGAAACCAAGCAACTTCCTGACGCCGTTAGGTGTCACATGTCCACATGTATCACAGACACATATCCTGTCCGCCCCTAACTCCATTGCTCTAGTGTAGACTTTTTTGATGTCTTCAGGCTTACTCCTAGTAGTGTCCTCCGTGACGAACATCACTGGTATGTCATTGCCAACCGCGAAGGAAACGGCTGACTCGGCTGTGGACATTATCCTGTCCATCGTCCAACCTTCAGCATACTGCCTGATAGGGCTTGTCCCGAGGAAAGCACTGGCCTGAATTTGGCGCTCATGTTTCGATTGTAAGTCCACTAATGGCTCAATGTCCGCTACCAAAGTCCTCACTGCACATCCCGGTCGGAGCGAGTACCCCATCTCCCCCATATGCATAAGCATCGAGTCAATGTGTTCTATGTGATGGGGGCCTGCACCTGGAAGCCCAAGGTCGACCTTCTGTATTCCCAGTTTTTCCATGTAATCAACAAGCTCTATTTTCTGGCTGATCGTGGGATTGACTGCGCTAGGACTCTGTAGACCGTCTCTGAGTGTCTCATCGTCGAACCACAGTCCGTGGGGGTGTTGAGAAGAATCTCTGGAAATCTCGTAATCGATGGTGTTCCAATCGAAGATCAGCTCCTTCTCCTCCATCGCACCACCTGCCTGTTCAATCTGCAACTAACTATCAAGTGCTTGAATCCATCGGGAGCGGAAGGTCAGTCAGTCAACACCCGCCATCTTTTTTCTACTGTCATACTCTAGCTTGAAAATCCAAACTCCGCAAATCAATATCCCAACAGTTACTCCTAAGAATTCCCACCCAGATGAGAGTAAGAGCAGGAAAAACATTGCCAGGAATGCCAATGAGAAGAAGAATGACCGCGCTGCAGTTGGCATTCTCCCACTTCCATCTAGTTCCTCATCAATATCTATCCTCCATACAGTTGAGGCATACCACATGCACAGGAAAAAACAAGACCATCTCAGAGCGTGATATGCCTTATCTCCACCATCAAGATTACCGTTTGCTATTGGTGAGTAAAACGATGCCAAAATAATGAGAATTGAATATATTTTCATCTCGAACAATGTTCTGGCATTTCCTTTAACATTCGGTAGCATGGGGACGCCCACATCTTCGTATTCTTTTGATCTGTATAGAGCGAGTGCCCAGAAATGAGGTGGCGTCCACAGGAATATGATCAGGAACATTAGCCATGGCATAGAACTACCCAAATCCGTGATTGAGGAGATTGCAGATTCGGCCGACTCCGTTGATATTGCAAGAGAGTCATCAGAAGCAGACCACCCAACCAAAGGCGGCGTTGAACCAGCTATTCCACCTATCACAATGTTCTGAGAGGTTGATCTTTTAAGCCAAATGCTGTAGATGAACACATAGAATACCACACTGAATGCTGCCCAAAAAGCTGCAACAGAATTAGACATTAGATAGAGCCAAAAGGTCCCAATAACGGAAAAAGAAACTCCAAAAATTAATGCTCTTGACGGGGATACTTCCCCCATCGGGATTGGCCTTCCAGAAGTTCTTTTCATCAGTGGATCGATATCGCGATCATACCACATGTTGATTGAATTGGCCCCTCCTGCCGTTAGAAAACCACCTATCAATACTACAAACATTGTCCAGACAGTCTCCTTTGTGAGACCCCCGCCTTCAAGTAAATCATGGGAAATAACTGCAAAAATACCAGTAATTTGAAGCAGAATCACCACTTTAGGCTTGGTTAGAGTGAGGTAACTACCAATTTTTCCGCTCATCCATCCACCTAATCTTCGACAGTAATACTAGCTCCTCTGGGAGAGGACATAACTGTAACTCCTAGCCAAGCGGTCGCAAGAAGAGTGAATGATACCGTTGCGACCATCAAGTGCGCTAGAGATAGGTACTCGGAGAAACTCCCGGAATCCCATGATAGGACGTAAGAGGCCCCCAGTAAACCATTTGCGAAGTATGTAGCAGTCGATGCCCAAACCCAGTTCCTTAGAGTGACGCCACTTTGGCCATGCTGGCAATCTCTCCATATCTTATACGAGCAGAATGCGAGCATTGCTCCCACTATGCTCACTAACCATCTGTGAACAATCTGGGATTGTAACTCCCAGTTTTCGATGTTTTGAATCAACTTACCGTTGCATAGGGGCCATGAGCCCAGCATCCCATCTACTCCACACCCATAGTTAGCACCCGGTGTTGTGGAAACATAGACTCCCGAAAATAGGGTAATCAGAGTTGATATTGATAGGATTCCAACCAATTTCCTCCATTTCATACCAATCAGTGGATCAAAGCTAATCCAGTCTGGAAGCTCATCCTCATCTCGCCTTATCTCCATCCATAGCCAAATCAGCGAAATTAGGAAGGCCATAGCAGATCCTAGATGTATAGCAACGCTCCAATTCTCATTATCCATTTTTACAGTGAGCCAGCCTATCGCTCCTTGCCACAAAATCAGCCCCAATGTTAGACTCGAGACTCCTCTAACTCGGGAGCTCGTCCAAGGCTCTTTCCTGATAAGTAGCCAGTTAAGAATCACTAATGGGCCGACAAAGGCTCCCGCCAGTAGTCTGTGAAACCACTCAGTAAATATTTGAAACGATGAATACCGGTGCCCGGATCCCCTGGAATCTGCCTCATCAGGATTTTCTTCCCACCACTCCCCCTGTTCTTCCTCTGAGATGTCAAATCCCCAAGTCCCAAAGCAGGTAGGCCAATCGGGACAGGATTCACCAGCATCATAGATCCTTATCATCCCGCCCATTGAAATCACTAATATCGTGAGCACAATCAGGACTTCAGTAGCCCTTCTGGGACTCAACGAGGAAGTCAGGGGATCACCTTTTGAGAATTCACTCTTCTTCTAGGTGCGGGTCCACATCTATAGGTATGCGTTCCTGCTCGTATTCTAAGGTAGCTATCTTCATTGGATCGAGGACTACTCTCTCCTTTGCCTCATCGACACCGTATAGTTGAATCAGCTCGTCACTAAATTCCTCCCTGAGCTCGCTCTCTGTTACGTACAACGGAGCTCCCATGCTAATCTGAAGTGCTCTTGCGCCTATAATTCGGGCCTTTTCAAATCTTGTGTGGTGTCTAAGAGGCTTGACCATCGACCCATCGACCCGAGTCCCCCACATAAGCCCTCTTACTCTTATTCTCCCCCGAGGACCGTAGAAAAACTCCTATTTGGAATTAATCAGCATGGCCACGGCATTCCCCCCTCCGAGACAAATTGTAACGATCCCAGAATCATGCCCACCTCTTCGCATAGAGTTTACCAAAGTCATCAGACACCTCGTCCCAGTCGCACCCAATGGATGGCCAATTGAGATCGCTCCTCCATTGACGTTGAAACGATTTTCAGGAATCTGAAAGTGCTTCCTTATCGAGCAAGAGGCAGAAGCAAAGGCCTCATTGTGCTCGAATAACCCAATATCTCCAACACTGAGTTTGTTCCTGGAAAGCAGCTCTTCTACGGCGGGTATCGGTGCAGACATGACCCTACTTGGCTCAACACCTGATGTGGTGTAGTCTACTATCCTGGCCAATACTGGAAGCCCCATTCTTCTAGCGGTCTCTTCTGAGGCTACTAAGACAGCTGAGGCTCCGTCAGATACTTGGCTCGCATTTCCCGCAGTAACCTGTCCACCTTCAGAAAATACTGGCTTCAAACTAGTGAGAGTCGACATATCCGCATCCTGTCTGATCCCCTCATCGATAGAAAGCTCCTTCATGGAAACGCACTCTTCCTCGATTCCTCCATTCTCCCATCCTTTTGCGCTCAACTTATGTGACCTGAGAGAGTAAGCATCTGACTCCTCCCTTGAAATTCCGTATTCCAAGGCACAAGTCTCCCCCGTATTTCCCATCAGCTCTCCCGAGAAAGCATCCGTCAATCCGTCATGCGAAAGAATCGATAAAAGCGATTTGAAGGGAACGTCCTCTCCTCTCCTTGCTTCTCTAGTAAATCTGGGGGCGTTGGACATAGACTCCATCCCTCCTGCTACCACCAGCTCTGAAACCCCTGCCCTAATTTCTGACGCGGCAATCATTACCGCCTTCAAGCTAGATCCACAGACCTTGTTGATTGTAGTACAGGAAGTAGAATTTGGCATCCCGCAGCCAAGAGCAACTTGTCTTGCCGGGGCTTGACCGGCTCCAGCCTGCAAAACCTGTCCCATGTAGACCTGATCGATTTCCCCTCCACTGGGGTCTATTCCGGTCCTTCTCAGTAGCTCCTCTACTGCCCTTATACCCAATTCGACAGCGCTGTACGAAGATAGTGCTCCTCTAAACCTACCGAAGGGAGTTCTAGCATATCCACATATGACCGCATCGGGCATGAAGGTCCCAGTGAGCTATTAGACTTCAAAGGTCCGGTTATAGGAACATATACATCATCTATTTTGTCGAAATGTATCCATAAAATTCCCCACCCTTTAACTCTGGTCGAGATTGAGGTTTCACCAATATGGTTCTGACTGACCATAGGTCTTTGAAAACTCGATATTTGGATGTCGCATCCAGATAATCCACTCCACTGGTTCCACCGGTACCTATCCTCCTTCCCATTATTCTCTCGACCATTCTAGCGTGAGAATGTCTCCACTTGACCATTGACTCCTCCAGCTCAACAATTGCATCGATAAGCTTCCTGGGCCAAGTTAGGAGTGGCAGCTCCCGATAAGACTCGATGAAAAGGAGACCTGCCCTTGCTCTGCTTACTCTACCTTTAGGCTTTAGAAAAGACTTAGCGGCTTCGTGTACGTTCATCATTCTCTCAGCCATCATTTCTGAGGAACCAGAGGCAGAATCACAAGCCTCCTTGTGTGCTTGAAGATGAGCATCGATATATGCGGCCACCAACGCTTCATCGCCTTCAGAACCATAAATAGAGCCCATTATCGGGGTCCTTTCGATCCAATTCATCAGGGACTCACGCAGACTAGGCAACTCCTTCATTTTCTCCAAATGAGCTAGAATGCCAGAGTAAACCTCTCCATTTTCTGCCATTTTCCTGAAAGAATCCAACGGATCCATCCCTTCAAATCTGTCTGAATTTTCCAGTCCAATTAAAATTTCAAACTCCCTCATTTGATAGGATTCGAATCCTGATGCGGTCCCAAGACCGTCCCTGAATGAAAGGAATCCCTGGGGAGTCAATGTTTCAAGAACTGTCCATTGGTTGGCCATTAGTCTGAAGATTTCCGTCGTCCTGCATAAATGATCAACAGCCACCGGGATATCATTTTCTGGAACATTTTCCTGACCGAGGATATTTCGGGCCTCAGAGAGCTCTCTGATGATTTGTTTGAACCAGAGTTCGAATGTCTGATGAACGATAATGAAATGCATCTCGTCAGAACTTATGCCTCTGTCCTCTCCCTGAAGCTCCAAAAGCTCCCTGAGATTGAGATACTCGGAATATGTCCAATTACCCTTCTCTGCGCCATCCATACCTCCCCCTGTAAGTCACAGCTTGAAGTATTGTCGCTCATTTATTCAATTATTGTCCACAGAATTATCTAAATTTGACAATGGTGGCAGGAAATTGTGGCTGAGCCGTTCCATTCCCAGACAGGGGCTCATAACAGACCCATGGAATCCTTGATAGTTGATACCGGTTTGTACCTAGACATACTGAAAATTTCCGATGCAGAGGAGCTTTTCGCCCTAGTGGAAGAAAACAGGCTATACCTTAGGAAGACGCTACCTTGGCTGGATGAGGTGAGGGGCTTGGATGAACAGATTTCCTACATTTCACATTGTCAAACTGACTATGAGAATGGAAAGGGAGTCATGTACGCAATCAGAAACGGGGGAAGAATAGTCGGCACTGTCGGGTTGAATTGGTTAGATTTTGAGAACAAGAGCTGTGGAGTCGGATATTGGATTTCTGAGCACCAAACTGGACAAGGAATAGTCACTAGGAGCTGCTCTAGACTGATAGATCACTGTTTCAACGACTTGAATCTACATAGGTTTGTGCTCGAAGCATCGGTGGAGAATGTCGCCAGTTGTAATGTCGCAGACAGACTTGGCATGCGACTGGAGGGCGTAAACAAGGACAGAGAGTGGCTTTACAATCGATTCGTAGACGGAAAAATGTATGCCATCACAAAGCCGGAATGGCTATCTGCTTCTGACTAGCCATCCCTTTTCAACAGGCCAAAGTCCTCTATTGAGCAACCTCCCGGAGGCAAAGCAGATAGTACGTCATCCTGGGCCAGTCCCGTGGCTTTAGAGATGGAGTTCGCAACACTCTCCTTTTTCGTAGTACCGGGGGTTATTCTCGCCCACCTACCAAACGAATCAGCGATTGACTCTGCCGTACCAATTACTGGCAATGGGACGCCATTAACTATGCCCATGCCGATGCCTAACTCCAACTTCAGGTCCCTGAACCAATGCCTTTGCCCCCTTACAACAAACGACCCCCTACCAAGGGACTCCCCACTTTCCGTCTTCTTGGAGACCTGGCTGGGCCTCACGTAGAAAGAAGTGGCTGCGGCCCCACCACTTCCCCATGCCCTAGACCAGCAAACTGCAATTTGCGCCCCCTCTTTGAGTATCTCCTGAGGAAGCTCAAGACCCTCATCGGGACCTTCGAGGCCCTGGATTAATTCCAAGGATGAAACTCCTTCGGGCAAACCATCCGCGACTTTGTCTCTAATTTCCACCCCCTCCTTGATTTTCAACGCACAAGAAGGAGCCCCATGTAAGTCGGCATGGAAATACAAATCCTTGGGTCCTAGGTGTTTCTTCACAATCGAGTCGTTTCCTTTTGCATCCCTCCCCCCAATGAACATCCTTCCATCCGACAGTATCGCCCATCTGTGTTTCTCAAACCAAAATTTTCTGCTTCTCTTGATAGACCTCAGACGTCCACCAGAGGCATCCTTAGCAGCTCGCTTCTCTTCTCTGCTCTGGATTTCCAGCGTCTTAGCAAGAGCGACTTCGGCCCCTGCAGCCTTTTCCTTTTGGGATCGACCAATCTCGAAATACCTCTGTGCATTCTGATGGACGGTTTTGTCAACTTCTAGAGTAACGCTGGTGCCTGGCTCCCCTTCCTCATCCGGCAGATAAGCCACTATTGTCTTCTTATCGATATTCACGCCACCGATCCAATCTACCCCCTGACACAAATCGGAGACCTTCTGCCAATTAGTATCTGTAACGGCCTGGTTAAATTGAGTGATAATGGAATTTACGTGCTCCCAGTTTTCTTGGATTGACCTACCCAGTTCCTGTGATATTACGGCTTTCTGCATGAAACCCTCTACAGCTCTCTTTTGTTGGATTGCTCTCCTCTCAAGCTTGGCTTGCGACTGCTCTAGACTGGACCCATCCTCCACTAGCTTCTCTTCCTCTCTACGGATGTACCCTGCGGAGTCATGCTCTCCAAATACCGTATCCAGAGCATCCGAGAGGCTCTCAATTTCTATGAATGGCCTGTCCTCCATGCTGTTCAGCCAGATAGGGGAAATGAGTATGGCCCCATCAGGAGGGCCTGGATCTGAAGTTTTTCCAAGTCCCTGCCACCTCTCCATACTCTCCTTGTCCTCCATCCAGAGAAAGGAAACTTCCCCCTTCTCCAGATCCTCCATAATCGAGGTTATCGAACCCAGAAGTGACTCTCTCTGTCCAGAGTTCAGTGATGAGGCTGGAATATCCTCGGATAGACCAGCTTTTGAGCAGATGGCCGAACCATACACACGTCCCAGATTCAATCTGGATGCGACCGTCCTAATCAGGTCGCTCTCACTCCCATCTAGGATTCCATCAAGGACCGCCCCGTTTAGTTCTCGAGGGTCTAGTGATTCAGGAGGAGGGGAATAACGGGCCCCCTTCTTCAGTATCCTACTGGCATACTTGGCATGGGTTAGCGGTTGAACTATAATTCCAGAGTCGTCTAAAAGCAGGATATTTCCGTCTCTGAATAGCTCTATGACGAGCGACATTTTCCCCCTGCCATGTTCAAATTCAAGGGATAACACCCTGTCGAATCCGAGCTGTGAGGCCCCAATGAATCTGGAATTACCGAGATGTTTTCTGAGTACCATCGCGAATTGGGACGGATTTGGGGGCATGGGCCTGTCCCTGGTGGAGTGGTAGACCCTCTTTCCTCTGACAATAACCAAATCGGTATTTGCATGCCCCTTCTTGCTCATTCTTAGCACGACTTGTTCATAGTGTGGCTGATACGCCTTTCTGATTCTCGCCCCTACCATCTTGTTGAGCTCGACGACGGTTCTTGCAACCTCAAATGACGACGTCTGCTCGCGCATTGTACCATACCTGCGTCTTGGAGGTACTTCATCAGCCAATCGATATATTTCCTGGTTTCTCAGGCCAATGTCTGAAACTCCTCAATTTCTGTTAGCACAGAATCCTCGTGCGCGTACTGATTGGAGGGGACCTCTATCAAAACCGAGTTTGGGATACTGTCGACAATTTTCAAAGCTTTCTCCATTCCATGGAGTTTGTCAGAGGATGCAGCCATAACAGCGCAGGGAAATGAAATACTACTGAGATCGCTAGGAATGGAATATCCCATAAGAAATCTTGCAGATAGATGCATTTTATGAAGGTCCTGAGAAAGCAATGTCCTCCTGTATCTTATCTTTTGGCCTTCCTCCTTTACCCTCCTCTCTATTGCCCAAATAACCAATCTTTTGATCAATGAGTGAGTGAATTTAGGAATTGGTGACCTTATGAAAAGCCTGGACCAAATCGGGAACTTGAATTCTGCGTTGGGGGCGAGAAGGATAGAGGTTCTTCCAGATAGCTCACCTCTATTGAATGCATCAATCAGTACCGTGGATCCAAGAGATGACGAGAACCAGTCCACCTCAGAGCTTTCTATCCCATAATGGATCAAGACTCTCAGAATATCGGATGAAATCCTTTCAATACTGAAATCAGATTTCGTCATCCTTCCATCGATTCTCGAGCTCCCCTTTTCTCTAGTCTCGATGTACACTATCTTCCTCCGACTCGACCACTTAGATATCAGTGCCCTCCAGCCCTCAAACACAGATCCCCATCCGGGAACTACAACTACCACTCCCTCACTGGTCGGAGAATCAGGGGTCCAAGTGATTACCCTCAATCTAACATTTTCATTAGTTTGGACCCATTCTTCCGATACCTTTGAGCCTTTAAAATCTGGAGCATCTGACCAGTAGGATTCCATATGGCCCTACCTCCTTCTTCCGCCACCAGATCTTCCACCACCACTTGAGCGACTTCCCCCGGCAGGGCGACCTCCTCCACTGGACATTCTAGCCCTGCGACTACTCCTCATTCTAGTTGGCTTCCTGTAATGAACGCCAGGTCCTTCACTGTAACCCCATCTATTTCCATAGTGATTATTGACGATTGTGACATCATTTCCGTCATATCCTCCATGGTTTACGACCCCATTTCTAGTCACATAAGAACCGGGCGGGGTATTGCTGAGCCGTACCCAGACAAAGGAGAATATGACCAAAATTGCCATTAGCCCGAGACAGCAGAACCAAGTAACGAAAAAGAATCCTTCAGGGGTGGTTCCTGGTTTGTATGCTTTTGATGTATCCTCATCATCAACCATCACAATGATTGTCTCCCCGCCACCATAATCATCCATAATTTCCGAAATACAAGAATCCGCGGCATATGTATCAAAGTAAACAGTGTCCCCAGAAGAATCAATAACTCTAGTTGTTATCTGGCCAGAGATATCCGTAGGGTCGCGATAAGTCACGGTGAGAATCGCTTCACACTGGTAATCGGTGTACAAATTAGTCCCTTGGGAATAGTGATACATTGTTTCCCTCCAATGGGTAAGTTCTGGACTCCCGAATCCAATAGTGAACGCCTGAAATTGGCTAGGGTCGGAACCTGCATACCAGATAGGTATTGTTTTCCCGATTTCATAGTAGTCTTCCATTAGCTTCAAGCAATCGTATGGCGTTATTATGGATGGAGTATATTCCCATCCATAGTGTACGGTGCCACTTCCATTCCAACTGAGATGGAGATCTGCATAACATTCGTACTCGGTAACAAAGTAACTATCACAATACTCGTATCCGTCTTCATCGGTGTAGCAACTTTCGTACCAACCGCTGATATCGTCCATGAACCAGCCTGTTCCATTCGTCCCATCTCCAGTAATCTCTGCCTCTGATTCGATCCAGTAATCATCTTCTTCAGCCACTATGGTAGCTGAAACCTCTACATATGTAGGCTCATTAATTAGGCCTAAAGTCCATATCACAGAAATAACGACCGCAAAAACCGTGGCAGAAGTCACAAAGAGGGCTTCTCCTCGAGTCAGCCACCACAATCCCAACAACCCACTTCTCGCGGAGACAATCGGAGGCCCAGACTCCATTTTTTGGGCTGTGGGGCTCTCCTCCGCAGAGTTCCTGGGAACCGAGCTGGCTTCTTTCAGACGCTTCTTCTCTGCTTCCATTCTCGCTAGCTCGAGTTGATGCTTGGCCTCGGCTATCTCCTGCTCCCTTTCGATCCTCTCTGCCTCTGCATTATTTAGGGCGTCTTCCACGAGCTCCTTTGAGGTCGGGGGCTCGCTCTCTTCTTCCTCGTCCCACCACCTCTCAGTCATGATACTCCCCCCATGAGCGTCCGTTTGAATGTTGACCTTATTCCGGTAATTGATAGGAACCGTCGCTTAGCTCTACCTCACCAGACGACACCAGCGCCTTCAGATGTGACAGTGTCTGATCCAAACAGAGCATCGGACTCGCGCCGGGAGTGTCAAGATATGCATACTTCGCAATTCCATCCAAAGAACCTATTCCCGATGAAACAGCCTCAAACACCTTCTGGTGCCTGGCCGTCCTGTGTCTAATGTATTTTCCCAGTAGCTTACCCGGATTGGTGCAGGGGGGACCATGACCAGGAAAAAGCATTGTAGGAGACAAGTCGTTGAGTCTCACCAAACCATCGATGTATGCAGTCATATCCCCCTCAGATGACGGTACAAGAATCGTGCCGATGACGACGCAGTTATCGCCACTCACTATCCCCGATTTGCCGACCAAGCAGATGTGCCCAGGACAATGCCCGGGGGTTTCTATGATCTCCCATGAAGATATTTCACTAGGCCCCTGAAGAAATATCCTGTCCCCTTCCCTTAGAATTTTGGATGGATACTCCGGAGGTATCGACTCAATAGTTTCACGACCAGCCCAAACAGGAGCATCATACACATCGGATATCATGTCGAGGTTTCCAACATGGTCAGGGTGCCTATGAGTGAAAACGGTCGCAATAATGACCGAACCCATAGAGGTCACATGATCTATTTTTTTCTTCAGAATAGCCAAAGAATCGGGCGTTTTTGATGATGGATCTACTACCACACACTCCCCTCCCAAATCCCCGATAATGTAGCAATTGGTATGTGTCGAGGGAGGGATAGTTTCCGTTCTTAGCGGAAAGGCTTCGACACCTGGTGCGAACTCAATCCTGTGGTCCCCAGAAGGGGGGTCTGAACTGAGATTGTCGCAAGTCCTGAGGAGATCGCCGCTATTGGATATCCCATTGGCCAAATCTCTGATTAGTGTCACAATTGGAGGAGGTATTCTGATTTGATTTCTCTCCCATTTCTCAATCAGAACATCAGGACTCCACCACCTGAAGTCGTCGAATTCAGACCTGCCCGGCGGGAACGAGGGAGAGGCGAGCGAATCCCCCATAGGGACATGGAAAAAATAGTTCTGGAATCTTCTAGGCGAAAACGGGGGGGTTGTCCTGTCAGTTACCATCTGGGATTGAAACATCTCGATTTTGATCGATCCGTCTTGGACTAGTTTCAGCCATTCCCCCTTGTCCCCGCAAACTAGCTCTCTTACCTCAGGTGCAACCTGGACAATATTGCCCTTGCCGTCAGGAGATAGACCTACTTCCTCAACCATTTCCCTCAGCAATGCGAAGCAGGCCAACTCGTATTTGCCCTCAACTCCCAATTTTCCTCTGAGAACCTCGGCTGAATGCCTATCTTCTTCACAAATCCCCCCGCCAGGAAATGCCCAATAATCAGGGAAGCTCCCCAATTCAGGCACTCTGTGGCCCAGCAAAATTTCGTGTCCATCCCTGCATTCCCTGCTGAGTATTACAGACGCAGAGCGAATTACTTCTTGCGTTGTCGCCGGAGGTAGATTCACGCCTTCCGGCAACTCGCCCATAGACTTTCGAAGGGATACGTATCTTCAACATGGCGCGGAAATGATTGATTAGATGGCCCGACTCCACAGAAGCATGAGTGGCACGGTTACGATAGGGCACAAAGATACCAAGACCGGTGAAATGACATCAGAATTGGAGATGCCGAACTTTGGACTTGGGGTCTATCTGATGAAGAAGCCAGGAGAATGCAAATCCGCTGTATCCCATGCTATTAATTCTGGATACAGACTGATAGATACGGCCATGGCATATGGAAATGAACAAGAGGTAGGTCAGGCAATCAGAGAATCAGACGTCCCAAGGGAGGAAATTTTCGTTGTTACAAAACTCAGGAGGCCCCACGCGACAGGATATGAAGAAGTCCTACAGAGATGTCAGGAGAGTATGGATAACCTTGGAATTGGCCCGATAGACCTTTATTTGGTTCACGCTCCTCCAGAGGATGTTACTTCCAGAGAGCCAGTCTGGAAAGCCATGGAAGAATGCCTGGAACGGGGATGGGTCCGTTCCATAGGGGTTAGTAATTATGGTAAACACCACCTAGAGGATATGCTAAATTATGCCAGAATAATGCCTTCAGTCAACCAGATAGAAATTAACCCATGGTTGCAAAGACCCTCATTGATTTCAGCTACAATAGAATCAGGAGCCGTGCCAATGGCGTACTCTCCACTAGCAAGAGGGCACAAGGTAAGAGACCCCTCTCTCGTCCAAATTGCCAATATCCTAGGTTGTACCCCTGCTCAAGTAGCCATAAAATGGTGCATAGATTCAGGAGCGATTACGATACCAAAATCAAGCAACCAGGATAGGATCTTGGAGAATTTCCATTCCCAGAACATCGATATCACACCTGTAATGGAACAACTCCAATCAATGGACGAGAACTACGTCTCTGGATGGGATCCCACAGTCGAGATATGAGGTTTAAGCATGAATCAGCCCGGAACTATTGAAGAGGAATTGGCAATAATCGCAGAGGCAATAGAGGCAGGAATAGATCCATTCCCCCCGAAGAAGGAAGAGTCATCATGGGTCAGGTCTTCACTGGGCTGGTTCATGATTATCATCATTTTCAGTTGGGTCTCCCAAATACTCTACAGGTCATTGTGATTGGTAGTCCCTCCCGGATTCGAACCAGGGTCATGGCATCCAGAGTGCCATATGATGGACCACTACACTAAGGGACTAGCGTCGTTACGACACAGGTCCATTATTTCAACAAATCCGAGCGATTCAATAATCATCTGGCCCTGAAATTAGCATTTACCTCTTCCAGACTTTCTGGGCTTGGCCTTAATTTATCTTCGGGGAGGCCCACCAGCGGGGCCTGCGTTAACCCCAGATTATCAGTTGCCGTGGGCTGATCGGGATCGTAGTAAAGCAGCCCTGTCACGTGTCGCCCATCTTGGGTGGCTTCATGGATAGCCCTCAAGGCCGCTACTGCGTCCCTTGGATCATGGTCATCAGAAACTGTCTCCAGCCTCAGGGTAGAGCCATCGAAGAGAGAAATATCACTGAATTCACCCTCGGGGACCTCGACCTCAGAGAGGGGAGAAAAGTGAGCTATGTAATCGACAATGTGCAAGACCTCGTCATTAGTTTTGACATAGTTGTAGGACCTGTACGACTCATCGTTGTTGGCGAAGGTAACGCAAGGCGATATGACATCGATAACTGCCATCCCTCTGTGGCTCATCGCAGCCCTGAGAAGAGCGGTCAATTGCTTCTTGCTACCTGAGAATGATCTAGCCACAAACGTGCATCCCAAGTTGACAGCCATCGCACATAGGTCTATCGGAGCCTGCTCGTTGGGTGCCCCCTTCTTCTTCTTGGAGCCTTTCTCTACAGTAGCGCTGTATTGTCCCTTTGTTAAACCGTAGACACCATTATTTTCGATGATATAAACCATGTCTAGGTTCCTCCTAATGGCGTGTATGAATTGTCCGATTCCAATGCTGGCGGTATCCCCGTCTCCGGATACTGCAATGAAGGACAGGTCCTTGTTCACCATATTCGCACCCGTGGTTACCGAGGGCATCCTCCCATGAACAGTGTTGAATCCGTGACTCTTAGCCAGGAAGTATGCAGGTGTCTTCGAGGAGCAACCTATCCCACTCATTTTTGCTATTCCTTCAGGTTTAATCCCATTTTCCCAAGCTGCTTGGATAATGATATTTGATATCTGATCGTGTCCACATCCTGGGCAAAGGGATGATTTGCCACCTTTGTATTCGGATTTCTCAAGATTGAGAACATTCAGTTTGACCATGTCTTCATCCCTCCAGTACCTCGAAAACCCTGTTTGCATACTCCCTAGCCCTTGGGGGTAGACCGTCACTGTATGCAACAGAGTATAACTTCTTGATCAGATGCGAGGGGAGCTCTTTCCTGAGGATTCCATAGAGCTGACCATCTCGATTTATTTCCATAACAACTACCCTGTCATGCCTCTCGACGAACTGCTCAACCTCTGAGTGATATGGAAGGGCCCTGACTCTGCAGGTGCTGACAGACAACCCTCTTCCCTCTAGGAGGTCGTCGATCTCCACAATCGAATTTTCCATTGATCCGTAGAAGATTATTCCTACGTCTCCTTCATCCTCTTCACGGATGACTGGAGCGGGCAAGATGTCTCTGGATCCGTCTATCTTTCTCTTCAAGCGTTGCATGGCCTCGTAATACACTTGTGGGTCCTCGGAGTAAATACCATCTTCGTCATGCCCGGTCCCCCTGTAAAGTATCGGAGCTAATCCACTTCCAGGAAGGGTTCTGTATGCGATTCCATCACCATCGACATCCCTGTACCTGCCGAAGTTCGGAATTGCATCCATTTCCTCCTGGTTTCTAATGACCTTCCCTCGGTCCATGTCTTGATCTGGGTAAACGAAACCAGAGGTGTTCCATCTGTTCATTCCCAAATCGAGGTCACCGAATCCGAAAACTAGAGTCTGGAACCTCTCTGCATAATCGAAAGCCCTCCATCCGAATTCGAAGCACTCATCCACAGTACCGGGAATGAGTACAATATGCTGTGTATCTCCGTGACTGGCCTCATAACACATTGCCAAATCTCCTTGCTGAGTTCTTGTCGGCAATCCCGTCGAGGGCCCAGTCCTGTTTATGTCCCAGATAACGCCAGGGACCTCCGCGAAATAGAATAGCCCGATGAACTCGGACATCAGTGAGATCCCCGGTCCGCTGGTGCAAGTCATTCCCCTTCCGCCTGCCCATCCAGCCCCTAGGACCATACCCGCTGCCGCGAGCTCGTCCTCTGCCTGTACCACGGCGCAGGTAGAACCTCCATCCTCTCCCTCTCTGAGCTTCGGAATCCATTTTATTATCGACTCTGCCAGGGAGGATGAAGGGGTAATTGGGTACCATGAGAGCATATTTATTCCACCGTAGATGCAACCAAGTGCTGTAGCTTCATTTCCCTCAATTAGGAAGGTGTCATCCGATTTCTCTCTTGATTGGGCCGAATATCTTGACACATCTCCCCAGTTTTCCGAGGCATATTTACGAGCCTCTGATATTGCTTGAAGATTCATAGAAATTGCATTCTCCTTGCCCCTGAATTGTTGCTCTACCGCACTTGCAATAGAATCCTCTTCAATCCCCAGTAGGTGTGCTATCCCTCCGACGTAGTACATGTTCGCCATCAATCTCGCCATCTTTGGGCTTATTCCTCTCGCCATCGTAGTCATCGGCATTCCTAGACTGACACAATCATCCCGATCTACAGGTAGTTTCGCATCCTCGTTGTAGATGATAATGGTTCCAGGGTCCAATGATGCCAAGTCCTTCTCCCACGTGTCCTTGTTCATTACAATCTGGATGTTAGTCTCATCTCCCGGAGCCTGATAGCCTCTGTCACTGGCTCGAATGATGAACCAGGTAGGCAAGCCAGAGATATTACTCGGAAAGAGATTCTTTCCGCTGACTGGAACACCCATCTCAAACAGAGAGTGAAGTATAATCAGATTGGCTGATTGTGACCCAGTACCATTCGCGGTTGCAACGTTGATTGTGAAATCGTTGTAGATTTTATCCATTGAACTTATTCCCCGCCGCCGAACGTCAGTGTCCTTGCGTTACATCGCGGCACGAAACCGGTATTAGCCGTTCCCCCGCATTATGCTCGATTTTCAACACCGTGACCTTCCGTTGCCGTTTTGAAGGAAACCAGCCTCGCGTTACTTATGCCCGTACCGGTAGAGCTCGTCAATTCTTGGTCCTCAGCAGAAGTAATGATGGAAAAAGGAGAGCATAATATGGCTTTAGAAGAACTTAGGACTTCTTGGGATCTCTGTGAGAACGACACTCAAAGGGCCAAGACTCTGAAGATTGCTGGTGATGCGGGTACTGCCCTAGGAGTGGAAGATCCAGACATGCAGAGGGTTCACTGGAGGAAGGCCCTCAAGAGCTACAGGAACTCAATGAAGATGGACCCGAAGAACAAAGAAACTATGAAGGCAATGAATAATCTCTTGTCCATGATGGATGCCAATGCCATTTCGAGAGGAGTTGGTTTCCAATTAATGGATGAGGGAAACCCCACCCCATTCGGACTATTCGCAATAGTTGCGGTGATAATGATGTCTTTGGTTGCGGTAAAGGTAATTTCCGATATGTTGACTGAGGAAGAAGGAAATCCAGTTGTCTCACTTGAGGTGTCCTACGTAGATTCCGAAACCGGTCAGCGTACTTTGGGGACTATTGATATCGAGCTCTTCCGGGATCATGCCCCTGTTCATGTTGAGAACATGGTATTGCATGCATCTCAGGGAAATTATGACAACACAATATTCCACAGAATCATTGAGGATTTCATGAATCAGGGAGGGGATATAGATAACCAGAATGGCGCTGGTGGTTATGCTGCAAAGTGGTTTGGATACTGCAATGGCGAGAGCAGAAGCAGCTCCTCAGCCTGCGAGCAGAGCCAGTGGACGATACCTGATGAGGCAGACAACGGCCTCAAACATGGCCCCGGAAAAATAGCCATGGCCAAGACACAGGCCGAGAACACTGGCGGAAGCCAGTTCTACATCGTGCCATCAGGAAGTACGCCCAGCCATCTCGACGGTGTCCACACTGTGTTTGGAGAGGTAACAAGTGGAATGGCTCACGTGGATGCAATCAACAAGGTAGAAACCGGGAACAACGACAATGATAGCAGTACTAGCGGTGACAAACCTATCGACGATGTCGTTCTGATGTCAGTGTCTGTGAATTAGTTCCCCTATTCGTCGCGTAGTCAAGTTGATGGGCAACCCTCTCGCCCATTGCTACGGGTGCACATGTCCACAGAAGATCCGTTCAATAGCATCTCGACCTTCGAGACAGCGGAAGGGGAAGCTGGTGAGTATTACGACCTGAAAGCACTAGAGGACCTCGGATTGTGCCAATTAGACTCCCTTCCGTTCACGATAAGATGCCTGCTAGAAGCAGCTCTCAGGAAGTGTGACGGCTTCCTTGTCACAGAGGAGGATGTCAGGAAGATTGCAGGTTGGTCTCCCAATATGAAGCCATCAGAAATACCATTCTCTCCCAGCAGAGTAATTCTTCAGGATTTCACCGGAGTCCCCGCGGTCGTTGACATCGCGGCCCTGAGGGATGCAATGGTTAAGTTGGGCGGGGATCCTGAAAAGGTGAACCCGCAAGTTCCGGTAGATCTGGTGGTCGACCATTCCGTACAGGTTGACTTCTCCGGCCTATTCCCCGATGCCAGGGAGAGGAATCTGGAGATGGAGTATCATAGGAACCTTGAGAGATACAAATTTTTGAAGTGGGGCCAGCAGAGCCTCGACAGCTTCAGAGCAGTTCCTCCCGGAAGGGGAATCGTCCATCAGATAAATCTCGAATGGATAGCGTCGGTCGCGCGCAAGGAGAAAGGCAAATGGATTCCAGACACCCTCGTTGGGACGGATTCCCACACCACTATGATCAATGGGTTAGGTGTTCTCGGATGGGGCGTTGGGGGAATCGAAGCCGAGGCAGTCATGCTCGGTCAGCCGATATACATGCTATTGCCAGAGGTAGTGGGTTTCGAGATAACTGGGAAGACAATGGCAGGAGTGACAGCCACTGACGTAACTCTAAGGATTGTCGAGCTGCTTAGAGAGCATGGTTGTGTAGGTAAGTTTGTGGAATTCTACGGAGACGGCCTCTCAAATCTGAGTCTCCCGGACAGGGCCACGATTGCGAACATGGCTCCTGAATACGGGGCTACTTGTGGTTTCTTCCCAGTCGACGAGACAACCTTGGATTATCTGGCACTATCGGGAAGAGATAATTCCCATATCGAAAATGTGAGGAGGTACCTTTCAGCCCAAGGTCTATTCAGGACTCAGAACACTCCTCCCCCAGAATTTACAACATCTCTATCGCTGAACTTAGGAACTGTAACTCCCTCAATGGCAGGACCCAAGAGACCCCAAGACAGGGTCCCACTCTCTGGGATGAAAAGCCATTGGAGAGAGAGTCTGAATGCCCCACTGGGCCATCAAGGACACGGTATTAATCCATCTAGAAACTCCACCAGGGTAGAGGTAAGAGGGAAAGGATGCACTCTAGGACACGGAGACGTAGTAATCGCAGCAATCACGAGTTGCACAAACACAAGTAATCCGAACGTTATGGTGGCTGCTGGACTAGTAGCCAAGAACGCCCACGACAAGGGACTGAAAATCAAACCATGGGTCAAGCCCAGCTTAGCTCCCGGGAGCAGGGTGGTTACTGAGTACCTAGACGCTAGCGGGCTGACCCCGTACCTTGAGGACCTCGGATTCAATGTCGTCGGCTATGGATGCACAACCTGTATAGGAAATTCCGGACCACTCGATGAGAATATAGAGGAAGCGATAGACGGAGGCAATCTTGTAGTCGGAAGCGTACTATCTGGAAATAGAAACTTTGAGGGGAGGATTCACCAGAAGATTCTGGCCAACTACCTCGCTAGCCCCCCCCTTGTGGTCGCTTACGCGTTGTCTGGAACTCTAGACATTGACTTCGATAGAGATCCGATCGGACGAACTGAGGATGGGGAGCCAGTAATGCTCGCGGATATCTGGCCCAGTGATCAGAGTATCCGGGAAGCAGTGTCCTCTTCAATAAGCCCCGAGATGTTCAAGGATAGGTATTCCGATATCTTGGAAGAGCCGAAATGGGATTCCATCCCAAGCTTACCATCCCCCCTTTACCCTTGGGACGAGGAATCAACCTATGTCAGACTACCTAGTTTCCTGGAGGGAATCACACTAAATCCTCCCATTGTGGAGCCAATCAAATCTGCCAGAGTGCTCCTAATGCTCGGAGATTCAGTAACCACTGACCATATTAGTCCCGCAGGCGCATTTCCAGAAGATGGACCTGCGGGAAAATATCTGGTTGAAAGGGGAGTCGAGAGGAGGGACTTCAACTCGTTTGGAAGCAGGAGAGGTAATCATGAGGTTATGATGAGGGGGACTTTTGCCAACGTCAGGATCAGGAACCATCTCGCTCCTGGAACAGAGGGGGGATTCACCACTCATCTCCCGACCGGTGAAGTAACTACAATATACGAAGCAAGCAGGAGATATATCTCTGAGGACACGGATCTGGTGGTCCTAGCAGGCTCCCAGTATGGCACTGGGAGCAGTAGGGATTGGGCCGCCAAGGGAACACTACTTCTGGGTGTCAAGGCAGTCATCGCAACATCCTTCGAGAGGATTCATAGATCTAATCTGGTAGGCATGGGGGTTCTCCCCCTGACGTTCCCAGAAGGAGAGAACGCAGAGTCCATCGGCTTGGACGGTACAGAGGAAATCAGTATTCCGTCTTCTGGAGAATTGGAACCATTGTCAGAGATCGTTGTATCCGCGAGAAAGGCAGACGGCTCGGTAGTGTCTTTCCCAGCAACCGTCAGGCTCGATACTCCCGTAGACGTCGAATACTACAGAAACGGGGGAATTCTACAAACCGTTCTAAGGAAGTTAGCAAGTCAGTAACGTGTTAATAGGTGATAAGGTAAACTGGACAAACGGGGGGGCATCATGGGGGAGTCAGACAGAGTTAGATTTCGATTCAGATCCAAGTCTGAGGATATCGATATCATGTTGGAGGGAACTGGAAAGCTGGTCAACTCTGTCAGGTCATCTATAGCCATAAACGGCGCCATGGGATTTACGAGGGAGATATTTTCTGTAAATGATAAGGGTGGAAAAGGCAACCATCAATCCGAGGATAGTCGGATTTCAAACCTCGAAGAGTCTCTGCCCGGGCCTCCTCCAGACCCCTCTAGAATACCCTCCGTAGTCAGGACAGTGGGAGAGCTGGACCTGGAGCAAGAAATTTCTGCTCTGGGGATCTCAACGCAAACCGACCCAGATATCTCCGCACTTGAGGAATTCCTAACCGAGGTCGAGCCACCTGAGCCCCTCGCTAACGTACTCTCTGTGGACCCAATGGCAGAAGCATGGCTTCAACTTGTTCTCACGATGGTCGTCAGGGAACACGGCCATACCTCCCTTTCCATTTCTGATATATACCGATTATTGGGCGACAGAGTCAACAAGGGCGAGGTCGAGCTCAAGGTGTTTCTTGATGGCCTGTGGAAGCTAGGAAAATTGGAAAGAATACACGGAGGAGCTGAAGACCACTACTCTCCAAACCCCAGCTGGCTTGAATCCCACTGATGTTTTCTGATGCACATCGTGGAGCCTTTGAGATGCTTTTTTTCGATACAACCCCTATGGGGTTGCCATAATCACCGTTAGATAAGGCATAAGAGCGGGTCGAATGTCCCGCAGACCATGTCGCTTAGTCCGCAGACCGCACAAGATAGATTTAGAGAAGGGAGGAAGGCACTGTTACTGGTGTTCCTCTTGCTAGCAATGCCACTCGCATCCTTCGTTCCGGGTGCCAGTGCATCTCACATTACTCAATATGCTGTTCAGAGGGATCCCTCAGATATCGCAGTTGGGGATTTGGATTGTGATGGTGACAATGATATCGTGTCAGCCAGTGCTATGGGGCATTTCATCACGACACTTTACAATGATGGTTCTGGAGGATTTGCGGATAGGCAGGACGTATTCATTTCAAACAACAACTCACAAAGAGCTGGTTTCGTTGATACAGCCAACGGTGTCGACGTCGAGGTCGGAGACATTAACGGCGACGGAACAAACGACATAATTTACTACCAAGAGAATATCAGATTTGTAGGAGAGACCTTCGTTAGGCCAGGAAATCTGACTGTCTTGTTTGGTAGCTGCACCGACAGTGTAAACTCTTGGTCAGAAACTGCGATAACAATTTCTAATCCAATCCACATCAGTATGGAGGTAGGGGACATAAACGATGATGGCAATGACGACATAATCTTGATCTCAAGGGATACCACAGGGTCCAGCCAGTATATCCAGATTTACAGAGGGCCGGATCCAAGCTTAATCACCAACCAACAGTCGATGCCAGTTCCCCTAACCAATGGAATCTACACCGATGTCATGCTGGGGCACTGGGGAGAAACTGTCCAGGGCGGTGGCATTGGGACTCCTATTGGTGATTGTGATGATTTAGACATGTGGCTACTTAGAACGCCACCTTGGAATGCAGGAGTTGGGTATTCTGTCGGCCACTATGATAACATGACCGTTCTTGAGTATGATTGTATCCAAGATCAATTCCCTAACCCAATGACACCAACTGCACAGGGAGTTCACGAATTCAAGCTAGATGCAGAACACAACTATCCTATGGGAGGAATGGACATATCTGACACTGATGGAGATGGAGAAATAGACATGGTCGCCGTCGTCGATGGCATAACAGGAAACATTTCCTACGCTATGAAGACCGGGAGCCAGTGGGACACCCAAAACTACGTTCCTCTGGGCGACTACAAAGGAGCATCAATCACGATAGAGGACGTAAACAGGGATGGGGAGGTTGACTTCTTCGTACCAACCGAACTTACCTTGACAAGGCTCCAGGATTCCAGCGCCCAGAACCAGACTTTCCTGTTGCTCGATAACCTCAGAGAGATTAACACTGTGGAAATAATTCTAGCCAACCCCGACGGGCCAGGATATCTTTCTTCACTGTCTTTTGATGTCGGTAGGAGGCCCACGATGGCCATTCCAGGACAGTTGCAAGGAGGAGCCGATAGCGCATTCGAAATTATCATCGGTCAGAGAGATTACGCCTACAGGTTTGCGAACAATGCGATGTGGCTAGACACTCAAGGATGGGGAGGAGCGGGCGACTTCCTATCCGTTCTCTCGTTGGATAACGAAGACATGGGAATTACCGACGTTACCATAGCGCCTGCATCACTCAACCCTGCCACAGGTCAGGCACAGATCGGTGAAGGTACCAGATTTGTAAACGTGACCGTAAAGAACACCGGTCTAAACCCCTTATCAGGCTCGATTAATGTAGACCTAGAGGTTAAGGAGGTTCTTGGTGGAGTCGACACGGTCGTTTACAGCAATGATTTCGACGGAAACGAGGTAGATACAAATTGTCCTGCGTGCACATTCTCAAAAGTCTCATACACAGGGATGTACGAAGCCGGATCTTCCTCTTGGCACGAAGAATCGAATGCTTCAGTCGATGCAAATGGGACCGCCACAGACGACTGGTATGAAGCAGACAGCAACCCAACAACCTACATGTGGGCAGGGTTGGATTACCAAGGTCTAGACAACCAGTCGGGATATTACAACAACATGGATGAGGCGATAATTTTGGAAAATGTCGATCTCACCGGGGCGGATGCAGCCTATCTCGATATCTCCCTTTTCTGCTCGTCCGCATTCTTCGAGCTTTACTTGGCGGAGCAATACTCAGTGGTCGAGAGATGGCTCTACGAGGACTCCTGTGGAATAGAAGTATGGTCAGAAGGCAGTGGTTGGGAGTCCGTCTTCTTCAATGGTGGATGGGATAACGAGAGATACTTCAGACTGCTCTTACAGGGAGTGGATCCTGAATACAACACATACAACGGGAATCAATTTACCGCTACAGTCACCGGTTGGGAGGACTACAAAGAGGGTGGTGGCGATTCCGAGGAATTAAACGAACAGGAATCAATAGACCTAACCCCATATGCGGGGCAAATCGTTGATATTAGGTTCAGATTCAGGAGTGGCCTACTCGGAACTGTCGGTCCCGAGGGCTCATCACAAGGTACCGAGTGGGACGGTTTCGCATTTGATAACATAACCATAAGAAAGAGAGACGTAACATTCGGAACTCAAGAGGTCGTCTCAGATACGTTAACCTTCACCGATTTAGCCGCAGGCGCTTCAGAGGAAGTGAGCCTGATGGCAGATTTCGTAGATAACACCACTTACTTCGTCAAAACAGAGCTATCTAGCCCTTCAGGATTCCAAAACATGGATGCAACTAACGACGAAGAGAGGTTCCAAACCACAGTAGCCAACCTCTTCGATCCTGGACTGGCAGAGGAGCCATGGAAGAATCTAGAGAACGGTGTGAGATATGCCTCAGGAACTAGGGACGTTGAAGTTAGGGCCACCAATTGGGGCAATACCTTGACAGATTTCTCGGTCAAAGCTGAGATCTACAATGCGGAGCCAGACCTCGTGGGCATCGAGGACTTCTCCGGAGTGGATCCAATCTGGACTGACGACGGAAACGAGAATGGAAGCAGGATCGATGACTCTTCTGGGACAAACGACATGCTACCACAGAATGTTGGAGTCTTCAAGAACTTCGCTTACTGGCTCGGACACCCCGATACTGGATACGGAGATGGTTGGAATGAAACCATGACTCTTGACCCAATACCGATAGCAGCAGCAGGTGCCGACTTCACTTACCTGACCTTCGACTACTACGCCGAAGGAGACTTCCTTCAAGACTCAAATGGAAACATTCTCGCAGTCAGGGACGCAGCGAATCTTGAGATCTCCTGGACAAAGGAGGGAGAGTTGTACCAGGGAGTAGTTTATGGGAGCTGGAACGACTTGAATGAGAACGGAATACAGAATACCAATCCACAGGACCCAAATTTCCACAGGTGCGAGGATTTTGACCTGAATGGATATGATGAAGTTGAGTATTTCGGCGACCACTCAGACAGGCTAAACTCCGTTGTTTGGTTCGATACTGAGAACATAATGAAGTCAATCACACTGGACCTTACGCACATAGTCATACAGAACAGAACTAGCTCTGATTCTACTGATTGGAGGGACGAGTGTACTACACTAGCTGGGGCCGAGGTAAGCCTCACATGGAGGTTCCAGTCCAATGAGGACGGAATTAACGGCAATGCCGGACTTGCAGGGTTCGCAATCGATAACATAAGAGTAGAGGAATTCACTTTCGAATTTGATGGAAACTACACTGAAGAGGTTACGGGCTTAGATGCCGCAGAATCCTCAACTGTCACCATCGCCAATCATGATTTCAAGAGTGGCATATACAGAATTGACGCTATGACTATGATGGACACAACCGATCCAACTACTGCGTGGTACAACGCAGAAGAAGTGAATCTCGCCAACAACATCTCAACCATAATGTTCAGCATCGCAAGTGCAGAGATCACCCTTATGCAACCAGATGTGATGGAGTGTGTCACCGACATTACATACGAATGCGTTTATCCAATCGATGATCAAGCAATGCACAGCTTCTCCGTTCCTCTTCTGAACGGTGTAATTGATGGGGATTACACACTTACCATGTCGATAAAGGATCTCACTACAAACCAGCAGGTATTCGAACAGACCGCTGATAACGGCCCGTTCACACTTGAGCCTCATCAGAGAGCATGGGCCAACTGGTCGCAGCCATTCAACTCGTGGGCTGACTCACACACCTACAACATCAGTTTCTCAGCAGAGGTAACTAAGGAAAACGGATCAGTAGAGCCATCTGGAAACGTTCGCTTCTTCGTCATTACATTCTATGACCAGATAGATGTTGCAATATTATCCAACCCCACGGACCAGAACCGTCTTCAGATGGTAAAGTCCGACCTTGAGGCAATGGGGATGTCATACACGCAGATGAGACTAGATAATTGGGATGAATATGCCACACCTTCATGGTTGGAGCACTACGACAAGGTCCTGCTACCCTGGCAGACGGATTACAACGTTTACTACGGGGATTATTACGAGAAGCTTGCCTCAACCAGGGCATCAGATGGACTGTCCGTTGTAGACACCTTGGAGCAGTTCATGGTACAAGGAGGGACTACCCAGATTCACCTAGGGCCATACAGGGATGCCTACCAGCCAAGCAACCTACCATTTGGCATGGACATAGCAATGAGGAATCAGGTAAACCTCACAGAGGACAACAGGATCCTCAGTGAGGATATCACGATAGTCGACCCGTTCCACCCCATCATGGAAGACGTCGACCCAGCCGCATTCAGCGCCATAAACGGAGGAACGCATGTCGCTCTGTCAGGACTCGATACCGCGCAGGTCCAGTTCACACAAATACCACAAGTATGCGGTGGACGAATCAGCGATCCATCGGGTACATTCCATACTCTAATCCGAGACAACACCTACGAATCCCAGTCTTTACTATCGATATGCAACAGGGGAGCCGGAGGGATGATTGTGACAACTATAGACGTGGAAAACCCCAGTGTCACCCAATCATTCGGCGGCGAGCAAATACCGATTCTCTCAAACCTGCTCGACTTCAGATTGACTCCTTACCCATCAGACTTCGGAATCGCAGGCGAGGGATACGATTTGACCGTGAATGGCCAATCACCCTCTATTGACTCAATAACCGGGGCATACTCAACAATGTACATCAAGAGCAACTCTGATCTATCTTTCGACTATGTCACCAATGTTCCCGGAGTCGTTGCAGACTGGACACTTTCCTCTGGAAATAATGATTCAGTGACCGGTTGGGACGGTGCCATAATTGATGCCGGGGAAATCAGCCATACACAACAGAGTGCTCCAGAAATACCAACATTAGGGTCTTTCTGTGTTGCAAACACCTCATCTAGCACAGGATGCAGGATTGGTGCAGAATGGCTTCTGACTCTATACCTGCACGACGAAGAGGGACACACCAGAATAACTTACATCCGACTCGTGACAGATGATACACTGGCTGATGAGTTCAGACCCACGGCCTCTGCTTCGATAATATCCAATCCATCAACGTCCGAGTTCATTTCCATGGACGGAACTAAGACTGTGGCAGGGACAGACTGGCCGATATACAGAGTCAGACTTACCGAAACGGGGGACATCAGCTTAGCATTCACAGCAGAGAACAGCACTGATCCTGATGCACCAGAAGGAGAGTCAGGGATTGAGCTGTTCGAGTGGAAGGTATTCTTCGACTACCCTTGGGATAGCCAAAGCCCGACGTTGGAGGGCCACGTTTTCCAAGTCCCAGCATCTGTAACCGATGAGTGGACTTACACATTTAGAAACCTAACAAGCAATCCAGACGGGACTCTGGAAAATGAAATCAGAGTTGAGCTTATCGTCTACGATAAAGCAGGAAAGCAGAGTGAGAAGCACAGGATGTACTTCATTGTCGTTGGGGAAAACTTCGGTGACGATCCTCCAATGGTCCAGTTCACAGCTCCGAGGCCGACAGACTCTCAGAGGGATGATCTCGTAGTCGTTACCGGCAACATGCTTACAGGTGCGGAAAATGGCGATGTTAAGGTCGAGATAGCTCTCAATGAATCAGTACTTGACTACTCCACGACTCAGAAAATAACCCAGAGAACCATCGGCAAATTCAACCAATCTGACATGCTGAGTGACGGGGACACATTCTCACTGACACTGGACATCTCAGATCTGTATCAGATTGAAACTGGTAAATCTGCCAAGATATATATCCGCATCACAGAAGGAGACGGCTCACGCTACGTGTTGTCCGAAACGATAGACATCAGCTTAGTGCCTCGCGGGGGCGCCTCCAATGGAGGGGGCTCGTCCGAAGGAGGCCTCAGTACGACAATCCTTGTTGGAGTTGGCGGGGCCCTACTATTGGTGTTGGTTGTTGTGGTAACTCTGGTATTCCGTGGACGATCCAGGGGAGATGTAGAGACTGATACGGTCGAACAATTCGGAGGCGTGGAGACAATGGATCCGGTTGAGGCTTACGTGCAGCAAATGGTCGCATCAGGCTATGACGAGCAACAGGCAAGAGCATATGCAGAGCAGTACTACGCAAGCTATTACGAGCAACAGAGACGTGGTGGGGCATAGTATTGGACGTATCAGGAGACTTTACCATAGCCGATATTGGCTTGGCAGATTCCGGTAGGCTCAAGGTAGAGTGGGCTAGGAGCAGGATGCCTGCACTAGCCTCCCTGAGGGAGAAGGCAGAGTTAGAGCGCCCTCTCGATGGTCAGAGAATTGCTGGATGTTTGCATGTAACCAAGGAAACGGCTGTCCTGATAGAAACACTTCAGGCGGCGGGCGCTGAGATATCCTGGTCAGGATGCAATCCCCTCTCAACACAGGATGATGTTGCAGCATGGCTCGCCTCCGAGGGATATTCTATCCATGCATGGCACGGTCAGGACAACCAAGGATTCTACGATTGTATAGACAGAACCTTGGATATGAAACCGACACTAACTCTTGATGATGGTGCAGATCTAATTTACCGTGTCCATTCAAAGTTCAAGGACTTAGCTGAAGGAATAATCGGTGGGACAGAGGAGACCACAACAGGAGTTCACAGACTCAGGGCAATGGCCGATGCTGGGGAGCTGCTGTATCCAGTAATCGCAGTTAACGACGCTGAGACCAAGTGGGATTTCGATAATGTCCACGGAACGGGGCAGTCCACGATCGATGGCATCCTAAGGGCGACCAGCGTCCTCATTGCAGGAAAGAACTTCGTCGTTGCGGGGTACGGACACTGTGGAAGGGGCCTGGCGATTAGGGCAAGAGGATTGGGTGCGAATGTGATAATCACAGAGATTGACCCAATACCAGCACTGAAGGCCACAATGGACGGTTTTAGGGTGATGAAAATGGATGATGCCGCCCCTCTTGGAGATCTTTTCTGTACAGCTACTGGCATGAAGGACGTCATAGTAGGCAGGCATTTTGACTCGATGAAAGATGGGGCAATAATCTGCAATACGGGGCATTACGACTGTGAGATTAGTATCACTGACTTGGAGGATAGGGCAACAGAGGTCTTCACCATCAGGGACAATAACGAGGCATTCACAATGTCAGATGGCAGGAGACTGCACCTTTTGGCCAGAGGGAGGTTGGTCAACCTAGCTTCTGCTGAGGGACATCCCAGCGAGGTCATGGATATGTCCTTCGCGAATCAGTTCCTAGCCCTGTGCAGGCTCGCTAAGGAGGGCTCCAGCTATCAAAACACAGTTTATGACATCCATCCAGATCAGGACAGGGAGTTAGCATCATTGAAACTATCTTCCTCGGGAATAACCATCGATGAATTGACTCAGGATCAGAAATCGTATCTGCTTGATTTCTCAGCCGGAACCTAGTCGTGAAGCATCGGGATTGACAAGTCCCACTTCACTGGAATTTTCTCATCTGATTCGACAATCAAAGCCACTCTCTCCCTGATTGCTGGCATCTTACCTTTCATCAGGGACGAATACAGGGGGCTCTCTCTGATACTATTCGGTATACAGACTTGACCCGTGGTAGTTTCGTAATCTATCGCCCTTTCCAAATCAAGCGCATGCCTATTTATCGATTGCAGCAAATTCATACTTAGCCTACTTATTGCCATCACCGCTACGAGTAATATGATGAAAACAAGTGGCAAGGCCCAGCCAGAGTTACCTATGAAAATCATGCTAGCACTACCAATGAAGAATGCTAGTGGAGCAACGAAAAGCATCAGGAATAGACCTTGAGAAATAGGCTTCTTTTTTTTCAGCCTTTCAATTATGTCCCACCTCGGATGCTTGGGTTGATTGGGCCTGAAAATCTCGTCCTCCTCCATCTTCGAGGCCTTAGAGACAGTCTGACTGACTCTGCCCATCCTCATCCTCAACCCTCCGTCAACAGACTCCATCTCCGGTGAGAACATCTCCTCAATCAAATCAGCGCACTCTTCGTAGTATCCCATTCTAACAAGTATGGAGACTTGCTCAATAATGGGGGTTACCTCAGTGGGCGCATGCCCCCTACGTTCCTCCCACCACATCAATGCATCTTCCATCATCCCTAAGTGATCTACAAGCAAGGTTCCTCCAAGATCCCAAGCCCTCCGATTTTCGGGATCTAGCTGTACTACTTTTTTGAGTGCCGTTACTGACTTTGCTGTTTGAACGAGACTGGGCATCTCTTGCTTACCTTTGGTCGGAGCTGGTAGCTCCATCCTCGCAATCATCATCCACGCGTCGGAGTTATCTGGTTCTCCAACCAGGAGCTCTCTGCAGACTCGAAGAGACTCCTCTCTGTCGCCCCTCTTCTCTGCTTCTATGGCATCCATCCAGAGGTCACCCTTGTCCCCTGTATCAACGACCATGTCAATCGGGTGAGGCATCAGCGCTTGAAGGATACTATTTCTGATCTATATTTTACCATTTATCATCACAATATCCCCGGCCCAGTGAAAAACTAGTATCTCATCATTAAACCCTTTACCAAAACCAACTATCATTCCTCCTGAATTTCCTAGATGCCTCTCATTCCATTTTCCATCCGTTTCTTCAAGTATCCAGATTGATCCAGTACAAAAGTCGCCATACAGATACCCGTCCCGAAGATTCTCAGGCCCCCAATCCATCCAGTATCCACCAGTTATGGAGCAGTTTCCATTTTCATGAGGGTAAGCCAATAATGGGTCAGTCAATCCATTTTCACTGTCATCTCGTGTACTTGAACAGCTCATTTCCTCTTGGAATTCCTGGAACCCTTCCCTCTCACTCCATCCCAAATTAGCTCTTTCAATCAGAGAGACCAGATTTACTTCCTCCCAGCAGTTCTGCCCAACGTCGGCAATCCATAAATCATTAGAGTTTCCAATGTCGAAGCGCCATGGATTTCTCAACCCACTGTGAAGTATGTACGGGTCTCCCGTTGAATTATCAAGAACCGCCAAAACCTCATTATCCCTGAATTCAAACAGGAGAATCGTGCCCAGGGGACTGGACTGGTCCTGCCCGTGAGAGTGAGGATCATTTGCAGATCCACCATCGCCAAGCCCCCAAAGGTAACTGCTGTTACCTGCGTGGACAAGGAATCCCCCATTGTGATTCCTGTATGGTTGCTCAATTCTCTTAAGGACTGTAATTGAATCTGCATCAATCAAGCCGTTATCTCCAACTTCAGCCGATGACAAAACCAAGTCAGACTGATTTTCCCCTTCGCAAGTACCATCCTCAACATACGACAACAGAACCAATTTGGAATTTTCAAAATCCTCATCAAAAGAAAACCCCAGCAATCCCTGCTCCATATGGCACCTACTAACTATCCCACTGAGATCTGCAACATCTTCCAAATTTTGTCCATCCCAAGATTTTATGATCCCGCTCAGGAATATGACCCACATTTTTCCATCCAGAGGGTTCAGTAGGGAATGATGCGCAGTCTCTCCAAGCTGCAGAACAGTTTGACATTCAAGATCGTAACTCATCTGGCATCCATCAGAGATTGGGTCAGGCCACTCAAAGCCATCATCGGAATCTCCTCCAAAGCATCCTATGCTCAGTGAGGATAAAAAAAGCAGTAAAGTCAACACCATTGCTGATTTCATAATACCGCCATCGCAATTTATTCAGTGATTGTTATAACCCTCTATTTATGGATTTAAGAGAAGTATGCCTGTATTCCCGGGACATTGGAAACTGCATCTCCGTAGGTTCCTAAGTGGGTATCAGCATTGGTTGCTACCATTCCATCGGTGTTTAGTAGATCACTGAGGATTTCACGGCCCTCTGCATCTTCGTTTAATGAAACCAATGCATTCTGCACCTTCTCCACAGTCTCGATGTCCATGGTGTCCGGGTTGTAGAGAGCTGGGTGGCTCGGTGCCTTACCAAACGAGGGGAGCATTACAAGCTCATCAAGATCCATGCACCAGTCGTCTCCATCTGCAACTCCGTCGTCGTTCTCATCGCAGTACAAGCGGTAGGCGGTATCCTTGACCAGTGCTACATCTCCATAACCTGTCATCATGCACTTCATGGCTCCCTTGTATCCGGAGTATTGGGTTCCTCCCTCTGGGATGCTCGAATCCTCACTGAAGAAGTTGGTCACTGTCGCTCTGAGGGAGTCGATATCATTGGGGTCTCCGATAACATCCGCGTATCCATTCCCGATCAAGTATCCCATCGGAATGAGCATTCCCGCGCTCTTTAGCCATCCTGTGTGACAGGACTTCTTGCCCTCCATCAGTGCGAATGGGTCGGTGTTCGGATCATCATCCAGGTGGGCTGCTGCTATGTCTGAGTCAGCCTTGACCCATGCAGCGGCATTGTAGTAAACCCTTCCATCGGACTTCCACTCGGCCGCCAGAACATCCAACTCGTATACTTCCCATGCTAGCCATGCGGCGGCGCCGTCAACGAATCCGATATCAGCATTACCCTTGTCGATGGCCTCGATGATACCGCCAGATCCGGTGACCGGGTAAATCTCAACGTCCATTCCGGTCAGAGAACTCATCTTGTCAGCTAGATGCTGAGGATTTTTATCCCATATTAGGTAGGTATCCTGTACCTCAAAAGCTATCGTCAGACAATTTTCTTCATCCTCACAGGATTCGTAGTTTACGTCAAAAATCAGATACAAAACTGTGGCTGAGAATATAATCCCTGCCATCAGGAACGCTTTATTCGTAACTGCCCAACTCTTGATTTCCTCTGTTCTCATGGCGTGGTCGTACAGAGGCTCAATGATAAAATTTAGGGTAGCCTAAACTCTTTCGGAAGTATACTCAAAAACCAAAAAACCATTTCATCTGAGCGAAAATCCACATAGTCTTAGACTTAGAAGCTCGAAACAGGTCAATCCTATGCCTACCAACTCTAACGAGCTTGATATCTGACTCATGAGCCCTTTCGCGCCAATAATCCCTGGATTCTGATGGGAACGAATCGATGAACCTACTCGGAGTGCACATCAACATCCATTTTTCATTACATTCTACGGCGTCGAAAACCTCATTCCTACAGTCATCGGAATGGACATGCTTGATTTCAATCATTACTCGCTCGTCTCTCTTATTCAGCTCCTCGACTATTTCTCCGAATCTTGGAATTCTAATTCCAAGGGAGAGACCTGCCCTGCAGATATCATTAAATTTCATGTTCTTGGTATGAACTAACTCTCCCTGATCCATGATCGAATCATCGTGAAATACGAATAGGACGCCATCACTAGACTCTCTAACGTCAAATTCCCAATACCTAAATCTTCGGTCCGAAACTAGTTCATAAGAACCGAGAAGACCTTCAAGCGTATTTTCCAGTTTCGTGCCAGAGGCTCCAAGCCTATGACCTAGATTTTTCACCTTCTGCCACGCCCTCTGGAATGCCTTCTAGCCCCTCTTCCGTTGGATTTCTGACCCCTTCCCCCGCGTGGCCCCGAGTTCCTGTTCGTACCTTCCCGTTTTTTTCTGCCCCCTCCGTTGCGAGCTCTATTGACTTGCCCTCGGGGCTTACCACTTCTTCCCCTCTGGTATTTCTCGCGTCCCTTCGCTTCCCCATGAGTCCTCTTATTGCCTGATTTACGTGGAGCAATCTCAACCGGAGACCCTATCGCGCGCTCGACCTCTACTCCCCTTAAAATTGGAAAAACATGAACCAAACCCGAATCAACTGGTCCCAAAACTGTGTCTACTCTTCCTAAAACTTTACCACCTTTGACACGAATGGTATCCCCGAGATTGGGTGACCTTCCCTCAAAGGATACCAATAGTCCCCTCATGTGAGAGATGTTCTCAACTCTTCCTGAAAATGTCATATCAGATTCTCCTTCTAGGTAGGATAACCCCAAGTGAGAATGCGATAAACAAACTCATCAATCCACTAGCTGGAAGCATTCCTGGAGATTCATCGGCTGGTTCTTGTGGGCCGATAACGACCTGTTCGAATAATCGAGAATTATTCACAATCATCTCCACTTCTGAGCATTTTCCAGATTCATCACATCCCTCCACGATTACCCGGTGCTCTCCAGATTCCCAAAGTGTGAAATCGATATTAGGGGTCGACCAAGAGTTTCCAGATGCGCTCACAGAACCTGCCATCGCACCGTTTAATTTCATCGTGAAAGAGACGGATTCTCCATCTGGATCGCTGTATTGCCCTCTCATCGACCAACAGCATCCTTCCCACTCAGAATTTGAGATGGAAATCAAGGGAGGTGTACTTTCTTTCACAATCCCCAAGATGTAAGTGTAGTCCATCGTGAAGACCTCGTCCCCTGTGACAATGATACGAACATCTACCAGACCAGGGAGCATGTTGGAAGAGTCTCCCACTACACCAATAGAGCTCGATGAAATAATTTCCACTGTCCCTATTTCCTGATTAACAGATCCTTGGACTAATTGAGCCACGACACTCAATGCTGGCCAGTTGGCTTTCGGATCAATAGTAATATTATGGGGATTGGTTAACGTATCGGAATCAGAGTAAACTGAGAATGGTACTCCGATATGCCAGGTCCTTTCACTTGTGGCTAAGCCGTCCCCATCAGTCGCTTGACATGTGACATCTAGAGTGCCAGATTCTGGAATAACCGCCCTAATTGATCTGTCAGGCGCCTCATCCAACTCCATACCTGATCCATCACGGCATGATATTTGCAGGTTTGAGGCACCATTCTCATCGTAGAACCATCTTGAGACTGCATCGTTCCAATCCGCCCAAATCACATCCCCAGAGAATGGGACAGGAAACCATGTGCCATTCACCGGCGCATAATCTGTCCAGATGGGAGGGGCTGGTTCTGGAATTGGTTCGGTAGTGAAGTCGAAAAACAAATCTTCTCCCAACGGCCAATCTTCCCTATACCCATTAGGGCTTAGCTCCAAAGTCAGTGTTCCATCTTCGTTTTCAACTAGATTGAAGGATGATGATCCGTCACCGATACAACTCCCAACCGTCGGCGCCAATCCTCCAGCAGTAGACTCGTTCAATCCAACATCCCTGCCTTCACATTCATCCCACATTTCCAAACGCAGGTCCTCCATCTCAGGGAAAGTAAAGTCAAATCTTGCTCCTGACAGGTTCGAGGCATTTATTGAGAATGTGAATTTGCTTGGGTCATCTACCCCAGAGATGGATAGCGTGGCATTGAGCCAGAGCTGAACCCTGCATTCGTCCATTCCAATATCGAATGAGACTTCGGTGTCGCAATCCCTATCTTGGTCGGGAATTACCGGAACTTCATTGCATTCGCCTCCGATGGATGAAGTACAGCTCCTCATTTGGGAATGTCGAGGAGGCACTATGTTCCATTCCTCAATCTCTACGCCGTCCTCCTCCCAGCTAGTGTTCTTCCAATCGATTCCAACTCCTCCTCTGTGTGCCGGACCATCTCTGAGCCCTATTCTGGTCAAGGTGTGTTCGATGCATTCACTCGCCAGAGCTCTGAAGAACTCCCTCTCATCCGTGGAAAACCAGCCATCTCCTCCCTTGTTAGGGTCCAGTAATTCCATGAATTCATCCATAGTGAGCCTCAGTTCATCGGCCAGAGTTCCATTGACCCAAGCTACTGCTTGGACGTTGGCACTTTTCCAATCTTCGTCAATAACGATTTCAAAAGTAGCCTTTGAGTACTCAAACATATTCTCAAACGTTATCGACCCACACTGCTCCTCTAGGCTACCCCCGCCTCCACCAATCTGAAATATTTTATTTGGTACCGAATCTAGATCATTATTCGCGCCAATATCGCTCAAAGGCATGGAAATAATCGATAATGCGACCACAAAGCAGAACCACGGAGCCTCGGATATGCCACCCATATGTGCATTTTGAAGGGTCATTGGACATGATTCTATCGTACGAAATTAAAGTTTAGGGCTCCCTAAATTAGATATACTCTATCCCGTTCGGACCATCCAAGGAGATTAACATGAATCTGAAAATAACAAGCACAATGATGACAATGATGTTTCTGCTAAGCGCACTCGCAGGGTGCACTGGCGGAGATGAAGCAGTTGACCTGGACGACTCAGACGGAGGCTACGATTACGCCTCTAACGTCGACAATCACCGAATGCTGATGGGAGATGTCTGCGATATCAAGGACCTATCCGGAGCATACGACTGGGACGGTGTCATGGACATATATGAGAACGGAAAGCACGCAGAGAAGTCTGACGGCTCCTACAGGACGCTGATGGCCTTCGCTGACGCATCCGGTAAGAATCACGCATACGATGATTACTATGGCGCAGATGGCTCATGGAACGACTTCGTATCTGCTGCTATCGAGGGCACAGGACCATTCGCAGGCGAGTCTGACACTGTCAGGGATCAAGCCACAGAGAAGGGAATCCAGAACGGTGTGATGACTGCATACGCTATCCACGAGCTCAACGCAGCCATCATCAAGGCTGAAGCGGGAAACTGGGGGCCTGATGACGCTCAGCACGCATGGGATGAGGGATGGGCATTCTACCACGGACCAGATGATGCAGATGCAGACTACGACGGATGCGGGCCATTCGCTACCGCAGCAAAAAGAGGTGGAAACTTCGGAACCGGAGATGCGACAAACATCGCTACTCTAGCAGCAATGAACGACGGACTTACAGCATTGAAGAATGAAGACATGCAAGGAGTAATCGACGCACGTGACGAAGTTCTGAAGAACGTGGTAATCGTTTACTCACAAGCTTCCGTTAGGTATGCATCGAAAATGACAGATGACCTAGCCGCTGGAGATACTGCAGACTACGACAAGCACCAGGCAGAGGGTCACGCCTTCTACCGGGTAATTGAGGCATATGTCGCCGAGCACACGTCAATCTGCTACAACATGGTCTCTCACTCGGTCTCATCGGATAGCTCACAGGCATCTTGCGAGGCATACATGTATCTAGAAAACTACACATCTCCAAACGACCCGAATGGAGAGGAGTTTACTGGTTGCTATAATTCGGTGACACACGCTCAGCACGAGGGAATGTCTCAGGAAGAGTGCGAGGCTTTTGGATGGTATGCTAATTACTATAATAACAAGATTCTCGAAATCTTTGATCTGAAAAATGATGGAGATGAAACAGCAGATTACGAAGCTGATGTTCGCTCATACTTACAGCCAGTCTGGGATGCATTTGGCATCACAGCTGACGATATTGGAACACTCCAGTAGGTAACTGAAATCTAAAGATATAGCCAAGGCTCTGTAGTGCTACTGCAGATGACACAACTTTTTGTTGGCAGGGGGCGCATTAGCGTCATACACACACCCAATCATCAATTTCGAATCCGCAGTTCGGAACGCTCCCTGTCAACACCTAGAAAATGGAGATTAGAAACTAAAAGCATCCAAATACCACAATCCTTGGTCATTAGCATGAAGTCATCAATAGCTCATCCAAAGCCGTCAACAGGGGGCGGGGTTAGAGCTTCAGCGATGGCTGTTTTGATCATCTCATGCGCGGTCTCCGGTTGCTTAGGCCAAGATAAACCTGAAGAGGAAAGAACTTCTATCACAATCGCCTACGAGGTTTCTCCAAACATGGTCGATCCTGGCTTGAGTCCACAGATTTTCTCGGACTACATATCCGAAATCTCGGACTTTGATATTACAATAAACATTGTTGACTCTAAGGTGGCCATGTTAGAGGCACTTAGGTTTGGAAATGTCGATGTTGCGTACATGGACAGTGGTAACGCGTGGATAGGGTGGAACCAATATGGAATAGAGGTTCTAGCCGCCGATCAAAAATCTGATGGAAGATCTTACTATAACGCAAACGCATGGGTATTGAATGACAGTGACATGGCAATCGCGCATCTTGACTCAGATCAGCTCACTAACCCATTTTCCCTCATGGAAAGTAAGGTGTCATGTCATACGGGTTGGCTAGACTCAGTTGGAATGATGCTTCCAATGGGCTTCCTGCTAGGTCTGGGATATGCAAATATTGTGGGGGATCCAAACGATATCGAATCACTCAGAGGAACAATCCATGGATACTTTAGTCAGGACTCTTCGATCCCTGATCCGGGATCGCCGCTCTATGGGCTTTCAGGAGCACTAAAATGCCTCTCAGAAGGGTCGGGGGACATAGCATTCGCCAAGGAAAACTCAATCCAAGATTTCTGTCCAATTGGAGATGATGAGATTAGGGAAGACTGGTGCTTGGACAATAGCAGGTACGTAGCCCTCCCCTCCTTCGCAAAGGCACCGAGTGACGTTTTCGTTTACAATCCAGACTATCTTGATAATGATACACTCGAAGAGCTAACCCGGATTCTCACAACTCTTGATGATAACGACGAGTCATCTCAAATACTTTCCAATACTTTCGGAACGGAAGGAGTCATCAAAACCAATTCAGATGAACACTTGGGAATCTACTCTTCTTTGGTATCAGGCATACCGGGAATATCAGCTTATTTCGTCGACGAACAACCTTCAGGAGAAGACATCATAATAACAGTAGATGAGCTGAGAATAGCCTTCCAAATTGAGGAATCTAACAACGGAACCAACCAAGACCCAAATCTATTGGCTGGATTTCTTAGTGAACAACTCGGAGTGAATGTATCAATAGTCCACGTAAATTCCGAATATGAAAAAATTAGTTCTCTTGAATCAGGGGAATCGCACATAGCATTCATGGGACATACATCTTCTCTTGTTGCATGGAAGACACACGGGTTAGCAGTTCTGGCGGCAATACAGAACGACGACCAAACCACCTCTTCGGCGATATCTGGATGGTCCTTGTCAGCAAGCGGAATTTTAGAAAATGATGGGTCAGACAATAATGTGATTGACCCTTATAGAACTACTGAGGGGATTGTCTCTTGCCATACTGGTACTGATCCGTATACTAGCTCGATAGCACCACTATCTTACCTCATCGAAATTGGACAGATATTGAATGATGATGAATCTCCATCTCTAAGTCAAGAATCACAGATCATGTCTCACTTCAATTATAGCTCCTCGATACCAACGCCAAATTCTTCGTATTTTGGCGAATCAGGCGCAATAAGGTGCCTTTCTGAGGGATACGGTGAGATCGCATTCTTGAGTGAAAACTACATTTCGGACGAATGCTCGGTATCTATCCAGGAAGGAGAGGACTGGTGCCTGGGGGAATCCAACTACACGTCCCTTGGAATAATCGGGAGCCTTCCTAGCACCTCCGTAATGTACAATCCACTCGTCTTAGACACCAGAAGTAGGGCGTCGATACTAAACTCCCTGATCGATTTAAACTATGATATGTATCTGGAGAATTACTCCCGTCCAGGTTTTGGGACATATACCGGATGTTATGATATATCTGTCCACAAGGTATTCGAGAATATCCCAAAACATAGCTGTGGAGACGAGATTCTAAAAAATATCTTGAATGGACCCGGAATAGTTAGAACCAACTCACAAGAACATCTAGGCGAATACTCTGAGGATGTTCTAATGGTCCCAGGGGGTTTCTACGCCGTCGAGGAATACATGTTGACGGAATAATCCAATTGATGCTAGATAAATTTCCTTCCATCAATACCATATATGGGTTTAGGACCGCCTAAACTATACCAAGGTGGGAGTAATGCAGGCAGGCTCCTTTTTCGTTCAACCAATCTTGGTTCTGAAGGATGTGGTAATAGGATATGATTCCTCAGATCCACTTGTCAAAGTTCCTGATTTGCAGGTCTTCCCGGGAGAAATAATCGCAATCGCAGGACCCTCAGGCATAGGCAAGTCAACCCTTCTAAGGACAATAGCTGGATTGGTGAGCCCTATATCTGGAACTCTCGAAGTGTGTGGCAAAACCCTTCCAGAAAGTCCTCCAAGAGGACATCTCGGCTATGTCCCCCAAAAACTGGGGCTCGTCCGGCACGCTAGCGTAAGACACAACGTGGATCAGGGTGCGAGAGCTGGAACTAGGTTACGAAAAGAAAGGAATGAACGTTCGACAGGGGCAATAGAGCAAATGGGACTAACCGACAAGTCCAGAGAGCCGATAAGAAGGCTCTCGGGCGGACAACAGAGGAGGGTCGCGACTGCTCGCACACTGGCTCAGAGGCCCAGGCTAATTCTGGCAGATGAGTTCCTCAGTGAATTGGATGAAGAGACACTTTCTTCTGTTTTGGAAGCAGTAACTAACTACGTAAGGGAAAACGACGCTTGTCTTATAGTCGTGGAACATGACATCACTAGAGCTAAGATGATGGCCGACAAGCTCTTGGTAATTGATGACGGAAGAGTAAACCCATTCATCAAGGGAACGAAAGCATTGGAGGTCAATATATGAGGGTTTCAATCGATAGTGGGATCTTAACTAAATCCTTTCTTTGCATACTTATGTTAGCATTCCTTGTACTGAATGGTATGGTAAGTGATTGGGGAAGGCTAACCGGAGGTTTCGGAAATCTGAAAAATTTCTTTTATCAGTCACTTTGGCCTCCTGATTGGAGCGTTCTGGAACCACAGGTGTACCCGGTTTGCACTGCAAGATATCCCTTTGAGTTCACCTGTTCTACCGCGTGGATAGGAGTCATAGAGACAATCAAAATAGCGTTTGTAGCGACGGTCTTTGGCATGGCTTTGTCTTTCCCCCTCTCCCTTGCCGCCGCTCGAAACCTCAGTCCAGGTTGGCTATCCTTCTCATCAAGATTTATCCTATCAGCATTTAGAAGCCTCCCCAGCCTAATCTGGGCAATATTCTTTGTAATTCTAATCGGTATGGGGCCACTTTCAGGAGTTTTGGCAATGACAGTGTATACTGTGGGATACTTGGGTAAATTGTGGTATGAGGCGATAGAGGGCCTGAGTAAGACTCCCTTGGAAGCCGCACAAGCAATGGGTTTGAGCCAGTATGAGACTGCCCTTAGTGTAGTCGTACCTGAATCAGCAAACGAACTGATTTCCCACTCCATTTTCCTATTCGAGTACAACTTCAGATCTGGGACAATTATTGGCATAGTTGGAGCCGGTGGAATCGGGTATTACATTGACTTGTATCTGAGGTTCCTGCAGTACGACAAGGTAGTGGCTTATCTTCTCATAATATTCCTAGTGGTACTAATAATCGACTTCATATCCATTTATGCAAGGTCTTTCTTCACTGAAGATGACGATCTCAAGGCCCCCTCATGGTTCGAAGTAATATATGGCCTCGGGAGAGCAGCGAGCAATCCCTCGTCGTTTTATCGTGGACGGCGATGATATCAGGAATCCGCAACAATCCTGATTGCGCCGTCTTCATAGAATATCTGTATGCTATCTGGTACCTTCGTGGTAAGGGAGGCTAGTGCTTGGTATACTTCATCTTTCTCGACCTTGAACGCCTCGGCCGCTCTCTCTGTCGACCATGGAACTTCCACGAAGTCAGACGCGGAAATCCACCTTAGAAGGCGACTTTCAAATTCTGTGAGATCCTCTGCAGACAATATTATCACATTCCCTATGGGATGGCACAAATCAACCTATCCCAGTAGATTATCAGTTCTCGACCATCATCTTGACAGCATCTTCTGCCTCGATTCTTCCATCTAGAAGCTCCCCTAGGGCTCCTATGAAAGAAGTCCTTACGCCCAATTTTGGGGCCCTGGCCAGGAACATTCTGGTAGCCCTAACGCCCTCAGCCACCATGTGCATCTCATTCAGTGACTGGTCCAGACTCTTTCCGGATCCAAGCTTCTCCCCAAGGGTTCTATTCCTGCTCCGGGGGCTTGTCGCGGTGACATACAGATCCCCAAGTCCCGCTGGTCCAAATGCGGTGGTTCTGGACGCTCCCATTGCCTCCAAGAGGACCATTCCTTCGCTAAACCCCTTCAAAACCAGAGCCGCCTTGAGGTTATCTCCTCCAATAGAGTCTTTCAGCCCGTCTACCAATCCACACGCAAGGGCCACACAGTTCTTGTACGCGCCCCAAAGCTCTGCACCATTCGGGTCATCTGCTGGGAGAAGGAAGAGAGTCTCGGTGGAAAGCCTCTGGGAGATCCTTTCAGCGACTCCATGATCATGACATGCAACAATTGCTGTCGTAATGACTCCTCGAGCGACCTCTGGAGCTATGGTCGGCCCCGTCATCACAACCACAGGATTAGACTTCCCAGCTTCCTCCAACCTCCTTTCTATAGAATCAGAGATTAGCCCCGAACCCCCCTCATCTTCCGGCGCCAGTCCCTTTGCCAGATCTAGAATTACCTGAGACGGCCTCAAACTTGGTACAATCCTGTCCACGACCTCGAGAATCACACCGCTAGGGAGGGATAGCACGAGTATCTCGCAGGACTCGACAATATCAGAGAGCTCCATGGTGACCTGTAGCTCTGGTATCTCATGACCACTCAGGTATTTCTCGTTCACAGATTTCGTCATCAACGACTCGTAAACCTCCTGCTCGATGGTCCAACCAAGGACATTGTGACCGTCCTCGCACCACACCTTGGCTAGAGCTGTACCCCAGTTGCCTAGTCCGATAACCCCTATTCGTGCCATGTGCTTCCGCCTCAAGAGGGGGTTAAGACCCTATTCAATGGTTACCCCCCCATACGTTGAGTTCTTGACTGATGAATGACCCCGAGCAGCCAAGCAGGGGTACCCGAGTGGTCAAAGGGGCTGGGTTTAGGTCCCAGTGCGTAGTGCTTCGCAGGTTCAAATCCTGTCCCCTGCACCATAATCGTCCCGCGATTCGCCACATCTTTGATAAACAGGGGATTATTGTAATACTCACATGTCCAGACTAGATGTACTAACTGCCAGCCTGTTACTTATTGTAGCCTCTCTCTCGGGGTGTATCACCGAAGAACTGGTTGATGATATCCTCGGGTGCATGGATGAGAACGCTGCCAACTACGAAGAAAATGCCACTACTGAATTAGTAGGTGACTGTATTTACATGGCCACTGCGGAGACTTTCATGGAAGCCATGACTGACGTAGGTAGCATCGAGGATATACTAGAAGACACTCCCAAGGCTGGATACTCTCAGTCGATTTCATCGAGCGAATGGAACCAGGATTTGGGGATGCAGATGGACGTCGAGATAGAGGACATCGTAATGGCGGATCTTAATACCGACTCAGTCTACGTTCACAACTCAATTTCGATTGCAGGGCTATTGCAAATTGAATACACTCATGTGCAGGTCGGCGAGGTTGTCAATATCCACCTGTTAATGGGTGGAATGATGGCTCAAGGAGATGCAACACAATCCGTCTCCCAAACCCGTGATGCAACCCCCAATGTTTTGGAGGTAATAGCAGAACAGGCAGGACTCTTCACTGGCGAAGATGATGACGGGGAAGATGATGATGGACCAGTCGTATCTGATGGTATTCCAGAAGACGCAGTAATTACAATCACCATGAGCGATGATATGGAATCCCAGACCATGACAATGGAGTATACTGAGGATGGCGCTGAGATCACTACGACTATTCACATAGATCAGAATCAAGATCTTGTTTCCATGAGCGTGGAAAGCGACAATGGCTCTGCGACCTCATCACTAACGTATGAGGTGATGTGGGGAGATGCAATAGTCATCGAGGTGGATGACACACTTCCAAGAACCTCGATTCCAGTTTGGTTTGATTCTGAGATATTCAACGATGTCAACGACCACGATGACCACGGTGATGACGACTCAGAAGAGATGTTCCCATGCGATGGTGGGAATACGTGGATCCCTTGGGATTGGGTAAATGACGGCCATGAAGATTGCGAGGACGGTTCTGATGAGTACGACGATGATGGATCAGATTCCGATAACGGGCCAGAAATGTGGATGTGTGACAACGGCGAAGAAATACCTGGGGATTGGGTGAATGACGGCTATGAAGATTGCGAGGACGGTTCCGATGAGTACGACGATGATGGACACGACGATTACACATTCTACTGCTCAAATGACGGTGAAGATTACGCTGAATCAATGGGGGGAATCCTGTGCCCTGAAGGGTCAGGAACAACTCCTGAATGTCCAAATGGAGAATCTTGTGTGTGCATTGATGTCGATGGTTCTTGTGACGACGGAGATGACGATTGGGGATATTACGCAGACGACGATGATGGATCAGATTCCGATAACGGGCCGGAAATGTGGATGTGTGACAACGGCGAAGAAATACCTGGGGATTGGGTGAATGACGGCTATGAAGATTGCGAGGACGGTTCCGATGAGTACGACGATGATGGACACGACGATGACGATGGACCACCATCACCTGAGGATGTAATGTATATGACCGACTCAGATGGAGATGGCAACATGTCCCAAGAAGAGTTTGTTACATACTGGAACAATGAAAATCCGGACGCGCCGATAGACTCAGACCAATCCTTCCTAACAACTGAAGACGTAGAGGATTTGATCGAGTTGTGCGACTACGATGCTCCATCAGATCTCATTGATATCAATGAAATGCTGTGCTTCATCGATAACCTAGTCGGAATGATGCCTGATGATGAAAACACCCTGAGTCTGGATGACTTTTTCAGTCACTTTGATACTGATGGTGACGGACATCTCACGGCAACTGAATTCATAGATGTCAACGATGTTCCCGATGACGAGCAGGACGATGTTCACGACATGTTTGACATGTATGACAATGATGATAGCGGTGGTCTAGATCATTCTGAATTCGAGCCTCTTTACGATATGATGGTGGACAGTGATCATGACGACAGTGATGATGATAGTGATGGTATGGAGCGAAATGACGCTACTGGATTTGTCGCGGACAATCAGACACTTAACGCTCCGATAACCGACTTTGAAGTTCACTTCCTCAGCGACTGTGAGGAGGAGTATGACGAGGATGAGAATCAAATGGTTCAGCCGGATCTAAGTACCTGCACAAACGAATTCAGTATCCCCCTAAACGGCGGAGACTCGGAAGGTGTTACGATTACTTACACTGACCACGATGGGGATGGCCTAGTCTCTCCTGGTGATGAGGTGTATGTCGAATGGGGCGAATATGATGGCGAGGAGATTGACAAGATGGAGATTTACGATAACTGGGCTTCCCAGTATTCATCAGAATCATCAGCTAATCCGCCTGTATTGCCAGGATTCGGAGCTGTCTTGGGGGCAATAGCCCTCATCGGTGCCTCAATGGCATCCCGGAGAGATTAGATTGGGCGTCCAATAGCTCCAGACGATACCTCAATATCCAACAACTGAGTGGCAGGTCTACCATGCCACTCCTGTCAATGAATAATCTAAAGAGGCACTATGAAACTCCTGCGGGAACTGTGAAGGCCCTTGATGGAATCAATATTCAGATAGACGAGGGAGAGAGGGTTCTTCTCTTGGGTCCCTCGGGATCAGGAAAGACCACTCTTCTGAACTGCCTATCGGCCTTGGATAGTCCTACTGACGGCTCATACATTTTCATGGGGTCAGAAGTCCCTAGGGGCAACTCTGAGGAAATGACCTCATTCAGAAGGGAGAACATAGGATACGTGTTCCAGTTCTTCAACCTCCTCCAGGATCTTACGGTGATTGAGAACATTTCGCTCATTCAGGAGCTGGCTGGGAACAGGGACAAGTCTAGGGCGGAGGAACTGCTCAGATTAGTCGGGCTCCACTCCGAAAGGAATAGGTTCCCCGGAGAGATTAGCGGAGGGCAGCAACAGAGGGTTGCTATTGCCAGAAGTATAGCCAAGAGGCCTACTCTTCTCCTAGGCGACGAACTCACTGGGAATCTAGATTCTGAGACCTCCGACAAGGTGATGCAAGTTCTCGTTGAGGCCTGTGAGAAGGAGAACATCACGGCTGTCCTGGTTACTCACGACGAATCTCTGATCGCATATGCAACCAGGGTTATCAGGATAGATAGTGGTCGGATAGTATCAGATGAAAAGACAGTTTCAAGCGAGAAAGAGACCATTTCTTGAGGTGGAATAATGTTAGGCTCCTCCAATCTACTGAATAAGAGACTCGCAAGGAGTCTTTGGGGGACAAAACTTCGACTTTCCGCTGTAATAGGCATGATCTTTGTTGGCGTTTTTGCAGGGATAACCTTTGGAGGATACTCAGCAAATTTAGGGCCGATGTACGACTCAATCTATGAGGACAGTGATTCGGGAAGCAATCTAGCGGATATCTGGATTGATAATGAGAGCTCCATTTGGTCTGCTGATCAGGTTCAATCCCTCTGCTCAGAGATTGAGTCCTCATGGCCCGAGGGAGCTGAATCCCTGGATCAATGCGAGGGCAGGATCGTGATGAATGGTGCGATGTTCCACATGACTGACTCCGGTCAAAATGTGATTAATTCCGTATGGCACGGGATACCTCACGACTCCGATGTAGACAAGCCATGGTTCCCAGACGGACACTCCCAAGGTACGCCGGCTAAGGCAGAGGACGAGATAGTGATTGACGAGCATGTTAGGGAGGCGCTTTCTCTGAGCCTACAAGACGTAGTAACAATTGGGGTAGGGGAGGGAAGTATGAATTTCACAATAGTTGGGTTCGCATACCATCCATTGCACATATACATGGCTCCAGAAGGATCTCTATTCCCCCCTGAATCAGGCGAGTTCGTCGTTGGCTACCTTTCCAGTTCTGGAATGGAGAGGCTTACGGGCTTGTCACAGGGATCTGCAAATACCATAGTTCTGGACATATCGGGTACTCCATCCTTCGACCTTTCTGACACTGAGGAGTATGAGGGCGAGGAGTTGGACGGAGTAAAGGAGGCTATCGCCAGTTCTATGGATGAAAATGGCATGGACGGACGAATAAGAGACAGGGGGCAGGTCGAGTCAGTAGAGCTCATGAGGTTAGATCTAGAGGGTACCAAGACTATGGCAGCCCCGTTTACTATCCTAATCCAACTGATCGCCGCCATAACAATCGCTCTTAGCTTACAGAGGCTGGTCCAGAGCCAGACTCGTGAGATAGCCATCCTCAGGACCCTTGGGTTACCTAGGAAATCGATAATGTCGGGGTATCTGATTGCTCCTTTGGTAATCGGTGGATTCGGCTGTCTAATAGGATCTATAGCCGGTCCATATGGTATGAACGGAATGCTCGATTTCTATGAGGGAATAGTGGGGGTTCCAATAATTGAGAGAGAAATACCCAGTGAAATATACCTCTCAACCACGGGCATCACCATGTCAATAGTTATCATTTCTGGGGTCTATCCCGCGTGGAAGGCGACTAGAATAGATCCCCTGAAGGCTCTCGGTGGGAGCTCTGAAATCAGAGTTGGATCAAACTATCTGCAGACACTAACCAGCTGGATGCCTACCCTACTGGGGCTCTCAGTTCGCTCGAGCCTCAGAAAGCCAGCGAGACTAGGGATGACATTCCTTGCTGTAGGAATATCTCTGATGCTGGCGGGTTCGATTCAGATGATGACTGTCGCATTGAATGATACCATAGTAGGGGGTTTGAGGGAAGGCCAAACCTGGGATGCACAGGTTTTCGTCCAACCCGGCGGGGAGTCCGAAGTAGTAGAGTGGGCAATTGATAGAGGCGCCTCATATGAGATAGTTATCGAGGCCCCAGTCGGAACCCTAATTGACCCTTCAGAACTACAGAGAAGCTTCGTTTTAGTGGGACTGGGGGGTTATGGAGATGGCGAATCAATGAGGCAGACGGAAATTATTGACGGTTCAGAACCAGCTGCAAATACTACCATAACAGAGGTCATGATGGACGAGGGGTCATTACAAATGATTGGCTGGGAAGTGGGGGACAGACAATCGGTATCAATATCTGGTAACGAATTGGAGGTAGATATTGTGGGATCTGTGAGAGGAGAGATTTCTAGAACCATGTTCTTCCACCAGACAGACTTGGCAGGGATAATTGGATTCAACGCTACAGCAGTATACCTTGATTTCCCAGAGGGGGTTTCCGTTGATGAGGAGCTCGGGAAATTATCCAGTGGAATTCAAGAGAGGGAATCACTTCTTAGAGGGATCGAATCTCTACTCGATCAACAAACCCAAGTTTTGGGTACGATAATGGTATTGGGATTCATATTCACTCTAGCTGTCATGTTCAATACTATGGTTATGAATCTCGCTGAGAGGGATCTCGAATTGGCTACTCTGAGGGTGTTAGGGGCATCTACTGGAAGCCTTTCAGTAATGCTTCTCTTCGAAAGTACCATTATTGGTTTGATAGGGGGCCTGTTTGGTGTGATCTTCGCCTTCGGTGGCGCTATAGGTCTGGCGGCCGAATTCTCAACATGGCAATTCTACTTCCCAGTGGTCCTAGTCCCGAACGTCGCTTTCCAGCTCATTTCAGTGGTATTACTGATTTCTGTAGCAATGGTACCAGTTGGAATCGTTAGGCTCAGAAACATGGATCTCGTCGAGAAAGTCAAAGACCTGTCCCAATAACGGCGATACATGCGAGTAGTTACTTGGAACCTGAACGGAATCAGGGCCGCCCATAGAAAAGGACTCTACAATTTCATAGATAGGATAGATGCCGATGTGATGCTATTCCAAGAGGTCAGGGCCCTGCCAGAACAAATGCCGAAGGATTGGAAGGAGCCAGAAGGGTACGATGTCATTTGGCATCCCGCGCAGAAGAAAGGGTATTCAGGCGTGATGTCCTGTTCGAGGGTCGGCATGGAAGAGATTGGCAGGGGAATCGACACTGACTTAGATGAGACAAGGGACCCCGAGGGAAGGGTTTTGCATACAAAGCACAATGGAATGCATTGTGTGAACATCTATCTCCCAAATGGCAGTTCAAGAGATCAAAGGCAAGCTTACAAGGATCAATGGATCGAGGATTTGATGGAGTGGGCAGAAATGTTCGTGGGTTCGGAAGAGCCAGCAATTCTTTGTGGAGATCTGAATATTGCCCATACCGAGGATGACATATGGGATCCAAAAGGGAATAAGAGGTCATCCGGATTCCTTGAGCATGAGAGGGAGTGGTTCACAAGACTTCTGGATAGGGGATGGCATGACTTGCTCAGAATCCACATAGGGTCACAAAAAGGGCCTTACACATGGTGGTCAAATTTCAGAAGAGCCAGGGAGAGAGACAGGGGTTGGAGAATTGATTATGTCCTTGCGAATGATGTAGCGAGGTCTATGATGAAATCAGCTGAAGTCATGAGGGAAGGTGGAATGGTTGTTTCAGATCATGCACCTGTCATTGTCGACTTCGATATTTAGGCCCGATAGTTCTGTTTAACGGCTATATGGCCCCAAGCCACCATTCAAGAGGTGAAGCGTCGGCGAACAATCATGGCGAATACGCTGGAAGAGAGGCTTGAGAGAATCCTTCCAGGTGGAAAGGGCGTCTGGATACCAATGGATCACGGGGCATCCGGCTTTCCCGTCGACGGACTTACGGATACCGAATTCGTGATCGATTCAGTGATCAGAGGCGGTGCCGATGCTATCGTATTGCAAAAGGGTCTTCTCAGCTATCACCATTCTAGGAATGGCTGGGATGGATATGTTTGCCACGTCTCAGTCTCCACCATTCACGGAGGGGGAAGATCCCAAGACAAGGTTTCCGTGGCAACAGCTTCAGAAGCACTCCTCCGGGGTGCGAGCGGAGTTTCAGCTCAAGTGAACTTGGGCGATAATTACGAGCCGGAGATGATACAGAGGCTCGGTGAATTATCCAGGCAAGCATATTCGGAAGGATTGCCCGTCCTTGGCATGGTATATCCGAGAGGCCCTAATCTTGTTATCGAGGAAGGCGACTCAACAAGGGGTGTGGCTCACGCTGCAAGAATCGCATGGGAACTAGGGTGCCATGTGGTAAAGGTCCCATGGACAGGTTCTCCAGAGTCCTTCTCCGAGGTTGTCGAGGCAGTGCCTATCCCGGTTCTACTGGCAGGCGGAGAAAAAAAAGGTGATTTCAGCGAAACCCTATCCATTGTCAGGGAGGCTGTGGGTGTCGGCTGCTCAGGTATTTGCTTCGGTAGACAGATTTTCGGCTCGAAAGATCCAGAGTTGTGCGTAAAGGCCCTGAGGGAAATTGTTCATGCTGGCGAGAATACACTCTGATGAGGTGGCGTAATGGAGTTATGGTTGGATGCGGAGATGTATGGGGGCCCCACCCAAGATACAGACGGGGTAAGAGTTTGGGATGGATCTAGCTCGGATGTCGCGATGGTGGACATAACGGATGCTAGAGCGCAAAAAGAAGCCATTTCCCTGATAGGGAGTGTTCCTTGGATATTGATAAGGTGTAAAGACTGGAAGATGATACCACTTGAAAATTTAGTAGCATCTTCTAGAGGAAGCGGGACCAAATTAGCCATTGCAGTCTCAAAGAAAGTTGAACTGCAGGGGGTGGCATTCGCACTCCAACATGGAGTTGATGCCGTGGCTCTCCCACCAGAAAATAAATTCCCGGATCTCTGGTCAGTTGCAAGATCAATTGTGAGAGATAATGGAAATGGAAGCTCCGATGTGGACCCCCCTTCTCTGTCTTATGCCAGAATTACATCTGTAACTGAAGGAGGAATAGGAGAAAGGGCCTGCGTCGACCTTACGGAGAGGCTACTGGAGGGCGAAGGTATCGTAGCCGGATCAATTTCTTCTTGCCTCGGTATGATTCACGGAGAGACGATCCCCTCCCAGTATGTCCCAACTAGGCCATTCAGGATCAACGCTGGGGCTTTACACTCTTATGTCATAATGGGTGATGGAACAACGAAGTACCTCAGCGAATTAGAATCTGGAGATCGGGTTTCTATCTTCTCTGTGGACGGTTCAATCAGAGAAGCGACCATTGGGAGGCTTAAAATCGAAAGAAGACCACTGCTAAAGATATCCTTTGAATCAGGGGAGTTTACCGGTCATGTGATGGTCCAGCAAGCCGAGACAGTACGCCTTGTTTCGAGTGATTCGAAACCAATCTCAGTGACGGATATCTCTCAAGGCGATGAAATCATTGTAGTCATTGACAACAGCATGCGTCACATAGGTAGTGCAGTACCAGGGGAGGTCAGAGAATTATGACAATTCTAGGTACAGGTGAGGCATTTGGAGCAATTTCAATTCTTCATGCATTGGGTACAGGAAAGGGTTGCTCAATCCCCGTCGAACTCCCAATTAGAGTCAATATCCATGATTTTGAAATGAGAAATGATAATGATAAGCACGGAATTTTATCCATAATCTCATCAATTTGGGGTGAGAAGGGATACCCGGTTCCACCTGTCATAGGCTGGGAGGTGATTAGCGAAATCCCCATTGGCCAGGGCCTAAAGTCTAGCTCAGCTCTTTCCTGTGCAGCAATCAAGGCACTCGATAAGGCATCTTGGACGTGCCTTTCGGATTATGAGATAGTTGACTTAGCTGTGGAGGCGCAGAGGAGATCAGGTTGCACAATTTCCGGAAGTATGGACGATACATGGGCTACGCTAACTCCTGGATGGAAAGCAGTGGACTCCTCAAAACCTCCTGAAGACTCGATTCTCTTTGAAGGAGACATAGAGCCCGGATTTTCAGTCCTAATTGGGCTGAGGGGTTCAAGGAACAGTGATATTATAATCGAGTCATTTTACAAAAACTCGCATATCTTTGATAGAGCGCTCGCATCATTGATCAACGGATCCATACTGGATTCACTATCCTCAAATGGAATGGCTGTGGCTTCTTCTACGGAAGACTTCGAAGCACTGAGGATCAGTAATCTGATGATAGCCTCTGGTGCTGTGGCCGCTGGTATAAGTGGCTCTGGACCTGCTATTGCTGTAGTCTGCTATGCCTCGGACTCTGAACACATCAGGGGAAAACTTTCCGAGCTGTGCGATGAGGTAATATCAACTCAGTTCTTGTTATCCGAAGAGCTAGTCGAGGAGGCATAACATGGGAATGGGTCTCGGTGAAAACCTCAAGGTTACAATTTTTGGCGAGAGTCATGGAAAGTGTGTGGGGGCATTGATTGAGGGGATCCCTCCCGGTACTCCAATAGATCCAGAAACCCTACTTCAGGATCTGCAGAGAAGGAAGCCCGGTAGGAAGGGGATGTCTCAGCGTTCTGAGGATGATCGATGTGAGATTATGTCAGGAGTCTTTGACGGAAAGGCTACTGGTTGGCCAATATTGATGCTTACTATGAACTCAGATGCCAAATCGAAAGATTACTCATTCCTGCCCGATCATCCCCGTCCAGGGCATGCCGATTTGGTCGAGTCCGTTAGGTCCCAGGGTTCCGCCGATCTGAGAGGGGGCGGCTCTCAGTCAGCTAGGCTAACATTCGGTCTGGTCGCTGCTGGAAGCCAAGTCAGATCTATTCTGGATAAGGTTGGATGGTCATGCCATGCTCACTTGCATAGTGTAGGGAACATTCAGTCAAAGCCACTTTTCGAATTAGACAGAAATAAAGAATTTGACCCAGGATCAGATTCAGGGAGACTGAATTGTAGGGATCATGAAGCCGCAATTTTGATGTCACGTGAGATCGAGAAAGTCAGAAAAGAGAGGGATACCATAGGATCCGTGGTTGAGTTATTGGTAGAAGGTCTACCAATAGGGGTTGGGGAACCGTGGTTTGATGGCATTGAACCGTCCTTGGCGAGAGCACTCATGGCTATACCAGGTGCGAGGGCAGTGGAATTTTCTCATGGAGTAAAATCCTCTACAATGAGGGGGAGTGAGCATAATGACTCTTGGTTGCCCGGAACAGACTACCCAATTCTTGATGGCGCGTCCGAGGGAACCGCCGACGGCTCATTGGGAGGGCGCTCAACTGGTGCTCCAATCTCAGTGAAGGTCCATTTTAAGCCACCAAGTAGCCTTCCCCAGAAGCAGTTCACATTGCACCTGCCCTCGAATCAACGTCAATACCTCGAAGTCGGAGGAAGGCATGATCCTGTGTTGGGTCCCAGGGCCGCGCCTGTAGTAGAAGCAGTTTCCATGCTCGTTATGGCGGATTTAGGAATAGCCGGAGGTTTCATTTCAGGCTAAGCGTTTCTTTCTCTCATCTGCTGAATCCTCAGGGGGAGATTTACTCCGAACATTATTGCAATTATCAGGAATACAATTGCAGTTCCGAGGGCTACTCCATACACACTTGTCAACTCAACGGATTCCCTGAGCCTCTCTGAAGCGACATCTGAACTACCGTCAAAGATATCGACAATCGCCGGAATTATGAGATTTATGAGTAGAGTCATCAGAGCTACCACTCCCGCAATAACTGGAGCAATTGCAAGTGATGTATGGTATCTTCTGGTTATCTTGTTTACACCCATTACGTATACCTCATTCATCCTGATTGACGTATCTAACATAGAGAACCTGATTACCCCACTTGTCAGTTCAATGTACATCACTAGGAAGACCGCATACAGAATCAGGATGAACTTCTGAGCAATCTCGCCTTCTGGAAGGAAATCGAACCTGAATTCCACTGTACTTCCCGCAAACCTAACTGTTACCAGTATCAAAGCAACATAAGAAATTAGGATTGCCCTCCTATCCCTCTGGAAAATCCCGTAGGCGCCTCCAACCAGGCCTATGACTATCAAGGAGAGATGGAATAGTCCAGCCAGTGAAGCTAATCCAAGAATATTAGAGATCGCGAACCAGGCAGTCCCAGAGACTGGGGTTATAGCTAAAGTGAGGAATGATAAAATCACCAAGGATGAAACAGCTCCCACCTGTAGTGATGAGACCATTCTGTCAGCAGGCAGGAACTTCTGTTTAGAAACGACAGGTCCACCGAAAAAAGACTCGATAAAGCTCGGGACATGTATCTCAGGTATAGCATCCTTTGGTATCTCGGTACTCGACTTCAGCCTACCTGCCGCCTTCTTCCTGCTGGGTGCTGAGGACCTCACGGTCTTTCCTTCGTAGAGATGGGAGGTATCTCCTCCCCCGTCTACCTTTACCTTGTCAGCCATATTTCAATCACCTCAGAATCCCCTTGCTCCTGCCAGTGCGGTATTCAGCATCATATCTGGTTCCCAATCCATCACGAAGGCTCCAAGTCCCCGTAATTCGCTCATAAGGATATCGCGCTCTGTCTTCAAAACCTCGTAACCGGTCCTATCAAGCCTCTTGGCGTCGAACTCGAACTCAAGACTACTTGGAGAGAGGACAGTGACGTCAAAGTTTCTCGCCCTAAGATCCCTGACAGCATCGACAATTGTAGAGTCATCCTCCAGAGGACTTAGGATGATGATCGGACTGCCTCTGTTTATGTGTGGCATGATTCTGTTAGTGACTACCTTCAGAGGCGTATTGCCTTTCGCTATTGCCCCAGCCAGCTTCGTAAGTAGGACATAGAGTTGCTTTTTTCCCGTATCCCTGTCCACGGAAACTATTTCATCACTGTAAACCACCAATCCTACAGAGTCTCTTCTTGATAAGAAGTACTGAGACAGACTCGCGGCCGCCCTTGTACTGTAGACTAGCGAGTTGCGGCTGACCGGGCCAGTCTCACTTACAGACCTGCTGTCAATGATTATGATTATGTCACTAACTGCATCTCTCTCGTACTCATTGACCATCATTTTCCCACCACTCCTAGCGGTTGCAGCCCAATTCACCTTTTTCATCGGATCTCCGGGTATATACTCCCTCAGATTGTAAAAATTCGACCCTTCTCCAGGATTCCTAATGTTGACAGCACCGGTGAAAATCTTCGGGACTCGACTTTTTATTAGTGCGTCCTTGATATCTTCCATCTTGGGGAATACAAGGAAATCGTCGTACAGGTTAACTTCCCTCTCATTGTGGAACAACCCAAATGCATCTTGGATTCTGATGCACACCGGCCCTATCGTGTAGAATCCTCTCAGAGGGGTTTCTATTGTGTACCTGATTGTGGTCTCTCTTTGTGGCCCTAGTTCCATAAGTACGTAATTCGCACCCTTCTTGACCCTCATAACCTCCGGAACCCGGTCTCTCACCTCTACGATCTTTGGCAAATTGGATTTATTCTGCAGCCTTAAGGTAACCTCAATCTCACCATCTTCAAAAATTCTAGACGAGGAAATCTTTCTCAAAGCAACAATGCTGTTTAGTTGAACACCATCATTTTTCCTCTCTTCTTCTGCTCTTCGTCCAGATGAGGAAACATCGGCATGGTTGGACATGAATGCAGCCCAAGTTAGGAATGAAAGAAGTACCACTGCAACAGTTACCAGTTGCTGGTTGCGAAGTACCAAGCCAAGAAGGTATAGAGCGATTGCCAATGATGCGAACATCGCTGACTTCCTGCTCCACGCCATGTCAAATCTCCTCTTTCACCCTAATAGAGTCCTCAAGACCTCAAACCGTTGGGACCGGTACTTGTCTCAGAATGTCGGAAACAACCTCCTCATTTTCCAATCCCTTAATTTGGTGTTCTGGTTTTAGGATCAGCCTGTGTGAAACTGCCAATACTGCGACAGATTTTACATCGTCTGGGGTGATGAAGTCCCTACCACTCATTGCAGCCGCTGCACGGCTGGTCTTGAGCAAGGCTTGGGAACCACGAGGGGATGAACCGACGAGGACCCTCGGGTCTTCCCTGGTTCTGGTAACTATCTCAACCATGTACATTCTAACTGCCGGATCGACATACACCTCCTCACATGCTTCTTGCATTGCAACCACTCTTGCTGGGTCAGTTATCGTCTCCACTTCAACGTCATCCTTCTTCCTTGCTACACGTCGTGCAAGAATCTCGTCCTCATCAGCTCGGTTTGGGTAACCAACACTCATCTTGAACATGAATCGGTCAAGCTGAGCCTCAGGCAGAGGATATGTACCCTCTTGCTCCACCGGGTTTTGGGTGGCCATAGTCAGGAAAGGAGCTGGGAGCTTATGTGTAACTACTCCGATGGTAACTTGCTTCTCCTGCATAGCCTCTAATAGAGCCGCCTGGGTCTTTGGCGGAGCTCTGTTGATTTCGTCAGAAAGAAGAAGATTGCAGAATATAGGTCCAGGCTTGAATGTGAACTCTCCCTTTTTGGCATCATAGATGTTGGTCCCTGTGATATCCGCAGGCAACAAATCAGGAGTGAATTGAACTCTCTTGAAGTCGCATCCAAGTGCGTCAGCGAACGTATTAGTCATGAGAGTCTTTGCCAGACCTGGGTAATCCTCGAATAGAAGATTTCCATTCGATAGTATGTTGATGAGCACGTTATCGATTACATGGGATTTTCCAATAATCACCTTCTGAACTTCAGCGCTTATGGCTTCTCCAATCCTTCCGACAGCCTCTAACTTTTCGTTTGTCTTCTTGGATCCTCTGGCCTTCGCAGCCTTCTCCTCGTACCCTTTCGATACTACGTCTGCTGGCGGTGCTGGGGGTTTTTCTGCTGGCGGTGTTGCGTTCATACTATTATCTCCAGTTAATCATTGCTTTTGTCAATTGCGTCTGCGGTCAATTTCCGCCTCCCCAGCGTCTGATGGATTGCATCAGCTCTCTGAGCTCTTTAGGGGAGTATTTTCTCTCTTTGGAATAAGCTAGCTCCACAAGTCTTGGATTGCCAATCATCGATTGGATCTCAGCTGGTGGCTTAAGCGCCATTTGATCTCTGGTGAGGTCATGGTGGACCCTAATTTTCGTGAATAGTGCCTGCTGAACTCTTCTTCTGTATTCACTCGGATTTAGCTTGTTAGGCCTCTCGGAGAATCTGGTCAAATCAAAAACATGTCTCCAGTTTTCCTTTTCTGGGACAATCATCATTGCAACTAGTAGCAGAAGTCCAACGTTTAGTACGACTAGCCATTTTAGGAATGTGTTGGAGGTGAGTAAAACGACAGTACTCATAGCTTCAACGAATGGGGCCGAGACGACTCCCGTGACGTGCCTGCTTTCGTCAAACACTACCTGAAAGTTGGAGAAATCACTCTTCACTTCTCCGGACAATTCCAGATTATCGAACTCCATCATAGAGTAAATTAGAAGTCTGAAGTAGTCTCCATTTCCATTCCATTGAGATCCATCGGAATCCTCGAATGCATCATTCCAACAACTCTGGTAGGCACCTATTACCTCACAAACTCTGGGAATCCCCTCTCCTTGAGCTACTTCATCAGTCCAAAGCATGTTCGAGAAGGCTTCAGGGTCTGAAACGAAAACAATGCTTCCAGTCACCTCTATCTCAGCGGTATTACCACCGACGATTGCCTGACCTCCCCTAACTTTGTCGTACACATTAATTCCTGGGTAATCAGCTCTTATCATCAGTGCCAAATCTCCTGGAGCGGGATTTCTGAAGTCACTTGAATCTCCATTCCCGATTAGATCTATAAATGCGGAGGGAGATGCCTTCGATATTACGGTCACGTCACGATGCCCCGGGTCTTCCCTATCTCTCTCGGTTTGCTCAAATTTCATTCCCGTGGGCTTTCTGAACATTACTGGAAGAGCGCATGAGTCGTCGTATTGGTCAATCTCGAATGTCCCACACCCATCATTTCCAAACTCCGTTGCCTCTTCCTCAAGTGTTCCGATCCCCCAAACGTTTTCCCATGAATATTGACTAACTCCTTCGTCATTCTCAGTGACGTAATACTGGTTTTCGTCTAGCAGGGGGGAATCAAAGTAAGTCACTCCAAATTTAGAGGCTAGCCTATTTGCGTTAGTTCCGTCAGCGGCCACAATGACCTTGCCACCAGACTCTGTGACGAAATCGTAAATTGAATCCGCCTCGGTCTGATCAATCGGTTTTTCTGGAGCTATAACGAGTAGCATGGTCCTATGAGGGTATTTCCAGTCGTTTACTAGCATTGGAGTTGACATGGTGTTAGCAATCGAATAACCATCGTCCTCCTCCAAGCTATCCCTCATATCCTTCAACTGAGCCAGTCCGTCGTAGTCCCCCTCACTTGAATAAGCAGAATAATGAGTGGCCTTTCCAACTACGAAAATCATTGGCAGGATGAGGAGTAATGCAGTCGTAATCCCCAGAGACCAAGTGACGTATGTGCCGAATTCTCGACCATCGTCTTTGTTATCCAAGCTAACCAACACCCTAACATAGGTTCAATCTAGCACCTACGGTGCTGTGCGGAGCGCGATTGCCCAATTATATGCTTCGGCAAAAAAAATCTCATTTACCGCCCAATGCTAACTCAGTATGCCGATTTAGACATTTACTTGTGAGGTGCACTAGTCCCGCCTATCCGTCTTGATTGATGCTGAAATAAGAATCATAATTACCGTCAGAAAAACTCCTATATTTGGCAAATTAGAACTTACCACCTCATCAATGGTGTCGCCCTCATTTCCTCCTTGATCATTTGTCCCCTCTTCCTTCACCGGAGGTGGCTCAACAGTAACTCTGACACTATCACTTGCTATCACAGAACCGCCAGAGTTCGTGGCGCCGTTCGATGAGATGACAACTTCCACCTCACAATTTCTTTGAGGATGGCTTTGGGACGCGGTAATCACCAAGGGCGAGGAAACTCCATTCTGTATATCACGACTAGTGAGTTCATCAAGGGAGCTTGTTGTCAGCAATGGGCAATTGTCGGATATCTCCACAGAACCAACCCTATCCGGTGCGTTACCTAGATTCCTAACTAATACCTCGAGCGTCATTTCAGACCCAGAATTCATCGGTCCAACTGGTTCCGATATGCTGATTTCCAAATCATAAATGGTTGGAATCAAAAGCTCTCCAGTGCTACTTCTTGAATCCGGAATTGGCTGAGGGACTGAACCCCTTGATGCCAACTGCCCGGTTATGCTAAACTCTTCAGTGGTTTCGGCGGGATTATCCCTGACATTGATGCCTGAAATTGCTAGGGTGAATGTCTTATTATTTCCAGCACCAATCGTCTCGGACTCTGGTCCGTCGTATTCCCCCTCAAACGGTATTTCATAGTCAAAATCCACAGTGATTGGTAACAGCTCGTTATTCGAGACGAAAAAGGACACAGTCACAGCCCCCGTTGAACTCAATTTGAAGGGATTATCTTCATCCTCTTGGGGGTATTCAATCCCTAGTTCCCAACCCGGAGGCTCAGGCTGCTGAGAGGCTACTATTGTCGAACACATGCAAAGTAAAGCAATGGAGGCGATAATAACTCCGACCTTCAAACTTAGCCCTCCAGTAGGGCACTACATGCTCTTCTGGTTAGAACTTTGACCATTTTTTTCCTGTAAGAGGGCGGATACCAAGTGTTTAGGACAGGCTTCACCGACCTTCTGACAGACTCAGATAACTTGGTCACACTATCTTTGCCATCCCATCCTTCCAAAGCCTCCATGGCCTGTTCAGTGTGTAACACGGGCACGGACTCCAAACCGGTCGTTGCTACACGCAAATCTTCGATGATGCCCCCCTCTCTTTTCCATGTCACTGCGACTCCTGCTTCAGGGAAATCCCAGCTTTCTCTCTGTCTTAGTTTCTGATAATCTCCTTCCCATTCAAATAGGTCCTCAGGGAAGGTGACATGTGTCACTATTTCACCTTCCCTTAGCACGTTTCTAGTCATCCCATCAAGTCTGAAGAACTCATTAATTGGCATCTCTCTGGATTCATCGTGTGACGAAAGGTGTATGGTCGCACCAAGGCACATCAGAACGGGAGCCAAATCAGCCTGGTATGTTGCAACACATAGGTCGTTCTGATTAGGAATTACTCTACAGTCTGCCCCAGTTCCACAATCACATTTATGGCACCAATCTATAGACTCCCGCCACTCCTCAGTTTGATTGTACCAGAAGCACCTAGTATCGAGACAGATATTTCCTCCCAATGTCGCGGATCTCCTGACCATCACGCTAGCTATCTTGCTGGCAGTTTGGGAGATTAAAGGATGAATAGAATCCGACTCAACTATTTCCTGAAGGCTTACCATGGCTCCTATTCTGAGTGGCGAAATTACATACAATTCATCGATTCCTGATAGTGAGATCACATCCTTCTTGGTATTGATGTGCCATTTGTAATTTGGAATAATATCGGTACCTCCTGAAATCCAGTCGTACTCCCTTCCCTCTGATGATAATTCTGAGGCTTTTGATAGTGCTTCATTCAACGTACTTGGGGTGTGTAAGTTGAACGGTGGCATCCTCACTCCACATCACCCCTATACCTTCTCTCCGTGTGCTTCCATGCGCTTCCAGCTAAACCGGGATCTTCTAAATAACCATCCGGGGGTATTACTACCGCTGCCCATCTTGAGTCTTGTTCGTCTCCGGGAATCTCAGGGTCTAGTCCGAAAAGGGCCCCATTGTGATAGGGGGATGGGCTATCTGTAAGCCTTCTTTCCTTATCCCTTTTTGAGTGATCGATTGACCTTCTTTGCAGAGTTTCCTGCAGGGATGTAAACTCCAGTCTGGGAGGGGCCATGTCTGATGGTTCCCCAATCCCCTCAGATTTGCACCTTCTCTCGATCGCCTTGTACAATCTGTCTGGTGTGATCGGAAGCTCACTAACCCTTACCCCGATAGCATCGTAAACAGCGTTAACAACCGCTGGAAGTATGGGAAGCAGAGGCCCCTCCCCAGCTTCCTTAGCGCCAAACGGACCTTCAGGATCATTGGACTCAACGATTATCGGAGTGACATCTGGCATCTCATGAACCGTGGGTATCTTGTAATCCAAGAGGTCAGGATTCAGAAGATGCCCCGTCCGGCCATACTTCATCTCTTCACTGAGGACTTGCCCCAACCCCATGTGGCACGAACCAATAATCTGGCCCTCCACGGCCAACGGGTTGAGTGCCTTACCGCAATCATGAGCTGCCCAGACTTTCGTAACCTTAGTTTGCCCCGTCTCTACGTCCACATCAACCTCCGCGACATAAGCAGAAAATGAGTACGCAGGAGCAAGTCCGGCAGCTGCGCCTTTGTGTGCCCTTCCCATCGGGGGTGTACGGTACGAACCCGAGGAAACCAATGCCCCCTTGTCTTCTTGGGCCTTATGTAAGGCTTCCAAGTAAGAAACGCCAACTGCGGGATCTCTTTTGTCGAAGATTCGACGATCACCGATTACTAGACCCTCGATTTTCGAACCGGTAATTTCACTTGTCGCCTCCAATAACTCGTTCCTTATCTCCATTGCCGCTGAAATAGCCGCATTGGCATTCATGAAAGTTACTCTCGATGAGTAGGAGCCCAGATCAACCGGAGAAGTGTCACTTTCCTTGCTTCTGACTCTGATCATGTCGAGAGGGAGGCCCAGAACTTCAGCCACCGATTGAGCTACAACCGTATCAGATCCCTGGCCTATGTCGGCGGCACCAGTATGGACAGTGACTCCTCCGTCCATATCGATTTTCAAGTGAACTGTGGCGTGAGGGAACTTGTTTGGGTCCCAATGTATCGGGAGGCCACTTCCAGAGATAAAGAACCCGCAACCTATTCCTATGCCCTTCCCAAGAGGCATCTTTCTGAATTTTTCATCCCATCCGGACTCTTCTTTCACCCTTTCAAGACATTCCCTCATACCTATGCTTGTGACTCTAAATCCAGTAATCGTGGCACTGTGAGGGGGCAGTAGATTTGCAAGCCTGAAATCAATTGGATCAACCCCAAGCTGTTCAGCCAAATCATCAATCCCAGTTTCCACGGCGCACCTCGAATTCACCGCGCCATGGCCCCTCATGGCACCACTGGCTGGCTTATTGGTCCACACCCTGGCGCCAGTATAATGGAAAGCTCCAATTTCATAGGGTGCAGTATGGAGAACTCCGTTGTAATAGGTAGTCACATGTCCGAACGATGCAAAAGCACCTCCATCAATCAGGGCATCGGTCTCTATGCCACAGAGTCGACCCTCTGAATCCGCATGCAAAGACATTGATATCTTCGAAGGGTGCCTCCCTCTGTTTACCCAGAAAACCTCCTCCCTGTCGAAATTAATCCTCACAGGCCTGCCTGTCTTCCTAGCTAGAATAGCCGCGCACATTTCGTGAGGGAAAGGGTCCGACTTCCCGCCAAACCCTCCTCCTACGAATGTCCTGTACACATTTATCTGATGCATAGGGATGTCCAATACGTCGGCAAGAGCTCTGTGCAAGTAGTGAGGCACCTGTTGAGGAGTGTAAAGCGTCAATCTGCCAGAAGGGTCCCAGTGAGCCACGACTGCGTGTGGCTCAGTAAACCCATGATTAACCCCGGTGAAAGTCCAGTTTGACTCGTGAGAGGCTAAAGAACTATCTTTCATATCAGAAATATTTCCAAACTGCTGGAACACCCTTTTCTGTACGTTTGAATCACCAATATGGTATTTGCCTCGGTCATGAATCGGGTTTTCGGAATCTTCCAGCCCCTGCTTAATATCATGAATGGAATCAAGGACCTCGTATTCTACCTCAATCAATCTACATGCCTCTCTAGCTGTAGGCTCATCAATAGCCGCGACACATGCCACTAGATCTCCGACATGTCTGACTTTCTCTACAGCCATGGCGTGCTCGTCTTTGGTAACCGGAAGGACACCAAACTTCCCCGGGGCGTCTTCCCCAGTAGCTACTCCCAAAACTCCTGGCAACTCTAGTGCTTTACTGATATCGATAGAGAGTACTCTGGCATAATGGTGAGGACTTCTCAGGATTCTCCCGATTACCTCTCCCTGGAGCCTGATGTCATCTCCATATTTTGCCTGGCCAGTTACTTTCCAATTACTGTCCACTAGGGAAGTGGGTTTTCCGATTACTTGGCCACTCACCAAGTCATCATGCCTGTGTGGCCCCCATGGCTGTTTCAAAGAACCCCCTTGTGATTCAGGAATTCTCGAGTAATCAGTCGGTTTGGAGAAACGATTTCTACCCCCTGAACCCGGCTTAGAGAACGGTAGCTTACCGGGTTGTTGTCTGTATCCAACCATCTCACCCGATTCCGAAGTAACATCTCTTTCGGAAGCTTCCTTACTTTTGATCGAACGGTCATTATCTGACATCTACTCACTCCCTGAGAACCCGGGATGAGGATCACTCTTTGATGAAGTAGAGTTGCCAACCCTTCTGCCAGAGACTAATATCTCTGACGCTTTGGAAATCGACTCAACTATTTGTTGATAACCGGTACATCTGCATAGATTTCCTTCGATTGCAGTCTTTATCTCCGCTTCAGAAGGAGAAGGATTTTTTTCTAGCAAGGCCGCTGAGACAACTAGGAAGCCAGGTGTGCAAAAGCCACATTGGCTCCCTCCGCAGTCGGCAAAAGTCTGCTGAATTGGATGCAAATGGTGGCCTGAAGATAGACCCTCTACAGTAGTGATTTCGCAATCCCTTACTTCTTGGGCCAGTACTAGACAGGAAAGCTTTGGAGTTCCATTTATCATCACACTACAGCAACCACATGTTCCCATGTCACATCCTCTTTTCGTACCCAAACTACCGGACTGATCCCTCAATACGTCCAGGAGAATCGCATTGCTGTCTATGAAGAAGTCTACGTTTACACCGTTAACACTGGCATTCCATCTGACCTTATCGGGCCCGGGAACCAAAGGTAGGCTATACTGCACCACATGCTCACCAGAACAATCAACGACTTGAGTATTTTGTTCCCCCATCTACTATTACTGAATGTCTTCTAACACTTTCTTCATAATTTCAAACTCAGCTCTCTTCATGTGCTCACCTAACGTGCTTCTGGCCATGCCAAGTCCATCAGCAATATCTTTGAGTTTGATATCCGAATTAGGGTCAAAGTAACCCATATTTATGGCGTAAGAGAGTACTTCCTTCTGCTTGTCTGTCAACCCATCAGTCCAACCATTTTTCTCTTCCTTTCTGAAAGAATTAACACTGATTTTATCCGGTGGAAGTACTACTCTAAGAAGAGATACGAACCTGCTTACAGAGCCAGAAAGTCCGGATAGCCTAAGCTCCATGCCTCTTGTCGAATCTATCCCGTATGGGGGGTATACTTGAATGTTCGATAGCTCAATAGCGGACTTAGCAAAGGGATGGCTACAAAGAATGCTCGCTACCAACAAATCTCCATCCTCCTCTAGAACTTCGATAACCTCTAGCCAACTGATTTCTGATAAGTCGGTAATCTCCCTTCCTTCTTTCATTCGTATTTCGGCTAGTTGAACGACTCCCCTTTCGCTGACAGAAAGATGACTCAGAACCTCTATACTTTCTGCGATCTTCAAGATGTTTGATATGTCACTTGAGCCGTGGAGAGATGAGATATTCCATCTTAGGTTTACTCTTCTCATACAATTCTCAACGACTTTATCTTATTGAAACCAACGGTCTGAGAATATATACGAAAAATACAATTTACGTCCAATAAGCCTCTCTGATCGCTTGATTTGTTTCCATACACAGTACTACGTCAGACGGCCTCTCATCCATCTGTTGTCCACCCCTCAGGTGATCGATAATTGGTTGCACATTGCTTTCATTAACGACACCCCATCCAACTTGGGTGCATGGCGCTACGGGCGAAATAGGCATAGTCCCGGACAATGGGTCCCAGGTCGATGAAGAGGGGTACCAAGCAGACAAATTGAGAGCATCTCTCAGGTCATCATTCGTTACATTGAGTCCTTCCCCTGAGACTAAGAGTCCCATTCTGGTTATTGGGTCGGCTCCAGAAGAATAGTCCCCGAACTCAGCCCTCAATGCCAGTATGATCTTCGATAGCAATCCCGCAGTCCTGGGAGTGGCAAATGATGTTCCTGAGGTCTCGTGGTATCCGTCGATATCGTCATGATTCGGTAGTATCTGGGTCCAATCGGCGGCAATGTCAGGGTAAGAACCACTCATTGTTTCCTTCTGATCATCCCCCTCCTCGGCATATCCAGAAATCCCAATGCTCCAGGGCGGGCCAGCGGTTGAGTCTTGAACGGCAGGAGAAGGAGAGTTGTCAGCAGCGCCAGCATGAATCTTCTTATTTTCCACAACGGCGACCCTTGTGGCATCTTCTATTCCGGGGACCGGAACAGATCCGATCGGCCCAAAACTGGTAGTAATTATATCTACAAGAGGCTGATTTGCGGCTGCCAGAACAGCAGCATCACTGAACCCTTCAACGAAAAATATCACTGCATCGGGGTTTGCATCCAGAACTGCCCCGGTAACTGCCGTTCCATGACCATCTTGGGGATCATCCAGTATTGGGATATCAGTCCCATCGTCAGGGGAGGTTCCGATTATTCTCGTGCCTCTAAACCAGACAATGTCAGAGGTGGTGATCTGGTCCCAGCAATCTTCCTTGTCGGCGTCATATCTTTCTTGCCAGGTTCCTTCGGTACTAATGTCACAGATCATTGTAACATTCAATCCCTCGAGAAGTGAGGAGGGAAAGGATTCGTTCATAATGAAGTGGTTGTGGTATACGTTAATTCCGGTATCAATTGGGGCGACAACGGTATATGCTTCCAAATCAGGTCTATCATCCGGCAATGGTACTGCAGTACCCTCCTCATCCCAAAGTATACAACCACTCAATAAAGGCAAAAGAAGAACCAACATAATGCCCTTCGCGGTGTACCTCATGGACCCCGGTGTCAGGGGTATAATTTCATACTTCGGCTATCTTGTCTTTCTATCGAATGATAGAATCTCGGCGCATATCGCCAATGCAATCTCCTCTGGGGTATCGGCTCCGATATCGAGACCAATTGGGCATCTGGCTGGAGATAGTTTTTCCTCAGTCAATCCGGATTCAATCGCTGCCTTCCTGAAACCATTCCACTTTGTAGTGGAACCAATAACGCCTATTCGAGGAACGCCATCTAAGATTTTGAGCAGTCCTATGAGTAGTTCTTGATCCACGGACCAATCGTGACCTAGGACCAGTATATCCGAGAATCTTCTAATTGATGACACTGTCTCATTTCCCAGTAATTCATCAACTGAGCTACACAGAATCTCAGAGGCTTTAGGATATCTTTCCAGATTAGAGTATTCGCTTCTGACATCAAAAACACTGTATTTCCAGCCAAGGGTTTCGCAAACTATCGACACAGACATGCCTACATGGCCACCTCCTGCAATCAATATGTGAGGGACAGGCTCAATCACTTCCAAAGACACCCTCAACTGACCCCCGCATAGACTGTCAAGGGCAACGGCCTCTTTTCCCTTCCCCTCTTTGTGCAGAATGTAGGTCTCAATTTTACCCCCTGTCTTCCTCATTTTGGATTTATCAATTGCTAACATTTCAATCAAGTTTCTCTCGATCTTCAATTCAAGCCCAGCACCACCCACGGTGCCGAATTTTTCACCCATGGAGGATATAGCTAACTTCGCCCCAGGTTTTCCCGGAACACTCCCCCTAGCCTCTATAACTGATGCCAAGGCAACCCTTTCTCCGTGATCCAATCTCTCGACGATCCAGGATAGTACGGCACGAGACATGGTCAGGGGAAGGTAATGGTACACTTTGGATTTCCGCTAAATAGTTCTGTGAGAATATTAGATTCACTCTAACTCATTCGCCAAATATTTTCACTTGATATTGTTGATTTTATCATCTATAATTTGATATCCAGACAATCATCCGTAGATATATGTCGTCAAGCATCACCCTTGACGAAGCTTTAGAAATTATTGTAATTTCGATGAGAGATGCATTTCTGGCAGTAACCGTATTCGTTGCTGCAATGGTCCTTTTATTCAGTTGGCTACAATATATCTCAGCTGGGAAATTCGTAATTTGGATTAGAGAGAACAGGAGTATCCAGCCTCTAATTGGTGCGATAATGGGACTAACTCCGGGTTGTGGAGGTGCGATAATTATAATGCCAATGTACACTAAAGGATATGTCACCTATGGGACCGTGATAGCTACACTTATTGCCACTCTTGGTGATGCGGCCTTTGTCCTGATTGGGGCGGTTTTTCAGGATTTTTCATTCCTAGTGCCAGTTATTGCTGTACACTTAATCTCATTCGTCGTTGCGGTAATCTGGGGATTTACAGTCGATAGATTAGCGGTAACTCCTGCATCCCCATTAGGAATAATATGGAAAAAAGCTGATTATGAAACCCGCAAAGAAGACTACATCTCGGATCCTTTTGAAGAGAATGAAATAATTTCCGATATGCCCAGAGAGGCTCAAGATGGGTTTGGTTACAGAATTCTTCACCAGGGGTATAGAATATGGTGGGTAGTAACAATCGTTGGTTTTTTGTTGGCGACCCTTCTTCTATTTTGGTACGCACAAGATCCCGAATACTCTCCCAACTTGGTCTGGGACCCATTCACACGTGACGGCCTGATAACTTGGGTCGGGTTCACAGGGACCCTTCTTTCTGTAATACTCTACATCTCATCAAAGAATTTCATACGGGACGATACAGAGGCCACAATTGGGGACAAGCTGAACTCGTTTGATGAAACCCTGGTGCACGCTGCCTCCGAGACTGCTTTCGTTACATTTTGGGTGGTTTTGGCATATCTAATTTTTGAGTTCGGCTTGATATTCTCTGGAATTTCAGAAGCAGACCTAAGTGAAAGGGGAGCTGGAGCAGAGGCAATTGCGATAGCCGCCATGATAGGACTGATTCCAGGTTGTGGGCCACAGATAATTGCAATTTCTGCGTATGTAGAGGGAATAGTTTCCTTCCCAGCACTGGTATCCAACGCAATATCGCAGGATGGGGATGCGCTATTCCCCCTTCTGGTAAGGCACAAGACAGCTTCAATTTGGGCAACGATTCACACCACGTTTCCTGCGTTATTAGTGGGGTTAATATTCATGTGGATTCTTGGCGAATCTCACTTTCTCACAGAAATTCTACAGCCCTGAGAAATCTGTCAACATCATCTTTCGTGTCTACATTTAGGTGCAGAAATCTATCATCAACAGGGATTCTTTGAGGGTAAATTACTTTGTTGAGTGGGATATCTGAAGGAGATTTTAGAATTCTGTTACAATCCTCTTCTGAAATCAGAAGCGGGTGCCCACCCCTTCCGTCAAATGTGGGGCATGTACTGGAAACTTTGCTCATAAGAAACTCGACAGTAGCCTTCGAGAAACCAGGCCTATCAACCGGTACGATCAGAATTCTATCGGGCCCTCCAGAGTCCATTTTGAGGAATTTCAGACCTTCTTTGACAGTGCCCGTCCTCCCTGACTCAGGAGAGTAATTAATGATGACCTCAATGTCACCAACTGATTCCTTAACTTTTTGATAAAGCTCATTTCTGGTCACAACGACGGGCGACAGTCCCAGCTCGGTTAACCTTCTAGAGATCCATGAAACTAGTGTTTCCTCTCCTACTTCAATCAGAGCCTTTGGATACCCAAGCCTACTGCTCTCTCCCGCGGCTAGAACTATACAACCAATTTCTGTCTCACTTATTTTCACGAAGCATCTCTCTTCCAATAATCAGCCTCTGAATCTGGCTTGACCCTTCAAAAATCTGAACGACCTTTGCACCCCTCATCCTTCTGGCCACTGGGTACTCCTCTGAGTAGCCATAGCCCCCAAAAATCTGAACAGCATCAGTTGTAACCTCCATCGCCATGTCTGCTGCAAACCTCTTGGCATGTGCAGCTTCCAATGTATTCCTGTGCCCCGCGTCACACTTCAGGGCCGCTCTCCAAGTCAGGAGTCTAGCCGCATCGATCTTTGTTGCCATATCTGCTAGCATGAATGATACAGCCTGATGTTTGAAGATCGGTTTACCGAAAGCACTCCTATCTGTTGAGTATGCGACAGCTTCCTCGAGGGCACCTCTAGCATTGCCAACCGCATGGGCAGAAATGGTAGGCCTCGAGAAATCAAAGGCTTTCATGGCGTTCATCCAACCTCCATTCTCCTCCTCACCGATGAGATTTTCCACTGGTACTCTTACGTCATTGAATGTCACAGAGCGCGTGTCTGAACATCTTTGACCCATATTTTCCTCCTTCTTTCCAAGTTCTATTCCAGGGGAATCAGCATCAACGATGAAACCACTCATTCCTTTGTAGCCAGCACTCTTGTCAGTGTATGCTAGAACGAAAAACCAATCAGCATATCCCGCCCCAGTTATCCACATCTTGCTACCATTGATGATATACTCGTCACCATCCTTCACGGCCTCGGTTTTGATTGATTGAACATCGCTACCCGCTCCTGGCTCTGTAACGCAGTATGACGCAATGCATCCTTCAGTAACCTTGGTCATGTAACGCTCCTTCTGATCTTCTGTACCTCCGGTCAGAATCGGGTATGAAGCAAGCATTGTACTTCCACACGCAGTGGCGAATCCTGGGTCGCCAGCCCCGAACTCTTCGCAAACCAGAACCTCTTCGAAAGAGCCCATGCCACCGCCACCGTATTTTTCGGGGATCTTCAGAGTTAGAAGTCCGAACTCATTGGCTTTCTTTATTGCCTGCCTAGGAAACTCACTCGTACTGTCCCATTTACCAGCATTTGGTTTCACTTCCTCTTCAGCAAAATCTCTGGCAAGTTGCTGAAGCATGCGTTGTTCCTCGCTCAAAACAAAGTCGACCATGAGCATTGGAGCGGGTACTCAGTCTTAGAGGTAGAGGTATGCCATGTAGAAAAAATATCCAGCAACCATGGCTAAACCCGTCCTTCGACCGATTTCCCTACCGTTCAAAAGCATCGCAGCAATTGCACCGGAGGTAAGAAGCATGACCCATATGTCCCTCTCAGCAAAATCAGGATTTATCGAGATCCCTCCTCCTATTATCGCGGTTGCTCCTAAAATCCCCAAGATATTCATCATGTTGGATCCAAGTACGTTACCTACTGCAACACCTCCTTGCCCCCTTATTCCTGCCACTATAGTTACCGCCAATTCAGGTAGGGAGGTCCCTAGCGCTACGACCGATAGTCCAATCACCGCTTCCGATATACCCATATCCGAAGCAATTCCTGTAGCACCTTGAATCAAGAACTCCGCCCCTTTCCAAATAAATAATCCGCCAACTATGGTCACTATCGTCGCTAATGATATCTTATTCGGCACCCAACTTTCCTCTATTTCGATATCATCATCCGACTTTAGGTATGAATAGCCGTAGTATCCAACCAAACAAACTAACATCGAAGCGCCGAATATTTGGTCGATAGAGCCCAAAACAACGGCGCCTAGGAGGGCGAAGGAGGCCATCATCATGGCCTTTGCATCTCTCCTTACACCAATCCCCGGGTCACTAGCCGCTCCGAGCATTGATGCTGTACCCAGGACTAACATTACATTGGCAACGTTAGATCCCATCACCCCTCCAACAGCCAGATCAGGTTGACCTCCTGCCACAGCTTCGAGTGAGACCGCTAATTCTGGGAGGGATGTCCCGATAGCCACAACGGTGAATCCAATAAGCAAGGGAGGTACCCTCATCCTTCCGGCAATCACTACTGCCCCTTGAACAATGATCTCTCCTCCTGCCATTAGAAGAATGAACCCCCCTATCACCAGAAGCCAGTCCATGTTCGCCGGGTAGTAATTCTCCTCATGACCGTTTCCGATTAATTGTTACCTAACTGCATGATCTTAGTATGTGGCGGTAGACTAAATCTGGGGTTGGGATGGTATGGTCCTCCAAGGTCGGAGAAAATGGAACAGGAGTATCTAGGGCGCCAAGGACGACTGGTGTTGACTCTAAACTCCAGAAGGATTGCTCAATTACCCTGCTGCTTATGGTATGTCCAAGTCCGCCTGTCCACTGGGCCTCTTGCAGGACTATCATCCTGCCAGTCCTTTTCACAGAGTCAATGCAAGTTTTTTCATCAAAAGGTTGTATAGTCCTCAAGTCTATCACCTCAACCTCAAATCCATCTTTTGAAGCCATTCTGGAGGCCTCTAACGCAACATGAACCATTGCTCCCCAGGAGATAATAGTCAGGTCGCTGCCCCCTCTGACTATTCGAGCCTTACCAATTGAAAGATTGCCTGAGGATACTCTGTCTTTCACAGACTCAGTATCTACTATCTGATTAATCGAGGTTCCCCACCCTGTTTTACCTCCTCTGAGCCCATAGAGTCCTATGTGTTCCAAGAAAAGGACTGGATCGGGAACCGAATGCCCCTCTACCAGTAAGTCATATGCGTCCTGGGGATTGCTTGGGAAGGCGATAACTAGTCCAGGGTCATTTGTGAACCATGATTCAATCATATTCGCATGAAATGGCCCACTCCGGGTCTTCGCTCCCAATGGAATCCTAACAGTGAGCGGTACGTCAGCCCCCCACCTCCATCGTAGCTGAGCGGCATTGTTGATCAATGGATTCATGGCCAGTGCCGCGAAACCTCCAAACTGAATTTCGGCCATTGGCTTCATTCCTCCTAATGCAGCCCCCGTGGCAGAATGAATGATTATAGCTTCCGAAAGTGGCATATCCAGAAGTTTTGATTGGTGCCCTCTAGCCTTCAATGGAAGATTCATTCCGAATGCTCCAGCAATTTCCATATCCTCTCCCATGAATACTACCTCGTCCCCGTAAATTTCTGCTATCTCAACCATAGCATTTTGGATAGATCTGCTGAATGTCCAAGAATTAGGAGCATCCGAGAAGACCAACGCCTCTTCACCAGGTCCCAAGAGAGGTTCTGTACCACTCCTATCGCTGTTCAAATCAGTAATCTGTTGCGAGTGACTTCGTGCATCGATCAGACTAGTGACTCCTTCTCCTACGGAATGCCCCTCGGGCCATGGCATAGACTCCATGTCATCCCTGCAAGATTTCACCATTTCCCTTTCCTCCTCCTCGATTAATGAGATGACTTTCTCACTGCATCCCATCCGAATTAACAACTCTCTATGATTCGGAAGAGGGTCCTTATCTGCCCAGTAACTTAGTAATTCCTTGTCTACATATCCAGGGGGATTTCCAGAAACGGATCCAAGGTAGAGATCGTCATGATGGTGAGCATGCCCACATCCTCTCATGGTCTCGACATGAATCAATGTTGAACCTCCTCCAGATAGGGCAATCTCTCTGGCAACGGAGGTGGATGCGTAGAATTGAGCTGGGTCGGAACCGTCTATGCTCCATGAGGGAATTCCCATTGAGATTCCTTTATCTCCAAAAGTTTCAGCTCCCGATTGCCCCAAAACAAACGTATCCAGAGCTATCTGATTATTCTGAATCATGTAGCAGATTGGAAGGCCACGAGTACCTGCCAAATTCATAGCCTCCCAAAATTCACCGCTACTGCTGCAACCCTCGCCAACCGGGGCCAGATGGAACCTGGATTTACTCAATCTTTGGGCGGCCAATGCTATGCCGGTCGTGGTAGCACTCGCTGTGGGGAGAGGAGCAGTTGGGGGGAGGACCCTTTTTCCCCAGTTCCCGATATGTAAATCGCGTCCTCCAGACCCAGGGTTGCCACCATCCATGTAAGAATCCGCCTTCCCCATCTGCGCTGCAAACACTTCAGTAGGAGTTTGTCCCATGGCCATTGCCAAACCCGTGTCTCTGATCATCGGCGCGATGACATCTGCACTATCAATTTCCGACTCCGGCAGATCTATGGCTCTGGACATAGCTGAAGCACAAGCTACAACCCCCTCTTGCCATGTAGACCTAAACCCCTTGCCTGTGAATTTCCCACCATCAGGAGTCTCCAATCCATTCGTAAACAGGTCTTTCAAGTGTTCATCTACAATCCTTGTTCTGGTCATCCACCTTTGCCACATTATTCTTTGGTCAAGAGTAACCGAGTGATAATGCGCAATTCTACGCAAGCAAATTCTCAGGTCGACAATAAGTCTGGTAATTCTCCGTGAAATGTGGGAAGACCCATTCCTTCTAGGGATAATCTCTATTTCCTGAATCCCAATTAAATTTGGCTCCAACAATCTCTGAGACAGGATGTCCGCCATTTTTTCCTCGAATCTCAAACTAAATGAATGGTATGAATCGCCGTCAAAAAGTTCGGGAGGTGATGAAGACTCCCAGCACATCGCAACCGTATCCAGGTAACCCTCATTTCTCTCAGATACGAATCTTAGCAATTCAGTACGAACCTTTTCCGAAGCTATTTTACTTGGGAAACTCAAGCCCTCCTCCGGCCTCCATTGGTTTGCGAATATTGGCACAAGTCCAGATTGCCCCTCGTCCCTAATCTCGCCATTTTTACCTATGATCGTCCCTGAATTGGATTCGTCTCTAGCTAGGACCTCTTTCATGAGGGCATAATCATCAAGCTTCATCGACCTTTCCCAGATATCAACGGAGCCCCTCCTGCCTTTACCGGAAGGGGACCTGTCCAATGTCGCCCTTACCCTCTCCCCACAACTTATGCAACTTCTATCAAGCTTGGAGGTAGAGACACTCCTAACCTTCCAAATCTGGTGCTTCTCACATTTCGGACATTTCCACAAACCCTGACGTCCCATGATAAGCTCCTAAATAGTCATAGTACAACAATTATTCGCATTACTATGTCTATTTATACCACTATTAATCTAAGTTTTCAATATTTGCAATGATTATCATGGAAAATTACAATATAAACCATAATTAAACGTTATACTGAATGCTATTATACCGTTTCAATATTTTATTACAGACGAATCAATACTATCTGACCAGAGATGAACTCCTCCTTCCAGATTATATACGCCATTGACATCCCATCCATTTTGCGTCAGGTACCTAACTACAGCTCCTGATCTACCTCCAGTTCTGCAGTAAACTACTATGTCCATATCATTGGGAATTTCATTCATTCTATCTGGGACAGAAGTATGAGTGATTCTTAGGTCCGTCCCTTCCAAGGAGACAATCGCTTCCTCTGACTCTGATCTAACATCAAGTAGGAAAAACTTCCATCCTCCATCCCTACGGTCTACGAATTCACTTGGAGTAACTGTCTTCATCTGTATCCCTTCCTTCCCTATTTCCGAGGTGCGCACTCTCCCGGGAATTGAATCGAATGACAGGACCCTAGTAATCATTGTCAGTGAATCTATCGTCAATAGCTTACCTCTCAGAACTTCCCCCACTCCTAGAATCACCTTTATTGCCTCTGTGGCTTGAATTGTTCCTACAATTCCAGGAAGGATTCCGAGAACACCAGCTTCTGAACAATTTGGTGCCAATTCAGGAGGTGGGGGAACAGGAAATAGATCCCTGTAATTCGGGCCTTCTTCAAAGTTGAACGTTGATACCTGCCCCTCAAATCTGTGTATGCTACCAAAAATCCAAGGCTTACCTAATTTTTCACATACATCTCCAATTAGGTATCGTGAGGAAAAATTATCGGTTCCATCAATCACTATGTCGTATTTTTCGATCATGGAATCAGCATTCTCTGTATCCAGTCTAGATACATAGACATCAACTTCAACCTGTGGATTCAACTCGTTCAATCTTTTCTTCGCAGATAGAGCCTTAGGCTCGCCAACCGAGGATGTTGAGTGAATTATCTGCCTTTGTAGATTCGAGGACTCCACGACATCATCGTCAATGATCCCAATCCTTCCAACACCAGCCGCAGCGAGATACATCATTGCTGGAGAACCAAGACCGCCAGCTCCTACCACCAATACAGATGACTCTAGAAGCTTGATTTGACCCTCCTCGCCAACTTGTGGGAGAACTATGTGCCTGGCATATCTCAGGCGTTCGTTATCCGATAACTCCTCTGACACAGATCCCCCCTGGAGCATTAGGGCATTGTACTTATCCCGTATACTAATGCTGGTCTTCCAACCATTTTTCTGCGTCCATAGCAGCTTGACATCCCATTCCGGCGGCAGTTATGGCTTGCCTGTATCTAGTATCAACCACATCTCCTGCCGCAAATACTCCTTCAACGCTGGTCATGGTATTTTTCCTGTGAAGAATGTATCCGTTTTCATCAGTTTCGACTTGAGACTCAAGGAAATTGGTGATTGGCTTGTGTCCTATGGCGATAAATGCTCCAGTGCACTCCACAGTCTCAGTAGTGTTGTCCCTGGGGTCTTCCAGAACTGCCCCTGTAAGTCCATTCTCATCTGATAGCCAAGATTTTACTATTCGATGGGTCTTAATCTCGATTTTAGGATGATTAACCGCTCTTTCATACATTACTTTTGATGCTCTGAAGACATCTCTCCTGTGAACTATAGTGACTTTTTTGGCGAATCTCGTAAGGAAAGTTGCCTCCTCCATAGCAGAGTCGCCACCGCCAACCACAATCACCTCCTCATCTCTGAAAAATGCTCCATCGCAAGTTGCACACGTAGAAATCCCCCTTCCTTTCTGAGCATCCTCTCCTTCCACGCCCAGCCAAATTGATTCCGCACCTGTGCAAATTATGATCGACTCTGACCTGAACTCCTTGCCTTCCACCCAGACCTTGTATGGCCTTTCGGAAAAATCTACCTTCTCGACATTTTTGTCCTGCACCTGAAGGCCAAACCTCTCAGCTTGTTCACGTAGCTCCAACATCATCTCTGGACCACCTATGCCCTTCGGGTAACCGGGGAAATTTTCAATGTCCGAAGTCAGCATCAATTGCCCGCCAGACATGTAACCAGCAAACATCAGTGGCTCGAGAAGAGCTCTAGCCGAATACAGTCCAGCAGTGTAGCCTGCTGGACCTGAACCGATTATTATCACATTGCGCACTTCTTCCACATTGTTGCCAACGGGGGGACGTCCTTCAACATACTCTATGCTAGTTCACTCAAGCATTGACGCGACAGCTACTACAGAAGCGCGCGCATGAGGCTCGAGTCGAGGCTCAATATGCGCCGGTTCCGCCCCCGGTCCAATAATCCCAAGGCCCACCGGTTTTCCATGAACTAGCTGGAGCTCTATTATGGATCTAATGACAGCCTGTCCCATTGCAAGACCGTGCTGAGTCTGTCCCTTCTCGATTATCCCAAGACATGCAGCACCCTCAATATCATCTCTGCTCAGCAATCTATCCAAGGCCAACGGCACTTCCATTGCACCCGGGACCCATAAGATATCCTCAACGATTAGATTGAGTTTTACAGCTTCGTCCGTTGACCACTTTAGCATTCTCTCAACTTCTGACTTATGGAACGAACCACAAACAACTCCAATCTTCCGGCGGGATTGTTGACGATTCATATTCACGCACCTCGACCTTCAATCAGTCTCTTGGTAGTCTCGACAACAGTCTGTGTCATCGCATCGATTTCAATGTTGACATGCTCGCCAACGGACTTGGTACCTAATGTCGTCAACCTCAAGGTTTCGGGTATAATATGGATTGCAAAACGACCCTTTCCATCGGTATCTCCAACAGTCAGTGAGATTCCATCAACTGCAATGTACCCCTTCTCTTGTATATAGTCCCCCATTTCAGATGGGCACTGGATAATATAGTCTTGATTTTTTATGGAGGTGATTTCACCTTTGCCCATTATATGTCCACTCAATAGGTGTCCACCCAGCTCATCACCAAACTTTAGGGCACGCTCGACATTGACGTGTGAACCAGACTTAAGCGAACCCAGAGTGGTCCTCTCTAGTGTTTCCGGTATTATGTCAAATGATACAGTATTCCCAACAGAAGTTGCAGTCAGGCATACTCCATCAATAGATACGGAACCGCCTATTTTGAGGCCCTCTGTGGAGGGAATTTCGATTTCCATGGTGACGATTGAGTTGCCTGTGACTGACTTGACATAGCCAGTTCCTTGAACGATTCCGGTGAACATGTCAATCCTCCTCGTAAGGCCCGCCTTCGGAGTTAGGCCAAAGGTCCAGTATCCTAGAAATTATCTTACGAGTCCCATCTAGGTCATCCGATAGCCCCTCAACTCTTGTGAGTTCTACTTCAGAGAACCCATGTTTGTCGAGACCACTTCTGATCGAGTCAATAGAATGCTTCTGATCATACCCTAAGGCAATAAGGTCAGGCTTTACAACACCAAGGATGTCAAAAATAGGGGTTCCTGGTGAGTTACCAATTATGGCCTTGTCTACTGGTTTAAGCCCATTGACCATTCTACATCTTAGATCTTGACTAGTAACAGGCTCGTGCTTTTGTGTACGGACTGTGTCATCATGCGCAACAACTACCACCAGTTCATCGCCCAGAGACTTTGCCTGTTCCAGATAATGCAGATGACCGGCATGAAGCAAATCGAATACACCAACTGCCATGACTCTAACCATCTTTTTGCCCTCCTTCAAAGCTACATTAATCCAGATTGATTGAATCAAGAATGTCCTTTCCCGTAATCATCGGTATTCCATGCTTCTCAGCGTATATTCTCGACTCTTCCAGAGACAAGGCGCCATCTCCATTGGGATCCAGCATTTCTGCCCCAATCGTACATGGGACATTCCCTGAAAGCCTAGCTATTGAGACCGCCAACTCCGTATGTCCTTGCCTGTTGCTCAGGCCTCCAGGTGACTCCCTGCATAATGGAATATGGCCAGGCGTTCTAAATTCGTCCCCCAATGCCTTCATGGCTTTGGATTTGGAGGCATCTGCCATTTCACCGGCAAGCTCTCCGAATCTTCTTGTTGTTAGTGCCCTGTCTCTGTCAGTGATTCCGGTGTAGGTTTTCCTGTGGTTTAGAGACAATGTGAAGGCAGATCTAGAGTCGTATTGTAAATCATCAGTTATGAGGTGACCCAGAATTGGATTTTTTGTTACGAGGGATGAATCAGAGTGTATATCTTGTAGCCATGGAAGGCCGAATTTCTCACCTACTTCGTTCCCTATTGCGAGAAAAAGTAAGCCCCCGCAATCCTTCCTCAGCCTCCTCATTATCTGAGGTGTAGCAGCAGTGGCTGGCCAAAGAAGATCAGTTTCTTTCTCTCTAAAATCAGAATCGAAAATCATTACTGGCTCCCCTTTAGCAAAGGCTTCTATCGCCTCGGCGATGCTCCCACTCATGTATTCCGGAGGGGCCATACCTACCACTTATTTTCGGTCAGACTGTCTACTATGTTAATCTTTGATTGATACCATCATTTACCCATTGATAAATAATTGTTGATGCCAAATCTTGGAATGACTAGTCCGAAGCCCTAAACGTTACCAGCATTAGCCGAGCACATGGCGGGACGCAGGGCGACGGTGGTCTCGTTAATCGTTCTGCTAATGTTAGTCCCAATGGCGTCCTCAAATCTTCATCCTTCTTTTAACAAGAAAGGAGGCCAAGACGCGGACGGCGTTTGGACATCCAGCGCAGAGTTAGATCTCCATTCCGGGTGGTGGGAGCATTGGAGTAGGGACAGAGATAGAAACTCCCTAGATGATAGACTGGAGTGGATCCTTGAACAGCAAGAGGACTTCCAGAAAGATTGGTGGAAGAGAGCTGACACCGGTTTCGCAAGGGTAATTGTAGATTATAATCACCACCCATCTGATGCGGATGTTTCGGCGCTAGAAGGATTAGGTGTGGAAGTCACATTCCGCCCGAAATATTTGGATTCAGTAATAGCAACAGCTCCCATCCAATCAATCACCTCCTCAGAAGGCATCCGTTCGCTCACTGGGGTTGTGATGATAGAGGATTTGGGATTAGCAGAACCCCACATGGCCGAGGCCATCCCAAACATGGGGGTAGATCTTGTCTGGAACGATTTTGGTTTTGATGGAACCGGCTCCGTAGTAGCTGTTCTGGACACGGGAGTCAGAGGAGACCACGAGGGCTTGAACGATATGGATGATGAGCCATTTACAACAGGTTGCGAGCAACCTAGCCCGGATCCTCTGGACCCGAACCCGATCTTCGTCGATTGCGATCCAAAGATTATAGCATTCTATGACGCAGTCTTGATGGACGCAGAACAAGATCCATCGTCATCTTATGATTCTGGCACCCATGGAACACACGTAGCCGGGATTGCTGCTGGAACTGGAGGAGGGCAAGCAGACCCTTCAACCGGTCAGAGGCATGTTGGAGCTGCCCCCGGGGCCTTTTTGATCAATATCTTGGCGTGTTGTGACGGGGATATCGAGGATGTAATTCAAGGCGCACAATGGGCAATCGAAAACAAAGACAAGTACGGTATCGACATTTTGACCTCATCTCTCGGGGAACAACAACTAGAAGTCCATTTTGACAATGATGGAAGCTCAGCATGGAGTAGGCAGATGGACGCAGTGGTGGAGGCAGGGATAATTACAACTCTGTCTGCCGGGAATGAGTTTGGGGGAGCCACTTTTGCTGGCTGCAATACAATAGACAGCCCTGGTGATGCCCAACTTCCGGTTACTGTAGCCAGCCTGGATAAGGATCTAGGACTAGCAATATACAGTAGTAGAGGATACACTTCAGATGGCAGGGTGAAGCCCGATGTGGCTACAATCGGATCGAACATCATGGCTCCTGATGCCGCAACAAGTGATGGCTACACGTCAAAGTCAGGAACTAGCATGGCAACCCCACTGATGGCGGGAATTGCCGCGCTGATGGTTGAAGCTAATCCTGATATCACTCCCGCTGAATTCAAAGATATCATATCTGCACACTCAATTGAGAGAGACCTGCAACTCTTGGATGATCCGGGTTTTAACGACTGCAGTCTCTTGGAGACACGTCCAGATAACGAGTTCGGATATGGTCAGGCAGACCCAATAGCTTTCGTAGAAGCCGCTGGTAGTATTGACAGGACACTGAATGTTTCGATGAATCTCGAGACCCTGCAGGAGATTGGAAACCAGTCATATGTCTCTGGTACAGCCTCTGGAGTTGCTCCCGGAATGGGCATCGTAGAAGTAAGAGTGGGAGGAGGGGATTGGAAAGGAGCCGCCGACATAAAGGGAGATTGGAGTGAATGGAGAGTAAAGCTTGATCCCCATTTAGAATCTGGAAATTCTACGATTTATGCCAGACTTGTAGTTTCAGAGGACAGTATTTCGCCAGTAGACGCAAGGAGGGTCATCTTGGTAGATGGAGATGCTTCTGATGCGATGTCGGGAGATTTTATGCAATTCGGACTCTCTGTATTCTTGTTCCCATTTTTGTGTGCCGTAGCACTAATTTCATTCGTTGCTCTCAGGGAAAGGTGGGACAAGAAGATCGACCTCTCGACAAAGAGCTCTGATTCAACGTCTAAGTTTAGGAAAACTCTAGAAGCTGTTAATCCCCTTCACTATCCAGGTTATCTTGGATCAGCTGTTGAGTCTTGGAAAGGAGGGAAGTCACTTACCGAGAACCAATTCAGAAGGTATGTCTCACTTTCTATCCTGTACACTGCTCAAGGACTTCCACAGGGATTCACCTACGTGGCGTTTCCTGCATTCCTGGCTGTTAACGATGTCAGTCCAGTCGCCATAGCACAACTCTGGGCAGCAATAGCATTGCCATGGACATTCAAATTTGTATGGGGCCCGATGGTGGACGGTATTCAAGCTCCTGACTACGGTAGAAGGAGGCCATGGATTTTATTTGCACAGACAGGCATGGTGGTAACACTAGGGTCCTTGCTCTTTGTTTCCGATTTGGCTCAATCCATACAATTAGTAACTTTGATGCTTTTCATCCACAATCTCTTCTCATCTTTACAAGATGTGGGTGTCGACGCACTAGCTGTAGACGTATTACAGCCAGACGAAGTTGCCAAGGCGAATGGATTCATGTTTGCCGCCAAGAGAGCGGGATACATCCTTGGTGGAGCGATACTTGGAATAATGGCCACTAAATTTGGCATCAAATCAGCCATAGTGATTCAACTCCCATTGTTAGTAATTATCATGGCACTCCCATTGTTCCTAAGAGAGAGGCCAGGAGACAAGCTCTTCCCATGGAGTGCCGCGCGAAGATCCAGCCTTTGGGATGCTCAAGAACAGAATTCTGATGAGAATGAAGATGAAAGCTCGGACAATACTGTGTTAGAGATTCCATGGATGGAAAATGGGGAAGAAGATCCCTACAGAGCTGCAAATTGGACCGCAAGGAACTTAATCTCAAGAAAAATCACTCTCCCTGCGGCTGTCCTTTGGGTATCAATTGTGCTTATTCTTCTGGGGATGGTAGTTTATATCGGAGGTGTGTTACTTGAGGAGAACTGGCGAGATCGCCCCGTTTTATTCATGGACATAGTAGATTTCGCAGTGGTATCTCTCTCCGCAGTAGTGATACTACAGCTATCCCAGAAATTAGGTCTAAGACTCCCCATGGTCCCAAATCCTTTTTCCAACGCAATGACGGGGCCTGCTGTTACGTCATACAATATCGTGAAAGGTTTCTCATTAAGGTCCTCTTTCCTACTCATATTCCTCTGCCTTCTCTCGGAACTGTATCTTTTTGTCGACCCCATCGTGCTTGATATTTTCATCAATGAGGCTGGCTGGGAGATGGACAAATACAGCGCTGTTATGGGAGGTATTGTGATTGCTTTCCTGATGGCGGGGCAGTTGATAGGTGGATTCTTGGGCGATAGATTCGGCGTCAGGGAGGTTGCAATGATAGGATTCACACTCTTGGCTCTGGCTAATGCGGGGCTGGCTCTGTTGCAGGGATATTGGGAGAATACAACCATCATGGTTGCCTACCTTTGCCTTAGAGCAATTATCAATGGATTGGCTTGGATCTCAATTATATCCGTATCTATGCGCCTCACCTACAGCAAAGCTGGTGGCACCCAATTTACAGCATACATGTCGATGTTCAATCTCTCCGGGGTAATCGCACTTAGTTTAACGGGGAAGGCGATTGAAATTATGGATTACATCTCAGCCTTGTATCTTGGAGCCGCGCTAACCCTGATGACTGTGATATTCCTTGTGTTCATTGACCCTGACGAGTGTGATAGGGTACTAGAAGGAAGGCTAGAGGGGGGGGATGGAGAAGTTTACGAGGCTGACATGGGAGAGGTTCCCGGCTGGTGGGAGGATGAAGAACCGGATGCTGTCGCTTCATGATCACCTAAAGTCCGCGAATACGGACTTCCTATTTTTCAGCCAGACTGTATGTCCATACTGCGTCAGAGCTGCTATGACTCTTAAGGCGAAAAATTTCACATATACTGAGGTCAACCTTGATAGATTCGAAGGCCTGAGAGGTGAAGTAGTATCGAAGACAGGACATAGGACTGTTCCGGTGGTCTTTGACCTACGTGGGACTGAACCAATTTTTGTGGGAGGTTCGGACCATCTCATTGACTATCTGTGATATTTTCAGCTATGGAAGATATCATGTCCCTCATTTCTTCAAATTGGCCTAAATTTACCATGTGGCCCTTTTTGTGCTGAAACCTGGTGACAGGCCATCCAGATTCTTCGAATATCTCGATATGTTCCATGCCTGCGTCAAGTGAAACTAAATGATCGCTTTCTCCATGCATCCAAATTACCGGTCGCGGCTTTAGAAATGGAAGCGAATCCCTCAATTCATCAGGTCTTGCGGTCTTTGTAGCAATCAATATCAGCCCGACAATTGAATTACTTGCCTCAGTCTCTAGTAAGGCCGATGCCATCGCACCTCCTTGCGAGAATCCCCCAACAATTATTGGACCATCGGGCAGTATCTCTAAGATTGCAGAAATTGACTCTTCCATTTGATTTAATGACTCATCCCTGGTGACGCCGTCTTCGAAAAGCCACCATGCAAAACCCCCTCTTGTGGGGTGTCTGATTTTCGCTTGCGGACACAAAGTCGACCATCCTTTCGGGGTCAGGCTTCTCGCAAGATTCTCCATTTTCTGAGACGTGCCGGTCATTCCATGCATCATAATGAGCGTACCCTTGCTCATGCGATCACTCATAGATTCCATTGGAAAACCAATGCCCCAGCAACTTTGAGGTGGATGTATGAGGATTGGCCACGAACCGTGACTGTGAGTGAGTAATCCCCTGAGTTGGAAGGAATAGTGCCTATCGCTCCCTTCTCAGTCGCTCCAGACCCCCATGCACGAGTCAGGGGAGAGGCTCCGGCATGGTCTTTCATTGTCAGGGAGCCAGATGACGCACCGTTAGATGCTATCTCGACGTCAAGATACCAAACCAAGGTGCCCCAATCTCCTTCTGTTGGATGTCCATCATCAAAAAATGAGTCATATATTTCCTGATCATTCTCCTCATAAAGCCGATCAATTAAGTCTCTAGCCCTGTAGAAGAACACATCCCCCTGATAGTCCGATCTGGCGACATTTAGATTCATTCGTAATTGATTCTGCCCATCAGAGTCTTCCCATACCAGCCTTTCTAGGAATCCATCACTTCCGCTAAATGTATACTGCAATTCATGGCCCTCTGAGGATTCCGCACTAACTCTGGCATTCCCATTGTTTATTGAAACAGTAGTAGCACTCCATTCTTGGCCAAATAGAATGAATGACCATTGATCACCAACAGTCCATGGAAATGAGAATACTTGTTGCGGTATTCCATTTTCGTATACAGATAGTCCATCAATTGTCATTCTTCCGAGAAATGGATTATGGTTAATCACTGCGTGCCTCTGTGCCTCTCTCTCTGAAGAAATTCCGACTTGATAATCCCCTGATTCGTTGTCTATCTCTGCAACAACTAACCTCGCGCTGTCTTCTCCAAATTGTGGTGTAATAAACGTGTATAGCCAATTGTTCCCAACTTCCCACTCAGGGAGGAGTATGTCTCCATTGGTAGTTTCTCCCGATTGTCCTGAGTCCCCAGTCTCAATGCAACCGGCGAGAATGCACATCAACAACAAACAAGCCATCCCAACCGCAGACCTGCCTCTCATGGCGATGCGACAGGGGGCGCAGTCAAGAGACTGACGCTTTTTTTTAATCACAGTAACCCGGCGATAACAACTGAAACAATTGACATTAGCTTAATTAAAATGTTCAGTGAGGGCCCGCTAGTATCCTTGAATGGATCACCTATTGTGTCTCCGACAACTGCCGCGGAGTGAGCTTCGTCTCCTTTCTCGGCACCGGGTATCTCGCCTTGCTCAATCGCCTTCTTGGCATTGTCCCATGCGCCTCCTGCATTGGCCATGAATAGTGCCATAAGGACCCCGGTGGCTGTTGCGCCAGCCAGAGTTCCACCGAGCGCTGCGGGTCCGAGAATGATTCCGATTATCACAGGACTCATTATTGCAACTAATCCTGGTAGGACCATCTCACGAAGAGCCGCTTGTGTCGAAATATCGACGCAAGTTGCACTGTCCGGTTCAACTCCATCACGACCTTCCAATAGTCCATCAATCTCCCTAAATTGCCTACGAATCTCAGTAATCATGTCTTCTGCTGCACGCCCAACAGATTTCATTGTCATGGCAGCCACTACGAATGGCAGGGCGCCACCGATTAGTAGTCCTATGACGACATCCGGCTCAGTCAAGGAAAGATCTGCGGCCTCAAGTCCTGCACTGGTTTTGTATGCAGCGAATAGTGCCAAGGCGGTTAAAGCGGCACTGCCAATAGCGAATCCTTTCCCAATCGCAGCGGTTGTGTTCCCGATAGAATCTAGTCCGTCTGTGATATCTCTAACTTGCTTTCCTAGGCCTGACATTTCTGCAATACCTCCAGCGTTGTCTGCGACAGGCCCATATGCATCAACAGTCATTGTAACTCCAACTGTTCCAAGCATCCCCATTGCGGCCATTGCAATGCCGTACAAGCCTGCATCTCCACCTCCCATCACATCATTAGCGCCATAGATACCTGCGGCCATTAGAAGTACTGGGATGAATACGGATTGCATCCCCACTGCAAGGCCAGCGATTGCATTTGTCGCACTTCCTGTCTTCGAGGCCTCTCCAATGTAAGGAATTGCTTCAACCTTTATTCCGAAAACCGGTTCGATTCCTGTGTAGTATTCAGTTACCAAACCAATCAGGATACCCACGAGTGATCCAATCGCCACAGCGTAGATTACTTTAGTCTCCAAATCTAGGTAGTCTAGAGCGAGATATCCTCCTCCGATAAACAATGCAGCACCAATGAAAGTTGTGTTTCGTAATGCTGCGCCAGGGTCCATGTTCTTCATCGCGGTAATCGAAAAGACTCCAATTATGGAAGCGACGTAACCGACAACAGCTAGGACAATTGGAATCATCAGATACTCGTCACCCAGAGTCTCCGAGCTAGCAGCAGCGATTACCATTGCAGCGATGATGCTACCAACGAAGGACTCGAAGATGTCCGCACCCATGCCAGCTACGTCTCCTACATTGTCGCCGACGTTATCAGCAATTACTCCGGGATTTCTGGGATCATCCTCTGGGATTCCCGCTTCTACCTTCCCGACGAGGTCTGCCCCGACATCTGCGGCTTTCGTGTAAATTCCTCCACCGACTCTGGCGAATAGAGCAATAGAAGAAGCACCCATTCCAAATCCAGCAATATTACCAACCGTAAGGAATCCGTCACCATCGGATGGGCCAGTCAAGAAATACATTAGAGATATCCCGAATAGTCCTAGCCCGCCGACCGCCAAGCCCATGACAGCACCGCCGTTGTAAGAAGTAGTGAGGGCAGCGGCCTGGCCACCATTTGCAGCAGCTTGGGCAGTTCGTCCATTAGCGCTCGTGGCCGACTGCATACCACTGAATCCTGCAGCAACGCTGCAAAAAGCACCGATAATGAAGGCAACCATGGTCTCGAAACCAAGGCCGTTCTCTTCACCACCGAACAGTAGTAGTGCAGATACCACTGCAATGAAAACAGCTAACATCCTATATTCAGCCATAAGGAAGGCCATTGCGCCATCCTGTATTCTACCTGTTATTGTAGCTACAGTCTTGTCCTCAATCTCAATTGAATCGACTTTCTTGTAAAGCATGAATGCGATAAGTAGGCCAAATATTCCTACTCCCATTCCAATTGTTCCTAGTGTATCTCCTTCCATGTGGTATCAACCCGTATCGGTCCGGCGACAAAAGTCCCACTTATAATTCAAGCCGTAAAATAACACAATTAGGTACAACTACGACATATGTCTCTGTATGACATCGGCAAAAGCCTCCAGAACTCCAGCCCCATCGTGATCTTTCTGAAAGGAGAGCATCTCCGCTTCAGTGATATGCCCCCACTCAAATGCTCTCTGAATTCTATGCCTGGCGGCCTCAGGATGGAACTGGACCCCCCATGCAGGCATCTTGCGTTGGCGTGAATCTACTACTCTTACAGCAGTAACATGATTATGTTCGGCGGACCCCAAGAGAATGCAATTTTCAGGGACTGTAATCACATGATCCTGATGAGAATAAACTACCTCTGGGCCTCTACCACTTTGCCATCTGGACTCAAATAACTCATCCGACATGCCATCCTCATTCAATACCATCTCCCATATTCCACTCGACATTTTTTCTGCTCGTGTGACTTCCGAACCTAATGATTTGCAAAGAAGCTGATGACCAAAACAAATACCCAGAGTCGGAGATCCCGAGGTTGCTGCCACCCTCATTAAAGAAGACGCACTTTCCATCCATCCCTCCCACATCGTGACATTCCTTCTAGAACCAGAACAAACTACCGCGTCCACGCCTAAATTACTCAACCAATGTAACATTCCCGCGTCATCCAAACCAATCGGCAGAGCAATTCTGGAAAATTTGGCTGTGTTCTCACCCATTGTTACTTTGCAACTTCTCCAAAATTCGTATTCATCGTCCCATTCTGGAACGTCGTTACGATCGATGAAGAATAGTCCTTCATCTGCTGCTTTACGTCCAGATTCAAGTGACTGCATCTGAGGGGTCAGGAGAAAAACATCTACATTTCCAAACTCCGCAATTGGCTGGATGACCTCTTGATTCCCTCCGTGTCCGAACTCCGATCTTTCTACCAGAAGGTCCAGAAGTAGGACTCTGACGTTGCGGTTCATAGCACCCGGAAGAAGCGATTGTTTGAAAGGCTCCCGCTTGTTCAGGCACACGAGTGAGCATGGTCGACAAACAGGTAATCCTTGATTCAGTGGGTCCTGTTCAGGCTGTACTCGATGCCCATGATGGTGTTGTAAATGTAATTGATACTACAGGAGGGGTGATTTCGATATCTCTGGAGGGAGGGTGTACGGGATGTAGTGCCACCCCTATGACTGCAATGCAAATCTACTACTCCCTGATGAAGCTGGAACAAGTGAACGACGTGATATTCGTAAACGGTGAGTTACCAGCCTACATGAGGGCGTTCATTGATGACAAGATTGGCGGGGAGTCTTAGTCCCGTTCTTTCCTCATCTTCATTATTTCGTGAGGGTTAGTTTCTCCTTGGACATCCTTACCCTTCAGACTCATTGATGCAGATATCGCCACGACGACTGCCACTAGTGCCATAGGTAGTGCGACATTCCCTGATCCCCATAATTCTCCTCCCATGAAATTAAACACAACCAGTAGAAGAGCCGCAGTCACACACAAGAGAGCTATGCTTCTCTGTGCAAAAACCTCTCCTGTTACGCTCCTTGAGAAAGTTCCTATTGACATCCAAAGGATTACGGATAATCCACACATTGTAAGTGAAACTGTCTCGACGACCTCAACAAACGCGTCTGTCATGTCCTCCCTAGAGTGTCAATACTTGTGAGGGTTGGGGGAGTTTGTTTACTGCACGGGATATAACGAACCTTCAACAAAGGTGAGCTACTAGGTGACATCATGGGTGTGCTACGCGGACTATCTTTGGCCCTGATTGTTATTCTTCCGGCATTCATCCTAGGATTCATAGCGTATCTTCTGACTGGAGAATTTCTGGTCGGTGGGACCTCAGATATAACAGAATGGGAAACGTGGATGTACGTGCCTTGCTATGGAGTTCCCCTATTTTGCCTAGTTGTAGCGTTCATATTTGGCATGAGGTCAGGTCGGGTGGAAGACCAGTGAGAAGATTGGATAAGGCCAAAATGATAGGTGAGCAATTAGACTCCTTGTACCCTGAAACCCCGGTCCCCTTAGATCACAAAGACCCCTACACACTGTTGGTCGCAGTAATGTTATCCGCTCAGACCACAGATAAGAAGGTAAACGAGGTCACTCCCTTTCTTTTCGATCTCGCAGATAGCCCACAAAAAATGGCAATGATGGAGGTTGAAGAGATCCACTCGATAATCAGGGAAATAGGACTCGCCCCCACTAAGGCGAGGAATCTAAAAAAGATGGCACAACAAATAATCCAGTCCGGAGGGGCAATTCGTCCAGATTGGGAGTTCCTCGAATCCTTGGCAGGGGTCGGTCATAAAACAGCCGGTGTAGTGATGTCCCAAGCCTTTGGAATCCCTGCATTTCCCGTTGATACTCACATACACAGACTAGCAGACAGATGGGGGCTTTCAAACGGAAAGAATGTTGCTAAGACTGAGTACGATCTGAAGAAGGTCTTCCCGGAAGACACTTGGAATCGTAGGCACCTGCAGATAATTTTCTTCGGTAGGGAATACTGTCCAGCAAGAGGGCATGACCTATCCGAGTGTCCGATTTGCTCATGGGCGGCCACAAAAAAGCGGATAAAGGAAGGCAGGTGATACAATGTTAATCTTCAGAGGTAGAATTACATCTGTTGGATTCGACTCTGGAAATTCGATCGTGATAGGGGACTGGGTGGAATCGCCTCTCGGTAACTTCACAAATATCATGTGGTCTAAACCAGACGGTACAAGAATCCTACTCTCACCCTCTCAAAAACACGCCGATTTCGTATCATCACTCTATTCATTCGATGAGGTTTCAATTGTCGATTTCGATACAAGACGGGGAAAGCGTGGGATTAAGGTGTTTACCGATAAACTTTCCATATCTGTGTACTGGGGATTTAGATTCTTAATTCCAGTTCCAAGGCCATTGTGGTTTATTTCCAGTGTAGAGAATTTCTTTGGAAAAATGATATTTGGGTCTTCTACCTACGGAAGAGCTCGTGATGGGAGCAGGGAATGGTATTCAATTAGGGGTTTTTCAAGAGTTATTTCTGCTGAGGCAAAACTCTCAAAACAGAACTTGGGAATGATGACCTACACAGATTTTCCTGAGAAGTTTGGATTTAGTAGTCCTCCAAGGATTCCAAGCAGTATTGAGGTACACTCACATATTGATAGAGACAAGGTTTGATGAACCTAACAGTGTATTCAGCCATATGACAGAAGATGTTACGTTGGCTGTAGGAGGGATCGCACCAGAATTTGAGGCATTTTTGAGTGATGGCTCCAAATTCGTACTTTCAGAGGCGCTATCATCAGGAAAGGGAGTTATTCTCTACTTCTATCCTCGTGATAATACCCCTGGTTGCACCTCACAGGCCTGTGATTTCAGGGATAACTTCGGGAGGATTTCGGACGGTTCATGGAAAGTTGTTGGAGTCTCGACAGACTCAGCAAAATCACATCAAAATTTCATCTCAAAACATGAACTTCCTTTCGATCTGATAGTGGACGAAGAAGCCGAGTTACATTCCCTTTATGGGACTTGGAGGGAGAAGAGTATGTACGGTAAAACCTACATGGGCACAGTAAGATCAACGTTTGCCATATCCTCGGATGGGACTCTGGCGTGGGTGGGCTACAAAGTCAAAACAAAAGGGCATGTGGACCAAGTTTTGCAAGATTTAGGGATAGAGTGATATCTTGGACGAAAATGATAGAAGGAATCTAGTTGAGCGATTTCTAAGGAGATGCGTAACGTACGCCAATGAGTCGATAAGGAGGAAGTCGAATAGGGGAGCTAGCGAAGAAGAAATCGCAAAATGGGAGGTTTACAGGGACTTTACATTGCACGCAGCAGATGAAGTAGCTTCAGGCGATTTGGATTCATGGCTTGAGGACGGTCCTGTAGATTTTGAGCCAACAAATCAAGATTCAGAGAGCTGATCGTAGTCCCCAATTCCCAATTCATATTTTTTAGTATCAACTCTCATCATAGCTCCGGGCACCATTAGAAGCGAGTCATCTTCGTTAATCGCGAATGCGTGTAGGCCCAATCTCTCGGCCATTTCTTGGACCCTCCTCCTACATCGATCTCTTTGTGTAGGCATGTGTACCATTGAGCCAAGGTCTACTATGACTAAGCTACCCCTGGAGAGGGGAACGGATATCCCTTCCAAGGGAAGTCTGTGCATTAAATCTGGTTTGATATATACCACACTTCTTTCAGCCCCAGGAGTTAGCCTCCTGGTCATTTCCGACCATTTTTGGTCCCCTAAATCTAAGTGTAAATCACCCTCTTGGGGCCCGGGGTCTGCAGTCGCCCTTCTCCTCCTTGTTTCAGAACTCCTAACCTTTGTAGGATCGGGAAGACCAAGCAGTCTGAAGAGGTTCGCCACGGGTGTCCCCGTGCCTACTCATCAAAGAGTGCTTCGATATCTTCTTGGCTTAGAGCATCATCTACAGACATTACCACTTCTTCCGAGGGCTCACTCTTTCCCTTAGATACATCTGGAACATCCTCATCATCCATGGCATCTGTGTCTACAACAATAGATTCAGTCTCTTGCTCTCCCGAGTCCATTTGGACATCTGTGTCAGATGTAACTTGCGAGTCGATTATTTCCGAATCTTGTTCCGTATTTTCAGTGGCAGGCTCGAGTGATTTTGATTTCGGCCCCTCCCTCCTGCTTTGCGAGTCAAATGGGTCATAATCAGGATCGTCAAAGGCGTCATCCACTGAAACTTTCTTCAGACTCTTGGTCTGGTCCATCCCTGATACTAGTCCGCTATCACTAGGTGGACTTCTGTTCTTAACTAGCATGAAACCTCCAGAAAGTGCAATTAATACTACAACAATTATCATTATGCCATATGACGAGACGAACTCGCCAAGGCTAAATGGCGCTGCTGAGACAGTCAGAGTAAGAGTTGCAGATGACCCTTGTCCTTCGTCTAACGCTGTCATACTAATCCCTCTGTTCCCAGAGCCAACGAACGACCATTCGATCCACTTTCCCTGAATATCAACATCGTTGGCGGCGTCACCATCGCCATCACTATCAACAGAGGTATCCATGTCCCAGTTATACACCATATTCTCCATATCTAAGATGGAGTCACTGGTCCCATTAGCGCTGAAGAAAACAATTTCTCCCTCCACTGGAGTAAACGTGCTTGCTGAAACTTTGGGAAAGGGATTGACATTTCTCACATCGATTGGAATCTCTATCATCGCAGAGCTTCCATCGTCATCAGTTACGTGAAAAACAATCATACTGGGTGAGGTGGTAGCGTCTGGCCACGCCATCTGAAGTGTTCTGGACTCAATGTCGCAGTCATCAGCTGCATTTCCAGATCCGTCTGAGTCAACCGTCGGTTGTAGGTCATAGCAATTCTGTAGTGTCAGCTGATCACCAGCAGTATCTATGGTATCAATTGTTATGGAAATCTCCGAATCCTCCGCCACTGGCAGAGGGTCTGCAACTGGGCTAATCTGAGGCTCAAGGTTGATAATTTCGATAGGAATAATCAGTGATTCTGTACTCGCCCCGTCATTATCTATTACCTGTAGGGTTGCTAGATGCAAACCGGAGGTATGGTATGTATGCTGCACCGTACTTTTTCTGCCCTCAAATGTAATTACCTGGTCTGGATTATTTTCTGCATCGGGACTCCAGAGATGTACAAGTGTGGACAAGTCATTTTCAGAGTCATCAGCCATGCCTTCAAAAATTAGTAAATCGCCTTCATTGGCGATGTAAACTCCTCTGCTGTCAGGGACCATCCTATTTCCCTCCTTCCATACCTCTGCCCTGGGGTTCGTTGGTGCTATATTTCGAACTTCGACAGTTTTGTTTGAGTACCCAATATCCCCGTCATCGTCAACAGCTTCGACACTGATTGTGTATGCTCCTTCTTCATCAGGTGTCACAGTGCAATATACTCCGACTTGCCCTTCTTGACATGGGTAATCTGAAATCCACAGAATATCCATTGGTGCTTGTGGGTTTTGAGTATCGATATCGCTTCTTTCCTCGACGTTAAACTGCAATGGAGAGAGAACGTTAGTCCACTCATATTCGGACTCGATAGTAATCTCAGGAGGTCGGTTCACAATCTCAATTACGTCACCAATGACTGCCAAGTCATTTTCATTATCTGTGAATTCTATAACGATGTCGAATATTCCGTCGTCGTCCCACTCAAACTCGACAATGCACTCTTCTCCACCAGATATTTCCACTATCTGATCCTCACTCTCGATAAAGAAATTACATCCAATAAACTCTCCACCATCTGGATCGTACGAGGAACTAGCATCAAGAATCACAGCAGATTTCGTAAGAGACTGAGCTGGCATATCTAAAGTCGCCACAGGAAGCCTCCCTATCCACAATGAAAATACACCGTTATTGTTGGATCTGTCACCATCATCAGTTATTGACTCATTAGGATCCACTTGGAAAGAAAGCGAAATTTGCCCTATTGGGTAGGCATTAGGTACTGTCCAATTGACTTCTACGATAGCTTGCCCTAAGCTCGGGAGTGAGGGAACTTGGGCAGTCTGCACAGATCCATCAGGAGACTCCACATTCATTGTAGTCGCGGGAGAGGGCAGAAGCCCTCTATTCTGTATCGGCATGTAGAATCTTAACGTATCCTGGGGAACAGCATTGAAGCCAGTGGAGGACGCCAGGGTTGTAGTTGCTCCCCCCCTTGTCCTCTCAACAGTAACACCCGAGGAAATAGCCACCAGGTCAACAGCACTCACATTAGGGTCGATGGTGATTGTCGATACTCCGACAATCTTCTCGGAGGGGATCCATGCAATTACACCATGACTTCCTGCCTCGCTGCCCCCCTGCGAGTCGTCTATGGAATTTCCGGAATTGAACTCCACATACGCCGTTCCGTTGGATGAGGTAGTCACTGTTCTGATATCCCCGTCAATTCCATATCGGAACTCCACCTCCTGGCTTCCGGCAGATAGTGCCGAACCATCCTGAGTTACAGTAAGTATTGCTGTCGTGTTTAAATTGAGTGGGGAAAGAGGAAATTCCAAATCAACTGATATTTCCTTACTTCTTTGAACATCTTCCGGAATATAATTTTGAAGCTCATGAAATGCATTAATCCCATCTATGATATCAGTACTAGATGACACGTCTCCTCTGACAGCAGGGCAGAACCACCTATACCCGTCAGCCGAACCATTAGCATCGAATGTTGTCACGTTGTAGGATTGCTGACATTGTGAGTATGGTGTTCCCGGGGCCCCTCTCGACATCACTTGCCAACTCCTCACCTCGCTAGAATCTGAGTCTGCCGGGATGTCCACGAAATCACTTGAGCCCTCATATTCTGTCTCTTGGGAATAGCTTGATGTCCAATAGTCTCCGACAGTGAGCGGGAAGTCATAACCTTCAGTAGGAGGGGAATAAGTTTGAGTAATTGTCAACTCTGCTACATCTACATTTATGGTCCACCAAAAAAACCTATATCCGAAGTCAATCTCTATTGTTGCTTCTTGTTCGATTACTGCTAAGTCAGAGGCACGAATCAGCTCAATAGTATCCATTTCTATCTCGAGATCTCCATTGTTGCCATCAAGATTGACATTCTGTGCTTCATAACTTCCTTGGGACTGGGCCTCATATACTAATGTAGATCGATTATCAACAGTAGTGGTGTAGATATCAGTGACTGTCCGATCCAATGTACCAGTCAGGTATTGAACATCCGTCGAAACTCCAGATGAACCTACAAAGTCTCCGACATCTAGGTATCCATCGTAGACCCACCTATCTCCTACTCTCCAGGTAGGTATGTCAGCTATTGCCGTATTCCTTTGAGATGAACTCGATACCTTTTCTTCAATCCCTACCTCATCTAGATCCTCCGGAGATATCAGGAACACACATTGCGATATCAGTATCATTGCCATCATTACGGCCGACGCGGTAGCTCTACCCATACATCCTCTGTGGAGAAGGGGCAAATCAATGTGACTATCGACTGAGCTAATCACATCGCGCGATAGTCAGGGAGGTCTGCAAGCTCATCTTGTATGAATTGGACAGCCTCTAAGATCTGATCCTTGGCCCTTGCTCCAGTGATAACCATCTTTCCACTTCCGAATATCAGGCAAACTACTTTTGGGTAGTCCAGCCTGTAAATCAAACCAGGGAACTGCTCAGGCTCATACTCGACCTTGTCAAAAGGCAGATGGAATGTAAGATTATTCAGATTGAGCCTTCTTGGAAGGGCGGCCAATGGCTCTCCTTGTTTAATTCCCCTAATCCTTGGATCTTCATTTTCAACCTCCTCATCGGTCGCCGCCCTGATCCCACCAGCTTCATCAATCACTTTAGTGTTGATATCATCCATTTTGGCTACTCCAGTGTAGTCTTCAGGGAAGAAGAGTGAGTAGGTAGCGACCATGTTCTGAACTTCTATGTCGACATCAGCAACATCCCATGTGGAAATTCCCGCCGCTCTCAGGTCCCCAATCATTCTCTCGATACCCGTCTCGATGTTCTGTTGGTTCTTACCGCCCGTGCAAACAGCTCTGCCAGATCTGAACATAAGTATTGCCAGTTTTGGATCCACCACCCTGTAAACTACACCGGGGAATTGTTCAGGCTCGTATTCACAGTTCAGTTGAATTGCAATATCTGGGAGGTCCAGCTCCTCGGCAACCCTGGTTGACGCTACAACATTCACTACAGTTAGGCGTTCTTCATCACTTAGCATGAGTCCTCGCACTTATATTCTTCTTATAAAGGATATCAGTATGAAAAATCTGGATAACGCCCCTTTGTGATCATAAAATTCGCGCCCCTCCAGATCCAAGTTTCGAGACTAGTGGCTTCCCACCTGCGATTTCTATGCATTCAGCGACTCTCTTGGGATGCCGAGTAAGGGAAACCATGCAACCTCCCCCCCCAGCTCCAGTCAGTTTGGCCCCGAGGGAATGACTATCCACAGCAGAAATTAGATTCTCAAGTTCATTGCAACTGACTCCAAGGTTACGAAGCCTTTCATGACAGGAGCTCATTGCCGAACCTACTCCTTCCATATCTCCCGCAGACAGCGAAGCAAGCCCGGAAGATGTGATATCCCCAATTGCCCTGATATCATCCATCTTTTGCGGATATTTCCCAATTAGTTCTGAAACTCCTTCCACCATTTTCCCAGTAGGCGATCCAATTCCTGTAGATCCCAACACTATCCAGATATCTTCAATTTCTGGCAGTTTCGCCTCACAGACTGACCATGACCTACTTCCCTCAGGAGTCTCTAGGGTAGCGTCGAATACATGCCTAGTCCCTCTGACCTTATGGCCAGAAACAACGATACATCCCCCAAGCGCACTAGTCGCAGTATCTGTAGGGCTAGCTCTTCCTTTCTGAGCGTTCGCCTCAGCTGAATGCCCCATCTTGGCGAGAGAAATTAGATCTAGTGGCTCATTTGGTTTAGTGAACTGATGTAATGCTGCCCCCATTGAATTGGAGAGTGCGGCAGACGAACCAAGTCCAGCAGCCGAGAAAAGGCCGCTCTTGATATCAATTTTCAAAGGACTTCCCTTGTATTGGAATATATCATTGATTATGTGAGAAATATGGGGGTGTCTGGACGGCTCAAACGGCATCCCCTCCAAAATCCATCTATCTGACTCACTAATTGTAACCTCTACACCTGCGTCAATTGAGATGGCAACTGCCGGCTGCCCGTAAACTACCGCATGCTCCCCGAATAGAATGCATTTGCCCGGCGCGAATGCAGTAACCATACATCCCGCCCGCAGTCAAGGGAAATGAGCATTGGGATGTGGGGCTTGCATCGGTTCCTTCAAGTTCAACTACCGTTTGGGGAGTCCAAGGCAGTTGCCGAGATGTGAAATTATGGAACATCCACTATTGCAGTCTTATGGCCCATTGGAGGGTTGGCACATACTGCTCGCAATCGGGGTCGTCTCGATTGGTTTCTTCAGTTATCAGGTTCAGAAGGCAACTAGGCTGGTCATGTTAGGATCATCCGACAGTAGGTTTGACTCTTGGAGTATCAGAATCAAAGAGTTCATTTCAGGATGGTTGTTCCAGAAAAAAGTCCTCAGAGATAAGGTTGCAGGGATAATGCATGTTCTGATGTTCTGGGGATTCCTCATGCTATCGACAGACATGTTTGATCTAGCGACTGCAAATGCATTCTCTGATAAGGTACTTCCAGAAATCATAGTCGGGCCTTGGAATGGGATGGTTGAGCTGGGATACTTTATGGCCCTGATTGGCTGCGTCAGCGCACTTACTCGCAGAGTGGTATTCACACCAGAGAAACTCAAGGGAAAGTCCCAGCTAGAAGGTAATGCCATACTGTTGCTGATATTTACGATTACCACCACCTCATTCATGGTCGAGTCCGCAGAGTCGCCAAGTGCCTTTTGGGAACCAATAGGATATTGGTTTTCGGAACGAGGTCTTTCAGAACAGACAGTAATACTATCTTATTGGGCTCACATGCTGGCAATCTCAGTTTTTCTTTTCTTGATTCCACTCTCAAAACACATGCATCTCGTGATGGCAGTTCCGAACGTCTTCTTTCATGACGCTGGTCCAATGGCAAGAATGAGGCCCTTGGCAATTGGAGATGATGGAAAGGCTGTTCCTCTGGAAGATCTCGATATAGACTCCTTCGGAGTTAGTACATACAATCAGTATTCATGGAGGCAACTAATCGACGGATGGTCATGCACGTCGTGTGCTAGGTGTCAGGATGTTTGTCCCGCATATGCATCAGGAAAGGGACTCAATCCCATGCAGGTTATCCACGATGTCAGAAACTACGCGAATGAGCATGCCCCAATTCTTCTTTCAGGGAACCAGCCCGAAGAAACAATTCTTGAGAGGATTACAGAAGAGGCTGTTTGGGCATGCACAACCTGCAACGCTTGCGTGGATGTCTGCCCACTGTACATTGAACACGTTCCAAAGCTCACAGATCTCAGGAGAAATGCGATGATGGAAACCATGGAGTATCCAGAAGTACTCAACACTGCCATGGGCAACATAGAGTCTGCATCTAACCCATACGGCTTTGGTGCGCATGAGAGAGCAGATTGGGCCTCTGACTTGGGAGTGAAAATTGGCGAGCCAGCAGAGTACATCTACTTCGTTGGTTGCGCGGCAAGCTTCGACGAGAGGAATCAGAAAGTAGCAAGGTCGACAATATCCCTTCTCAAAGAAGCAGGACTCGATGTGGGAATTCTTGGTATGCAAGAAGGATGCTCTGGGGATCCAGCTAGAAGAGCGGGCAACGAGTATCTCTTCCAAATGCTGGCGGAGACAAACATGTCGACGTTCCAAGAATTAGGAGTCAAGAGAATTGTGGCTTCATGCCCCCATTGTTTCCACACGCTGGGCAAGGAGTATGGAGACTTCGGAGGAGATGATCTGGAGGTTTTCCATCACTCTGAAATTATAGCAAAGCTACAGAAGGAAGGAAAGCTCCCAGAGGCAGAGAAGAATGGACGGTCAATCACTTTCCATGATCCATGCTACTTGGGAAGGATTGGAGATATCTTGGATGCCCCAAGATCGGTCATTGGAGGGGTCGACAAAGAAACCGAAAGGCATGGCAAAGACTCATTCTGCTGTGGTGCGGGAGGGGCCCAAATGTGGATGGAGGAAGATGCTGATAAGAGAGTAAATGAGATTCGAGCAGCAGAGATTGCCGAGACTGGTTGCGACACCGTGGCTGTAGGCTGTCCTTTCTGCTCCGTAATGGTAAAAGATGGCTTAGACGCTGTCGGAGCTGATATGGAGGTCCTTGACGTTGCTGAACTACTCTGGGAACAGATCGTGGCTAGGGATTTGGAGATTCATGATAAGACCAAAAACAGAACAGGAAAAGCCAGGATCTGGAAATCATCACTATCGGACCTTGTTTGATTAGAGATCATTTTCCCTGAGCCGAATATAGAGAACGTCATAAGCAACACCACCTAGGGCCGTTTATGGAAGACACGTTCTTATTCTTCGGAAGGTCTGTACCCGATCTGGCTAAAATCCTCGGCTCTATACTCGCAATTTTTGGTATCGCAATGTACATCATATCTGGCCAATCCTCGGTCACTGCATTGATCCCATCATTCATGGGAGTTCCCCTGATGCTTCTAGGATTACTATCAGAAAGGATGCCAGAAAATCGTCATCACCTCATGCACGCATCAATGGTTCTTGCACTTCTTATGGTAATCATGCCGATTGCAATGGTCGTGGCAATGGGAGTTCCCGACTCCAACCTAACTGTCACCTCATTATTCACCCTGCTAATAATAGGCTCAATTTTTCTGGTAGCTGGTATAAAATCCTTCAGGCATGCCCGCATACTCAGGGAATCTTCGGGTGTTTGATTGAAGCCAATAATCGGCGTAACTTGCTTCATGCGTGAAACAGCCTACGGCAATTGGCATAGACACGCAGCAATTCTCCCATCAGCATACGTATCCATGATAGAAATTTCTGGGGGTATTCCCATGATTATCCCTCCGGCAGTCGATACTACGAAGCTATTGGATATGATTGACGGATTGATTGTTTCCGGCGGTCCCGACATATCTCCAGCTCTTTACAATCAGGAGGCTGGTCCAATGACAGTGGAATTTTACCCTAAACAAGATGAAACAGAAATTGCACTTATTTCAGAGGCATTAGAAATAGACATGCCATTGTTGGGAGTTTGCAGAGGGATGCAAATTCTCTCCGTCGCACATGGAGGAAGTCTCCATCAGCACCTGGATGACACCCCGGGACATGAAGGGCATGGGGGATATGACGGAACCTCTACGGACCATTCTGTGATCGCGAAAGAGGGGTCATTGCTTGAGCAGATAATGGGAAGATCATTCATCGTAAACTCGACTCATCACCAAGGCGTCGCAGACCCTGGAAAATTGTCAATATCGGCCGTCGCACAACACGATGGTTTGATCGAGGCAGTAGAAAGAACCGATAAGAAATTCTGCATGGGAGTTCAATGGCATCCCGAGCGTAAGGGGCATGAACAATTGTTCTCCGCATTCGTTGAGGCTGCGAGAGGTTGATGACCATCGGCCCGCTAGAAGGGGTAATGACGCTCAGGGTATATGATACCAGGTCTCGTTCGAAGAGGGTTTTTACCCCCTTAGAAGAAGGTAAAATTGGAATCTACGCATGCGGGATTACTCCTTATTCCCCGAGTCACATTGGACACGCCAGGCAGGCAATAGCATTCGACATAATCGTTAGGTGGCTAAGGAAGAGTGGCTATGATGTAAATTACATCTCGAATTTTACCGATATCGATGACAAGATAATCTCCGTATCACAGAAAGAAGGAGTGGATTTCTTGGTGGTGGCCAACAGAAACATAGAGGATTATTTCACTGTGATGGATAAATTGAATGTGATTAGGGCCAACAGCTATCCCAGAGTCACAGAGACCATACCAGAGATAATTGAGATGATTGAGGAACTGATAAGAAAGAATCATGCCTATGTTTCTGCCGATGGGGTCTATTTTGAGATAGACACTGCCCCAGAAAAATATGGCCAATTAACAGGGCAGACTCTTGAAATGGTCAGAAAAGGAGCCGGAGGAAGAGTCGGTAAATCCGGGACAGGAAAGAGGGACCATCGGGATTTCGCATTATGGAAGGCGGCCAAAGAGGGGGAGCCTAGCTGGGATAGTCCATGGGGTGCTGGAAGGCCTGGTTGGCACATAGAGTGCTCTGCGATGTCTTTGAAACACCTCGGGGAGAGATTCGACATACATGGAGGGGGTTCCGATCTGCTATTCCCTCATCATGAAGCGGAGATATTCCAATCCGAATGCTGCCTCGGACATGATCCAGTAGTCCAATACTGGTTGCACAATGGAATGATAAATGTTGATGGAGAAAAGATGAGTAAATCAGATGGTAATTTCTGGACTGTTAGGGATGCGCTTGTGTCAATCGATCCGATGGTCCTTAGGTATGCATTAATCAATGCCCCGTATAGGCAACCAGTAGACTTCAATGCTGTGATGATCGAAGACTCAACAACACACTACGGCCGTCTAATTTCCTCGTACTCAGAGGCTCTCCACATCTCACATGGAGAGCATAGTAGCTACAATGATATTGAGTCCTTAGCTCATTCTTCTGAGAGGGTAACTAATGGGATGAATGATGATTTCAATACTAGAACGGCCCTTGTTGAAATACAAACTATCGTCAAGGAGCTTTCCTCACTTCTTCAGTCTAATGCTAGAGAGCCTAAGGTTATCGGTGGCTATGTTTCGTGGTTGGAGGAATTCGCAGGGGAAGTATTGGGGATTTTGCCCCCGAGGAATGAGGCATTAGAGTTCTATGGACGTAAGCTTTCCAGAAGATCCGAAATTGAACCTGAGGTTAGTAAGCTTCTGGAGATGAGGGAGAATGCGAGGGCATCAAAGGATTGGTCCGAGTCAGATAGAATCAGAGACGAGCTTAATGAGATGGGTGTAACTGTTGAAGACAGCCCCGAGGGAACAAAATGGCGAATTATCTGAGACGGAATGCCCAAATCACTCTTTTTCTCTGCTCAATAGATTGAAATTTCCTCGATTCAGGACCGCTAAGAAACCTATGACTAGAATAATTCCAATGGTTGCCTGTATTACAAAACCGTCCTCGCTTGAATCGCCTTCTCCCGCATCTCCATCCTGCCCGGAATCTCCGAATGAGTTATCCTGAATGTACTCGACATTGTGCCTACATTCGACTTCTGCGGGATAATCCCCAGCATCTGTACAAATTCTTCCGGGTATAGTAAAGGATTTAGATACTTCAAGCTGACAGAATGTTGCCAATCCTGAAACAATACAATCTTCCGTTTCCTCCATAACTACTAGTATGGAGCCACAAAGGAGCTTCTGCCCTTCTCTTTCCACTAGGGACGGATGCTCTGAAAGACATTCTTCGAGATGCACACCTTCATCCAGAGTTGTGATGTGGGGGACGTATCCGCCTCTTGGTCCATAACTGTCGAAAAAGTCAGGGAGGGTTGGACGACTGACAACCATGGGCCCGTCACCATCAGAGATATTTGTCACTATGGGGTCAGCCCCTCCTACCGTACCGCCAATTCTGTGCCCCTCTTCATCAAGCTCTATATCATAGAATTCAGACCATAAATCGATATTCCTTCCTTTCTGAAAAGAAGGAGTCCTATTCAGAACATCGAAGTATCTCTCGTCCCCCATTGTGAAGAGATATTCGATAGGAACGTCCTTGCCATCATTACAACCACTTAGGTAGTCTATCATTTCTGAGTAAGATTGCTGAGCCTCAGGAACGCCTTCGTAAGTTATGTCAATCGCTTTCGAAAAACCTTCTCCATGGATTATCTCTGTCTCATCATCCAAAGCCTGCATTATGTCTACGTCTCCAAAAACGGGGAGTCCGCCAACAACAACCAATCTGACATCAGGGTCCACCGCCTCAATCACATTTCTGTATGGATCCGCCTCAAATGTGTCCAATACGACTAGGTCGGCGGCAAGTCCCTCTCTGATCCTGCCAGTATATTCCGACCAACCAATTGCATCAACTATGTTAGTAGTAATTGTCTGAACCAACTCAAAATCTGTGAATATATCACCCAGTACGTTCCTGTCCCACCAATCAGCTGTCTTCAGCTCATGCATGGAGCTCTTTGAGCCAGAAGGAGACCAATCCGGACCAATCATGATGTTAACTCCCTCCGTCTTTGCAGTCGCTATATCTGTGGTTTCCCCATATAGGAGAAGGTTGGATGTGGGAGACCATGCAAGGCTTCCCCCAACAGATCCCAATGCTGAGAATTCAGTCTGGGTTAATCCCGTACCATGAATTATTACTATCTCCCCTACGAGAAGGTTATTTTCAACAAGAATATCAAACTCCGCTCTGCTGGACTCATCGATTCCCTCGGCGAGATGTATGAACCATGCATTTAGACTTCCAGATGAATTTCTGTCCTTTATGTGGTTGCCTTCATACTCTGATTCCAACTCTGTTACCTTTGTCCATATCCCATCTCCACCGAAATTGTAGAGCTCTATGTTTCTCGCAAGCATTGTCTCAAATGTGTCCGTGTTTCGATTTGCACTTCCTTGCAAGGCGGTATTGCCACCTGCTATCGCTCTTAATTCAGCAAACCTCATCGCAGATGAATCTTCAATAGAGCAACCAATATCTTTGGCATCACTGTATCCTGAATAAGATTGCCACTGATATCTATTATCCCACCCTTCGGTTCCATGGTCCCAGAGTGGGATCAAATTGTATTTTGCATGATTGTGCGGATCTATAAAACCCGGGTAAATGGTACCACTAGTGGGAATTGATATCACTCCTTCCGCTGATTCTGGTTCCGGTTCAGAGGAGCTCCAAATTTCCTGAATCATTCCATCAACAATCAGTATCCTTCCATCGTCTATGACGTCATTTTGTGACTCCATGGTCACAATCCTTCCCTCTAAAATGTATTCCCCTCTGTGAATATTATCCTCTTCCGGCTGTTGAGGGTAACAGCTCCCCATCAAATGATTGACACCTACCCATTCTTGATCATTGGGGCCTCCTGGAGTTGGACTTTGGTCAGAGAGCTTTGACCAGCTACCATTAGCAGCGTATCCATAGGGTATGCCGTAGTCCGAGTCTTCAGCATCATAGCTTACAGAATCTATTTCAGCACCGGCTTGATTAGTGATTCTGACTGTATCTCCTTCCCAGTAATTGAATTCGATCTGTGTCTGCGCCCTGTAGAATACCACATATGATCCTGGTTCCATGACAGTCCCCCAGGCAATGCTGCACATTGGCGAACCGCCATTCTCCAAGTCATCTATCCACCATCCCCCTATATCTATTGCAGAATCAGTGGGGTTGTGCAATTCCAGGAACTGATTGGAAAACCTTCCAATTTCTCCATCTCCATTCCAATCTATCCCCCCGTACTCCTCACTATTTGGAGATACGTATATTTCGTTGATAATGACTGAATCACCAGCTCCTTGCGCTGAAGTAGTGATAATCGGCGATGATACCACTAGAATCATAAAGGCAGTCACGACAATTGACCCGGCGCGCATGATATCCCGACGGAATGATATGACTTCAACCCAACTATGCAGGAGCATTGAGTGCGAAGTGCGAAATAGCACTATTTCTGCCCAGCCACCATGTCTGGCATTAGGTCTACCTGTGTCGCACTCGTTACAATCATGCTCTCCTCTGTTTCCCTGTCTGGATGTATACATGATGCAATTATTGAGAATCTGAGTGCCCCATATCCAAAATGGTACGAAGAAATGGAATTTATCGATGACCCGATGAGTCACACAGACTCCTGTTTCAGTACTCCTTGTGTGAGAAATTTCACAATAGGAGAGCCATTTTCAGATGAAATCTGGGACGAGACTGGCAACAAATGGGCGGTATTTGGGAATGTCGAGGGAGGCAATTGCTGTGAACACTACCTCGCCGCCACCAAGGAGGGGTGGATAATGAATTTTGGAGGGGAATACCCCACTTGGTCCGAAGATAGGGGGCATACTTGGCAGGAGTATCGGCCCTCGATATTCTCTCAGCTGGGGTGCATGGAACCCAAGCCAACAGTACCTGGACAGGAGGGACTTGGAGAGGGAAGTATAGTTCAGGCGACCAATGGGGACATTATTTCCATGGGTTGGTTCCCATATCCAAGTGCGAGTGGCGCCGATCAATTCTATGCGTTCTTCTATGACGCCGAAGACGAAGAGTGGAGTTGGTGTTTCAATAGAACTCCAGAGCCTTTCTATGATCGTTCTTGGCAAGTCGAGGTAATAGGCCCGATTAACGGCGGACTCTATGGCAATGGCCCATGGGCCAGTCTTGTAATTTCCAACTTCTGGCATCAAGTACAGAATGTAGGAGGCCAGATTTCTACTGATGGATTGAATTACGAATACTTTGGCTTCCCAGATAGAGATGCTGATTTGGATATAATGGAGGTAGACCTTGATCCTTCTGAACTGGGCACTGAGTGGGATTTCACAAAGCCCCACAAAGAGATGAGGGCTTTCCCGGTTCCCTCAGGAGGTCTGTACTTCCCAGACTACTTCATTGATGGCAGGGATGCTTTTCTTGATACTTCGCTCAATTGGTGGACAGGTGTTACTTTAGGTGGGAATTCCCTACCATCTCAGTATTGTGCATTTGACTCATCAACAGCTCTACATTGCGTCACTACGAGTAATTCCAACCTCACCCATTTGCTCTCTTGGGATGGCGGGGAGACATGGCAGAACCAATCCTATGACCTTTCAATGGAGGCCACAGGATTGGAAGAGTGGGAATTTCACTCCAATGGTGTACACGACTTATTCGTTCTTAATGTGAGGTATCAGAGCTCCTCCGGGCCCGATGTCGATATAGCCTGGCATGTCAGGGACTTCTCCGAGAGTATGGTTCCAGACTCAAGGACATATATCGGGCAGGGCGATCTTGACTCCACATCAGGAGCAGGAAATGATATCAGATTTGACTTCGCTAGTATGGGGATCCTTCCAGATGGGGGCTCATTCATAGCGTATCAGGATTCTACCGACCCTGATCCATTGTTCTCTCTGGAGTTGTTACTGCCACCAGGATACATAGCAAAATCTCAAACATTCTAGAAGAAGAAGCACGATTCCAACCGACTAATAATAGAGATAGACTTGTTTCAAGTCTTCTCGATATGGACCGATATCTTCACTCCATCTACCTCGAATTCTATGGCGTCATCATTAGCCACTCCCTCGTTGAGATATGCTTTCTCTGAGCGAGTCTCAGAAACTACTCGCTCCCAGTCTCGATTGGATAATTTACCGTCTTCGATCCAAACACTAAGATTTATTGTCGCCTCAATTTCTAGGTCCAGATCCTTTCTTTTTGCCTGAATTCTCCTAATTATATCTCTGGAGAGGCCTTTGGAAAGGAGATCTTCATCAATTTCCATATCCAGTACCAGTGAGACATCTCCATAATCTCCGGAGAGCGTTTCAGCAGCAAAACCTTCCCTTTCAACTCTCTTTATGTCAATATCACTGTCATTTATTTCATACCCTCCAACAGCAGCAATTCCAGCCTCAATCTCAAGTAGTAATGACTCTGGATCAATCACTTGCAACTCAGAGAGAACTTTCGGGAGGTCAGCTCTGCACTTGGCGCCAAGAGCTTTCCTGTTAGGCACAATTTCTATCTTCTGGAAAGTATCCAAGTCGTCTATGACGCTGATTTCCTCAACATTAAGCTCCTCCGAAAGAATTTCATGGAAGCTCGAGAGGTCAGGACCGCCTACTATCCATCCAGACCTACAGGGGAGCCTCTGCCTCCTCCCAGCATCTACTCTTACTCTCCTGCCTGCCTCTGCAATTGACCTAACTAACTCCATTTCCATTTCTACCAAGGGATCAACTGGAGGAAGGGCACTCTCGATAATATCAGAACCAACAGGCCAATCCGCCAAGTGAACAGACGACCCAGTCAACCCCCTATGTATCGCGTCAGATACGAAAGGTGAGACTGGAGCCATAAGCCTACAAACTATCAGGAGAACTTCATGAAGTGTGTTCTGACAAGAATGCTTGTCCATACTATCAACTTCATTCCATAGCCTCCTTCGTGACCTTCTAACATACCAGTTTGAAAGATCATTCACTACGAAAGTCTCGAGATCTCTCCCGGCTTTGTGAAAGTCCCATCGAACGAATTTATCATGATATTCCTGTGCCATCGATGAAGCCTTCGATAAAATCCATCTGTCAAGATGGCTTCTCTCTTCTAGTGGGACAAATGTGTCCTCATTACAGGGATCAAATCCATCTAGTGAGGCGTAATCGGCATGGAACTTGTATACATTCCACAATGTCAAAAACATCTTCGCATAAGACTCTCTTACTCCATTTGGATCAAAGTTCGTGGGCGACCAAGGGGCACTCTGAGTTGTCATATACCATCTGATCGAATCAGCGCCTTCCTTGTTGAAGTGGTCCCAGGGATTAACGACATTTCCCTTCGACTTACTCATCTTCTTCCCGTCCTTATCGAGAATGTGGCCAAGAGATAGGCATCTACGATAGGATATGCTATCGAAAACTGTAGTGGAAACCGCCATCAAGGAATAGAACCAACCTCTGGTTTGATCTACTGCTTCACAGATGTAATCGACTGGAAACGAGGCATCAAAATTGTCCCCATTTTCGAAGGGGTAGTGCCATTGAGCGAATGACGCACAACCAGAGTCGAACCAGCAATCCATTACATATGGCTCCCTAATCATCTCGCCATCGCATTCCACTTGCGGGCAAGAGAGGGTGATCTCGTCAACATACGGCCTGTGTAATTCAGGTGGCATTTCTGAGGATTCAGTCTTCATTTCCGAGAGCTCTTCTATACTTCCAACACAATGTTCGCTCCCACATTCCTTGCAAATCCATACTGGCAAAGGGGTGCCCCAGTACCTTTCCCTGCTGATTGCCCAGTCCTTGATATTGGATAGCCATTCTCCCATTCTTTTGGATCCAGTCCACTCAGGTGCCCATTCGACCTCTGAGTTGTACTGTAGTATGTTTTCTTTTACTGCAGTCATTCTGACGAACCAGCTGTCCATTGCATAGTACAGCAACGGATGGTCGGTCCTCCAACAGTGTGGATAATCGTGCGTATACGAATGCTCTCTGTAAAGGAGCCCTTCCTTCTCCAGTAAATCAATGATAATATCATCGCACTGTTTGACATACTTGCCATCAATATCTTTGTGGGTCCCTTGGATAAATTTGCCATCCATCCCCACGGTATGTTGCGCTGGAAATCCGACTTCCATTCCAAGACTGTAGTCGTCCTCACCATACATCACCGCGGTGTGGACGACCCCGGTTCCATCAGTGGTTGTGACAAAGTCCGCCCCAACTATGGTCCATGCAGATGGGTGCCCCTCTCCATCAATGGCCCCCGGGAAAAGTGGCTTGTATGATCTCCCGATTATTTCTGAACCAGGAAACTCATCTAATACCTCCATATGGTTTCTCAATACATTCCCAATCAGGTCCTTGGCTAGAATCAACTCTTCGCCAACCTCTGCCCCTCCTCTGCCCTTCCACGTATCAGACGGACCAGAGGTTATCTTCACTCTGCAATAGGTCAGATCTGGACCAACCGCAAGACCTACATTACCCGGAAGTGTCCAAGGAGTAGTAGTCCAGGCCAATACAGAAGCTTCATCGTCCAGAAGCTTGAATTTCACGAAGACTGCAGGCTCAGTAACCTCTTTGTATCCCAGGGAAACCTCGTGGCTAGAGTAGCTAGTTCCCGTCTGAGGACAATATGGCAGAACCTTATGGCCTCTGAATAGAAGGCCCTTATCGAACATCTGCTTCAATGACCACCATGCCGACTCTATGTATTGGTCATGGAGTGTTACATAGGGGTCATCAAGGTCAACCCAGAAACCCATCCTCTCTGTCATTTCCCTCCAGGTCTCTTCGTAAGTCCACACGCTCTCCTTACATTTCTCGTTGAATTCTTTCATGCCATAAGCTTCAATCTCTTCGTTGGACATTAGGTTTAATTGCTTCTGGACCTCAATCTCTACAGGTAGGCCGTGAGTGTCCCAACCTGCCTTTCTTTCAACCACATGCCCTTGCATTGTCTTCCATCTGCACACCATGTCCTTGAACAGTCTCGAGATTACATGATGGATTCCCGGTTTCCCATTGGCAGTGGGGGGCCCTTCGAGAAAGGTGAAAGGAGTTCCTTTGGCCCTTCTAGATTCTATTGACTTGGTGAATGTACCCTCGGACCTCCATACTTCCATCAGTGAATTCTCCAGTGCGACAGGATCGAACTCACCGGCCGGCCTGGGCACTACCATGACCGGGGCGAGTCCAGACTTCGTATTGAATATGCCTCGTTCTTCCAGAGAGAAGGTCTTCCCTAGCAGGGTTCAAAAACGTCCTCTGCAACGCTGTTATATGAGCAGAACCGTCACACTCGATGTTGGGGGTATGACTTGTGATGGCTGTGCCTCGAATGTAACCAAAGCAATCAACTCCTTAGAGGCAGTTTCCAAGGTAGATGTGTCTCACGATTCAGGTAAGGCAATAGTCACTCATGATTCACCAGACGATGAAAATATCAGACTCGCGATCATGAATGCAGGATATTCTGTAGACGGAGAGTCCGAACCATTCAACTGGAAAGACGGTCCAGTGTGGAGGCAGTCCGCACACAATACCAAGTGGTGCTTGATTGGCTGTAGTATTGGCGATTTCGGAACAATTGCCGCTTTCCAATTTATTCCATATCTTGATGCTCTTGACTGGTCTGCAATGTCGATTATGATGCTTGCAATGTTCAATGGAATCATGACTTCAATCGCACTTGAGACCTTCATCTTGATCAAACAGATGGGAGGGATTAGGGAAGCATTCAGAGTAGCTATTGGGATGTCTCTTATTTCGATGATAGCAATGGAAACTTCCATGAATGCCACTGATCTTTTAATCATGGGAGAGCCCTCATTGACATGGTGGGTAATTCCGATTATGCTGTTCGTAGGATTCATCACTCCATGGCCTTACAACTACTGGAGACTCAAGAAGTACGGATTAGCTTGTCATTAGGTGATTTATGATGCAGGACTGGAAAAGGCTAGGTGAACAGATCACTGAATGGATATTGGACTATGCTAAAACCAACGGGATAACAACTCTAGTAGTGGGAGTTTCAGGAGGAATAGACTCAGCTGTATCTTCCACTCTGTGCGCCAAAACCGGGTTAAGGACCATCGCCCTCAGTATGCCTATTCACCAAATTGAATCCCAGAACAATCTCTCGATGAAACATTGTGAATGGCTATCTTCAAATTGGAATAATGTCGAAACAGATACTGTAGATTTATCTGTGACATTCGACTCTATCTCCCATGCTCTGGGTTCAAAGGGTGATTCAGAGATGGCACTCGCCAATACACGTGCAAGATTGAGAATGGTCACTTTGTATGCCTTTGCAGCCTCAAATAATGGAATAGTGGTGGGTACGGGAAATAAGGTAGAGGACTTTGGAGTTGGATTCTACACCAAATATGGAGATGGGGGAGTGGACATATCTCCAATAGCGGATTTGTACAAGTCTGAGGTTTTCGCACTAGCCGGCTCTCTCGGGGTCATCAAAGAAATTCAGGAAGCACCGCCAACAGATGGACTATGGGATGATGGTAGAACTGATGAAGATCAGATAGGGGCCACATATCAGGAACTAGAATGGGCCATGAGGGAGGTGGAGAACCCATCAAAAGCAGGGCTAAGTGATAGGCAAAAGCAAGTCATGGAAAGATACCTGCAACTCAATAAGGCCAACTCACACAAGATGGACCCAATTCCAGTGTTCAAGAATGGGGACCGCTGAGTTAAATTACAGCTCTGCTCCCGCTCCAATTATGAGTGATGGGTCACTGATACAGACCAGCTATGCCGATAGTAACCAACTAATGGCCGTAGAATTCGATAGTAAGATTATAATTTACTGGTGGATGGCCGCTAATTTTGGCCTTCTCATGTCAGTGGTCGGAATCATCCTCATGCCAATTTGGATTCCCTTCGGGTGGATTGTTCACAAGAAACAGTACGAGCATATGAGCGGAGCTCTGACTGACCGCTCGATCAACATGCGAATGGGATGGTTGTTCAAGAAACAGCAGAATATCGCCCTTGACAAGCTGACCGATGTTTCCATTCATGAGGGTCCAATCCTGAGCGCCTTTGGGGTAGTCAGGATGCAGTTTGAGACCGCAGGTGCAGCACCGTTCATACTTACAGGCGTCAGGAATGCTAACCAGTTCAGAGACCTTGTGCTCAGACAAAGAGACTCCCTTGCCATAACGCCACAGGCAACTTCCACCCAGGTCGACTCTAACGATGTCTTAGTTGAGATAAGGGACATATTATCCAAGATCGAGTCAAAGCTCTCTGATGAATAACTCATATTCCAGAGGACGCTTTCATCCTCAGATACCACGGCCAAACCGAGGCATGGCTCTCCACTATGTCAAAACCGTAAAGACCCTCCATCGACCTTAGAATCCCAAAGTTGGCAAAATCCGCTCCATTAGGAGTAATTCCACCAAAAAAGTTACCCTTTATCCCGCTCGACATATGATCAAGCTGGAATTTGAGATTCTCCCGAGGGGGTAGGTCGAACATTTTGGCTCTTGATTTGCCAACCATCCTCATTATTATCCCTCCTACCCACTTATTCACTAGCCGAGTGCCGAAAGAGAAATTATCAATTCTTGTGACATAGTCCAGTGCCTGGACCGAGGTTCTGTATGATTTGTATATCACGGCGACAATCGATTTTCCAAGAATCAAGTTGGAAAAATCCATCCACTCATCCTGCTCAGGATTTTCCCCCATCCTTGGGAACTCGTTAGTTCCGTTCTCATCAATGTAATGTAGAATATAATTGGAGTCGTTCACTTGGGTCCCGTCCTTGTCCACGAAAACTGGTACTGCACTCCAATCAGACCACTTCAGTTGAGTCTTAAATGTTGGATCAACCTCAACTTTGGAGTACTCAATCCCCCTACTCCCCAGTAAAGCTTTGACTTTGAAACAGAATGGGCAGGTTTCGAAACAATACATCGTGGGAAGGCCATCGACCACTCTCTCTGGGACAAGTTCCTCTTGGACCCCTGAGGTTGGCCCCAAATCAATTTCAACATTTTGTGTGTTGTTATCTTCCATATCAATCTCCTCTCAATCTATGAACCCAGCGCGGATTGTAATATATTTCTGAATGAGTCAACTGACTTTCCGCATCCTTCCAGTTGAATAGCGTCCACTATGATCTCCATGGCACCATCACGCTCCGCCACAATACACGGAGTCTTACCAAGAGTAATCTCCTCTAACTCGGGAGGCTGCTCATTTAGGTGCAGAAGTTCAATTTCGAAATCCAAGTCGGATATCATATTCTTCCATTCTTTCTTCGTGGATACTCCCCTGTGAGTAATGTCGCATAATGCGCAATGGGCAGTACCCTTTATTTTCCCCCAAACATAGGAAAGCTCCCCAATTATCCCTCCATCTGCATGATATACCCCATAGGCTTTCTTGATTCCCATTATGCGTAGCTCCTGTGAAGTGCCCACCAACTACCAGTTGATAATATTGAGTTCCTCACCATACATCACATCAGTTTACGACAAACAGAACCACATTCGCACACCAATCTTGAAGTGACTCCTAGTTAGTCCGTATGCATGGAGGTCCCCGAAGAATTGACTTCGATGCTCGACGGCGACTACGGGCCCACCAAGCAGAAAGCAGCAAGACTGGTCGTCGATTTAGCATCCACTGCTGGCGCCGAGGAATTCATCAGAATATCCCATGCTCATGTTTCAGGAGTTAGCGTGATTACCGGGGGGCACGGTCTAAGACGATTCTTAGCCGACCTATCAGGTGATAAGAACGGCAAGGTTACAATACCAACAACTCTGAATTCTGCTGGATGCGACCATGAAAAAATGGAGGAAATGGATATAGCCTACCCAGATTTTTTAGAACAGCAATTCGAGATTGTTCATTCATACTCTGAACTGGGTATTGATGCCATCCTATCATGCACCCCTTACGACAGGGGCATTGAAGAGGAAAAAGGGATAGGATCATGGGCAGAGTCAAATGCGGTTTGCTTCTCAAATTCATACACGTCTCTGGTGACAAACAGGGAGTCAGGTCTCTCAGCATTGGCGACTGCATTGACTGGATGGGCTCCAAGATGGGGCCTCCATCTAGAGAAAAACAGAGTTCCAAACATACTGGTTCATGTTGATTGTGAAATGGGGGACATGACAGATTGGAGTATTCTGGGTGACTGGATAGGCAAACAGATTCAGCCAGAATGGAAACTTCCATGGGGTCCCATGCCAAGAATCATTGGACTCCCAAACGCCACATTCGATATGAAGAAGGCATTGACGGCAGCAGCTGCAAATTACGGCTGTCCAATGCTATGGGCCGATGGAATTACCGATGATGCCCCAGATGTAGAAAATTTCCAAGGAGTTCTTCATTTCAAACAGTCAGACTTGGCCGAGAGGTATCGCGAGTTGTCACCGAAGGGAATAGTCGATCTTGTTGTGATTGGATGCCCACAAGCCAGTGTAAGTGAAGCTCGGTCAACAGCGGCATTTGTACGCTCAAGGATGGAACTCGGAGAGAAGATTCAAAATCATAGACTCTGGGTTTTCATGAGCTCCCACAATTACGATATAATTGGAGCAGATGGTACCCTGGATATCTTGGAGGAGGGGGGTGCATTAGTCCTGAAGGACACATGCCCCGAAGTTACTCCCTACAACAGGGCAAACTACAATCACCTGCTCACTAATTCTCTGAAAGCTGAGCATTATCTCACCAGTGGTCTGAATAAAATGCCAACAAGCGTTGCAACCATAGAAGATTGTGTCGCCCATGCTTTTGACCCTACTCTATTGCCCGCCCCCAGGCCAACACTGAATTCTGGGAGTTCCAAGACGATTCTCAGTTCAAAGGTCAATATATCTGGAAATTTTCAGGCTAATGGCCATGGAATACCTAGCCAGAAAAACTGGTCAATTAGAGGAAGGGCACTTGTGACGGACGTACCAATAACCTACCTCGGTTACGTAAACAGGGATACCGGAGTAATCGAAGAGCCAGGTCACCCATTGGATGGGACGCCAATAAAAGATACAATTCTGATCTATCCCAAGGGATCAGGATCAACTGTTGCTCCCTTTGTCCTCATGGGACTAATCTACACAGGGAGAGGGCCGATGGGTATAATCAATAGTGATGTATGTCCTTTAACACTTCCAGCGGCTTCTCTGTTGGGTACTCCCTACGCCCACAGCTTCGACGTAGATCCGATTATGAATATTAATTCTGGGGACCTGGTTCAAATGGAACTAAGTGACAGAAAAACCACTATCAAAGTAATATCAAGAAATGGTGAGGAACGATGACCTGTACCCGATGCGATGTGATTTTATGAGGTCAGAGCCAGATCCATGCAGGCCACAAGACTGGGGTAAATTTGAGTTAATAACTCGTGACGGAGCAGCTAGGATTGGAAAATTTCACACATTCCATGGGGCAATAACTACCCCTATGCTCCTTCCAGTGATAAATCCAAATTTACGTACCATAGAGCCTAGAGAAATGTGGGAAAACTACGGGGTGGAGGCTCTGATAACCAATTCATATGTAATTTGGAAAAATGAAAAACTTAGCGTCTCAGCTAAACAAGACGGTATTCACAAACTCCTGGATTTCCCTGGTGCCATAGTCACCGATTCAGGAACATTTCAGTCCTACGTTTATGGGGATGTGGAGGTATCTCCGAAGGAAATTGTCGAATTCCAGAGAGAAATCGGCGTTGACGTTGGGACAATGCTCGATGTATTTGGCAGGCCTGACATGAGCAGGGAAGAAGCTGAGAATTCAGTCAATGAAACCCACAGGAGAGTTTCCCAATCACTCTCCGAGGCTGGGGACTCAATATTGCTCAATGGACCTATCCAAGGAGGCGTGTATGAGGACCTGAGGGCAAAATCAGCTGAGCTAATGAGTCGAGTGGATGAATCAGGAGCTACATTTGCCATACATCCGATTGGAGGGATAGTTCCTCTTATGGAAAATCAAAGGTACCAAGAATTATTTTCCATAATTCTGGCTGCTAAATCCCAGATTCCACCGAACAAACCAATTCACATGTTCGGTTGCGGACATCCAATGTTATTCCCCCTCTCAGTGGCCCTTGGTGTTGACTTTTTCGATAGTGCCGCCTATGCTTTGTTCGCTCGTGATGACAGGATACTAACTCCAGAAGGAACTGTGAAGGTCCAAGGCCTAAAGGAGTGGCCAATATCTTCGAAGGCACTCTTTGGCAGAACCCCCAGCGAGGTTCTCTCGTTACCAAAGGACGAGAGATCCAAGGTTTTAGCCAGGCACAATCTCGAGGTTACCCAGTCAGAGCTTTCCAAGTGCAGAGAAGCAATCAGGAATGGTTCTATTTGGAGATTAGCAGAGGTTAGGAGTCATGCGTCCCCAAGACTTCGAGAGGCATTTGAGTGGGTAATTGACCAGCTCGAACAACTGGAAGAGACAGGGGTAGGGAGCTCACTGTTGGATATCATGGCCTCAACCAATCCGATCAGGAAGGGTGGTGAGCCACTATCAGATGATATCGAATTCAGGCCACATATTCTACATTTGATGGCCCTTATTTCTCTCCGATGGAGACTCCCTGGATCATGGTGGGATGGTAGTTCAGGTCCTGCAGAACAAGTCCTGATATTGGATAATTCCCCTCCTCCTTGGAGGGAGGTATCTTTGGGCACAATAGTAAATCACCTACTCGAATGCCCAAGGACCGTGGTCCTAATCTCCACGCCACTCGGTCCCGTACCCTATTCATTCGAAGACGTCTCCCCCTTTTGCCATGTAGATGGTTCAGATAATATATGGAACGATAATACCGATTTGAATAACCCTTCAGAAGATATCTTGTACCTAGGTTTAGAGAACTTAGACGTAGTCATTTCAAAGTCATCCGAACCACTCCAATCATCATCTTCAGAAATCGACAAGGTGAGGGCTTGGCTAGATAGATGCTCTGTTGTGGACAAGCTCTCAGTGTTTTGTGCGACCCATCCATTCAAATTGTGTGAGATTACCAAGTCAATGAACTCGAGAAGGTCAAATACCGATAGAATGGTAAACGTCAGTTTTGGGGGCGTTCATGCCTTGTCTCCTAGGTTGAACGATGGGGGGATTTCGCTGACTGCAGAGGGAGCTAGGATGCTTTATTCACTCAACGATGGCCCACCAGAAATCTTCGGTGAGAAAAATCCCGATGAAGAGAGAGACTTTCCAGGAATTCCAAGAGTAATGATAAGAGATGATGCCATCCCATTTGTTGGGAAGGGCAGGAATGTAATGCATGGCTATGTCACAGGCGCCGACTCCCATGTTACTCCCGGGCAACCTTGTGTAGTAGTTTCTGAGAAAGGGGAGCTAGTAGCTCATGGAGCCTCGACTTCTACTTCTTCCGAAATGGCCTTTTTCACGAAGGGAATTGCCGTAAAGGTCAGACAAGGCTTCCTGAAAGAGTAGTACAAAATTGATCAATTTATCATGATATATTCGGGGATTAATTCAAGTGATGTCCTCTAGAGGGCATATTAACTCCCTACGGGAGTTGGGTGACCAACATGGCCTCAGAAACCTCGGAAGGGCTGCTAATCACAGCAAAATCCCTCAAGAAGATGTACGGTCCACATCTCGCCTTAGATGATATAAATCTCGAAATTCCTCCGGGGGCAATAGGAATTTTAGGACCCAATGGTGCGGGCAAGTCGACGTTTTTCAAGTGCCTTCTGGGTCTCATAAAGACCACCTCCGGAGAGGGTTCGGTGCTTGGACATGATATCAGGACAGAAGGTGATTTGATTAGATCAAAGATAGGATATATGCCCGAGTATGACTCATTGGATCCCGGCCTAACCGCGATCGATCAGGTAAGGTACTCAGGCGAGTTACTTGGAATGAACCCAGACTCAGCTACTCAAAGGGCGCATGAGGTACTGCAGTATGTCGGGTTGAAAGATCAGAGATATAGAAAGATTGAGACATTCAGCACAGGAATGAAACAAGCAGCTAAGCTAGCTTGTGCCCTGATACATGACCCAGATATTCTAATTTGCGATGAGCCAACAAATGGCTTAGATCAAAGAGCTAGAGAGTTCATGTTACAGACCCTGAAGAAGACCGTGTCTGAAGGAGGCAGGTCTGTCTTAATGAGCAGTCATGTCATGGATGATGTGGAGAGAGTCTGTGATAGGATTGTGATGATCCACAAGGGGAAGATAGTCGTCCACAGAAGTATTGACGAAATGGTCAACCAAGTCGAAAAAGAAATCGAGATATCCGTTTGGGGGGGAGCGTCAAGAATGGAACAAGAATTGACTTCCTCCGGTCTTTCAGTGAGGAGGATGGGCAGGAACATGAGAGTCACCAAAGTTGATGAGGAGACTTACACGGAAATCCTTTCTTCGGCCGCCAAAGCGAAAGTACAAGTCAGAAAGATGACTGATTATGAGCCCGATTTAGAAGATATTTTTCTCTTAATTATGGATAAGCTCGGAGAGGACGTAAAAGAGACTGATGATCTTATTACTCCTCGTTACAGGGGGGAAGGTCCATGAAAAATGAGCTTGACATTTCAGGTGGAACGACTAGAATGGAGTCGGCTTTCGGCTCTGGGGATGGTGATGATGAGGCAACTGCATCTGTCGCGCAAAAAGCTGAAGTTAAAGCCTCAATTTACGAACAGACCTATCGCCCATGGAGAGGCTCTTTAGGGCCTAGATGGGTCAGGAATTATGCGATTTTTAGGCACCATGTCTACGGCATATTCTCAAGTAAGGGACACAGACACTATCATCCACTGGTAAGGCTCACAATTTTGATAGTATTTCTCTTCTCAATCTCTCCAGTCGCAATGCTATTCCTCGCCTCTTTGGGGGGCCAGGGGGGTTTCGGTGAAATCCTCTCAAGAATGTGGGGGATAAATAGATACAATTTATGGGGCCAGGTGTTAGGATTCTTCCCCCGCAATCTCTGTATGTGGCCATTACTAACCGCGTTGGTTGTTGGAGGTATGATTTCTGATGACAGGAGGAATGGGACCAGCGCAATTTATTTCTCTAGACCAGTTAATAGGACTGATTACACCGCGATGAAGTATCTTAGTAGTGCAGTTGTTCTGGGTTTCGTGATTGTTTTCTCGTACATCGTATACTACACAAGCGCTATTGTCCTGAATGGCGAGGGTTGGGCCTTCCTTATCGACACGTTCCCGATCTTCATGGGCGGACTAGTGGCTGGAATCCTCCTGGTGGTAACGTACACATCGATAGGATTAGCTTTGTCAAGTATTAGCCAGAGTAGATTCTTCGCTGCCGTTGCCTTCCTCGCAGTAATCTATGGGACGAAAATGGTCGCCTTCCTGATTGAATCAACATTTGATTCTTCAATCCTCTATTTACTAAGTCCATACGATGGGCTGGCCCACATAGGGCAATGGCTAGTCGGCATAGAGTCGAACTATGATCATCCCTTATCATTCTCAATTGTATCAATACTATTGATTAACTTCCTATCCCTATTGTTACTTACAAGCAGGGTAAGCTCTTTGGAGGTGACGAGGGAATGACATCAGAACTCCCAGCAGTGATGTTAGAGTCCGTCTCCAAATGGTACGGTGAAGTAATTGGGATCAATGATGTGTCCCTAGCCATAGATGGCGGAGTTACGGGAGTCTTGGGCCCAAATGGGGCCGGTAAGTCCACATTGTTCAAGCTATTACTCGGCAGACTCAGGCCAAGTCAGGGATCGGTGAGGCTCTTTGGAACAGATCCATGGGAGAGCACATCCCCTTTCAGGAGAGTGGGCTATGTCAGTGAAACCGAACCACTTTATGAGTGGATGACGGCTCTAGATTTTCTTACTACTATGGCAAGATTGCATGGCATGACTAGGGATGAGGCCGTGGAAAGAGCCGAGCATGTTCTAGACTTCGTCGGCCTCACTGATGTCAGACACAAGGAAGTAGGCAAGTACAGTAAGGGAATGCGTCAAAGGGTCAAGATCGCTCACGCTTTAGTCCATGACCCTGACTTAATTATCCTAGATGAGCCACTCCATGGATGTGACCCGTTGGCCAGAACTAGTATTATGAGTGTGATCAGGGAATTGGGTAATCGAGGAAAGACTGTCATTGTATCAAGTCATATTCTCGAGGAAATAGAGAGGATAACAGAACAGATTGTCATACTTCACAACGGCAGACTACTGGCGCTGGGTAATTTGCATGCTATCAGGGGCCTTCTCGACAAGCACCCCCATAGAATAATGTTGGAGACAGAATCCCCGAGAGAACTCGCGAAGGAACTCATTTCAGAGGACCCAATATATGGAGTGAGATTCCCAGAGGAGGGATGTTTGGAGATTCAAACTGGCGACCTATCTGCAGCACATGCAATTCTCCCCAATGCAATTGTCAACTCAGGAATCAAGGTTACTTCGGTCGAAAATCCAGATGATAACTTAGATTCACTTCTCGGATATTTGGTGGGTGGTTAAACATGGACGTTCAAGGAAGGGGGCTATCCGAGACTGTTTGGACCAGGATGGATAGAAAGGCTGGAGCGGTGGTAGAACTTACCATAAGACAACTAAGGCATAAAATTTCAACTTGGGTCGTTCTGTCTCTGGGAACAGTACTAATGATGATGCTTCTAGCATTTTATGTTGATGCGGTCAGAGAGGGATTCGAACCCGTGGATAATGATGGCGATAGCGTTGATGCCGATAGAGATGGGTATCCCCTGGGCCAAGAGAGAAAATATGGCACCAGTGACTGGGATGGAGAGCAATTCCCCGGGTCGGGCACATACATATACGAAGGGGAGATCGATTGGAATGATCAGAATAGAGAAATTTCTGGCAACAGAACATGGGAGGGCATGTCATTCCTAGACTCTACTTGGATTGATTATGATTACAAAGGTGGGCAATGGGACTATGTTATTGATTGGGATGATGTAACCGATTGCCAGGATACTAGGGGAGAAGTGTTTGTAGATTGGATTCCCGATTATTCCACAGCTTGTCAATTGGAAAATGGAACGTATGCCACAAACGGAAAGTTTACTGCCGAGGGGAATCTCACTGTTCCAATAGACTACTTTCTATCATGGGGTTATATCACGGGAATATTTGACGTCCCAAAGGACCCAAAAGAAATGTACATCGATGAAGACGACATCGATTGGGATGGCTCCGGGGGGAGCCAGGGTTTCGATGATGACGGCGATTGTCTCAGGATTGACTGGTATACACAGAATGATGGAAACGGAGATATGATGTGGTGGCAGGAGCCACACTATCCAGACTCCAATCGAAATGGTATCCCCTGTGATGTGACTTGGGTAATTGATCCAGAAACCGGTGAAGTAATTTCGATAAACGCTGACTCTTCAGTCGACGAGGACCCAGTAGATGAGAACTATGTTGGAGAAGCCGGACATAGGACCTTCGTGATAGCTACCGGAAAGATAGCGTTTGTACTCCTTCTCGGCTTATTCCTGCCTCTATTTCTTTCACTGGGACTTGTCAGGGACGAGACCGAAAGAGGGACTCTGCATTATCTGCTTTCAAAGCCAATCCATAGGGGGGAATTCATTCTTTATCGCGTTATTGGATATCTGGCGGTGGTCTCCGTCTTTGTTATTATCCTGTCACTGGGTATGGCCTTGATTACCTCTGTGATAGGGCCTGGGGATAGTTTTGTCAGACTTGGTGACTTCCCTGTTTGGATTGGAATTGCATTTACCACAATTCTAGTTCTCGCAGCCTATGGCTCTTTATTCAATACAATAGGCCTGCTTCTCCCCAAGTACGGCGTATACCTGTGTATTATAATCGGAGTTTGGGAGTTCGCAATGGGATTCACGACATTAATTTCTCCCAGTTCGTCAGTCGCATCTCTGTCCGTCTCGCACTGGGGCCTTCAACTGATTGACTCTGTTGTCCTAGCATCTTGGCCCGACACCCTTCAATTCTCCCAGATGTCTTACGCATTCGGGCTGGAAACTGGCTTAGAGTGGATATGGTCACCTCCTGTGCATACTCTGGATACAAATAACCCATATCTGGGAATTACCACGTCGACAATTGTCTTGCTAGGTACGTCTGCAGCCATGATAGGAGTTGGGAGCGCCGTCTTCAGCAAGAGGGAGATAATGTGATCGCATGAGTAAAGAAGATTTACACTTCAAAGGAGACTTTTCCTCCCTGTGGAGGTTGGATGTTATGCCCCCGATTCGTAGACTTTCATGGTGGTGGTGGTGGGCACTGATTCTCATTCCCGATACAGAGAATCCAGGAAGATCAAAACAACTCATGGTCCTATGGTCCACAAAGGAAACCCCTGCAATAAGGGTGAGTGGACATTGGTGGAAGCCCGGTGGAAGGATGTTCGTGGATGAGCACGGAGGACATGTAATACCCGGTATGGTCTGTGCATGGTGGTTTGATGGAGAGAGGATGTTCGAGCCCCTGGTCAAGAGGGAATGTAGGATGGCCAGTATCTCTGACACTCACCCACTTTGGCCAGGAGAAGGAAAGGGAGAGGGGGCCGGAGCGGTTGTTCCACTCACAGAGGAGGATATGTCCATTGGAATGGCACCAGGAAACAAATCATTCTGGATCAATCTTTCGAGTGACAAGGAAGCCGTATCTGAGGGGGCTCCTGCAAAATTCAAAGCAGAATTAACTCCTTGGTGGGGTCCTCCCAGCGAATTAACTTACAGGAACAACGTATATTTTCTGGGAATGGGGTACGACATACTCAGACTTCAAGCCACAAAATGCAAGCTTTTAGTTGATGGAGAGGTTATGGAGGGAACAGGATATTTTCAGAAAGTATCAGTGCAGGCCCCATCATTCCCTTGGTTCTGGGGGATGTTACATTTTGACGATGGCTCATATCTGGACTGGTTTATGCCTCATGTAACCCCAATGTGGTCAGCTAGGGATGATGAGCCATGGAGATTGAGAGATTTCTTCAGATCCCCAAACATAGGTACAGGAGTTTTCCATGACCGTAAGACAGGGAATACCCAGAATTTCAACAACTGTACTGTGGAACTCTCCAAGCAAAATTCCCCAGACGCATTGAAGGACGAAAAAGGAAAACCTTTGCCGGAATTTTTGGTAAAGGTATGGAACGAAGAGTCAAGCGCTAACATAAGGGTGAGAGCAGTCAGCAGGGCCAGATGGGTTTTTGATCAACCAACTAGGGCATCATGGGTTAGCCATCTTACATACAATGAATACCCATTGGAGGTAATCTCGATAAATTACGAGGATTCTGAAGGGTCTAGGAATGAAAGCGATTATGAGTGGATCCACGGCAATGCCGAGCATGCATGGGGAGTTCTTCATTAGGTGATAGGATGGAAGACATAATCAATAACTATAGGTCGCAGATAAATATCCAAGAGGTCAAAAAAAGATTTCCTGAAATGACAGAATCGGAGACCCCGGTGTGGCATGGAGGGCCAGCATTGATGTCAATGTTCGGAAAATATGCCCTGTCAGTGATTGTGCTACTAGTCCACATCATATTCTTTTGGGCCGCTAAATTCGAAGATATAGAAGGAGAAGGAAACCTAAACTTGGTCGTGGGACTAGCTAAGGTAATTCTCGATGTTTCCGGTGTTTTAGGATTTGTCATTGTCATGATGTTGATAGCCAAAATTAACCACTTTTTGAACACCTCAACATCAGGAGGATGGACCACGACTTGGTTGGTCATAAATGGATTAATTCCTTTTACAGTAGTCATATTGGACTGGGGCGGGAAGATAGTTGGCAACTTTACTGATGGCGTTCCGGATACGCCAATGTGGCTAGATTGGTATTACCCGCTTCTAGGAGTACTTTCCGCATCCTTCTCCGTGGCAATCACCACTCACTACAGAAACTCGTTCCAATACGCAATCACTGACAAGAGAGTCCATATCAGAAAGAAGTTCTTGTATTTTGACTCAAGCACATTGGGAATACCCTTTGAGAAAGTCGAGAATCTCAAAGTAGAGCCTTCCATGATAGGCAGAATCTTTGGCTTTGGTAACATCCACGTTATCACTGATGGTATTCATACAGAAGCAAGTATCGAAAACAAACCGAGCCGTACCTCTTCTTTACCCCTATCGTTTTTATTTGGATGGATATTTGTTCAAAGAAAAAAATCTCCTTCCACGGAAGATCCAAGTCAATGCCTTTTCTCTGTAAAGGACCCCATGTCAGTTTACAGCTTAATCAATGAGCTGATTGACAATTCATAGTTGCCATCCGCACCGTTCTTAACTGCATGGCGCCCGATTGTGTCCGAGGTGAGCCAATGACGGACGACCAGATAACACAAGCAGCCCAGTTAATAGCCCAAGGAGACTTCATGGAAGCGATGAAAATATTCGAGAGTTTCATAGAATCCAACCCAGATAATCCCGCAGGTTACCACGGATGGGCCGAAGCAGCCCTATTCGAGATTCAAGTGAATGGAAACTTTGACGAAAAAGGAAATGATAGGATAAATGAGGGGCAAGTCGCAGCGTACTACAGGCGCGCTTCTTCAATGGATCCAGAAAACCCAGAATATCTGGCATCACACGCCAAGGCGTTACTAGAATTCGACAGAATATCGATGTCTGTGCGTGAATTCAGGAAGCTAAAGGATCTTGGTGATAAACTAGATGACTTGGATGTTTCTTCGCATTTTTACGAGGCTGCCAAGACGCTAATAGACCTAATTGACTTAAAAACCGAATTTGATAGAAGTAATCCTAATGCGAGACAGTTCATACCAATTGCCCTTGAATTTGCTATGCTAGGACTAGGATTTTCATCCGTGGATGAAGCCATGGAGTATCTTGTCACAGAGGATTGAAGGAGGTATTTTCTCTGACCAGAGACTGTTTTCTGGTCGCAATTGGCTATCATGGGAAAAATTTCCATGGGTCTCAGATTCAGCCAAAAGTCAGGACTGTCCAGGGCACCTTGATTGATGCCCTCAAAGAAATCGGCTGGTGGTCTGAAGGTTGCCTTTGGATTTTCAGTCGGACCGACTCTGGAGTAAGTGTGAGGATGAATCTAATCAGACTTGAATTGCCCGATGGCATTACTAATTCAATAGATGGGTATTCAGTGGTCAGAGCCCTTAATGACCGTCTTCCTGATGACATTGTGGCTTGGGGGGCAAGAAAGGTCTCTTCGATAACCTCTTCGAGGCCAATCATTTCAAGAAAATACTTCTACAGGTGCGAGGTGATGAAGAATTGGCCTCAGGATGTTGATATAAATCTCCTTGAGGAGGCGTGCAAAATATTCGTTGGCAGACATAATTTTACCAATCTTTGTAGGCTTGAGGAAGGTAAAGATCCAATGAGGAGTGTCATTAATTGTGAGCCATGGCTGGACCATAGCGGAAGGCCAATTGGAATTTCTGTCAAGGCGGAATCATTCCTTTGGAATCAAGTAAGGAGAATGGCCTCTGCAATCACGGGGGTCGTTTCTGGTGAATTTGAGCTTGAACTGGTTGCCAATGCTCTGAAAAATCCTCAAACCCCTATCGATATGGGGATGGGAGCATCAATAGGTCTGTTACTTTGGGAGATAGAACACATCTCGCTGGAAGGGTTAGGAATAGGATCGACTCCCGATACTAAATTTTTCTCAAAACCACCGCTATCAATCCGGCATCACAAGATTTGGATGAATCTAAACTCCCTAGAAATGTCCACAATGATAAATTCAGAATGGATTAAAGAGATCGATCTATCCTGATCCAGACTTCATTACCATCAATACAGGGAAGGCCCTCCCTAAGAAAAGTGTTCGAAATTATCTCAGCTGTTTCAGTGTGCCTAGTTAGGTCTGGTATTAGCAGTGCACATCTAATCCACCTCTCGGAATCAACGGAAATATTTGCCAGAAATGCAGTAGCTCCTCCAAACGACTTACCATCTCTTTCAAATCCCTGAATTCTGATCGGATTAAGGCCGACAATTTGGGTTCCTTGATCCAATCCTGATGCCACTCTTAGATTCCTGTAAGGATTCAAACTCTCACTCTCCATATTGACATTTAGAGTCCCCGGCCAGGCGCTGGACCCCAATACCTCTTTGAATTGCTCTTGATAATGTGGTTGTGCCATGAAAACATGTGCCCTACCAAGGCCACTAGATACCGCACCATGCAGTAGCATGACCGATGCTCATGGACATCCCTGATAAGGTTCCGCTTCAAGTCACAGATAGAAGATACTGCCTTGTTTACAAATTTCCCAGCCCATCGATACTAGCTCCTCCGATTGTAAACTCCCATTATCCAATAGCGGGTTGGTGTGGTTGAGGTGGGTGAAATGTATCTCAGGGGCACTGTCACTTTTTTTCCCTAGTCTGCTCAAAGTGTCAACTACAGTGGGATGAGGGATCTCAGCAACATCTCTGTGTGAAATCTCGCTGTGGTCCCAAAATGTCCCATCTATAAATGCAATATCAATATCCATACTCCTAAGCCACTCCAATATGTCTAGGTCCTCAACCAGCGTCTTTGACCACGAGTCTTGATCTGGCATAAAAAGAAGGCTTCTTTCTTCTCCCCTAATTATCAAGGCGTGATTATCGGAAAGCTCAGATCTGTGTGGGATGGGGATAGCCGTGATCGTAAATCCACAACCTTCTGACGGCTCAAAGGGTTCCGTGGGATTCCAGGTGTTTAACTCAATTACCCCTTGATTGATCATTATTTCCCACGATGGAGTTTTCTGAATAAGTGAACTCACTGACTCGCTACAATGGACTTTAATTCCGCTGAGGCCCATCGCCTCCCTGCCAAGTAGTCCGAGACCGTCAATATGGCCAAGATGGGCATGTGTCAGAGAAAAGCTCGAAGGGGGCCAATCCAGACTTCCCAAAGAGGACCAGAGGCTGAATTGCTCTGACATCATTCTACTGGCCTCGATCATGTGGGTCGATCCATCTTTACCTTTCAATCCCAGCGAGACAGGCATCCTAGACAGCGTCGAGTCAACCCTAGCTTTCGCACAGCATTCCTTCATACATCCAACTTGTGGATATCCGCCGTCCTGAGCATTTCCAAGTACAGTGACTTCTACGAATACACCAGTCATGCCCTCGGATAGAGGCCTAGGAAATGAAGAACTCGCTCCGATGGAGCCATGTACCTCCTACCTAATCGGAACCCATGGCCGCCAACCTGTCATGGATGTCCGAAAGGCTAGACGAACTGAAATCACAGGATCTGGAATGGAGCCCACCGGTATTGGAATCCGCGAGCGGACCTCATTGCAGAGTCGGTGGAAAAGATATGATCATGCTTTCCGCCAACAACTATCTGAATCTAACTACTCATCCCAGAGTGGTAGAGGCGGCTTTGCAAGCCACAAGGAAATATGGCGCCGGATCAGGTTCGGTTAGAGCAATAGCCGGGACACTGGATATCCACCTAGAGGCCGAGAGGAAGGCGGCAGAATTCAAGGAAGTGGAGGCTTCCCTAATTTATTCAGCGGGTTATACTGCAAATGTTGGTCTTATACCAACACTGGTGAGGGGGAAGCAGGATGTAATAATTTCAGACGAACTCAACCACGGCTCTATTATTGATGGAGTCAGACTCACCAAGGCTAGTAGATCAGTATACCCACATAATGACATCAGTGCTCTTGAAAAGACACTTTTAGAAAATAAAGACGCAGAGAGAATACTAATCATTACCGACGGAGTATTTAGCATGGATGGTGACATAGCACCACTCGATCAGATAACAGAAGTTGCGGAGGATTATGGAGCTATGATAATGGTTGACGATTGCCATGGTGAGGGAGTTCTTGGGGATGGCAAGGGAATAGTCGCCCATTTCGGACTCCAAGGTCGAGTAGACTTTGAGTTGGGCTCATACTCCAAGGCCATGGGGGTCCAGGGGGGAATATTAGCCGGATCAGAATTAGTAAGGAGATACGCACTAAACCACAGCCGCTCTTGGCTACTCTCAGGAAGCCAACCACCGGGAGTAGCAGCTGCTCAGAAGGCGGCAGTCGAGGTTCTAATGGATGAACCAGAACATGTCAGGAATCTCTGGGAAAATACGAACTACTTCAGAACCGAGCTACAATCCATGGGATTCGATACAGGGTTATCGGAAACTCCGATCATTCCGGTGATGTGCGGTGAAAGTAAGGTGGCTAAGGATTTCTCTTCGATGCTATCCAGAAGTGGTATCTTGGTTGGGGCGATAGTCTTCCCAATGGTATCTAGAGACAAGGCGAGGGTAAGAACACAAATGTCATCCGGACTCACAAGGGATGATTTGGACAAGGTCCTATCTGAGTTTGAGAGATGTGGTAAGGAATTAGGATTAATTTGAGGTAGAAAGAATGACAGCAGGAGAATCAGGTATTGTAGAGTCAGACTGGGCAGATTCCACTGATATAACTGTAAACTGGGGAGACATGGATTCGTTGGGGCATGTGAACCATTCTGTTTTCGCGAGATGGATGGAAACCTCCAGAATGAAATTTTTCTCTGATATAGGAATAATGAATCTCTATGAAAGCTCCAATATCGGTCCAATTTTAGCGAAGATAGAGGTAGATTACAAGGCCCCAGTAATTTTCCCCGACGTTGTCAACTGCAAGACATCGGTTTCTAGAATCGGAAGAAGCTCCTTCGATATGGCGTACGTTATCCGTAGTTCAAATCAAGAAAATAAGATTGTAGCCGTCGGAAAGGTTGTATGCGTTTTGATAGATTATACATCAGGAAAGCCAGTCGAGATTCCCGATACATTAAGGAAATCAATTCTAGGTATCAAAGAATAAAATCGTTTTTTATCTTAGATTATTTCCACGACTTCATCTAATTCCCTGTCTTCTGGATTGCTAAATCTTGAGTTGCTTCCATAGATCGTCTTTCCCATCCCCTCGAAAGGGTCTAGACCTCTGTCTATTCTTTCTATTATTCTCCATCTTGGGGCATAAGAAAGATGTACCCAAAGTGGTCCAGGAAGTATATATAAAAACCAACCAAACTCTAGAAAAAACTCCCCTCCAAATCCATGAATGGTGGATATAGAAACTATTGAAAGCCCTATGAAAGGAAATACGAAGAGGATTTTCTTCCAGTCTTGAAGTCTAGCAGGGGGCCTCTTAATCAAGGTTGACGAAAGGATCGAGAATGCTCCCAATATTGATGTAATTGATACTATGACAAGTGATTGGAGCCCCCAATCTCTTGCAAGCTCTACAAAATTATTCTGAGAATCACCATAGTATAATGGCAATAATAGGGCCACTGAAATCATCAATCCATAACACCCGCCAACAAAAACAGGATGACTGAGAGTTAATGATTCTCTCAAAAAGAAGTTACTTACAGTTCCGCCTCTGAGCATGTGCTCATGCTCATGATCCATGGATCTGACCACTTCTTGCCAGCCATTCATGGCTCGTTGGCCGCATCCATTCAATTATCATCATTGGGGTCTACTCTGCTAATTTTCGTAATTTAGCCAGAAAATAGGTGTTACTCGTTTTCCATATTCGCACGCTGAAAAACGGAGACATTATGATGTCTTCACTCATCCCGTGAATCCGGTGTGTATATGGAAGAGGATGAGGTATTATTCAGTGTAAAGGAATCAAACCTTGATAGTGGCCTCAGGGGGATGCCCATAGGAACTTGCGAAACCTCCTATGTTGACCCACTTAAAGGCGTCCATTATGTCGGATATCCGGTGGAGGATTTGGTAAATCTTGAGGAAGAAGACGTGGTTTTCCTGTTGCTGAATAAAGAACTACCAACTCCGGAGCAGTCTGAAAAATTTAGGGCGGAACTCGCCCTCAGAGGGGAGACACTGCCAACGGGGGCGTTAAGAGTCTTAGAGTCACTCACGCCGGGAAGTGGCCATCCGATGGATTGGCTTGCCATTGGGATCATGGCACTGGGGACAGCCGAGCAAACCGGGGACCCAAAGTCAGATTCGATGAACCTAATTGCGAGAATGCCAGAGCTAATGGCACGTGTATTCTTGCTTAGGGGTGGTAAGAAGGAACAGTTAAGGCCCAGAAAACCAGAGCTGGGCCTAGTCGAAAACTTTGTCCATATGCTTGGAATTGACGGTGAAGAAGCTGAAAGGATGTGTAGAGTTCTTAGATTCTTTTTCATATTACATATGGATCACGGAGGAGGCAATCTCTCCACATTTACTGGGAAAGCTGTTGCTTCAGGCAGGGCTTCCGTGTATGCCTCTATGGCCAGCGCGATGAATGCTCTTTCTGGGCCATTGCATGGTAGGGCAAATCAGGCTGTCTTGGAATTTATTCAACGCATAGGAACATCCAACAGAGATGAAATAGCGGCATTCGTAAATGCAGAGATAGACTCCAGAAGGCCAATATATGGATTTGGACATGGAGTTCTAAGCGCGGAAGACCCACGAGCTAGACTCTTAATAGGCCTTGGAGATGAGATTTGTCCGGATGATGAACTATACAAGATTGTCAAAGTCCTACGGGAAATTACTCCTGAAATCTTGAAGGAAAGACTTCCGAAGATAAGAAACCCATATCCAAATGTGGATTTAGGAAGTGGGATGCTACTTCATTCTGTAGGTTTCGTCAAGCCAGATTATTACACCACATTCTTCGGATGGGCAAGAGTAGCTGGAATATGCGCACAGATATTGGATGAAAGAAACTCAAGAGAGGGAAGAGGGACCCCTATTTACAGGCCCAAATACATTCCAAAGAACCAGCCATTCAGAAGACTAGGCTAGCCCTCCCTTACAGAAGCTAGAGCTTCTTCGACAGCTGCCATGGTTATCCTGTCCCCACTTTCCCTGACAATATTAGCAACTGCCTCTACCTCTGTCCCTTCAGCCCCTGCTGCCGCGACCATATTCATGAGATGTAATTTCATGTGTCCAGCTTGGATGCCTACAGTTGCTAAGGCCCGTAATGCTCCAAGATTCTGAGCTAAGCCAGCAGCAGCCATGACTTTAGCAAGATCGTTAGCAGTCCTCAGTCCCAAAAGGGCCACATTAGCTTGGGCACCTGGGTGTATCCTAACTGCGCCCCCAACTAGTCCTACTGCCATCGGTATTTCTATTGAGCCTACCAAGTTCCCCTCACTATCTTTTTCCCAATGAGTCATCGACCCATACTCCCTTCCATAGGATGCGTATGAATGAGCACCTGACTCTATTGCTCGCCAATCTTGACCACATGCTATTGCTATCGGAGATATTGCATTCATTATTCCCTTATTGTGTGTCGTAGCTCTAAATGGATCTGCAGCCGCGAAGTGATAGGCTTGAACAACGCCATCGATGACACTTGACCCACCTTCCCTATCCAAACCGCTATCGGACATTTCCTCGGGAGTGAATACTGCACTAACCTTTGCTAATCGATGAACTGCTAAGTTACTAATTATCCTCAGAATCACAGTTCCGGTGCTTAGCTCTTCTATCCTTGGAGCTATGGTTTCTGCCATTGTGTTGACTGCATTTGCTCCCATCGCATCCCTGCAATCCACTAAAATATGTACGATGACCATGGGCCCAGAACCCGTCTCGATAATCCGGGCCTCCACACCTTTGCATCCACCACCGAATTTAACGAGTATGGGATCTACGTCATTGCATGCCTCAATAAGTTCCCTCTCGGCTGAAAGTATGGCCATCTTGGCGGCCTCCGGGTCGTCACAACCCACAACTTGGATCTGTCCTATCATAACCGGCTCATCATTGTCAGATACAAATCCTCCTTTGGAATGACACCTTTTCGCCATGTTGGAAGCTGCAGCCACAACACTCGCTTCTTCAACTACGAATGGAATTAGGTAATGCTCACCATCAATGATGAAATTTGTCGCCACTCCGATTGGAAGTGAATATGTCCCAATCACGTTCTCAATCATCCTGTCAGCAACTTCCTCTGTGAGCTCACCAGCCGAGGCCCATGCACCCACCATCTGATCATCCAATCCTGCAATATCCGCTAGCAAGCTCCTCCTCTCAGGGACAGATAGTTTGTAAAATCCTTTCAATCGACTGCTATCAACTGGCATGTTATCATACCCCCTCGGTACAAACACCCTTCTGTACATTTCGCTTCATTATCTCACTTGATATCATTCAATCGACTTTGAAAATATTTTCGAAATGACTCGTCATTCCCGATTTAAACCGTTAATCTACACGTTAACGCTTGGTTAACGCATCATAAAAGCGTTAGATAAGCGTTAATTTATTGAATCAGTAAACGTATTACTAGTCTTATATTAAATTAAAAATAATTTCTGAAAAGCGTAAATATACGTTAATTTGTATAATAATTTACGTTAATACACGTTAATATTATTTACTCTTTCATTCGCATTATGTTTGTGAAGGGTAATGTGCCAGAGGAACTAGGACTGCCATTGCTCAGAGGTAATCCATTCGATCTAAGACCAATCGAAAGTGGAAGAGCGGAGTACTTGGTTGGAAGGGACCGACTTATCTCCTCGTGGAGGGAACACATAGTTTCACAATCTCCGAGAATGATGTTTTTAGTTGGAGATAGGGGCTCTGGTAGATCGTCAATTGTTAGGACACTTGCGTCCCAAACCAAAAGGAGTTTTGTCGGTCAATTTTGGCCGATGAATGACCCTGTTAATTCTATAATACATGAGCTCTATGTTCACTTCTGTGGTTTCGAATCTTCAGGATCAAACCAGAAGATGATAGATGATCTGGTCACTAATTTAGAGGAGTCTTCAGGGAACCTTCCAGTGATTTCCCTCGATTACCCTTCAAATGTGGACATAGCCCCAGTCCTAAGCTCATTGTCGCCAATCCTCCAAAGACTCAGAGCTTTGGTAATTGTAGTACTTACGCCTTCTCAGCTATCTTCACTAGACGAAGAGACGACTGAAATTTATGATATTCCAGAACAAATCCCAAACCTGACAAAAAGGCAGATACAGGATCTCTCAAACAGACTCGTATCTAGGAAGGCTAGAGAAAAATGGATTATTGATGATGCCCTTCTTTCAAGAATTCACGAATCAACTTCTGGAAATCCTAGAGATGTAATCAGGCTACTTAGAGACCTGACTGATGAGAGGAGAGATGTAGGTGCCAAAGGGACTTTGGAGAGGCTAATGCGCTGGCACAAATCTCCTGGTGAGATCAGAGATTCTTCGGACTCCATAGAGGTCATGGAAAAAACTGAGGCCGAGGATGAAGAAATCACTCATAATGAGAGGATCGCCAAAGAGAATGAATATGCAAAATTTCAACAACACGTGCAAGAAAGCCTCAGTCCGAAAAATGAGACTGAGGAAAGATCCGATCTAGAAGATTTTTCAGATGAATCGGACAGACTAGACACAATTGATGAACAAGATGATCTATTTTACGAACCTAATGATCTGTGGATTCAGGATGCAGAACAATCCGAAAATAAGGAAACTAAAGAGAATGGGGTGGGTAGAGAAACTGTGCTGGAACAAGGAACCCTAGATGATTTTGTTTACATGGAGCCAGGTAGTGAGCCTCCGATGTATAATTCTGGTAACGGTTTCAAAGGACTGGCCAGTAGATCTAAAGTGGCCCAAAATTCACAGCCCAAATCAGAGGAAGGAGCCCCATTTATTGAATCAATATCCGAAGTCCCGCCTCTATGGCCCGATAAGGAAACAGATCATTCAGAGGACGTAGAAATTCAAGATGGTATTTTTTTGGATGACAGCTATGATAACGATAATACAATCAAAAATCCGAAAAAAAATCCCTCTAGTGTGATATCCACAGATTCTGTTCATTGGTCAGTCGAGCCTTCGATGAAATATTCATTGCCAAAGATAGAAGATAGTGGGACAAAAACCCCACTTTTCGGTATCGATGATTCGCCGACCGATGAAACCTCAAATCCCCAAGTGCCTAGAAATATCACGAATATGGATGTATACGAGAAAGTCAATGCCTGGGAACCCGATCAACCTCTAAATGAGATTCAAATAACTCTTCTCAACGAAGCAGAACTCTTGGTAATCTCAGTCGCCGCGAAGAGAGAGATATCTCCCTCCGATGCTGAACTACAAGCCAGATTAGAAGTTGGAAGGCCCAGACTATCTCAGATATACAATGGCCTGCATAAATCAGGATTCCTTTCAGTAAGAAAACAAGGAAGAAAAAGACTATTCAAAATTACAGAAGCGGCTAAAAAATTGGTGGAGGTATAAATTTGAATGACAACGTTCTTGTTACCCTAGAAATGGTCAAGAAATATATTGCACTGACGGAGACTGCTAGGGAGAAGGCAACTCCCGCTAAACTAACCGAAGAAAACTCAAAAAAGCTTTCAACAATGATTAGAATGTGTGATGATTATCTCTCTGATGCCAAGTATTTCATGCAAAGGGGCGATTTGGTCAGATCTTTCGGAGCGATAAACTATGCCCATGCTTGGATAGATGCAGCTGTGAAAATTGGTTTCATGGACGGGAAAGGGGATGACAATCTATTCACACTCCCTTAGCCAATTAATCTTAACATTCTATCTGATACGACCTCGATGTACTGACATCCAGATTTTGATAGATTTTCTTTAAGCCTGGTATCAACTGTTAAAACAGGCCATCTATTTTCTCTTGAAAGCTCAACTAGCATTCTATCTGTGTGGTTTTGCCCTTCTGGATCATCTATTAATTTACATCTTGATTTCAGTAATTCTAAGAGAAGACCCCGCTTCTGTTTAGCCAAATCTTCCAGTTCTTCCCAGACACTACTGATGACAATAAGCTCCGGCTTACCTATTACTTTGGACATCTCTGAATCTAGGTTCAGCCCGGATTTTACCAATGCGACCCATCCACAAGTGTCGACGAGAACCCCCGCCATGTAATCACCCTTTGATGGTGCCGTGTCCGATAAGTCTCCAACGAGAGCCGACCCTTCTTGATAATGTGATCCTACTTCCCCCTTTTGCACAAATCGGTAACCTCAATGCTAGTCTCGCCTCCCCTTTCTTGCTGGACGAAACGGTACCCACGCTTGTTGCGGTGGCAGAATTTACCATCAACATCTCATTATTCTGTAAGGGCTTGACTAACCCCTCGTCACCATCCTCCCCAGATACCATCTTTTCAAGAAGTTCTAGCTTCAAATCTAGAGACTCCCATACTGGGGGAAGCTCACCATCCCTGGCCATCACCTGTCCAGATAGATCGTCAGCCTTTGTGGACATTGGGTCCAGAGGAGTGGCTATCCCGCAAAGTCCTCCTGCATGAGCGGTTTCTAGATCCAATCCTCCAGCTTGAATATTCTCTATGACCGTCTTCAATGGTTCCCATCTTGTCTTACTGCCTTCCACAATCCTCCTTCCTGGGGCTATCAATATGGAATCTCCCACACTGAATGAACCTTCGACTATACTTCCTCCGATAATTCCTCCTTTGAGTTTGCTCGGCCTCAATCCCGGCCTATTGACGTCGAAAGACCTGGCAACATACATCAGACCCTCCTCATCAGAATCGATTTTTGGACTCGGTATAGTGTCCTCTATAGCCCTAATTAGCACGTCTAGATTTACATCATGATGAGCTGAAACTGGAACAATGGGAGAACCTTCGGCAATCGTGCCATGAATGAATGACAATATCTCATTATATGATTCAACAGCCCTCTCCCTAGTTACAAGATCGACTTTATTCTGAACTACAACTATATTCTTTATACCAGCTATTTGTAAAGCTGCAAGGTGCTCTCTAGTTTGTGCTTGTGGACAGGTCTCATTAGCTGCAACCAATAATAGGGCCCCATCCATGATTGCCGCCCCAGAAATCATTACTGCCATCAGAGTCTCGTGTCCAGGCGCATCAACGAAGGATATAACTCGGAGGAGGTCATTCTCAGAATCTTCTCCCCCTTTCGGATTTTTTCCTCTAGGGTAGTATTCTCCATCCTTGTTCTTGTAAAAAGCGGTGTCTGCATATCCTAGCTTAATGCTGATTCCACGTTTCCTTTCTTCGGAGTGAGTATCAGTCCATGTTCCCGATAGTGCCTTTGTTAGCGTGGTCTTTCCATGATCTACGTGTCCGACCATCCCAATATTTACTTCGGGCTGGCTTGGTAAATCATCCACCAGTTACACCATCTCCCAATATTCACTCCTCTTCAGCAGAGGATTGATTGTCAGGAGCTTCTTCTTCCACACCGAAAATCACACCGAGAGGCCTCTTTCCTGCCACAACTATTTTCAGATTGATTTGCCTAGTCTCTTGACTTATGACATTTCCACGGAGATTCCTCCTTTTCCTTAGCCCGTCATACTTGTATCTGTATGTCTTGCCTTTTTTGTTGACCTTCTTGTCTCCTTTGTACCCTATTCCAGCAGTAATCAATACCGATTTAACACCACTACCATCTAAATCTGGCCTCATCGGCCTCCCTGTAAGATCCGAACCTCCTGTGATTTCCAATTTGTATCCGGTTAGTGATTGATCGCCTTCGCCAACGAACATTCCGTCTACTGAGTCTCCTATCTTCTTACCTAGGAAATGGTTGTAATTTGAACCAGTAATTTCCATGGAGAAAGCACGGCCCCCATACTTCGGATTAGTGTCGTTAACGACTGCCTTGAATGACTGCTCGCCTGCCATATTTACTCCTCGGACGGCAACCCGACATGAGGCCCCTATAAGAGCGGTTCGGAAGCCAACCGAATGTCAATCAGCGGTTCATGAACTCCTTCTCTATCCTACTCCCTATTGTGGCGGGCGAGGTATTACTCATTGTAATGTAAGTAGTTCTGCCCCTTCCAACAGAAGTATTGGTCGACCTCGCTTCTAGTAGTCCTTCGGTTTCTAAAGACTTTAGATGCTTCCAGAAGGTGGTATAACTCCTAGTTTTAATTGAAAACTCTTCACATACAAGCTCGTACAGCTTGCGAGCATCACCACTAGAGATTTCCTCCACCTTGCGCAACCTTCTGCAAATGCCCAGAAGAATCAGTTTTTGATGAGTCCCCAGGGAATCAACTTGACTCGGCTCTACTGAAGCTGTCCTAAGGGTACTGGGCATAACATCGCCAACATTCACCTCTCCCCTGCCATCCATCTCTGCTCTTCGTACAGCAGCCTCTAGGAGCTCAATAGCTAGACGTGCATCACCCGTCTCAGAGGCGAATCTGCCGATCTTTTCCAGTACCTCTTCACCTACCGAACCGGGCTTGCATGAAGCTTCGTAACGTTGCTTAGATATCCCTACAAGTCCATCAGAGTCATAAGGCTCTAGCCTCAAAACATTACTTTCTCCCAATCTAGAGATTATCGCGGGTTCTAACATGCCCATCAGGGAAGGATCTTGACTCACCAGAATCAGTGAAACCGAGCCATGGTTACCTTGCCCCTCATCTATTCTAAGAAGTTTGTATATCAGATCACTACTGTCTCTCCTAACAAGCACGTCCACCTCATCCAAAACAAGTATCATGTGAAGCCCCCTCGACCGGATATTTCTCCGTATTGACTGGATAATCTCTCCCGAGCTGAAGCCTCTCTCAGGGTGTCTTGAGTCCAGAGACAGAGCTATCTGTTGCAATACTTGGGAAGTAGAGGGATGATTTCTGCAGTTTACATGCGAAAGAACAATTTTCCTGATGCCATCCATTTCCCTTACTACATCTTCTCCAAATCTTCTGGTCAGAACTGTCTTTCCAGTGCCTACATGGCCAACAACCACTGCTCGGCCACTGACATTTTCGTTCCCGATTCCCATGAACATCGAAGCCAGTGATTCCAGCTCTCTTTCCCTGCCAACCAACAGGGGAGGTGTCCAATCAAATGATAGAGGTCCTCTGTCTAGAAGAACCTTGCCCGCTCCTATCCTGTCCAGGTACCCTGCCATCAAGACACAATTACTAACATCGTTCTTAGACATATTCAGTAAGGGAGGTCAAAAATTGACTGTTTCATAGGGGCATTTTACTACGACTTAAGGAATCTCATCGAATTGGTATCCATTTTCCCATTTCTTTTCCCCCAGCGCAACTTCTAATTCATAAGGAGTCACAAGAGGCTTGTCATATCTCACCGAGTCATCAATGGCTATTCGTGGACAAGCAGTATTCACAAAAGCATCAACCGGGTAGAAGTCGATAAGATCTGGACTAACATGATCCAAAGCTAGTAAATACCCCTTTCGACCATGCTTTTCCAGGACTCTCTTCATCCTTATGGCTAGGTTCCTCCTCATCTGGCCGGGTTTCTCACCAATCAATATTCCGAAGGTTTTGGCATTATCAATCTCCATTATAAGCCCAAACCGCTGTCTAAGAATTCTTTCAATTCGTCCAAAGGACATCTCACTGGAATCTCCGGTGTATGGGTCCAATAGTGCCAAGGGCTTTCCCGTGTGTAATACAAGACCTATGGGGTGGAAGTCGCCAGAACCCAAGAACAGGTAGTGCCCAATTTCATCATTATCTCCTGAATAATTGCATCCTAATACCTGCCCTGGAAAGGTTAGCCTATCTCCTCCGGTGGGTATCACTACCTCAAATCCAGCCCCCTCAAGCATTTCTTTGTATTTTGGTAACAGGTGAAGGTGTTGAATGGATCCGACGAGCCCCAATTTAGTTGCCTTGAGAGGTGAGAATCTACCCACGGCATCCAAAAAAATCCGATGAGCATCTTCCTCATTCAAGTCTGCTGATATTTTTGCTCCGATTCTAGATTGTGCTATTGATAGATGAGATCTCAGAATGGGCAAAATACCCTCTATCTCAGGTTCTCCATCGTACGTAACCGAAATGAACTGAGTCGGCATACCCGAGTCTATATTCATCTGACTATGTCCCATGTGAGCAACCAACTCAACACCCATAGCCCTCATTTTATCGTGCACAAGGTCACATGCACCATAACAAGGATCGGCAGCAAGGATCACTTTCGCATCGGAATCATCCTCAATCTTGTCCATCATTTCGAGGGCCTGCATCTTGAGTCCTTCCGGAACCTGCAGTGCGACTAACCGGTTATCGTTAGATTTTATCCTCTGAACAAGCTCGTCTAGTTGGAAATCATGCCTGTCCAAATCCATTTATAATCACTCAATAATTTCCACTTTACCGTCAATAATGTCAATTCTCGCCAGAGTCCTGATTCTCCAATCAGGTCGTTCCTTAGATAGACGCTCCCGTCCATCTCCCTTTTCAATCGCTATGATGATATCTTGGAGCTTAGCACCGATTCCCTCAATGGCATCTAATATGGGCTCCAGGGTCCCTCCCGTGGAGATTACATCATCCACGATTAGTAACCTTTCACCGGGTCTGATATCATTTATGTAAGTTGTAGATTCCGAATAGCCAGTGGAAACTTCCACCTTTACTTCTCCCTCCATCCCATAGGAACGCTTCCGAATTACCACGGTCGGTTTCCCCGTTACTTCACCGACAGAGGCCAGAAGAGGGAGTCCCATGGCCTCGACACTGGCAATTAGATCAATCTTAGACCAATCTACCATTGATACTATTAGGTCCCTAGTAGCTCTTAGCACACTTGGGTCCATCCTAGGTATACCATCGGAGATTGGATGAATGAAGTACGGATAATCTCCCTTCCAGATAATCGGTGCACCCCTGAGGGATTCCTGAAGAATTGTTAGTGGGTCACCGGGCTCCATGCCCATCAACCTCAGATTTTGCCCTTCAAGTGCTCGACCCCTTTGACAACTTTCTGGGAGCAAGGAGTGGGGAACTTGCAACTCGCTTTACGAAGGGCTTCCTTAGCCGCATCATAATTTTGAGGATTCATATGAATGGATACTATCGTCTGGCCTCTCTGAACTCTGGCAGCAGTGCCTACATTCTTTCCGAAGGCTTGCCTCATTCCTTGAGATACACGGTCCGCGCCAGCACCCGTAGCTTGTTTGTTTTCGCGAAGTATCTGATGGGGGTAAACATGTATCCTGAGCGCATAACCATCAGCTCCCGCAGAGCTCCTGATAGTCGAATTAGCGACTTGTCTGGCGGCTTCTAGCGCAGTGTCTCTAATTTGACATGCATTGTCGGAGGTCAACTCCATGACTACAGGGAAATCACCAGCTTCAGCAGCCTTTCTGTTCCCCAAGAAGTACCTGAGGATTCTATTATTTGGGACTCCTCCTGTGTACTCTCTGCGAGTGAAGGATTGCCCCTTTACTTGACGATACATCTTCGCCGGCTTGCGTGCCACATACTCACCTCTCTGGCCGGCGACTGACCCCCCATATTTAATCGTGAGGACAGAGATACGATTTTATTCACATGCCAGATACTTGCTCGCTCTGTCTTTGAACCTCCCTAACTCCAAAGACTATCATCGAAAATCCTAACACCATTGTGATTCCGATACTCTCATTCAGTAACAGCCAGCCACCAAGTACACCGAACACAGGGACCAAGAAAACATATGATGATGCCGCTGTCGCCCCAATTTTGTCGATACCTCTTGCGAACCACACATAGGTCAGAACAGTAGAAACTATGCCTAGATATGCTACAGAAATCCACTCAGTGGTATTAGGAATCGGAATGCCAGACTGCCATATCTCAGCCATCATCCAAGGAGTGAGTAGGAGCCATCCCACAATAGAGTACCATACAACAATCTCTAGTGAAGTTCCTATTGTTCCATCAAGAAGTGCCAACTTAGTCAGGTTACTAGTAGCCGCCCACATCAATGCAGCAAGGCCTATCATAACCCCTCCAATCAATCGATGGTTAAATGGGATCTCAGTATTTGGGCTCCAACCAATCACTATGGCTACCCCAATCAATCCTGAAAATAGGCCGATGATCATCCTCGGGCTAAGCCTCTGGCCAAGAAGTGGAACTGCGAGGAGTACTGTGAATACCGGATTCATTGGAATGATCATTGATGCATCGCCAGCAGCCGTCCACTTCATACCGTTCATGAACAGGAGTTGATACCCCATTGTCCCCAAAAGAGCCATCAAGAGGGTGTATTTCCACGCTTTCTTTCCACTGGGAAGCACGCGCGCCCCATCCTTGTTCCTGTAAATCCAGCACCATATCAAGAATCCCGACACTGCGAAGACATACCTCAACCAGGCAGAGGTAGCGGGCCCCATACTAGCTCTATCATCTTCTAAGCCGTAACTCAAGAATCTCCCCACAGCCCAAGTAGACCCCCAAACTGCGGAGACAAGTAAGAGTAGTAGATGGGTCTTCACTTCTCCTGACATTTTGAAACCCTACTCAAAATTTAATTCACCCGCAGATTTCTTCCAACTGTTGCACAAATCTAGAATCTGTAGCACTGACACATTCCGGACCCTCTATGTCTCCTCCTACTTTCGAAGCCAAAATCATGGCCGTCATTGCCATTCTATGGTCTGAGTATGTCTCTACGGGGTTTTCAGGACGTCTTATGGTCTGATTCCCAGGTATGATTATGCCGTCATCAGACTCCTGAGTTTTAATCCCGAATTCTCCAAGCATCCTCACGGTCATCGAAATTCTATCGCTCTCCTTGCCTCTTGCATGCGGGCATCCGATTATTCTCCCTCCAGATCCTAGTGCCATTATGGCGGCCGATGGCGTGATTATGTCCGACGCATCCTTCAGATTCAGGACCTTCTTACCAGACTCCATATTCCGTATTGCGAGCCCCAGGCCCCGGATATCCTCAGTTCTGTTCGTTCTAATGTCCACATCGTGTAATCTTGAGAACAGGGTCCCCATGGGACTTAGGCTCTGCTCTCCATAAACTGAAATTTCTGAAGGAGCGTTGACTTCCCACGGGGTTAAGTTGAGTATTCCGTTCTCAGTTTTGACCTCAATTCCCGATTTTAAGCAAATTTCTTTGGTCAACTCCCAATATCCTAAGCTTACCGGGAGTCCCCTCAATGAGAGCGATATATCGGACTCTAGATTTGGTGATGCAAGAACCATTGCCGAAGCACCTTGGCTTGTTTCTCCCCAATCGAGAGTGGCCTTTTTGAGGCATATTTTGCCAGAAATTTTCCTAGGAATTGAGTAATTACTAACCTCACAGCCCAGCTGTACTAAAGCCTCGCAGAGTCCTCGGGATTTTCTCCTCCTCAAGGAATCGTCCCCGTCGATAATAGCGGTCCCATCAAGACATGCGGACATGGCGGATATCACATTAGCAGTGGTCCCCGAGTTCCCGCATTGAAGATCGTGGTCTGGAATAAATAAACCATCCCTTTTTCCACAAACAAACCAATTATCACCATGAAAGTCAATCTCTGAGCCCATTGACGCTAGGCACCTTGCCATTGAGACGGAATCTTCTCCTGGAATTCCTGAGAATGAGATCCGGACATCATTTTGTCCCTGCGAGCAAAGAGCCAACCATCTTATTATGTGGCTTTTCGATGGAGGTAGAATCCAATCAAAGGAGCCACTGAGACTGGCGCCATCGAACTCCCACATGATACCACGTGGCGCTCATTCATGTTGAATCCTCGTATCCATACCTCTAATCCAGTCTCCGAAATCACGTGAGTCATCCCATTTTTCGGAAATAGAATCAATCAAGCTCGATTCCATAGTCTCGTCAATATTGCCGGACGACTTGACCAAGTTATTCCTTAGCAACATTTTTGGACTCAATCCGGGCATTAAAATCCCGATAGCCCAAGGAACCCTTCCAGGGTAGACCTCGTTCACATGATTCACTATATTTGTTGTGCATGTATTGGTTATTGTGTTGTACCACTCAGGATCTTTTGCCAGTTTATTTGTCCTTCTAAGGTACGACTCCAGCATCCTTCTTTCATTTCCGGGCCCTAGTACTACCCCTTCGAACAAATGAGTCTTAGATTTTCTTCTGCATCTAGATCTCACTCCAATAATATCACTCTCAGTCCCCCAGACGTAAATCAGTTCATATGATCTAAACATTCCTTTGAGAGGGTGAAATCGTGACCCCTCCTTCCTTCGTACCTCTATTGAGCATGCAAGCCTCCTCCCATCATCAAATTCATAGCTCAAAATCGTGTGTGCCATTTCCTTCCTTTCAGGACTGAAATACTCCAGAATAAACCAAATCTTCCTAACTTTATTCAAATCAATGGTCATATCAATCCATCTCTCATCATAATCTTTAGTGGTTCTCCAACTGAAGTCCCTCACATTCTTTATGTGCGCTTTATCCCCAGTGATTTCGACACTAGCTAGTCTTTGATTGTCATTAACCCAAGATCTATCATTCGAGGGAGTCATGGCAAAATGTCTTCTGAGCAGGAAAATCACGATGAGGAGTGTTATGGAAATAGCCACGAAGGACAGCTCTGCAATTTCTACCACGCCTCATGGAGTTGGTAAGGACGAATAACTCATCCCCAGATTCGTGGCGCGGCAGGGGAGATTCGAACTCCCGAGGTGAAACACCACTGGATTAGCAATCCAGCGCAATGGCCAGGCTATGCGACTGCCGCAATGGGCTAACGAACGAAGGCTCCCGCTTAAGTAGAGCGGTGTTACTCCTCTTCTGTATTGTTCATCTCCACTAATGATGATGGGAGCCTAGCTACGAAAATAACCTCATCAGAATAACCATCTCTATTCGGGTTTCTCAATTCCATTATTCTGGTGCCCTTGGTGACCTTGCCCAATGTCTCTTTAGTCTGCTCCGAAGCCATTCTAATCATCATTCCCTTTGAGGTTAGTATGAAAAGTTGGTCTTTGATGTCGGGGATTTGTCTTACAGCCACGATCTCATCATCTGGGTCCAATGACATTGTGCGAACCCCCTTAGTTCCCCTATTTGTTCTTCTATATCCATCTCTTTGTATTACAGGCTCGCCATTCTCATCCATCGACTCCTTTCCTGTAGTCTCGTCAACTACAGAGATCATTTCTCCTGAACCCAGTCTACTTCTTTTCGCCATACCATACTTCGTAATTGTGAGGACACTCGTGTCAAAATCGTCCGTCACAATCATCCCAATGACCTTATCACCGGTTCCGAGCTTCATCCCAGATACACCCTGACTAACCCTACCTTGTACCCTGACAAGATGGGTCGTTTGCTCCACTCCTGTTGAAGAGTCTATCCTCTTCTTGATTTCAGCCGGCTTGAACCTGCAGGCATTTCCCCTTCCTGAGACGAGAACGACATGGTCTTCCTCAGTGGCCGGTCTTACAGATACCAGTGAATCCTCCTCACCTTCTGCGAATTTTAAAGCATATTTCCCATTCTTGTTTATCCTGACATACTCTGATAGGTAGCTCCTCTTTATCCTCCCATTTTTAGTGGCAAAGATTAGGAAGTTACCTTCCGGATTATTAATCAAATCCCTGTTCATAGGGAGTATCGAAATGACCTTTTCTTCATCCCTGATACCATCAAGTAGGTTCCTGATGTGGGTCCCTCTTCCATACCTGCTAGCTGAGGGTGTTTCCCACGCCCTGAGTCCGTAGACTCTACCTTGGTCTGTGAAAATCAATAACCTGTCTTTGCTAAAGCAAGTAAGTATTGATTTTGGGAAATCCTCGTCCTTGGTAGTTACACCCTTTAGCCCCTTGCCTCCTCTATTCTGAACCCTGAATGACTCTACAGGCATGTGTCTGATGTAATTGTCTTCCGAGAGTGAGATAACTATTGCTCTCTCCTCAATTAAATCCTCCCTGTCCATGGAAAGAGGCATAGGGTCGATCAACGATCTCCTTTCATCACCATGTTTTTCCACCATCGACTCCAGTTCTTGGACTAGAATACTCAACCTTCTGGACATCGAGGAGATTATGTCTCGTAGATCAGCTATCCTTATTTTTAATTCCTCATGCTCGTTTTTGACTTTTTCAACGTCCAAGCGACTGAGCTGATACAGACGGCGCTCGGCTATGGCCTTTGACTGTGCTTCTGTAAATTTAAAGGCCTTAATCCCAGAAATTTCCTCCTTACCCTGTAATACAGATTCGAATTGTTCTCTGCTAGAACTGGCCCTTCCAGCTTTAATAACGTCCCCAATTCTATCCTGTGCCATGACTAGGCCTTCGAGAATATGGGCCCTAGCCTCTGCCCTTTCTAGCTCGAACATCGCCCTCCTCTTGACGACTGACTCTCTGTGTTCTACATAGGTATGGAGAATGACTGGGAGGGTAAGAAGAACTGGCCGACCATCTAGAATCCCCATCATATTTGCGGAATAAGACTCCTGAAGTCTACTGGATTTGAATAGCTGATTCAAAACCGCGTGAGGGTCGGCGTTATTCTTGACTTCTATTACTACTCTTATCCCCTCTTTTGATGACTCATCTCGGATGTCCCTTATGCCCACTACAGACCCCTTTGAGACGAGGTCTGCGATATGGACGAGCATATCCGATTTTTTTACCTGGTAGGGGATCTCATGAACTATGATTCTCTTTCCTTTAGAATCATCATGAACATCACATTTTGAACGGACATGAAACCTCCCTTTTCCTGTCATGTACATATCGAGTATTCCATCTAATCCATGAATTGTGGCACCTGTTGGGAAATCTGGACCTTTGACATGATCCATGTAATCATCTATGGGAATATTCGGCATTTCCAAATCATCCCCCCCTCCCTCCAAGATAGTCTTGACGTGCAATCTTATTGCCCCTGCCACTTCAGTTAGATTGTGAGGGGGGATTCTAGTTGCCATTCCCACCGCAATCCCATCACTCCCATTTAGGAGAAGATTGGGTAACCTTGCAGGTAGTACAGTAGGCTCCATCTCTGAGTCATCGAAATTAGGTTGGAAATCGACTGTTTTCTTATCTATGTCCTCAAGCATATGCTTGGAGATTTTATCCAGCCTACTTTCAGTGTATCTCATTGCAGCTGGAGGGTCGCCATCAATCGAACCAAAGTTCCCCTGGCCATCCACAAGTGGATATCTCAATGAGAACTCTTGTGCCATTCGGACCATAGTGTCATAGATCGAAAGATCTCCATGAGGGTGGTATTTACCCATCACCTCTCCAACCGAGCGAGCCGATTTGCTGTACTTCCTTTCAGAGGTATGTCCTCCTTCATGCATACCGTATAGTACACGTCGATGGACCGGTTTAAGTCCATCACGAACGTCGGGTAAGGCCCTACCAATAATTACAGACATCGCATAGTTGATGTATGAGGTTTTCATTTCTTCGACAAGAGAATGATTTAGAATATTTTCATCACTAGAAACGGGCTCATTATTTTCCTCAGATGTCAAGATTGGTCACCTCCTTGGCGTATTTTTCGATAAATGCCCTGCGATCAGGGACATCCTCTCCCATAAGTATCTCGAACAGCCTATCTGACTCTTCAGCATCTTGGACGGTTACCTTTAGCATTGTTCTAGTCATCGGATTCATTGTAGTTTCCCATAACTGCTCCGGATTCATTTCCCCAAGACCCTTGTACCTCTGCACACCAATCTTTGCACTGGGATTATCAGCTTGAAGTTCCAGCATAACTTCGTCCCTTTCTTCATCCGAGAATACGTATCTGCTTATCCGTCCCTTAGTGAGTTGATAGAGTGGTGGTTGTGCTATATACACATGCCCATCTTCTATTGCAGGCCTCATAAATCTCCACAGGAAAGTCAGCATTAGTGTCCTGATGTGGGCGCCATCAATATCTGCGTCACACATGATGATGATTTTGGAGTACCTTAGTTTGCTAGAATCGAATGCACCCTCCTCTTCAGTATTGTTCCCCACTCCCGCTCCAAGGGCCCTTATCATCGTCTGAATCTCTTGATTTTGGAACACTTTAGCTGCATTATGTTTCTGCCTTTCAACGTTCAGTATTTTTCCACGTAGTGGGAGAATCGCCTGTATCCTCCGATCCCTTCCAGTTTTTGCAGATCCGCCTGCTGAGTCTCCCTCGACTAGGTACACTTCACATTCACTAGGGTCTCTTGATTGACAATCTGCCAGTTTGCCAGGAAGACCGCCGCCTTCTAGCACCCCTTTCCTTCGAGTCAGGTCCCTAGCCTTTCTGGCTGCTTCCCTGGCTTTCGAAGCAAGTAGTGCTTTTTCCACAATCTGCTTGGCGACTGAAGGATTTTCTTCAAAAAATTCTCCCAGTTTGTCATAGACGATGGTTTGTACAATTCCAGTGACCTCACTACTGACTAACTTATCTTTGGTCTGGGACGAAAAGGAAGGATCAGGATGCTTCACACTTACTACTGCAGCCAACCCTTCTCTCACGTCGTCACCGGAAAGAGCGTCTCCCTTCAGAAGCTTCTTTTTCTTGGCATATGAGTTGACAGAGCTAGTAAGTGCAGTTCGTAGACCAGACAAATGTGTCCCACCGTCTTTGTTCCGAATTATATTGGTGTAGCATCGAATCGACTCACTGAATGCGTCTGACCACTGAAGGGCGAGCTCTACCTCGACATTTCCCTTTTCAATTTCCTTCTCGCCCTTGATTTTGATAACTTCATCGTGCAGAACCTCTCTTCTGTTGTTGAGTTGGCTCACATACTCCGATAATCCCCCTTCATATAGGTGCTCAGAAGTATGAGGGTCCTCGTTCCGTTCATCAAGAATTGTCATCTTTAATCCAGCGTTGAGAAATGCTGTCTCACCAACCCGGGTGTCGACCTCTTCGAAATCAAACTCAATAATATCCGTAAATATTGACAAATCAGGTTTGAAGGAAATTTTGGTCCCCGTATCTTCGCACTTCCCTACTTTCTTTAGGGATTCAACTGGAACTCCAGCCTCATACCTCTGAAAGTAGATATCCCCATCTCTGTGGATTGTCATTTCCATCCATTCAGATACAGCATTGACCGCAGAAACCCCCACTCCATGGAGTCCACCAGAGACTTTGTACGAGCTGTTATCGAATTTCCCTCCTGCATGAAGTTTCGTCATTATCACTTCAGCTGCTGAGATTCCATATTCTTCGTGAATTCCAACAGGGATTCCCCTACCAAAATCTCTCACAGAGAGTGAACCGCCTTTGTGTAGGACGATCTCTATCGAATCTGTATGCCCTGCAAGATGCTCGTCTACCGAGTTGTCGACAACTTCCCAGATGCAGTGATGAAGGGCCGATCCGTCATGAGGATCGCCGAGATACATTCCAGGCCTTTTTCTTACTGCCTCTAGTCCCTCAAGGACTTGTATGCTATCAGCATCATAGTCATCTTTCACAATAATCAACTCTAATTTTTGAGGGTTCCGTAGGAACCCTCAATCGTATTGGTATAATCTAACGGCAGGGGGTTATTCAACTCTGCGAATATATCGAGAAAAATAGGTCAATTTTACTACTTATCATCTATGTTTGAGCTTCGCCCAAATCTCTTGATCAGGTAGCCAAAAAAGACTGAAAGGTGGTTTTTCTTTATCAACAAATCAGAGAAATTTCGAGTTACCATCGTTCTCAGATGGCGCGACACGATTAAACAGAATCCTAGGGTCGAGGCATCCAATGGAGTTACCGCTCGTGTGCGTTGTGTTGACCGGTTGTACGGTTGATGAGATGCTCAAGGATGCCTCCTTGGCCACAGCTGCCGGGGCTGATTTAGTTGAGGTTAGGCTCGACAAGCTTTGGACCAGGGAAATAGAGTTGGAGGAATCGGAAGAAGATAATGATGTAAAGAAATCCCGTAAGGAGGAAGTTGAGTACGAGGTTAAGCCGCTCGATTCAGTCGATCTAAAATCAGTACTTTCATCGTTCAAGCAGGGGATAGAATTACCAGTAATTCTTACATGTAGGCCTGAGAGACAGGGCGGTTACTATCCAGGTGATGAGTCCAGCAGGATCGAGGTATTGAAGACAGCAATTGAGAGTGGTGTCAGTTGGGTTGACCTTGAAGTAGACATCAGCGCATCGGAAAGAAAGTCATTGATGGAAAAGGCCTTGGGAAAGACCAAGATAATAGCCTCTTATCACTCAGAGGAGCACCCTCCTCCGGCAAGTGAGATAGTGGCTGAGGTGGGAGATTATTCGAGTCAGGGTGATATGGTTAAGATATGCTATCCGGTCCAAGGAACTGAAGGGGCATTAAGAATATTTGAAGCCGCATGGGAATTGAGGGATTCGGAGGTTGAGACGTCTGTAATGGGACTTGGCCCGGGAGGGGACTGGGTTAGAATTCACGCCCCCTTACTAAGTCAGGGCATGGTGTACACAACAATGCAGGTTGGCTGGCATCTATCGCACTCGGGAAGAATAAACGTTTCAGATTTGACAACTGCATGGAAACTTCTGGGCTATTCTGCGTAGTCCCGTGTACCACTCTGCTCGTCATCAAGATAAGGAACTTCGCGACTTTCCTCCGCATTATCTCCCTCTTTTCCGTTTGACATGTACCTAGAATGAACAATCAATGGTGCAATTATACACGCTAAAGGTAATGAACCGACTAATAGAGTTGCAGTGAATTTTGGAATGTTCAAGCGATCTTCTACATCTATCAGAATTTCGACGTCAACATCCCCTCCGGGCGCACCAGTGTTCGTATGTCTCCTATTGTTCCACCCATCAATTACGAGGTAATACAGTACGTCACCACCGCCAAAGAATCCAGAACCGCTGGAGTCAATGGCAACCGAGAACTCTTGATAGGTAACTCCTTCATATGCATGAACGTCCCTAAAGGGAAGCCAATCATCCATGTCCCTCCATTCAACAGGAAGCTGGTCGAATGCATCGAAGAAATAGGGGTCATCCCTCATACTATAGTACATCTTATATCTGTCCCAATTTGGTTCAGTCATCAAGTAGATATCTGAATTTGGGTTCAAAGGAGGGTCATCCTGATTACTAGCAATACTAATGCAAAAAGTGTACATGTACCCAGGCACCAGCCTCATTCCGATAGCAGTTGCAGTGTCATTGTCTACAGTGAAGTCAGTGAATAAATCGGTGTCTAAGTCAAATCTTGGGTCTTCAACATTATCCCACCAGCTATCTTCGACCGGCTCTACTGAGATTCTGTTCCCATTGGAAGGGTCATTCACTGCGGGAACGTTACAAGATCCCGTGCTCTGAGCAGATACCGTAGGAGAAAGTATCAGTGTGAGAACAAGAAGAAAATTAGGCGCTACTAAGAAGAAGCTGGTTAATATGGGGAAAACATTCGCTCTATTTCGTGTGACCATTCAACGCCTCCTGGTTCTAATTGGACGCACATAGCCCGAATCAGCGTCTCTACGCTCTTCTTCTGACAGATACTTTGGCTGAGGAGGGGGTTTGTGTTGATCCATCCCAGGAAGGCCACCATCAGATTCAACTTCATCGACGTCATATGTTTCCATCATATCCTCGGCTTCAAGCTCTTCTTCGTCTTTCTGCCTCATTATAATCCAACCAAGGAGTAGGACAAGCCCAACCAGAGCGAGAAGTCCCCCACTCTCCCTGTTGGGAACTATATCCTCCCAAGTCAGATCTGCCAGTGACTTTGGTACGTACTCGTCTTCGGTAGACAGCACGGTGATCACATAGTCTCTCTCTGCGCAGACGTTGACAGCATCGCATACTTGCATGGTAATCTTAATCTCTCCTTCTTCACTCCACGTTTCTGGATTCCAATCCCAGTCATTCTTGTAATCACCATCGCCATCGGAGTCTACAGATGCATCCAGATCCCACCTGACTACCAAGTCATCAGATAGAGAATCGTCCATATCATTTGTGAAGTCCCCATCTCCATCCGAGTCAATCGTTGTGTCAGAATCAATCCATGCAACAAGCCCGTCTTCTAAGTCCTGATCATAAACACTATAATTCAAGTAAACTGAATCCCCCACGTTGACGTAATCAGAAGAAATAGGGCTATCAGTTAGAATCACCGGAGACTCCGAAACAACCACATCAATGGACGTGCTGTTTGTTTCCCCTCCTTCAAATCCATCTACCACGGTCAGGGTAACTGTATAGGACCCAGGAATCGTATATTGATGCCAAGCTATTCCTCCCTCCACTTGAGGACTAGCATCTCCGAAGTCCCAAATCCATCTAGTAATCCCATTCCAGTCCACATCTTCACTGTCCATTGAGGATTTTCCAACAAAGGCGGGGTCCGAGTCATAACTTCTGGATCCATCAAACTTGATGAAGCTCATCGGAGAGACAAATACATCACCAGATTCTGTTTGAGGGACTTGCCAGATAACCTGTTCGGAATCAGTTGGCTCCCGTTTCAAAATAGAACCATTCACGTTTGGACAAGAGAAGTCGATCATTGGAACTGGTAGGGGATTTTCGATCCTCAAACTAAATGATTTCTCAGCTGAAGAAAGTCCGAGCACGTCAATGACTATCAGTGATACCGTGTATAGACCCGGTTCCATGAATGTGTGACTTACAGATGTAGTATTCTCTATTGTTTCAGGTAAATCAGAGATGGACCATATAGTAGAGAGCTGAGTTGAGTCCCCATCAGGATCAAATGAGTAACTCGTGAAGGTATATGTTGTGTCCACGGTACCGTCACCAGGTCTTGAAAAGACCGCAACCGGCCTCTGATTAATCACATTGACCTGGATAGTAGCAGAGGTCGAGTTCCCATCGTCATCGATAACAGTCAATCCTATATTTTTCAGTCCCGGAGTTAACCATCCAACTACTGGGTTGGCCAAGTCAGATGAGAAATGAGAGAAATCTGAGGTCATAGTCATGCCTCCTCCGTCAAGATTTACCCCCTCTTCAAAGGTCCAATCATAGCTTACTATCATCCCATCACTATCAGTGAATACTACAGGGAGCTCAAGCGGTGTAAGGGTGTATGTCTGAAGTTGGCTATCGAAAATTTGTTGTGGCACTCTGTTTAGTATCCTGATGAATATAGTATGCTCAACATCGTGAATTCCATCACTGACTAGGAGCGAAAGAGTGTAGATTATCCCATCAGAACTTCCATCAACCCACGAGTGACTGGATTCGTATAATCCGATTCCAGATTCTATCTCACCATCTCCCCAGTTCCATTCAAAGTAGAGTTCTTCCAAGGGCAGATTGTCAGTAGTTCCCAGCGCGGAGAACATCACCTGTTGGTTCGTCATCAGGATTAATTCTTCTGAAACCACAACACCTTCTACGGAAATCTCGGGTATGGGGTCGCTAGTATCCTCGACGATAACATTCCATGTCTGTGCTTCAGAGTAGTATCCACCTTGATCCATTACAGTCAGGACTATTGGGTAAGTTCCAGGCTCCAAATATTGGTGTACTGGATTTTTGAGTGTTGATGATACGTTATCCCCCAGGTCCCAAAAATATGCAATGGGTGTTTCGTTGTTCGAGAAAGAGCCGTTCTCCATCCCAAAGCCCCATTCATCGTAACCGGATCCGAACATATTCACAGGGAGCCATGTCTGGGTCGAATTAACCGATACGGAAATTGAAGCTACTGGCTCCATATTGGCCAATTGCAGAGGCAATGAGAACGCTTGATCAACCAAGGATGATGTCACATCCCTTATGTCTATTCCAAAGGTCCATTCAGAGCTGTATGGAGGAGTGAACCATACGCTCTTCTCGGTTGCAATGCTATTTCCCGCACTTACCGAGAAAACTTTGGTATCAACGAGAGTGTTGTTTGAGAAAGCATCTACTGTGACTTCTAGTATCTCGAAAAATGAGTTTGAGACAATATCAAGATCAATTTGCACACTGTCCGACAGGCCATCCTCGTCTCTATCGAACCCCTCTATACTGTCAATTGATACCTCAGCGGGATCAGTGACCAGCATGGCTTGGACCGTGACAGTGGCGGTAGGATAGCTTCCAGAAGTTATCCCGCAGGTGGCATAGTTGTAATCACAATCATCAACAGTAGACTCATACCAAGTTGTCATCCAAACCTCGTCAACATCGGTTCCAAATCCATGAATCAAGCCAGTAATTGAACCAGTTACTTGATCGACCCTCATTCTGCTCATGGACCAACTCCCGGTACTGCTGTCCTTGGCGAGCAAGGCCCCTTCAAATCCAAATTCTGATGGTTGGGCCATGATATTCAGAGGGGCCCCAGATCCCTGATTGAATTTGTATGCCCTCATTCCCCACCCCTCCAGTTCTTGTAGGGGGCTTGTCCATGGGTTCACCCATTGATCGTTAAACCCGCTCATCTGGGCTTTGCAAATAAAAGCAGATATGCAACCTGCGCTAAGATCAAGATTCGAGAAACCAAAGGCCCCCTGATCGCTGTCTATGGATACGGCGAGGGTAAAATTGGCGAAAATATCGCTCATTGTAGTTCCTATGGGTGTTGAACCCGGAGGGGGATTTGATGCCAGATATTCAATTGCACTTCCTCCAGTATCTGTGTTTGCCACCAACGAAGAGATTGATGAAGCTCCTCCGAGCTTGTCTGATAAGTACATCATGAAGAGGAATCCGGCACCATAATCTGCAATCCTCTGGTTCCACCACCTCACGCTCATGTTCGAGTTCTGAGACCATGCATTGGCATGTCCAGTTAGGGTATTAGTAACCCCAAAACACAGGTATGACGCCATGTCGGCCGCACCCTCATCAATCCAGATAAACTCAAATGGATCTCTGGCATTGTGCAAAAGATGTTGGAATTCATGAGCAATGATCGTGTTTCTCCAGCTCAGGTCATCAATATCGACGAACAGTGAATCAGTGGAAGAGGATAGGCCAGGAACGAAATATCCACCTATCCCCCCTGCCCCATCAATTGAAAAAATCACAATCTCTACTTGACAGTTATTATCAACATCGGGAGTAGTTCCGAAATAACTGGTAACCGTTGGAAAAATCGTCGACTCCCAAGTCGAAGCGATATCATTTAGGGTCGTGGAAGGTATAACTTGGCCATCTTCAACAATTATTGCCGAATTACTGGAAATCTTTTGAACTGTAGCAGAAATGGTTCCTCCTGCAGTGGAGATATCTCCGGTATCTCCCACGCTCCAGGCATTATCACAATTTCTTGCCAAACCTCTGGAGTTGAGGTAAGATTGAGAAAAGGGAAGTACCAGGTCAGGATACCCCTCAGACCTCCATTGCGACTTTAGGAATCCTGTTGCCGAATATATTGGGACCGGGGAGGTCGAGAACAAATACTGTTTGCCATCAGTCGCGGGATCGAAATCATCCAGATCTCCTACGATACGGTAATTTTGATCCTCCGCATCATCATCTGCAAAAGCCATCGGTGACAAACTTGTCAGTACGAGGAGGGCCACTAGAGTGATGGCACTATTGGAAGAATACCGACCCGATCGACCTAACATACTCAACACTCCGTGTAGTACACAGGACTAAACGATTCTAAGACGTATTTTAACACCGATGGAGCATCGTTCATACATGAGTCGTACGGGGGGAGGCAGTTTAACAATGGCCACACTCTTATTTCTAAGCATACTTTTTCCTATTTTTAATGCTGAATCAGCCTCTAATTATGATACTCCAGTTGAATATGAAATCGTCTTACTAAGCGAACATTATCATGATAATGAGGCCTTTACACAGGGTCTTGAAATGCACAATGGGAGTATCTACGAAAGTACGGGATTATATGGGAGCTCATCTCTTAGGGAAGTAGACCCATGGTCAGGACAAGTAATTAGATCGGTTTCCTTGAATGAAACTATTTTTTCGGAGGGCATCACAGTGTACAATGATACCATAATCATGTTGACTTGGAAAAGTGAAGTAGCTTACGTTTTCGACATCAAAAACCTAACAATAGTATCTTCATTTAGTTATCAAGGCGAGGGTTGGGGTATTTGCTATGATGGCAAATATCTGATTATGTCAAATGGCACATCCTCTATCTCAATCAGAGATCCAAACTCATTTAATGTCCTAAGAGTAGTTACCGTGACTGATGAGTTGGGGAACAGAATCAACAAAATAAATGAGCTGGAATGTGTAACCACCGCGGAGGGCCCTAGGGTTTTAGCCAATATTTGGCAGGATGACAGGATCATTTTATTCGACCCCTCCAATGGAAGTTTGCTGGGAGATTTTGATGCCTCATCAATATCCGAAAAAAATAGTAATGGCATCAATAATGTTCTGAATGGAATAGCGCATCACAACTCCTCTGAATTTTGGATAACTGGGAAGAATTGGTCTTCAATGTACCTCGTTTCCATGACCAATATCTCTGGGGTCGAGGAAGGGAATTGTTTCACTGGTTGTGGCCAGAAAAACAATCCAACATCGATAGCCATTATCCCGGTGCTCTTGATGACGATAACCTTCTCTCTCCCTTTCCTGTTCATGTACCGAAAGACTCGTGACGTGAAGAATCAGCAAATTGATGAAACTAATAATCGGCATGATGAACTGCTTGACGCTGTGCCAGCGAGTCAGAGGAGAGGGGGTGATTAGGGTGATTGACGATCAAGTAGAGGAATTTGACGAAATGTCAGGACTCGAACTTTGGCTCTCGGACCTTTCCACCGACTCAGCGACCAGAAATCTGGGGGCGTTTCTACTGGGAATTGGGGGGGCATTGGGAATCATAATTGGAATCATGCTCATCTCCGGTAACGTAAGCGATATTCTGTCGGGTCAGATGGAAGAGTCAGGAGGTACCGCCGATATTAATGGAATAGTAATTTCCGAGCTGGTGGGTAACTCATCTGGAGGTAATGGAGTTGAGGGGGTTGAAGTTACATTGTTCGATGAAGAGGGATTGGTGGCAGGTAGCGATTCTACTGATTCAGGAGGAAGATTCTCAATTAACGATGTCCCCAGAAGGGCAGTGGTACTGGAGATAGAACATCCCGGCAATATCACTGTTCAGGTTTCATTGGTCCCAGGGGACCATTCTCAGATTTCTGTAACACTGGTGGAGGGAGAAGGAATTAATGAAATCGACATGCTAGGAGAAAGCCATCTCGGGGAATCAGTCATTATTGCGACTATTTTTGCGGTCTTCGCGTTGTTGACTGGATTCGCAGGCATTGCAGGAGCTCTGGAAGCCAATAAGGGTACTAGCTATAGGAAAACTTGGTGGCTGGCATTCTTCAGCCTATGGAGCGGGGGGATGATCTTTGTTGGGCCCCTATTCACCCTATCAGGAATGGGTTTGGTAGGTCTTTCGAGAAATCAATTCTATGACGTTTACTCGAAGGAGGATTAGTTGTGTATCTAATCACAATAGAGGGTGGAGATGGAAGTGGAAAGGGACTCGCCACCAAGGTAGTTTCTGAAGTAATGAGGAAAGAATTCCCTTTCGTTTCTGTTAGTGTTACTGGAGAGCCGAGGAGGGATCACCCACTTGGAAGGTTGGCTATTGACTCAGTCAGGAGAAAGACAACCACTCCCGAGAATGAGGCAGGACTTTTCGCGGCTGATAGAGTCGATCACTCGCATGGTTGGATTCTGCCCAAGTTGGAGGCTGGGATAGGCGTGGTTAGTGAGAGGAATATTCACTCATCCCTAGTTTACCAGGGCATTGTTGGAGGACTTGGGATAAATAGAGTAGCACATATGAATTCTGCAGCTTTAGTTCCGGACCTATGTATTTGGGTTGATTGCGACCCTAAGGTAGCACTTAGTAGAATTAAGAGCGGAACTTTGAGAGCGCACTCGGACAAAGAGGAATACTTCGAGACCAGCGTACTCCAAGAGCAAATTCGAGAGGGCTACAAGAAATTACTATCGGGAGAAGTGGAGATGCCCACGCCATTCGACATGGGCGCCATTATCGGACCAGTATTGAATGAGGGTTCTGAGGAGGATTTCAGAATGAAGCTCAAGTCCCTAATTAGAAATTTTATGCATTCCAAGCCAGAACCGGTAAATGTCCGGTCTGAGGAAGTTGATAAGAATCTAGTTAGATCACTGATTAAATCATCTAGGGGCCAATCCACATTGGAGGGACTTGGTGTGAAGCCTACCGTCAGGGAAGACGATTGGTTATGCGGGGAAGCCCCATGGAGGGTACTCAAGGATTTCCAAGCTAATCACTCACAAGTAATCGGTAACTCCCCGGACAGTGAAAGGATTGATGTCCCAAAACACGTATTGTCCCATTCAATATCTTCAATCTGTGGCACTCTCTCTCTGATGAGATCTGCTGATATCAGAGAACTTCGCAGATCATTGGGCCCAGTTAGATCTGTTTCAGAGAGGCATACTCAGACCATTGTAAGTTACCTTAATAGGAAATTAGGATGTATCCACCAGCACAAGTCACTAATTGGAAGGGAGGCCCCTCGTTCACAGATGAAGGAAGAGTATCGCCCATTTGGAAGGCTGGCAATTTCGATATGGCCCTTGAAAGAGGCCTTGATAAAATGGCAAAAGAAAAATCCTCGTACGCATCTTAGATTCGCAATGGGGCAGATAGTCAAGTCAGGGAACTATGACTCAGCAATAAATTCCACGATCGAGAGAATCTCCATCTTGGGATCTGGTAGTTCTAAATTTGAGGCACCCACTAACGAGCTAGAACTCATTTCATGGTGGTCTCACTCATCAGGGTAATCCACGAGGGAGAGCCTGGAATTCGCGGGAAGTACGACAGATGACGGCGACTCAAATAAATCCGGCTTGGACGACAACGCCGAGCAGACAAACCATCCAATAACAAACCCTGCCATAAATCCTGTAATCACTCTAACGCCATTGGTAGACTCATAATCCGTCAGCAGTTGAGTAAAACCATCAATTGCCATGGGTACAATGCCCAAAAGAAGTAGAAGCATCATCAATCTCATTCGCCTGTCCGTAAGATAAACAGATTCTATGGAGTCATCGTCAAACACGGAAAGGAATGAATCCCTAACAGTCCATCTATTCAGCCCTCTTAACCTGAAAAATAGGCATCCCATAAAAAATCCTGAGAATATCCCTATGTCTCTAGTGCATACAGGCATTTGATTATCATTCAAGGCCCATGAGCGATCGTGTTTCTGATGGCAATTAATATCTCCAAATGCATATACAAACCCAAACACCGGGTTCAGTTCGGACCATGAAAAATATCCTCCATGTGCAGATTGATTATGCCCCAACCTTCCATCCTCTGGGTGTTCATCATTTCCCCAACTCCCCTCATTCATGTAATCAATTGTATTGGCCCTCCCGGATAACTCTGGAACAGTCCCTTCATGAAGCATCAAAGGAGAAACAAAGAACATCAAGAGTAGCAAGCCAGATACCCCGGCCAAGATAGAAGAAATCTTGATTTCCCTATCTCTGTCCAATCTTCCGTTTTTGAGAGCATCAGGGATAAAACCACTACCAGAACCATCCTTTAGAGTATCTTTGACCACCGAACTTCCCTTCAGAGCACATACTGTAACAACCATCGATCCCGCAACTAGGACGATTGGCGAGTCCTCGACAAGTCCACCAATCAAACCCTCCTTCTGACAAACGATGCACACATATCACCCAACAATTCTTGGCAAATCAATGTATCCCAACCCTCTAACTCTTGAACGATTGCCACCTAGGAATGGTGTGACAGACATTTCGACCAAGGATGCCATCTCGATTTCTGTGGTAGCTGGTTTGATGTTCGGAACAATGGCAGTGTTCATCTCAATTTTTGCCACCGGAATCGAGGACCCAGATATTTTGTTCTCATTGAGAATCGGGTTAATAAGCGGCTCCACAGCATTAATTCTGATACTCGCCTTCGCAATCTATAGAATCAATGAAATCTCCACCAAAGGCGACTCAAGGGAAGAAAAGAGAAAGGAGGAAACAGACTTCCTAAGAGTCGCTCTTTCGCCAATAGCAGAAAGAGTCAGCTCAGATGGGAATTCGTGGGATATTCATCAAAGGATAAGGAGGGAAAGAGGAGTCCTAGTAGTGGATTTAATGGGTTTGGATCCTCCTAGTGCTGCGGCCATAGGGGAGCGTCTGATTGACTCAAGAGGACGGCTTAGAAGAGTAAAGATAAGGACTGGCATAATCGGAGAGGAACGCGATTCAAATTACCAACCAGGAGTTAGAAATGCTATCATGCAGAGGTTGAAAATAGATGCTGAGAGGGTAAACTGGCAGATCATCCAGAAGTCTTCTTCAATTACACTCAGGCCCATGGGAGAGTCTCCCAGCCTAAGATTATGGATCACTAGATTCGGGATCTTTTCTATCCCCGTCACGCTTGTGATGGCACTCGCATTCAGGGATCTGGCCGGTGAGGGCTTGGAGCATCAGGGAATATTATTCGGAGCGTCCTGTGGACTGGTGATCTCGGCTTTGGCCGCCACTTACAGGGACCGCTCTTCTTAATATCCAAGTTCGTTTAAGTCATCTTCCAACTCAGATACTAGCCACCCATGCATCAAGTCTCCACCCATTTCAGATAGAGTCGAGTTGAGAAATGCTGCTATTAGCGTGCTTCTTGATTCTCTTGGCGACATCCCTCTTGATTCCAAGTAAAACATTTGATTTTCATCAACCGGACCACTTGCCGTCCCATGTCCACAACCCACCACATCGTGCTCCGAGACCTCTAATTCAGGAATGGAGTCTGCTTGGGCGTCACCAGATAGGAGTAGATTACTGAAAAGTTGCGCAGCATCTGCTCCGGATGATCCTTTTGACACTCTTAGCATTCCAGTACCAATTGTCTTACTACTCCCCCCACAGGCAGAGTTCCAGTCCAGTCGACTGAATGTTTCTGGAGAATCATGATAGATCTCAATATGATGGTCAAGACTCATTCTACCCGCTGAAAGTATGGATCCTAAAACATTCAGACTTGCCCCAGGCTCAAACATCCGAAATCTCAAATCAGCCTTTGTTAGTGTTGAGCCCGAAGATACAGTTCCAGATTTGAATTGGGAGTTCCTAGGGATCGAAATCGACTCGACTCTAAGTGTAACTCCCTTGGAAAGTTTGTTGACAAAAACATCATTGCAAACAGAGCCCTCACCAGTTGACCCCGTCCTCATCAATCCAAACCATTCACATTCTCCTTTGATGATAGTCACTAGTTCAAACTCTGCTAACCTACCTATTTTCAGACAAAGATGGGCCGCACAATAATTCCCATTACTTTGTATATCGAGCACTATCGGTATGGCCGATTTGAATTTAGGATCGACCGATAAGGTAAACTTTGAGTCCTCGGTTACAGACTGCATGAAGCTCTTTGTGATAATTTCCTCGTTTGGCAGATCGTCAAATTCTGTTTGATCATGAACAAGAGAAATTCCTTCGGGGAGAGAACTTCCGTCGATCGTTTTCAAAACAATTTTTGGCGATGAAACAGTATCGGGTATCTCTCTTACATTGCCAGTAGGGTGAGCCTTCTTCCAGGACGTGTATTTCCACAGATGATCTGCCCTGTCCGGCATTTCAGAAGACAAGTATACTGAATCGGGATCCATCTATCCACACTCAACCTATGCTTCCTTCCATTTCCAGTGACATGAGCTTGTTCAGCTCTACTGCATACTCCATTGGGAGCTCTCTAGTGAACGGCTCAAAGAAACCATTGACAATCATGCCGAGGGCTTCAGCTTCTGTGTGCCCTCTGCTCATTAGGTAGAACAACTGCTCGTCTCCAACCTTTGAGACACTAGCTTCGTGTTCGCAGTGTGCAGTGGAGTTCGCAATCTCCATTGTTGGATAGGTATCCGTTCTGCTCTCTTCATCGAGTATCAGGGCATCACAAACAATATTCATCCTGCAGTTTTCTGCTTTGGGCATCACTTTGGCCATGCCCCTGTAGGACCCTCTGCCTCCATCTTTGCTAATACTCTTGGAAAGAATATTGCTGGTTGTATTGGATGCCATGTGATGTACCTTGGCGCCAGCATCCTGGTGTTGCCCATTTCCTGCATAAGCTACTGAGATCACCTCTGCATGAGACCCCTCTCCCTTTAGAATAACAGCAGGATATTTCATGGTCAGCTTGCTTCCAATATTCCCGTCTACCCACTCAATTTTCGAATTCTCATGGGCGACACCCCTTTTCGTAACCAAATTGTAAACATTGTTGCTCCAATTCTGTACGGTGGTATATCTTATGTGGGCTCCGGGGAGGGCAAGCAACTCCACGACAGCAGAATGCAGGGAATCAGTTGAGTAGGTCGGAGCGGTGCATCCTTCGACATAATGGATACTACTTCCCTCGTCAGCAATAATCAGGGTCCTTTCAAATTGGCCCATGTTCTTGGCGTTTATTCTGAAATAGGCTTGGACAGGCATCTCGACATGAACGCCCTTGGGGACGTAAATGAAGGAGCCTCCAGACCAAACCGCTGTATTGAGTGCCGAGAACTTGTTGTCGCTGTATGGGATTACGCTTCCGAAGTACTTCTTCACAATGTCCTCATGTTCTCTTAATCCAGAATCCATATCCAAGAAAATCACACCTTGTTTCTCTAAGTCTTCGCGTATGCTATGGTAGACAGTCTCCGATTCGTATTGAGTAGTGACTCCGGAAAGCCACTTCTGTTCTGCCTCAGGAATCCCTAATCGATCGAACGTATTGCGAATGTCCTCAGGCACATCGTCCCATGAGCTACCTATCCCTTCGGAGGACTTTAGGAAATAGCAAACTTTGTCGAAATCTATTTCCAAAAGCTCCTCGGTATTTCCCCATGTCGGCATCGGCCTATCGACGAAGTGTCTGTAAGCCTTCACCCTGATCTCAGTCATCCATTCGGGTTCATTCTTTATCTGGGAAATGTCCCTAACTACCTTCTCAGAGAGACCAAAATCAAATCTTATGGTTGAATTTTCCGGGTCGTGCCATCCTGCCTTGTAATCGCCTACTGCATCTCTAGCTTCACTACTTTCACTCATTCGAAATCCACTCCATTCGCAACTTGTTCCTCAAGCCAGTCATAACCGTTTTCCTCCAATAGTATAGCGAGGGAGGGACCTCCACTTGCTACGATCCTGCCTCCAATCATGACATGGACTCTATCTGGATTGACATGCTCAAGTATTCTAGAATAGTGAGTTATAATCAAGGCCCCATTTTCCGTTTCTTTGACAACCGAGTTTATTCCCTTGGCAACGGTTCTAATCCCGTCGATGTCCAAACCACTGTCGGTCTCATCCAAAACTGCAAGTCTAGGCTCTAAAAGCATGAGTTGTAGAATCTCAAAGCGCTTTTTCTCCCCTCCGCTGAATCCATCATTCACATATCTAGACAGGAACGATTTGGGAATGTCTAGCTCTTCCATCGCCTGGTTTAATTTCTCCCTGAATTCGGAGCCCCTGGCGGCTTCTTCCCCTCTGACACTCGATACAGACTTTCGCAGAAAATTACCTACTTGTAGGCCTGGGATTGATTGTGGATATTGGAAAGACAGGAAAACCCCTTTTCTAGATCTTTCCCATGGCTCCATTTCCTGTAGATTTTCTCCATCCAAAAGGATTTCTCCCTCTTCGACATCGTAAGCTGGGTGGCCCATTATCACATTAGCGGTAGTTGTCTTCCCACTACCGTTCCTGCCCATTATTGCATGAATCTCTCCCTTTGGTATCCTTAGGTCTATACCCTTCAGGATAGGCGTATCCTCTATCCCCACCTTGAGTCCTCTGACTTCAAGAATTGCCTCATCACCGTTAGACATGCTATTCCTCGACACCTGGCACACTTCCATCCTTTTGAATGTGTGTGGCAGACCGCGTCGTATTCATTAGTAGATTTCTAAAGAGACGCCCTAATGGCACATCATGGATTCTGCCAAACCAGAAGGCGACAACCTTGTGGATTTGTATGGCTCACAGATTGAAGAACAGATGAGGATTGAAGCCCAAAGAAGAATTGAATCTAGCCATGACAAGGATGAACTAGAGAGACTTAGGGGACTTTCCCTGATAGGGCTAATCGAATCTAACGACGCCGATACTATCCCCGCATTAATGGCCAGACTAGGGACTGTTAGAGCCGCATTGGATGGACATGGAGGGGGGCTAGTCCTAGCTAGCTGGGAATTTTTGGATGAGTCATCTTCGAGTAAGGCATTATCTTTGGTCATCGATTTAGATGGGGCCTGCGTTTCATGTGGGGCCGCACCCGGAACGCTGAAAGGAATTCAAGATGACCTTCTAATGGATCCTGAAATTGATAGGGTGAGATTCTCTTCTGGTATGTTAGATTGGTTTGATGACATCCAGAGGGAGTTTGTCCTAAAGTTCGGAGAAGTAACTTTCGTCTGAGAGTATAAACTTCAGGTATTCTATCGATTCGCCCGAAATCCCCAGAACAGTGACCTCCTCGCCTTCGATCAGACGGCAATATTTCCCAGCAATGCCCGCAAGGTCATAACCCCCGGCCTTCCCTCTCCATGATTCTGATGAGACAAGCTCCTCCATCGAGTCATGGTTCAATTCAGAGAATTCAACTGTGGCTGAGCTAGTGTAATTCTTCTCAATCCAGCCTCCTCCAATGATTTTGCCCGCTTTCTCAGTACCAGGGGGGAATAATACGGATGTGGAGGTCCAGACCTTATGCCTCCTTCCGGACAGTCTCATTAGTACACTTGTTGCAACAAGTTCGTTGTTCGGTTTCCCAATTGAGAGTCTGGGGTCATCCGGATCTTCTATCATCGTATCCGACACCAATATCACGTCGTATTTGACACCGTCACCAGATTCTGATATAGACTGCTCAATAACTGCATTTCCCGCCTTATCTCTGCAAACCATTTCAACCTGTTTTCCAACATCCAATCCCTGAATGGCGTTTATCTCGGATGCTAGTAGTGGCCTCGAGTCAATCTTCGCTCCTAGCAAGGAGAGGTTCTGATCGAGCCATTCTAAGCGCCTTTCGGATTTAGATGCCAGCAGTATTCTTAGCATGTCAAACTAGCCCAATCTTTTTCCCACACACCGGGCACTTGGCTCTTGTCAATCCCGCTTCAACCTCAAATATGGAGTTACAACCATCGCACGCTACGCGCCTGTTCGTAGTCCCCGGAGGGATTGGAAGGGGAATGGGAGGAGTATGCATTGGATTAGGGGGGGAATAGCTTACTGAATCGTCAATTTCAGGCAGATCTGTCAGCACGGAACCCGTCGACCTGTATTCTCTTCTCTTTCTCCTTTCCGAAGAGGCCAGAGTCTCAGGCGCCATAATTTCCTCGACAAGCTCCACATCTGAGGATTTGATTGGGATGTCCGTTTCTTCAATGATATCGACCACATCCTCTTCCAGAATTACTTTGCCAGTCACTCTTCTACGTCCTTTACCGCTTGCCCATTGTACCGCCCTAGTTGCCATAGTCAGAATTACTATCAGACTAAGGACTATTGTTACTCCTGATATTCCAACTAAGATGACGTTGAAATTCCTCTCATCAAGTCCAGTGTATCCTCTGATTTGATCTAGAATGGTTCCCTTTGATGCCTCGGGTGAAGAGTCGTCGACCAAAGCCCTGATCTGCCACCCGGTTGGTGAAGTCTGTAGAATTACCGCATCGGTATCTATTGGTGACCTACTTGAAATCACGATTCTCCCGAGGCCTAAGCGGTCAGATATCCCAATCCAGCCTTCTTCGGGATCTATCATCCCATACTGCATCTGTGGCCCGCTTGGCCCAACGAAGTCGAAAAATAACTGGACCCCCCTTGCCGTTTCCAACAGTTGGATATAACCCAGTCCTCTTGAAGCAGTTCTAACTTCCCCCTCCCCGATCGGGCTAAAGGAGCTGTCAACAACCATTGTGACCAACTCAGAGCTCTGATCATACCCCTCACCCCAGGAAGCAACAATAACATCCTCATCAGAAATTTCTGAAACTGATATTACCGGGGCGAATGCATAGTCCCCAACCGCCTTCCTGTAGGACCATGATGTCTGCTCTGGCAGTCCATGAGAATACCACAAGCCGAGCCTATCCAATCCAGTTGTGTCATTTCTGGTGTCTTGATATAGGATATGGCCATCCTCTTCTCCGATGCCTACAGCCACTGGGTCAGTACCCCCCGATACTACGTCCAATCCCCCTACAACTTGCGGATTGATAATCCAGTCTGTGGACTTGGTCGGAGACTCAGACATAGCCATGAACACAGCAGTATTCTCGTTTGAAGATCCAGTATTGAGTTTGTGATGATATCCGGCCAAAAGTATCTCGGGGCCATCAATGTCCATGCCAATACCCCAATATTTCCCTTCAGATAGCAAGATTGGTTCCATTATGTCCTGTACCGGTGTCATGAGACAGCTTGAGTCGATCGTGGTGTAGCTGACTGTTTGTTGGAAGAATCCGGAATTATCCAGGTATCTGCGCGTCCATGCCACATGCGCCAAGCCGTCTTCGGATGACATAGCTACTATGTCCCCCGACCATTTTTCCTCTAGTACATTCGAGCATGCGGTCAACCCCCTGTTGGCCCCAAGCCTGTGCAGTCTGAGGTCATCATCCTTATTCGTGATTACAACTCCTCCTTCATCACTCAGTTGAATTAGCTCTACAGGAACCTCACCAGTCGTAAAGCTGGCAGTTCTGGGACCTGTCAGTGTTGTCTCATCAACTACGATTGACGACTGTATATTATTATTTGACCAATCCAAGTCCGATAAGGATGGCCCTGTTACGCTAATCCTAAGTTGAACGGGGCCAGTAGAATTTTCGATGTGGGCGAATGATATCAGAGATGAACCCTGTCCCACGACCAAGGTAACGGGGCTGAGTGAAACTGCTTCCCAGCCAATGGAATTTTTGATTTCAAGAGTTGCATCAATATCCCGTGCATCACTGGATCCCAAGTTATCAACCCTGGCAGTTATCAGAAATTGCTCATTTGGTCTCGGGACAGGGGGCTCAGTTCTCACCGCTCCCTCTCTGAAAGATAGATCCACTCCTTGAGGCCTTTCCAGAACGGGGAATTCTGTGGTTTGCTCGTTGTCTTCTTCGTTTATTTCATCTATTTCGTCCGTGGGGTCCAAGGAAACCGTGAGTGAACGTTCACCAAGATTCAGTGGATTCCAGTAGAGGACGATTTCCACTATGTCACCGCTCCCTATGCTGGGTATGATGATTTCATCCTTCCTAGCTCCATTTTCCTTGAGGTAAATGCTCACCTCTGTTGCATCTAAGTCTCCATCATTTCTTACTTCACAACTAACCTCAAGGAATGTATTGACATATGTTTCAGAAACTGGTAAACCATACTCACTGATTGTTATCCCACTGCGGAAGATGAGGTCAGGAGCAGGAGGGTCGTTGTCTACCTCTACTGTCCTCCTAATTTCCTCCGAAAAAATTCCGTCACCACTCACAACTCTCACGGATATTCGATAAAATCCATCATTGACTGATGTGGTATCCCAATTAACTGACCAATCACCAGAACTACTGCCAATTCCGCCGAATTGCTCAGCAGTTTCCCACTGATCAGTGCCTAATCTCCATTGAATCTCCCCTCCGTTGACGGACTCCCAGCCTCCGAAAATATTTGTATTTCCAGACACGGGACTCTGCCCACTGGGCCCTCCTAGACTAACCTCGACCAAACCAACTTGATGCTCGCTTTGCTCCATTTCGCTCCATACATTGAATTCATTCCTGGCCTTCGCCTTGATGATTATGTCCTCAATATCGATCTCTTCCTCTGTGAACTCAGGGATGGTGAAAGGCGTCGACCAATTCATAGTGCCTTGTACTATGTGCCAATCTACCAAAACGGATGTTTGCCTGGGTCCTTCTTCTGGACGATATCGATACGAAATACTAACATTCACTTCCTCAATTGTACCGTTCGTATCAGCATCCTCATCAATATGTCCACGAACACTGTAGGTTTCCCCCTCAACAAGCCATGAATCCTCTTCGGGAGTGTCAATAATCACCCATTCCTCGGTGCCCGTCGGCGGAGGGCCTGTTTCATTCCCGCCACCTCCTCCGTCATCATTGTCCCCCAGAATTGCCTGCATCACCATTTCACCATCCACAATCCCAAAGCCATACTGATCATTCCACCTGTCAGTAACATCTGGAGCAGAAGCCCCTCCTCTGGTTTCCGAGTTATTTCTCAGAATGTCCTTGATTTCTTGGGGAGTTAAATCTTCATCCATCTGTAGCATCGCCGCAATGAATCCGGATACTGCTGGAGTAGACATACTGGTTCCCGACTTCTGAACATAATTGTCACTGGCTAGAGGTTTTGCGGACCCGGGGAGACTCGAGCTTGAAGCCGCATGTTGTGCCGACATAATGTTTGAACCGGGGGCTACAACATCTGGCTTCAGTTCGTCCCATTCATTATCATCACCATCATCCTCTCTAGGTCCTGAGTTGGAGAAGGATGATATTGAGTCATCCCCCCTCTCTATGCTAGCTTTATCATCTATCGAGCCAACAGTAATGGCAGAATCTGCGGCTCCAACGGAAGTGACTCTCCTGTAACCGTCATTACCTATCGCGGCCACGCAAACAATCCCCGCTTCGGAAGCGGCATTCACAGCGAGTGAATCCTGACTGGTCCCGTTATCTCCTGGGTCTTCTCCACCTGCCGGGTTAGATCCACTTCCGAACGACATTGAGAGGATGTCTATTCCCCTGCTAGAGTCATTGTTACCCCAGTCAGTATCTACGTTTTGCACGGCCCAGTTAATCCCTGCTACTGTGTACCCGGAGTTGGACGCACCGGCATCAGTCATCACTTTAATATCAACCAGGTACGCCCCTGGAGCATAGCCCTGATTCTCCCTGTCTGAGCCTCCCGTACCAAGAGCAATTCCTGCGACGTGAGTGCCATGGCCATCACCATCATCCGGGTCATCACCCCCATCGTCACAATCTTGCTGATTCCACGATGTTGAATCACATCCAGCAACCCATTTTGGGTCCGGTAGCTCGTCAGGCTGTGCTTCATTGTCGGTGTTATCATCAGAGAAATCATCCAGTGAGAAGTGCTCATTGTCTACTCCCGTATCAGCTATCGCGATCACAACCCCCGAACCGTCGTATCCATAATCCATCATGGTCTCTGTAAATACATCTGAGGACCTGACTTTGGAGCCCTTGGTGGCAGTGTTTAGGTAAGGTACGAGTACATCTTGTTGTTCCACCAGGACCACGCCCTCAATCATGAGGATGTCAATAAGAGAACTGACAGGAACATGCTCGACAATTATAGTGTCAAGAATGTCTACTGTTCGGAAGTAAGTTTCGAATTCGTCCCATCCATGGTCAGAAAGAACCTCCTTTAATCGAGTGACATCTGATTCGCTCGGATGCCATGAATAACAAACGAATATAGCGACAGTCATCCTTCCGTCAGCCCCCATGATCGCGCTGGTTGAGATCGAATCCCGCTCCCCAGAAATTATCCATTGTAGGCGATCGTCCATGCCATTCCCGTCCTTATCGCTCCAGAAATTAAACCACCAACCAGGCTCTTGAACTGGCCATTCAACTCCATCCGGAGGCAGGTATGGAGCCCTATCTTTAACAGGACATATCTCGCCATCACACATGAGGGGAGGAACCTCGTTTGAGGTGATAATTTCTTCACTGTCTTGTGGAGATAAATCGTCTCCAATTTCCCATTCATCACCACTCACGGCGACAGAGACATCTAGGGCGAGAAGCATAAGACAGACTAGGACAGGGGTGAGTGATGTAGGCCTCCTATTCATGGCTCTCTAAGAGAGCCAAGTGCCGACGCTGTATAATCCCAACCTGTCCAGGACTCATTTTCTATCACTATGGCCACTTTAGGTGCCTATCCGAAACCGTACACTCCACCCAACTACGGCGACCTTCAGTAATGCAGATTACCTCTCCTTCACATTTGGGGCAAAGTGTATGCTCTGATAGCTCCTCAAGCCAAGCCCTCCTAGTTTCAAACTCATCTCCTTCAGACTCCAGCATTTCAAGAACCCTAAGTGCTGCCCCTTCCAAGCTCTTCCCATTCAATTTCCAAGGGTCTATTCCAAGATCAGGGATCGCCCCTCTTGATTGATCAATCTCGCTCGAGATTTCGCCCTCTATCAAATGAGGCCCACCCTTTGCTACCTGCCTAGCCAATGCGTAGGATAAGAAAAACCCTCCAATGTGGGCCATGTGAGCCACACTTGAACCCGCTAGGTATTGCTGATCGCTCATCACCCATAGCTCAAAACCTAAGTAAAACAAGACTATCACCCAGATAGGCCAAGGTCTAATGAAAAATAATACCGGGAACTCAACTTTATCGCTAGGCCAGCATGCCATGTAGGCTCCGAGAATTCCAAACACTGCTCCACTTGCACCCACAGTAGGAATCGAGGAGTCCGGATGAGTCAATATCCACGCTATGTTCCCTCCCAAAAGCCCAATAAAATAGACCAACATCCATCTCTTTCCTCCCATTCTCTGCTCTAAGGGGATTCCTACAAGTCCTATGACCAGTATGTTGCCGAGAATATGAGTCCAACCACCATGCATCCACGCGCTTGTCAATAATCTATAAGACTCCACAGGAGAGGATGAGATAGAGGGAATCGTTCCAAAAACGTTCAGAGGCCATCCAAGGAAACCAAGCTGTATAGGAACCCCAATAATCATCGCATTTGAGAATTGAACGAATGAAACTAGCAGGAGTGAGAGAATTGTAGCAAGAGCGAAGCTAGTTCCTCCTCTGTATGCAGAGATGTAAGGGGAGACGCCAGCTATCATGAAAATCAAAACAACGGTGTATTCAAACACCCCAAGCCCCATAATCGCACTCACGCCCCACCCACTAGCTTCTACCAAATAGCAATTATTGGAATGGAACGACTCAAACGAACGATACCACTCCGAGAAGCATGACACAGGGGGCGCTGCTAAAGGCGAGTGACCTTAGTGTGACTAGAGGGGCCCGTCCAGTCTTGGATAATCTGGACATCCAAATCAACCAGGAAGATATATTGTGCCTTATCGGAGAAAACGGCTCTGGCAAGACAACTCTAATCGAATCTCTGATTGGAATTCTTCCCATCAATACAGGCCAAATTAAATGGCTGTCTGGAGATGGCAATTCTGTAATTGTAAGAGATCATCTAGGTGCTAGGAGGAAGCCATTTCCCTTTGGACTAACACTTCAATCGGATGGAATATGTGGGGAAGAAAAGGTCAGAGAGAGACTTGAGTCCGCATTGAAAGTCAATGGGCTCAATCTCAAACAGAATGAAATCATGTCATTCTTAGATGAATGGGGGCTTTCCCACAGGAGCGAAGATAGAGTTTCGCAACTTTCTGCGGGACTAAGAAGGAGACTCGCGGTCCTCTCAGGCATGGCTCCGGTGCTTTTTTGTGAAACCCCCAGAATTGTCTTCCTTGACGAGCCTACCGAAGGCCTGGACCTATTTTCAAGAGACCTACTAAAGAGCTGGATAGGCGAGCTCTCTGCTAATGGAAATGCAGTAGTCATGGCATCACACGACGAGGATCTGATTTCTTGCTCAACGAGAATCCTGAGAGTGGAGGATGGGAAAATCTCTGAGACTAAGAATACGACTCAAATTAGCGAATTGAAAGAGAGGAAATTGTTTGTTGATACATCGAGCGACAGTATCAGATCGTTTTTCCTGTGGGGAGTTTCTATCGAGCGGAGGAATCCAGTAGATACAATTGGCAAGGCGACTCCCGCAATTCTAGCACTACTGCTATCTTATTCTATTGTTGGAAGAACGAATATATCAAATTCAGAATTAGAATTATTCTCCGCTCTAATTCTAGCGCCGGCATTCATTTCTGCAATTGTCTCCCCAGCGATGATACGTAGGCTAAACGAGGAGGATTGCGGTAAATGGTGGTCAGCTACTTGTGGTCCACAGTTTCGCCCGGCCACCTCTTTGTTGGCATCCTCAATAATCCTTCCAATACCCCTGACATATCTATCATGGTTTGTTCTTGAAGGGATGATTACAGGGGATGTGAATCAAAATGCAATTTACTGGCTATGGCTCCCATCGATAGTGATAATGGACATTTCGTGCGCCTCGACCGCACTTCACATGTTGGTTTCTGATTTGAGGAGGTCCAGTGCGGCCGCGGCTTCCCTTCTTCTGGTTGTTCTAGTTTGGCCGTTTATCCAGGTAGTGGATGCCCTCTCAATGATTCTAGATAATGGGATGACCTGGGAATTATCTACTTCTAGTCCTCTAGTATCACTATTATTCGCCAGCGTAATATCCGCAATGGTCTGGGCGGTCGCAATTTTTATTCCTGATGCTTAGAGAACAGCATTCTTGACTGTTGGGCTTCTGGAAGGTGATGATGCACCCCGACCTATCTGTGAGGATAAGGAATGGAATCATAGTGACCTCAATGGGAATATTCGGCATAATTTGTACAGCATTCCTGGGTATTTTCTATGCTCCTGGAGTCGATCCCATGGCCTGGAATTCTCCTGAAGCACAGAGGATATTCTACTGGCACGTCCCTTTCGCATGGTCTTCTTTCCTTGCCTTCTGTATGCTATTTGTCGGGGCCTTATCTTGGTACAGGAATCGATCTGAATGGGGTTGGAGATGGGTATCTACTGGCTCAGACCTAGGCCTTCTTTTTGGTGCAGGGGTAGTCACTTCGGGACCCATATGGGGTTCGGTGGAGTGGGGTGTTCCATGGGATTGGGGAGATCTCAGACTCAATACCTTCGCCTTACTCACAGGGGTAGCATTATTCCTGGTCCTTTCAAGGAGATCTCAGCCCGATGGACAGGAGACCAGGGACACGCTCGCTGCAATAGGCCTGTTTGGTTTCGCTCTGGTTCCAATAACTGCCGTTGCTACAACTTTGTACCAAAAGAGGCATCCGGGAATAGTTGTGGTAGACGGGGAGGGTACTGGACTTGATCCTGTTATGAGGGCCGTACTGATGTTTGGGACCCTATCTTTCATGGTACTATTTGTCGGCCTTTCAATGCTGAGTGATTCGGTTTTGAGACTTGAAGATACGGCCGAGCAAGCCAAAAGAAGGTTGGATGAGGTGAATTAATGTCAGGCACTACAGAGCTGATCATGGCATACGGCATAATGTCGGCTATAATCGTTTTTTACGTGAACCATCTGCGATCGAGAATTGTATTTTTGTCCTCTAAAATCAGTGAATTTTCCACCTCCGTCGAAGAGGAATAGAGTCCAAAACAAGAATAGTTGCCATTGGCAACCCTTCTAACTGCGAGCATGGGCGCGTTTGATGAGAGAGGCATGGCTATGGGGGAGTTCTGCATTGTTTGTGGTGGACCTCCGCCCCTAACATCAGATAGATTATGCGAAGCATGTCTCAGGGAGAGGACACAGTTGTCCGTGATTCCAGAAAGAATCCAGCAGGACAGATGCTCAAAATGCGGATTCCATGAGATAAGAGGAAGATGGTCCGAAATAGAGGCTGATGATTTGGCCGACCTGAGAATAAGGGCAAATCTTCGTGTCGAGGATAGGGCCAAGCAGGTCTCTGTAGATTTTGCAGTAGAAGAAATCGATGAAAGAACTAGCAGGCTGCACGTAAATGTCTCGGGAAAGATAGAGAATTGCGATTTTTCTGATTCCCACGAGGTACTGCTACAAACAAGCAATGCCGTCTGCCCTACTTGCACTCGAAAGGCAGGCTCATATTTTGAGGCTGTAATGCAATTGAGGTCAGCAGGAAGAAGGCTCTCGGAGTCCGAATTAAAATCACTGAGGGGGACTCTAGATGAGATGCTTTCAGAGATGGAGGCAGATCAAATGTTCTTCATTTCTGAAGAAGGTCCAGTTACAGGAGGGTGGGACTTGAAATTAGGATCTAAAGCCATGGCAAGAAGATGGGCGAGAAACTTAGTTAGAAAATTTGGAGGAACGGTAAAGGAAACCTCAACAGTAGTCGGTGCTAATGATGGTATTGAGGTTACTAGACTTACATTAAGCTACAGAAAACCAGCGTACGGAATCGGTGACGTTGTAAGGTTCAGAAAACACCTCTGGGTCGTGGACAGCTGGCAAAAGGACGGCCCAATTCTGAAGAAAATGGAGAGATTCGAGAGATCCGGAGCCTCATGGAGAGACATGGAAGACTCTGTGGTTATTTGTCCCGAAAGTGAGCAATTCATAGTTGAAATACTGAATAGGGACAGCTCAGCAGTAGAAGTTATGGAACCGTATGATTACAAAGTTGTCACAGTAGCACTACCATACGATGATGACCCCGGATCAAAATCTATACGCATTGGCTTCATACAGGACGAGTGGTTAGCGGTGCCGTCAAGGAGGACTTGAAGTGATCGAAGACACACTCGAATATTTGGAAAAGACACTTGACGTTGAGGGAATGTGTGAGTTTACCAGGTCGTTCGTCGATGACCTAGATTCTGCCATGAGAATCGATGTCGATTTGGAATCAGATTCTGAATGGACTGGTGTGATTTTTCTTGGCATGGGTGGATCTGGCGCCTCTGGAAAATTTCTGAAAACTATCTCAGAAGAGGATGGTGGCCTCCCATTTGTAGTCTGGAACGATTACTCATTACCTAGATGGTGGGGGCCGGAGTGGCTGGTCATTGCAACCTCATATTCCGGAAATACCGAGGAGACGCTCAGCGGGATCAACGAAGCGTTGGAATTAGGCGGGACAGTCATTGGAATATCCTCCGGAGGTGCGATGACCGAGATTTTAGCCATGTATCAAGAAGCCGTCCACGTGCCGATTCCAGGGGGGCAGATGCCGAGGTCTGCATTCGGTCACATCCTCGGAGCCCAACTAGCTATTTGCTGGTCTTTGGGTATCCTCATTCGTCCGCAGGAGGAGGAATTACGGGAAATGATTGCAAGACTCAGTGAGTGCTCCAAGAAGCTGGACTTTGTTGGAGGGGATGGGATGTCTGAGGCTCTTGCGAGGAATTTAGTCGACATGGAGATAGGCATAGTTTGCCCGAGGGTACTTCAAGCTCCTGCATACAGATTAACATGTCAGATTAATGAGAACTCAGAGGCCTTCGCGAAACACTCTGTGGTACCAGAAATGAATCACAATGAGATAGTTGCATGGTACAATGACTCAGGGAGCGATAGGGCCCTAGTCCTCATGATTTGCGATGATTTGGATGATAGAACGAATTCCAGGATTGCTTGGATGGAAGAAAATTTGGACAGAAAAAACGTCTGGAAAATTTTCTGCGAGGGAAACAGTCTCCTAGAGAGGATGATTTATGCTGCCCACTTATCTGACTGGATCTCGGTTTCTCTGGCGTTAATCAGAGGAGTGAGTCCAACGTCCATGGAACCAATTCCAAAACTGAAGGAACATCTTTCCAAAATTCAGTAGATCGGCCCTAGCACCAACCTGGGATCAGGATATATGGAAAGGGCCTCCAATCGGTTTTCAGGAGAGACAACACCCGGCATGTCATGGGTCTCCGGTTCCACTAGGGACAACTGGAAGTGAAGGTGAGGCTCCCAACCTCCATTCTCATGCTTATCGCCCATCCAGCAAATCACCTCTCCCTTGGAAATTTTCTGGCCGACCTCCTTTCCCTTGATTGACTCCGAGCTCAAATGCCCGTAGAGAGCCCATACTGGCGTGATGCCGACCATGTGTTTGGTAACTATCACGTTTCCATAGTCACCATCATCTGGATTGTAGCCAAAATGGGCTATTTCGCCGTCATCAAATGCCATGCATGGCGTCCCAACTGGAGCCCCAATATCGATTCCTACATGTAGAAATCTTCCATCGGAGAAAAGCTCTGTTGCATACATACCCGGGCGTAATTCGTCATATCTGCCGACATCAAATTCATGTTCCGAAGGCGTGTAAACTCCCGATGTGAAGTCTCTGACTTCATACTCATCCGGAAGGAATACTACTGGGTGGTAGCTCCCTGTTTGCCACTCAATCATGCATGTACGAGAAGGCTACTATACATCATCCTACTCTTCGGTATCAAGCACCGAGGGCTCACGAAGAGTCTCTCTGACCGCCTCGGGTTCGGTTAGATTTTTTGGGAGATTTGTAGCTATATCAAGATCCTCTAGTAGGCGGCCCTGCGGAAGCACATTTTTCTCCCACGAACCTACGGCCTTGTTGTAGAATTCGGTCGCCTTGTCTAGTCGCTTGCCAACCTCTGCGAAATGTCCTGACCAGACGGCCATGCGCTTGTAGAACTCGCGTGAAACCTCAACCACGTCCCTGGCTTCCTCGGCGAAGCGAACCTGTTGCCAATAGAGTGCAGCGGTACGAAGAAGAGCAATCATGGAAGCGGGTGAGGTGATTACCACGCCCCTGTCCATCGCATCGGCATGTAAGGCAGGATCGACCTCAAAGGCGACTGATATCAGTGCCTCAGAGGGGACGAACATGACGACGAATTCCGCACGTCCGGTTACCCTTGAGAGATACTCCTTCCTAGTAAGATCAGTCACGCGTTCGCGCATCGCTTTAGCATGTAGAGCTAGCTTAGCCTTTCTTGCATCTCCTTCTTCTAGTTCCAACGCTTCCAAATAGTGCTTGCCACTAGTTTTTGCATCGATGGGTATCGCACCGTCGCCTGGCAATCTGACGACCATGTCCGGAATCAATCCCCCTGCACCTTTCTGCTCGAGAAAATCGGTATGCTTGGTCATTCCAGCCATTTCTAGAAGGTTCCGAAGTGCAACTTCTCCCCAATCTCCTCGAACATTTGAGCTCTTTCGCAAGGCGGTCGACAAGTTTGAGGCTTCGGTGCCTAGCTTATCTGCCCGATCCCCCAAAGTCTCAATCTGTCGCTTTATACCGGCATATGCTCCAATTCTCTCCTTCTCTAGATCCTTTGAAAATTTCTCAAGGTCTTCAAGTGACTTACTCATGGGTTCCAAAAGGGCTTCAATCTCATTTCTTCGGATAATATGTTCCTTCTCAGCTTCGGCATTCACCTTCCCCAGCCGAGCTTCCGCGAGTTTGAGAAAATCTTCAGAGTTCTGTCTACTGACTCGTAACGCGACAGCTTCCATCTGGACTGCCATTAGCTCCTGGTTCCCATCGGTTGCGGCCAATCTCTCCTCTAATCGAATTTTTTCTGCCTTGGTCTGCTGGTTAGCTAGTCGGCCAACTAAGAGCCCCAGACCAAGCCCCAAACCAACAAATAACAGACTCATTAGCTCGGTCATGTAGTCTATTCGTGGCGGGGGTACTTGAAGTATTCACCTCCACAAAAACACTCATTCATAGCCTAGACCATAAACTGGGCAACGTGGACACTTTTGGCAGAGTAAAGTGCGCTGTCTTGGGGGCACGAGGACTGGTTGCTCAAAGATTAATTCAGAGACTCACAGATCATCATTGGTTTGCACCCGTTATGGTAGTGGGTTCCCCCGAGTCAGAGGGAATGATGGTCTCAGAAATTCCTTGGAGCTTTACGGAGCCACGTCCAGCGTTACCTGATCTGTGTGTAACAGGTATTGGTGAGGATGGAGAATTAGCAAAACAACTTATCTCGGAAGGTGTCCGTATTGTCTTCTCGGCTCTTCCCGATTCCCCCGCATCACTCATCGAAAGAGATCTGGCCAAGTCAGGTTTGGTGGTGATTAGCCACTCAACAATCCACAGACACTCACATATCACCCCTCTTGTCGTTCCTGAAGTTAACAACGATCATTTGAGACTTTTAGAATCCCAAACCGAGTACGGAGAAGGAATGCTCGTCTCCTGCTCCAATTGCATGGTCGTCCCGCTTGCAATAACACTGGCTCCCGTAATCAGGGACCTACCTGTTGTAAGTATTACAATCACTACTGAACAGTCCTTATCAGGAGGAGGGAGAAAGACACTGGAAAATTCTAGAATCGGCATCTTTCCCGACTCCTCGATACCCGGAGAGTCCAAAAGTGTAGAAAGTGAATTGAGGAGAATCCTCGGTAAATACGATGGCTCCACTGTAAAGCCACTGGGCCTTCCTATTGAGGCAAATTGTAAGAGGGTGAAAAGAGAGTTTGGGCACTCAGCCTCGGTGACTCTTGATTTCAGCAGGGACATAAGCGCCCATGAAATTACCACAAGTTGGTCTGAATTCCTATCCCCAGTCCAACACTTGGACCTCCCGTCAGGTCTTAAATCTCCGATTATTTTTGTTTCGAATATCGATAATATCTCCGAGCGGTCCGATAATCCGGAAAACAACTCTCTACTAAATTCCATGGAAATATATATTGGAAGTATTCGAGTGTACGGTAATTCTGCCAGTTTTGATGTAATTTCGGACAATACAGTACGAGGAGCCGCTGGAAACAGCATACTTTTGGCCGAGATGATGCTAGCCCAGGGAATAATCCACGACTCGTCATCTGTCCAACTCAGTAGTCATTACATCCAACAAAAATAATCAGTTATCCCTCACTCAGGAAGGACATGAGGATGCGAAAATTAGCAATCTCTCTTTCTAATTTGGATACAAAACAGAACTTGGACCCGCATCTGGAGCAATACATTACCCCAGGAGATCTAGCCTCTCGATGGTTGTTCGATATTTTGGCGTTCGGAGATATAAAGTCTGGATGCAGAGTAGTTGATTTGGGTGCAGGAAATGGAATACTGGGAATAGGTGCCTCACTGTTAGGTGCGGATTTCACAAGTTTTATTGAAGCAGATTTGGAAATGTGCAATATAGCCCAAAAAAACGCAGAAAGTTGCCTCACGGATGGAACCTATGAAATACAAAACATCGAAGTAGGCAAAGAAGTCCCGATTTTGGATGAAATCGATCTCGTAATTTCAAACCCTCCTTGGGGCCGTCAAACAGAGGGCGCGGATGCCCATTTCTTAGACCTGATAATCTCTTTGGGCGTTACCACTCATTTGATGCACAACAATTCCGCCAAGCACATAAAAAATAGATTTGAGGATATAGACTGGAATGTCGAGAAATACGGCGAAGCAGATTTTCCGATCCCCGCCTCCTATGGGCATCACAAGATGGCTAGAGGCTCTACGCGAGCTGGATTTTGGCGTTTGTCTCCTCCTTAGGCCTCCGTACCGTTGATAGGGGGTTGGCCGGTCGCTGGGACAATGTCAGCGACCACTGGGGACCAAGTTACTCCCGGTTCCACCATAACTGTCCCCGAGGGTGCGTCCCTAGGGAACGGAGTTATCGAAGTCAAAGGTAGGCCCATATCGACCCTCACAGGAACCGTCGTCAATAGGGATGGCAATGTCTCTATTGATCCCTCTAGGCTTCCAATAAACACCCCTGAAGTCGGAGATGTGGTGATAGGACAAGTTACCAGACTAAATGAGAATGTGGCTGAAATAAGGGTACTCCACATAGAAAGCAAGGAGGGGGGCCACAGAGACCTTCCAGCTCTAACTCTCTTTGCGGATATTCATGTATCTGAAGTCGTCGATAGGTTCATTCCAGCTCCAGGAGATGCAATGAGAATGAGGGATATCGTCAGAGCTAAAATCATCAAGGACGATCCCGTATTGAAGGCATCTACGAAGGGAGATGTGTCATTGGGCGTCCTATCTGCGTCTTGCACACAATGCGGAGAGTCGCTGAAGCCTTCCGACAGAAAAATCGACTTTAACGTAGAATGTTCTAGATGTGACTACACCGCTTACAGGGTGTTATCAGATGGCTTTGGGCATGGCCATGAGACAGGCTTCGGGCTCTACAAATTGAATCGCGCTGGAGAACGATGGTCTGCTGAGGCAGAGTCCAATCTAAGCCATGATGGATCTAGGCCATATCTTTCTCCTATGGCAGACTTTCGCAGAGGAGCTAGACACGAGATTCCAGCTAGAGTGGCATCCATGAGATCATCAGGGAGAGGTGGATCAAGCCGCCCTAACAGGCCAAAAAGGGAGATGCATGACTCTGTCTGCACTCTCTGTGGAGAGAATACCAAAGTCCCTTTCAAGCCAACCCCCGGTAAACCAATTAGATGCAGGGACTGCATGGACAAGGTAAAACAAGGTATGGCCACAAAAGAAGAGTTAGCCAATGAAAGAGAGGCGATTAAAAAGATGAGAAGCAAGCTTGAAGAGTCCATGGGTATGAAACTCTTCATTGGAAGGCTCCCATATGAACTGACGGAGGAAGACCTTTCGGAGGCTTTCTCGAAACACGGCAAGGTTGAATCAGTACACTTGGCCAAAGACAGGGATACTGGGAAGTCGAAAGGATTCGCTTTCGTGACATATCAATCCCGGAAAGAAGGTACGACCGCTGTCAAAGAAATGAACGGGTCCGAGATCAATGGGAGGAAGATAGTTGTCGAGGAATCGTCCTCAAATGGGTCTGGAAGGGATAGAAGAAAATCCAGAAGGTAGTCGAAGTGGTGAAGTCTAGTTACTTTACCGCAAGCATATGGACGACCTAGGGGGTTGGCTGGTAGTCGATGGTTACGAGGATGAGCCCGCTGCATTCGGCGTCCCAAATTATCTTGGTTTCCACATCAGATATATCTGCGGAGTCTTGGAGGAAAGAGGAATTGAATACACGTACATGACCGTGGATCAGTGGAGAATGGCGTACAAATCCAAGTTAGAAAATCCAGATGGTAGGAATTTTATCAGAGAACGGATGAAAAACTTGGATGGAGCAATTGTGCTAGCCGGGGCTGTGGTGCCTGGTAAATACATCAGAGGAACGCCAATTAGTCTGAGGGAGGTAGACGCATTACTTTCCTCAATTCCCTCTGCAATTCCAGTTCTATGCGGAGGGTGGGCAATTAGACATTGGAGACAGAATGGATGGGTCTCTCCCAGGAATAACCTGTTCTGCACCGTCAAAGATACTGACGCAACTCTCAATTATTTTCTCTCGACAGGCACTTGGTCCCACACTAAGAGGACATCTGAGGAATGGTCGAGATGGGCATTGAGAGGTGCCTCTTCAAAGGCAGTAACTGAGCACCCTGATCTAACCTCAAATGTCAAAATGAAGGGCCCATTGATCTATGAAATCGAGCTATACCAAGGGTGTGTCAGATTCAAGAGAGGTTGCAAATTCTGCATAGAGCCGAAGAAGGGGATTCCTTTATGGAGAGACGAAAACGATGTAATCAAGGAAATTAACACTTCTATCGACAATGGAGTAGTCAATGTCAGAATTGGCGGAGCTACCGACATCTACACCTATCGCGCTGAAGGAGTTGAAGATCTGGAGTACCCGATTCCGAACCCAGAGCCAGTCTCAAAGGTTCTGCACGGAGCAAGAGAGAACAAGTCACTAAAAATCCTGCATGTTGATAATGCCAATCCCTCAATTATCGCTCAAAATATCGAGCCATCGACGGAGATAACGAAGAATCTCGTGACTTACCTTTCAGATGGCGCCGTCCTGTCTTTTGGAATGGAATCAGCAGATCCAGAAGTTCACCGTGCTAACTGGCTAAACTGCGATCCCGAGCAACTCAAAACTGCAATAAGACACATCAATGAACATGGAAGAGAGAGAGGACCAAGAGGGCTACCTAAACTTCTTCCGGGACTCAATTTCATTGCTGGCTTAAATGGGGAGTCCAGTTCCACATATGACATGAATCTTCAACTTCTTAGAGAAATCAAATCTGAGGGCCTTTGGCTAAGGAGGATAAATATCAGACAAGTTGATGGCAGAGGATTTCAGGATGTTCCAGAAGCTGAATTCAAGTCATTCAAGAAATCCGTCAGAGAGGAGATTGACCGACCTATGTTAGAAGAGATAGCCCCCGTTGGGACTAAGCTTTCCGGTGTTTGGTGGGAGTCCAGAGAAGGAAGGATTAGACTGCCTGAGCATGTTCTGGATAAAAAGTTCAGAGAACCATCTGTTTACGGTACTCCTGGAGTTACATTTGGAAGACAAATCGGAGCTTATCCTTTATTGGTCGGTGTCCCTTATTCCATACCTCTGGAGACTGAGTCTGATATTATAGTGACATCTCATGGAATGAGGAGCCTATCAGGTATTGAGTGCGGTTTAGACATCAACTCGGCAACTCAAAATCAATTAGAGGCACTTCCAGGCATAGGTGCAAAGGCATCTTGGAGAATCATCAGCTCCAGAGCCACTAGGATTAGCAAGGGACGGGGGCCTTTCGATTCTGTTGAAGAGGCCTTCCTTGAATCAGAAGTATCAATGCCTCCGTTGGCATATGAGGTATTCGTAAC
>JAPOFX010000020.1 GCA_028283505.1 Candidatus Poseidoniales archaeon
ATTTTTTTCGAGGGTGAAGATGTTTCGGGTATAACAGAATTTCTGCATCTGCCAAGGACAGAGCTCTTTGGAATCGATAGTACATACTACCTTGGCGTCGCACTAGCCTTGGTCGCTACCATAACACACCAGCACAAGGCCGTATTCACGAAGAGAGAGGAAGAGGATAAAGTCCATTTTTGGAAACAAATTACTCCCTATTTTAGATATGGAAAAAGGGAGTTCAACGTCGATGATTTGTCATACTGGGTAAAAAAAAGAAAGACTCGTGACTACCCTCTTGCGGACATAACTGATACGGATTATGGTAAGACAACTACAATCTACACAACATACCTATACGAAAACAAAAAGAAATTTTTCGTCTTGGATGGCAAAACTGACTACTTTCGTGAAATTCTCGGGAAGGGCCCCAGTAGGAGGCAAATGCACAGGAATTCATTGGTCGACCTGATGGTTAATTTTGTTCGAAGAGGGTAGGACATTCTCTATCGATGAAAAAGACGGATGATGGCTATCCATGCATCATCTTGGAGCATAATGTAGGCCCAAAGGTTGTAATGATGGGATCACCAAACCCCATACTGATGTCCAGGGAATGTCCCCTAGGGAATACGATGCACGCATCAAGTAGGGTTTCACCTGCCCCTTGGTTACAATGTAGCGTCTCACAAATGAACCCATTGCGATACGTCTGAAGCCAACCACCTTGGTTACCCAATTGTCATCCATTCTAC
>JAPOFX010000021.1 GCA_028283505.1 Candidatus Poseidoniales archaeon
AATAATTCCTTTTAGATATTTTTCTAACCTTAGAGCAGTATAACGTTTTGTGGATAATTAACAATATTTGACCAAAACCCCCATATTTGACATCTCACTTCAGAATACAGTGAATTAGGTATGACAGCCATCGTGAGTGGATTTTGCATGACTTGTAAAATGTATGGAATCATCGCTGATTGTCAAACAGAAGTCATGAAAAATGGAAGAACCAGAGCATACGGTTATTGTAGCCAGAAACAGTGCGGAGGGAAAATTTCTAAAATTATTTCCTAATAATGCAATGGTTCTTTGAGTAGGACATTATCCGGGGTACACTGGGCTCGTGGTCTAGGGGTTATGACGTCGCCTTGACATGGCGAAGATCGCAGGTTCAATTCCTGCCGAGCCCACCAGTAACTTCGAACCTAAGTATCTAAATTTTCAAGAATAAGTAATCCTTAGTTTTCCTGAACCCTTGGACCGAACGCTTTCTATACCAATTGAGGGTATTTCACCTACATTTGAAACGTGTGTACCGCCACAGGGGCATAAGTCAATATCCTCTATCTCAACTACACGTAGAATGTCTACAGACGAAGGAATCCTGTCTAGGAATTTAGTATGTCTCATATTTTCGTGCGACAATATCTCCTGCCTCGACCATTCATGAATCAATACGTCTGCACCAACCTTGAATATGGAATTTAC
>JAPOFX010000022.1 GCA_028283505.1 Candidatus Poseidoniales archaeon
AGTTCATGCACCGGATTCCAGATTCAATCACACACCTCAGAGTCGTCGAAATTGAAGATATCGATCTATGTCCCTGTGCTGGAACACACGCTTCTAACACGGCTATGATACCCAGTGTGAATTTCATCTCGAAGAAGAACAAGGGAAAGGGCAGATTGAGAATTTCTTACGAATTTGATAAATAAATTAAATAGTATCAATTCTATTGGTGGGCTCGGCAGGAATTGAACCTGCGATCTTCGCCATGTCAAGGCGACGTCATAACCCCTAGACCACGAGCCCGGCTCTCCTTCGAATAGAAACACACACAAGAATGATTCTGATACCTCATGATACAATTTTTGAGATTCTTCCATCACAACCTAAAATTGAACATCTCCCTGCAACCCTGGTTCTGCCATTACTCATCTTGATCAACTCTGGTCCGGAGACTCTTACGTAGCTCTTACATTTCATGCAGAACCCATTGTACTCCGATGTCACATGGTGTGGTAGGCATTCAAGTATTCAATTTTTGATATAGTATGGGTTATTTTGTTTTAATTTGATATTTTTTCCCAAATCGCTATACTGAGAGCATATTATTGCGAATAAAGTAGAAAAGAATTCTGATAACCTATGTT
>JAPOFX010000023.1 GCA_028283505.1 Candidatus Poseidoniales archaeon
TAGGGCGACCCTAGTTTCAGAAGGCAGTATAACATCGTCTAGATAACCCAATGCAGCAGCCTTGTATGGGTTTGCAAATGACTCCTCGTAATCGTCAACTAGCCTCTGCCTCTCCTGCTCGGGATTTTTCGAACTATCTATCCTCCTCCTATGGATAATTTGCACGGCCCCCTTTGCACCCATCACTGCAAGTTCAGCAGTCGGCCAAGCAATGTTGTAATCTCCCCTTATGTGCTTCGATGACATCACATCATAGGCACCACCATACGCCTTCCTCGTGATAACTGTCATCTTGGGAACTGTTGCCTCTGCGAAGGCGTAGAGTAGTTTGGCACCGTGCCTGATTATGCCCCCCCACTCCTGGCCAGCACCCGGTAGAAAACCTGGAACGTCAACAAAAGTCAACAACGGGATGTTGAATGCGTCACAAAAGCGCACAAATCTTGCCGCTTTAACAGAGGCATCGATATCTAAACAACCTGCTAGATGCATCGGCTGGTTTGCCACAACTCCTATCGACTGCCCCCCAAGCCTACCTAGTCCAATTATTATGTTCGTAGCGAAACCATCCTGAATTTCTAGAAAACTATCCAAGTCAAGAACCTCCTGAATTACCTC
>JAPOFX010000002.1 GCA_028283505.1 Candidatus Poseidoniales archaeon
CCTTCTCCCGAAGTTACAGAGCGATTTTGCCGAGTTCCTTCGCGGTACTTTGCCCGTCACACCTTAGGCTACTCACCCAGGGGCACCTGTGTCAGTTCTCGGTACGGTCACCTCTGCGGTTTTTCATGGGACCTAGGCCTCATTCATCTTTTGCTCACGTCTTCTCGATTTTCTCACCATGACGGTTCTCCGATCGATTATTACGCTTCGCCGTCCCGACAGGAACGGTAGAACTAGCCCAAGCCGTTACCATTGTTGCAGAGGGGCATACGAATATTAACGCATTTCCCTTTCGAACATCTCGGTTAAGGATGTCCTTAGGACCGGCTAACCCTCGGCTGATGATCATTGCCGAGGAACCCTGGCCCCTTCGGTGGAGCGGATTCTCACCACTCTATGCTGCTACTCTTCCCTAGATTCTCATATGTACACGGTCCACGAGATTTCACAACCTCGCTTCTGCCCGAGCACATCGCCGCGCTACCACATCTCCTTTCGGAGGTTCAGCGTATCGGTGTCCAGTTTGAGTCCCGTCCATTTTCCCGGCCCGCAAGCTAGACCAGTGATCTGTTACGAACTCTTTCAAGGATGGCTGCCTCTAAGCCCACCTTCTGGTTGTTTTCGACCACGGACACGGTTTGTCATTAACACTTAACTGGAACTTTGGGACCTTAACGCTGAGCTGGTTTATTCACCTTTCGTCACGGTAGCTTACCCACCGTGGCTCACTCCCCGCGTCTACGACGATTGCAACTTTGGAGTTTGACAGCGTACCGAGGGATCGCTCCCCCTAAATACCCAATCAGTGCTCTACATCACAATCTATCTCAACGGAGATCTACCTACGAGTAGTCTCGCGCGGAACCTGCTATTGCCCATCTCGATTGGACTTTCACCCCTATACCCAGCTCGTCCGAGCGATTTGCACATCAGCAACGGTTCGATCCTCCACCCAAGTTTCCTCGGGCTTCAATCTGGCCAGGCATAGATCGATAGGCTTCAGGTCTCCCACCATTGACTCCGGGCGAGCGCACCCAGTCCCTGACCGCTAACGCGGCTGCGGACCTTTCGGTTTCCCTTCGGCTTCGCAGATCAACTGCTTAACCTCGCCAATGATTAGAACTCCCAGGGGCATTTTTCGAAACGCACGAATAGACGCTGCTCATATCTTCGCTTTCACGCCTATTCAGCTTGTTCCCGACTGGTTTCAGGGTCTTTTCACATCCCGCTAAGGATACTTTTCAGCTTTCGCTCACGCTACTTGTCAACTATCGGTCTCGAGTAGTATTTAGGATTGGAAGTAACTGCCTCCCATATTCACGCGCGATATCCAACGCACGCTACTCTGGATTCATCACTTGGCCCTATCTAGTACGTGTACGGGACTTTCACCCTCTATGGTGCGCCGTCCCAGGACGACTTCCACTTCCTAGAATCGGGCTACAGACGATCCTAACCCCACATCTCCCCAAGGTTTCCCAAGGGGATTCGGTTTGTCCTATTCCGTTTTCATTCGCCACTACTAACGGAATCTCTTTTGATTTCTATTCCTCCCCCTACTGAGATGCTTCAGTTCGGGGGGTTCCCTTTCCTTCACTATATCGAGGAATGGCACTGAGTGCCAGGAGGTCCAATTCAGCAATTCGCGGATCCATGAGATTCATGCCTCTCCCCGCGACTTATCGCAGCTTGTCACGACCTTCTTCGGCTCTCGAGCCGAGCCATCCCCCAGTCGGGTTGTAGCATCTTGTGATTCCACATACCCACCTGTGTGAGTCCTCTGGTATTCCAGGCATATCAATTCAGGTTTCTCTGACCACTACGTCTCCCCGCGGGGCGAAGCGGCCTCAACCTTCTTACCCTGATACACGACTGTACCAAGGAGCACACAAAGCATCTCGGCGACCTACATTTGGTATATGAAGTAACCGGGGTGAATCACTTTCTTTTGTACACAAAAACATCTCTCAGTAACACGGTTATTCATTGTGATCTGGAGATTCATCGAGTCCGAAAATTATGTTTTTTCGCATTGACTGTTTTGGCTCGTCATTTATCCCAAAAGGTATTTTGTGCAAAAATGGTGATTTTTCATTGTTTTCAGATACATTTTCAACTTTATCAGGCATTGGTGAATCATCGAGACCGAAGGCTGGAACGTTTGAGATATTCACCGATGGGGTCTGAAGGTCAAATGGCAGTTCTACATCTTTGGAAAAAATATCTTTGAGATCATTGTGCTCGCCAGACTCTAATTTATCTTCCGGGGAGGCCCCGCAAGATGGGCATGAATCCAAATGTGAAGCCAAACCACAAATCCCGCATATCAGCATAACGTTGGCTTGAGGCCATCCATATTGATGCTGTCGACTGTGAGGTTACTCTGCCTCATAATGTGCACCTTCAGAGGCGCCACTTCCGTATATCATGGGTAATAGTGAGAGCGAGGCTATCATCATTCCAATGATGATCCCCCACTTTATCATTTCACTAGGCCAGTCTATGGCATACCTTACCACGCAGTAAACCGTAGCAAGAGCGACGCTCAATATCATTATCGGAAACCCTGTTTTGAAGAATCTATTGAAGGAAATGTCATTACCAGACTCTTCGGCTAAACCTGCAGCTACAACGTTGGCTGAAGCCCCAATTATAGTTCCATTTCCTCCCAAACAGGCCCCTAAAGCAAGTGCCCATGCTAGTGGACCTAGTGCTAGATTAAGCTCTGGATCACTTGCAAGTTCAATTACAACCGGGACCATTGTAGCAGTGTAGGGTATATTGTCTATGAATGCTGAAGCAATCGCGGACACCCACAAGAGAAGAAGTACAGCGACCATGAGCCTATTTTTCTCTGAAGCCTGCGATATGGTGTCTGAAATTCCTGTGGCTATAGCATCAATCAGACCCATATATTCCAATCCATGAATCATGATGAACAGTCCGGCAAAGAAAATTATTGTAGTCCATTCGACCGCTTCCAGTTGTTCTTCAACATGGTGAGGAGAAGTCACAAGAAGCATTAGAACCGCTCCACCCAGAGCTATTGTGGCAACAGTGAACATTGGGTGAGGAAAGCTGGAGTGGGCAAAGAAAGCCAAAATGACTAACATTAGTATAAATCCGGATTTCTTCAGTAGTTCGGCGTCTTTGATATTATATCTTAGCCTCAATAAATCGAGGTTTCTATGTCTCTCTCCCGAAAGCCCCTCAGATTCGATCTTTGACAGAAGCCAGAAAGACGGTGCCATCGCGATAATTACCGCAGGGCCAACGTGAATAATGAAGTCGATGAAGGCTAAGCCCTGATCTGCTAGAATTGCATTATCTGACAATGCCTGGCTGTTTAGTTGGGCCCCTATTATGATATTCGGGGGGTCGCCTATTTGTGTTGCGGCTCCTCCAATGTTAGAGAACATCACCTCTGCTATTATCAATGGAACTGGTTCCAAATTCAATACTTTAGCAATCTGTATGGTAACCGGTACAATCAGGAGGATTGTTGTTACGTTGTCTAAAAATGCGGAGAAAACAGCTGTAATTGTGCAGAGGATGAAGGTTAGTCTCCATATGGATCCCCCGCTAAGTGCGTATGCCTGTACCGCTGCCCATTCAAATAACCCAGTCCTTCCAAGTATGTCTACGATTATCATCATGCCAATTAGCAGCCCTATTGTTTCCTCATCTATCCAAGTAACTACAGTCCCTAGGTCTGGGCCATTTCCGATGTAGTGGAGTGTTACCACAGCTGCAATTCCGCCAACAGCCGCGGCTAATGCTCGGTGAACTAACTCGAAAACAATTAGTGCATACACTGCAATCAGGATGGCAAATGCTGCGGGGACTGCCCAATCGGGCATTTCAGGTGCGACCCAAACTCCTGAATCTACTCCAGTAGCTAATGCCCTCGCGATGACCATGCATCTTCGAAGGAAATATTGCCTAAATATGTCACTGTACTTGCGCCTTGATTTTTGTCAATCATTTTCCAGACCAGAGAACTACAACATTCCCCCTGCTGAATGAAATCTTGGAGGAGGTTGATGAGGCTAGAGATGAGAAAATCTCCGATCTTTGTGATGAGTCTTCTGCCACTCCTCTGTTGATCTTTATTTTGACTATTGACCTACTTGACAGTTGATCGGAGATCTCATCAATTACGGAATTAATTAGCCCTGATTTTCCTATCCTAACAGTGATTGGGAGGTTTGGGTCCGATGAAATCTTGGTTATTCTAGTGGGAATTTCTGGCATATTAATCCCTCATAAAGGAAGGACCTAAAGTCCTTACTGCATTACAATCCAGGCAGCTTATCTTCAAGGATTTAGAGCGTATCCTCAGTTTTGAGTTTCTTCCTGGAATCAGAGCTGTCTTGCATTTCCTGCATATCGAGAGGCCGGAATATCCACCTTTCCTGATCCCATGTCTTTTACCGATTCTAAGAATTAGGTTGGTTGCAGAATTCAAAATAGTAGAGTCTTGATTGCTAAGCATCGTGGATTCCAAATCCTTAACCGCCTGGATTGCGATGGCCTTCTTGGTATGCGTCCTGCTTTTGCCATTTCGTGGCATTTTCTACCTCCTTAGCTCATTTTCGATTAGTTCCGATACTTGTTGTATGCTTCCTCTCCCATCGATTGAAATTACTCTCAGGTGACTTTCTTTTGATGCTTCGATATACCAATCGTAAAGTGGCTTTGTTTGCATGTGATAAGCATCCAATCTGCTTCTAACAGTGTCTTCTGTGTCATCTTTCCTCTGGATCAATCTAGAAGAAACATCAAATGGAGCAGGTTTGAATTTTACATGATATATCTCTCCGGTTTGTGGATCCATTCTCCTTCCAACAATTCTTTCCACTATATCCTCATCTGGAACTTCAATCATTATTACGAGTGAGACGTTGGCGATTTTGGAGAGCTCTTCTGCTTGGGCTATAGTCCTGGGGAACCCATCAAAGAGCAAGCCACCAGAAGCATCATCTTGCTCCATTCTCTCAGAAATTAGGCCAATAATTATGTTATCAGGGACCAATAGGCCTTCATCCATGAAGCCTTTGGCCTCGATACCTAGCTGTGTTCCTTCTTTCACAGCGGCCCTGAGCATGTCCCCAGTTGAAACCTGCGGCTTCCCTGTGAAGATACTGATATTTCCTGCCTGAGTTCCTTTTCCTGCTCCCGGAGGTCCGAACAATACGATTGATGTTGAGGTACTTAAATCCAGAGACATGAGTACCCCAGAGAGCCGACACTCATAACGGTCACGGACGGTTTTGTTCCCACCATAGGTGACCATAGGCGCTCCATTGCTCCATAGTCCAACCCTCTGGAAGTCCGCTCAATGGAAGGGGAGGGGCACCTTCGGGTGCGGACGGAATCTCAAGAGATGGCAGCGACGAAGATGAGATTGCATCCCTCATCTCCTCCTCAGAGACGGTACCGGTTAAGACCTCGCCTGAGGCGCTGGTCTCCAATGCGGCAGCCCTTCTTTCTGTTTGTGACCCCGACAGTAAAGCAGATCCGGGAGGAATTAATTCCTCGTCCGGGCGAATTTCCATTGAAGAAGCCCTCCTAATTCTGACTCCGACAACGATGGATAATGATACCACAAGGAGGAAGATTACCCCCATTGCCCATGATGGAATCATTCCCTCAGTAGATTCGCGGGCTTTGCTAACCTTGAGTTGAAGATACCCGTCAGTGGATGATTCTAAACCATCGGCGCTGGAGTTGGCGAAGAGGTCCACATCGACAATTCCATACTCAGCATTGCCGCTGGGATTTGCAAGTACCTCTACGACTATTGATTGGCCGGGTCCTAGAGGCCCGGCTGTCGAAGGGTCTACTTGTAGATCCCATCCCTCATCTCCGGCCACTTCCAGAGAGACATCAGTTTCTGAGTTACCTATATTCTGAAGGGTAACATCGAATGTCGCTGGGATTCCGGGGGAGACGTCTTCGACAACAGGGTCAGATACCGTTAGGTCTAGCCAAGCTGATTCCTTGACCATGACGTCCAGCCAAACCGTTCTTGAAAGATCGTCCCCGGCTGGGGTGATATATTGTATGATAACGGGTATTTTATTTTCTTGAGGTCCGGCTGATATGGCGCCGGGGAGCTCTAGAGCCACAGAAATAACAGCTTGTTGGTTCATTGCCATACCAAAGTTTCCTGCAGTCATGAAGCCACCAGACCAATCAGATGGTATTGTTCCGAGGGTGAGTGAGACAATTAAATCCACATTTCCAGTATTTTTTATCATTATATTGGCCACTCCCGTAAGGCCGGGTGCGGCAGAGATGGATTGGTCTCCAGTTATGTCTAGTTCTGCTAGCTCCATAACGACCAACTTTGTTCGGTTTGAGATTACCTCGCCATTCGAGTGAGTGGTTCTTATTGTGATGGTGTTAGAGTCGCCCATTTGCGCCGCCATCGGAACTATTGTGTTGATTTGAAAACTTGCAGACTCACCAGCGGGAATCTCGACAGTGAAGGAGTCTAATGTCTGTTCGTCCCCGTAAACGATCTGTATTGGCCATGTATTCAATGAGGAGAATGCCTCAACTTCAAAAATCATGGGGATATTTCCATCGTTACTGACATCGAGTAGTGTGGAAATCATTTCGCCGTTGAGTGCGGCCCTATCTTCAGCTAGTGCCAATGGACCCAATGGTGTGCCATCATCTAAGGTGATATCAGTATGGAAATCATCATTCGCCAGTACCCTAACAGTCACTGAATCAAACTTCACTAGGGAAGGGTCATTTACGGATTGTGTAACGCACGTTACGGCTTCAATGGCTCCTGCTGATGGCTCTCCATTTGGCAGTTTGGGGATCTTTATTTTTATTGGTAATGTTGTGTAAAGAAGCCTTCCTATTGGATCGGTTAATATCACTGGTGATTCAGATTCCCAGATGTTTATTGGCCAAGAATTTTCTGTTGAGCAAGAGACTTCATATTGCGTGGGGCCATTTCCGTCATTCCCTACAGCGAGTGAGAAGGAGGCCCATTGCCCTGGTTCTGCCTCAGCTCCCCCTTCCCCTGCCAATACTGTAACGAGACCTTCAATTCGCTCAACTTCCGCCTCCAGCCTAATCACATTGTTTACTGTCGGCGCATTGATGTCAAATAAATTCAGATCTGTAACGAAAGTTCCCGGCAACGCGAAAACGTCTCCCGGTAAAGATGAGGGGGTTGACTCAGGGTGGGCAGTGAGATTTAGCTCAACAATCACAGAATCCCCTTCTGTCCCCATGGGACTCAAATCCCAGGGTCCCGATTCGTTCAGTAGCTTCCACCACTCATCCGTCGGAGGCTGAAGAACGCCGTTATCTGATATTACATTCACAGGAGAAACACTGAGTTGGACTGAAATCGGTGAGGTCCCCTCATTTTTTAGCTCCAGTGAGAAATAAACAGAGCTAGAATCTCTGGGGTTCATTGATCTGGATTTTGCATCCTGAAGCTCTGAAGGGGACGAAGGCAATTCTCCACTCTCTAATAAGGGAGTCACTCTGACTCCTATCTGGGAAACTTGAACTATAATCTCAATGATGTTGTTATTGTTACCTGTTAATTCATCATTCAACTCATCTATCTCTGAGGAAGAGTCAAGGAAGAGCCTTAGGACGTGTTCTCCGGTGGTTGAGAATGAGTGAGGAAATGAAAGAGAGTCCATCGACCCTCCAGGTAGCTGTGAACGTCTGGAGGTATGCAATAAGTCTCCTGTGGTGATGTCATGGATCTCTATATCATAGGAATCTGTAGACGCTGTAGCTTGGTTTCCCCAAGCTGCCTCAATTAGGACTGTATCCCCCTGTAAGGGAGTATCAATTGAAGTCGACAAAGACCCCTCAAATACAGTAAGGTCGGAATAATACAGCTCCTGGCCCAAGTATGTGGAAACTATGGAATATCCCTGAATGTCTCCTCCTGAGTTCCCAACCCGAATTGTCCAAACACCTTGAGAAGCATCCTCTATCTTGACTCTTTCTAGATTGTTCAGTCTGTCTTCGATACCTCCCGTAACACTGAATCCAGAATTGAAGTGGTTTCCTAGGTAAGTTATGCCATTAGGAGATGTTACTGTTAAATCCAGATCATTAACCAGTCTCGCCGCTGACTGATTTGCCACCGAGGACCCTTTGAGGTCGTTCCATGCCAGTGTAACGTCTAATCCTGCTCCAGGTTCAACATCAATAGTGTAGGTGAATCCATGACCTGGGCTTAATTCCCTAGTGTAGTCATACATTACACTCATGTCTCGTCCCGAATGAGAAATGGGATAGAGGCTGTTGTCGAGAGATAATTGCCCCCAGCCCTCGGACGGGTTGGGGATATCGCTAATCCCAATATCCTCTGCCCCGTTGATCAATATTGCCCTAATAAGATCTGACCGTGGCTCACTCACACCTTCAAGTCTCAGGAATTGACGAGCTAGGGCCGCGGCTCCTGCAACAACAGGCGTTGCCATGGATGTTCCATTCATTGCGACATACAGAGGCGTTGTTCCACCGTCGTGGGTGGCTGTAGAACACGTTTCGCCTTGAATTAGGGTTGCTTCGGCAGCTCTAGCCGAGCAAACAAGAACTCCTGGAGCAACAATCTCTGGCTTTATTCTGCCGTCGTTTGTGAGTCCGACAGAGGAGAAAGTCGCCACCTCTCCTGGAGGTGTCGATCCCAATGACCCGGTAGTTGAAGCTCCTACAGTTAGAGCGTTCTTCGATGTTCCGGGAGGAGATATTCCTTGGTCGGATCCAGAACCGAAGTCACCAGCTGAGAAGAGAACCATGTATCCGGGATAGTCATTTACGAAATCGTCAACGTTTGAGGAAGTCTGGCTGTAGTTGCCTAGATTTGATGTCCCCCAACTATTCGTGTGGATCCTAGCGTTTTGATTCCACGAATGTGTAAAAAGACCGTATAGCGAACCGTATATGCCGAAGAAACCACTCTGTGACTGATGTGTGTACATATGGAACGTCGACCCGGGTGCCACTCCGACTGTTGAGGGGTCGCCGGAGCCATCTCCCAGAAGTGTGGCAGCAACATGTGTTCCATGTCCATTCAATGAGTCTGAGTTATCGTTATCTGGTCCAAATTGACTGTACACGGATCTGATTCTTCCATCGAAGTCACCGTGGTCCTCATCTAGCCCAGTGTCTGAGATAGCGATAACTTCCCCAGTTCCATCAAGGGTTGAGGATGACATTTGGAATGCCTCATTAATTCCAGAAATATTCCGAGCATCACTGTTGTGGACAGATGCAATACTCTGAATTTGAATGTGTAAAATTCTCCAATCTGTAGAGAGAAGGGGGGCCCATCCGGACTGAATACCCCTAACAGTACAGAGCCATGAGTCGCATCTCGCATTAGGCACTTCAGCATTTGATAACGAGGACAGTTCTTTCTCCAGAGATGCCAGTTCTGATTTGCTAATGTCACTAGCAGGAAGAATTTCCAAGTCTACCAATGAGGTCGGTTCCACCGACAATATCTCAGGAGAAATTCTCCACAAGTCAGGCATGATGCCAAACCACCTTACTCCATCGATGCTGTTTATTATCAAATCTCCAGGGGCATTGTGGGAGAATCTGACCAGCAGAGAGTTATCAGGAATGTAGTCTAAAATCGATCCACCGTACTCTTGAACGGTCGACACTATGCTCGAGATATCAGAATCTGATGATTGGATAATGTAGACCGGCCTATCGGATTGATCAGCACCAATTGAGCCCCCATCCCACTCGAATCTGGGGATTTCTTGATCCAATGGGTCGAATGATCCGAATGGGGAGTGGATCAGCCCAGACGACTGTTTAATCTGGTGAAGGTGTCCAACCGGATTTTCAAATAAGGTCCAATTGGACTCATCAGGAGAGACTTGATCAGAGTTATCGACTGATTGATCGTATCCTTCGATAGTGGATCCGGAAACCATTCCAGAAAATGAAGAAAATAACAAAATAGCAAGGACTACTAAGGCTGTACCCCTTGCATACATGGTTCCTTCGGAACCTAGACTGCCTTTTGACAGTTAACCTAAGTTGATTACACTATTATCGTTCATTCCCAGAAAATGATTTGTTTTTGAAACACTAGATGTTGTAGTATCTTGCTATTGCCTCATCTGTCTTTTTTACGCTATTTTCCCAATTTTCTTCGATTTTCATCAATGCTCTGATGCAATCAATGTTCTCCGGTATTACGTCGCTCTCTTGATGAATGGCTTGGAAATAGTATAATCTGTTTCCTATCAGCCTTACTCCGTCCTCCCACACGAATATTTCATGCAAATCTCCCCATTTTCTTCCTATGTCTCTGGCCATTTCCATCACCTCCGCGGTGGTTGTTATCCTATTTCTTTCGCCATTCATCACAATAACTCTGGGCGTTTCTTTCCACATCTCTATGACTGATTCAGTGGACAGTCCGTGTCCTTCTGGAAGATCCGCGATTATTGCATGGAGATGCATTATGGTAGTTGGGACAGCAACTGCCAAGGAGTTTATCTCAATTTCTGGTTTGACAGTCATTACATCTGGCCCATGGTGGCTCGGGACCTTGAGAACTGGCTTAATCGCATTTATTGGACCCTTTTTCGAATCTCCCGGGTCCGCTGCTCTTCGAATCATGGTACACTCAACTTTCAATGAGCCACAGTGCTCGTAAAGTGGGACTAGTGTCCTGGAAAGTCCTGTAGTATTGCAAGAAACAACTCGGGTAGTTTTCGCACCAAAATTCTCCATGTGATTAGCGCATGATGTATATGAAAGGCCTGTGAGCGAGTGTTTTTCGCCTCCTTGAAAGACACTCTTGACTCCAGCATCCAGGTATTTTCTCAGATTATCCTCACCCATTTTTCCCGGGGAGCAGTCAATCACCACGTCAGAGATTGCAAGCAACTCCTTTAGCCCGCCTTTGCATTCAAAGGGAGAGTTGTCGAAAGTTCGAATCACTTCAGGATCGTCGGAGGTAGAATATATATCAAAATTCTTCCTTACCGCCATTTCACAGCCAAAGCTTGGTCCAGTTTTTGTGACGCCTACTACTTCCATGTCATCCTGTGCATCTACTGCATCTGCAACCCTCTTTCCTATAGTTCCATAACCGTTAATCGCAACTTTCACTATTGCCATAATACTCCCCCTGTATTTACCCCTCTGATGGATGCTCTATCAAGATAACTCAATTTTATGAGATTGAATCATTGTATTCGAAAACGTCCGTCACAATGAAGACCATTGGCCAGACTCGAAGTACGATGGCGATGAGGGAAGAGACGGCAAGGAGCGTCAAACTCAATAGAGAAATATCCAATATGCTTCCAGAAGCCATAGAAAAAGATCGTCTCATAAAAATTGGTTACGGTTCAGGAGGAGATACTAAGCCAAGGGATGGGGATTTTGGCGTTGTTACCCACCTTCCTGAAAAGTCGAGAGTACTAATTTTGGGAAATCTTGGCGAGTGTGTCGGTTCCATGAACAGAGGTGGGACATTGAATGTCGAAGGATCATGTAGCTCGATGCTAGGGGCATTCCAATCAAATGGAAGAATAGTGGTAGAGAGAGACGTAGGCGATAGGCTGGCGATGAACATGAAGGGCGGGAATATAGTGGTAATGGGGTCTGCGGGCGCGGATGCGTGTGCAGGTATGGCCGGCGGGACTGGGATAATCAGAGGCCATGCTTCCTCGAGAGTTGGTTCAGGAATGAAGGGTGGGACATTAGTCGTTTTGGGCTCTGTTGGAGAAGATCCCGGGATTGCAATGACTGGAGGCAAGATAGTCATCGCAGGTAGTTGCCCCCCTCCAGGAGAAGGTGCGAAAATGCGCTCGATTTCACCAGAGGAGGTTTTGGAAATTTCCGAGATATTGGAGCCATTGGGCCTTTCGGTTGAGGATGATGCGCTAGTTTTGATACCAGAAGACATGGGGGCCATAAGAAGCATACCTCCCAAAAGATGGGTTTCCGAGGGATTTGATAACATTGCCATAAGCCCTTTGGGACCGGAGAGAATTCCTGAACACTCTACTGTGAATACCTCAGTTAGACTTCTTCCAGTTGGTTCCGACGAGGGGGGCCTACTACTGGATGTTCCATGGGTGGTAAAATCGGACCAGGGAGATTCTGGGACATTGAAAAATAGTCTACCTAAAATTGTCAAATCCAATCCGTCGGATGGAGATCTTTTGGTAATTGGGGAGAATGAGCTTTCGACCTTTCCAGACAATATTTCTGGGATATCTGGAATAGTCTTGGATTTGCAGATGATGCCTCCAATGAATGATGCAGAAATTGAGTCAATTTTGGTGTCATTGTCGAGTCAGATTGACGATAATTGCTTGATTTTCTTAAGGGACGGGGTTGATAGAGTAGAGGGGCTGTTTAGGTTGATAGTAGACTTAGATTTAGACGGAGCCGTAGTTGGAATAGCCACGGCAGGGGGCAGCAGGGCATCTGCCTGTCTTCCAAGAATCGGCTTATCATCGAGGGCCATGGGTTTTGAATCTCAGAAGAGGATTGTAGCAATAGAGATAGACAGTCAGCCAACTGCTGAGGATATGATAGTGACTAGAGCATCTGGATGCTCATTTATTATTGGCCCCGTGGGCCAAGAAGGAGGTGAAGAGAGCATTCGAAGTAAGCTAATTCCGGAGCTTGTTGGTTTGATGAAAGAATCGGGAATATCTAGCTTAGAGACTGTTGGAAGAAGGGCCCTGAGGGCTAAAGATATGGAGACTGCGGCAATAAGTGGATTACGATTGGTCGGATTCGAGAGGCCCTTGCCAATGTGGTTGGGGAACTGAGGTATCGGTATGCCTACAATAACACTTAACCACTCGATGATGAAGAGGATACAGGAGTTGAATGGTGCAGTACACGATGGCCCAATTCTGACGGATTTACTACCGGACATAGGCTGTCCAGTGGAGTCCAACAATGGGGACGAAATCGAGATAGAGGTTTTTCCAGATAGGCCGGATCTTCTCAGCCACGAAACAATGGCGAAGGCGATAAGGGCATTCATAGGAGTTGGGTCACCTGAAAATAAAGTAGAAGTTTCAAAGGGGGATTTTTGCATCGAAGTTGACCAATCCTTAGGTGGCATAAGGCCGATAATAATGGGAGCAATAGTCAGATCTGTCAACACCGGCAACAGCCCCCTGGAGAGAGATTTGTTCATTCAGTCACTGATGGACCATCAGGAAAAGCTTCACATGACATTGGGTAGGAAGCGGTCATTTTCATCAATAGGGGTGCACGATCTTTCGAGGCTCAGCCCACCTTTCAGATATGTCTCAGTCACCAAGGACTTTTCATTTACCCCTCTAGCGTCAGAGAAGGAAATGAGCATCTCAGAAGTCCTATCTTCGCACCCCAAGGGTATGGAGTATTCCTCACTGATGGAAGGTCTGGATTCTTTTCCGATAATTCTGGATTCCAATGACATGGTTATTTCATTTCCACCCGTAATTAACGGTTCTCACACCACTGTAAATGAGGATACGACAGACTTCTTCATCGATGTTACAGGATTTGATGAACGGTCCTGTGAGGCATGCTTGCTCCTGATTTGTCTTTCTCTGAGCGAACTCGGTGGAGCTGTAGAGAGTGTAGAAATCACAGGTTGGGACGGCAAGGTAAACACGACTCCCAATTTTGAGAATAGAAATCATCGTGTTCCGAATCGCTTGATTGAAAAGATACTTGGTGTAAGCCTTAGTGATGAAAGGATAAGTGAAGCAATTAATAGAATGGGCGGGAAGTTGATTGAGTCGCGGACGACTACTGAAGGTTCGGAAAGACAGGAAAGATGGGCGGACTGTGTTGTCGGAGAAAGGGAACACGTTTTCTCAATGCCTCGTTGGCGTAGTGACATAATGCACCCTATTGATATTGTCGAGGATATAGCGATTGGTCTTGGCTACGGTAATCTCCCAGAAGTTCTATCCTCCATACATATTGACTCAACACCCCTCGCCTCGGCTAATCTGCACCGTAGGATCAGGATGAGCATGAGAGGCGTCGGACTACAGGAAATACAAAGCCTGACGCTCTCCAATGAAAGGGATCAATTTGAGAAGACTAATTGGAATCCGGTTTCTAAGGTAACGACTATTTCTAATCCTATAAGCGTGGACCATACTTTGCTCAGGCAATTTATATTCCCATCATTGATGAATATCCTAGCCTCAAATAGGCATCATGAGCTTCCTCAGAAGGTGTATGAGCTCGGCGAGGTGGTTCACGATGGTGAAAATAAATCCAGAATGTCTTGGGCTTGCGCTGAACTGGGAGCGGGTTTCTCAGCTGCAAAAGGTATTGTCCAATCTCTACTCAGAGATCTTGGTGCCGATAACTCCTCTGTCTCATTCAGAGAAGTGATGGATGGTTCAGGGCCTTGGATTGTTGGGAGGGGGGCAAAGGTGTTTATCGGTGATATTGAGATAGGGGAATTTGGGGAGGTCTCGCCGGATGTGATTCAGTCATTTGGCATAAGAACTCCTGTACACGGGGGAGAATTTGATGTTGGTATTATTTCCGATAGTATAAGTGACCCATTACAATAATTTGCGACCTCACCAAGGGGCAGAAATCAAATCGTATGCTGACGAGCGTTGCTCATGCGAAGCATGCCATTGGCTATCTCAGTGATCCTCGGAATTGTCACTGCGCTTCCTTTTCATTCGATTTTTATTGATTGTTCTAATCCTATTTTAGAGGATGAAGAGGATGTACTATACGGAAGCAAATCCGATTCTGATATCGGTGGCTTGGAGTTCGGGGTAGCCTCCGGCTCGGTTTTCAATATCGACCCAAATTCCACAATTGGCATTAATGTAAATTTCAGTAGCCAGATGGATAATGATATGGAGGTATTGTTGATTATCGGTTCGCCGGAGAATTGGGATGTTTACTGGGATTACGAATCTTCTCCTGATATCGGTATGATGTACGATATATCTCCTGGACAATTAATTTGGACGGAGTTCACGATCTCCTCACCTCCCGTAATTGGGGGATTTCCGCTTTCTCAATCCCTCCATGATTTCTCAATGTCCCTTGTTAACCAGGAGGGGGTTATAATGGACTGGTACAACTTCTCACTAAGATACGGAAATTACGACGCTATTGAAATATTGCAAGGAGGGGGTTCCTCATCTATCTCTCCTGGCGGAATTGTAACTCTTGAGACAATTGTTCGAAATAATGGAAATTCAATTAGGACTATGCAGGTAGAAATCGTAGCGGTTGGAGAAGGAGGGGGAGAAATATCCGAACCAGGTTTGTTCTTTTCATCGGGAAATTGGAGTGCTTCAGTCATAGAGAGATGGAGGGTTGAAAACTTGGCACCTAACGAAACCGGTTCCATAATGGTCCAGATATATTCCCCCGGCGAAGTAGGGGGGGCTCTTGACTTTGAAATTCGTGTTTGGACTGCGGGCAATGCCCTTGATTATTCATCGGTCAGTCATGTAGTGAATATGGTACCTAGGGATGGAGGGGAGATATCGATATTGGACGACAGTTGTTCTGGATCGATTACCGTTCCGGGGGATTCCTGCGAAGTCAGGTTGGTTCTGGTCAATACTGGCGATAGCGCGGCATTATTCAATATCTCTTTATCTGGAATTCCAGAGTGGATTTATGTACAACACAACTTGAATGCTGTGGAGCTCGAAAGAGGAGAAGCTTCGAATCCAATCAGTGTAGTCTCCCTGGTCAAAGAAGACACACTCTACAATCTTAGCAGTAGGATTTCTTTAACTTTGTCAATCGGAGACTGGTCTCCTGGAGAGGTTTCTTTCGAGGTTAAATCTGGCGCCCTTTTTTCTTGGACCTTGGAGGGTTTTGAGGAAGACAATGATTCGGGGAATACGACGGCTTCTTGGACCTTGAAAAACACTGGAAATTCCGTTGACGGTTTGATGGCTTCAATCGACTCAAGTGTGGTAACTGGATTTGGCATTGACGTGATTGAGCCTGATTCAGGAATGATTGTCTTCAAGTCAGACAGAGCCTTAGAGGTGTATCCTGTCAATCCGGGTCAATCAATAAGGATTCTTGGATGGATGGAGGCCCCCCTGATAGCCCCAACGGATACAATTGCTAATTTAACTCTAGAAATAAGATCTGCAATGGATCCTGGATTATTTCTTATTGAGGCCGTCTCGATAAACATCACTGGCGAGACACCAACTGTTACTAGCCCAGAGAAAAAGAGTTTTAGAGAGCCGATTATTGGTTTTCTCAACCTTTGGATAGAACCAATAATGATCGTTTTAGTCACACTGATCGGCTTCTATGGAACTTCCTTAGCTTTGAAAAGAACCTCAACGGCAATGAATTCGGCCGACGACTCAGGGGAGGAGGGGGTCGACTGGATGTTGAAATTTTCAAGAAGCAAAACGAAAGGGATTTCCCCGGAGAGGAGTATTCATATTGGAGTGTCCGAGTTTGAGAAGTCTTTCTTTGGCCAGGAGGGCAGGCCAGATGTAAAGATCCAAGGTAAAATGTCAAAGGAGACTATCGATGATGCAAGTAGATTGCTTGATGAGTCTAAAGAAGAATCCGACATACAAGAATCATTGAGAATCGCTGAAGAACCAGAAAGTAAAGATCTCATTCATCCGGATAATGAAATATTGAATATCGGGGAAGATTCTAACATTTATGGAAAAAGGGGGCGTGACAATCAAGTCCCTCCTGAGTTTGACCTAGAACTGTGAGAGGATTCGGGATAGGTGTTGACGAGGCCGGCAGAGGTCCTGTAATTGGACCATTAGTAGTATGCGCACTAGCTATGCCTATGGCAGATTACTCAATTCTTGGAGAAATGGGGGTTGCGGACTCTAAATCCCTCACAAAGAGTAGGAGAGGCGAAATATCAAGATTGATCGAGATTGAGAGTGCCAAAAGAGGTTGGAAAATCGGACTTTCTATATGCAGCCCTGAAAGAATAGATATGAACAGTGTCGGGTCAAATCTCAACATTCTTGAGGCTGAGCTATTCTCTGAGGCAATAAAGAAAACGGTCTCCGCAAAAACTGGGGGAGGAATCTTTCTCGATGCCTGTGATGTTAATCAAGCCAGATTTGGGGAAAATGTGATGTCCTACCTTGGTAATGAGTGGGCTGGTTGGGACATAACATCAGAACATAGGATGGACCAGTCTAATTTACTGGTGGGTGCATCGAGTATAATCGCCAAGGAGTCCAGGGATTTGGCCATATCCGAATTATCGAAAAAGTTGGGCCTGGAGATTGGATCTGGTTATCCTTCAGATCCAAAAACCAGGAGAGCAATTAAAGAGCTAGTTTCGGGAACAACTCCTCACGACTGCCTTAGGTGGTCTTGGTCTACGGTTAAAGATGCATGGGCCTCAATTCACAAGACGACGGCCCCCATAAGATCCGGCTTAGGTGGGGGGTACGTCCAAGTCGATCTTCTGTCATGGTCAGACAGCAATCACAAATAGGTAAGGCCGGTAGCATTACAACAATGGAAGATGAGTCGGTGTTGGGAGAAGAGGTATCATCTGCCATCCGTAAGTATGCTCTGCAGAATGCTGTCGAATACAATGGAAATGGGAAACCTGGTAGTGTTCTGGGGAGGCTGCTTTCTGAGTTCCCAGACCTAAGGTCGTCCGCTAAGGATTTGATTCCATTGATATCAAAGCATGTTGAAGACGCGAATGAGATGGCGAAAAATAACGGTTTGAAACGAGTTAGGGAAATTCTCGAAGAGACTAACCCAGAAGCATTGAATCGTGAAAAGCAGAAGAAGAGAGTTGGTCTGCCCGAGCTAAGTGTTAATGAGGCGGAAGAAGTTGTTTTGAGGTTCGCTCCAAATCCTAACGGTCCTCTTTCAATAGGGCACTCCAGAGGAGTCGTAATTAATTCGGAATTTGCTAAAATATACTCCGGGAAAATTATACTTAGGTTCGACGATACGGACACCAAAATTAAGCCACCGTTACCCTCAGCTTACTCATCCATTGAAGATGAATTTGAATGGATATCCGGTGTGAAGCCGGATGTAGTGATTAGGGCTAGTTCAAGAATGGACGTGTATTTGGAGCATGCGGAAAACATGATATCTCAGGGGTTTTGTTATGTTTGCAAGTGCCCGGCTCCAAGGTTTAAGTCGCTAAGAGATAAAATGCTAGCGTGTCCGTGTAGGGATAATAGTGTTGAGGTGAATCTGAATCAATGGAAAATGATGATTCATGGGGAAATTGAGGAAGGAAAGAGTGTAGTGAGGGTGAAGACTGGTCTTGACTTACCCAACCCCGCTTTACGGGACTGGCCCGCACTAAGGATTCAACATACCCCTCACCCAATAGTTGGAGACAAGTACAAGGTTTGGCCTTTACTTGACTTCCAGAGCGCCATCGAAGATCATTTACAAGGCGTTACCCATATTATTAGAGGAAAAGACTTAATGGATAGCACCAGAAAACAAACGCTTCTTTACGAACACATGGGTTGGAAATATCCAGAGACCCTGTATTGGGGCAGGGTAAAATTGCATGAGTTTGGAGGATTTTCGACATCTTCCATTAGAGAGGCTATAGAGAAAGGGGATTTCTCAGGGTGGGACGATCCCAGGCTCCCCACTGTTTCTGCACTCAGAAGGAGAGGGTACACTCCAGAGGCAATCAGGGATTTCTGGATCGAACTTGGTCTGACGCAAAAGGACATTTCAATCTCAATGCAAACAATCGATTCAAAGAATTCTAAAATCATCGACTCGAGTTCAGCACGACGTTCTTTTGTGGAGGAACCAATTAATCTGAATCTAATGTATCCAGAGGATTCAAGCGATATTGATGGCATGGTGAGGTTGAATAATCATCCAGATCATCCTGAAATGGGCTACAGGGAGTGGGGGCTCGAGCAAAAGAATATTCAAATTTCCAAAAATGATTATACCGAGGGAGTTGTGAGGTTGAAAGACTACGCAGATGTAGAGATAAGGGGCGATAATGCCATCTTCATATCCAGAGAAAAGAGCAATGATGCACAGATTATACACTGGAATTCTTCGGATAGCTGTGTAAAAGCCGAGATTATAGTTCCGGGAGATAATGAAAATATATTACTCGGTGGAGTTATTGAAGATTCAGAATATTCAGTTGGCGAGATCGTCCAACTGGAAAGAATGGGTTTCGCTAAGGTTGAGTTCGTCGAACCTGAAAACACCAAGATCGGCTTAATCTGGCTACATGGCTGATTGTAATAGCCTCGTTTTTCGACATTGAGAGAGTCTGAAAGGGGTTGAGTTCAAGATGTTGAGGTTCTGTCGGACATCATGACTGGGCGTAGCAGAGGCCTGCCCGCGATACTCGTCTTGATTTTTTTAATGGGGGTCCTAGGGCCTGTATCGAACGTTACATCTCAGCAAGCTAGTTGTTGCTCAGACGATAGTTTCGATTTGTTCCTAATTGGGGATGCTGATTCAGGAGGTTTGACTCCCTTTGAATCTGAGATAGATGAAGCTGAATCGAAGCTAGTCAACCAGGTCCTCCAGCCAGTGGAGGTAGGGTCATGGAAAGTACCGTGGGGGATTGATGGGGATTACGCTGCAGATACATGGGATTTCAATATCCACTATGAAGTTCAAGGCGCTGTTGGCGTCAATATTAATATGACTGTAGAAGTGAGGATAGGAGGATCATTCTATGAGGGCGGAACCTCAGGTTTAGAACCATACCTGACTGGCGAGGGAGATGTCCAGTCAGCGATAGATATCGAGGCAGGAGACATAAGAGAGGATGATATTCTAGAGATAACACTGATAGTCCAACTACTGGGATTCAATCAGCCAGGCGACGACTCAGGAGTGGTTTTCCAGTGGGGGAGCTCTGACAAACCATCCGGCATATCCGTTAAAATGCCCTTAGTTGGCATAGAGATGAAGGACGCAAGTGTAAGTGGAAACCTAGTTTATTTCCCTATTCTCATCTCGTCCGGATTTGAGGATAGGATATGGTCATCATCTTCCGGTATTTTCGAGGTACAGAATGTAGCTGTGGCAGATAAGCCAGTGGCTACACTGGTTGAGGGAGGAGTTGAGGTTACTTTTGTTTGGAGTATTCCAGAGGGGGTGGACAGTGGATCATTCCTAACTAAGTTCACCTTGGAGCCTCAGAACGGATTACTTATCGAGTCTAATATGACCCATTTCATAGAATCTGGAGGAGATGATGGAGGAGGAGGTTCTTGGTACCCGGCTAACGAGCCCCTCAGGAGTGGCGGATCGGACATAGTCATCGGTGTTGATGCAAATTGGGATGGCAAGGAAGTCACGAAGAAAGTGTCTCTGGAGTTTGATGGGGCTATGTCTCAATGGATGAGGTGGGGGCTGGACAATATAGGAAACCAAAGTCTTGGTTCTAGTAGCTGGTGGAGGAGTCTGAACTCCTACTCGAGCTCTGTTCCAGATTCTGACTACAACAACAAAATGGTCGATAGTTCAGAAATCAGTGCACTTGAGGGGTATTTGACTGGGTCCAATTCTGACTTAGAGTCGTTCCTTTCAAACGGACTTTTCATTGAGGCTGAATCGATAATTGGAATTGATCCTTTCGAACTTGGTCCGACACAAGTCTCGGTCGATTTGGGAGGGACAAGCGGATTTAGTTCAGAAACCATAACCATTAGAATTTCGACTTCATATTCATTGATGGAAGGAGAAAGGCAACTACTCATAGAGAGCTTTTCAAGACCGTCAGATGAGGAGTTTTGGACGGGGGTTTCTGTTGACATCAAGGTTCAGGGATCAATGCTGACAGATATCGGAATAGTGACAGCCAGTGGAATCGATTACTCGCACAGAAGGTGGATTGTTTCCGAAACTTTGAGCGTGTATGAGCCAGATCTAGATCCAGAGCAGACTTTCAGGGTAGAGTTTACGCCTTCTGGCAATGGCCTATTTAGTGTATTACTCGGCTCTGGTATGATGGTCTTGATTTTGAGTCTCTCAATAGGCACGGGGATGACTATGACCCGTAAGAGATCGAGGTTCCCTACCATGATTACTGTCGCTTCACTCGGAGTTCTATCTTTCTCCATATATTTCCTTGGTTTACCAATGCAGATGGTACTCGGGGTCGTTTCCAGTAGTGTTTTACTTGTCTTTCCAATTTCTTTACTCTCTCCTAAGATAGGAGTAGGCACAGGGACCTCGAACTCTCCGAGAGTGAAATGCCCTTCCTGCGGCTCTAATGTAGTGGTTGAGTCTGACGTTAGGCCGTTAAGAATCACTTGCCAAGGGTGTGACAGTGTAATTAGAATAGAAGATTAGTCATAAATTCCCACTTCTAATTAGAGAGTCGATTATTTTTGATGCCGCGATTCCCTTATCGTTATGTTTCCATATTGATGAAGAGAGTCTTATCTGGCTCGCTAAGTCCGACTCCCAACCCGGAGCCATGATGCAACCCCATACAATTTCTTCTAGCCTAGAGGTTGAGGGTTTTGTTGATTGAAGGACTTCCCTGCACAAATGAGAGATTGATCTGGCCCTCCCCTCATTGCCCATTGAATCCCACCGAGAAGAGATTTCTCTGAGTTTTTCTGAGTCGATAAAATCCAAGTTTTCAACATTCGGCATCGGCACTTCTGTGATGGGGATCACTCTGATACTTCCCTCAGATTTCAGAGTGTCTTTGAGCGAAGCATATACTGGATCATAGGTCATGTCCATACAATTATGTATCCAGTTTCCGGAAATAGCCCATGGCCTCATTCTTCTAACTCGTGGTCCTGAAGGGGAGATTAGTTGAGCAATGCAGTGGCAGATAGAGACGGTTGTTAATGGGCCAACTTTGGAGTCTCCTTGGTGGCCGGATAATGCAATAGACATTGTTTCTGTGACCGTTAGTATGTTTCTTTCTGCATTCCATTCGACCCCTTTTCCCTCTCTTGATGTTTCAATAATTATGCAGTTTTCCATTCCATCTGAGATATGACTTCCCAACCTCCTCCTGTATTGGATTTTTGATTCCAACAATGCCGCTTCAATGGGTGCTACAGAGAGTGAGCCCTGAAGGTTGGCCTCGGAAATTATTGTGATTGGAAGGTTTCTGTCCATCAATTCGGAGACAGCAGTCCTTGTTGAGTGTTCAATAGGAGAGAATAGTTCTGCCGAAATTAGGTCCCGCACAACTCATCTGAGTAGAGGGGGGTACAAATCTCTACTGTCGCTATTCGACCATTAGGCGGAGTTGATCCCTCTTGTATTGCCAGTCACCATCTAGCTTGGCCGTGCTCTTGTAGTATCTCGCAAGTCGGCGGATTTTCGACTCGCAGAGTTCTAGTTGCCTCCTATTGTGCTTGTCCTTGGGGTTGTTGTTGAGATGGTCTATTAGTCCCTGGGCCCTCCTCATAAGATTCATCATATCTTCAGGGTAATTCGGAGAGACTCCATTTCTGTGGAGGATTTGAGAAATTCTTTCGCCCATGGCTAATCGTACATCGGGGACTGCAAATCTGTCTCTGAGAATAGTGCCTATCATAGCATTTGAGTGGCCTTCCTTGTTCAATTCCAAGATGTTTGACTCAATGGACTTCTTGTCCTTTTCGGACCATATCGGAGGCTCTGTTGAGTATGGCTTGGATGAGCCACTCGACCCTTTTCCACCTGAATGCATGCGTGACATCTAGCAATCTCCGGCCCGGGCGACCTGCTCTTCCTCTTTAACCACTACGCAGACCTATTGCTACATCACTCAGAGTCTGTGACGAGCCTTTGCTAGTCTTCCCGGTCCAAACGGCCATTCCCAACCAGGTGCCACTGCCCTAGCACTTCCTATTAACTCGTCATTCTGGGTTACCAGAATTTCATCACCCATCCTAATTTCTCCTGCAATGGATTCAATGTTGGTGGGGAAAATGTCTCCTTTCCATTTATGCCCTTCACAAATGCCTAAAGTGGGAAATTTTCCACTCTCAAGTAACAGGGGTAATGATTTCTTGGAAAAGGCGAATCTTCCATCACGGGGATTCCATTTAGCTAACTGTTCGTCGTTCTTTAAGATACTAAAAATTGGAGGACGACCTGATACGATTGCCCCCTCAAGCCAATCATCGGTGCCATGAATGAATCTCGAACGTGATTTCATCAATTCAATTCGATTAAGCTCTTCCGGGACGTCATCAAGTCCATACATTTCTACTGATTCGATAACTGAGTTATTGAGTTCTGAGAGAGATTCCTTGGACCCTGCTGTACCTCTTCTGGTACCCTTGACTACCACCATATCAAGTTCTAGATCAATTCCTGAGTGGTTTATTACATACGAGTAGTTGGACCTTTTGCAGATATCTATTATCATTGAGTTGATAATGCCTAGCTCATCTGCATCCCAGTCGCCCGTTACAGGAATATCGTAGTGTGCCGCAGGCCAGATGTCCTCAAGCTCCCTAGGGACCAGACCCAAAGGAGATGTCACCATCACTTGGTGCATCCTATTTGAGGGAATATTTTTCAGGAATCTGTGATGGCTTTGGGAAAGTCGGTATGGCTTGGTAGCAGAGCAAGGTAACAACACAAGTACATCAGACTGATGTGAGGGGGGAGTATGTAGATTGGATATTCTTTCCTTCCAATCATGTATCAGTTTATCTTGTCTGCTTGCAGGAGAGTTATACCGTAATCTCCTTCCTGAATTATCCACACTGGTAAGTATAGATCCATCAATGTTCTGAAGAAACAATTTGTCATGCCTCCTGAGTCTCTCCACCGACCTTGGACTAGAAAGGCTAGCCCTCTCCGCTTGTTCTCTAACTGTACCAGACCTAATTGCCGATCTCAAGGAGGCAATCGCTTGCGTCCAATGAGCAATTTGTGAATCCATGCTAGAGTCCTCGGATAAGGAGGGATCCGGGTACCTTGGGCCATCCGAAGTAAGGAGAATCCCGTTGGCAGATGCCATTCTTGACCTATTTAGATCAAAAAGATCTATCCCCATCCAAGAAAGGAGTGGGCAGTTGTCAGGGCCAGATATCCCTGGAGCCCAGATTAGAGAAGCGGGGAATCTCCTCCTGACAATATCAATGGCTTGTGAAAGCTTTCCTGCAGCATTAGAAAGCTGTGGGGCATCAGTGATTGCAATAACAGAGGGTTGTTTTTCTGAATTTACCAGCGAAATATCATGGTGTAAAGATTGCCAGGAAATGGGTAAAAATTCAGTCCCGTGGCCGAACTCTCCGGAATCTGAGGAGGAGAGACTGGGTGGAAGCACAAGTCCTTCTGAAGATTGCCAAACATCATGTCCATCGAATGGATAGCATAGATTCCCCCTGGTAGAAAGGGTCAGTTTGGATGGAGGTTGAGATGAGTCCCTATTGAAACTGAACGGAGCTATTTCCAAAGGAAGGTTTTGGTCCAAATCAGACAGTATTAATCCTGGAGCCCATGATAAGGGTTTATTCCTGTCTCCCAGCGAGAAAAGTCTTGAAAATCGGTTCCTTGCTACTACTTCTCTGGAGAGCGCCCTTCCATTCATACATTGTCGAAGTGAACTTTTCGCTTGAAGGATTCTAAGGCATGACTGTCTCCGGGAGCCATGAGAACAGCACAGGCTGGTGCAATTGTTGTAATTTTACTACTGTCATTGATTCCTCAGACTGTTTCCTCCGAAGGTAATGAGGCAGAGTTGATTTTACAGGGGGAAAGCGAAGAGTCAGGGCCTTTTTGGATCCTGTTTACATGTAAGCTAGAGTCATGTCCAGGAATGGAGCTATCAATCATTTCGGATGGCGAGAGCTTCTATTATTCAGATACTCATCACGTAGAATGGAGTGGTATTGTAAAAAATTCCGTCGAATGGGAGTTAATGGGAAGTAATTCACTGGGGCCCGAGGATTTCATCATCAGTTCAATATCTAACGATAATGAGGGAGTAATTGAGGAGGAAGATCTTCCTGATATTATCCCTTCTCCCGGGCAGAATTCTGACTGGCCATTTATTGATTATTCCTCTAATTGCCAACTAAATAGATGTGATGAAACTAATTGGGAGGGAGATAGGTTAACTTTTACTGGTTCCTTGCAAAACTCTTCTGATGAAGATGCAATATTGGTGTTGGGAGATTTTGGAGATGTCGTTGAGATTTCCAAAATCAACAGTAGAAATTTAGTGGATTTAGAAGTCTGGTACAGAGGAGAGGAAAAGACTCTCGTTAGGAGTATTTCATCTTCCAACTTCGAAGGGTTACTGTTAGATTACCCTCAGGATTCTCAACTTTGGATTCGTATAGTACATTCCAGTTTGGGAGAGCTCTCCCCATATCAGTTCGATATAGTCCGTTTTGACGGAGACAGGGAAGGACCTGACGGACATGAGTTGCCTAATCCATGGATTTACGGCTACCAATTGCATGCGAATTCCACAAATGACAATGTCTTTCGAGGACATATATCGACTGGCGATGTCGAGGGTGACTCAATCTTGGTATCTTCGGGATCTAAGATTTTGATACGGTTAGAGTGTGAATTTACTGGAGGGGTTTCACTCGACATAGTAATTCACGAGATAGGGAATATGACCAGAAAGATTCTAGAAAATTTAGATGGCTGTCCTGAAGATTTGCAAACCCCAGAATCTACAATTGGTGTGGAATTTACTATGAGATCTGAGGTTCTTTCTGAATGGCGCATTGAAATTAATTCTCACACCAACGGTGATGGAAGTCTGAACGGTGATGCTCCTGACTTTCTTTGGACCGAAACGGGTCCTTCTGAATTTTGGACGAATCTAAGGCCTGGTCCTGGTTCCGTATCAGGGAGTCTTGGATTAGGGGATTCAGTAGACATTCACCCACTGGAAATCAATGATGAAAACGGTTCCCTAATAATGATTAGATCGGAAATTGATTCACCTGTCACATATCAGATACAGGAATTGAAGCAAGATGGATGGCAGATTTTGAATTATACTAATGGGGCAATGATTAGTTTGCCTAAGGGCAATCATGCGATTAGGGTGGAGGGGCTTTCTCCGATTATCGGGGATGTTAATTATGAGTTCACAATACTTTACTTGGGCGAAAACATTCCCGATGAGGGGGAGTTCAGAGACATGTCCCATCTTTTTACCAACTTCTACGTTCTAATTGGATTTCTAATGATTCTTCCTTTACTTGTGGTCCTGTGGTGGAATCGATCTGCAATCACCCAAAGAGACGGGGCTATGAAAGTTAACCAAAAACATGAGATTGAGAGATTAATTAGGCTCAGAGAAAAACTAACAAAATCAATGATTGAAGATATAGTTGATCCAAGAGAGATTGAGAATGCACTTGGGAAATTGGGAGAAACTCCATGGGAGGGTGTACTGGAGGAGTGGGGAAGCCCGGGCCTAAGGCATATGACCGACCAAATTGAGATTTGTGCTTGGCGCCCCATGGATGGTAGTTTCCTAATCATTGGCATTAGGACATTCGAAAAGAAGTGGACCCTGGCTGCATTAAATCTGAATTCTCCTGAGGGTTCAAATGTCGAAATTAATGGCATAAATCCATCATATGTTTATGAAGGCCGGGATATTTTCCTCGATTCATTAGAGCCTCACAGTAAGAAATTCTTGAGGATTTCAATAGGGGGAAATCCTTCAAGTATAGAGCTGGAGATATCTGGTTTGGTTAGTGGTGAACCATTAGCTGCAGTTCCCAGAGAGGCATTATCGTGGGAGAAATAGGAGTAATCACCCCCTCCTCCTAGAAGCCTCTCGCCTAATCCTGTCCTCGATTCCCTCTTTATCTGAGCCGAGTAAATCCGCCATCGATGAGATTTTTTTCTTCTGTTCTCTGGTTAGTTTTTCTGGCATATCCAATTTTAAGACTACCATTACCGAACCCCTCCTTGAGCTCCCCTGAATAGGTAGGCCCCTTCCTTTTATCTGGATAGTATCGCCGGGTTGCGATCCTGGATCTATTTTTACAGTCAGGCTCTTACCATCAATATGTGGTAGCTCAATTTTTGATCCTAAAACGAGGTCTGAGAATCCCACAGGGAGGCCCATTAGTAAATCGGAAGAGTCCCTTTCAAACCAAGGATGCCTCTGCACCTCTATCTCGATGTATAGATCCCCTGGAGGCCCTTTTTCTGATCTTGAGGCACCTCCATATCCCCTCATTCTTAGCCTGACTCCTGATGTAATCCCGGGTGGGATTGTGAACTTAACCCTCTTACTCTGTTGAGACCTTCCTTGTCCGCGGCATGATTCGCAAGGGTCTGTAATTATCTTTCCAATTCCTCCACATGATGGGCATTCTGAGACAGATCTTTGGGTGAATGGCCCAAGTCTCTCAAGCCTCTCAACTCTTCCTCTTCCATCACATGCCGGACAGGATTTGACATTGTTTGGATCCTTGGAGCCAGAACCATCACAGTCTATGCAATTTCTTAACGCCTCTATCTCTATCTCTTCTTCAGAACCGTCCATTGCTACTTGGAAGGCGACCTTGTGACGATAGATAAGATCGTCTCCTTTTGTTGACCGCCTCTTTGATGATCCGAAGAATTGGTTGAAGATGCCATCGAAGCCTCCACCGAATAAATCGTCCAGAGATATATTCACCCCTTGGAATCCTCCAGGCCCGAAGGGAGATCCTCCTGGTCCATTATGGCCGAACATATCGTACTTTCTTCTCTCCTCTGGATTTGAAAGAATGGCATAAGCCTCCTGTACTTCTTTGAATTTTTTCTCTGCACCAGAATCATCAGGATTCTTGTCAGGATGAAACTTTCTCGCCAATGACCTAAAGGCCTTCATGATGTCTCCGTCAGAGGCATTCCTGCTAAGGCCGAGAACCTCGTAGTAGTCCCTCTTCTCCGTCATCTTGTTACATGCTGTGTAAGGGGTGATTTGAATCGTTCCCTATTGAATCAATAAATTTCCGCATGATGAGCAGTACTGAGACCCGCTGTTATTGATCACTCCACACTGGCCGCATGATACTACAGGCTTGACGGTGGATGTTGTGGCTGGACCATCCCATGGACTGTTTCCTGCTTTTGACTTGGACTCCTTTTTCGCTAATTTCTTCTGAGTCTTTATTTTCGCTTTTTCTTGTTTGTTTTTCATTTTCTGGAGTCTCCTCTCAGCAGACCTGTCCAATGATGAGCTGAGTAGACTTGAAAACGAAGTTTTACTTTGTTTTTGCTTTGTCTCTTCAATTGCTTCCTCGTCAACGATAGTCTGCATTCCTGAAACACGAACCTCGGCCTCATACCCATCTTCAACCTCGGTCTCACTCATCTCAGTATTCAGACTGCCAACACTACCTGACATCCTTTTGGTGAGTTTTTTGCTTGCCCTTTTGCTAGGGGAGTTTGCTTTGGCCTCGAGTTTCTGTAGGGCCTTATCTGACCTCTCGTCCCAAAGTCCCCTGTCCTCACTCTTGTAAGTCTTGGACAATCTCCCTATTGCTTTAGATCTGTGATACTCATGATCCTCTATTCTGGAATATCTGGTAACCATAAACAATCCAACAAGGATAGCAATGACATGCAATGTTGCTTCTAGAGTGAAATCGTTTGAGATGACTTCATCTAGGGCGGGAATTCCAAGTCTTAAAGCAATAATACACATCGTTGGTACAACCAATAATGCTAATGATACTGCTGGAGAACGATTGGTCATGGTCATTGCTCAGAAATTTACCATTTGAACCATTCGTGTTGAAGATTCAGGCAACATAACTTTCAGCCTATGCCATGTCGAGTGGGCATGATAAGGGAGATTGAGGTCTCTACCACAATACAGCCTTACGAAGACCTGAATTTAGTTGTGGATTCAGTAAGGTCATTTTTTCCAGATTGGGATCCCGACTTGCCTTCAAGAGATGATGGCTTTCCCTCGAACAATTCTCATGAAATAATTCATGGTTTCTCTTCTTCATTGGACTTGTTCTTGGATGCAATTAGAAGGCAGTCAATACTTGATACTGCATTGGATGCGATGACAATGGATGGGGATAACAGTATCTGCGAGTTCTCGATATCTAGACTTGCGTCTATGGCTGGCAAAGTTTCTTTTACTCTTGGTGAAAGGGTATTTGGAGGAAGTATAGACGTTTGTATCACTGGCACTAAGTTATTGCTATGGCTGGAATCTGCGACATGGCACGAGGGAAGGAGAGGAGTTCCAAGATACGTCGGAGATGATATTTCGATGCAGAGAGATGGCAGATACACGGAGTGGTTCGACAAGAGTGGAAACTCAATCAGGGGTCCGGATTAGACTGTGGAATACCATTTAGACGCCAATCTTGTATAGTTGGCAAGTCCGCTGGTAGCCAATTTACTTCCAATAAATCTTCCCTGGCCAGCCATCGAGAGTCTCCGTGCTCCATGAGAGTTATTTCTTGGGGATCGACCAATCCACAATCAAAAATATGTAGATTCACATCCCTGTCCTCGTACGAATGGTCTATTTCGCAAATTTTCGATTTAGGACTGACTAGAATCCCTAGCTCTTCCTTAATCTCTCTGGAGAGAGCCTCCTGCATTGATTCACCCGGGTCCACCTTACCCCCGGGAAACTCCCACCATCCTGCCCAGGCATCTCCATCCGGCCTCATGCATGAAAAAATCCTATTTTCCTTATCTCTCAACAATGCACCGACTACCTTCAATTTTGGCCTATTTATCATCAGTCGGATTGCTGTTGAAACTACCTCGATCTGCCTTTCTAAATTCACTCTATCTGCTTTGGGTAGATGTATGAAGAGTATTGGAGTTCCGGAATTGGATGCCAGAGTTCTGAAATATGTTTCATTACAAACAAAGCTCCCGGCATCGATGCTCCACTCAACGTCATCATCTGAATCAAACTCTTCATCGAAAGTGTGTATACTTACCGTTGTCTCAATCGTATTTGGAGAATTATGTTGAATAATTTCATTATCTAATTTCCTGCCAGAGTTATCGGGGAATTTCATTGAGATTTTATTTCTGGCATATCTTTCCAATTGAATAATGTTCGATTTTCTGGAAAGTCCGAGAAGGACTACAGCATCAAATTTCTCAAAGCCTAAAATCTTCGAAGGGACGGTTGAGCCCGCCAAATCCACTGTCAGAATTCTATGGGATATTTGCACGCCTTCTATACCTGAGTTGAGGATTTCTTTTACCACCTGAGATGACTCATTTACTTGCTGATCGTGGAATGGCTCAAAGCCAGTCAAGAGAACTTTCCGGTCACTCACGGCTTTTGCTAACAGATGGTAAGAATAGTTTTTTTCGCATCATTTATCAGTCACATTCATCCATATTGGCAACCTCCAGATAGATATGGAGCACGATTATGTCGTCATCCTTCCGACCGAAGGCCATGAGGATGAGGTGACTACTGCAGGAGTAATCTCAGTGATCTGGAGAGAGTTAAGCGGAGGCGTTGGCCCATGGGGTGCATTGAGGCCAATTGTTGCGGTGATTCTTTCGCTAGTTCCGTTCCTTTTTCTGGGCCAGCACTTCAATCGGCAACATAGGAAATCTGTCGGATGGTTTGTAATTCAATTCCCGCTACTATTGTCAATCTTCCTCTGGCCGGTATTATTCCTATGGTCGATTATTGATGCATGGTGGGTCTCTAGCGGAATCGTGGCTAGGTCCAGATAGTTCAGAAATCTTCTGGGAGTTGAATCGGGCTAAAGAGATGGCCTGGGCTGGTTGATTTCGATAATTGCGACCTTGTTACGTATTCCCAGTCCCTGAGAACTGCAAGAGCGGATAAAAATGGTAATTCTGTCTCATTTAGAACAGTTCTAATTATCGTGTCTAGTATGTCCATCCTATCTTGGTCAACTGATTCCAGTACCCTCTCAAGAGGGAATGAGTCTAGAATAGGGGACTCATTAATCGAATGTAATTCGCGAGGGGAAAATATCTCAATCGGAAGAGTCTCGTCACTTAATGAAGCTGTTTCCTGTAAATTTTCTAGTATTATTCGAATGTATTTGGATACCACCAAAGATACCTCGATAATCGGTTGACTGTACTGATTGACGAAATTAACCATATTCTCATGTAGGAATAGTTGCTTCTCCTCAACCGAAGATGAGGGGCTGGGGATTTGGCCGCCATGATCATCCATGTCTGGTCCAAGAGGAGGTCATTCATGAGTACTAGGTTGATCTATCATCATATCTTATTGGAGACCCGCTATTCCCCCTTAGGCCATCTAGCAAGTCATCTTCAATCTCGAACTGGTCGTTCAGCCAGTCCCCGTCAGTATCCCAATTGGTGGGATCAGTGCCATCGGCAATCTGATCTCCGTCTATATCTAATACCCACCAGCCATAGACGTATTCACCCAGGAAGGTATTGGGCAAATGGTACTGATCGCCCGCAATCCTGTTGAATGAATCCGCCCATTCTCCATTCAGCAGGGTAATGTCATTACTGTTATCCACATTCTCATAATCCAAGTCGTTATCCTGAATGACCAACGCATACAGCATATCACTATCATTTATTTTATTCATTCTGAAATAATTGGTGGATATTGCTGAGCTCCCTGAGCAAGTACCCAGAAGGCTCTCTCTTAGTTGCCACCATTCTGAAACTTGGTTTCCAGAGCAATCTAGAAGACTAGAGTCCCGGATTAGTGAGGGGGATGACATGGAGGCATTCACCACGCCATAGTATTCTTGGAAATTATTGAACGGCTGGTAAACACAGCTTCCCCCTGAACAATCCCAGGACCCATCATTATCGGCATCTTGCCCTGCATCTGTAGGATCCGTTGGATCATGAGTGAACCAAGCCCAATCTAGGGCCGGTCTTGAGATAACGCCATTTGAAACTTGAACAGGCTTCCAAACTACGGAGGTAACTTGATGCCAGATCACAGAAATATGCATTAGGGACGTCCAATTATCATTTGTCTCATTCCAGCCACGATAATACTCATAGAAATCTGGCATCATATCTCCGTCAGTATCGTTATCCAGTGGGTTAGTTCCATATTTGAAAATCTCCCTGCCGTCTGATAGATTGCCGTCACGTAAATAGGAGTCCACTAGTCCACCAACAAAAACTGGCCTCATTACAATTGAGTCGTCATCTGAATCTTCATCCAATGGGTGTGTCCCATTCTCGTACTCCATCCAATTTGAGAAAAGTAGTGGTTGTGTGCCTTGACCTAACTGCCACTCCTGAGAATATTCTGTGAATTGTCTGCCCTCCCAAAGACCTTGTGATGCTGGAACATCTGAGATTTGTCTATCAAACCAACCGTCTGAATCTGGATCATAATTAATGTCCAATGGATTTACTGGATTTAGAGACCAGCGATAGTTATTCACTGGAAGGAATTCCCCATATATCGAGTAACAGAACTCCCATCCATCTGGCATATTGTCTGAATCAGAGTCTTCATCTGTGGGGTCACTAATGCCCGCCAGACTAAAATTGAAGTTATCTGAATCAACGGCATTTATCAGCCCTATTCTGTCTGAAGATTCTATGCTCTTGCTCTTGAAAATATCATACAGTTGGCCAAATGCTGCAACGTAATTCATTCCTTCCTCATCCATGAATGCATTGATGGCATCCGCACCATATGAAACCAAGCCAGTCTCATTAGGGATTGTCCCCACGGCTATTTTCTTACCATATATTCTCGATTCATATTCTGCAAGATTGTCAAACGACTCGGAGTCAGAAATTTGACCGTCTCCGTCGCAGTCATAGGAGTCTCCGTCAGAGTCTCTGTATACATCTGATCCGGTAAGTGGATTCATCTCCCAGATATTTTCTTCGAGATTCCACTGAGTAAACCAGTATTCGTAGCCATCACTCATCCCATCCCTGTCCGTGTCGACGTCATTTGGATCCGAGATTCCTAACAGAGAGGAAAGTAGCGGCTTAGCTGGCATTCCTGATAGCCAATCTTGATACTGCTCCATGGCAATCTTGGCCTTTCCTTCCTTTCCAAATAATATCCTAAATACTCTATTATTGGCCTCGGTTGGATCTATCGAGTCTGCTTCTTCCCACATCCTAGGGGCGTCTGGAGGGGAGAGTGCACCGTTTGCGGGGTTATTATTGGTTAGATTGAGTTCCACCTGGTCAGTTATCCCATCCAAATCCGAGTCGTAATATCCATCACCGGCGACCAAGGGATTAAGGGTCCAGACAGAATCTGTTGAGTTCCATCTGGTAAATATCAGTTCGATTCCATCCAATAGACCATCTCCATCGGTATCAGGATCATTGGGGTCTGCAGTCAATCCCGAAGAGTTTCTCTGATCATCTGACATAAAATGCCCGAAGGATAACGTTGACTCAGCGGAAAGCCAGGGGGTGGGTAGTAGTTCTCCACCTACGCTAAGTAGGTAAAATTGAGGAGAAGTGACTAGTGGATCGGTTTCACTCATGTTTCCATCAATTGAATTATACTCCTCCCAATTGTTCATCCCATCGCCGTCTGGGTCTCCATCTTGATCTCTTTCATCCACGGGATTTAGAGTCCAATGCTCTTCGAAGAGGCTCCATCTGGCATGGTAAAATTCCCATCCATCAGGCATTCCGTCTCTATCAGAATCTGAGGAAAGGGGGTTCCCAGAACCAACATCATTAGTTGTTGTACCATTAATCAGACTTAGATAAGCGGTACTTGTAAATTCTCCAAAGGATCCAGGGGCCAATCCAAGCCATGATGTATGGGATAAGTTCGTAGTGAAGTTTTCTGGGAATGGCAGCCCAGATTCCGTTTCATCATTGAAAATGATTTGATCTTTCAAATGGTATTCGAGCCAGTTAACTAGTTGTTCATCTAAAGACAACGAGCCGTCCATATTGACGTCATACCCATCCCCATCTGGATTATTCAATGAATCGGAGCCATTTAGTGGGTTAATTCCCTTATTCGCTTTGTTCCAAGAACAGGCATATCTTGCCTCCCATCCATCGGGAAGTGAGTCCCCGTCCGAATCTCTGTTATTTGGATCAGTAGGTATCCAGGACAAAGCTGACTCATTAGACTCGCCGTGAGATGGGAGCCCATCTCTGATTACATCATCAATAATTTGCCCCCACTGATACTCGCACAAGTTGGAAAGGCCATCACCATCGGCATCCTCGTCTGCATCGTTGGGATTTCGTGGATCTAGTGTCCACAGGTTTCCTCCGGTGTAGATGTCCCCTACCCATCTCCTATTCTCGATTTCCCATCCATCGGGCATGCCATCTCCATCAGTGTCTGGGTTACTGGGGTCTGTTGGTCCATCAGTACCGCCCCCTGCCCCGGATCCCAGCCATCCCTCGAGATGAACTGTTTCTGTTTGGGAAGAAGATTCGTCACAGACATAATTCTCATTCAGATAGTGACATTCGAATGAAGTGGAGTCCATGAACCACCCCCAATATTCCTCTCCATCAGTTAATCCGTCTCCATCAGAATCGATATTTCTGGGGTCTGTTCCATTCATTCCAAATTCTGATGAGTTGACATACCTGTATTCTTCTAAGTTGCTCCAGTCTCTGATAAAGATGGTCCCATCAATGAGTGGGAAGCTGACGCCGTCTGCATCTGCGTCCCTATACCTATCGAATGGATCGGTGGGGTCCAGTCCGTGTGAGAACTCCCATCCATCAGGCATGCCGTCGAAATCTGAATCTTTGGACATTGGGTCTATCGGCATTATATTCATGAATCTACCCGGAGAAGCTCCAGCGAAGATCCAATTTTCCTCTCCTTCTTCCATGGAAACAAGGTTGGTAACCAATCCTGGCATACGAGTCTGATTTGAGTATGGGCCAAGCACGCCTGTGTGGCCTCCCTCTAGGCACCAAGTCCCATCTCTAGACCCAAGAACTACCATTCCATCTATTGCCAGTACAGAATGAATGTCATTGGCTCCTTCTGACCATCGCTCCGAATTGAACATCCTGTCATTGATAATTGACGACCGTGGCATTTGAATGAATAATGAGAGGTCGATTAGATGCAGTCCGCCTGCTGTACCCATCCAAACCCCAGTTATCTCTTCCAAACTACCATCTTGAAGAAGTGGCCCAGCTGGTTCAAGCACGTTAACGACTGCGGATTTTGATTCATTGAGAAGATCTGCCATCCTAACGAATGTTTCGGCGTCTTCGATATCAAAGACCCACCATGGACTTCCTGCAGAAGTAATGCCATCAGTTGTGTTCCAAGCTATGAGACCAGAGTCAGTTGCCAGCAGAACCAATGGCCCTCTGCCTGTCATCGGAACTTGTATCGCATCATTGACTGAAACTTCGGCATCCGATAGGATTTCGGTTAGCTCCGTATTGGGGGCTAGGGAGCTTATTGCGATGGATTGGCCACCACTCCAACAATCTCCGTTTATCCCTTGATCTGAGAAACTGAGTGTCCATGCCTTATTTTCCCCGAAGATAAGCAAATCCAGATTGTCTCCCCCTGTGTTCAGCTCTAGCATATTGATAACTCTACCAATTTTGGACTCAGAAACAGATGACATTATTGGTAATCCGTTTTCCATTGAAATACAATGAACACCTTGATTTGTTCCAATTATCATGAAGTCTGAGGTTTCAGAAGAAGACCACCTAATCATCGAGGTCATCTCCAATCCGGCCCTCAGTTCATGAGTCGAAGAAACGTCCCCAAAAGGGTCCAAAGCGGTAATACCGTATTTCGATCCGACCAATATCCTCTCTTGATCTGCGTCCTTCAAGATGGAATGAACTGCACCATCAACTAAGGGGGTATTTGTGGATTGGTCAAAGAAAAGCACTGGTCCGCCATGACTGGTACTCGCTGTCCCTCTTACGCCTGGCTTTACCCAAGATCCATCGTCAAAATGCACCATATATTCCTCATAGTTGCTAAACGCCTCTCCCCAAGCAGAGGTTGCAGTAGATGTGTCTGGTATGACGAAACCATCTCTATCCATATCCCAGCCGTCGTTGTCAGAATCGGCGATTGCGTCACTGGCATTTCTAGGATCGAGCCCATAGTGCGCCTCCCATCCGTCGGGAATACCGTCACCCGGAACAATCAATCCAGACGCCAGCAGATCTGACCAAGAGTAGTAGTCAGAATCTGATCTAGTTGGATCGGTACCAAGCCACCCGCTATCCCCGGTTGGCCTTTCAAAGATATCCTGGCAAGATAGTTCGCTCAAACCCTGTATCGTTCCCGAGCACCACAGTCCGTCTCTCTCGGTTATCCAATAGTCTGGTATTCCAAATGAGTACTCTTCTGCGTTTGAATATCTTTCTGTGATATCGATATCTCCATCTCTATTAACATCAAATCCATCACCACAACCAAAGCTGAAATCATCACATCTATCGATATCCTCTACTCTATCAGAGGGATCCAGCGGATCGAACCAAAGACAAGTCCAAGCGTTTGTCGCGTTCAGGTATCCGAGTCCACCCTCAGTACACATGTGGATTTCATAGCCATCAGGAAGTCCATCCCCATCTGTATCAGCCTTAGTTGGATCGAGATACTCCCTATTTCCAGACTGGGTCAATTCTGGTGGCTTGCCAGTCAAAGAAAGCCTATCTGTGAAGCACTTATCTAGGGTGTACGGCCAACAGTATTCTAGGAGTGCAACGGCACCATCCCTGTCGTGATCTGACATGTTGTCAGTGCCATTATTCATATCTAATCCTAAAACCTCAAAATTCCCAAATGGGTCCTCGAAAATGACATTCTCGCCATATATTGACTCATACTGATCTGGTATTCTGTCCTCATCGACATCTGTTGCAGGAGGAGCGCCCCCGCCTGCATCTGTGGGGTTTGTCGAATCAACGGGAGATTGAGGTCTAGTTTGAGAGACGAAGGCCAGGCTACTAAGTAAAAGTAGCACTATGAATGCGGCAGTCTGCTTTCTCCTCATGGAATGCCCCCAGCTAAGTGACCATCAACGTCCTCGACTGACTTATGATGGTGATGGAGCGTCGTTCGGACATGTATTCAAATGAAGTGTGTATGGAAAAAGCGAAAATGTCCAAAAATTGGCTTCAAAAAATATGATCATAGGATTTGTTCAAATGTCGTCAGCTCCCGCATGCCCCCGATATCCGTGAGTATGGAGATAACGCATCTGGGAAGTGGAAGCAGAGGCAACTCTGTCTTACTCTCAACTCCGGAGTCCAATGTTTTGATTGATTGTGGCTTTTCCCTGAAGAAAACTGAGTCTAAATTGCAAAAGTTGGACGTTGATCCAAAAGACATTGATACTATCTTAGTAACACATCACCACTCTGACCACTCCAAGTCGGCGTTGAGGGCGTCTAAGAAGTGGGGTTGCAATCTAATCAGTAATGCTGAGACTGCAAGAAGATTAGAATGGGAGGGCACAGCAAGGCTGAAAGTTTTCTCAGAGCTAGAAAGAATTGATGCGGGCGTTGACATAAGCTTACTCACAGTCCCTGTGCCACATGATGATTCCGAAAATGTGGCGGTCATAGCATGTGACAGTGATGGGAAGAGAGCCGCGGTCGTTACAGATCTGGGAGAGGTAACCGCTGAGTTAATTTCTCATCTCAAAAAATGCAATCATATTTCTATTGAGGCAAACTATGACCGGGATAGGCTGATGAGGGGAAAATATCCTGATTCTCTGAAAAGGAGGGTATCTGGTAGAGGGGGTCATCTCTCTAATTATCAGACTGCCAATGCACTCCAAGAGATCGTGCATCCGGATCTGAGTAGTATAGTTCTCTGCCATCTTTCAGAGAGTAATAATCTACCTCATATTGCGGAAAGTGAAGTACTCATGGGAATTTGCGACAGATTTAATGGAAGTCTAAGTATATCCAAACAAGAAGGTCCAGATTTCAGTAATTGGATTGGACAGAGTAATCCCGAAAGGATAGTTGTATGATTAATGTCCCATAACTACTCTGTGCACAGAATTTTGTACCTCTCTCATTCTGTCAACTGCACCCAATTCTCTGAATACAACGAGTGACCTTTGCAAGTAATCCATCCTCTGTGAGCGATTGCTTTCAACCTCTCCAAGACGGGACAAAATTTCTCCCTGCATCATTCGGAAATCGTTTGCCTCAGCGATTGTTAATGCATCGAGATAGTGCTGTGCGGCTTCTTCGGTACTACCTGCGTCACTAAGAACCTGGCCGAGAAGAATCTCAACCTCCACGGCACTTCTAGGATCGGATTGGTCTGAGAGGATCTCTAATGCTCCAGTGTAATGGTGCATTGCTAAATTATTATCCTTTATTCTAGCATAGTATCTACCAAGGACAGCTCTCGACCTAGCGTGGAGTTTCTCTTGATTATTTTCTGCGGTTTCGTCATGGGCCTTCATTGCATGTTCCCTTGCCCTATCCATCTCCCCCATTTCTAGGAAGGCTGAAGCTAGTCTAATTCTGGCCTCAGTAAGCTCAGGCGAGTCCTCTGATTCTAATAATTCCTCGACGTTTCCATATACCTCTATTGCCCTCTTGTTATCTCGCTGGCGCCTGAAGATATATCCCATGTTATTGTACGATCTGGCTGCTCCTTGTGCGTCCCTAAGTTTGATTTGCATCTCCAATGCCTTCTTGTGAAGGGATAGTGCTTTATCCATCTCCCCTTTCTTTACTGCCAAATCTGCCCGAGATGAGTATATTCTAGCCAAGGAGGTCGTAAGTTTGTGCTTAACAGCAATAGGAAGGGCGAGATCATATTGCTCCTCAGCTTCATCCCATCTGCCTTGGATAGACAGGATATCCCCCGTCAACTCGTGAATAACGAAACGTGTCCTTGGCCCGAACAAACTGGCTTCCAGGACTCTCAGGATTCCGAGAAGTTCTATGTGTCCAGCCTTGACCAGGGAATGGCCCTCCTCGGATAGTGCCTCAGCAAGCCCCTCTGTGTCTCCTGACATGTGGAGGTGGTGGATGTACTCAATACTCTCCGAAGGGTTTCCTTTCCTGACTCTGTACCATTCAGCGGCATTGGCGTGCAAGGATTGGCTCAATGAGTCCTCCATCGATCTTGTTAGGAATTCCCTTACCAAATCGTGAACATCGTAATTCTCACTATCCGCCTGCCTGGCAAGTCCTTTCTCGACCAAATCATCTAGGAGATCGGTTTCCATGTCCATTCCTGAAATTGCCTCCAATGGCATAGGCTCCCGGAATACCGCAATTGCTCCCAATAATCTTTTTTCAGCGCCCGACAGTCTGCTGAAAATCTCCTTTTCAACGAAGGCCTCCAAGGTCTCGTGGAATGTTCCTCCAACACTTCCTCTGTTGATTAGCTCAAGTACCAATGGATGACCTCTTGAAAGATTGTGAATGTGTAAAAACTGGGGCATATCAATGTCTTTCATTGTGGTTAGGATTTTCCTACTTGCTTCTTGATCGAGACCATCTAGTGGCATGACAAGTGTGACTATCCTCCCTGAAGTATCAGATTCTGGAACAACCATCCTAAAGGATCTCGAGAACATTACCAAACCTACATTTTCCAGTTCTGGAATTTTCAGCGAAAGTCCCCTAAGTACTGAAATTAGCGTTTCATCACCGACTTTGTGAAGATCGTCAATTACTACCAAGGCCGGAGACGTACTCAGGGCTTCCGACATTAGGTTCACAGCCATCTGGGGCTGTGGCACGGGGGAAGACGCAAGATAGTCTGACAGATCGTCGCTTCCCATGGCAGATAGCCATTCTGCCATCGCTTCAAGAAAGGCCCTTGAGCCCTCCCAATCCTGACAACGGTGGTATAGCAGATTTCTCCTGTGTGTAAAGCTTTCAATCAGTTTGGCTGAAAGTGAAGTTTTTCCGATTCCAGCGATTCCAGGAACCAATATAGAGCCGGACTGATGCTCCAGCAAATTTACCATGTTCTCTAGCTCTAATTCCCTGCCATAGAACCTCCTAGTTCTGGGTAGGTCGCTGAGCGAGGTTACTAATTGCTTCTCGATATGTTTCGATAGATCTCGCTCAATCAAATCTGCTGAGAGGACTGACAAATCTATCGTCCCGGAGTCGTCTAAGTATCTGATGACATCAACATGCCGTAGGGGAAGATCGGTATTTTCTAATGCTTCTGCAAGCTCCATGGTCGACGCTCTTCCATCCTTTCCGATTACCCTTACATTTTGCTTCCCAACCTTGGACCAAATATCATCAGCTAACTTAGCCCCCTCGTCAGTAAGGAAATACGCCTTTCTCTTCCTTGAAACACCAGTAACGTGGGCTTGCTTCTCCAACAAGTAACCTTGGTCCCTTAGGCCTGAAATAGCGCGTGGGACATTTGATCTAGCGATAGATACTGCATTTGCGATTCCCATTTGAGAAAGAGCGAATGGGACTTCGACTTTTTCGGCATGATCTACGTAGTCCCTGAGGTGTAGTAGAATCCTCTCTTGGACCCCCGGCTTTGGAACAGCAGTAACGGTCATGGGTTTGTTAGCGGCAACACCTATTCAAGAATGTTCGTGAAGGAAGAGTGTTAATTGATTCATTGATTATTATCGCCCTCGGGGACCCATTCCTCTTTTTCATTGTCCCACAGCCAACCCGGGTGATCATCGTCTTTGACAAACCTGCCTTCTCCATTATCCGGCCTCTCTTTCTTGTTATAGTTGTGGACTTCCTCGGCTTCATCTTCAAACTCGATAAAGAAATAGGCGAAAGCTCCGATGGCAACAATGAGAACAATCGCAATTATCACGAATATGGACAGGCCTCCAGAAGTAGTATCACTGACTGTAATCTTTGACCCTTCGTAGTCCATACCTCCGTACTTGAACTGAGGAGTCGCAGATCCTGAAATTCTCGATGCAGGGATCCCGATTGACCATGTAGAGTCTTCTGATACTACGGTGCTATTCACAGGGGTTCCGCTTATGGTGGCGGTAACAGTCCTTCCTGGTAGTCCAATTCCGGTAAAAATGGCGGTCTCATCTTCTAATATCCTGGAATCCTCCGGGGCATCAACCACGAATTCTATTCCGACTACCTTAATACTCATCGGGATAGAGTTGGCCTTCGAGCTAAATTGATCTGAAGCTACAAAGACAACATCATTGAGTGACCAGCCTGATATATCGGCATCGAAGAATGACATCGATGTTGGGTTATATCTTGCTTTTCCGTCGGCGGAGATAGTAATCACGACAGGGTGTTGGTCATCAGAGTCGGTATCTTCACTATCATACACAGACAGAAGTAGTTCCTGATTTGGATCTGGGTCGGCAAAGAAATTCAGTAGGTCTATCTCAAAGCTTGTGCATCTATCTGCTGATTGGGAGTTTATTTCGCAGTAAAGTATTACTTCTTCAGGCCATTCTGTTTGATCGAAAATAGGTTGATTGTTGCCTGCATCCGGAGGGTTATCGGCAATTATATTGACTGTTTTCCAATCACTATAGTCAAACCCGTCATATGACCTCATTCTAATCTGATATTCTGAGTTGTGCCTCAAAGCCCTAGAATCCCAAGTTGAAATGAATTCACCATTGAGATTGAACTCAGTGACTGATTCTGAATGAACCTGAATCATGCCGTTAGCAGTGTCCAATACCTCAATATCCACTCTAGTGACGTCATTATCATTATCCCTTGCAACGCCGGAGAATGTAGATTCCTCTGAAACTGGCATCCTATCTGATTCCTTTGGGGATGATATGCTAATAAATGGGGCACTGTTTGAATTATCGATGGTTAGAGTGAGTTCTGCTGGAGAGCATTCGTCGATTATCCCGTTACAGAAATCTGAGTCAGAGGCCCAGATCTTGAATGTGTAATCAGCAACGATCCTTGGCTGTCCGCTGAAATCCCATGTCCACATCCAGGATGTCCCGCCTGAGACTGGAGTAACAACTTGGAAATTAGGGCCCTCGATTTGGAAATATATTTCGGAAATGTCCTTTCCGCATTGAGAAGGGCAACCATAGTAATCGTATGCCGCTCCTTCAAACGTGACTGTTCCATCAGAATGTGTGGAAAGCGGACTTGGGGAGCTCACAGAGACTGTAGGTGCTTGCGAATTCAGTTTTACAGAAATCATAGAGATGGGACTGTAGTCAATCCCGTCAAAAGCGCGGAACTGGAAAACGTAGTCTCCTTCCGCCATTTGTGACATGTCTAATTCGTAGTACCACTCCTTGAATGGGTGGTTATCTCTGGTAACTTCGCCGTAAGATGACCCTGAGGAATCAATAGCCATGTTGGCTTCTGACCAGTCACTAGTAAGTGGGTCTCTCACCTCTATTGAATGAACGTACCCCTTCTGTTCCCATTGTGCACTTTCATCGGTTGGATAGAATGATGATAGGATTCCATCATGGGCATTTCCTGTTATGTTGACTACCTTTCTGAAGGAATGACCTTGGTCTTGGGTGATGGAGATTGATGGTGCTAAATTAACTAAATTGGCAGTTCCCTGATAAGATGTATCGTCTAATGTGAATTCGCCACTGTCTAATCCAAAGCCGAACTTGTATGCCGTATACCTATACAGGGAAAGTTCCCTGGTCCCGGCCGAATGATCGCAATCATCGTCATCGCTATCTGAGAGGAGATCCCCATCGTTATCAATCCCATCTGAGCATGAATCCTCATATTCATCATCTGCAAAACCATCTGGGTTGTTCCCGCCTCCAAGGCCCCTGAAATCTAGATGGAAGTCTGAAGGTAAAGCGAACCATGGAGTGTATCCGTCGGACATTGTTTCGATATCGTAGAGGTCGTTTCCTAGAGCGTCCTCCACGAGAATACTTGCTCCTTCCACCCTTTCCCCATTTACGAGAGCTTGGAATTTGACTAATTCGGCCCTTCTAACTTGCACCGCGTAAGGCGTTGGTTGAGTCTGAATTGCAATGGAAGAACGATCGATATTTGACAATCCTGCAAATGTCAAAACTGTAGAGTTGTTATCCATTGACAGTGCCAGAGGGAAATTTCTGGGAGTAAGGTTATCGCAGTTAGAACACTCTTGGACTTCGGTTGGTATAATTCCATTTTGGAATCCATTCAATGGCCATGCCTCTTGATCTGGCCACGAAAGGACGACAGGGTACTGTCCCTGAGGAGGAGATGGTATGGATTCTGATTGTACGGTTACGGCACTCTTGGTGATGTTGTATGTGGTGCCTATTCCATTCCAGATATTTTCAGAGAAAAAGGCTAATGTTCCATACTGCTGATCACCAGCATAACCAGAATCATAATGTTTCAAGATGGCACCTGTTCCAGCTGCATCCCAGGTGTTTCTCCTGATATCCAATAGAGCGCCAACTGACCTGATTCCATCTGAACTGCCCGCATCGATTTCATTGTCGTACATTGTCAATCCTGACCTGTATGCAAAAACAGCCGGACAAGTGAACTCTCCGCCGAAGTGTAATGAGCTGGAGCAAGTAGCTGGATCGGTTGAAATTGTATTATTTGCGAGGAATGCCCTAGCTGCACTTGGAGCAGGTGCGTTACTCCCGTACTCTCCTGCGATAATTGCCTCTCTGTTAGTATCGAAAATCGTGTTGTTCTCTGCGATTACATCGAATGATCCGTACATCCAGAGGCCGTTCCATCCACCTATGGGCCCGATTTCATTGTCCATAATCTCAGCATAGCTAGAGAAAACAGCTATTCCACTGCCCTGTGAAGCCCCTGACAATTCATTGTTGTAAATATAGGCATGCCCCCCTCCATAAACGGTTATTGGAGTTCTCTGTGCAGTGGTGATCTGATTTCCAGCAATGGTATTATGATAGTCTATTTGGCCCACACTTTTCAGACTGTAGATGTCAATGCCGTTGCAGTTTACAGAGATGTCTGAGTTAGTTACCGAACCTGATGAATATCTGAGTGAGATTCCGTAATCGCCGACTGGGATTTCTGCTTCATCTATTTCGATGAATGCGTCTTCAACCCATACAGTCGGTTTCCCTCCAGCATTATTTCCACATCCGTTATCTGAACCGATTAGTACAGGGGAGGACATAATCAATGGGGTGATTGGTGTTCCGGAGCTGTAGATTTGAACAGCAGGGCCATCGACCCCACTGTCTTCATCATTGCCCACGATGTACTCACCGCCAACGAACTGTGGTTGCGCTAAGCCGGTTGTCAGGACGCTGCTCGAAGCGATGTCCTGGAAGTCTATTTCTGTCAGAACCGGGCTAGCTCCGTCAAGAACTAGTGCGGCATATTTGAAACCATTCTGGTTATCTACGAAATGTGGAATCCCCCAAGCCCCGTCAATTGTCAGAAATCTCAATCCTGACTGTGAGAGGTCGATTGAATCTCTGACTATCAGCCCTTCATAGCACGATGGATCGGTGATTGTGATTTCGTACTGACCCTGTGATATACCGTTACATTCGCCCTCTGCGCTTTCGTTTTCCGGTTCCTCCCAACTAAAGGTTATCCTCTGAGCTGAATTGGCATTGCTGCTTGCACCACACGAAGAGAGACCGATGCATATGCTTCCTCTAGCGTCTAGATGCGTACCATTCGGAAAGATGACATTAGTACTAGGCTCTATTATTAGCTTGGCCCCAGATGAGATGACCACGTCGCCTGTGAGTTCATGGGTTCCCTGCCAATATTCAACACCGGAGATGGTTCCTGATGTGGTCTCATTGGAAGCAGCCACTGTCGATGCAGGACCTACCAGTGCAATGAAAATACTAGTCATCATCAGCATCACCAGAATTGATGAGCTGGTTCTCTTATTGCGGGTCATGGCGAGGGGGCATCGTAAGCGGATTATAACAAGTCGGTATCTTCGTTTTAGCCGAGCGTTGGAAAATCCAAGACTAAAGATCGGAATTTAGCTCAAATGAGAGCTGATTTGCCCATTCAACGGCATTTAGTGAACCATATCCCGATGTCGAACTATGATTTCCTTCCGATGAATCTGGCCTATCTGCTGAGTTTGCCAATGCTCTCTTCACCAAGTCCATCTCTTCAGGGTCGATCTTATTATTATCCCCTGCAATATCCTCTCCAAATTTCTCGAGCAACAAGGCTAATGCTCCTGAGACGAAAACTGTGGAGTCGCTAGTTCCAGATGAGTAGGCATATGGTGGATTAAGACTTGTAGAGGCAGTTGAAAAAATATTTACCCCTGGGGCAGTTATTTCCGGTTTTTGGTCAGGATACGTTCTAGGCTGTCCAGTGTATGGGTCTGTTTCCGATCCAGAAGCGCTGTCCCCCCAGGTCAATCCAGAACTTCTATCGGCACCAACGGCAATTACGCCTCTAATGTTGGCGGGAACAGAGACGTCTGCAGATTCAATACCAGTATTCCCTGCTGCGGCCACGACAAAAATTCCTGCATCTAATGCTTCTTGGACGGCAGTTACAGTCTCTGTTTCCATTCCCATTCCTTGGCCCGGGTCAGAACCTAGACTCAGACTAATTATGTCTGCCTCTTGAGTAATCCTACACCATCTTATGGCTAAAGAAACTCTATCCTGTTGACCAGAGGTTCCCTCCGGACCTAATGCTAATGCGACCGATATGGACGCTTCGGGTGCAACTCCAACAAAGGTACCATTCGAGGCGATGATTCCTGCCATCATTGTTCCATGGAACTCGCTTCCAACATCCCGCACTTCCTGGTTTCCTTCTTCGATGAAATCCCTGAATCCAACTAAATTTATTCCAGAGAAGTCAGGATGGCTAACGTCTATTCCTGTATCGACGATGCAGACAGATATTCCTGATCCATACAATCCCTCGCCCTGTAATTCCCTGATACCGGTAGTCTCGTATGCCCATTCTGAATCTGGCAATATTGGAGTCAGATATGAGTTAATGAACGGCCATGAGAGTAGCAGTGCTACCGTCCCGATAGAGAAGAAGACTGCCCCCCATGGCCACAGAGCTTCCTTTAATGGATCGAGAGGCCAGCGTAACATGCGCGCTTCTTCGTCTGTCACACCATAGGCAGAGCCGGGATATCCCGGAGCGTGGGGGTCCACTGTAGTCAGCAACCTTGGGTCCTCTGGCTCGGGCATGAGCTCGAGGCGATCCATTGCGGGCACACTCCCCCCTGGTGCATCGTGCATAAATAACGGTGTATCAGAACGGTGCATTCGGACGTCTTGAACGGGGCCTAGTAAGCATTACGATGGCGAAGATGATTAATCCACCCAACAAATACCCAATCCAGCTAGAGTCCGATTCTACTGCAGGCGATGAAACGACGAGATTCACACTACCTCCCTGATTTGGCTGGAAAGGCATCACTGTTCCTTCAACAGACGACTCATTTATCTCAAGGTTAAGGTAATAATTACCAGGATCAATACCGCCCAGATCCATAGAAATATCAAAGTTGACCACAGAATTTGCCGGTACATCACCGATTTCTATATCTGAAAGAACCTCATTGTTACAAGCAAGATCAGAACACAGAGTTGCATTAAGCTGAACGCCTATTGCATCAACAAGTCCCTCATTCTTGACCGTAACGACCCAAGAGTTGACTCTCTCTGACACTGCGTTTTCGCCGCCTGCAAGTAGCTGCTGGGTAACTATAGACACTATCGGATTTGATACTCTTACCAGTATTTCCACGTCTGGGTATGTGTTTCCTTCCTTGTCCATTACTGATACATAAATTGTGTATTCACCGGTGGCTTCCTCCGGAGCAGAAACCGTCACTGAGTGGGTAGTAGCTGTAAACGGGGGGACAGTATGTGAAGTCGAACCTGTCCTTTCCCATCCGTCGGGGAGCTCGGAGTCATCGAACACGAACTCGAATCTATCGTCCCCATTGCCATCATTTCGTATCTCCATTGGAATCTGAATTTCCTCACCCGGAGACACCCCATAGACGGGTTCTAGCGAGGTGACCGAGAAGCCATGAATCTGAGGTATTCTAACTCTGACTGAGGTTTCTTCGAAATACCCGTCGGATGTGTAGAAGCTGATTTTCACATTGTGTCCTCCTGTTAGGGAATGTGCTACAGTCTGGTTGGGTGGAGTAACTCTGACATTGAGGTCCTCTAAACTCATTTCCCCGTCCAATCCCATATCGAAGGTCATAGACGAATTCCATTCTCCTGACCCATTGTGGAACTCGACAAGCCAATCTGAACCATCTGTTCCAGGAACAGTGGCCTGTGCGGAGAATGTATCCAATGGCTCATGGCCTAGGTAATCTGCTGAGATTACGAACTCTACCGGACTGAATGACATTGTGTCATTGTCCAAAAGGGCCAACACATCATCCTCTCCTGCGGAATGTGTGGAGTCTCCACCTGTACCTTGAAGGACGGTTAGTGATATCTCACGGAATGGTATCCTGGAGTGGGAGACTGTGATTATCGGAGTTTCCTGTCCTGCTTCAACGCCTACTGCCTGGCCTCCCGAATATGTCATATCAAGGCCTCTCTGCAAGGATCTAAACTCGCTTGAAACGTCAACCACCCCTCCTGGGAGAAGCAGTCGAGTTGAGCCCTCATCGTCCAATTCTGGAACCCATGAAATTCCCATGCCCAAATTCATAGTCAATTTGGGATCGTCCACATCCGAGAGTGTTCGTGATACTCCTTCGTAATCGAACCATTGGGTGTCAATCATCGCCCAACCTCCGGTTACTAGGTTAGAGTCGGTGAAGCCTCCGTCAATTACTTCTGCATCGATTAGTGACATTGAGATCAATCCATGTTCCTCAGAGAATACCCTAACTATCCAGTTACCGGGCTCGACTGATGCAGACCAGTTGCCATGCCATGAACCATTCACAATGGTCTTGGTGGGGTGCACTGAATCTCTAACATATTCATCGGTTGGTAATAACTCTAGTACCAAGGAGTCAGAAATTAGTGAGAATTGTGTCTCATCAATGTAGGATATCTGCCCTCCTACATCCACTAGTTGAGCGGCCATGCTAGAATCGGAATCAATAGGTTCGTCCAGCAATTCTATGCTCATATTCATGTCATCAAATCCTTCTGCAGAAACACCCACACAGTAATCCATGTTTGCTCCCAGATATACTGACCAAGAGCCAGAGATGTCTGAGTGTTGGATTTCGTACTCAGATGAATCAAAATCGGGCATCGAGGAGTCCATACATGAGCCATCCATAACGGAAATTGAGGCATTAAACAATCCCTCTCCGATGTTGTACTCGGAGTCGTCATTCAGATCCCAGAACACGTTTCCGCCAACCTTTGCCAGTCTTTCTGACGTAAGGTTGAGTTCGCCGTTATCTCCCGACACCAGTTGTACTAGGGTGTCTGAAAGAACTTGCTTTACACCTGAATCCTCTGAATCTAATGAAAGAGTCCAGTCACCAGGGAAAATGGAGGCAATCGTGGATCCGTCCGAGTCAGTGGGTTCGAATTCAACGGTGCCCAATCCATCCTCGGAGTGTGCCGTTATGGACATCCCCTCCAAGAGATCACCGGATTCCTCAGTCAGATGGATGACCACGAATGCAGACTCCAAGGTTGAGAAAGAGAGGTTCGTTGATGATTGTTCGTATGATGGAGAAAGTGTCGCTCTGAGAGACTCAGTAACTCCTTCACTGTTAATCACAGAGTCTATGCTAATTATCCAATCCCCAAGAGGTAGATAATCTATCCATTTTCCATCTGAGTCGGTGTTCTGTATCTGTGTCCATCCTGTCTCACTGTTCGTCAGTTTGAACTCCTGATTGGCCAGGATGCCACCGAGCTGATTCGTCAACGAAATGCTAGTTCTCCACTCTGGCAGGAATGCTGCAATCCTTTCTACGGATCCTCCTTGCAATGGGATATCGAATGGAAGAACCTCAGTCGAGAGCATTGTTCCGAACAAATCTCCCTCCGATGCGTCCGATATCGGTACGGAGACTATGTATGACCCCGGCTCTAGTGATACTTCGGCTATCCCCTCACTTGTCCATTGGTTCCCATCGAATGTGATATTCATGCCCTCACCGGCTTGTGACGTCGGGATTATTTGGAAGTCATATGATACAGGAGTTCCATTGGAGAAGTTCAAATCGCCTGAATTGTCCATGAACATTTCCAACGAGAGAGTACCATTCGGAGGCGATAAAATCAATTCCACAGAGAAGTTTGAGGAGTCTATGAACTTTGTAACCGGTGACACTTCGATTTCGGAATCTAGTATGTCGAATGTCCATTCACCATCGGGTAGAATCATCTGGAACTTTCCTTCACTGTCCACGGATTTCCTCCACGTGACGTCGTAATCGTCATTCTGTGCTGAGACAATTAGCTGTTCCCAGCCCTGAAGATCATCTGTGTAAAAGTTGTTAGCTCTCATGATGCTTACTAACCCAAATACATTAGTGCCTGGGGTTGCGACCATGACAAGTTCTTCCATATCAGAGGAGACTGTGAATTTGGTACCATTAACAAGGCCTGCCACTGAGCCTTCCAGTGTTGCGTCCACAACTGCCCCCTCAGGCAATGTAACTGTAAACTGGCCTGATTCGTTCGTCATTGAGGAGGTTGAGAAACCTTCCCAATCGAATTTGATTGTTGTATCTGCTCCGATTATTTTTCCGTCATCTGGATTGAAAATCGCTGAAGTGTTTTCCTCGTAGTAAACGATTCCCGATATTTCGACGCTGGTGACGAAATCAAATTGCTTAGACACGTCAGAGGACATTATGAACTCGTCCCAGACCTGTTTTGAATCTGACAAAGCGTGATCTATAATCCACGAGCCGGGAGATAGCTCAGCATGGTAAACTCCGGTGTCATTTGAAAACCTCGCATCAACAGGGTCTGAACTGTCATCACTTGAGCTTAGCGTAATTACCAAATCTGGAACAGAAGACCCTTGGTCAAACATCTCAAACTCGATATCGTAGGTCTGCGGAACAGGGGAAGGAACAATTACGTTGGCGTAGATTTCCGAGTCAAACTGGAACTCCTCAGAAACCTCATTGAATCCATCTTCATCAAGGTCGATAACTACCGAGTAGTTATTTTGGTGAATTGGCCCATGTCCGTAGCTTCCCGAATCATCAGGATACATCCTACATGGTGCAAACATGGAAATCGAGCAATCTTCTATGGCATCTGAGAAATCTGCTCCTTCGCTGAGTAGAGCCGCGTATCCATCGATCACAGACCCCGACTCTGAAATCAATAACCCTGAAATTACATTCCCGGGGATATCGATTTTCTGAGCCTGGGCACTTTGTGTGGCGCTGACAGTGAATACTTCGCCCACATCAACTCGTGACCCATCTGGAAGAATGGCAGTAATGGCGTAATCGCCTGGGATCATGTCCCTGAGGTGGAAAGTTCCTGCCTGTACCATTGGGCCACTGAAATCACCAGTTCCAGAGAAAATCCCTGTTCCGTTAATTGTCCCATAGCTTTGCAAGCCTTCGCTAGTGTTAACTTCGAAGAGTCCCGATCCAACCAAGGATGAGTGGCTAAGCATCTGGGTGAACTCGGTAGATCCGTTTGAAGTGAACCTTCCACTGGCATTTACAATACCGTCTATGAGAATGTCTCCAGATTCCAAATAACAATACGATTCGTTTTCAGGCATGCTATCGTTATCTCCACAATCTGAGATCAATACTTCATCACTAGATCCACTAATTATTGACCCAGAGAGAGTGCCCCGACCATCAAACATTCCTTCTCCCACGAGTGTGTGGTTATGCTTGATTTCCTGAGTGTAATTCCCAGTAAAGTCAGTAACAGTGGAGATCGAGGTGGTCCTCACTGTGCCCTCGCCAGTAAACAGGACCTCCCCAATTCCATTGAAAGAGAGGTCTTCGCCAGAAACGGTTCCATCTGAAGTGGCTACTGTATATGCCGGCATGGAAATCTGATCCCATTCAGGAATCAGCTCCACATGGGAGCCTTCGACTGCGTCACCGTCAAAGTCATCGGTTGAGGACCAAACAAGTTGCCCTGTTGCTTGTGCTGGTTCCACGGTCAGAGAGACTTCTATTACCTCCTTTCCGTTTGAATGGCCATCAACTGCTGAAATATTCACGACCTGCTCGGTAAGCCATGTGGATCCCGAAACGTTGCCTAGAATCCCGGAGACAGGATTGATTGCCCGAGAAACTGTGTTGGACTCTGTTAGGATCTCGGTCATACTGTACGTGCCTGACATCATGGTTGAGCGTGCCGATTCCAAATTTGGCTCCCCGAAGAATGCCGTTACTCTAATTTTTCCAGCTGGCGCTCTGAATTCGAATTTTCCATCCTCGTCTGCGTCAGTTGTTCCTATGGGTATCCAATATGTTCTAGTATCCCTGTCGATTACATGACCATTTTCGTCTGGCACTTCCTCGCCACTGAAAGCATCCCTCTCGATCAAAAGTCTGGCGTTCGGAACCGGGCCAATTCCATCGAGTTCTACATTGCCCCTAAGAGTTGCTCCGCTGTAGTACTTTAGTATCTTGACCTGGGTATTTGCCGAGCCTATGGAAGGGTCGACGCAATCATCGTCAATCTTTTCACCTTCTTCATCCAACTCGCATGGCAGATCGTACCAATTTGCTAAAACCATGTGGTTCATCATGGCCCCTGGAAGAGGAATCCCTGGCTCTAGGTATGAGCCGGGGGTGCCGTACATGTAGAAGTGAGGGGCGGGCTGAGCTGCGTCTCCCGGGAGTCCAAGTGATGAGGACCCGTACCCAACATACGTCCTCGCTACCATGGTATCGAAGAAAGCATCTTGATGGTTGTAGTCAATATCAACCATCTGTATCATTTCACTCGCATCTGAGGCCGCGCCAGATTGTTGTCTGACAATGTCATTGAGGTACTCCTGCTCGTACTCTTCGGCGGTTCTAAGGATGATGGGGCCATCAACTCCCCTCTGTGTTTGATAAAGCGTGGATATGTAATCGTCCAAATCCAATCCGGAGAGTCCAGTAGGGGCATGGAAGATTCCTGTTGTCTGACCCCTGTGGTAGTTGTAGTCTGCATAAAATGACCCTCCAAGCGGATAAAGCCTGTTATCTACCGCAAAATACCTGATATCGTTATTCCTCTCAGTAGTCACTCCCAATCCTGCTTCATAATCTTGGACATCATAATATACTTCGCTAGTTATTTTGTGATATAGTTCGACCATCTCGTCCATGTCCAGAGCCTTAGTTAGGAAAGCTCTGGCCATTCCTAACTTAGAATTCTGCCTGTGGAGGCCGGTAGAAATGTCCTCGAAATCGTCAATTAAATCGGTAGTGTATCTGTAATTCCCTATCATGTAATGAGTGGTCTTTTCTTGGTATTCGCTAACTCTTCCCCTCATTTCATCAAAGGTGGCCTTGGCTTCGGACTCATTCGATGGCTCACCATATGGCTCATTATCAAAGTACACCATCCATGACTCCTCAATTGAAGGAATTCCATTCTCGTCTAGAAGATGCCCCCTGAGTAGGTCTACTGCCCCGTCATTAGCAACGACGGCCATTGACCTGGCCAGAACGAGGTCTGAGTCCCCAGACCCTAGGGTCATGATGGTCTTGAACTCGTTAAATTGTAAATCTGAGAATGAGGATCTGATGACTTCTTCGAAATCTTGGGTCATTTCTCCTGAGTTTGACCTAATATCCCCCTGGGTCAATGTGGCTATGAACAAAGCGAGTGTGTCTTCCTGTCCTTGTGACAGAAGCATTCCCCCGCTGTGAGGAATTCCTGATTGGAAGTTATCAGCAACCGTTGGATGCTGTCCTTGTGCCAGTGCCTGGAATCCGTAATCCCACCATGAGACAAAGGCTGGCCTCTGACTGAATCCTTGATCAGAATCCTGCTCAGAAAGCCAACGGTATGCATCATTCCAGTCGGCACCATTGAATCCGGGTCCAAACGTCCCCATGTATCGGAGTCCTGATTCCGGATCATATTCTTCGTCGTCGAGTAAAGAGAAGTCCCCGATGGACCATCTCAGGAAATCTGGTGCAATTTCGTAGATTGTCTTGTCGACATCCGTAGCGGCTTCCTCTCCTCTAGGAATGGCTGAGTCGATTCCGTAAGTGGCATGCTGGCTAGCCACAAGCAGGAATACGATCATTAGCGCTGGTATTCCGGGGTGCCTTCTTGACGCAGTGAATGTGGATCTTCTCCTAGCGGAGGGGTTACCAATGCCAGCCCTCCGGTACTCTTTCAGGAAATCTGATGGGTTTGCCGCGCCCCAAAGCATGGCTATTCCAATTCCTCCTAATACTGCCATGGCGGGTGTTGCGTTGAATATGAATCTACCAGCGCTCCACGCCATGTATGCGGCAACGATTGTCCAAGAGCCGAGGAAGAGGTGGCTCTGTCTGCCCCGTCTCGCACCTCTCCACAACAAAACTACAGCACAAGATATAGCGATAATTGCGACTATCGGCCCATATGAGGCAAACAATACCCCTCTACTTGGTGCCTGTGCCTCACCAATAGTTCCGAAGATCTTGTTTTTAGAGAAGTAGAATCCACCTGTGAACAGGACATCCCATCCGTTATACCATTCTAGTTCCTGGAGGATGTAAAGGGTCATGAGAATCGCACCAAATAGTGCAGTGCCGCTCCCCACCACTAACAGCCATGGTTTGTCCCTGAAAGAGCATGTTACCCATCCAAGAGCCATAGTGAATCCGATAATGTAGAACATTGGTTGGAAACCGCTTGGATCGAAAAGCAAGTCGAGACCAGGCCATATGTAAAACGGAAGGGGGACTAAGAATGCGGTAAACAGCATCTGAAGGGCTGCGGAAGTGATTGGCAGGCTATCTCTCCCCCTAAACAGGTTGAGGATTGCTTGGACTGAGAATGCAAGGAAAAGTATTCCCGGTCCGTAAACGAAACCCTTCCATCCCAGTGCTGCTGTGGCGAATGATATTCCTGAAAGTGTGGCGCATGACATTACCAGTGAATTCCTATGCCACATTTCTCTGATGCCCGCGAACAAGTAAAGCGGATTGCGACTGGTTTCTGAGAAAATCCTCTCGTCCTTTATCCCTTCTACAGCTCTGACCCAGAAATAAAAGGCCATTGAGATGAAGAGAAGTGCGAACGAGTCGTGATCGGCAAGAGCGAAAGTAGAGTGGCCGATGTGGCCGGGCATGAGTGCGATTAACCAGGCGGTAATTACACCGGCGAGATTGCTGTGTACTCTTCTCGCAATCCCTGCCAGTGGGAGTAAAATGAGGGCCCCGTATATTGCGGGCATTGCTGAGACGCTCCACCAGACCATCTGATCTCCGGATGAGTCAGTCAGCCAATTGAGGCCGATCCCTCCCAATGCAATTGACCATGAGAATAAGGGAGGACGGGGATTAATTACGCCCATTGGATAAGACCTATCTGAGTCAAAGATGAAATGGCTTCTCTCGGCAACAACGTAGTCTATTACCCTCTTCATGTACCATGGGTCGGAGCCTCCGGTCATGTCCCATAGTTGGGTGCCGGAAGCATTCATCGCAGGGAGGACGTTCCATCCTGTCCTGATGGCAAGGGATACGAACAATGCCATGGAGATCATGATTCCGTAGTAATTTCGGTTCCACCATGACCTCAGTGCGCTTGGCTCTCTAAGGGGGGCAGTGTCACCAAAGTACCCTCGAATCGATAGAATGTAAGCGGCGACATTGGACCAGAATATGAGGAAGAACCATGCGGCTGCAGATGTACTGCTCCCTGACCCCTCAGGAAGGACTTCTATGCCGAGAGGGTTGCCTATTTCCACTAGCCTTGCAGCTGAGTATAGAATCCAGTTGATTGCAGTTAGTGCTGCAAGAACCTGCCACCTCTCAGATCTAAAGAACGCCCACATGAAAATCACAACAGTGGTCGCCATGGCCCAAATCGAGCCAAGATACTCATGTTCTGAGTACTTCACTAGAGCATTTGAGACCACTTGCCCGTCGACCAGTATGGTATCTCCGGAAATTGACAGGAGCCAAAGAAGAGGTAACATCTGAACTAAAAAGATTACAAAGAGTGTAGCAACAAGTAGTCGGGATGCTTCTTTGGAGAAATCAAAGGAAGGAAGGCTGGAGAACAAACTTCCTTCTCCCGGCTTGTCTAAGCTACCTCTCATGCAAATGGCTAAGATAGCCCCCAATGAAATGGAAGAAGCCAGGAAAGCGAATAGAACCGAGGCCGCCGCGGATCTCGATGCATCGATCAGTTCCGCCTCTGATCCAGACCATGAGCCTGACCCGAAGCCTGTAGATGCGGCTAAGGAAACTGCCAAGTAGAACCCTATTACGGAAGTCAGTATTAGGTTAGATTCTTCTCTTCTGTTTGAATTCACCAGAATCATTGTCGCGATGCCAACTGTGGCGAAGGTAAAGGAAACTAACGTCTCGGTATCTATGATGTTTGGGAAAAGTTCCGGGATTGCGGAAACAAATGCAATGAGCAGGGAAGAAAATGAAATCTTGAACCGTGCAGGCATCCCGAGATCAGATACAGCAAGGACCCTACCTACACAGGCCGCAAGTGCTGCCGTTAGTGGGAGGGTCAGGATTCGCAGGTACCCGTCATTCTCCATGTTTCCGTTTGCCAAAGCCTCGGCCCCCAGGAAAAGTGCCACTAAAGCAGCCAAAATGGCTGAAACTGGCACGAGTTCCCTCATAGGATTCCCGTCTGACTTCGCATCATCTCTATCGTTCATCGTTTTCACCGTCTGCTTAGCCTGAAGGCTAGCGTCGTCGCGATTTTACATTCTGTTATAATCGTTCTCAGAGAGTAGATCTCGTCATACTACCAAAAAGTTACTCTTTGGGAGGCAGTGCCCTGTACCCGATATCGTTTCTGAAGTGTGAACCTTCCAGTGAAATCGAGTCGATAATTTGGTATGCAACATCGATGGCTTGAGATAAACTTGGTGCTATCCCAGTCGCAGATAAAACCCTGCCGCCGGAGGATACCATCTTTCCACCTTGGATGATTGCCCCTGCGACGTGAACATAGCCTCTGGACAACCCCTCATCAATCGTTACGTCGGCCCCTGTGATTTCCTTCCCAGTCTTGGAAAAATCTGGGTATCCCTCGGACGCGAGAACCACTGTTGCGGATGAAAGGGTGGAGAAGGCCGGATCTAGGCTGGAGATATTTCCTTCTGCGGTCGCTAAGAGTATTTCCCCGAGGTCACTTTCAATCAGTGGAATGGTCACTTGTGTCTCAGGGTCTCCGAACCTAACATTGAATTCTACCACACTAGGTCTGCCGTCAGAGTCTATCATTAATCCGACATAGAGAACCCCCCTGTACGGAACTGATTGATTTCTAAGGTGGTGGTGCATCGGCTCGACTATCTCCTTCAAAACCCTGCTGTGAACAGACGGGGTTACAACTGGTGCTGGGGCATAAGCCCCCATTCCTCCGGTGTTGGGGCCCCTATCCCCGTTCCATGCCCTCTTGTGGTCTTGACTCGGAGGCAAACAAACATAACCCGATTCATCCATGATCACAAGCAATGATGCCTCCTCTCCATCGAGAAACTCCTCGACAATCACAAATCCATCCTTTTCGATTGAATCATAAATAAATCTCTCAGCTTCGTCTATTTCTGATGTCACCACAACCCCCTTGCCTGCAGCCAAGACATCTCTCTTCACGACCCATGGAGGAGGGTTTTGAACAAGAAATTCCTCAATGTCAGAATCGTGATCAAGTCTTGTTACTGCTGCTGTGGGGATACGAAGTTGTTTCATCAGATTTTTTGCATGCATTTTTGACCCTTCCAACATCGCACCTTCAGAATGAGGCCCGAAACATGGTATTGATATGTCTCTGAGCCTGTCAGCTATCCCTTCAACTAAAGGCCCCTCTGGACCGATAACCACCAGGTCGGCACCGATTTCACTCGCCAAACCGACTAGCCCATCGATATCGGAGGATTTCACCGGATGGTTAGTCCCAACCATCGCGGTACCGGCGTTTCCAGGAGCAATATGGATCGACGCTACGGAATTACTACGATCTAGTCCGATGGAAATAGCATGCTCCCTTCCGCCCGAGCCAACTATCAACACTGTCATTCCCTCCATGAGACTCCGTAAGGCAATCCAGAAATAACTCTACTGATTCTATCAGTAAGGAACGGACTTGAGGCCGAGTTTGAATCCAAATATGTTTGCCGCTCTGTGAATCACAGGAGTGAGCACCAGTAGGGCGAGGATCTCATCGACTAGGTCAGGACTAGTAATTATTTGGCCGTCGAATAATATGAAAGAAGCCAGGAAGATGGTGACCGCGAAGGTCATTGTATCAAGAATAGGTGCCTGCGAGCTCTCCGAACCCTCTCTCTTTTGCCCCTTCCTTCTTTTGAAAAAAGATCCTATCAAATCCCCGCTCATGCAGGCAATGCCTAAGGTGAATCCCATAGTAAATGCCGCACCCCATTCATTTCCAATCCAGAACCAATCGTCCTGCGATGCCCATAGTGTAGGGTCGATGAATGGCCTAGATCCTGATTCCGACCTCCCTCCGAAGAAGTTATGTGAGAGTATTGCAAGAATGCCACTAAAGAATGCGCCTCCAAAGAATCCATTCCATGTCTTTCCATCTCCCAGTATCCTGAATCCATCGCCGAGTGTCCTGCCCCTGTCTATCACCACGCTATCAAATCCGAGTCTATCTGGAATCCATTTCCCGAAAAGCATTGCACCGGTATTGGCCAGGTAAAACGGTCCGTACATGATCAAGACTGTTGCGATGTTCAGTGCGAACCCCCATGATGAGTCATTGAATGACTGAGAAAGCGTCTGCACGGTTTCCACGACCCGTCGAGTAGTTGCCGGTGTATGAGTGATTTGGTAACCGCAGTGTACGCACAAATTCCGACTTCGGCAGGGAAATCATTGATTTGCCGGTTGTGACCCCTCGGTCCATGAGCAAGAGAATTGCCATGCTTCAGGCACTGATTATCATAGCATCCACAATGTTGGCGAGCGGAGTTGCATCTGGACAAGAATCTGAGACTGTTATAGATACAAGTATTTCTTGGGAGTCTGATGAAGTATACCTATGTAGCGATAACATCAGAGTCGCAGATGGAGGGGTACTCACAATCAGAGACACAATAGTCGACTTTAGCTGCAATATCACGGTTGATGAGGGAGGAATCCTAAATCTGGATAATTCCATACTCGAATGCGGGGTCTGGAATGAGCCTGGGAACCCAGACGGAGTGGCTTGTGGCAATGGATTGATGGGATATGGTTACTGGGATGAAGAAAGCAGGGCCTCATTCAGAGTCCCAAATGATGGCATAGTGGGAGATTTCACAATGACCATGTATTCCGTTGGAGGGGTCAGCTACTATGGAGGCCAAGCGTTTGTGGGCGACTCGGAACCAATCTCACTAAACGGAAGCAGTCACACATTCGAGTTCAGCGACGTGGACGATGAGGAAATTTGGATTGGCTTGATAGGCTACGGGCAATCCCCGGTTTCATTATCAGAGGTTGTTATTGAGGTGGGCAATTCAGAGATAGTAATCGAGGGAGTTCACCTTGATAGAATGAATATGATGGCGACAGGCCCTAGACAGTCTGAGATCGTGGTTAACGGGCACATGAGTATGAGTAACTCTTACCTATCCGGGGCCAAACTAACCATTGGCGAATATGGGTCCCTTGCTTCCAATCATAGTAGTTTTGATAGGGTCGGGCCAATAATATCCTTAGGGGACGGTTCTGTCGTCAGAATAACTAACTCAACATTCAGCAACAGCCTCGATGACCATGATGTCAGGGGCACAGGATTCAGTGAGATAATCTGGGATAATTCCAGTGGGAGCGGAGGATTCACAGACAGATGGGAGCGGAGGATTGTGGATCAGAAGGTAATTTTCGATTCCAAGGGAGTGGTTTTCAGGGTAAATAGCATGGGCGTCTCCGAATCCACCTCGTTCGAGTCCTTCAGCGATGACCTCGGAGAGGCTATCATCAACGGTGGAGGGGAGAGGGTTGTAGAGATTGGCTGGTCAAATGGCACCGTCTGGAGAGAGACGGCCACAATCGAGATAATCTCATACAGGACAGGCTGGAACCCCGATGGCTCTGGAATAGATGATTACGGGGGATACTCGATACCTCTTAGTTGGCAAGATACGCAGTATGTCATAGGCAATGCCCCCTACATTGAATGGTTGGCTCTGGAGTTCATCAAGGAAGAGGATGGCCTGGATCTAGTTGGCTATGCGGGCGGGTCTGTTCCGATTCGTGCATCGTTCTCAAACACTGGAAGTGCGCCTGCCAGTTTCTACATCTCTTGTGAGGTGGTGGAGACCGGCTTGGCCGCCGACATAGGTGGATTCCAGGGAATTGTACTTGGTGCTGGCGAGTCCGGTGAGATACTCTTTGATTGGAGAGGAGGGGAGACTGGGGATTTCACGCTCAGTTGTCGGGTCCTTACTCCCACACAACTAGTCTCTGATGATTCATTCGGTGGTGGCTCAATTACATCTGATACCATATCGTGGACAGAAAGTGTGGACGAGGAGGGGCTTCCGATGATTTCCATACTGGTTGCATTATTTGTGTCTGTTTTGTTGGTGGGAATTTGGTTAGTCAGAAATAGCACGCAAGTCGAAGAGGAAGAGGAAGGTTACGTAAGGGAAGTGTAGAAAAAGTCAATGCTATTTTTCTATCGCTAATAAATCCACAATTAATCATTATTAGTTGTAGTTATAAGACCCCCCTTAGTCAATATAATCAGTGATAAGATGATTGCACGAAGCGACGATGATAATAGGTTGCCTGTTACTGTTCTAACTGGATTTCTTGGTTCTGGAAAGACAACTCTTCTGAATCATATCCTCTCCAGTACAGAGCACAATAAGAAGTTCGCAATCATTGAAAATGAGTTCGGAGACATCGGGATTGACGAGAATATAATCGTCGAGAGCTCAGAAGAGAGCATAATTGAGGTAATGAACGGATGTATATGCTGTACAGTAAGAGGGGACTTAACTGAACTACTAGACGGAATGTATGACAGAATCAAGGACTTCGATGGGGTACTCATAGAGACAACGGGTCTGGCGGACCCAGCTCCAGTCGCTCAGACATTCTTCGTAGACGAGAGAGTTGTTGACAGGTACAAACTTGATGGAATCGTCACGGTGGTTGATGCTAAACACATAACCCAGCATGTTGAGGAGGAGAAGCCTGAAGACGTAGAAAATGAAGCTGTTGAGCAACTCGCCTTTGCAGACAGGATTCTCCTCAACAAGATAGACCTAGTCTCCGAGGAGAGGCTTGAAGAAGTTGAGAGTACTATAAAATCGATAAATGGTTTCGCTCCCATTTACCACACGGAAAACAGTATCATAGATCCTGCTGAGCTGATAGGAATCGGCTCTTTCGACTTGGAAAGGACGTTGGAGATGGATCCCGAGTTCCTAGATACAGACTCTGAGCACGAACACGATCAGCGTGTCACATCGACTAGCGCGAAGTTTGAAGGAGAGCTCAACATAAACAAACTGGAGGCATGGATTGGGGACTTGATGAGAGAGAAGGCTGAAGACCTGTTCCGCTATAAGGGGATACTCGCTGTTAAAGGCATGGATCAGAAATTCGTATTCCAAGGCGTCCATATGCTATTTGGAGGTGACTTTAGTGATGATTTCCTATGGAAAGAAGGCGAGAAAAGAGAGTGTAGGTTCGTCTTCATAGGACGGAATCTAGACCATGATGCGTTACAAGCAGGACTTATGGATTGTAAAGCCGAGAAATTGCGCTTCAGAGTCGGTGATAGAGTCTATGCCAATATTGGCGAGTTCACAGAAGGAAAGATTCTGAAATGCTGGGACCAGGGAAATCCCTACCGCGTAGAAATACAAAACGAAGAGAAAACTAATGTTTGGGTTCCAGTAGATAATGATAATTATGTCATTGAAATGATCTGATTCAATCTATATTTTACCGGGGGATCGGAATTGTCGATTTCAGTGATTATTTGCGATGGGTGTTGTTGTGGCCGTGTAGAGAAAGGACATAACGAAGTTCCGATTGATAAATTAGAGGCCGCTTGGGAGGCGAATCGCTTGGGAGAGGCAGTAAAGCTCACCATATCAGATTGTCTTGGACCTTGCAGTATGCACAATGTATCAATATTGAAAAATGAGAGTGGGAATATTTGGCTCGGTGAGCTAAGTAGTTGGGACCATTACGAGGCTATCGTTGAATGGGCGATTAAATCATCGGAGAAAATGGAAGGTTCCAAGCTACCGAAAATTCTTGAAGATAGGCGGTTCGTACGTGTGGGAGAGTCCGTAGTTCGATTGAAGGATCTCGTTTAACCGACGAAGGTACCATTTCTGTAATCGATAAAGGCCTGTTCTATCTCCTCCCTCGTGTTCATCACAAATGGCCCATAACGAGATATTGGTTCGTTCAATTCAGGACCGGCGAGAATGAGAAATTCGGAATCCAGTTTGGATCTAATAGAAATTACATCGCCCTCTGAGAGAAGTCCCAACTCTCCGTCTTTGATATGCTGTTTTGTCCTCGCACCAAATGCAATAGGGCTGTTTCTCACTTTGGTTTCGTTTTCTAATTCTATCTCCCCTCCGAATACGTATATCATTCCATTGAGTCCAGATGAGAGTTCTTGTGACAACCGTGAACCACTGTTCATTTTTACATGGATTAGACTGATTGGGATTTTCGTGTCTATAGACGATTGCTCGCCCATGCATTCCCCTGCAATCACTCTTGCCCACACCCCGTTCTTTTCTACCGTGGGGGATTCGGACGATGGAACCTCCTGATATCTAGGGCGCATCATTTTGTGAGATGCGGGAAGATTAACCCAAATCTGAAATCCATGGGTTCTTCCTCCGTTTTTGAGGATCTCCTCATGCGGCTCCTCGCAGTGGATTATCCCGCGTCCTGCCGTCATCCACTGAACGTCTCCCGGATTAAGTTCCCCATAATTGCCTGCGCTATCCTCATGCCTCATCCTCCCATCCAGAAGGTAGGTAACTGTCTCAAATCCACGATGAGGGTGCCACGGTGCCCCCACAGCCTCACCGGGACCATAGTTGACCGGGCCCATCTCATCGATGAGGAGGAATGGGCTCATCACCTTCCCCATCCTGAACGGGCGGCGTACCTTGAAGCCACCCCCCTCTGTTACGATGTGTGTAGGAACAATCTCAGCAACACTACGGGAGACATCCATACCGTGCCAAGTCAGGGCCTTGCGCTTAATTGCTAGTATTATTCTGTGAAAGAGCGAGGATACCGTGGAGCTTTACAGGGCTTTAGCGGCTAGCAGCTGTTAGTTACTGTCCACGCTTCCTCTGTGTCCTGTGGATTTGTATTGTTGGGGTCATTTTCCTGATCCCCTCCCTGCTCCTCATAGTCATAAAACGAAGTGTATGTTACAGCTGTCCCGTCAGACCATGGCGAGTTTTGGGTTACAGATACCGTGAACTCGTAACAGCCATAATCATCTGTCCCCCAATCCTCGATTGGAATGTACCTGGTGTTCAGATTAAAGTCATCTACAGACCCTTCAAGCGGTAGTTGTGAGCCCTCTGCACCGACATTGGCAGAGCCTCCTCCATACTGTCCATTTCCAGAATCCCACTGGGCGAGTCCGTTCACCACGGTAACTGTGGGATATGAAATCGCGACGGCGCCGCTCTCGTGAGTTAGTGTGGCATCAAGAGTGTAGTCGGCATAAGGAAGACCTCCAGGGGGGTTGGAGCCAATTGCGTCCAATCCAGCCCAAGCCGTTAAAGCGACACCAATGACACATGAGTCCTTAGAACTATCACAGTCTGCTCCAGTACCTATTGATGCGGCGGTCGCACTCTTGACGTCGTCAATTGTCCTCTGAAGATGGATGGACTGTAGCAAGAATGAGGCTTCGGAAGATCCAGCTGAGACTGTCACAACGTAGTCATTTGAGGAATGAGAGTTCCCCGAGTACCAATCAGATACCAACAGGGTTATTTCGCCATAATCCCCTATTCCATCTGATCTATCTATAGAAAACGGTAAATTTTCCTGGTATACAGACTCCCCTCCGTATGTTATTGACACGTCGGCAGATGAAGCTGGAGATGACCCTCTTATTGTCAGTGTTATTTCTGTGGAGTCGTCCGATAGCTCACTTTCAGAGATGGTGATGGACTCTGAAAAGGTCATACCTGCGATGTAAGGGACTGCGGCCAACATCAGATAACATACCACAATGACAACAGTTTTTTGCCTACCCAGTCCATTCCAGACCAGGTAGAAAGAGCCAGCAAATAACGAAAGAGGAATCAGTCCAAAAGGAACTGGATCCACAATGTCTTGCAAAGTGTAGCTGTCAAGGAACCACATCATAAGGAATGCTAGGAGTCCTACGCCTGCACCGACCTTCACGGAGAGTGATATCTCGAATTTTCTGGAAGACATGGACTGGGGTAATGCCTCTGCAACTACCTCATTTACCATTGATTCTTCTTCAGACGACATCTGTTGCCCCATAGCCTTCTCCAACAATCCACCGCCACTCATTGTCATGCCTCTTGCTTTTCAAGGAGGGAGTTTAGGTTATCAACCCGTTGCTGGGGAGCGTCGAAAACTATGCATCGTTAGAATATTCTAGAGTCTAACGGAACCAAATTACCGTCTTCATCCATTTCTAGCACGTTATCTTCTCTTTTGCTACCAACAATGGCGGCAGCGGCCAATGCAGTCATCATCATCGAGCCAAGCATCCCGAATCCTGGCAGGTAGACGCCACGAATGTAGATTGTCATAGATTGCACCATGTAATTGGGAATTCCTTCTGTCCTGACAGAGTATTCAGAGGTAGCTTTGAATTGCAAATTGAAGAATTTGTCCGTCCAACCCTGATTCTTGGGCGTTCTAATCTGGACGCGCACTTTTTCAGGCGGGGCCGACGATTCTATCTCGACTGAGACCAACGGAAGACTGATTTGGAAGCCCTCATCGTTCAGCTCGTCGTAATTTACGATTTCCACGTTGAACCTGTCCATTGCATTACCATCGTTGTAAACGTCGAAAGACATCAGAACATCCACCCTTGGCCTGAGCTGCATGAATGCAACATCGGAGGCGACTCTGAGCCTGCTGAATTGCTTGATTACTGCTAGAACCTTGTAGGTTGTAGGAGCCCCGTTGGGCCATGTAATTCCGTCTGCCTGAACCACTTGGGCGGTAATTGATATCTGGTGTTGACCTTCTGGCATTCTCAAATCTGCTCTCAGGATCACCTGGAAGCTGACATCCGCACCAGATCCAACTGACATGGACGCAGGACCGGCTGAGATCAATGCTCCAGATTGGATCTGAAGGTCAACCTTTTCACTGTGAACTGTTGGATTCTGAAGAGTGCAATAGACAATTGATGTCCTGGTTGCACCGGGGTAAACTTCGATTGGCTGTGGGTTGTCACAGGTTAGAGTTATGTCAGGAGTGGGATTAGTCTGGGCATGCACAGAGGCAGCACCAGCCCATGTGCTCAGAAAGTAAACCATAAGAATCAGCATGCTGGTTCTTACTGAGCTTCGGCTTGACATCGAATTGGTGGCCATCGAGACCGTATTTATGACTTCGCCCCATCCGCTTACGAAAATGGCCAAAATCTAGATTTGAAGGAAGAGTGGTGGACCCGACCGGATTTGAACCGATGACCACTCGGTTATGAGCCGAGCGCTCTAACCAACTGAGCTACGGGTCCCGGCCTGCGTGGCTAGCTTCCGAGTCAAGAACCTTGCCAAAGAATCGCCTGATGTGTAGCAATGGTAACCATGAAGCGTCGGACCCCCTCCAGCAAAGTCATGACCAAGCTATGGGTGATGTTCTTCACTTCGCTTCTCCTTGTCTCGGCTATGAATTTCTATGCTGTTGTCAGGGAACCCGATATGATTGAAATTGACGAAATACGGAACTTTCCTAGGGAGACCGTGAAGATTGAGGGGGTACTCACGGGATATGTCAGGGACCCCTACGGAGAAGGAGCAGACAGAATAGACCTTCAGGTACAGGAGATAAACGGTCATTCTGTTGCTAAGGTAAGGTGGAACGTGGATTGGAACAATGATGTTCCCCCCATTGGCACGATTGTTACCGTGGAAGGCGAGGTTTCTGAGTGGAATGGCAGAATTTGGCTTCAATCAAATGGCTATGGTGCGATAATCGCCCAAAGTGGTTTCATAGACTTTACAGAAACCAAACTTGTGGAAGTGGGGAGGGACCCTCTATCGTTTGCTAACAAATCTCTTCAAATCGATGGGTGGCTAAGCGAACCACTAGCTCCTGATGTTACGTATCACTCGCTTTACCTAATGGACAACCACGTCTACGGTGGAGCTGACCACCTGTTGTATGTGCAAATCGAGGGTCGCGTGATAGAATGGGTGGAAGCGGGTAGTCATGTTAGGGTTAGTGGATGGCTTCAATTTGATGAACGATCCTACAGATGGAGGCTCCTAGTTCAGGCTAGCGAGGTTGAGGTACTAAGCCAAGGAATACCCACCACTATCAACTGGGAAGCTGATCCTTACTCGCTAACTTACGATGTGGGAAAGATGGTATTCGTTACTGGGACAGTGACTTCAATTGGTGAGGAATGGATTTTGAGAGGCCCCTCGCCTAACGACTCTTTATGCCTCTTGCCATCTGAAGAAGACCTTGCTGACACCGCGCTGAATGGCAGTCAAGGCGTCTGGGCCGGAAGATTGGCTTGGGCGGCCGATGAGGCCGAGGTCTGTTTGGACAGGGGTTACGACCTTATGACTGAAAGAGAGACTGGTAATTTCGGGGATGACGTTACGGAACTCTCAAGTGTTGCCTCGGATCCATTCTCCTATGTTGGCGGGAACTATACCTTCCAGGGGTGGGTGACAGATCCTATCTCTCCGGATTATGACAAGGGTTACGTGGGTGACGGAGCGGATTATTACCAGAGAAATACCAAACTAAGACTCCAGCTAATCGGAGAGCACGCTGAGTACATAGAAGCCAACCAGCCAATCAGGTTTAATGCCACAGTTTTGTGGTCTGATTCCGAGGGCAGGGTAGTTCTGGAGGCTCGCTCTTGGACCCTGGGAGAGGCGCCCGATCCCATTCTTCTAAATTGGGGGGACGGTTACAATTCATGGAGATGGGACATCGGAAAAATCGTCCGACTAACCGGTGAGGCAATCACCGATGATGATGGAACAAGCTGGATTTCCAGATCGGGGTCTGATGAAAGGGTTTGCCTGTTGGGCGATGGTACGGAGTCCATAGAACAGCTTTCGATAGGGGAGCCAGTAGATTGGGTCGGGAGGCTCAGTATGGAGGAGTTCGGCATGGAGAGTACTGCTCGTTTCTGTATTGACGTCAGATAGGTGATTGGTTGGATCCGATTTTAGTCGATTTTGGGTGGCTCATCGCCTCTTTTGTTTTCGGAGTGGGACTGGGATGCCTAACTGGCTTGATTCCAGGATTTCATGTCAATAACGTGGCTCTGATCGCGCTTAGCCTATCGCCGGTTGCAGTGGGAATAGGAATCCCGCTTGATGCCGTGGCAGGAATAATTGTGGCTTGTGGAACCGTTCACACATTCCTGAACTATATCCCAAGTGCACTTGTTGGGGCACCCGATGACAACATGGCTCTGGCTCTGCTGCCCGGGCATCGAATGCTAATTTCTGGACAGGCGGCACAGGGTGTTGCCTATTCCGCAAGGGGTTCCCAGATGGGAATGCTGATGTCTATTCCCTTGTTGATAGTAGCGAGGTTGATGTTCGGAGAAAATCCTGGGCTAGGGATGTACGAATCCAGTCGAGATATCCTGCCTTGGCTATTACTGGTGATCTCGATATTCTTGATCATGACCGAGACAACTAGACTTGCCTGGCCTGAATGGATGCAGAGGGCGACAAGAAAATTCAAAATTCCGCTTCCCACCACATTTAGAGTAGATATACCCGTTGGAAAATTTAGGTACAAAAGAAGCTGGAATGAGATAGATCTGAGTTTGGGATCTAGTTCCAGGGTAGCTGGAATTCTTGTTGCAACGGCCTTCTTTTTGATATGTGGATTCTACGGATGGGCGGTATTCGAGTTACCCGGCCGTTCCCCTGTCGGAATGCCGTCTGCTACTCTTCTTTTTCCTGGATTAGCAGGACTTTTTGGCATTGCAAACCTAATTGACATCTACGTAACGACCTCCGAAATTCCCCCTCAGAAGCAAAATTGGGAAATGCCCCCAATGAAGCCCCTCGCGGTTCCCACGTTTCTTTCTGCTGTTGTGTCATCTGTCATGGCAATTCTACCTGGAATGACCGCTGCTCAAGCAACCGTCGTCGTGATGAGTGCTAGGAACCTTTGGGGTAGACTAACGGATCCGAATTATATCCCTGCTGACTTTGAACATGGGATACAGCCCGGATTCGTCCCCAAGCAGTCAATTGAGGATATAGCAGGCGACTTGGAAGGGCTTACAGACGAAGAGAGAGAGCTCTTTGAGATCGCACTCGGGGAAGCCTCTGAATCCAGCCCAGATTTGGATCTTAGTGCCCAAAGTCAGCAACAGGACCTAGAAGTGATAGCAATTCTGTCTTCCGTTAATACGGCTGTCACGGTTATGGTACTAGGATTCTTGTACATGGTTGGAAGACCTAGGAGCGGGGCTGCCTTGGCATTGAACATGATGTATCCAATTGATGGGTGGAATGCCGTGGAGCCCCCCGCAGATTTCGTTAGGCTTCTAGGTATTACCATTGCAGCCGGACTCTTTGCTGTCCCAGTTATGATAGAAGTAGGAAAAGGGATGCTAAAGATGCATGAGATTGTGCCACTCAGGACCCTTGTGATCTCCGTAGCTGGTTTCGTGAGCGTCCTTGTCTGGCTTTCGACCGGATGGGTCGGAGTTGGTGTTCTTTTGGTCGGCACAGGTCTAGGACTCATGCCTCCTCGTATCGGAATTAGAAGGAGCCATGCAATGGGAATTATATTGGTTCCCATAATGCTCTACACCTTTGCTCAGACATTCGATAGCTTCGGATTTATATAAAAAACGGTCCCGATCTATAATTAAGTCCACTGTAAGGCTTATGTCTGGTAGAAGACTCCCGGGGAGGGAGTGTGGCACAATGACTGACAAAAGAACAATGGCAATCGGCATAGGAGCACTGCTCCTATTGGTAAATATCGGACTGATGGCGACTGGTTTCGTCGATGGTCAAATAGAGAGCACGGTCAAGAGTGCTGTATCTGACGGAATGGATGGAATAGACGACAACGGAAATGAGGATTACACCTACGACTATGATGAAGACTGGTTGAATGTATCAGGTCAAAAGGCTTACTTCGCTAATTCCATTTCTAATCTTGAGGACGTTCAGGCAAATGGGGCAGATCCAACATACGAGATGATAGGCCCATTCATTTACTACGAGAACACGACTCGCGAGATCTTAGACTTCGATTATGATGAGAATACGATTACTTACTCTGGTTATGAGATATACGAGTGGTGTGAAGACTGCACTTGGACGGACGATGAAGGCGTGGAGCACGCATCCGTCTCGGGAGATACACTCACAAATCAAGTGAACATTCTCTGGAACACCCAAAGAGTGGCTGGAATGAACACCGGCATTGAGTATCTTGAGATTTTCGCTCAAGGGATGTTTGCTTCAAAAATGATCGAATTTGACCTCGCTAACAGAGCACCCAGTATCTGGGCCTCCGAGGACATCAGTTCAATGGTGACAGAAACTACCACCGGGGATATGGTATTAGCCGGCGCATATCTTGCGGCTGGAGGAGACAGTGAAATGGCAACATCCTTCCAGAATCTCGAACAGTCTGTAATGTATGATGCGGTGGACCCCTCCACGGGTGTTTGCATAGCTCTTACCTGTGACATCGGTCCGGTACTGGTTGCCGGAATGGGAGCCCCTGATGGAGGCCAAGTAACGCAGACCAGAGCAGCACTATATGGGTATGCAGATAAAGTTGAGCCAGAACTATCTGCGATTGACCTAGGAGTGTATGCCTTAGCGGCTAACGCCTTCTCGACAAGAGGAGGTGGTGACGAGATTAACAATGAGACTCCTCAGCTGAGAGAGAGATTCCAAGAGGTGAGCGGTGTAAATATAATCAATCCAGAAACACTTGACTTCCTTCTTTTCGATGACTTCAATGGACTACTTGGAACCTTCACACTATCTGGCGTCACCCTCCCTGGAATGGTAGTGGGCCTACTGCTGCCTCTACAGAGCGGTGACTACTTCACTGCAATGGAAACCTACAATGTCGGACTACTTACGGTAGTCGATATCGCCACATATGCCGAGACATGGGTCGGTTTGGGCCTCTTAGGCTCGCCCACTGAGTTCGAAAATATCCTACTTGGGGGCCAAGGGACCCTCACCGCTCCGGAATGGTGGATGGGTGCCTTCGGAGGGCTTGACTCATTGGGTGGAACATACATCGAGGTTGGACTAAACATCGGGGATTATGTTGGAATGGCTTCGCTATCTGCTGAAAAGGCTGACTTCATTCTGAACGACGATGATATAGGTTTGAAGACCACTTTCTCAAGAGAGTTCGTATACGGAGAGCTAGCTGGGGTGTCGCTTCCAGATGAGAATGGAGTCCAGTCTGTTTGGGATGACGCATATGTCGCGAATCTGTATGACATCGATGAGAGCTCAGCGGGTGCACTGAGATCGTGGGTCGGAGATTTCGTTTTCGAGGTTGTAATGCCCGTCCTCATTACCTTCCTCAGTGGTAACACCGAGTATTACTCGATGCCGATAACGCACTGGCTCTTCGGCTTCAGTGATGCCGCGAGCGCATCCTTCGGATTCTTCCCATGGGTTAGCTTAGAGACCAATCTGACTTACTATGGGTCAGATGGGATAGGCACCGGCGACTTCTCGGTGTACAAGATGAGCACTGCCGGAGAGACCAAGGGCCAGAGGCTTGCTCAGGGGTACATCAACTCTGACGGAGATGGCCTTTGCGACTATGACTACGATCAGTCCGGTAATTTCCTCGGTTACGATTTGCCTTGCGAGGCTGGGCAAGTATACGGAATGACCGAGCATCTGACTTGGAGAGCCCCTCACAGAGAGGACGGTTCACTGGGTCTGCTTTCTGACCACGCCGGAAATACAGATACATCGCTGATGGGAACCATTGGCGGCGTCTCCGCTCCACTTGCAAGCCCTAACGACCCTTTCTTAGTGAACGTCGCGGGATACGCAATTGCAACCTCTGAAGTTGGTGATGAAGTTGAATTCAAAGGAATCACTATGGTAGAGCACAGTGTTAGCTTGGATCCAGCCAATACACAAATCCAAGGTAAAATCCTAGGTGCAGGAAATTGGGTTGATGCACTTCCAGGTGCATTGCCTGTTTACCTTGGTGCCGACATTGACATGAAAGTCGAGCCAATTTCTAACGCAGTGATGTATGGTAAGGTGAAAGTGACTTTCCATCTGGACATGAGGGGAACTGGCTCATCTGACCCCGTCATAGGGGTAGACACAATGCCAGTGTTCGAGATTCACACCTCCAGCGAAATAGCTGATGACGATGCATCTGACTTCAATAGCCAGGTAACGGACAATATGGGTCCGTTCGGTTGGACGAACTTCGGCGGTAGTGTAGGGGGAACGCTTGCTATCATATCGTACGTTCAAGCATTGTTCTACGTCCTTGGGATAGGGCTTCTTGGCTACGGTGGAATAGTCATGAAGGATGAAGACGGGAACTAGGGCATTTTTGGAAATCCAGGTATGGCCAGTTTCCCCAAGCCATTGTGAAGCTTGCTCGCGAAGGGTTTGAACCCCCTAGCATAAACGCAGGGTCATGCAGGGAGGACCGAGGTGGTTCCCATTACTTGTCGTAGCCTCCATGCTGGCCAGCGTTTCGGGAGGGGGGATGGCATCCGGGCAGGAACCCGGAACCAGTGGAAATGAATGTGTAGACGTCTGCATAAATGAAGTGATGACGAACGCAGATGGCTCGGATCAAGGCATCTTCCCACAAGGGGAATGGGTTGAGCTATACAATTCTGGATCCGACGGGGTGAGTCTTGAAGGATGGGCGATAGTGGACATAGGTGGATGGTATCATCCAATTAATCAACAAAGCTGGGTGGGTTTCGAAGACCTTGACCCGCCATTCATCCTACAACCAGGAGAGTTCGCAGTGATTGCGGAGAATGAAATCGGGACTCTTAGGCTAAATAATGGCGGGGAGACGATTTTTCTTAGAGACGCCGGGAACATGACGATTGATGAAATCGAGACAGGAGTTGCATCCAATGGCGTATCCAAAATTCCAGATTCCACAAATAATGACGGAATATGGGTAGATTCAGAAACACCGAGTCCTGGATATCACAATCCTGGCAACAATGGAGGAGCGGGGTCGATTGATTTAGAGATATCATGGTGGGATGGAGAATATGATGTAAAATTCACAAGAATTATGCCGGGGGAGGTACCGGGAAGAAGCAATGATTGGTTCGAAATAAGTAATACGGGGGACTTTGAAGTTGATATCTCTGGTTGGAACGTAACCAAGATGGGGCCATCAGGGCCATTCCATTCGACTATACTTTCATTGCAAATACCACCTCAATCATCGGTGGTAATCTCGGAGAATCCATACAACCTTTTTCTTGACGGGGGGATTGAGGCGCTGGATGCCAATCAGGTTCTGAGTGCCCCTCCGTGGCTTGTAAATTCAGGGGGATCTTTGATACTTTACGAGCCCAATGGAACTGCTGTAGACTCGGTCGTATATGGAGGGGGGATAGCAGAAATAGACGGATGGGAGGGGCCTGCGATATCTGTCCCAGGAGACGGATCTCCTGGACTTATCCTAATCAGGGGATTGGGATGTGGGGACTATCCAGATACAGACTCTGGTTCGGATTGGGAATCTAGGTGGGTAAGAATTGGTGCTTCTACGTTCTGTGATGGGGGAGAATTTTCTACTGAAGATGACTCCAGGGCGCTGGCATCTATTGGCCCTGATACGGCTTTCAGTGATCTGATTCAGTGGATAGAGTCGGCAGAAAATGATATTCACTTGCACGTTTATCAATTTATGAGTCCTGATTTAACCAATGCACTAATTTCGGCTATGGGGAGAGGCGTGGAGGTAACCCTGTTGCTTGAGGAGGGGATTCTAGATGGCTCTTCCACAGTGGACAATCAAAGGGGACATGCCCAAGCGATCCATGATGCCGGCGGATTAGTTCTATGGATGGAGGACCCCTCGGAAATCAGCTCACCTTACAGGTACATCCACAGCAAAGTGGGAGTAAAGGACTCGGAGAGTGTATGGATATCATCTGGGAACTGGAAAGATACTAGTTTACCCCCCGATCGGATCGGTAACAGGGAGTGGTCCCTAATCTTGGATTCAGAGAATCTAGCTGACCTAGTTCTATCGAGAATGTCCTGGGACGAGAATCAAAACCATTTGCACGTATCAGCACATCAATCTAGACATTCGCCTTCGAGCGATTGGGAAATGGGTACGCCCTCTCTGACACATGATATTTCCGAACCTGTATACCACCAGGGTCCTTTCTCAGGCAAACTGGTTACATGCCCCGATGACTGTGTAGATTCGATAGTTGAGATGATTTCCTCATCGGAAACCTCGATTGACCTATCTGTACAATACCTAGATTTGGACTGGTATTGGGGATTCGGGGATAACCCGATTATCGAGGCACTACATGATGCGGCAATCAGAGGAGTGGAGATCAGGCTAATTCTAAACGGATTCTACGCGGAGTGGGATGAAGAGATTAGGAATACAATCCACATGTTTAACACCGAATGGAATGGTTCCCAGGGACTCGATACAACAGCACGGCTAATGTCCACGTCGGATAATATAACCAAGCTACACAACAAAGGCGCGATAGTTGACGGTTCGAGTGTTCTCGTAGGGAGCATGAACTGGGGATCAAGTGCTGCTCTTAGAAACAGGGAGATGGGGATTCTCCTTCATGATCGATCTTTAGCCTCAAACTTCGCTGCGTCGTTCGAGGAAGATTGGTCCAGACTAGATTCAAAAACCGACTCTGACGGAGACCTCATGCCTGACTATTGGGAAGATTTGTATGGTTTGAACCGGCACTCCGCCGCGGTAATTGGAACTGCCCTCAGCGAGCAATCAATGGACCCAGACTTGGATGGTCTTGATAATTTGAATGAGTACCTTCTAGGTGGGGACCCTCTTGTTAGCGATACCGATGGTGACTGTATTCTAGACGGTAGTGAGCGCGACTTTGCTCAGAGTGTTCTTCGTTCTCCAAACATAGCGATGCTTTCCAGTGATGCCGATGAAAATGGGATACTTGATGGCATCCAGTGGGGATGTGATGATATCCCAACAGGAGGGGGCCCGTTGGAGAATGATACTACGGATGAGGGCAACACAACAATTGAGGAAGAAGAGGAAGACTCAGGATTCATCAACATCAGAGAAGACGCAATGTCCAGACCGGGTGCTAGACTTTTGTTTGGATTGGTTATACTGTCTGTTTTTTCACTGACAGTTTCCGCATGGATCTCTTTCAGAAAGCCGGCTAACTCCACCGAGGAGATACTAATTGATGACTCGGGATACAGATTCGATCAGATTGAAAATGAATTGGCAATCCTCAAAGGAACAAGCTTTGACAAAACATCTCCCGACTCCAGATCATTAACCAAAGGGAAGGACGATGGGGAACATGGCCGTATCATCCTAGATGGTTTCGGTTTCGACAGGACCAAGACTACCCGGGATGAAATCCAATGGAGATTGGATTCAGGACAAACCATGGATGAGATAAGGGCTGATCTCAGCGAGGAAGAATGATGTCCGGAACGATTAGCGAGTTCATTGACGGTGTAGTCGATGGTAGCTTACCAGACGAGGATGTGATTAGCTGGCTGGTTGGAGTTTACGAAGATGGTTTGCCTCAGCTTGAAACCATTGAGCTCACGAGAAGAATGATGACATCCGGTAGAACCATTACATGGGAGCCAGAAGAAACCCGTCTGGTCGATAAACACTCAACTGGTGGCGTCGGAGACAAGGTCTCGATTGTCTTGGCTCCTGCTTTGGCGGCGTGTGGAATGAGAGTCCCAATGATCTCTGGAAGGGGACTGGGGCACACCGGTGGAACACTCGACAAGTTGGAGTCTATTCCTGGATTCAGGACCAACTTGAGCTTGGAGGAAATGCAAACACAAATCAGAGAGATTGGCATAGCCATGGTGGGTCAAACCGATGAGCTTGTTCCTGCAGATAAGAGGCTCTATTCCTTGAGAGACATTACAGGAACTGTAGCTTCAGTGCCCCTGATAACCTCGTCAATAGTTTCTAAGAAGGGAGCAGAGGGAATATCCTCGCTTGTATTGGATGTTAAGTTTGGAAGGGGTGCATTCATGAAAGACATACTGAAGGCAAGAGAGCTAGCTAAATCTCTGGTAGGGACTTCCAATGGATTGGGTATTTCGACCATCGCGGTGCTATCGACAATGGATTCGCCGATTGGGAACAGCGTAGGGAACTCTGTCGAAATCCTGGAAAGTGTAGAGGCAATGTGTGGCAGAGGGCCCGATGACCTCGAGGAGTTGGTTTGCGTTTTGGGGGGACTTCTCTTGGAATCTGAAGGAATCTGTAAAGACTTCACGGATGGAGCCTCGATGATTCAAGATAGCCTGTATGATGGGACCGCATTAGAAAAATTCAGGCATATGGTCGCTGCACAAGGAGGAGATTCCTCTATCATAGAGACAGATACATCTCTGATGAGGGGGCTGGGCCTTCTTGAAAGCGGATTGGAGTCAACAACTGTTCAGTTCCACAAAGGGGGTTGGATTTCCGAGATTGATGCAATGCAAATTGCTGAAATTTGCCTCGAGGTTGGAGCGGGACGACTTTCTAAGTTAGATACCATTGATCATCAGGTCGGGGTAATTATTGATGTACAAATAGGCGACTACGTTGAACAGGGGGATGACTTGGGTACCATATATCATCGTGGAGAGATTAAGTCGGATATTACTGAGAAGCTGGTAACCTCAATTGGCATTACAGATTCTAAACCGCAATTGGGACCTAGGATTGTAGAGGTCATAAAATGAGGCTACGCCATATCGATAGGATAAGAGCAGTAGCAGTATTGTGCATGGTAGAAGTGCACACAGCGGCCATACTTCCCCCAAGGGGAATGACAGTAGGCGACCCGGGTGCCTTCATAGCTGCGGCGTTCGGTGGAATGGCAGCTCCAATGTTCATAATGATATCAGGTTGGGGGATCCATAGGAGTACGATACGAAGGTCCTCAGGAGGCCCAATAGGCCCCTCTGGATGGGTAACTTGGATTTTCCCGAGGTTGGCCGTTCTTGTTTTTTGCCAGTTTTTGGTGAATGTTCTTCTCAATGTTGAAAGAGGGGGAAGATTCGAATGGCATACTCCCGGAGTACTAACATTACTCGCTTTTGCATCTTTAGTGGCGCCGTTATTGGTGAGACTTACGATTCACACCAGAGCGTCTCTTTTGCTGATAATGGTAGTTTCCCCGATAATTCTTGGAGACGCGTCGGGGCCTGACTGGACTTGGTGGGACAGGGTCTCATCAGAAGGATCGGCTGAGTGGACAGCGAGGCTACTTTGGAATGGGACTTATCCCGTTTTGCCATGGATTTTCTACATTATTCTAGGTACATTATTACATGATACTTCGGAGAATCGCATTATCCGTGAGAGATTCATTGCAATAGGCGCTGGAATTACTTCAATCACCATAGTATTCTCATTTTTGAGAGGAGTTCCATGGGCGCTTACCGAAGGGAATGCTGTCTTGACTTTCTTCCCAGCCAGTTCGGCTTTCCTCGTTGTTTCTGGTACATTCGCGCTCTTGGCTCATAGAATACTCGAAGGGGATGAGGCAGAAGGTGGAGAACCGTGGAAAGGAGATAGTCTGTCATTCCTAGAACCATTGGGAAGGGTTACTCTAACCGTTTATGTCGCTCACTTCGCTGTACTGGGGGCTGTCGCATTGGTCATGCAAGGTGAGCCTCGTCTAGAGTTTGCCCCATCATTTGTCGCTACAATCGGACACACAATAATCTGGATACCAATCGCGATACTTCATCAGCGTCACTGTCCCAATATTAGTTTCGAGGAGTTACTGCGGAGAGTCAGCCGTTGAGAGATTAGTTCAGAGGATAATCTGTTGTCCAGTTTACAGGTCCGAACCAAACTGATCCCTCTTCGTTTGTTGCCACGAGTCTTCCGTAATATTCAGTACCACAACAGGCCAGTCCGGTGATGGTTCGTGAGTGATTGCCAACTGTTGTACTCCCAAAACTAACAGTGCCCTCCCAGCCCGATGTCTGATTTCCCATATCCGCCCTCCCATAGTAGAAAGTCAGAGTGGTGTTCGTCCCATTGTCGTAGGTATCCCATGAAATTGTAGCGGAGTTAGAATCTGAAGGATCGTTGGAAGAGAGATTTCGGATAATAGCCGAGTAGGCAAAGTACTCCCCGCGTAAGGGATCCTCTACCCAAACTGGGAGATGGGCCAAAGCATCGAAAGTCGCCTGGGTAAGTGGGAATCCCCACGCTTGATGGTATGGAGCTAGATTGTATCCTGTAGAATTTGAAATGTGAAGGACCCAATCATTGAATTCTTCTGAATCGTCTGACGGAACCTCATCGTCTGAAAGATTGTAGTAGACCTTTAATGCCTCGGTAATCGGTCCCCATCCCCATTTTTCCTTGATGATTAGGTATGTATCCAGTGCCACCCATACTGACCAGTTTGAAATGTCTGGCGAATCTTCGAAGTAGCTCCTCATCCGTGATTCCCTTTGATCGGGATTGATCGCTCTATGACCTTCAATGCCCACTAATTCTTCCATCAAGTAAACGCTAGCGAAATTGCAACTAGTCTCGGTTGTCCCTGGAAGAGTGGAGGGCATCCATTGGTGATTATGGCCAAGTTCGTGAAACATGCCCCAATCCCCATTCTCAGACATATAAGATACATTGACTACATCAGGGACGCTGAGATCATGGGCCATGAAAGGGTAACCAGAGTGCATCCATCCAGCTGAAATCTGGGCATCAAATACAGCCCTCTCCACTCTTGGCCATGGGAGGAATCCGTAGAGTTCGTGTTCCATTCCCAGTGCTTCGTCCCACCAGTACATCAAATCGTCCGGGTCTTCTAAATTTCTTATTTCATTGCTGGGTACTGTTAGGATAAACTGGTCACTGCCAATTTCCGCCCAGGGCGCAGGATCATGACGATACTCTTGTAGCCATTGGGAAACATCTGTTTGACCATGGATATAGGTCGGGGCCTTTACGGCATTGGATATTGTGACTTGAAAATCGCCCAATGTGGATCCGGGGGATATGGCGATGTATATCGTCCCTCCAAAGGCATTGCCGACCTTCATGTGTTGTTGATCGACATGCCACCATCGCACAATCTGGGGGTGGCGATGCAACTGACTTTTGCCCCACAAGTTGTCACTGTGAGCACCCACAAGAACGTATGTATCCGAGTCGACTGCAACAGGAGGAAGTGTCACATTAACCACCTCACCGGCCGCGGCATACAATCCGGTGCTCATTCTGATATGGGATCTAGCCTGGGAGTAGCCAAAATTACTCGGCAGGCCACTCTGATTTCCGTTGATATCAACCGTTCGAGATATTCTGGTGGCGTTTGATGGGACCTCTCCCGGGAATTCAATATGGCTTGGATGGGAGGGTAATTCATCGGCTGGAAGATTTTGTGTCAGTGCGGATTCAACTCTCAACAACGTATCTGCAACTGGGTCCTCGCCCATGTTATGGCCTACATCTTGCCAGAGGGTACCATACTCAATGACTGACCAACCTGTGACGTTGACCACCTCCCTGAGCGGTGACCAGAAATCATCGAAGTCTAGAGTCACCACTGCCGTGCAAACAGATAGGATCTCATCAGCAACGGCGGCATCTTCATTAGATAAGGAATGATTGTTTATCCTATCTCCCCTTATCGCCTCTATAGCCGCTTTTGGGGTAGATAATTCATGTGGGAGATTGGACAAATCTACACTATTGCGGCCCCATGCATCAGAAACAAATAACCCTGTTGTTTTGGCGATCTTGTTACCTGGATAGTTATCCCCTAAACCTGTATTCGAGTAAGACCAATACCAAGCATGACCCCCCATGATAAGGCCACCTCCATTAAGCATGAAATCAACTAAGGCCTGATTATCTTGGTCATCGTGTCCATTCCAGAACTCATCAAGCAAGCAATCCAGACCAGAGAGATCTGAGGGCGACACAGATAGGTGAACATTGTGGCCTTGGGCGTTTAGCTCTTCCTCAAAGTCATCGAATCCAGCCCCATAAGCAAGTCCAACATTTGCATTCTCCCCACAGGCCCACTCAACGGCACGCAGGGAAAACTCAGTCTCCTGCCCTCCATGGCCATCGACCCAACTCTCGTGACCGTATCCGAGCATCTTACCCCGACCGACGTGACTGGCCGAGATAACCGGAACATTAGACCCATAGCCACCTTCCGCGAATCCGACAGGGAATGCGAACTCACCAATAGGTAGTATAGGGGAAGGCCATCCTGCCCAATTAGTCTCATCCATATCCCTTAGTAAGTCTGATTGGTCTGCTCGAAGATCGTGAATCGCAATCCAGATCATTAGCTCTGACGAGCCTCCCGAGTTGTTTGCCCAGATAGTGTATCTCATCCATTCTGTCCTCTCTGTTGGAGTGCCCCGGATATCCCCTGAATGCAGTGACAACCCCGCAGGAAGATCCGGATAAATCTCCCATGTTTCAATATTAGGGCCATCATTTTTTACTGGGATGTTGATACTTTGATTAGAACGAAGCGCAAATTGGTCACTGGACCAGGATATTTCTCCTGGAGGAGGACTCAGGATAGTTAATTCCAGGGTAGTGTAAGCTGAGCCTCCTGAATTATTCGCCCATATGGTATGATTTGATTGCCCTAAAATTCTGACTATCCCTGAGATGAAACCATCCTCTGAGATTTCCAACTCACTAGGGAATGGAGGGTCGACAGACCATGTTTTAACGGGACCTCCTAGCAACATTGGAGGACCGATTTCACAGTATGAGTCCAATTCGCATGTAAGAGTTTTACTTGGATACTGAATAGACTTTGGCACGGGGGCAAGAATTACGATCTCTAAGACGGCGGTAGCAGAGCCCATCGCGTTGACCCCTGTGATTGTGTGAGAGACGCCCTCTGACTCCACCAAAGGAGTTCCCGAGATTACCCCCGATTGGTCTATTTCCATTCCGATAGGAAGTTGTGGACTGACCGACCAACTCTCAGGCCCATCACCCTGGAATGATGGGGTTAGTGACTGTATCTCAGTACCTAACACCAGTCCGATCGAGTCCTCCCCATAGGAGAGTTGTGAAGGTGGCTCCTTGGGCCTGCAAGAGTCGCCGGTGAATACCTCCTGAATTGTGCAGTCTTGAAGGGTTACGATCTCTACGATACAATCTGGGTGGGTTGGGTGTGTCTGGCAGTCTAAATTTTCAAGTGGCTCGGTCTCACTTTCAAATAGACCCAAACAGCCCGAAGTAAGCATCAAAACACACAACATCAGTGCAGTTGGGCGTAATCGACGCATATTGTCGCGAGTAGGCTTGAAGGAATAAGTATGAGGCAGGAACTGTCGCGTTCAGGGGTACGCTGGACCTGGTTCGAAGCAGTAGCTCACAGTTTGGAATTCGGATTTGAACTCAGAAATGTCAGATTTTATTGAGCTATGGTTTTCTTCAGATTTAAGCGCCCTTGAGAAATATCTAGCAATCTCTGTCATTTCTTGTACTCCCATTCCGACTCTGGTGAGCTCGGGCACTCCTAGCCTTAGACCACTGGGTCCCGACATGGCTTTGGTGTCTCCGGGTAGCATATTCATATTGGTTATAATCCCGCATTTTTCCAGCCTATCAGCGGCCATCATTCCTGCTCCAGAGTCTGGGGCGCCGTGTCGAGTCAATACCTGATGACTCTCTGTGAACCCCCTCTCCTCTGCTAAAACATCGAATCCCTCTGAGGAAAGTGCTTCCCCCAATGCCTTAGCATTCCTCACTATGTCACTGGCATAGTCCGATCCAAATTGCTCAAATTCCGCCAATGCGACTGCCTTTCCCGCAACATGGTGCAAGTGGTATGAGGAGCATACGCCTGGGAATATTGAGTTGTTCAGTCTCTTATGGAAAGATGGGTCATCGGAATTGGACAGTAGAAAACCCCCTTGGGGGCCAGGAAATGTTTTGTGACTGCTCCCAGTCAAGACATCTGCACCCTCTCTAAGGGGATCTTGGAACATCCCTCCGGCAATCAAGCCCATCACATGGGCGCCATCGTACATTACCTTAGAACCACATTCATGGGCAGCGTCCGCAAGCTCCTCCAGAGGAGTGGGAAATAGGAAAACTGACTGTCCGAAAAGGACCAGATTAGGCTCATTTTCCCTAATCATGGATAGTGAAGCATCGATGTCAGGCTCCATCCTTTCCTCATTCCACGGGTAGGTTATCAGATTCAGACCCCTAACGCCCACAGCCCCCATCCTAGCATGCGAAATATGTCCGCCATCAGCGGTTGAGACCGCAGTAATTTTGTCTCCAGGCTTCGCTAAAGATTTGAGCGCCCCTATGTTTGAAACCGTGCCTGAGGTCGACTGGATATTGGCAAAATTACAATTGAATACGCGCATGGCAGACTTAATTCCAATTTCCTCGATGGTGTCAAAATCGTCACAACCCTGATAGTACCTCTTACCGGGAAGGCCTTCAGCATATCTGCCATGTAAATCTGAATTGCACGCCTTCCTCACCAGGGGACTAAGAATATTCTCACTGGCGATCATAGGAATACTATCTCGATAGTGATTCCCCGAGTCTTCTACTGCTCGTAGTATGTCTGCCGCCGCATCTCTCGGTTCCATAACTCCCCAACGAAGGGAGGTCAAAGAGTTTAACGGAGTGTAAACTTGGGGAATAACGGTGATTATCGTAACGGTTATTGAACTGTTCCCTTCATGAGGGGCATGACACAACGCCGCTTGCTAATGCCGATAATCATTGCAACGATTTTACTAACACCTTTTCAGATTGTCTCTGCTAATGACTCGGATGGTGATGGGACCGATGATTTTAATGACGATTTCCCCAATGATCCATGCGCTGACACTGATACAGACGGAGACGGTTTGCCCGATACTGTAGTTAGTGGTTGCACCTCTTCCACAGTTACAGCATATACTTCATTCGAAGACCCTTTTACTAATGGTGCAAAATATTATGATACTGGAGACCAATCTCAAAGCAGATATCTGTGGAACAACGCGAATGAGCCTTACATTGCCCATAACCAAACCACAGGCTCCGAGATGGGCTTCAGTCTATTTTACAGATCGACTGGAGGAGTGGGACTAACAGATGGTGACTTCTTCGGAACAGCAAATTACAACGGCACTGTGGGAAATTACACTGATGGGACACAAGGTTATCAGATGGGCGATGTTGATGGCTCCGCTACGTTAATTTTGGATTCTGTGATTGCGGATTCTATGACTCTAGATATTTTTGTCCAAGGGGGATCAAGCAATAGCTACGAAGCCTCAGATAACCTCGTTGTCAGGTTTGTAGGAACCTCCTCAACGTTCGAGCTCGTGAATGTAACTGGTGCTACTGGAGGTAGCAATAACGGTGGTTTTTCGACTTACATGGGAGTCTGGACTAGTCTTAGTGGTGACATAAGTTCCCTTGGACAAGGAAGTTTAGAAATCGAATTTATATCTAATTCTCAAACTGAATCCGTGTACATAGATAATGTGGCATTTACCTCCTTATCACAATTGGTAGAGGATACCGACGATGATAACGATGGATGGGATGACGTCGATGAGGGAACGTGTGGAACGGACCCTCTTGATTCGAATGATGTCCCATCTGACAGCAATGGAAATGGCGTTTGTGATGCGACAGAGGGAGACGACTTTGATGGCGATGGGATACCAAATGACGACGACCCAGATGACGACAACGATGGTTACGATGACATCTATGACGCATTCCCTCTAGATCCAACAGAATGGGATGATACGGATGGCGATGGTATCGGTAGCAATACCGATACAGACGATGACGGAGATGGATGGTCCGACTCAGATGAGGCAGATTGTTTGACAGACTCTGGCTCTCCACTCAGTGTTCCTGACGACAATGACGGAGATGGAGCCTGTGATATCATGGACATTGATGACGACAATGATGGATATGAGGACGAAAATGACTGCGCCCCGTTCGATTCAAATATCTCCCTATTGGATTGTGATGGGGTATGTGGCGGGCCATCAATGATTGACGCATGTGGAGTTTGTGGCGGTGATGATTCTACCTGTTCAGATTGTGCAGGCGTTCCAAACGGAGATGCTGTGATTGATGAGTGTGGCATTTGTATCGGTAGTGGTGATCAAACGTCGTGTGTCATAGATTCGGATGGGGATGGTGTGGATGATGACTCCGATGTTTTCCCTAATGACAGTGAAGAGTGGAGCGATTTTGATGGTGACGGAATCGGTGACAACGCGGATACAGACGATGACGGGGACGGATGCGAGGACGCCAACGACGAGCTTCCGACCAATGCGAATGAGTGTTTAGACACGGATGGTGATGGAATCGGTGACAACGCAGATACTGACGATGACGGGGATGGATGGTCAGACGATGAAGAGATGAATTGTGAGGGCGAAGGCGATAACCCGCAATTGGATCCAGATTTAACCCCGGTTGATTATGATGAGGATGGATTATGTGACGATCCAATGGACCTTGACGACGATAATGATGGTTGGAGTGACGAAGATGAAGAGTCGTGCGGTACAGAAAAAGCGGACTCAACCCAAGTGCCGATAGACATAGATGCTGATGGAATTTGTAACCATGTGGATGTAGATGACGATGGGGATGGTGTGCCGGACACTGATGACTCGTTTCCCACTGACGTGTCTGAATGGCTGGATACTGATGGGGACGGTTTAGGGGACAATTCCGACCTGGATGACGACGGAGACCAGTTCTCCGATGAAGGTGAGGCGGAATGTGGGAGCGATCCTTCAGACTCTGACTCTACGCCAAGGGACTCTGACGGAGACGGGATTTGTGACTCACTTGATGATTTCAACGATTCTGAAAGCGATGATACTCCGGGACTCGGAATAATGTCCGTGATATCCGTTCTTGCCATAGCCGCGCTAGCGAGGAGAGAATAATGGCGCCGACAGCAGGACTCGAACCTGCGACCTGTGGATTAACAGTCCACCGCTCCACCAACTAAGCTATGTCGGCCCAACCCGGCCGGCTCATACCACGTTCATCAATGAATCGGAATCATTCCCATTCAATTGTACCTGGAGGTTTGTGGGTGATATCATACACAACACGATTGACTTGGCCCTTCAAAGAGTTCGTGATCTCAGTGCTTATTAGTGCCAAAACTTCATGTGGGATTTCAGAATATCTGGCACTCATCCCATCAAGGCTTTTGACAGCTCTGACCACTACTGTTTCACCATGAACTCTGGCATCTCCATGGACCCCCACGCTTCTTACTGGGAGTAAAGTTGCAAAATATTGCCAAGGTAGGTCGCATAGGCCTTTCTCAGATGCCTCCCTTAGTCTTGTTTCCACGATATGACATGCCTCTCTGCATGCTTCGACGCGGGATCTAGTAAGTTTTCCCAAAACGCGCACTGCAAGACCTGGTCCTGGAAACGGCTGTCTCTCACTGGATCTGATTCCCAGTTGTCTAGCAATCTGCCTGACTTCGTCCTTGTAGAATTCTCGTAGTGGTTCGACTATAACGAGGTCGACATCTTCGGGTAATCCACCGACATTATGATGGCTTTTGATAACATCCCTCTGTCCCCCCCCTGACTCAATCCAGTCAGGGGCAATTGTTCCTTGAACGAGGAACTTGGCGCCACATTTGTCTTGCTCTTCTTCGAAAACGCGTATAAATTGCTCACCGATGACCTTACGTTTTTCTTCCGGGTCTGTAACTCCCTCAAGATTGCTAAAGAATCTATCTGATGCGTCTACTACCTGTAACGTAATTCCCATATCTTGGAACATCTTTCTAACTTCATCAGTCTCACCCTTTCTCATGAATCCAGTGTCTACGTATACGCAATGCAGTAGACTTCCGACCGCACGATGAGCGAGGACTGCTGCAACCGAGCTGTCGATACCTCCTGAACATGCGATAATTGCAGTATCATCTATCTTTGACTGTAGTGCCTCGATGGCCTCATCGACCAAGACCTGGGTATCCAATATTATCACCTCTGAATAGACTCATCATCCGAAATTACCTTGGCGGTCATAGATGACCTATACTCTGCGTAGGCTTTTGAAAGGTCGTTGTCAGATGTTGCAATAATCTGTACCGCCAAAGCTCCCGCATTGTCGCCCCTGTCAACGCCAACAGTGGCTACTGGCATACCTGGAGGCATCTGGACTATTGAAAGAAGTGAATCCATAGGGACCTTACCACCAACTGGGACGCCGATTACTGGTTTGGTGGTCATGGAAGCTATGACCCCGGGCAAGGCAGCTGCTACTCCTGCCATGCCAATGAAGACCTGACAACCTGAATCCTCAGCTTTGGAGATAATTTCTTCGAGATATTTTGGCGCCCTGTGGGCTGACGCAACCCTAATCTCGAAGCTCACATCGAACTTTTCGAGCACTGAACGGCACTTCTCGGCGATCGGCAAGTCTGACTTAGAACCTAGTACGACACATATGTCCATGACACTGGGGGAGTAAGGAGGTTCAAATGCCTGCCGTTCATTCTTCCTCGTCGATTGGTATCAGATTTCTGGGCCACTCGACATCAGAGCTGGTAACCGGGAACTCATTTAGAAGTTCATTGATTCTCACGGTTTCGGGATTTCCCTTGAATAGGCAGTCTTGAACGAAGCCATACTTGCAAACATAAGACAAGGAAATAAAGTCAATTTTTCCTCGACTGAAGCCGTGCAATGCCATTTTTCCCTTGCCGATTGGAACTGTCGCTATTTCACCTCTTTTCCAAATTTTTTGAGATATTTTCCAATCTCCACTGAGTGTAGAGGAGTCCCAGGAGTCCGTGCTAATAGGGAGGATTATCCTTGCCGGAGGAATCATGAATACCTCAGATATCATATTTATTGATCTGAAAAGGGCAACCCAAAATATTGCATACGAGACCCAACCAAATGAAGGAGAATATTCTATATGGAATATGAAAAAAATTATTCCAAGTGATATTGATGACCAATCCACCGGCAAGGACAGGAGAGAGTTATCAGAAGTTGGTTGGACATTTCTTGCGTTGGCTACCGGCAAGATTAGGAGGGCCCATGATAAAACAAATAAAGTGCCAGAGACTAATTGGTCATCTGGAGTCATACCTGTGAAGACCAGAGGGAAGACACTGGCAATTAGAAAAAACGGCGACCAAGCCAAAGGTTTCAGAATGGGCCATGCTAACGGCCTCATCCTCTGACGTTCCCAGCCAAATCTTGATTCCTCTCTGGGAGTTGTCAAAACATCAGGAAACTTGTTCTCCGATGGCCTGATTCTGGGAGGTGTTATTTCACCTGGAAGACCCCACCAATATGGATCACCCCTGAGCCAATTCCTGTCTCCATGGGCCTCCATGGCGCTGCGAGGGGCATGTAACGCATATGCATTAGGATAGATCTTGAGGCTTATTGTGTCTTAATATCAGATTTCTTGCTGCCCATACCTCATCAACTCTACCAACCGGAGTAGTGTGTGGGGAGGATAGGATTATTTCTGGGTCCTCGGCTAATATGGAGTGGAAATCTTGGGCGAACTTATCCAATACCTCCTTGGATTCTGTCTCGGTTGGTTCGAACATTAGGCACTCTGGGACTATCTGGGGAAAATACAGTGTCGGTGCCATGTAGCCATAATCCAGAAGTCTCTTTGCAACGTCCTTCCCAGTTACCCCGTTGGCTTCCTTGAGGGGGGACATTGATAGGGTAAATTCGTGCTTTACCACATCGGCAGGGCATCCCTCCACGGGCATGGCGTGGATTTGTAAATTCGGATCAGGATTCATCATCACATGTCTCAGATAATTTGCATTCAATACCGCATGCTCACTCATTGTTTCCAGCTCATGGCCATACCTTCTGTAAAATGCCCATGACCTGACTACCGCGCCAGCGTTTCCATTCCACTGTTGGACTTTGCCGATTGTTCTTTCTGGAGTAACCCAATGGTACCAGTGCCCATCACCAACCCCGACTTCATCTTCCATGGCCTCACGACGCCCCACTATTGGGGCTGGAAGGAATTTGGAAAGGTGCTCTTTGACTCCGATGGGCCCACTTCCGGGGCCACCTCCTCCATGTGGCTGACTGAAGGTTTTGTGTAGATTGTAGTGTACGGCATCGAAACCCATTCTTCCAGGGTCAGTCTTTCCCAGAATTGCATTGAAGTTTGCCCCATCGTAGTACATTTGTCCTCCTGCATTATGGACAATTTTAGTCGCTTCCGCGATCTCTGGTTCAAACACTCCCAGCGTACTTGGGTTTGTTATCATCATAGCCGCCGTATCATCCCCAACTGCTGAACGTAATGCATCGAGATCTATCCTCCCGTCATGGGCACTTGGGATCTCAATAATCTGATAGCCACACATTGAGGCTGAGGCTGGATTTGTCCCATGCGCTGAATCTGGGACAATGACCTTGTCCCTGTGGCTTTCTCCCTTCTCTCTATGGTACTCCTGAATACATCTGATTGCAGTAAACTCTCCTTGAGCTCCAGCGACAGGCTGAAGGGTTACGGCATCCATGCCGGAGCATATAGCTAACATTTCCTGCATCTCGTAGTAGATTGCCAGAAGCCCTTGCACCTGTGATTCCGGCTGGAGGGGATGGATACGGTCTATACCGGGATGCTGGACAATCCTTTCATTTAGTCTTGGATTGTGCTTCATTGTACAAGAGCCAAGAGGGTAGAAACCAGTGTCAATTCCGAAATTTTTCTGCGATAGTTGGGTATAGTGCCTGACTAACTCTGGCTCACTTGCTCTCGGCCACTCTGGTAATTTGATTCGTCTCAGTTGCTGGGGAATTAATTCTAAGGAGGCCGCTGATATCGGTTCTGGTTGAGACCACCCAGCCTCCTTGGACCCGTTGAAATCAAAAATAGTTCCCGTCATTCTGACCCCTCCACCCAAGATGTGAGCGCTTCCTTCAGGGCAATAATGTCCAACTCTGAGGTCCTCTCATCACACCCCACAAGGATCCATGAGGACTTGTCCTTCCACCAGTTCCCCAAGTCAAATCCTGCTGTGACTCCCAATTTATCCATGTGAGATAGAGCATCTTCGGATTTTCCCGGAATCTTGATCGCGAATTCTCTGAAGACGGGTGAATTAGGGAATGCCAATTCCACACCCTCTACAGAAGAGACTTCATTCATTGCCCTGACAGTCGATGCCAGTATTCTTAGGGACAATTTCTCTAATCCAACAGGTCCAAGAAGTGCCATGTGCATAGCTCCCATTAATGCGATTAATGTCTCATTGGAGCAGATATTAGATGTCGCTCTATGTCTTCGGATGTGTTGCTCTCTGGTGGATAAAGTAAGGGTGTACGCGGTTTTGCCAGCAGTGTCAATACTCTGCCCGACAACTCTACCGGGCATTAGGCGTAGGAAGTCTTTGGTACATGCAAATATGCCGTAAATAGGCCCTCCAGCAGTGGGCCCTATTCCGAAAGGCTGCCCCTCTCCGACTACTATATCGGCTCCCCAATTTCCAGGGGGTTCAACCAGCCCAAGAGTAGTAACATCGACACCGACAATAATTGCGGTTTCTTCTCCGACAATCTCTCTAAGCCTGATCAGGCCTTCATCCAAAATTCCGAATGAATTTGGCTGCTCTACGTATACAGCGCATGAGCCGGACGCCAATGAGGCCTTTTCCAAATCAAGGAGGCCGTCTTCTCGATGTGGGAGTTTGATTATCTCAATACCAACTCCCTGAGTATAATTGTGTATGACGGACATTCTGTGAGGAGGGACTAACTCAGATATAAAGACGGTATTAGGTTTCTCCACTTTTTTTGACTTTACTCTTACTGCGCATGTAATCGCTTCGGCGGCTGAAGTACTGGCATCGTACATTGAGACATTGGAAATAGGAAGCTGTACTAGCTCTGATATCATTGTCTGGAATTCCCACATGGCCTGTAGCATTCCTTGGCTGACCTCCGGTTGATAGGGGGTGTAAGAGGTCAGAAACTCCCCCCTGGTGGCAATCATTGGCACCATGGATGGTACGAAGTTCCTTGCTAGTCCTGCTGACAGGAATGAGGGGCGACAATCAAGGTCGACATTTGTCCCTAACAGTTTATTTGCATCTCTGACAATTTCCTCTTCAGATTGTGGTCCGGGCAGAGGCAGTGGGCCTTTTGACCTGATTTCCTCGGGGATATCCGAAAATAAATCATCTATGGATTTTAACCCCATTATTTCGAGCATTTCTTGCTCCCTACCGAGATTTGGCAACTGGTCCACGATATCCCTCGATTCTTTGGAGGAGTAGGGAGTTTATGATTATCTTTGAGTGAGATTCTGCGGTGGGCACCGACACACTCTTATTACTTCCAAGTCAGTCAAGTCAGCATGAAGGTCGCGATAACTGCCTCCGACGGGTTTGTAGCTCCCTACATCATTGATGCACTGGGGGATTCAGCAGTGGTGATCCCGGACGAAGTTTTGGCCGATAATGTGTCACTGGACGTTTTGCTCACTCCTTGTAACGCCCTCATCCACATCAATTCACGGCCTGTAGACACCAGCGTAGCCAGAGATGATAGGGAATCCAAGCTAATCATGCGTGAAGCCGCGAGACCTGTTTTGGACGCAGTGAATAGGCATGGAGAGCTACACATGATTATTCTAGGGACACTGAGGGTCCATCCCCATTGGTCGCCTGGTGATGACTACTACGGACCTGAGTCCTCATTATCTCCTAGAGATACAGCGGCTGAAGGCCAGTTATGGCTAGAGGAGAACGCTTTGGAGAGGGCCGAGGCTGACAGGCCGGTTAGTGTGATCAGGGCCTCTAACGTTCAGGGAGTCCCAATTTCTGGCCCTCCTGGTAACGGTATACTACACAAATGGGCCGATGAAAGTCAAATCGGTTGGATTAACGTGCCTGGCACTGGAGAGGACCTCAAAGATCTCGTGCATGTCGAAGACTTGGTTAGGGTGGTTCTCTCGGTCCTCGATAATCCCCCACCAACACGTGAGAGCTTTGCCGTAGGGTCGGGGAAAGGGATTACAATGAACGAACTAGCAAATATTTACAACCAGAAAACCGGGGCTTCCGTTGAATTGAACCAGTCCTCAGAGGGAGAGGTTTGGGGAATTGTTGATGCTTGGTTCTTGGAACACAGGTGCGGATTCAGACCTTCAATCAGTCTTGAAGAGATGATTGAAGAGGCATTGGCTGCTTCGGGCTACTGAGCGTTCAATATCACTCTTTTTCTTATTGAATTCCACCCATCAAACATACAAGAAATGTCCTCTTCGTGACCTGGTTTGTAGGAAGAAATATCTCTATCTGATGGCATCCTTATCTCGACGTCGGCGGAGGGTGAACCGCCCTGGGGAGTGGTTAGGGATGCTATTATTGTGCTTCCTCCCCTGTACTTATCGTCAATTCCGATTCCGAAACTCCTCTCTATTGAGGATACTCTCACTTGAACTGTGACTAGTGTGCCTGAAAATTTCTCATTTAGCGAATTTTGCTCAGAAAGCATTCCTGCAGAGGAAAATGATTGGATAATAGTGTGGATGGTGTCGTGACCTGATACAGACTCAACTCCGGAGAGTTCCTTAAAGCTAGCATTATCTGGTGTATCCTGGATTACTTCTTCCTCTTGTTGCACCTGAGGCTCTTTTTCTTCAGCTACCGGTATTTGGGCAGGGTTATCTGCCAACGACGAAGCTGCGGCAACCCCTAACGTAGCTGCTGATAGGCCTAGTGCAACATCTGCACTTGAGGGGATTCTCGATGTGGCGATTAGCTGAAACGAGTCTGCCTTAGCCTTCCATAATTCTCTAGCGGGGTTCTGGAACAGGGTCGGTAGCTTGGAAATCTTAGATTCAGCCTCATTATCTGCGATTTCCCTAGCTGTCTGCAGAGATTCCAAGGTCGAGAATTCTGAAGCCTCTAAATTTCCTAGGATGTTAGTGAAATCCTCGGAAACATCGCTCATTAGGACTGACGGATCATCACTCTCAACGACCTCAATTTCCGGGGTCTCGTAACCCCGATCGTATTCAGATGTATCAGTGAGGTCTTCTGTGTCACTGAGAGTGCCCTGTTCCGTGGACTGGCCCACTTGTTCCGAGCTATTCATCTCGATGGTAATCCTTCCAACTCCAACCCACCTTCTAGTTCCGAGTGGGAGTTCTCCGTTTGCTGGTGGCCTCGTCCATCCCCCTCTGTAGTAGTCTTTATCTCCATTCTGTTCCCTGTCATCGAGACTCCAGGAGCTTGCTCCTCCGGAACCCGCGTTGTAGAAATACATTCTAGCACCGTTGGAATTCATGAAAATCGGCTTTCCATTCGTTTCTCCATTTGGGGCGTATGTTCCGTTGTAGAATTCGTTTGGATGGTCTGAGATAGTGAGAGAATTGCCTGCTATGTAGGTTTCTGAGGGACCTGAATCAACCAGAGCTAGTATTTCACGTAGATCGATTACACCATTCCCATCGGAGTCTAGTACTGAGAAAATAGCGTTTACTATAGCACCAGGTGCTTTTTGCCCTGTAATGGACGTCAAAGCGGCCTCGAATTCTGAAAGATTGAGGGTTCCGTTGTCATCGAGATCATATTTGGAAAACAGGGCTTCTGCAGAAATCCCTCTCGATTTCAATATTGTCTGTAAATTCTTAATTGCTACAGCCTCAATTCCGCCGCTCACTGTATCTCCCCATGCCCTGACGAGGGACGTTCAGCAATGAGTGTTGCCACTGCATCAAAGGAATGGCGGACTTACCACGATCGCCTCGACAGTCCTTCTGGGGGATGCCTTTATCCAGACGCTTTGGCCAATATCGGCTTCGTTCAGGTAGGCCATTGCAATTCCAATACCGCCCAAACTTGGAGAGGGGGCACCGCTAGTAACATATCCGATGATTTCTGAGTCTACTGATTCAGAAGACAGTACTGGATGCCCGGGCCTAGGAGATGGCCCCCTACCAACACATCTAATCCCCGCCCACCTTGGAGAATCATCTAGGAATTTCTCAACGCCTGACTTACCAATGAATTCATGATTCATGCTGAGACCGAATGGGACGTGAGTTTCCGCTGTATTTCTACATAGAAATCCCTCGGGAAGATTCACGTCAGGAGATATGCCTAGACCTGGCCAAAGAAAGTCCTGCCCGGATAGTAAGTATCCCTTTTCCAGCCTTAGTGTATCTCTGGCTCCTAGCCCTACCGGAACCAAGCCAATCTCAGAACCTGTAGTGATGAGTTCCTTCCAAAGAATGGTTGCCTGACTGTTGGGTATGAATATTTCCGCTCCCTTTTCGCCTGTGTAACCTGTACCTTGTATCCACCCTGTTATGCCTAGGTCATTGTTAGCGATTTCGCGACATCTAAATCTACCAATTCTGTTGTCTTCTCCGATTACTCTTGAAATTGCCTCCTCAGACTTTGGCCCTTGAACGGCAATGATACTCATATCTTCTGATTCATCAAGGATTTTTACTGAACCGTCTTCTGGGAGAAATCTGTTGAACCATTCAAACATGGTGGAAACCATCGATGCATTGGGCACTCCAAGAATTTCATTTTCTGACTTTACTGCAAAAATCATATCATCGATTAAATTACCATCCTCATCCAGAAAATGTGTATATCCGCAAGACCCCTCCGTGAATTTTCGAAAGTCTTGTGTGCCAATACCAGAAAGCCAATCGGCAACATTGTGACCTACAAATCTGAAGAGGCCCATATGAGAAACATCAAAAATACCAACAGTGGATCTAGTTGCCATGTGCTCTTCCTTAATTGACGAATACCATATCGGGAGCTCAAAACCGTGAAAATCGACTATTTTACCCCCACACTCAATGTGAGATTCGTAAAGTGAAGTCCTGACAAGGTTGTTTTCCATGGCAATTGGAGGAGTGTGAGGGAAAATAAGTTTGGCATTAAACGATGATTTGTCATTGATTTATCCGAAAAGCAGTGTAATCATCTTATACGCAGGTTTAAGTAAGATAGCTATCACTATACAACCATTGGTTGACATGATAGAAGAAGATTCCAACAGTTCGCGCAACTCCAAGGCCGAGGAGCCTGCCAAAACTGGAAGAAGAGGCGCGATAATCCCTTCAATGAGGCCATCGGAGAGTAGAAAAACAGAGTCAGTCTTTAGGCCGTGCTCCATCTGCGGATCAAGCTCATGGGACACCGACGAGATCAGAGGTGAAACGTCCTGCTCTGTGTGCGGATATGTCGCCGAGGAGAATATGATTGACCTCGGAGCAGAGTGGACGAATCATTCAGGAGGGGAAGATAAGAGCAGAGTTGGCGCGCCCACAACACTCACACTTTCTGACAAGGGACTCTCCACTGAGATAAGAAGGTCTGATCTAACATCCGGGGCCGCAAAAAGACACGGAATGTCTGGCAAGGCACTGAGAGATTGGAGAAGGAGGCAACGAATCGATCAGCGAAGTAAGACAAGGGACAGCAGAAGCAGGAATCTCTCCAAAGCTATGCAATTCATCAGAGACAGAGGCGACCTTCCCCCACAAATTGAGCAGGAGGCAGCAGGACTCTACAGGCATTCTGTCGAAAGGGGACTTGTCACTGGGAGGAGTATCAGAGGAGTTTCCGCTGCGTGTGTTTATGTCGCCGCAAGGGAAGCCAGAATTCCCAGGAAGATAGAAGACGTCGCTGATGCTTTTGACATGACTTCGGATGTAGATCTTAAAGAACTAAAGAGAACCATTAGGCTGGTATCAAGATTCCTTGGTGCCCATCACATCACAGGACCTGAGGAGTATTTCGAGAAGTTCCACTCTGACTTGGGAATGAAGCCAGAAGTATTGGGCAGAGTTAGGGAAATGTGGAGATTGGTTAAAGACGATCTTTCTTGGCAAGGAAAAAAGCCCTCGGGAATAGCTGGAGTCATAATATACAAGGCATCACAGGAAAGTGATTCTCCAAGGACTCAGAGTGAAGTTTGCAAAGTATCTGGAATAAGCGAGGTTACCTTGAGGGGACTTCTGAAAATCCTGAACCAAAAGCTTTCAATCAAGCAATTTTGATGCCCTGTTCATCGTTGCAAAAACGACTGTATATATGCAGAGTCTTACATCGAAAACCATGAGCATTACCACCAACAGCGATCTTCTGTGGGAAAGGCTGGAGCTCCAACTTGATTCTTGGGAGTTCCCTACAGATCCATCGAAGTCTGGGTGAAAAACTAACGAGGCTACAAAATGGGTTCTTTCTTGATTGTAGGAGGCAGTAGCGACATAGGCCAAATTCTCTGCAGGTCACTCGTTGCGAAGGGGCACTTGGTATGCGCAACTGGGAGAGACAATTCCAGAATGAATGACCTACAGGCGATTGGAGTAACCACACTTATCGGAGATGCGACCAATGAAGAGTTCATCGACGGTGCTGTAAACAATTTCATGACCATCAATTCGGGAAAATTAGATGGCGTTGCTCATCTGGTTGGATCAATTTCAATCAGGCCCCCTCATGCGATGAAGGTAGCCGACTTCGAGCAGGTTCTGAGTACCAATCTCACATCTGCCTTTCTCGTACTTTCAAAATCATGCAAGTACATGCTAAGAAACGGCGGGGGAAGGCTGGTATTCACATCTAGTGTTGCCGCCGGAGTGGGCCTCACTAACCACGAGGCTATTTCGGCTGCAAAAGGAGGACTGGAATCAATGGCAAGGTCAGCCGCTGCAACATACAGCAAGAGGGGCATAAGGGTGAATACCGTTGCCCCTGGACTCACTGACACAAGACTTGCATCCCCGATAACCAAAACCGAGTCGTCTAAAGAAGCGGCGGTCAGTAAGATTCCCCTGAATAGGATTAACGAGCCTGACGAGATCGCTAAGGCGATTGAATGGTTGTTGACTGAAGCTCCTGACAATCTAACTGGACAGGTGCTCAACCTTGATGGTGGAATGTCGAGTTTGAGGTGATTTTATGGAATGGACCAACACTATCAGAAGCGACAGGATATCTGAGGGGAAGAGTACGATGGTCAACATCGGGAGGAACGTCCTGATGATTCTGAAACTAGACGGGGAAATACATGCTACAGAGGGGCTGTGTAAACATATGAAATGGCCATTATCGTGGGGGGGGAAATTGGAAGATGGGTGTGTCACTTGCCCCCTACATCAGACCAAGCACCAGATTTGCGATGGTGAATTGCAAGAATGGGCTCCATTCCCATTATTCCCACCATACGGCAAGCTGGTTGGCTCCCTCGTCAAAAAGAAGAATCTTGGGATTTTCGAAACCAGAGTTAAGGACGGTTTCGTTCAGGTACTAATCTGAATAATCTAGTAACGTAGACGGGGAACCCTGAATAGTGCCGTCAAATTGGGAGGTTTGTTAAGATGATAGAAGGGGTGATGATTGATGATGAAGGGTACAGAAAATATACCCCGAACAATAGTCATGAAAGAGCGAGTTTTCTGTCGTTGAGGGCTAAGATATACGTTTCAGCTACATTCTTGGCATCGATACTAATACTGGTATCATTGCAGGGATGGATAGTCGATGACGTTATCAAGGAGATAAAGAAGGAGTTGGGGATTTATGAAAGGGTTCCAGTATGGGAAAGATCAGAATGGCCATATCTGACAAATTACTCTCACGGTTTCGTAATGGAATATGGGGATTACGACTTATTGGAGACTGATAATGAGTGGGGCTCGACCCACTATTTCGTCGAGTTCGATCTGCCCCTGAGCGAGGGAGGTTCCGCTCCGAACGGATTAGTGAGCCTTGCTGTGTGGCTCCCCGATGTTCCTGAAGGAACCACAGTCCCAGTCATCGCTGAATTTGGACCATACTTTGATGAAGTTAGTGTAGAAACTCCTTCCATTGAAGTTCCTGGTACTTGGCTGGGTCAGATGATTATCGACCAGATACTCCCTCATGGATACGCATTCGCCCAAGTTTCTGTAATGGGTACTGGGAGGTCAAACCACTGTATGGACCTCATGGGGAATGCGGAGCAACTCGGCGTGGATGCGGCTGTCACTTGGCTGGGGACCCAAGACTGGAGCAATGGAAGGGTGGCAATGATTGGAAAGTCCTATGACGGCTCTACCCCCTGGCAAGCAGCGACATTCGGTAACGAGCACTTGGCCACGATTGTGCCTATTTCCGGACTAATTGGGGTAATGGAGCTAATGTGGAAGAACGGAAGCAGTGAGGCTAGGGCCGCGATAATGCACAATGGCGTTTACGGATCTTATGGGATAGATGGGGATCAAGAGGACATAGGGAACATGTGCCCAGATTACATCATCGGCCCCGGGACAGGGGTATCAGCGTACATGTGGGGGAGCGAATTCGCTGGAACATACTGGGAAGAGAGGTACTTCTTGGACAGGGTCCTAGAGAATTACGAGGGCTCTGTGTACTTGATACAGGGGATGCATGATTGGAATGTTGACCCTCACATGGCAATCCCTGTGATAAATCAGCTGAAGGATGTAGGCATCGAAGCGAAGGGGCTTTTTGGCCAGTGGGACCATGACTACCCGGATAGACCTGATTACCACTTCGATCGGTCTGGAGAGGGAAGGGGCAGGGAGGCGTATCCTGAGATGGTCAGATTTGACTGGATGCAGGACTTACTGGAGTGGTTCGACTGGTACTTGAAGGATTTCGGGGACGAGCCAGGACTGTTTATTGAAATACAGTCTAATCAGGGGCAGTGGAGGATTGAAGAGAGATATCCACCTGAGGACATGGAAACTCTTTCGTTGGACCTAGGAGGCGCGCTTTCAAATGTCGCGGGTGGCACGACCACTATACTCCCGAATGGAAACTTCGGGCCTATTTACGAAAGTGAGCCATTTATTGAGGACGTTTGGATATCTGGTTTGCCGAGGCTGCATATCGATGTCTCGACCACTACTGTCGGGGGGCAGATCTACGCGCTTTTGGAAGACTGCTCCGAGGATGGGGGGACGTGCATCCATATCGGTCATGCGATAATGGACTTACGTTATCACGAAGGCGGCGACCAGGAGCAAGCCTGGATACCTGTTTTTGAGACTATCAACGCCAAGATAGAGTTCTTCGCTATGGATGTGCAGATTGCTGCGGGACACACTATCCGTCTCTCTCTGGCCAGCACTGGAGAGGACTACCTCCCTGCCTCCACTAGTTCGGTAGTTGAGGTCTCTGAGGGAACGGGGTCGAATCTGATCTTGGACATAATCGATCCTGATGAGAAGCTGTTGTTCAACCCCCCGAGATGCACACATGAGGCTTGTCTGGATTGGATCAACCAAACAGCTTGACTTTCAGGAGGGAAAATGTTCAGCTGTGCTTCATTTTTTGCAGGAGTCGGCGGAATAGACTTGGCTTCAGAGAAGAGTGAATTTCTCTTGTAGTCCCTGTCATTAAAAGAATCACTGATTCGATTATATTAGCTACCTTCAATAAGATTCAGGGATCAGAATTGGGGCGTAACATTACTCAATGACATCAGTAAGTAATATTTTTTCAAAATCTCGTCATGGCAATAATGGTGGACGCTGGGGGATTTGAACCCCCGGCCGCCTGGTTGCAAACCAGGCGCTCTTCCAAGCTGAGCTAAGCGCCCCTGAGCCTCGGGGAGGGCTAGGGGTTATTGAGGTCAACCGTTGTTGTGAATCATCAGTTGTCACTAGATAGGAGCCTCGGAAGGAGAATGAGGACACCTACTAAGGACATTAACAATGCGAATTGCAGTAAATCATCGTTTTCTTTTTCTAAATTCGACTGATCTGTAGGTCCGGTTGGAAAATCCTGACTGTCTGAGTGGACATCCTCAGAGAAAGAGACCGAGAAGTAGAACTCCTCCAATGTTCCATTAGCGTCTATCTGGTGGCTCATTGACAGATTTGAGGGTAGCAGCCCGTTTGATGGGTCGAGCAGGAGTAAACTAGTTACCTTACAGTCAGGATCTACTCTTTCCCCTGTCTCATTGAGTTCGCACTCTCCGCTAAGCCAAGGTGTGGAGATATCGTCCATGCCTTGGAAGTCTCCATCTCCCTCGACGTCGATGAGAACCCTGTGTGTCACATTCTCCCTCTTGTCAACATTGTAGAAGAACAGAGAATCTGATGAGACAAGAATTCCGGACGAGACGCCATTTGGCGTGGGGCCGTCATCCTTCAACAGGACCGTGTATTCCTTGGGTTCGTGGGCCGATGCGTGTGGCAGGGCGAGTATCATCAGGGATGCTATCGCAATGACAGTGGCTCCGCGCACATGCCTGCGCGAGGGTGCGATGACTTCAACATGACCTGCTCCTTCGGAGGGCCATGAGCACGGAAAGAGCGTTAGTAGCAGGTGGTTTGCTCGCTTGTATCATAGTTGCGATAACCACATCTTTGTTGTTGTTCGAGAACGAACTGGATACTACAGTTGTTTCTGATTCCTTGATCGATCCTCTTATTCAGACAGATGACCATGACCACAGGAACGCGAGCCAGCATGTCTTGTACACGGATAATATAGTTCCAATCAGTTACAACCCCCTGACTGCACCTGGCAATGCAGAGGTCCAGGTGGCTGATTCACCCGACGGCAGGACATACGCATACATAGCCGGGTGGTCGGAAATGCACATTGTAGATGTTACGAATCCGGGCAATACCACCGTAACGGGAGTATACTACGACCCCAATACCCAAGTTTTGGATGTGAAGTATCTCGAGTACAATGCCAGAGAGTACGTGATTGTGCAGAATCAATTGGTCGATCCAGGAGCGGCTGACCCCAATGTAGGGACGTGGGAAGATCCGGCGCAAGTGACAGTCACACTGGTCGATGTTACAGACAAAACCAATCCTAGCTGGGTCGACTCTTGGTATGATGCTGACCATCCTAGTGGCCCCCACAACCTCTACACTCATATGATAGATAACGAATGGTATATCTTTGTAGCAAACCCCGATTACGAACAATGCGATGTGGGACAAGGTGACGCATGTGGGGGGATCACCGTCGCCCATCTCAACTTCGCGGGATATGGCGACCTTCCTAGAATCGTGAAAGTCGGGGAGGCGGAAGTAAGCTGGGAGTCTACTCTTGGAGGATGGATTTACATTCATGACATGACGGTTCAAACCTGGCCAGGAGAGGACTCCAATGATCCGAGGTATGGAAGGACGTTCGTCTATGGCGCATACTGGGAGGCTGGTCTGAGAATTTTTGACGTATCTGATGTTCCCCATCCAGGAAACGATATGGCTGAATATCTCGCCATTGCCGCTGCCTGTAGGGGCTCTTTTGGCACTCAGCTAGGTTGTAATTGGAGAGCACCTGAAGTGGGCCAATGGATGGAGTTCGAGGATTTCGATGGCGATGGTGAGATTGACTGTGGGTGCACCAGTAACGAGAACGGTGGCCGGGCATCATACATCCACTATGCAGAGCCTATTGATGAGATGGTGGATGCGAGCCACTTGGGATACACAGCTGGAAAGAGGCACCTGACCATTGTGGCCACCGAGGTACTGAGCACAAGTGTTGGGACCGGGATGAGTTATCTCTTAGACACGACAGCATATGAGATGAACAATGGAAATTTCAGATTCCAGCCAGAGCTGATCCATGGCTGGGAAATCCCGTTTGCGATGGACCATCACATACCTGAGGGAGAGGAATGGTTACTTTTCAGCCCCCATAACGCAGATACACAAATTTTCCAAACAGGCCTTCCCGGGCTTCCTGACAGTAGTTTTGGAGGGGCATGGGATGGCAGGATTTACCTGAGCAGTTACCATGCTGGCCTCTGGGTAATTGATATTGAGACCCTAATGGTCGAAGGACTAACCGGGACCAACAAGACTGATGCACATAGTCTCTCAACTATAGGCTACCACCTCCCTCACGGTGCTGATGGTGCTCCTCTTGATAGCTCATTTTATGACTTCGGTTGGACACCTTTCCTTTGGGCTGCTGAATATCACAACGGGTATACTTACCTCTCGTGCATCACGAGTGGGTTGTATATCGTACAGTTAGACCTAGATGTCCCATATAGTTCGGTTTAATCGGCCCCAAAGGGGCCGACCGTCCTAGGGGGAATTTGATATGTCTCCTTTGTCCCGCAGGTCCATGGTTCCGCGCCCCGTATGGATATTGACCGCTTTGATGATATTGGCTCCACTCTCGGGATGCCTGTCGTTCTCAGATAGTTCTGGCGGGGATAATGAGGGGGAATATACGTGGATAGATCCTGTCACGGAGATAGAGGATGGTAACCACTCACACAACGACTTGCTCGCGCATAGACTTTCAACGCCCAATGCGAGGCTAATAGACTATCACAACCTAAATTGTGATGGAAATGTAAAGCCACCGGCTGATTTGGATAATGTTGCTGGGAGGCCGTGCTTCGAGGAATTCAAGAATGTCGGGCCGACTCCAGGGGATAATTCAGAGATAGCCATCGAGGGCAATTTTCTAGATGACTGTGAGATTTATGGGGATGGAAGCGGAGGTTGCTTCGCTTACGTCTCGTCATACAACCAATTCGAAATCCTTGACATCAGCAAGCCAAACGAGATCAGGCTTCTTTCAACTTACTATGCGGAGATTGCTAGGATGATTGACATCAAAGTGACGGCTGACAACAACTGGGTTTTGGTAAATCATGAGCTAACGAATTCTGAGTTGGACCCGATACCCAATGACGATGACGCCAACAGTGGTGCAAATAGATTGGACCTGATATACGTCGGGGACAAGACAAGCCCGATCAAGGTCGCAGAATGGGATAACCCGCCTGCAGGATTCCATAACCAGGATTTGCACGTTTATTGTGACTGGACGCCTGCGAATCCGACAGCATTGTGGCAAGACGACTGTCACCTCTTCCTCTTTGGGGCCGATCCCTATCCTGAGATGGTAGAGGGTTCAAGCGGGACTTTCTACAAGGGTACACAGATTTTCTACGCCCTAATTGACTTCGCAGGCCTGAACCCAACAAACAACGAAGAACAACAGAACGCTAGTAGAGAGATTATTCGTTGGGGAGGGTATACGCCTGAGCCTCAAACAACCTGTGGTGGATCCATCTTCAATCATGACAACGTATTCTTCATCCACCCAATTACAAAACAGAAAATGTTGGCTGTGTCATACTGGGGGGCTGGCCTGAGGCTAGTCGACGTCTCCGAGCCACCCCAAATTGCTGACCCGCTAGGAATCTCATGGCCTCCAGAAACTGGAAGGTGGCTTGGATGTCCAACTGACGACTCAGGGTGGTATGGCCCTGAGGGAGGCGGGCATGCGAACATGGCACCAGAAGTGTGGCTGGATGCGAACGACGGGAATGACAATATCCATTACGCAGTACCCCAAGACAACTTGATATGCTCTGGAATAAGTGAGTATGATCCAGTTGAAACATGGCCAGAAAAATGTGGAGTTGGGCCTTCTGATGCTACATATGGCGTGAATTGGAGGCACTACACATATATCGCTCCTGAGTACGGTTCCAATACCAACCACACTGGATATTTATGGACAATCGACACAACTGATCCAACACAGCCCTTCCTTGTCTCCAAGTGGAAGCTACCCGGCGAGAGTACCCTTCCAGACGGTACTTCACATCCTCACCACTACATACCAGGAGGATATATTTTCAGCCCACACAATGGGGATACTGGACTGAGTGGGCACGTTTACTGGACCCACTACCATGCTGGAATATGGATTACAGATCATGGCCATATCTGGGACGAGTTGGTCTGGGAAAATGGCTTTCCAGAGCCAGAGCGAGGTTTCCAGGGAATCTCTGAATTGGCACCATCGCACACCTTGGGATATTACTTGCCTGCAGGCCCATATTGGATCGAAGACCCAGCAACTGAGTTGGGATATGACATGGCTGACTGTTGGGCTTCTTGCATGATTCCTTTTGATTGGGGACTTCAATACGATCCACGGGGTTTCGTCTTTATCTCGGAGATGGTTTCAGGCGTGTATGTGGTACAGTTCGACGAGGATCACGACGCTAGATATGATTACCCCCCACTGTGGACAGCGGAGGCAAGTGACCAATGAAGATGTCTCGAAGGGGAACCGTCGCATTTCTTATGCTGATTGTCCTAACGTCGCCTACAGTTTCCGCCCATGGTGCTAACTCTTACGCGTTCATAATGCGAGAGGGGTCGATTCAACCGGGATCTGCCGAAGTGGTACAAAATGACACCCTAATATTCTACAATGTAGCGAGTCAGAATAGGACTATTATCCTAGACGGGGACTCCGATAACACTACTGAGTACGAATGCATTACTTCTAGCATGAACTCGTCGAGTACAGATGATGAGTGCAGGCTTTGGCTTGATCCTCAAAACTGGTCTGCTGGGAACTATCAAATCGAGATTTTTTCAAATTCTAGCCTATGGAATGTACTCAATTTTACTTTATTGGAGGACATCCACAATGAGTCTGGCCCCCCTCTCGGATACTCTTTCGGAGGCGTTGAAAATGATGTAAAATCCGAAGCAGCTGCGACCTCATACATGGCTCCACTAGGGTTAATTGCCGTTATCGCAATCTTAGCCATGGTCATCAGGAGGAAATAATATGAAAAAGGAAATCGCTCTTTTTCTGGTATTGACTTTGCTAGTGCCGGGTTGCATGGGGGATTCTGAACCCGATATATTCTATGGAGAAGACATCAGCCCCCCAGTTCCAGTCAGTGATTTCATACTTACAGATCAAAATGGAGATCCTTTCCAACTCTCTGAGTTTGAAGGAAAGGTAGTTGTGGTCACGTTCCTATTCACGAGATGTCCAGACATTTGCCCGATAGTAAGTGCGAATCTTGACTACCTCTCCAACATGCTCGGGGATGACTATGGGGATTCAGTGGAGATACTGACTATAACAGTTGATCCATGGACAGACAATAGCTCTGTATTGCACAATTACAGTGAACAGAGGGGGCTCCATTGGCCCCATCTCACCGGTTCTGTGGAAGACCTAGAGGGAGTTTGGCTAGAATTCGATGTTGGACTCCAGACATACTCCATCGATTCAGATGGAGATGGGGTTTCGGATGGATTCGATACATGTCTCGAAACCCCTGAAGGGGAAGAAGTGGATAGTAATGGATGTGGACTTGAAACGCAGCAGGAAGATGATGGAGGGGATGTTACTGTGAAACATCATCCACTAGACTACTGGGTCGATCACACCACTGGGACCATCATATTGGATAAGCAACTTAGGCAGAGAGTTTGGTGGGGGGACACCGACTGGAATGTAGAGCTTGCAATGGAGGACATCAAGATTCTAATTTCGGAGGAGGAGTGAGGATGAGAGCGAGTGTTTTTCTCGTTGGGTTCCTGCTCATCTCATCTGGGTGTCTAGGGCAGGGAGATGACTTAGAATTCCTTGGGATAGAGTATAGAGACCCTCCGGAAGCCCCAGATTTCACACTATTTGATCAGAACGGAGATGTCTTCGAGCTGAGTGATCACGAAGGCAAGGTAATCGCGGTAGCCTTTGTATACACATCTTGCCCCGATATCTGCTTGATAATCTCCTCAAATCTAGATTATGTTTACGACAATCTAGGATACAGATCTGAGGAGGTACTCATCTTGTCTGTGACTATTGACCCTGCCAGAGATACCATAAATCACTTATCGGAATGGACTGAAAATAGGGGCTATGAATGGCCTCACCTAACAGGACCTGCATCTGAGCTACAGCGGATATACCGTTCTTGGAACGTAATCATCGACAACGAGCATATCGAGGCAAGCCAGCCCCCAGAGGAGAACCTGAATCGTTTGGTGGTTCTCTATCCTGACAACACCAGCTCGGTAATCGACAGAGGGGGTTTCGGGATGATTGGATCCGAATTCATATCCGATTCATTCAACGTATCGGGTCTGTCATTTGATATTACTGATGGTCCGGTCAGTGAGGGGACTATTGGAGGGTGGAGTACAGATGGTAATTGGACTTGGTCCCTACATTCCTGGGACCCGGTGAATGAGAGTTGGATTCAGTCACAATCTCCGAGCTCATCGATTGAGATTGAAAGTAATACCCACCTTGCGTGGGTAGCCAGTGATGCTAATCTTAGTCTGGCACCACCGGGATTCGATTGCAATGGTCATGGATGGGTCATGGGATCTGGAAGTAACGCTCATTGCATGTGTGATGAGGGTTATGAGAGGCCTGATGGTGATTGGCTTTCTTGCATGATTGAAGACTCTTCGGATCCAGAGGATGCCAGTGCGACGGACCCGCATGATGCATCCCTGGGAGAATATGAGGTTGGCCATTCGACTACAACCTTCATTGTCGGGAAAGAGATGAGGAAGAGGGTGGCTTATTCCGGAATACACTGGGATGCTGATGATTTCCTCCAAGACGTGATTACCTTGGTTGATGAGTGATACGGCTAATTTGTATTTTTTTTCCGCCCCCTCACTATTCAAATTATATGCTATTGCCAGCTACTGGTGACATGGCGGGAGACAATGAGACTGCCAGGTCGCTATTCTTGGCGGCATTGATGGTCACAAGCGTCATGACTGGAATCTTATTTTTTGACATTGAAAAAGAGGGAGTAAATGCGCCACCTCTGATTGAGTCTGATGTTGCTGATTCTTTCATTATTGGACAAATTAGCATGATAAATATCACAATATCGGATGAGGAGCGAGGTGGACTTGCTGTATTAATAACCCTAAATGGCGAAGAAATTCCGGAGGAATTGGACGAGGAAGGAGCGGTTGGAATAGATATATCCACGCTCGAGGTGGGGCCACATGAGCTGGTCGCAGTCGCGACTGACAGCTTGGGCCAGGAGACGGTATGGAGGAAGGTTTTCTCCGTTAACTATCCAGAGGAAAGTGAAACATTAGTAGTCTTAGGTGTTGATGCTTTTGAGATTCCAAAGGGTGAAACAGCTCCCATCACTGGATATGTGATTCATGACAGTATTGATTCTTGTTCACTAAGGTGGTCAACAGGAGACATTGCCCAATCCAGCCTGGGTCTACCTGTGGACGAAAATGGAACATTTGACTTGAGCCTCTCGAATGTTCAGGAGAATACCACGGTTTCCATTGAGGCGACTTGCGGGGTCTGGACTGAGTCGTCGATGACTGTCTATGCTTCCATCAACATTAAAGAGGACGAAGGGGAAAAAAGGGGCTGCACTGATTCATCTGCAAATAACTACGATGAGAACGCAAATGAAGACGATGGTTCTTGTGAGTATGATTCTCAATCTTGACAGCTTAGAGTATTGGCATGCGGGCAAGCTTCTCCAGATCCGGCTGATACAATTGCCTTATGTCATCAAGGCCGAGAACAAGCATTGCCAATCTCTCTAGGCCCATACCCCACGCGCAGACCGGCCATTCGGTTCCGAGTGGTTCTGTGACCTCTGGACGGAATATTCCCGCTCCACCAAGCTCTAGCCATTCCCCCCTCCATAGAATATCCACCTCTACACTAGGTTCGGTGTAGGGGAAGTAGGCGGGCCTGACCCTAACATTATCATATCCCATCTTGGAGTAGAATGTCTTTAGAGTGCTGATAAGCATAGGCAGGTTGGCGTTTTCCTCATGGATGATGCCCTCAATTTGGTGAAACTCTGGAAGATGAGTTCTATCGATGGTCTCCTGCCTGAAAACCCTGCCAATGCCAAAAACCCTGGAAGGCGCATTTGGATTTTCTGCTATGTGCTTGACAGTGTTGACTGTTGTATGTGTCCTGAGCAAACCCTTCTGGGCCTCATCCTCATCGAAATTGCCACCCCACCCTCTGCTTCCTGTATCATGGCCGTGTTCGTGAACCTTGGACCACAAATCTAGGTATCTTTCATCGACATCGACTCTTTCTGGACTAGAAAGGTAAAACGTATCCTGCATTGTTCTCGCAGGGTGTGATTGGGGTATGTAGAGGGCATCCATATTCCACCCGGCTGATTGTACAAAGTTTCCTTCAATTTCCGAGAATCCCATTTCAAGAAATACTTTCCTAATTCTCTCAATTAGAGCTTGCATCGGATGCGGTCTCCCACCTGTTGGGGTTTTCGTGGGCGCGTTGACATCAAAATGCTTGAATTTGAGTCCCTTCCATACGTCTCCCTGTAACAATTCAGGCGTCAATTCCCCTACCATTTCAACATGAGACAAAACACTCTCATCAATGGAGGCTCCTTTATCCGTCAGTTTCCATGTTCTTGAGATCCTCTCCTCGATGGCGATTAGTCCTTTTCTTCCTGAGAAATGTTCTATTAATTCTTGATCTAAATCCATTGAGTCAATAGAATCAGATGAGATTGATGAAATGAATTCCATCCTTTTGGAAATTATGGAGGATATCCTATCCTCATCGTTGGAAACTAACTTCCCAGAATCGAGACTTACGCCAATAGACTTCAAAAGGCCAATCCCCGGTCCTGCTTCATCCCTATCGAAGCCATACTTGAAGAGATTCTGCATAGTCCTTCCTTCTATCTCTGAGTCTAGATACCAATTCCATATCCTCTCTTCCAAGAGTCCGGATTCAAGTGCCTTCTTTCCTTCCGAATCAAGTGAAATGAGCTTGATGTGGTTTTCTGTGACTGTAACAAGACCTGATTCGGAAAGAGATTTCCCAGACCCTGCAACATGGACTTGATCGTTCCATCCAGTAAGGTCTAGAAGCTGTTGAATGTCCCATTCTCTTCCAGAATCTGTAAGCATTGCTTTCAGCATGGCCTTATCGTTGTTACTCAACTCCGCGACCATGGCCTACTCCAAGGGGCTATCCCACTTGAGATTGCCGTGGAACATCATTCTTCCTCCCACAAATCAATTTCACATATTTCGCAACTGTAAATACTTGGCCGGGGGCCATCAATCATCTCCAGATTACCGCATCTTCCACACAAAATAGTGGTCTTTATCGGAGGAATAAGAGTTGTATCGACCCTGTACATTGGGCCTCCAGCATCAGGAAGTAAATCGCCTTCTGGAGACCATGCACGAATCTCCTCGATACTTAATCCATCGCCATTAGTCATTCCAATGGCGGCCATGAGTAAGACAATACCAGATATGGAAATAGGTGTGGCTATTGCGAAAGATAATCCAGAGGCGCCTGAGCCCAAGATTACTCCGCTGCCTATAACGATACAGATCCATCCTGATATCGCAAGATTTACCCTTTTGTTCCCTCGGCTCGACGAATCCATGGTTCTGCTAGGAGCCCCTATACATCAAAGTCGCCTATAATCGCCTATAGGTTTCAAAAGTGGTTTGCCCTCCAAGGGGTGCCGCCTCAGTAGCTCAGCCTGGTAGAGCATCTGATTTGTAATCAGACGGTCGGGGGTTCGACTCCCTCCTGGGGCTCCAAAATACGTCAAGGTCAAAGAGCGGAGGCTAGACGGCATTGCATGGTTGCGACAGTAATCGACGGGAGAGAAATAGCCCGAGGAATAGAGGACGACCTCAGAATTAGAGTAGAGAGTCTTTTACATTCTGGAGTAACCCCGTGTCTGGCTGTCGTTATTGTTGGGGATGACCCTGCTTCTCACGTTTACGTCAGGGCTAAGGAACGTGCATGCGCGCGATTGGGAATCAATAGCGTCCGCGTTGACATTCCATCGGATGCGGAATACGAAGAAGTTGTTACCGTAGTAAGGCGACTCAATCAAGACCCGGAGGTGAATGGGATACTTGTCCAATCTCCCCTTCCAGATGGGATGGATGAAATAGCAATTACAGACTTGATTGATCCGAATAAAGATGTGGACGGATTCCATGCCCAGAATCTGGGTCGTCTGGTACAAGGCGATACTAGCGGGTTGTTGCCATGCACTCCAGCGGGCGTGATGCGTATGCTGGAGTCCGTAGATGTTGACCTAAGGGGAAAAAGAGCAGTCGTAATTGGACGCAGTAGAATCGTTGGCATGCCACAATCAATTCTGTTATCTCAGAGAGGGGTTGACGCCACCGTTACCATAGCCCATTCCAGAACAATCGACATGGCCTCCTTGTGCAGAGGGGCCGATGTGATAATCGCGGCAGTGGGAATCTCAAATATGGTAAGGAGCGACTGGGTCAAGCCAGGATCAACAGTAATTGATGTTGGTGTGAACCGGGTGAATGATGATTCTGAGAAGGGGTACCACCTGACTGGCGATGTTCATCCAGAAGTTGGAGCGGTCGCGGGAGCACTATCTCCCGTCCCTGGGGGTGTCGGACCAATGACAATTGCAATGCTAATGACAAACACCATTAGAGCTACTGAGATTCAACATGAAACATAGCAAATTTTCAGAAAATTCCCATGTCAATCAATGCGTCCTCTGAGGCGTGTTTCCTAGGGTCCCACAATGGAGTGAAGGTCAAATTGACATGTGCACTGAGAACTCCTTCAGTCTGCTCAGTTGCCCTGTGAACAGCGGCCATAAGCTCGGGGGCTATTGGGCACCCGGGGCTTGTCAGGGTCATGTCGACCTCCACGTGAATGCCGCCCTCTCTTTGCTCTTCTTTTATCCCATAGATTAATCCTAACTCGATTACCGAGATTTTCATCTCTGGGTCCTCTACGGACCTGAGCGATTCCCTTACCTTAGACTCCACAGACATACTATCACATCAAAGAAGAAGCCTCGTCCTTGACCTTCTTCACCATGTTCATGAAACCATTGGCCCTGCTCGGAGTGAGGATTTGACTCAGGCCCATCTCCTCAACGTATGAGGGATCGTGACAGGCTACTTCCTCAGGAGGAAGTCCATTTACCGCAATTGCCGTGATAGCCATCAGCCCCTGTACAATTTGGGCATCGGCGCCCCCTTTTGCAATGAATCCCCCATCTCCGTCGAGAAGGCACTCGACATGAGCTCTCGATTGGCAACCGTGGACCATGTTCTCATCATCCCATTCCTCCATGGAAAGAACCGATGGATGCATATTTGCATACTCGAAAAGGAGCTCATATCGCTCCATTGTATCGAAACAGGATTGAAATCTATCGACGATATTTTGTATCTCTTCAGACCATCCGCTTTCATCGCCCATGACTGGCCGAACGTATGGTAGGATTTCAGAATTCTGGCGGCTAGGAGAATCTGGAAACAATAGACTCCAGATGTGAGACGAATGCCTCTGCCTCTTCCATAGTGTTGTAAATCCATACAGATGCTCTATTGGTTGACCCGACCCCCATAGCCTCCATCAGAGGTTGAGCGCAATGATGACCAGTCCTAACGGCAAATCCGCCAGCATCCAAGAGATAACCAAGGTCTTGCGCCTGAATAGTATCATGCAGGAATGAGACAACTCCTATCGCTTCCTCTCTTTCTGGGTATCCGAAAACAGTGATTCCTGGAATCTCACGCATTCTGGATGCCATCCAGGATGCTATCCCTTGGACATGTTTGTGTGCCTCTTCAAAATCGACATTCTCCTCGAGCCAGTCTACAGCAACCCTCCATCCTATTGCCTCGGCCATCCTCGGAGTTCCAGTCTCAAACATTGCATATCCCTCATGGAAAAGGGTATCCTCCAAAGAAACTCTCTTGACTATAGACCCCCCTGTCAAGAATGGCCCCATCTCCGAAAGTGCCTCCTCGCTTACTAATAGACACCCTATGCCGGTCGGACCAGCCATTTTGTGTGCTGCCACTGATAGAAAGTCTGCACCTAAATCATCGAATTTGATCTTCTCATGTGGAGCACCTTGAGCACTGTCAATAGCTATTCTGGCGCCCTGTGAGCGTGCCATTTGAATTACCCTTTCGATATCATTTCTCACACCAAGAACATTACTCACATGCCCTACGCAGACTAGAGATGCCCCCTCGATTGCGATCTCCATTGCATCGTAGTCTAGTGTAAATTTCTCGGTATCAACTGGGACATACCTCAATTCAATTCCTCTTTCCTTGGACAATTCTTGCCAAGGAACAATATTTGCATGGTGCTCCATTTCTGTGGTAACAACTACATCCCCCTCACTCAGATTATATCTTGCCCAGCCATAAGCCACCAAATTCATTGCTTCTGTGGCACTACCTGTGTAAATCATTTGATTTTCTGATGTTCCGAAAAATTTCGATATCCTATCTCTGGCACTTTCCAGTGCGGCCGTGGACTCATCGGCCAAGGTGTGGTTAGCCCTGTGCGCATTGGCGTGATAGTTCTTGTAGAAATCAGACATCGCGTCAATTACCACCAATGGCTTTTGGGAGGTTGCGGCGTTGTCAAAGTAGACTAGTCTCTTGCCATTTGGTAGAGTCCTCTGGAGTATCGGAAACTGAGAACGAATAGATTCCACATCTAGTGCCATGTCACATCCCTATCCCCTGGTCGGGGTTCAGGCTTTCAATTCGATTGTATGGAAATTTCAATAAATGGTCCAAATTATGTAATTTTTAGAATGACTTTATTTCTCCATACCCAGTTCGGATGTTATGGCAGATAGTGTAGGACAGGACGTCGTGGAAAAACTCGGGAGTAGGGATTTGAACAATGATGGAGAAATAATCAACCTGGCAATAGTAGGGTCTAGCAGATACTACGATTTTGAGAGCTTTGAAAACATAATTGACTCCTGGGTGGGGATAAATGGATATCCAGATCTGGTAATAGTAGGGGGAGCGAGTGGTGTTGACTACTTAGCAGAAAGATGGGCAACAAATAGCTCGATACCGATAGCCGTATTCTCTGAGGAATGGGATGACCCAAGGAGAGGCCTCCAAGACAGAGGAAGGCCAGAGGCCCCGAATTCATTGACAGAGAAAATATTAATCTCATGTAGCCATATCTTGGCAATCCCCTCAACAACTAGCAAGTGGACCAGAGTGGTCATCATGGAGTCATCCAAGAGGGGAATACCCATTGAAATACATGAAATTAGTTGATTTTGGTGCTCCTGCCGGGATTTGAACCCGGGTCGCCGGGATGAAAACCCGGTATGATGGACCGAACTACACCACAGGAGCTGAGCTATCGGAGATATGCATCCCACATAATCGAATCGGGTAGAGGAGTTTACGTAGGACTGCGGGAAATTTAGTCACTCTTCCTCTAGGAGTCCGTCCCACCACCTTTTAGCAGGTATGAAAGCTAGGAACGAAGTCAACGTCAAGAGCACCCAAACAATTGGATTTTCCAGTAGTCCCAGTAACTCGTTTCCCCAGATTCCTATTGCTAATGCCTGAATCCCAAATCTCAAGCCCCTTCCAAAGAGGCCAGCAAAAATGAATTGGTTCCTGTCCATCTCTCCCATTCCAGCTACCCATGCGAAGACTTTGTATGGAATTGGAGATACTGAAGCGACAAAGATTCCAGCGCTACCATACCTCGTGATTAGATTATCCAGTCTTTGGACATGGATTTCTCGAATATACCTCTCAGCCGCGCCCCTTCCCAAGATTCTACCTAGCCACCATCCCACCAATGCCCCGGAGACACTGGTCATTGTGACAATCGCCCAGATTAGGAAAATTGTCAGCGGATCGCCCTGGGCATCAAGGAACATAGGAAATGTAAGAGCCTCAGGGGGAATTGGCTGGATTACCGCCTCAGTGAATGAAAGGATTCCCAGACCAGGCAATCCTAAATCCAGTGCCCACTGGACATACGAATCCCACGCCTCCCAGAATCCACTAGGTAACATGCTCACGAACGTTCGTCTAAGTCATTGTGTATGAAATGGTGGTTTTTGTGTGGACCAACAGAGGGAAAACCAATGAAAGAAAAGCCGGTGGCTTACACGTGAAAGATAGTTTTGTGGTAGATACATCGGCCCTACTGTCGTGGCCTCTGACAGAGTTGAATGGGGCGATCATGGTACAATCCCAAGTCAAGGAGCTGGAAAGACATTCCCCTGCCAGGGCAGAAATGGTTGAAGCAATAGGAGTGATAATTTCTGAGCCTAATCGAAATTCGATTTCTTCCACTTCGATGGTTGCAATGGAAACTGGAGATATGGGGGGCTTATCAGACACTGATCTACACTTGGTTGCGATGGCATACGAGAGAAAATGCGTACTAGTTACCGATGACTACCGCATGCAGAACCTATCTGAGAGGATGGGGGTAAGATGGAGGTCAGTCAATTCTGATGGAATTTCAGAGGTTTGGATTTGGAAGGTGAGATGTGTTGGTTGTGGGAGAGCGTTCGATTCACCGGAAAGTCCCACTAAGAGGAAGGACTCAATTGGTGAGTGTACGTATTGTGGGAGTGATTTGAAACTCAGGAGGGAGTAGCTATTCTTCTTGTGTCAGGACTTCCTCGGTTTTACCGCCCCTATCCATATCCATTTCGGTCTTAGAGGGTCTGGCTACCTCATTCACAGCTTTCTGGTACTCGCCTTTGGCAAGTCCAACACTTCTAGCTAGTTTTGGGATTTTGTCAACTCCGAAAATTAGCACACCAAAAACAACGAGCGCGACGACTTCAACGGTACCCAATGCCATTACTATCGTATATTGGCAGAGGGCATAAGGGTTGAATGCTTCGGATGGAGATCGCGTTAACCACCTGAAACAGGTGGTAGGAATACTAACTCAGAGGAGTCCTTTATGACAGAGTCAAATTCATCAACCATATTGCCATCAATTGCGACCCTGAGCCCTCCAGAGACAAGACCCTCTAATCCCAATCTTTCAATCAATTGCGCGATTGTAGTCCCAAGTTCCAATGCAATTTCCACTTCTCTCTCACCCAAAGACTCTGCCAACGGGCCAAAAAAGAGGACTCTTACGATTATTGCTCTCCTCTCGGTTCTGTATGGCCCGCTCATAGCCCTCTCACAAAGCACTCGGAAATCAATTCATCGGAACGAACTATACTAAATTAAGTCAGAGCATATCCGACATACATGACTCGTGTTACTGCCGTAGTGTTCGACTGCGATGGGGTTCTTGCAGACAATGGCTCATCATGGCAGAATATCCACAGAAAATTTGGTACAGACACGGCTGATGATGGATCACACAAGAAGACTCTTGAGATGTTCCTAGATGGTAAAATTACTGAGGAGGAATTTGTTGAACATGATATCCGCCTTTGGAAGAGGGTAAAGCCCGATATTCACAAGGATGATATCATTAGATGCTACAGTGGCATCGGCTTAATTGACGGTGCTAGAGATGTCATCGAAGAGCTAAAAAGACGGGGAATTTATGTTGCAATTGTCTCATCTGGGGTCGACTTGTTCGTGGGCGCAATAGCGAACATGTTGAAGGTTGACGACTGGGCTGCAAATGGTTTCCTGTGGGATGAGAACGGTTATCTAGTCAAGGGACTACCAACTAGGGTATACTCGCATCAAAAGGGACTTATGGTAGAGAAGCTGGCAAGAATAAATGACTTTGAAACTAGGGAAATTATCTCTATCGGAGACTCCAGCACAGACCTGTCCATGAAAATTGGAGAGTCTTCATTTATTGGATTCAACCCGGCACGTTCTAGGGCATTAGAATCGTTCAGAAGCGCTGGAGTGCCAGTGGTAGAGTCAAAGGATTTGAGGAAAATATGGCCATATATTTTCAACGGAGAAGAATTCCCTGACCAGACTTAAGCAAACGGTATTGATGCAGTAGCATAAGTTTGGAGATTAACCACAGTAAGGATGCATGGCTTTGGCTGGAAGCCAAGCATTCTTTGGAAGTCTGTTTGATTCTGCCATGTCGAACTATGGACCATTGTAGTTCCCTTGTAAGTTCCCACAAAGTGACCATGAACGTGCCCTGTAACGAAAATATCAGGGACATTGGAAATAACAAGATTATCTTCCGGTTCCGGAGAAAGGGGGGTTTTTCCTCCCCACGAAGGAGCTAGGTGCCTTCTCTCCAACATGGCTTGCATTGCTCTCTCTGGCTGGGAGTATGATACGGACCTGAGTGTAGCAACGAAATCATCAATACTCTTCCCATGGTAGGATAATACCCTAACCCCGTGTAGGCTGAAATCACATGGATTTCCCACGAATGTTGCATCGGAATAATCTTGTTGCACCTCGGGGTCTAAAGCGGGTTGTGGTTCAGCTGGTCTGACTGCATCGTGGTTACCAGGCAAGATGATCACATCAACCCAATCAGGAAGCCTCTCGAGCAATCTAGCGAGCTCTGAGTATTGATTGAACAGGTCTTTAATTGACAGATGGCGGTCTTGCCCGGGATAAATCCCGACCCCATCCACGCCATCCCCGCTGAGTACGAAATATTTGATAGTCCGAGCCAGGGGATCATTGTTGAACCATTGAATCATTTTATCCCATTGAGGCCCTAAGAAGGTCATGCTACCAACGTGAGTGTCTGAAAGGAAAGCTGCAGAAACGGCTTTATCCTCACCGGATGTATTTTTCGAGTGAAAACCCAGTGGGGGAAGGTGAATATCTTGGACGAAGAAAATTGGGTCCCCTTCGCCGACTAAGAAATATCCACTTACACCAACAACATCATCATCCATCAGTCCGTCAAGGGCCGGATGTACCTCCGAGGCATCGGAGGGAGGCTTAACTACGCACCTTATCTGAGCTGTTTCGTCCTCGACTACGAACATCAGGTTCTTACTTTTGGCCCACCTCATTTCTGTTGCCAGACCTACAATAGTTACCTCATACTCCCTGTTGGAGTGGCGTTGTCTATTCCTCCAAGCCTCCGAAGCAGGTACAGGCCTCCTTGGAAGTGTATTTGAGGCAACCATCATTGATCTTATCCTCTGTAGTCTGTCGGTGAAGCAAGCCCTCATGTCTGACATCTTTCCTTCAGTAATTGAGTTCCCGGTGATGTCAAAATGTATCTCAATTTCAGAGTCTACATCTGTCGCCTCCATGGGAAAATCTGCTAGACTGTAATGCTCCAGTCCGTGTGGCCTTGGAGGAGGGGCCAAATCCAAAGATTTTGCAGGCGCTATAGTCCTACCAATCGGAGAGTGACTATCTGGGCTCGGAAGGGAAACTTGCTCTGTTCTTTGAAAATCAGATACCAAGGGTTCCACCAAGGTTCTTGTGGACATAGATAACAACTCGTTGACTGTCCTGTAATCGAGTATTTTCACAGCAGATGACCTAGCGGCCTCGATCAGGGGTTGTATGTCCTCCAGATCCTGAATAATTTCTTGGGATTTTCTGCCAATCACAAGCATACCTGAAGAAGCTAAAATTCGCTGTCTTTCAGGCCAATCATCCGAGGCCATGACGGCCATGGGCGATAGCCACCTCATGATAATATCGCAATAAAATAGTCGGATTATTCTTTGTCGTCCCAATCCGTCAGTGAGGCTAGGTCTACTTTGCCGATGTCTTCTGCTACCGTTCTGGGGCTTTTCTGCCACTCAAGACTTCCTTCCCATTCTTCGGACAGAGGGTCTAACTGTGATGTGTCGAAGGAAATATCGCCCTCATCCTTACTCAGTACTTTCTCGACGACGGCTTCATTTTCATCTACCCTGTCTAGTGCCTCCAAAGTGAGCCTCAATGCGAACGCGGCGAAGGACTTCTTGTTATCCAGCCTGTCATTATCTCCGAAATCCATTCTTCTGGATAGAAAGTAGTCGCCTGCAATTACGGCCACATGAACCCTTCCGACCTCCTTCTCCCCTGTTGAGCCTCCGGGCCCAGCGATTCCAGTTATCCCTATTGAGACGTCTGATCCTGATTGATACTTGGCACCCTGGGCCATCTGGATGGCCACCTCATGGGATACAGCGCCTGCATCCCCGCTGTCGAAAGCTGATTTTTCTACGCCCAGCTCTCTCATCTTTGAATCGTTTGAATATGTTATCCAGCCTTGATTGAACCATGCAGATGCTCCAGATATGTCAGTTATCAAAGAAGCAACTAAACCACCAGTACAAGATTCAGCAACAGACACAACCCAGTCCCGCTTTCTGAGCCTTCTTGCTACGCGGGACGCTAGTCCAGCGGTCTCCTCGACCACGCACTGTCCTCAGGACATCGCCTTTTGAATTTGATGTGGGCTGCCTATTGACACTTGGCTGATTGCTTGAAATTTATTGGTGGGTCCGGCAGGAATTGAACCTGCGATCTTCGCTTTGTAAGAGCAACGTCATAACCCCTAGACCACGGACCCTGTATGACCGGGGGAGCGTTGTGTTCAAATGGACTGCGGCTAAAGGAGTAGCGAGAGTTGTCATGTCCGGAGTAATTGATTTGGTCGAAATGCTCAAAAAAACTGGGATTTCAATGAGTCAGGGCATTATCGACGCGATTCTCACAACAGAGCCTTCGGATTTTACGGATTTTCCACTGGAAAGTTTCTGGCAGGACTACCCTGTACCATTTCTTGTGACTGATTCAGGGGTGACAAAAACGATCTCTGCCCCTCACATGATCGTAACAATGCTACACCATCTTGAGCTTAAGCCTGGTCAGCATGTCGTGCTGATGGGATCAAAGGGTGGGTACCTGGCGACACTGGTAGACAAGATTTGTGGGCCTTCTGGCAAGGTGACCATCATCGAGCAACACAGAGAGGTTTCGGCACACACTACAATGATATTGGAGGGGCGCCAACAGAGTGGGATTATACGTGTCATGGGAAATGAGGCATTGGATGATCCGTCCTGGTCCAGAGACGTGGATAGGGTTCTTTTTACTGGATCCGTAAGAAACATGCCTCCTCAAATAGAACTACTGATTGAAGAGGGAGGATTTGTTCTCGGACCGTTTGGAGGCAGAATCCAGCAAAGACTCCTTAAGAGGGAATGGCAAGGTGGTAGTTGGTATGAAACCGATCTGGGAAGTGTGGTTTTCGGGCCATTGGATATCTCCGAATATGATAGGACTTTCCCAGACCCAGATTTCATCGCTGATGAATTTGAGGAAGCTTTGAAGCTAATGGAATCCATATTGGGTAGTGGTTCTAAAGAAGTTTTGAGGTTAGAAAAATTGATCCAATCCCTTCGAGACTTACCTTCCGGACTTCCCGAAATTGATGAGAGCTATACAGATGAAGAAATAATTGAGCACCCTGTTATTGAGCTTTTGATGACTGAGGCTGATTGGTTAGGTGAACTATGGCCTACTTTCAGTAGATTAGTCGGTTTCGACCTCGTGGAACCTACTTCTGAACCCGAAGAATCTCTCTTTGGAAGGAGGCATCAAGACTTTGTTCCATAATAGAGTTAAGGTGATTAATAATAGAAGAAGTGATGTCTATGAGTCCTCAGCGCACATCATGACGGACGCGATGCGCCACGACCTGACCAAGGCATTGCGTCAGATTTCAGATGACAGTCGGTACGTCCTTGGTGAACTTAGGAAAAATGGCTCGGCATGGATTGTTGGAGGCTGGGTAAGGGACTCTTTGATGGGGGGAAATGCAGCAGATATGGACATAGCGACTACGCTGACGCCTAAGGAGATAGAGTCCATTTTTCCTAGATCAATTATGGTTGGAGCGAATTTTGGAACCGTGTTAGTAAGGATCGAGGATGAAGAGAACACTTCGGAATGGCAGGTTACCACTTTGAGGTGTGAGGAAGACTATCTTGACGGTAGGAGGCCTGAAACTGTTAGTTTCCTAGAGGCGGGGGAGGATGACAAAGGAATTATCGAAGACCTGAGTAGAAGGGATTTCACAATAAATTCAATGGCCATAGGCATTGATGAAAGTCTAATAGACCCCCATGATGGACTAAACGATCTATCGACGGGCACCCTCAGGACAGTGGGGTCTGCGGAGAAAAGGTTCAAAGAAGATGGATTAAGGGTACTCAGGGCATTTAGATTTCTGGATGCTGGAGAAGCTGGAATCAGGAAAATGGATGAAGCTCTCGAGAGGGGTATTGTTCAGGCCGAAGGTTTTCTTTCAGGAGTTTCAAGAGAGAGGGTTGGAGTCGAGATTACGAAAATACTTAGCGGGGAAAATGCCCATGAAATAGCACTAAAGATGGATTCGCTAGGTGTCTTTGGCCGAGTTTTCGAGGGGTATAATGTGGACATACCTCCTCAACTATCAAATAATCATCTGGTGAATTTAGCGCTACTTTTCAGGAATGAGGATATCTCGGGAAAGTCTCTTTCGGATAGGCTAAGGGGGACCTTGGTGCTCTCAAAAAATTCTCTTACTGAAATTTCCATAATGCATGAATGCAGAAATTTAGAGTTGGATTGCTCAATTGAATCGCTAAGGAGGTTTAAGGTTGTAGTACCGGAGACAAGGAGAGAGATGATTCTACAATATCTGGAGAAGTCTGGTGTTGACTTGCGTGACTTCAGAGAGGCTCTGCGACAGGCAGAAAATGAAGATTTGATTATTTCGCCCATTATCAAGGGTGATAAGCTAGCGGAGGTTACCGGACTTGTTCCCGGGCCGAGGCTGGGGAAACTCAAAGCTTGGCTCCATAGGAAGCAAATTGAGAGTGCATTGAGAACGGAGTCTGATCTTATTGCACTACTCTCAGAGTTTAACTGGAAACGATCAAATTATGAAGAATGGGATATCCTTCAATGGCCATGATCAGGGAAGTTCGTTGAGCATAGCCAAATATTCATCCTTATCCATGAACTGATCTTCGTCGAAGTCATCGGTGAATGTCTTCACGATCACGCACCAAGCATCTCCGTAGGCGTCCTCGTTTGCTAGATCCGGATTGTCCTCCACATGCCCGTTCAATTCGACTATTGTGCAAGAAATGGGGGAATTTATCAACAATCTATCGAATTCCCTGTCATACCTAGTTGTGACGGTTATCAGTAACTCATCTGTGTCAACCTGAGCCCCCATTGTATCTGACTTTGGTGGCTTATCTTCTTCATCATCCTCCGAGAGTCCTGAATCTGCATCAATCTCAAAATCACTTTCGTCCCTGGGCCTAGCCAGTACGATCTGAATAACCTCCCCGTACTCTGCCATCAGGAACTCGCTCAGACCTATTTTTATGCTAGTCGTTCCCTCTTCTTTATCCTCATCAAGAACCTGCATCCACAGGTGGTCAAGTGTGTACAGTCGATCGTGTGCAATGCTGAACTCTGCGTAGTCGCTGTCGGCCATGATTCTCGCTCCGCGGCCATCGGTATCGAATTTCAACTATTCGTTCGTGTGAATTCGAGAATCCAGTAACGAGAGGTTAACAATGAGGCGCCTTTCGCACATATTGAAAACCATGAATTTTGAAGAGACGGAAGAGCAAAACATGATTCGAAACATGGTAAGAGATTTCGCGGAGGAGATCCTCCTTCCGACAACTCTTGCTAGAGATCAGGAACAGAGGGCCCCGCTGGATGAGTGGAAGAAATTCTGCGAAACTAGCCTACAGGGAATTGCTATTGATGAAAAATACGGTGGAAGTCCGGTGGATGATATCACGGAGGCGATAATCGTTGAGGAGTTAGCCAGAGTTGATCCGTCGTTTTCAGTGATGTACTGCGTTCATGTAGGACTTTGTTCGACGACAATATCAATTCATGGAAATGAACAGCAGAAAGAGAAATATCTCACGAGGCTAGCAGGGAATGAGATAGGAGCCTATTCACTCTCAGAAGCGGGCTCTGGAACAGACGCCGCGGCAATGGTCTGCAAGGCCAAGTTGAATGACGAGGGGACCCATTATGTCCTCAATGGAGAGAAAATGTGGGTAACAAATGGCTCGAGTGCCGACATATACGTCCTTTTCGCGAAGGACGTTGACCATCCTGAATATGGTGTGAAGAAACATGGTGGCACTACAGCGTTCATCGTCGAGAAGGGATTCGAGGGATTCTCGGTTGGGAAGAAGGAAGATAAGCTTGGAATACGATCTTCAGACACATGCTCACTACTACTCGAGGATTGTCTTGTTCCAGTTGAAAATGTCCTCAAGATGCCCGGAGAAGGTTTCCCAATTGCGATGAATGCATTGGATAACTCTAGAATTGGTATTGCCGCGCAGGCACTTGGGATTTCCCAGGGAGCATATGAATCTGCACTAAATTATTCCCATGAGAGGAAGACATTTGGGAAACCAATCTCGTATCATCAAAGTGTTGGCAACATCCTTGCGGACATGGCCACCCAAATAGAAGCATCGAGAATGATGGTCTACAAGGCGGCATGGACTAAACAAAAGCACTACGAGGATGGCGGTCCAAGACACACCAAAGAAGCGAGTATGGCTAAGTTATTCGCGGGCGACACGGCCATGTGGGTGTCTGAGAGAGCAGTACAAGTTCTTGGCGGGTATGGGTACACCACTGATTTCCCGGTGGAGAGATTCTTCAGAGATGCGAAGATAACACAAATCTACGAAGGAACGCAGGAAGTCCAAAGGATCGTAATTAATCGGGCCATAGTGCCGTAGTGGAATATCTATTCAACCCAAGCATATCTTCTCTGGCCCTCTAGATCTCCGTCTGCTCCAATTCCAATCAACGCGAACTCACCATTTGGAGATAAAACAGATTCATTCCTTGTACCCCTGTGAAGGGACTCGTAGATTGTCTTGTCGATCGGAGTCCTCTTAGATAGCCTCTCAAACAATTCAAAGCGAGAGGATATTTCCTTCCATTCCTCTTGGACCTCCCCCTCGAATACCTTTGCCTTGGCTCCAGAACCATATCCGCAGAGACCTACTTTCTCGCCTCCCATATCGGTACCATCCAAATAATCGCTCTCCATTGATGACATTAACGCTAGGAAAATGGAGCCTGTATACTGATTTCCAATCAAGCTGGAGGCCCTCTGAGTTTTCTCGATTCTTTGCTCTGCGAACTCCTTGAACTCGGCGGTCTTGGAGATTAGCCTCCGATAGAGATCGTTGGCGCGTTCGAATTCTTCTATTCCCTCTGGGGTCTGAGGAAAGTCTTGCACCATAGGTTCTGGCCCAATCTCCTCAGTGATTGAATCCCAGATAGGGAGATTCCTTCTGTCATGCCTAAAGACGTCGGGAAACATTCTTTTTCCTTGGAATGCATAAGGGAGATGCACAATAATCCTCATCCACTGCTCAGTGAGAATTTCGTCCTCCTCTGGGTCATACCTCCCGTCCACAATCGCTTTTGACCTGAAATTTATGAATGCAGTCTTTACTGACTCTGAGTAACACCTATTTGAAAATTGACCGTCGAAGACTGGCATATCCTTGTGTATCATTAGCTTATCGTTTTCAAACATGATATCATCTTTCTTGGATGAATTTGGCAGATACTTCAGAATCTTTTCTGCAAGCCCCTCCTTGATCCTCTCCCCACTTTCGCGAGCGACTTCCAACACATTCTCTACTATCATCCTCGTGTTTACTTCCCTTCTGGGTTTGAAGAAGTCGTGAACGGGCATGGTTGAAACGCCCCAAATATCTGGGATAGCCAGAAGCCTAGGATTGTGACGTATCAGAATCGCTCCTCCACCTGCTCCTTGAGTGTACTCCCCGCTAGACTCGAGATCATACTTGGCGTTGTCAGCAAACACAACTATGCCGATTCTGTCCTTAGCCTCTCCACCTCTGGCAACCCAGTCAAGCGTGTTGTGCATCGCGTCGACTGCTCCTATGCATGCGAATGTCAAATCCACAACATCGCAGTTTCTGAAGCAGTTCTCACCAAATTTACTGGAGTACCTCTGTTCGAGCATGTCCATGATGTAAGTTGCGGTGGGCTTTGCTCCATCAAGTGCTGATTCTGTTCCCAGGTAAATTCGCCCTATTTTGTTTGGGTCTATATCATTCCTGTCGATTAGCCTTGAAGCCGCATTGGCCCCCATGGTGGCCGTATCCTCATGAACATCCGGAATTGCCATTGCAGCTAGACCTAGGCCCTTGTTGAGCTTTCCGAAGTCCGCACCCCTGAAATCAGCAAAATCTCGCATATCAAAGTACAGTCGAGGAAAATGAATTGCGATATCGTCTATGCCCACATCTGACATAATTTCACCGGCACCGCGTGGTAATGGGGGTTATGATACCTGTCCCTAAAAAATCGATCATGAAGTGGAAAAATCCGGGGTTAGCTATTCACGGTAATTGATTCCATACTTTGAATGATTTCTGGATTTCTCTCAAAATATTCTGACAGTGGCTGAAGGATCTCGGATAACGAGTCTGCCACCGCGAGCTTGGCGTCTAAGGGGTGCACGGTTCCATCTGATACTGCGTCCATGAAACCTTTCGAGTCGGTAAACTTGGAGGGACTGCCGTATTTTGGATCTGGGATGATTGATATTTCTCCCAAAATAGGGATAATCACGTGTTCGGTAATCTCGAAGATAGCCGAGGAATTGTTTCCGACCTCAAGGAATGCCTTCTTCATCTTTTTTTGCAGTAATTCTTTCGAGTCATGCAGAATGACAGCGTTGTTTGGGTCTGATTTTGACATCTTATGATCGTAAGAATCCATTCTGCCTCCCGGACCCTTCAATCCTGAAAGCATTGGCGTATGGATGCAAGTGGGCTTTGTCCACTCATTCCTGTCTGCAACCTCTCTCATGTACATGTGAGCTTTTCTCTGATCCATCCCGCCAAAGGCAATATCCACCTCGAGCTCGAATATATCTGCAGCCTGCAAAGCGGGATAAAAGAATGCTGAAAGATCATGGTCGGAGGAGTCTTCATCCCTCCCCATTATGCTAAATGTCCGTCTTACCCTCGACAAGCTCATGTTTTTTGAACATCTCAGGACTCTTTCCCAGTATGCGCCTGAGTCCATAATCTCTGAGGCCCTGATAAATCTGATTTGCCCCGGCCCGTCGCCAACTTCTGGATGTCCTAGCAACGAACTAAAAACCTCTGACATGTAGTCAGCGGCTAGTGAGATTTTTTCCATGTCTCTGTCGAATTTATCATTCACCCATGCGTGCCAATCTGCCAGGAGGATTATCACATTAACTCCTTCATCCAGCATATTCCTTATGGTTCGGGAAAGCAATAGCCAGCCAAGATGTGCCTTCCCGCTGGGCTCCAAGCCGATATATGCCACTAGGTTGTTATCCCCCGAGTGTGATGCCTTTCCAGAAAGAACTTCTTCGACGTGTTCCCGACCCACAACTTCTAGGCAGCCCGAGAACATCTTTGCTATTTTGTCATGAATGCTATTATCGCGCAATGAGTCGATCTCATTGGACATATTTATCACCTAATTGAATAGCTTATTCAGTTTCTCTGCCCTTCCGGCTGCTTTGGTGTTTTCATTAGAGCCCAATGCTTCTTCGATCTCCGCGATTAGCTCTTCCGCCTTATCCTTCTTATCTTGACCCAGGGATTCTGACATTGCCATGAAATGTCGCGCTGAGGAAACGGCGGATTTGGCTTTCGAGGCCTTCTTCGCCCACTCCTTGGCCTTGTCTCCCCGTTGCTTCGAGTTGTATCCAGTGGCTTCATCCAAAAACGCAGTCCACCTCTTCCTGTCATCCATAGCCGCCTTCATGGCATCGGGATCTTCGAAATTGGGAGCGACATTTGTAACGTCAACAATCAAGGCATTCCCCTCAAATCTGCCTGAAATAGATGTCATTATTCCATGAGAGCCAGAAAAGGACCCGTCTTTACCCGCTTCGATATTATCAAAAAAGCTCCCTGCAAGTGTTGACAACCCTCCTTCTTCCTCGATTTGCTTTACCTTCCCACGTCGTACGTCGAATCGCTCCATGACCATGCGCTGGATGGGCCACTATTCAATTCTGTCATTATCGAGGCATGTATTTTGTGTTAAAACGGGCTGTTGTCATCTGCGTACGGAAAATGAGGAGGGGGATCTGGAACATGGAACTTGGCAAAAAGGTGGAAACGGCCCAAGCCGCATTTTTTCCCGTGGAGTAGGAGAATAGAAGGAGATGTTTCATTCCATACCTTGATGAGTGAAAGTTCACCGCGTTAGCTGATAATATGCCATTCGAAGCCTTGGACTTCTACGATGTCGACTCGCTCCTGACTGACGAGGAAAGGATGGTCAGGGACATGGTAAGAGATTTCGTTGATAACGAAGTCCTCCCAAAAATCGAGCACGCATGCAGGGACGGGGTGTTTCCCGATGAGTGGAGAGTGACACTTGGAGAGATGGGAGTGCTTGGCGCTCCGCTGAAGGGATATGGGTGCCCAGGACTCTCATACACAGCATATGGGGTAATTTGCAGGGAGCTCGAGAGGGGCGATAGTGGTCTCCGATCATTCGCGTCTGTGCAAGGTTCACTGGCAATGTACCCAATTTGGGACTTTGGATCTGAAGAGCAAAAAAATTACTACCTACCCAAAATGGCCAGTGGGGAGTGGATTGGATGCTTCGGCCTCACAGAGCCTGATTACGGGTCCAATCCAGGAGACATGATTACTAGAGCCGAGGATATGGGAGACTACTACCTCCTAAATGGTGCAAAAATGTGGATTACTAATGGCTCTATTGCAAAGGTTGCGGTGGTCTGGGCGAAATTGGACGGAGTTATCCGAGGGTTCATTGTTGAGGATGGCGACGAAGGGTTCTATGCCCCAGAGATGAAGGGCAAACATTCTCTGAAAGCTTCCGTTACGAGTGAGTTGGTGTTCCAAGATTGTAAAATTCCCAAGGATAGGATTCTTCCCGGGGTTAAAGGACTCAGAGGGCCGTTCTCTTGCCTCAATAACGCCAGATACGGTATATCCTGGGGCGCCATTGGGGCGGCTCAAGCTTGTTTCGACTCGGCCAAGGAGTACTCACTTAGCAGGATACAATTCGATCATCCAATAGCTTCGTACCAACTCGTCCAGAACAAACTATCTTGGATGCTCAGGGAGATTACTAAAGCCCAGCTACTCGCATATCACCTATCCCAAAAGAAAGATGCAGGTAATTGGATTCCTGAGCACATTTCTCTCGCCAAGATGAATAATGTGGATATTGCCTTGGAAATTGCTAGGGTAGCCAGAGACATCCATGGTGCGAACGGAGTACTTGACGAATATCCTGTGATGAGGCACATGGCAAATTTAGAGTCCGTGAAAACCTACGAAGGGACACATGACATACACAATCTAATTCTTGGCAGACACATAACGGGGATTCAGTCATTTACCAGAGATTTAAGCTAGACTCTGGAGATTGAATCAGGTCAATCTTGATAGGTGAATCTACAGTCGCGGAACCAGGGATAACATGAGTATAGCAGTACTATTGAAGCAAGTTCCTGATACAACAGCCAAGATTGCCGTATCTGGAGGGAGGGTTGATCAAGGTTCGGTGTCGAAATGGTCGACCAGTCCATACGATGAGTATGCACTAGAATACGCTCTCCAATTGAAGGAGTCAGGGGCAGGCGACCTAGTTGCTATTACCTGCGGCCCAGCTAGATCTTCCAAAATGCTTACAGATGCGGCTGCAGTTGGTGTCGACTCGATGTTGCATGTCGAGGTGGACACTAGCGAAATGGACAGCAAGCAAATTCAATCCATCCTCGCTGCGGCCGTCAAGCACTGTGACGCGGATGTAATCCTTTGCGGGAAGCAAGCCGCAGACACCAACTCTGGATCGACCGGTCCGGGAGTAGCAAGTCTGATCGACGCAGCGTGCGTTGGCATGGTCTCTGAAGTCAGTGTGGATGGAGACGGCTTCAGCGCACTAAGAGGAACTCCCACTGGGAATGAGAGGGTTGTGGTTTCAAGGCCCTGTCTTTTCGCGTTCGACAAAGCGGCGACTGAGCTCAGAAGGCCTAATGTCAAGGGAATCATGATGGCCAAGAAGAAAGTTATCGAGACAGTGAGCCCTGGAGATTTAGGAGTCGATATCGGAGAGTCTGGCATCAAAATTAATGCGCACGATTCTCCACCAGAAAAGCCCCCTGGGCAAAAATTCGAGGGAGCTGAGTCGGTCTCGACTGTTGTAACGAAGCTTCGCGAAGAGGCGAATGTAATTTAGGAGTAGGAGGATTGAATATGAACATAACAATTATTGCTGAAACGGGTGGAAATCGATTGCATGGTGTGACCAGCCAGCTCGTTGGCGCAGCCAATGAATTGGGCGGAACAATCACACTGTTGTGCCCCGGAGGAGTAGGTGAAATTGAGGCATCTGAGATTTCGGGCGTTTCCAAGGTCATTTCCCTAAAGGGGGATTGCTTCTCGTCCTTCGACAGTGGGGCTTGGTCGACTGTTATGGCACCTCACTGTGATGGTATTGTAATAGCGTCCTCATCCCCAACAGGTAGGGAATTGGCATCTCAAATAGCCTCAAAAATAGGAGTCCCAGTGGTACAGGATTTGACAGGGATTGACCAAGACATGAAGATGACCAGATCGGTATATTCAGGGAAGGCAATTGAGACCTCAACAGCTTCTGGTTCTTGCGTCATAACACTGAGGCAGAATGCCTTCGAGAGTGCAGGCTCAGGCGGTAACGCTGAACTAATTACTGTAGACAGCACTTCTGAGGTTTCGGTTGCTGTCAAAGAGGCCATGGCAAAGGCAGGCGAGAGACTAGATGTCTCGGAAGCCGATATTGTAATATCTGGTGGAAGGGGCATGGGGGAGCCTGCAAACTTCTCCCACTTGAATGAGGTGGCCGATGTCATCGGTGCCGCCGTCGGCGCAAGTCGGGCGGCTGTTGATTCATGGGATGAGATACCCCACAGCATGCAGGTTGGACAGACTGGGAAGACCGTCAACCCCTCCTTGTATATTGCCGTAGGAATCAGCGGTGCAATACAACATCTGGCGGGTATGCGTTCCAGCAAGTACATAGTTGCAATAAACAAAGATCCTGATGCCCCAATTTTTGGAGTAGCAGACTATGGAATAGTTGCCACATGGGAAGAGGCGCTTCCCTCCCTCAAGGAAGAGCTAGCCAAGCTCTAGTCGGTGACCCTTACAGTCATACTACTTTCTGACTCCGCCCCCATATTGTCAGTTACTCTGAGAGTGAACACATGAACTCCTGGAGCAAGCCTTACTCTGACTATCTTCGACTGGCCCAAGTTTCTACCACTACCTGTGCTCCATGACCATGAGACTATCTCCCCATCAGGATCGTATGAGTCGGAGCCATTTAGGATAACATCGACCTTTGAATCCTCATTAGACGATACGGTGATGTCCTCTCCTGGATTTGCCACAGGAGGGATATTCAGTGAGCGTGCGCTTGACGCCAGAGACTCAAGCAAGTCTCCATTATGCCCCTCTTTTTCGTACTCAGTATCTTCAATCGGCTCTGTAATTTCGGAAATTAAATCCTCAATGCCATCTAATGAGGCTCTTCTAGATGCTGCCGATGACTCATTCTCTGAGAGCATTCCAGAGTGTTTATGATCTGAAAGTTCAGTGGCCACTGAATCTGATTTACTACTAGTGATATCCTCCTGGGTTACTGCATCTGGTAGAATTAATGAAATGTGATTACCTGCATTCCCGGCCCCTCCCTTACCAAAAACTACGATCCCCCCGTCATCTATCCTGAGCATCCCTTTCACTAAATTTTGGTGCTCGAATGACCAAATTTTCGTCCCCGATTGATTTATTCTTTCGACAAAAAACCAGCATGAGGCGATAATGTCCCCCTCCCATTCCAAAATATCCGAAATTGAGTACTCCGATTTTGAAATCGTAGACACCCGTAAATCCTGTTCGATTAGAATTACCTCTCCCTCAAAGCAACCCGCCACATATCCGTTTTGACATGGTGCGATACATGTTATCCTCGAAGGTACCTCAGCCTCCATAATTAGCCCTTTCTTGATGTCCCACAGCTCTATCCTATTTACCGCCCTTTCATCGACCACTAAGCCTAATGAAGACCTGGAAACGAGGAGTCTGCCCTTCGAGTTCGGACAAATTACGGAAATTACCTCTACGTCATCATCCCTAGGTGGCGAATGATGAAATGTCTCTAAATTGGGTCCGAATATGGTCAAAGCTCCTCCTTTACTAGCCACAGCTATGCTATTGCCATCGTCGGACACGTGGATGATATCCGGTTCGTCGATAGGAGAAGAAAATCCGTACTCCCCTGTGTTGTAGATAGCCGATATCTCATTATTTTCTTGTGAGATGAAAATTTTGTCTCCGGAAAATGAAGAAACATTGCATTCTTTACCAGAAAAAATATTCTCTATTTGGCCTGTATCGAACACATCTATATCACCCTTCGTATTTACGACGATGGTTCCAATATCTGTATCATTCATTGCCACAATTAATCCATCATAGGGATGTTTTGAGATCACCTGACATCTTCGGTCAAGGAAGATAATCTCATCGATTAATGATATTGCAAAACCATCTTTCGTCTTTACGAAGCATCCAATTTCTTGACTCGCGATCATTCCAGAGGATGCCGCGATTGACTTTTTCATGCTAATAGGACGGGGCATGTTGGCTTGATATTGACTGTAATCGGATCTAAGCAATTTGTTTGGCTGCGTCGCTCCTCATCTCCTCTATTCGTTTTAGGTATTCTTCGTTTATTCCACCCGTAACATAGACCCCATCGAAGCATGAGCAGTCGAAAGTAACTAGACCTGAACCTGAATCTCCCTTGCATGCCTCGACTAAATCGTCCAATTCCTGATAAATCATCCAGTCTGCTCCAATAGCCTCGGAGATTTGCTCAATCGTCCTTCCATGTGCGACGTACTCTGACTTTGCAGGCATATCGATACCGTACACATTTGGATGAATGATCGGAGGGGAACAAGAGGCGAAGTACACCTTTTTTGCTCCAGCTTCCCTTGCCATCGAGATTATTCTTCTCGAGGTATTACCCCTGACAATGCTATCGTCCACTATCAGTACTACTTTGTCTCGGAATTCCTCCTGGATTGTGTTTAGTTTCTTTCTCACAGAGTCTTTTCTAACTGACTGCCCAGGCATTATGAACGTCCTTCCAATGTATCTATTCTTGACGAATCCTTCCCTGTAGGGGATGTTCAAAACCCTGGCAAGCTCTAATGCGGCGATTCTACCACTGTCCGGGACAGCGATTACTGAGTCTATCCCATGATCTGGGAACTTTTCGGATATCCGTCTGGCCAAAGATGCACCCATTCTAATCCTAGAGGAATGGACAGAAATCCCATCAATTACCGAGTCTGGCCTGGCGAAATACACGTGTTCGAAAATACAAGGGCTATGGGATACTTCATTCGAGCATTGTTTGGATGTCATCGTGCCGTCCATTCTCGCAATTACGGCTTCGCCTGGTGAGACATCCCCTTCATGGCTGAAACCTAGTGTATTGCATGTAGCACTCTCCGAGGAAAATAACCTCTCTGTGAACCCATTAACAATACGGCTTCCCATCGAAAGAGGACGGATACCATGGCGGTCCCTAAATGCGATAATGCCCCATCCTGTAATCATTGCAACTACGCTGTAGCTCCCTTCGGCCCTAAGGTGTAGTCTTTCTATAGCCCTGAAAATGTCTTCTTCTGTGAGCGAAGCGAGCCCTCCCGGCCTCCCGTTGAGGGACCTTTGGATCTCTGCAGCGAAGAGATTCAGCAGAGCTTCAGAATCAGAACTGGTATTTATTCTCCTGTGATCGTACTCTAATAGGCCAGAAATGATTTCAGATGTATTATTCAGATTTCCATTGTGTGCTAGGCTAACTCCAAAGGGAGTATTTGTGTAGAATGGTTGGGCCTCTGCAACCGAGCTTGAGCCCGCAGTGGGATACCGAACATGTCCAATTCCCATTGAGCCTCTGAGAGAATTCGAGTGCTTTGACCTAAAGACGTCACGTACCAGGCCATTGGCCCTTCTGTGTGAGATATTTTCATGATCGCTTGTAACAATGCCCGCCGCATCTTGCCCTCTGTGTTGTAGAACCAACAGTCCATCATAAAGTGATTGGGCCACTTGGGAATCGGGATGAGACAAAATTCCGATGATCCCGCACATCGGCTACCGTACTCCGCTTGAGGGCGAGGGACTTAGCCCTTTCGTGGGGATTACTTACTTCCCATAGAGCGGTTTCTTTTGCTCCACCTGTACTTTCTGAGCTTGGCGGTCTGACCGTATCCACAACTAGAGCATACAGACTTTGTCTTGTGAAAAGAGTGTCTCCCACATCTTCTGCACCTGATGTGTGTGGACTTCTGTCTTTTTCCCATACTTGGAGTACCCTTGGACATACAAACCACCTATTGGACGACGATGCGACCGGAGTGGGTGTTATCAGCGTTCCCCTCTGCTAGTTGAGATTTTCTTGACCTAGAGTGGTTCATCTTTCCTGTGTTTAAATGATACATTGAACAGTATAATTGCAATGGAGAGATAAACGAGAGGGAGAATATTCAGTAAAGAAGAAATCGATTCTGAGACTGAACCCCTAACTATCTCAAGGTAACTGAACCCATCGTTTATCGTCGCGAGGGCTAGCACACTGATAGACATAGTGGCCAGAGACGAAAGTGCGAGAGGGGCTGGATTGTGGTAGGGGTGATATGCTGAGAATAGATGGATTAGTATGGCCATCGAGGCGAGGATGATTGATCCGAAAAACACTGTTACAATCTCGCTCATTCTTTAGCCTCCATATCAACTAAGTTCGATAGTAATATATCGGAGATATGCTTAATTTCGTCGCCTTCTAGGGGTTTTGTAACTGAGTCTCCAGAACTAATTGACTCTGTTATTCTGATGGAATAAAGGTAAATTATCAAAGCAGACAACAATCCAAGTCCAGATGAAACTGTCTTGCCAATCATATCAATATCAGGACTCCATACAGAGATCATGGTCGATAAAGAGTAGAGTGTCAAAGCCCACCCAATGAGGAGCTTGAGGAGATTTGACTCATTGTAAATCGGTGCTCCTGATGCAACTGTGTACAGCCCGATTGCCCCCGGGATAGCCCATGAAAGCGTGAGTCTCAGTGACTCAGATGCAGCATCTTCGGAAGTCATCAATCCTTCAGCGGGCAAGAGAGCCAACAACAACCCAGCAAAGAAGACCAGGAAACCGAATCTTGATCTGTCGAAAGCTGGCCCCATTCTGGCCATGGAGTAGCCTGAAATCAGGAGAAATAAGGAAATCCACCACTGGAACCACATCTCAATCACATTCCCCGGAGGGCAAAGGGATTATTGTTGATTTTGCAATAGATAGCCCTGACACATTAATTCACAGTGGGGTTTTCTCTCGATAGACTTCATAAACAGGCCATCGGTCGCGTGCGACGCTACTAAGCAATGAGGTGCAACCGATGGTTAAGATGCCCAGGAAAGTAAAGAGATACAGTCCTGCTGCTGGCAAACACACCGAGCACACTGTGGAGCGCGTCAAGAAGAGGCGCGCTAGCGAGTTGAAATGGGGGCAGAGAAGGTTCCGTAAGGTCACTTCTGGGTACAGAGGTTTCCCAAGGCCAAAGCCATCTGGGGAGAAACCCACCAAGAGGGTTAATCTCGTTTACAGATGTAGCGAAACGGGGAAGGCACATTCCCCCCGAGGAAAGAGAGCTCGAAAATTTGAGCTAGTTGACAAGTGAGGATTAGGATGTCTGGTAAGTTTCTGAGAGTAAGTTGTCGAGACTGTGGGGCAGAATCGATTGTTTTTGATCGTGCCTCGACCGAGATTTCATGCTCGGTTTGCGGTTCTACCCTGGCCATCCCAAAGGGCGGGAAAGCTGAACTCTCTGGAAGTACTGTAGTTGATGTCCTCGAGTAAAGGGGGCTGTAGATTGAGTGATACTGAGGAAGAATGGCCAGAGGAGGGCGATCTTCTAATTTGTACTGTCAAAGACATCAAGCAGAACGGTGCCTACCTGAGCTTGGACGGATACGATGGAAGAGAGGGGTTCGTGTTCGTGGGGGAAATAGCCGCGGGATGGGTAAGAAATATCAGGGCTCATATAAGAGAGGGCCAGAGGGTTGTAGCCAAAGTAATACAAGTCAAAAAAGATAGGAAGAGGGTTGAGCTTTCATTGAAAAGCGTCTCCGAGGAGCGTAGGCGAGATACTGTACAGGCTTGGAAGAATGAAGAACGGGCGAATCAGATCATGAGGGTCGCTGCTGAGAGAGTCGGCTGGGATGATGCCAAGACTGCAGAAATATCTAGTGCAATGACAGAATCATTCGGAACTCTGTACGGGGCTCTAGAAGAGTGCGCGATAAGCGATAGTGCGCTAATTGATGCCGGATTTGAGGGAGATTGGACAGGAGTAGTAACATCTCTGGCAATGGAGAACATAATACCACCATTCGTTGAAATCAGAGGTGTTTTCGAGATTCAAGTATGGGGGGAAGAAGGCGTCTACGCAATAAGGGACGCATTGCTAGGTGCGGAGGCATGTGCAGACGGGCTGGAAGAAGTAACGCTGACTTGCCATTATGACGGTGCTCCGAGCTATCGGGTGGACATCAGAGCCCCTGACTATCAGGTGGCTGAGTCTTTGTGGGAGTCTGCAGTCGAGGCAGTAAAGAAAAGTATGTCCACGGTGAATGGCTCACTATCAATAGACCGCTCTTGAAGGCGCGAACCTTACGGATGGTTCATTGACTAGTAGACTCCGCTAGCCCCTTGATAGACATGGTGAGAAGCAAACTACAGTATTGCAAGTCCTGCGATTTGTACAGCCTCGGCCCTGATTGTGATGTTTGTGGAAAGGTGATGGTCACATCGGCTCCACTAAAGTATTCTCCCGAGGACCCTCAGGGAAAAAGAAGGAGAGAGAGGGAGGATGCTGGGAGTGACGAATGGGTGGAGTCGCTCCCTTCGCCAAATGAGGAGGCGGAAAGGTGAATAGGAGCAGGGTCCATTGGCTCGTTGGGGATGGCCTACCTGAACATTCGGCGGTCCTGGAAGCCGTCCCTGGGGTCGGTAACGTTGGGAAGATACTAGTTGATTCCTTAGTTGAAAAACATCCCTCAAGAACTCTCGGTTGGATATTAAATCATGATTTTCCCCCTCACTCTACATTCGACTCTAGTGGTCTCATGAGACCTCCAAGATTGGAAATAAAATCTGTGATTCTGCCGGATGGGCAAACTGTGATAGTAATTGGTGGGGAGATGCAGCCGATGACGTCTGCCGGGCAGAATGAAGTTGCGGAAGAGATTCTTACGATTTGTTCGGAATCATCGACACCTATGCTACTTGTATTGGCGGGATTGGCCTCAGGAGCTGAAGACAAGGGGATACATGTCATCTGTGCTGACGAAGATGTCAGGAGGGACCTAGTGGCCAACGACATTCCTGTTAGCAAAGAAAGGCCAGAGGCTGGAATGATAGGAGTGGCTGGACTGATTGTTTCAATGTCCCCGCTTTTCGGAGTAAACACATTTGCATTGGTGGCAGAAACCGTTGGGTCCACCACGGATGTTCTAGCTGCGAGCAGATTAGCAAATTGGATTGAAAATGGTTTGGATTTGCCACTTGACTTGGACATAGACTCCACAGAAGAAATAGCGAGGAAACTTATGGAGGGATACGAGGGGTCTATTTCTCTTGAGGAGGCGATGGGATTAGAAGAGGCCTCTCAGACAAGCGATTTCTACGTCTAGGTGATCATTGTGAGTTTGCTTCTAGGTAGTGGGGGAGTGGGTACAGAGGGAAGGCGATTGACATATAGGAATTTGATGACTGAAAACTTCTCGGGGTGTGAAAGAGTTGCATTCATTCCCTATGCATCCACCGATCATGATGCCTATACCAAAAGAATGCGGGATTTCGCAGGAGGAGAAATAGACCTGATTGGAATCCATCAATTTGACGATCCGGCATCAGAATTGAAACATTTTGATGGATTGTATGTTGGCGGAGGGAACACTTGGCTTCTTGTTAAGGAGTTGCATGAGCGTGGGCTAATGGATCCGATAAGGAAGTCAGTTATGACTGAGGGAAAGCCATATGCGGGTGTGAGTGCGGGAGCCAATGTAGCTTGTCCAACAATGCAGACGACAAATGACATGCCAATCACTATGGTCCCGTCTTTCGAGACTCTGGGACTAGTTCCATTCCAAATTAATCCTCACTACTATCCAGGTGGAATATGGTTCAGAGAATCAGAAGAGGGGGATTTTTCAAAGCACTTTGGGGAGTCTAGGGCCAGGAGAATCAGTGAGTTCCATGAGATGAATGAATACCCGGTCATAGGGCTGTATGAGGGTTCGTACCTAATGAGTGAGAACGATTGTTACAGACTAATTGGGAATAAGGCTGCTCTGATTAGAAAGGGGCATGATTTGACCACTGTGGAGGCAGGAACGATTCTGACAGAGAAACTAACCCCCACTTGAAACTATGACCAGTTCAATACTCACATCGTCACTAATGATAGACGTATGCGGTATGATTGTGTCTCCAATGACTGCGAGAACTGTGGAGTGGGCTATTCCTAGGTTGTCCAGTACTGATCCAACGGAAATTGGCGTATCCGAATCAACAGAATATATCTCATCGCCACTCCTTATCTCGATCTTCATGGACCTAACGAAGCCAGTCACCCTTATTTCTGATTCGCTGGTGGCGGGCACGCTGCCGAGATCGCATAGCCCGGTATTGCGGTGGATTCGAAATCCACTGTCCATTGGACGCGGGGGTTCAAATCCCTCTCTCGGCGCCATCAAAATTCGGGAACATCCTCGGACGTTCTGACTGAAACCACCCTTGTGTTAGGGCCGATTTTGACTTGTGGGACACCATTGAATTCACCTACCTCCCCATTCAGTATTGCTATTTCATCCCCTCTAGAGAGGCCTGCAGCCAGGACAGGAATGAACTGCTTGAATGCGATAACTCCAGCGGCGCCAGAGCTGTCCAGTATAGTAATCGACCAACGTGATATTCCTTGACCGTCAGGGAAGGCGTTGACTGACCAAATTCTACCGATCACATTTATTCTAGTCTCGATCTCCACTATTGGATGGGTTTCCTCATCTCCGGCTATGATGATAGATGACTGATCGTCAACATCTAGGACTACCTCTCCCCTCCAAACAGAGGGGATTGCCCCTCCAACCTTGACTCTTGTACTGTTGGAAATGGATCTCGTAACATTGGTTGGAGACCCGTATCTGCTCGTTCTAACTTTGGCTCGATCATAGCCGTCCTGAAGCCTGAATGATAACTCGACCCCTCCCTTTTCTTCTAGAGAGGGGCCCTTGAGATTGGAAACAACTCCGATGGCATCCACTCGGGTCTTGATATCCGAAATCAACGTGATCGGCCAAGAGTGGCCGAATCTTTCTATACTAGTATAGGAAGGAAGGTCTAGTTCGTGACTCCCATTCTCACATACTCCCCTCAGATCGCAATTTCTGCATCTCGCCATTGGCTCTGAGTCAACTGGGGGGTTAGCCGGAATTCCACCCGATTCAAAGTACCTTAGGGGAGATGGGGTTGTCGGACAGTCCACTATGGACGGTCTTGAAGCGTGAACCTTGGAATAAACTTCTTTGAGTTCCTCAGAGTATTCCTCCAGCTCTTTGAGAGTAGGTTTTTCCACTTCCTTGACTGTACCAGTCCCTAGGTACCAGATTCCAAGATACTCTAGTTCCTCCACCCTGCCATGAGTCTCCCACCATAGCCATGCATAGAGCCGAAGTTGCTCAATGTATCCTCCGGACCTGTCTCCCTTGCCCTGTGATGCCTTGATGTCGATAACCGATGGTCTTCCTGTCCATCTGTAAACTAGGTCATATTCTCCCTGGAACCATCCTTCTGGGTGAGAAGTTGTTTGGGTAAACGAGTCCGCGTCGGGGTCCACGAACCAGGGTCGAGCTATCTCCCATGACTCGGCCCATGTTACATTACTACCGACGGGCCTAGCACAGGGATGAGGTTGTGTCCAGAGCAAGGGGAATCCATCGGGAGCAGGCCACTCGGGGCGATTTTTCCCCTTTCTCCAAGATTCCAACATTCCACTGCTCAGATTATTCAGGCAGGATTCTACTTGATCGATGTGCATTTTTATACCGTTCTCTACCATCTTTCGGCATTCGGTTATATCTGCCTGATCTGATTCTCCCGATCTATTTGTTAGAGACTCCCACTCCCTTACTGCATCATTCCAGCATTTATCGAAGTGGGCATCAACCCTCGCCATTGCCCACTCCTCGAGTGACGTTCGGTCTTTGGGCCATTCTGATTCATTAATGGCCTGAATGGAAGGCGATGGCCACAATTCATCATACTCATAAGCTGGCTTACCGTCATCCAAGATTGGAGACTTCAGGATATCACCTGCATCCTTAGGAACTAATGAGGGGGAGTCTCTCATAACTCTTGATATGCAAGACTCAGCCGCATTGCCCCTAATTATCTGCGGAGGCAATGGCCCTCTCAGCTTGAGTATATTGTTGTAATACCAGAGTCTGGGGCATGCATTCCATGTTACCATCTGTGATGCAGAGAGCCTCCTGTAAGGATCAGCAATGTTTGCATCCGGATCGGCTACACTAACTGGCACATTCGTTCACACTGGTCAGAGACGTATCAACCCAACGTGGCTTAAATCAAATTCTATGATTATTGAGCCATATGAGCATGACTTCGGTCCTGTCGAAAGTGGGAGTCACCTCTACGATGGCTACTGGGGCTGAAACTTCTCCCGCTATCTGCTCAGCAACCGCTATTGGAACCTCTATTCGAGAATTCTCCTCATCGTAGAACATGAACCTTCTGGGAAGGCCTGTGAAATCTGATATTTCTCTTATCCAAGACTCATGGAGATCCTGCTCTGAGTAGACCACTCCGAACAGCAATGTGGCATCATCGCTGAGGGTTTCATGAGGTGAAATGGTTGCCTCCCCCCGACGCATGAATCTCCTCCTCATCTGCCCAGCATCCTTGTAGGAGGAGGTGCAGTATTTCAGATGAAATCCGTATGGCTCCCTCTTCAGGCCATCAATTGGGTCTGGAGCGCCTATGGAGGCAGCCATTACTCTGTCTCTAATCGACTGAGCTAGCTTGGAAGAACCCTCTGCCCCAGCAGTGATCTCCGTAGACAAATTAAATCCCCTAAGCTCCATATTTTCATGGTTTCCGACAGTAATCTCCAGCTCATTCAGATTCATGAAGCTGACATCAAAGTCCCTCATATCTTCAATGATCTGTAATAGCTCCCTTTCCTTATCAGGCTCACATGGGAGCTCTACCCCAGTGAATATTCCAGCATCAGAGCATGCCTCAATTACCTCCTTATATTCCTGGCTGGAAAGATCCAGAAAGTGAAATCTTATCTCATCAAGTCCGGCATCTGCAAACTCACTGGCCCACTGAGCTTTGAATGGGATGCTTGTGTACATGTGGATGTGGAAATCGTCGCCGAATTCTCGCTTTAGCCTCCTAATTCCCTCTAAACTCCTCTCTCTGGCCATCAATGGATCTCCACCGGTTATACCAGCTCCCGTAGCCCTCATCGCCCTAGCTTCCTCAATTACTTCATCAAAATCGTTGCATGGCCTCTCATTGGCATACATGAAATCGATATCCCGTCTGGTTTCAGAAAGTGGGCAATAGTCGCACCTCCAATGGCAGTTTCCAGTAATGAAAAGAACCAGCTTGCTACCCATCTGACATTGTATGCACCCTTCGCAATCCAGAGAGTTTGGGGACTCCTCGATATCGATGAATTGAGGGAACTCAGACACACTACTCACCGCACACACTCTCTAGGAGCCACCTGTGGAACCCCTTATCACTTGACAACTCAGGGTGGAAAGTCAGTGCTATTACTCTGCCGTTCTTCACTCCTACTATTTCCTTCCCCATCGTCGCACATACCTCGTTTTCCGAAGAAATGAATTTCGGGGCCCTGATGAAAATTCCCGGGAACTCCCGGCCCAAAAGTGAGGATCTCACGGTTGCTTGAAACGATTCATACTGGGGGCCATATGCGTTCCTGTCTATCTGTGCCTCGACAAGAGGAGGATTTCCATCCTGTGGGTCTGCCAGAAGTATGGCTCCTGCGCAGGTTCCCAAGACTGGCTTTGACGGGTTATCCCTAATCCAATCAAACATTCCGGGGATTAGCATAGAAGATTTATCCTGTCCTGTTTTTCTCATTGTGGTGGACTCTCCTCCCGGTATTACTATGGCATCGGGATCGGTTGATGTGAGTTCGCTCAGCTTCCTTATCTCGATTATTTCTATTTCCAAGCCCAAATCTCTGGACGCCTCGTTCAATGATGATATGTGGTCATGTCTGGCCCCCTGTAACATCACCAGGCCGACGCTAATCATGTAACGCCGTCCGGACTTCCAGAGAAGAACCCTGCCTTTGAGACGATGAGCTGAAAGACTGGATATCGTGCGTGAGCCATGAGCGGAGATGGGCGCGTGCACAATTTTGGTGCTGGGCCTGCGGTGTTACCTCTGGATGTGGTGAATGATGTGGCCTCCTCTCTACCCAATCTGAATAATAGCGGATTCGGACTACTGGAAGTTTCCCATAGGAGCTCATTCTTTCAAGAGGTCATAGACTCGGCAATGAGTAGAGTCAGGAGGATTCTGTCCGTACCCGAAGACTACCACATTCTATTCCTTCAGGGAGGGGCTTCGACCCAGTTCTACATGACAGCCCTGAATCTCCTTGGGGATGGTGACAAGGCCGACTTCCTAGTTACAGGAGGGTGGTCTCAGAAGGCCCTCAAGGAAGCATGCAGGATAGGCGACTGTGTGGCATCATGGGATGACTCTGAGAGAGGGTTCAAATCCGTGCCCATGGATGGGGATTTTGAAATCAGAGAGGATGCTGAATACGTTCACTACACCTCCAACAACACGCTATTTGGAACCCAGTACCACAAGACCCCAGAGGTAGGAAAAAAGCACCTAGTGGTTGACGCAAGCTCGGATATTTGCGGCGTTCCGATAGACGTTTCTGCCCATGATGTGATCTATGCCGGAGCCCAAAAGAATCTGGGCCCCAGTGGAGTGACACTGGTCATCCTCTCCCCCTGGGCCGTTTCGAGAATAGGAGATGGGCTTCCCACGATGCTTGACTACAGGACCCACATCTCCAAGGGGTCCATGTTCAACACGCCGAACACATTTGGGATTTTCGTCTTGGACAGGGTCCTTTCTTGGGTAGAGGAAAACGGTGGACTACAAGGGGCTATCGATAGAAACAGGGCCAAGTCCGCATTGCTCTACGAGGAGCTGGACAGGACTCCCTTCTGGATTCCTCATGCCGAGGTCGAGTCGCGTTCTGTGATGAATGTCACATGGAGAATGAGGGATGAGGAGTTAGAGCGTGTTTTTCTCGAAGAGGCGAACAAGGCGGGCCTCGGTGGCCTGAAGGGGCACAGAAGCGTCGGAGGGATCAGGGCCAGCCTGTACAATGGCTGCCCCATTGATAGCGTTGAGGCTTTAGTTGACTTCATGAGGAGATTTGAGTCGATTCATGGGTAGTGTAAGCATGGGCAATGGCGACATAATCGGGATATTGGACCTCACACTACTGGACAGGGGAGCGTCAGAAGAGGACCTTGTCCGACTCTGCGAAAGGGCAGTCGCCCATCGCGTTGCTGCTGTCTGCGTCTTTTCTGAGCACGTTAGATTTGTCAGGGGCCTCCTCCCAGAAGAGGTGAAAGTGGCCTCCGTGGTTGGTGGCTTCCCAGTAGGATGGCGAGATCCGACGAAGGTTTCCAAAGCGATATCGGAAGCGATAGATTTTGGGGCTGATGAGATAGACTGCGTACTTGAGCCAACACCTAATGGAGGGGATGCTTCAGAGGAGGATCTACAGATACTGTCAGCGATGAGAGATGCATGTGGCGAAAAAACCCTGAAGGTGATCATAGAGACTCCACTTATGGATGAGCACTCGATTAGGGCAACAAGCAGATTGGCCATGGCCTCTGGGGCCGATTTCGTAAAAACCTGCACAGGCAAGAGAGGGGACTGCACTGATGAGGACGCCAGAATACTCTCAATGGAGGCAAACAGGCACCTCGTTACAATGGGAGAGAGGAAGGGGGTGAAGATCTCGGGGGGGATAAGGAAAACAGAGGACGCCCGGAGAATGCTCTCTATAATGCAGAAGGAAGGCATATCCACGGGAAATCCGAATGAGTCCAGGATAGGTGCCTCATCATTACTGGATGACCTAATTGATGGTGGGCTCGGCAGGAATTGAACCTGCGATCTTCGCCATGTGAAGGCGACGTCATAACCCCTAGACCACGAGCCCCGTCTCTCGTGAGAGAGCTGTGCAGATAAGGATGGTGAGGCCTAGACTATTCCTTTCAGCATGATAGAAATCCGATGAAAACAGAAATTTTGCACTCGGTAGAAGAGAAAACATTCACCCACTGTAATGAAAAAGAGCGCGACACTTCACAGTGCATGAGTGAACCAGAAGGAGCCTCGCTGACTCAGAGGCTTGATTTCAGTATCCTCAGGGAGGGCGACACATGGAGGGCTTTCGGCGTAGCTGTCGTACTATTCTGCATCATCGGATATTCCTCACTGTCCCTTTTCGGAATGACCTCCTCGATATACGGGGTCTCTGGAGACGTCAATGAGGTGTACGATTTCGAGGCCCAATCACTGAACAGAACCGGCATTGACAGCATGATCGCCGATGAGAACGGCACAGTTCAGTTGAGTTCCCTCAGGGGGAGTGTCGTCATCCTAGACTTCATGGCGGTGGATTGCGCGAACTGTCACTATGTGCAAGAGCACATTGAGAACAATATCGCTGAGTGGCGGGAGCTCGAGGGCGAGTATCCCGTGGTAGTGGTCTCAGTGGCGGCCTGGTACAGATTTGGCGAAACATTCGCACAGATCAATTCGACCTTCGGGGATTATGATTCTGAGAAATTCATGAATTGGACTGTGGTGAATGGCGGGACCGATTCAATAATCCTGGAAGATGGATCGAGGGGCGACATGGTCGAATACTACTCTGCTCAGCTTATCCCATTAGTACTGGTGATCGACCATGAAGGATATGTGGTAGCGAAGGACAACACCGGGACACCTCTGGATAGGTGGAAGGCTTTTGACAACGCGGTTCTGAAGGCCAACGAGGGCGATGCGGAGGACCTGAGGATCGGCATCGCGAAATCAGACAGGTCAGTCACAGGCGTATTCATCATCGGACTTTTCCTCGGAGTATTGGTTTACTTCTCCCCTTGCGCCTTCCCGGTCCTGCCTTCGTACATCACCTACTACCTCAGCCTGGGGATGAGGGAGGAGGAGTTGCATGCAGAGGGAAAGATAAGCGGGAGGATACCGGGTTCATTCGAGATCGGGAGCTTTGCCGCTCTCGGGCAACTGACATTTTTCGTGTCCGTTGGGATAGTCATCTTCGGGTTGAGCGAGGTCGTCAACCTATCAGGGACCTTCCACACCATAGCTGTCGGAATTGCATGCCTGCTCGTGGTACTGGGAAGCCTGATGCTTCTTGGTTGGACCAGTGAGATGATGTCTTTCGTGCAGAGGTGGTTGGACAGGTATCAAACGGTGGAGTCCGATGAGGTTTTCACGCCACGTAGAAACATGTTCCTGTGGGGAATAGGATACTCGGCAGCGTCTGTGGATTGTACGGCCGCCGCGGTTTTCCCGTTCGTGGCATGGTTGGCGGTCGTTGGAGAGGGGGCCTTCGTGGCTGGCCTCGGCGGATTGATCCTCTCTGTGACCTTGCTTATGGTGATGGTAACGGTACTTGTCGGGATGGGGCGACAGGCGATGATCAGCTTCCTCAGGAGATCCACCGGGGTAGTCAAGGCGACTGGCTCATGGATGATGATCTTCGCTGGTTTGGGGCTCTTGGTCTACCTGACGCAGACCGAGGCAGTTTCCGGAATAATCGGATGACCTAGCTGGTCTGAGCCACGCGAAATGATTTCAATGAGCGCCCCTCAGGACTATCGTGGAAGTCGAGCTGGTGCCCATCTCCTGGCTAAAGCCCCATGAGGAGGTCAAGCCCGGCAACGTGGACTCCTTGCACGACATAACACTCCGTTGGAACGCATACACCAAGCCCCTGCTGGTGGATGGGCGCACCGGAACGATCCTCGATGGCCATCACAGGTACCACGTGGGGCTTAGGATCGGCTTGCTCCGCCTTCCGGTCATCAAGGTCGACTACCTGAATGACGAAGGAATCGAGCTGGACATCTGGCCAGGTAGCGACTTGGAGGCACTGACGAAGCAGGAGGTGGTAGAAATGGCCCTATCAGGGAAGTTGTATCCACCCAAGACCAGCAGGCACAGATACAGCGATTACCTCCCTGCTATAGCTGTCCCTCTCAATCGCATGAGGTCCTAATATTGGGTGCATCATTGATCTAATTTTCAATTGAAATCCACTCATTGTTGAGTGCATGATGCCAATGGTCAGCGAATCTAACAAAATTATAGCCAGTTCTCTCCATTCTAGAGATTGCTCTGAAGAGATTTAATCTTCCCGGTTTACTACCGATTTCAGCCCCGGGAGTAACGGAAATAACTTCTTGACAAGTTTCCCAAATATTCCCAATTTCATCCCATTTATTTGAAATATATTCGATATTTAGGCCAGATTTTGAATTTATGGAATCGAAGATATTTGAGATAATATCCATTAGTAATTTGTTCATTGTTTGAATCAAACCAATGAGATCGTTGGGTATTTTGTCAATTTCTAACTCCTGTGCTAGCAAAGAGGAAGTTTGTGAAATATCTCTTGCATGCCTCATGCCTCTCTCAATGGTATCGCTACCTCTTAGGAATGTGGATATCATCCGAAGGTCACCCATCATCGGTTGGTTAAGTGATAAAACAAGAAGAATATCTCCAGTTCTTTCCCAGAAAATTTTCCTAGCTTCGTCTCTAGCTGCCAACACTTGATTTACATTGTCGACGTCCAAGGAAATTAGAGAATCAACTGCAACTGAATAAATTCTCATTAACTCATTAGCATCATCTACCAATTGATTTCTCAATTGGTCTAATCTTTCATCTAATCCTGTTCTTACTGGAACCATTTATTCACCTAACCAAATCTTCCTGTAATGTATTGACCTGTTAATTCTTTTTCAGGTTCACTGAAAATTTTCTTTGTTTCCCCCGCCTCAATTAACTCACCCATATACAAAAAAACTGTTTGATCCGAAATTCTTGCTGCTTGGCTCATTGAGTGGGTTACAATGACTACAGTTACTTTTTCACGAAGTGCTTGAATTAATTCTTCAATTTTAGCCGTGGCGATTGGATCCAAGGCAGAAGTGGGCTCATCCATTAACAGGATAGAGGGTTTAGTTGCTAGAGCCCTCGCAATACAGAGTCTTTGTTGTTGCCCTCCTGATAGAGAATAGGCATCATCTTCCAATCGTTCTTTTACTTCGTCCCAAAGAAATGCATCTCGAAGGCTTTCTTCAATTATTTCATCTAGTTTCGACTTATGTTTGATTCCTTGGATTCGCAACCCAAACGCGACATTTTCGTAAATTGAAGTGGGGAATACATTTGGTTTCTGAAAAACCATAGATACAGCCCTCCTTAACAAAACAGGGTCTATTTCATCTGAAAGTAAATTCTTTCCTCGCCATTCTATTTCACCAATCATTGAGCAAGTTGGAATCTCATCGTTCATTCTGTTGAAGGCCCGCAGCAATGTGCTTTTTCCACAACCTGAGGGGCCAATGAATGCAGTTACGCCAGATTCTTGGATGTCTAAATTTACGGAAATTATAGCTTCTTTTTCAGCATATTTTATTGTCAGATCTTTCACACTAATCGTATTATTTTCTGTGGACATTACCATGACCTCCTAGCCTCTGCTCTGTTACGAATGAATATAGCGATGAAATTCAAGATTAGTAATAGCATTAGTAGTACAAGAATAGTACTTGCTGCTAGATCATGAAACGCTTCCTTTGGATGTCTAGTCCAGAAAAATATCTGAATAGGTAACGCAAGGAAGCCATCCATTATTCCTGTTGGCGCTGTTTTTGAAAATAGGCTTGCAACAAATAGAATAGGAGCAGTTTCTCCTAACGCTCTCGCAACGGAGAGAATTGCTCCAGTTGCTATTCCGGGAACTGCATTTGGAAGAACATGATGTCTGACTGCCTGCCACCTAGTTGCCCCAACGCCCAATGCTGCATCTCGAAACGATTTCGGAACCGCTAGCAATGCCTCTTCTGTAGTTACTACAATCATTGGTAAAACCATCATTGCGAGAGTCAGAGAACCTGTGAGTAAACTAAGCCCAAAACCAAACATCCTGCTGAAAACATACAACCCGACCAAACCAAAAATAATCGATGGAACCGCTGCTAGGTTCTGTAGGGTTCTTCTCAAAAATTGATTCAGGACACCTTCAGGTGCGAGTTCAGTTAAGTAAACTGCAGCACCAACACCCGCCGGCAATGCGAATAACATTGTCAGTGTGATTAGCCAAAGTGACCCCCAAATTGTAGGACCTATACCCGCTTGATCAGCTCGATAGGACGGGAAGTTTGTCAGAAACTGTAAATCAATACCAGCCAATCCTGTTTCTAGGATTGTTTGGAGTAAGATAAGCAAAAATGCTAACCCTACAAATAGGCTACTTGCAACAATAAATCGTGAAACTTTTTCCTTTCTTCTTCTAAATAAATCGTATTTTGTGGGTATAAATGGATTTGATTGAGTTAAATTATATTCGATATCTCCGCTAATTCTCTCTAAAATCATTGATAATTTCACTTTGATTTGAAAAAGGAGGGAAGCCATTTTGCCTCTATTTGCTCCCAGTCTTTTTCTTGTTGCCCCAACTGCCAATATATTCACTGAATATGTTAGGACAAAGAGGGCAGAGCCTACCGCGAATCCCGCATCGGTTGCTGGGCCTGGTGGTATGTCACCAGTTGCAACTTGGGCAATATATGCAGTCAGAGTTTGTACTTCCAGACGTGGATCAAAATGTAGTGCTGCAACTGAGCCAGCAGCCATAGTTACAGCCATTGTTTCACCCACTGCACGTGCAAGCGCGAGTAAAACCGCTGCAACTATTCCGGAACGAGCAGATGGTAGAACAACTTTGGTGGCCATTTCCCAACGCGTTGCTCCAAGGCCTAATGCTGCTTCCTTTATTTCTCTAGGAACTGCTCTGATAGCATCATCTGATATTGAAACTATAATCGGCAAAATCATTGCTGCTACGACAATTATTGCACTAGCTGCATTGAAGTATGTTGCATCGATGGTTCTTTGCATAAAGGGGCTGATTACGAGAAGAGCGAAGAAACCGTGAACCACTGATGGTATTCCTGAAAGAACCTCGACTATTGGCTTTAGAAAACGTCGTGATCTGGGCGAAGCAAATTCACCTAGATGCAGAGCAGCCGCTACTCCAAGAGGGATAGAAATCATTAGTGACCCCACAGCAATGAGAGCCGTGCCTGAAAGTAAAGGCCAGATCCCAAAGCTGGGGTTACGTCCGTTAGGAACCCAATCCGTTCCAGAAATGAATTCGAAAAAGGTGGCTTCTTCGTATTCAAAAAAGCGAATTGTACCTGATGCCAGTGTGTATATGATTAACGCACTTGCAATCACCGACAATGAGGCGGCTGAAAACAATGCGCTATGGGTAAATCGGTTACGTGGAGCCCGGCCATCTAGGAAGGTGCCAGACTCAATCATGATTTACCACTTCATAGTTCACGCCAATGCTGCACGTTGGAGTGAAAGCAGATTGGCATCTACCAACTCTACCTTCACGTATCCTACTTCGTCACAGACTGCTTGTCCTTCATCTGACAATGCAAAACTCAAGTAGCCGTTGACAGCATCAGAATTTGCCGCGTTGGCATCGGTGTATATGTGAAGTGGACGAGCCATAGGATAATCTGCAACCGTCTCTAAAGAAGGTTCAACAGCGCCACTACCATCATCAATCGATACGGTATTTACCTTGTCAGCATTCTCTCTAACGTATGCGAATCCTAGGAATCCAATTGCGTACTCGTTGGATTGTATTGCGGTCATAATCACATTGTCGTCCGCTGATGGATGATATACACCATCGCCTGATTCTAGACGGGTTCCTGCGACCTGAGTTTCGTCGCCCCAATCTTCGATAATCTCTTCGAAAAAGTAGTCAAAGGTGCCACTTGCTTCATCTGGTGCGTAGATTTGAATTTCTTCGTGAGGGGCGCCCTCTAATCCAGCTACATCATCCCAATACACAGCAGGGTTATCATCTGTGAAAATTGAGTATAACTGATCGTAAGTTAGAGTGCTTGCAAAGTCGTTTGAAGGGTGGGTGATTACTGCAAGAACATCAAAGGCAACGACCCACTTGGTTGGCATTACACCCATGCACTCTTCAGATGCAGTTCCATCAGATCTAACCCCTGATTCATCGCAGTTTACTTTTGTGTAGTCCTTGCCTTTCATCAGTCTGGAAGCATCCCCTAGGTCGGCTTCCCCATTCAACAAAGCATTGATTCCATGGCTGGAACCTCCTCCTGAGACAGATACATCTGCCCCTTCATATTCTTCTGCCCAGGCCACCGCTAGTGGCAAAACAGTCGATGATCCGGTTTGGATCAAGCTTTCTTTTTCATCATCACCTGTACACCCGGCCAGCGAGGCACTGAGCAACAGTACAATCATCATATTCGTCAATAGAGTTCGGTTCATTCGTATTTCTCCGTTCGCTTCGACATCGCATGGTATGTTGAAATGAATCTGTATAGTAAACATAAATGGAAGGAACCTATATAATCTCTATAGTTGGGTGGATAAAACGTAAATTTTTGCGTCAAAATAACACAACAAAATAGTCTATCCAATTGTTACTTCTGTTGAATTTCTATGTGTGTGTATGTTGATTAATATCTCCGCCATGTCGACGGTGTAGGCCAAAATTCTCCTGAGAGATTCTGATAATTTATCCAGAAACAAGGCATCGGTAGATTGCAGTTTCATGTCCCACAAGCTATCTTCGTATTCCCTCAGATTCATTATGGCAGATTCTAGATTCGATTTTGCATCGTGGATTTCCTTAACCTTCCTTTTCCGTAAATTTGCGATAAGTTGCTTAATTGAGGACTGCCAAATGGGAATTACAGAAACTGGCAATTCTGCTGATGAAAGATTGTTGGGCACTTCTTGATAGACGCACAGCCTGCTTAAGATGTAACAGTGATCACCAATCCTTTCGAGCGTCCGCACAATATTCGACAATTCGGCGGCTTCCCACCTGGTTGTTCCAAAACTAGTTTCAATTGACGCTGATTCCAATATTTGGCCAACCTGTCTTTCTAATAACAAACGCAATGCATCAACCTCTTTTTCCCTCTCCTCGCTATCTTCTAAGATAGTAACGTCTCCACCAGTAAGGACTTCCACCACATCCCTTATTTGGCTAGAAACTAAGAGATACATTCTGTTTAGACTAGAATGTAATGGCATCTCTGCAGGATTAAGTAGCGTTATCATTTCTACACTGTAATCAGATTCGTTGGCGATTTCGACCCCACGGGTAGTCTGAATGAATCTTCGAAGTTCCCTTCTGTGTTCTCTATCAATTCCAGACTTTGAAATGATTCGAATGTTTTGAGCCCCAGAGAGATAAGCACCAATTAGGTGATCAAGAATAAAATCCCTACTGATTTCCTGTAAATCAATTTCCACTTGTCGTCTTTTCCTAACCGAAGTAGTTTCTGCACTTACCCGCAAACTACCGGAAGGCCTCTGACATCATCTTTAGCAGACAATTGGTGTTCCACCACCCACCTCTTTGGTAAACTGACAATGTAAGTTGAACCACCTGTCAGTTGAAGTTTTCTCACTTCGGACTTGTTGGAGGCGACCCTTTCCACGTATCTTGCCGCATCACTCGCGAAATATATACCCTTTCATAGGCTCGCAGTACTCGTATTCTATAGTCCACTATATATTCTATATAATATTATGATTAAATGCCATCCCTATTGAGGCTCTATAGATGGAACCGATAATGTGGCTCGTCCTGATTCTTGCAACTGCCGTTTGTGCCTACATGGCTTGGAACATTGGAGCGAATGATGTAGCCAATGCCTGTGAGGAAGCGGCTAACGCATTCCTACCAATTGTTTTCAACTGATTCATCTTGGACTTGTAACGATGGAGGAACTGATACTAGTCGCGGTTGGCGCCTTCTTGGCGGCAGCGCTGACGGTTCCGGCAGGCTTCGGCCTGTCCACCATGCTGACGCCGATGGTTCTCCTGTTGATGGGCCCTCATGAGGCTGTGGCCGTCGTCGCCATTGTACATGGGGCTCACAATGCGGGGAAGTTTGCCGCGTTGAAGGAGCATTTTGATTTCCACGCCTTTCGGAAATATGGCGTCTGGTTGGTTGTCGGTGCCATTCTTGGGGCACTACTGCAAAATAAAGTCCCACAGGCACCTCTATTGGCCATCATCGGAATCTTTCTCATCGTGTTGCCGTTGCTCACTATGAGTGAGAAGTGGACGGGCTACAGGATCCCAGAAGCCAATGACAGGGTCGGAGGCTTCGGATCTGGATTCATGGGCGGATTGTCAGGCCACCAGGGTGCGCTTCGCGCCATGTTCCTTACCCGTAGGCTGCCGGATAAGATGGCCTATGCTGCGACTGCAAGTGTCCTTGCTTTGTGCGTTGACCTTTCGAGAATTCCGGTATATCTGTTCTTTAGGTTTGATGAGATTTCCTCTCACTTGAATCTCACACTTGTTTTGGTTGCATCCGCTCTCATCGGTGTCAACGTGGGTAAACGTTGGTTGAAATCGCTGAAGTCCGAATGGATTCACAATGGTGTTATGATTGGAATCGTTGCAAGTGGCATCTTCTACATCGCTGAAGCGATTGGGTGAATAGAAACTTTTCATTTGATTTCATCTTCAATGAAGATGCGATGATGACTGCGAAGAATAGAAACCCTTGTGCAACTTCTATCAGACTTGGTGCTGCATCGATACCACCCATTGGTATACAACAACTAGTTGCTCCAGCCTGACTCGGATGCGAGTTTGTCGGGGCCTCTCTCTTCGACCATGTCGATGACCTTGGTGAACATCCTCCAGAATACGAAAGCGACTACCAGCCCTGTGACGAGATCGAACAGGTAGTGTTGCTTCGTAGCCAGGATGCTGACACAGAGCAGTGCCCACTCGACCCAGAGGAGTACCAAGAAGGGCTTGGCGAAGCGACTCTCGTGATGGTCCCTCTGGACCCAGTGCGTGATGAGTCTGGCCAGAAGGGTGGAGTGGACGATGTGGAGGCTGGGCCATGCGTTCCATGGGTTGTCAGAGACGTGTATGAACGTGAACAGCGCCTCCTCCAGCCAGTTCGGGGGATTGGTCTCCCAGTGCGTGTCCAACTGGTCCCTGAGGTCTATCTCAGCTGGAAGGAGTAGGAAGAAAAGCACGCAGAACATCGTGGCCATGAACAGGCCCTGGACACCCAGTGCCAACTCCATCCTTCCCCTGTCGTCCCTGGGGGCTAGGGCCAGTGTTACGGGGTAGAACAGGTAGAGGGCGACGTAGGGAATGATCAGCCAGTTGATCACGGGAAGGCTCCTATCCAGGGCAATCTCGGGATCCCACACTGTTTCGAGGTAGTGCGCCGCGATGTTGTTCGAGATGAAGTAGGGGGCACCTATGGAGAACATTCCAATGAAGAAGATGGAGATGAGGAATGAGAATCCCCCCAATCCCTCCCTGCGTGACCAGATTGGCCTCCAGACTCCCTTCCAAGGCCTCAGAATCCTCAATGGCAGGTCCTCATCCACACGAAGCCCACTATGGATGAGGTCAAGAACTGACCGATTGTTATCTAGTCTGACATTTCCAGGATTCTGTCAGAGAACATCTCGGCCTCTTGTTGGTTGTGAGTCACAAGGATAGCAGGGCATTTTCTTTTCTTGAGGAGCTGGCGTACATCTTTCAACAATCTCACGGATAAGTCACTGTCTAAAGCGCTGAAGGGCTCATCCAGTAGAAGTACGTCTGGCTCAGCGAGTAGGGCTCTGGCTAGTGCCACCCTCTGGCCTTCTCCTCCCGATAGGTTCTCGACAGCTCTACCCTCGAACCCCGAGAGGCCGACTTCCTCAAGCGCTTCCTCGTGCCCTGACTTGGAGGCCAGAGAGAGGTTTCCGGAGACTGACAAGTGTGGGTACAAAACAGGCCTTTGGAAAATCAGTCCTATGCCTCTGTCCTCAGCCTCGAAATTCGTGATATCGGTCTCGTTCAGCCTGATTGTTCCCGAATCCAAGGATTCTAGTCCGCAGATGCATCTCAATAGCGTGGACTTGCCACAACCAGAGGGACCCAACACAGCGAGGATCTCCCCGGGTCCGAGATGGATATCTAGATTCTTAAATAGGGTCTTGTCGAATGCCTTCGTCAGCGCTTCGCAGTCCAGCATCAGAACATCCCCCCGTCTCTGTTGTTACGAAATCTCTCTGCGAACATAAACAGTCCCATTGTTATCAGCATCAGAACTGTGGCCACGGCATTCGATGCCGGTGCTGACAACGGATCTTTCATCGGTTTGGCCCTCCAAGCGTCAATGAGCAGGGGCATAGTAGTCCAGTCTGAATTCTTCGCTACAATGAAGGATGCTCCGAATTCACCCAATGACATTGCAATGACGAATATCGAGGATATGATAATCGATCCCTTCAGGAGAGGTATCTTGATCTTGACAAATCTGGAGAATTCACCCATCCCCAGGACTCGCGCATTCTCGTCATAGGAATTGTCGAGGGACCTTATTGCAGGTAGCATGATCCTGACTACGAATGGGGTTGTGAGCATGATGTGAGCCAGTGAGGGGAGCGCCCAGAATTGGTATGCCGAGGATACGTCCAGCTTGATTATTCCAAGAAGAACTCCTAGTCCTACCATCGCCGCGCTGAGCGCGAAGGGTAGCATCGTGAAAACGTCAAGAAGCCTTGCTAGATTGGGGCTTCTCTTCTCCAGATCGTTGATCGTTGTTGCCAGGGCATAGCCAAGAGGTAGTGCTACGAGGATGGTAATTGTCGCATATCCGAGCGAGTTCAGGATTGCCTCAGACATTGGAGCGAATGAGAATGACCCATGATATGCTTGATTCCAACCATCAGTTCCCCAGCGAAATCCACCACCGCTATCCCCCAGATCACGGATTCTGAAGGAGCCGATGACGACTGAGATCAGTGGTAGAACAGCAAAAATCAACGCTGGCACGATCACTAGCCAGCCACGTGAGTTTGGTTTGCGGACATGTTCCGGACGCGCCTGTGGGAGTATTGCTTTCCTGTCACGCTGGATCACGGAGGTCAGCCAGAGGGAGGTCAACAGAATCGTGAACTGAATCAGTGAGGCGCCCATCACGATGTCTGAAGTCGGTTCCATGTAACCTTGGATGCCGGCGGATGACGAAACCTCTGCCATCACGCTCTCCAGGGTATTGTCCCTCACTGTTATCCATCGGACCAAAGCGAACGAGGTGAACGAGAAGACGAAGGTCATGCACGCCGCCGCCACTACAGAGGGCAACAACAAAGGGACCCAGAGATTCTTGAGTCTTGAAGCTCTTGTTCTACCATGAGGCAACAAGCGCAACTGCTCTTCCAAGGCAGGATCTAGTTTGGACAGGAGAGGCTCGCAGAAACGGATGATCAAAGCCATGTTGAACCAAGCATGAGATATTATCAGTGTCCACCACCACGTATTTTCATTGGTCCTAATATTCAGTCCGTGGGGGCCCACTATAGTCAGTATTCCCATGGCGGCGATTATTGATGGTATGACGAAAGGTAATGTCAGAACTGTCCTTATCAGAGACTCGAAAGGCCATCTGTGACGACCAAGGGACCAAGCTATCGGGAGGCTGATTATTATTGTCAGGAGAGTCGATGAGACCGCTTGGACTAGAGTGAATTCCAATACGTTCTGGGAAATATAATTCTCGCTCAATGACTTGGTCCAGTCATACGGATTAGGGCCTGTCACAAGGATAAGTCTTTGAGTAGCTAGGCCGATTGGTACGAGTATTAGCATTGAGTAAAGCATGACCGCGAATGCGCTTGCTAGCCTTCTCAAATCATTCACCTGAAGTCATGGCAGAGTTCCATTCCTCAAGCCATAACTCAATATTCTCTGAGATATCATTCATGGAAATCTGAGATGGCTGTTGAGGGATGACTGAGTTGAGCAGATATCCATTTTCCTCAGGTAAATCCTGGCCCTCTAGGACTGAGTACATCAGATTCTCTGTTGGCATCAGGGAGTTTACCTCTGGTGAAATTAGGTAATTTATGAATTCGCTGGCGGTCTCAATGTTTCCTCCATTCACGGCTGCTGCATATTCTACCTGCAAGAAGGATGTTTTCGGGAGATCCAGGGAGGCTGACTTCGTCCAATTTTCGTTGTACCATGACTCAACTCCCGGAGAGTGGCAGTACGAGACAGTGATGTGTGCATCCCCGATATGCCCCTCGGTCCATTCCCCGTATCCTCCCGTGTAGTGAGTCTCGTAGGCCTCGGACCATCCTGATGTGATGATTACATCGTTGTCCTTCATTGCAGTCCACCAGCTACTGAATTCATCATTGCCATCCTCCCAGTCAAAGTAGTCAAGCGTTGCCAGCATGAATGCCCTTCCCGGGCTACTTGTAACTGGTGAGGGGAGAGCTACTTTACCCCTCCATTCCTCCTCGGTAAGGTTCCAAAGGGAAGTTGGGACCGTCAAATTCTCGCCATCGACTTGATCCGTGTCGTAGTTGAGGCATACATAGCCCATGTCAAACGGCGTTGCTAGGGGACCGGAATAGGGCCCAAGGGCATCATTTCTAATGCCAACTTGATCCACATCGCTTTCAGCTAGAAGGTCGAATTCGATTGCGGTTCCAAGAAAGTTATTGTCCATACCAATGGCCAAATCCACGTCTTCTCTTCCTTGGTGTTGGATCAGATAGTCAAGAATAGACCCAGCATCATTCAGCTTGAGAATAGTGACGCTGATTCCCGTCTCATTTTCAAATTCCTCTATCACCTCATCAGTGAGCGCGTATACGTCATATGTCACTATAACAAGCTCCCTGTCATTCTCAGTATCGCCAACGCATCCCGAGAGGGGGATTGTAAGCAGTAGCATTACCATGACCATGTTAGTTATTTTCGGGCTTTTTTCGTTTTTGTTCGTATTTGTCATTTCACTTCCTCCGCTGGCATTACCCAGATCAGGTCTGTGGGTCGCCACACGGGGTGGCCTCTCAGCAAATGCTCCCCAGTAATGTTTTCCAAATCGGCAGGATACATTAACTTTGACTTAGTCATTCTTGTTGCATGAACGGGTAGGTCCAATCTTGGGGAGGCTCGAGGGTTCTCTTGACTGACCTCGGGCTGATCCACCTAAGTAGGTTCAGAGGACCACCAGCTTTGTCATTCGTCCCCGATGCCCTCGCCCCTCCGAATGGTTGCTGTGCAACAACTGCTCCAGTCGGTTTATCGTTGATGTAGAAGTTTCCAGCTGTGAATCGGAGTGCCTCGTATGCCTTCTGGATGTTATCCTCATTGGTTGAGAAGATTGAGCCAGTTAGGGCATATGGGGAGGCCTCGTCACAGACTTTCAGAATAGCATCGAATTCGTCGTCGTCATACAGGTACACTGTAAGGACCGGCCCGAAGATTTCCTCGATCATGGACTCTGAATTGGGATCTTCGGTCAGGATGATTGTTGGCTCAATGAAATAGCCCAAGGAATCGTCATATCCTCCGCCGCAGAACACCTGACATGAATCCCTTTCTGAGGCTCTTTGGATGTACCCAGATATCTTGTCGAACGCTCTCTTGTCTATCACAGCGGTCATGAAGTTGGTGAAGTCTCTAGCATCGCCCATTGCAATCTTGCCAATCTCATCGGCTAGTTCTCCGGATATCTCATTCCACACCGAACGGGGGATGTATGCGCGGCTGGCGGCTGAGCACTTCTGTCCCTGGTATTCGAAAGCCCCTCTCAGCAAGGCTACGACCAGCCCCCTTCTGTCGCAGTCTGGATGGGCGACGATGAAGTCCTTGCCCCCCGTCTCGCCGACGATTCGGGGATATGAATTGAGCTTGGGCAGAGCTAGTCCGATTTCCTGCCATAGGCCCTGGAAGGTAGCTGTGGAACCAGTGAAGTGCAATCCAGCGAAATTGGGGTTCGATAGTGCAACTTCAGTAATCTCTGCACCCGAGCCGGGAAGGAAGTTGATTACCCCCGGGGGGAGTCCTGCTTCCATCATCAGCCTCATCAGGTAGTAGTTGGAGTAGTACGAGTTCCTGCTGGGCTTCCAGACACTGGTGCAGCCCACTATTGCAGGCGCGCTTGGAAGGTTCGCCGCAATGCTCGTGAAGTTGAATGGGGTGATTGAGAGTACGAAGCCCTCGAGAGGCCTGATATCTGTCGAGTTAACGACTCCCTCTGGGGAGACTAGTGGCTGGAAGTCATCATGGAACCCCCTTGCATAGTGGCAGTTGAACCTCCAGAAGTCAATGAGCTCGCAGGCGGAGTCAATCTCTGCTTGGAACACGGTCTTGGACTGGTTGAGCATTGTGGATACATTCACCCTCATCCTCCAATCCCCAGCGAGTAGGTCTGCGCACTTCTCGAAAATCTTGCATCTCTCCTCAAGTCCCATTTCGATCCAGGATCTCTGAGCATTGACAGCTGCTGAGCAGGCTGATTCCATCTCCTCTCTACCAGCCAGATGGACATTGGCGAGAACGTGCCCGTGGTTGTGGGGGATGACCTGCGGTATCGTGTGTCCGGTATAGACCTCCTCTCCATTGATTATACAGGGTATCTCGATAATCTCAGACATCTGCCTGTCAATCTCTTGAATTATGGAGTTCCTTTCAGGACTCCCCGGAGAATATCCCAGCACAGGCTCATTCATTGGTTGCTCAGTCATGGTGTCCGCTGATGACTCCCATCTAACATTGTTACTGTCGGAAGGAGTCTGATTTTTCGCTACTTCCACCACTCCTTTTCTTGTGTGGCTTTTGCCACAGGGCTTGGTTTGCCTCTTATTGATTCTAAGTATTCCTCATACCCTTCTTTTGAGGCAAATGATTCTAATTCTTTAATGAAAACCCACTGTCCATCATCAACATTCCATTGCTTCCTGCCCATGGGGAGTTCAAAGCCATCGTATGGAAACCATCCTCCATTAAACCAGTCCTTACTACCGGAGTCATCCCGGTCATCAAGACTCCAGCCGGGTGACCCGCCCTCGTTCTGAGCATAGTAGTAGAGACGATGAGAGGAATCTCGTTTCCTGAACCAATCCCTGCCGTTTATGGCCTCTGACTGTCTTAGGTAGTCTCCTAAGTATGCCGAATCAGGATGCTCGGTGATTGATATGCCATCGGGCCCAGGAGGAAGCTTTCTGGGAATTGATCCCGGGTCTTCTTTGGTACTAATCCACCCAAACATGGCACTCAGACCCATAAATTGAACTAAGAGTCCCACCAAAAAGAACGGTATTGCGAAAGCTGTCAGAAATATAGTTTCAGATATACCTGCATCCATACCACGGAATTCACCAAATATCAAGAACGGCACCAGTGTGAATGGGAGCCCGAAGAAGAAAAGGAATACGCCACCAAAGAATTGAGTAATTCTTTCGGCGATACTCTCTGAATCCATTCGTGCAGCTCCATTGATCAGGACCATTCGGTGGGCTCGTCCTTCTTCGCCTTCTTCCAGGCGCGATAGCATGACTTGCAGACGGTTATCCTTCTGGAGTCCCTATTCAACCCTGACTCGCCCCATACGTCCGCGGCCCTATCGAATGCTAGCTTTCTTCCTCCTACCTTCTTGTCGGCCCAGTTTCCACAGCCTGAGACATCGCATTTCACCTGGCCCACGAATTCCTCTTCGGATTTCTTTTTACCTTCTGGCCCAGTGAATCGCTCTCTTCTCTTGCGGGCGTTGGACTTGAAACCCATACAATACCGTGATGGCTAGTAAATTAGAAGGTTGTCACTTCTGGGTCAACATCGAAAGGTCCGCCAAGGCTAGCGATTGAAGCTCTTCTATCGGGCCCTATTCCTATGCTGACGATGGGGATCCCTGATAGCTCCTCGATCCTCCTGACATACGAGAGGGCGGTCTCTGGGAGCACTTCGAAGCCCTTCCTGTCTGATCTTGAGAGTTCTGCCATCTCTATCCACTCCTGTTCTTTCAAGGCGGGGAAGCCTGGATGTCTTTCGTAAACTGGCACGCATCGAGCGAGATCGTGGCTACTGGTTGGCATGTAATCAATTATCTGGCCATCCAAGTCGTAGCCTGTGCATATGTTTAGCTCGTCTAATCCCCCGAGAACGTCTAGTTTCGTCAGGACGATTCCGGTGTAGCCATTCACCCTGTGGCTGTCCTTGAGTGATACCATGTCTAACCACCCCGTTCTTCTGGGCCTTCCAGTGGTCGTTCCGAACTCGTGGCCGACCATTGCCATATGATTGCCAGGACCTGTGTCGTATGGCAGTTCGGTCGGGAATGGCCCATTCCCGACTCTGGTCGTGTATGCCTTCGATATCCCGAAACAGTTCTCGACATGACCGGGGTGAATTCCGGCCCCGTGAGTTGCATTGGCTCTACTGGTGACCGATGATGTGACGAATGGATATGTTCCCTGATCGATATCGAGCATTGCCCCCTGGGCCCCCTCTAACAGGACATTTTCACCGTTCTTGAGGGCCTTGTCAATCATCGCGCCAGTGGCCCTTATTGCGTCTCCGAATCTATCCATTATCCACTCCAGGTCGGCGACGAAGTCTTTCCTCTCTATCTTCTCGTTGACACCAACGGAGTCTAACTGCATGTTCATTCGGGAAACAATTTTATTGATCTCGTCACTGTTACCAATCACAAACGGTATATCTACAAATCTGATTCCTACCCTCTCGATTCTGTCCCTGTATGCCGGACCTATCCCTCTACCAGTTGTGCCGACCACCTTGTCGGCACTATCGTACATCCTGTGAAAGGGTAGTATCACTGAGGCTCGTTCGCTAATGAAAAGCCTCTCCCCCTCGGGCCTTTCTTTTGTCAGACTGTACCATCTGTCAAGCTCCTCCTCTAAGACCCATGGGTCAACTACCATGCCATCCCCCAGGACCAAATTGCAATGAGAAGATGTGACTCCCGAAGGAATTTGGTGAAGTTTGAGGGTGGTATCTCCTAGGACAATTGTGTGACCTGCATTGTTCCCACCTTGGAACCTTACGGCCCAGTTGGATTCGTTGGCTAGCTGGTCTATGGCCTTGCCCTTACCCTCATCTCCCCATTGGGCTCCAAGTACTACGCTGGCGGGCACCAAGGGACGTCCAATGCAGAAGGTGTTTGAATGCTTTGGATGAGAATGCCGATTTTCTGACAAGAATTTGTCACGAAGTGGTTATGTATGGCTTGTAGGTCGGCGGGAACATGGCACAGAGGCACGCGGTGGCTGAGGCTAGGCTACTGAAGAAGTGGATTTGCATGAAGTGCTCAGCTACACACAGAGGTAGCAAGCCTAGTTCATGTAGAAAATGTGGTTACAAGAACTTCAGGCCTAAGGCTGCTGAGAGAAGGAAGACCTGATCTCACTTACTCTTTTTGTTCTCTGACATTAGGGTCTCCAGAGCTGTTTGAATTTGTAGGCAAAGTGGGCCATAGTGAATGGGCAGGTTTGCATCATTGAATATTTCATCTAGCTTCGAGGCAGTCATTCCCAGCCTCACATCCATATCCTTTTTTTTGTTCAGTAGCCAGTTATCGACCGCCTCTTTTGCTGAGGCTCTGATATTTCTTGGCACCTGCGTGTCATCTAGTTGTCCCAGCACTTGGGCTATCTGTTCAATCCTAGTCTCCACGTCTGACAAGTGACCACCATGTTGACCGGGCTGTGGGCCCTCCTTAAGCGCATCCCCATCAGGCTAGTCTTCAATCCACGATGCCCAAGGCATATCTGTGTTCGCTAGACCCTCTCCTGGACCTTCAGTTCCAATGGCAATCAGTCCAACGGATGCTTTGGTTGGAATGAGGTTCTCAAGGCACCAGTTCATTGCGTGGTTCAAGGAGGGGCAACTATCGCTTTCGGCCATTTCCACTACTCTGTAGCTGAGTAAGGCCCTGGTGATATCCTCACCTTCTCCGGTAGCGGCCACTGCCATCCTCTCATTTACCCAGAACCCTGACCCTGGCAAGGGCACGTCCCCGACCCTGCCAGGGGGCCTGTGGCTACAACCTCCAGTACTGGTGGCACAAGCCATGAAGCCCGAGGAGTCTCGGACAATGATCCCCACTGTATCTCCGTCGCCTTCTGTTGGTGGCCTCCCATCAACATGCCTCCTAAGATGCCCTTTATCATCTGCCCATGATCTAGCGCCATCCCCCGTTAGTCCATTGATATTATGATCCAGAAGGTCTGCCGCGACCCTGATCGGATTGGGAGTTTCCTTCATTGCGATAACGAACCCTAGTCTACCGTCACTTGTCTGAATTGACGCGTCCAATAGGACGGACCCATCAATTCTGAAGACTCCTCCAGTTCCGGCATTAAAGACTGGATCATCCTCCAGAATGACGCAGGCCTCCACCGCGGCCTCCACTGCTGAAGCTCCTGAGAGGAGGAGTTTGGATGCGACGTCCACGGCAACCTGCAAGTTCGTTTGCCTCGCTGGACCTGATCCTGCTCCCCCATGGGCCACCACTGCCATCTTCGCCGTCATTTTCCCCGCGATGCGTGCAAGTTCAGGGACTTAAGTTAGATTGTTCAGGTTGTTGATTTGTGTTCCTGAGACATCAAATCGATGGTATCTATGACGTTCGCGAGCCTCTCGACTAGACTCAACTTGTCTTCGGTCCCAACGAGAGCATATTGCAACACCTCGTCAAGTGAGTCGACGGGTTTTATCTGGACCATTGATTCGTACTTCTCATCGATTAGAACATCCTGAAGGTTGGAGCGGGGAATTATTACCGTCTCGATACCCGCCTGGGCTGCGGCTTCGATTTTTGCAGTGACCCCCCCGATAGGGAGGACCTCCCCCCTTACCGACAATGAGCCTGTCATGGCGAGGTTCTGCTCGATTGGGATCCCCTCGAATGCACTGATTATAGCGGTAGCCATTGTGATGGATGCGCTGTCACCATCAACGTTGTGGGTTCCTGGGAATTGGACATGAAGATCGTAGTCTTTGATATCCTTGCCAGTTAGTTTCTTGACTACCGCACTGATATTAGTAACACTCTCCTTGGCTAGGTCGGACAGTCCGCCCGTAGCGATCACCTGGCCGGATCTCCCTTGGGAGGGTGTGACCATGGCCTCTACGGGTAGTACTACTCCCGAGAAGTCAGACAGCCCGCTATCTGCACCAAGGACAGCTAATCCGTTTACCCTTCCGACTCTTTCGCCCCTGTTTACCAGCATTGCATACTCTGACTGTCTTTCCAGATATCTGTCTGCTATTTGTTGCTCCAAGGGCTTGGCAATTGCTCGTGCTCTGGAAATGTGTTCAGCCCGTACCAGCTCAGCCCCCTCCTCCGATGCCAAATCGCCAGCTATTCTAACTAATCCACCGAGTTCCCTGAGCCTTAGGGAGAGCCTCCCCCTCCTTCCGCTCCTTCTCTGTGCTTCCTTGAGGATCAAACCAATTGACTCACGATTGAAGTGGGGAATAGCTCTTCCGGACTGCTTACCTTGTTCATTTTTTACCTCCTGGGCGATGAATCTGACAAGTCTTCTCCTGTTCCTCTCTGTATCCCTCATATCGGTGTTGACATAAACCTCGTAGCCATAACCTCTGATTCTGCTTCTTAGGGCAGGGTGCATCTGTTGGATGCTGTCAAGGTTGCCGGCGGCTACCAGGATGAAGTTAGTCGGCACTGGCTCGGACTTGGTTAGAGCCCCGGAGGACCTTTCAGAGCGACCGCTGATTGAAAGTTCTCCTTCTTGCATTGCTACTAGTAGTGCTTGTTGTTCTTCCATCCTGAGCATCCTAATCTCGTCGATGTAAAGCACTCCCTTGTTGGCCCTGTGTACAGCACCTGGTTCGACTCTTTCGTGAGCAGGCGTGGCTAGATCGGCTCCCGACTGGAAAGGGTCGTGTCTGACATCCCCCAAGAGGGCCCCCGCTAGTGTACCGGTTGCATCAATGAATGGCGGATCATCGTTTCTACCTCTCTTTATGAGTAGTTTTGGAATGTTGGACTCATCCCCTGCGGTAAGTCTGGTTCTGAGAAAAAAATATCCAAAAATCAGTAGAAATGAGCCAAAAATAAGCGTCATTATATCGCCAGTCTGCAATACTGCCAGTAGAAGGGCGGCTCCAATTACCATGACAACAAACAATAGGGTCCTGTTTGTCCTCTCTCTTTGGATTCTTATTTGCGCTTTCCTCTCGGAAATTATCGCAGACCCTCTTCCAGCTGGAACTGTCCTGACTCTTGGCTCGTTCTCGTCCTCGACATTTCTGTAGACCAGTACATCTTCCAGACTGTCCTTTGGCAGAAACTCCGTCATTGACCTCGCCAGCATAGATTTCCCAGTACCGGGCTCTCCAACCATTATCATATGTCTTCTCTGCTCAGCTGCCTTCCTCACCACGATGGATGCTGCCTCTTGGCCTATTACCTGATCAACAAGGTTCTCTGGGATGGGGACTTCGCTCGTCGAGGTTATTTTTAGGTCGGAAACCCACTCCTCGACCGGGACTTCGCATATTGGATCCTTGTCTTCTCCAACCCCAAATGCGGGACCCTCCTCCCAAGAATTGAGGTGTCCATCGTTGTCAGACTCTGTGCTCGAGTCGATGGTTTCCTCATCTCCCATGTACATTCCTCATGCCAGCGAAAGGTAGGACCTTCTTGAAGGTGCGTTAATGACCTGTAGCGGGAAATCCCCCAATCAGTCCCCGAATGCCTCTGATGGATAGTACCTTCTAAGGTATTCCTCCCCGTAGTAGTGCCATTGTTCCATGGACCACCCCGGGGGGAGTCCACCTGGCGGTAGGGGTGGTATCATTGGAGGGGGAGGAGGGGGGCTGGATGCCCTGCTGGCAGGCGGGGTTGGGGCTGTGGAAGGTATTAGTTCATGATTCTTAATTGTCAATGGATTCTGCGGGGATTTAGGGCTTCTAGAGAGTCGATTTCTGGCAATTGTTGTTACAACCAATACCGCGCCGGTTACTAAGACTAGAATAATGGCGGATTCGCCAAGCATGAATCCCGAAAACGGACTATCATCAGAGTCCCCGGTGGGATTACTATCAGATGAGCCATTCTCTGACCCCTCCCCTGAAGCTACGGCATCGAATTTTTTCTGATCTGAAGTCCTTCTGTCGAATCCGTTTTCATCCACCCCTTGTATGCTCAACGTAAAGTAATCTCCCGCACTCAAACCGTTGCCCGATGCTGGAAGGATAATGAAAGGCCCTAAATTGAAAGAGGACCCGGCACTGTGGCATATCCCAGTTATCTTGTTACAGACTGTCCATGTCACTCTGACTTCATTTAATTGGACATCCCCTACATTCGTAATTTCGATAGTTGGAGTGCTTCCTATCTCGGATGAGTCTATCTGAATCTCAAAATTCTCATCCCAATCCAATGGGATATCATCTACAATAATAACAGATAGGGATATTGTAGTGGATGCCCCGTGACGGTCCTCAGCCGTGATTTTGACTGTGTCTGAGCCTGCTTCTGGCCAGTTTGCATCCATCATTCCAGAAATTGGATCGAAGAAGACTGCACCTGGATAGTAACTTGATGCAGTAATCCAAATCTCCTCATCCAAATCGTCTATATCTGAGACTCTGCTTATCATGTCTATCTCCAGATTTTCACCTATTTTCATTGTTAACTCATCGATATCTGAGGAGTCTATTCTGGGTGCATCGTTTACATTCAGTACGTAGAAGGTCACCGTGGTGTCTGAAGACTTAGAACCATCGCTTGCCCTGAGGGAAATCTCGACTACGCCGTTTGAGTCGTCATCAAGAGAATTTACATTAATTGTTTGCCCGGAAATACCGGCTTCAACCAGGGATTCGTCCGATACAGAGAGGATCTCGACAGAAACTCCGGAAACTGGGACAACTTGTCCATTGTTGTTCGTGTCAGAAAGGTAGTCGGTAAGCCCTAGGCTTGCTGACCCCCCCTCGTGGAAAGATTGAATTGGGATTGGGGACCATCTAGGAGCGCCATTCTCGACTACATTAAACATCATTAATCCAGTATTGGACTCGTCACCATCGTTGACTGTGACTTGCATCCCCTGAGGAATGGGTGAACCTTGGCTATCCAACAGAAGGTCATCAAACCTTACTTCGATCTCCAAGGACGAAGGATTCCATCCAATGAATTCAGGTTCAGAGCTGTAAACATCCAGATTGAACAACGGAGTCTCTGCATCCGATATCAGTCCGACCACAGAAACCATTTCGGAGGTTCCAACCTTGACAGTTGGGACGCCCGCATATGTCATATCGCCGTTTCCAAGAACTCTGGGGAGTGAGTTCTGCAAGTAGAATGCCTCCCCAACAGTAAGCCAATCACTGGTTTGACCAGCCGCATCTGTCCATTGTACTCTGAGATCGTAATTTCCCAACTCAGCATCAAGCGGTGTATCGATTTCGAATGAAAATCTAGCATTATCACCGGCTCCAACGATGGCGATATCTTTGACCCAATCCCCACTCCACATATTGTTGGATGAGGAAGGAGAATAATGCACCGTCGGAAACATGGTAGTTATATCATCAACTAGGTCGTTTGACAGTGCCGACACTTCGAAGGAGATGGAGGCCCCCCTGTCGATTGATGTGGAGCCACTGGACGAGGGTTGACTCGCTGAAGGGGGCATATCATGCAAAGCGGCAACATCAGAGATATCGTTAGAGGGGGCCCTGTCTCCGGAGTTCCCGGATATTTTTGCCCTGATATTCGTTGAGCCCATGGAAAATATGTCGAAGCCAGTCGTGTCCAGGACGGCATTGAATGTTTGTGAACCCCCAATATCGAAATCGCTTAGTGCAAAAGCGGATATCTCATTCTCTTCTAGGCCGTCCATCCAATTTATCGAGAGCCGGCCACCGCCGTCATAGGCCTCTACTCCATTATTGGATACACGGCATGAAATGTCCAGAATGTCCCCCGGCACAAAACCATCATTGCCATTCCTGTTTGAGATTGTAATCGTATCCACGCCAATGTCTACTAGCGGTATCATGTCCAAGTCCACCGCTGAAAGGAAGTTGTTGTAAGTCGTGTGCGGGCCGTCCATTAGGGCGAAAACAGGCCAGAAATTTTCCAACTGGGTATATCCGCCACCAGCCCGAACTGAACTAAGTGGTACTTGCCATGAGTTTTCAACTGGAACATTTGGTGTAAGTGTCAATTGCTCGAAGCCGTTGTTGTGACCGGCCAACATCCATTCCCTGAAACTATGATGTGGCTTTACGCCATTGTCGTATGAGTCAGGACTTACCTTCTCCGTGATTGCCGCGTATAGAAATACGGATACTGAGCTCAAGGATCCTGTATAGATCGAGTTTACAGTAACTGTAACTTGGTCTGTAGCAGAGTCGTATTGCGTCTCCAACTGCATAGCGTAGTTAGAGGTGTCCGAGTCCATGCAACCTCCATTTGAGTAATCTGAGTCGTAATAATTGGTGCCTCCAGCTCCTACCTTGTAACAAGTGCCAGATTGCCTATCTGCAAAGGAAAACACCGGAATTCCTGATGCGGCTGCCGAGACGTGATTTCTACGATTTATCGGACTGTCATCGGGATAGCCACCGGAAGACGATTGAAAGAATGAGACAAATGTGAAATCCTCAGGGTTAGAGTTCTTGAGGTTGTCCAGTGAGGGGGATGCACTACTCATGCAAGGCCCACACCAGTGTGCTCCGACATATTCGCCGAAGACTGGGTGTCCTGGGCTGGTTGCAAGCATTTTGGCTTCAATATCATCCAATTCCTCCATATGAATTGGACGATCATCACCCGAAATAGCCACCATTAATGACGAGAGTAGGAATAATGTCACCATTGTCGTTGAAGAAACCAAGCCACATCGAGTGGGGCCTTCCATCATATCTACCGGTCAGAAATACGGTATAACCATGTTCCTTGTTAGCATCTAACTTTGCTGTCGTGGGAGGGTTAATTGATATCTGAAGTAGTGCCCCGTAAAATGTGGATGGCGGGAGTAGGGGTGATTGGTTAGCACTTCGTGAAGACGATGGTAGAGCATACCTCCTGAGAAGAGCGCCTGGGGAAGTCAAGATCAAGGGGCTCGGTAGGTTTGACGCTGAAGAACTGCTGAAGGGTTATTCCGTGGGAGAAAGAATCAGAGTGGGCCAGAAGTCTCTGACAATCGTCAATCCCTCCCTGCCCGAGGCGAGAAGGAATATGGCTAGGAGGGCTCAAGTTATCGGCGCTAAGGATTCTGGTTTCCTGATCTCATGGATGGGGATTGGAATCGGTTCAAGGGTTCTAGAAGGGGGACATGGATCAGGGGGATTGGCCATGCATCTTGCAAATGTCATGGGATCCAGGGGGACCCTAATATCAGTAGAGTCGAGAACTGAACATGCTGAAATTGGCAGAATGAACATGAGTAGGCTGTCGGAGGTATTGCCTGAGTTCCCCCAATGGCATCTTATCGAGGGCGATTTGGGAAAAATAGGAAGTCTAGTGATGGAAAAATGTGAGGAGTTGGATGCGGCAATAATTGACATTGCCGAGCCCTGGGGAGTTATTCCTGAAATAGAGCCTCTCCTGAGGGCAGGTGGTAGATTGGCCTGTTATTGTCCAACCACTGCTCAATTGGAAAAGTGCTGGGAAGCGACGGAAAAATGTGGTATGATGGTTGAATGGGCCGGAGAGATGATTGAGAGAAGGTGGGTAAAGACCAGTAAGGGAGGAGTTAGGCCAGGAAATACACCAATAGGGCATACCGCGTTCCTACTTATTTCCGCCAAGGTCGCAACGCACGAGGAGGAATGAGCACCGTTGATAACACGGACCCTTTCCGTGCTAACATGCGAGACAGCGCAGAATGGCAACCAACCTCCTACAGGAGTCACACTATCGGACAAGTCGTGAGCCTGGGCGATTCGCTCATCGGCAGCGAAGTAACTGTCTCGGGATATGCAGAAACCGTCAGAGGTAGAGGTGCGATTTGCTTCCTGATGCTTCGAGACGGAACTGGACATATACAGGCGTTCCTAAAGAGGGATAACATGGACCAGTCATTTTTTGATTCGATACAATCAGTATCCAGGGAGTCCACGGTTCAGCTGACAGGTTTTGTTGCCGAAAAGAGGGCTCCTAAAGTTAAGGAGGGAGAGTCTCCCCCTCCCCCAGAGTATGAGATCAATGTCACATCGGGATTGATTCTAGCTATCGCATCGACTCCGCTCCCGGTTGGAGTGACTGATGATGTCCAAGTAGGACTCGATGTAAGGTTGGATAATCGGCATTTGGACCTGAGAAGAGAGCATGTAAATGCGATGTTTCAGTTGCGGTCGAGGGTTCTTCAATATGGCAGGGAACATCTGACCACAGAGGGGTTCCAAGAGATTAACAGCCCTAAGATTATTGCCGCGGCTGCAGAGGGTGGAACCAATCTCTTTCCAATGAAATACTTCGATACTGATGCATATCTTTCCCAAAGCCCTCAGTTGTACAAACAACTGGCCGTTCTAGGAGGTCTGGAAAGAGTATTCGAAATCGGGCCAGCATTCAGAGCTGAGAAACATGACACATACAGGCACCTGAATGAGTTCATATCGTTCGACATAGAGGGAGCATGGATGGATGATGAAGATGTTATGGGAGTCCAAGAAAGGATGATTCACCACATATGGTCAGAGGTCAAGAAGAACGATCAAAACTTGATTGATGTCGTGAATAAATACAGGGTTTCTCAGGGCAGAGAGGCTATTGCCGTCGATATTCCAAGCCTACCCTTCCCCAGGATTCCTTATTGTGAAGCGATAGAGATAGTTAAGAAGGGAGGGGGGGAAATTGAATGGGGGGATGATATCGAGAGTCATCATTGTGACTTAATTGCAGCTAAATTCCCTGGCTTCCATTTCATACCCAGATGGCCAATGTCGATGAAACCATTCTACATCCACCACAAAGAAGATGAAAAGGGGGCCACAGGGGAACAGCTTAGTCGTGGTTTCGACTTAAATTTTGGAAGGGACGAGATGACAAGTGGGGGAGCCAGGGAGCATCGTGTGGATGTTCTCGAGGAGAATCTAAGGGACATGGGATTAGATCCCGCCGACTTCACGTTCTACACGGACGGATTCAGGTATGGCGCCCCCCCTCATGCAGGTTGGGGCCTTGGTGTGGCGAGATTGTTGATGGTATTGACTGGTGCAGGCAATGTAAGGGAAGTCGTCCTGTTCCCCAGAGACAGAAGCAGAGTTACCCCCTGAAATGGTGTTGTAATGAGTACTGAATTCCTGAAGAGAGAGGATTTGATGACTTGGGAAAGTCGGAAAAGAGCCAGATTCGTCAATAGCGTCAGTGGATTCAAGAGTGCTACAATGATTGGGACGTATGATTCTGAATTCGGATCCAATCTGTCTATAGTGTCTTCAGTGGTACACTTGGGCTCTACTCCTCCAATGATGGGGTTCGTCCTGAGGCCTCCCGGGAAGGATGCTCACACATACAAGAATATCAAGAAAACAGGAATTTGCACATTTAGCCATGTTAACGACGAAATTATAGAGCAGGCTCATCAGACAAGTGCCAGGTATCCCCGAGGAGTAAGTGAGTTTGAGGAAGTGGGTTTGACCCCTGCTTGGGTAGATGGCTGGATGGCTCCCTGTGTGAGGGAATCCAGAGTCAAAATGGGGCTGACCCTGATTGATGATATCGAGCTATCCAATGGATGTAGATTCATGACTTGCGAAGTTAATTGGTTCGATGTAGAGTCCAGAGGATTGTGTGAGGATGGATTCGTGGATCTAAACGAGCTGGGAGGAGTTACGATATCTGGTCTAGATGGTTATCATAGGACTCCGAAAATTTTCAGATTATCATATGCTAAAACTGACCTAGAATTGAAGAAAATGGTGAATTTTGACGAAGGTTGGGATGATAATTACAATAATAAGCATAATTAGAAACAGAATTATTGACCGAAAATAACGGGTATGTGTGGCCCCTCCGGGAGACGAATATCATGGTAAAGCCGAGATTCGCCTTCCTCCTATTGAAAGAGCACCCATACGGGAGGGAGATGCTGAGGCAGGTCTTGTCTGAGGGACACTTACCCGAAATAATCATAGAAGAGGACTCCCCTGTGGGAGATGAGGAGAGAGAGAAATTCCTAAAGCGCATTGAGGGAAACGAAATCGCCCCCACTATTGAGTCACAGGCACACGAGCATGGGATAACTGTGGTCACTGTCCCGATTCACAATTCATCGGAGGTCATGCCTCACATCAGGAACATGGATTTGGACTTGATAGTATTCGGTGGCACAAGAATAATCCGCGGAGAAATATTGGACTTCCCCAAAGATGGGGTGGTTAATTCCCATCCCGGGCTCTTACCAGAATGCAGGGGATCAGCCTCTCCAGCATGGTCCGTATACCACGATATCAAAATTGGTTCGACTTGCCACTTTTGTGATAATGGAATCGATACAGGGGAGATACTACTCAAGAGAGAGATGCCTGTTGAGAGGGGCGCTTCATATGAGGACCTGTGCTACGGGACACTAGTGCTCGCAGGAGTGTTGATGAAGGAGGCACTGGTTGCGTATGACAAAGGAGATTGGCCGAAGATGCGACGCCCCCAAGGTGCCAGTGATTTCCCAACATTCAGAAACGCTCCTGAGGAAGTACTGGAAGTTGTAAGGGTTAAGCTGCGAGACCAAACTTATGCACATTACATCGATTAGGTGATAAGATGGAAGATGATTTACTTGGGAGCGGTTTTCCCTTTGCTGAGGGGATTTTGGATGGAAAAACTGCTCTTGTCTGCGGAGCATCAAAGGGTATCGGGAGGGCGACGGCTCTGGTCTTGGCAAGGGCGGGGTGCAGAGTAATTGCATGTGCAAGATCGACCGACGAACTACGCGAGCTGATTTCAGGTATGCATGGTTCAGGTCACGAATACTTCGCTATTGACATGGAGGATTTGGGATCGGTATCGGAGTTTGCTTCGAAGATTGGAAATATTGACATCCTTGTGAATAATTCGGGTGGACCCCCGGGAGGGCCACTCTTAGAAAACACAGTGGAGGACTTCAGTGGTCCGTTCGCCAGACACCTGCATGCATCACACATAATGGTCAAGTCTTTTGCTCCTGGAATGATAGAGGCAGGGAGTGGAAGAATTGTTAATGTGATATCGACATCCGTCAGGGAGCCTATTGACAATATCGGACTCTCAAACACCCTCAGAGGAGCAATGGCGTCATGGTCAAAATCACTCTCTAGAGAACTAGATCCATGTATTACAATTAACAATATTCTCCCGGGGTTTACAGACACTGACAGACTGGGTAGTCTCGCTAACTCGATTTCTTCAAGGACTGGCATAAATGTCGATGATGTTCGAGAAAACTGGATGAATAGCGTCCCTATTGAGAGGCTTATAGATCCATTAGAAACGGCTGTGGCGATAGCTTGGCTTTGCTTACCATCAAGTGGGGCAATAAGGGGAGTAAGCCTCGCTGTCGATGGCGGAAGGATGCGTTCTATCTGAGTGATCATATGGAGTTTGATATTTTCTTTTCCATATCTCAAACCCCTGATTCTTCTGGCTTTGTCCCAACTGAGGGCGAAATGTTCTCGAGTTTCATGAATCAAGCTGAGCATGCGGACAAGCTTGGTTTCGGCGTGGGATGGATAGCTCAGGCACATCTTTCTACGGAAGTTCAGAAGAGAAATATCAGTCCAGTCGTTCCCCACTACCCCGGAGAGGTTGGACTATGTACTGACTTCTTCCAACTAGCCCAGAAAGTACTTTCTAGAACTGAGAGAATGGAAGTGGGTAGTGCAGTAATGAGTATTTTAGCTTCCGGGGGGCCGATAGCTCAGGCAGAGCGAGTTGGCTCTTTCCTAGCCTTACACGGGCTCGACCCAGAGGAAAGTAGGAGGTTGCATATCGGATTCAGTGCAGGTAGGTTCGAGTTCATGGCCAGACCTTATGGAATAGTTCCAAGAAATCCCCTGGAGGAAGCGGCATGGCCCGTACTCAGGGGGAGGATTTTCGCTGAGGCTTCAGAGATTTTTCTCAGGCTTTTGAGAGGGGATATAGTCTCCAGCGAGATGATTGGAAAGACTGTGCTTACCAGAGAAAACTTCAGGAGCGAAGAGGAATGGTCAAACGTTCAGAAGGAGGCTTGCAAACACTTTGGCCTTAAGTCGCCCCCAGATTCAATAGACATGGGCAACAGGTACGAGTTTGAAGAAATAAAGATAATACCTCAGGATTGGGATAGGGGGCTTCTGAATCTGATTCTTGGCAGTCACGACCAAAATCTTCAGAGAGAAGTCAATAAATGGCTTCCAGTTCAGGTTTTCAATCTTTCAATAACCCCTCCAGAGATAATCAATGAGACCCATAAGAGAATGAGGGATGCATATCACCCAGACGGTGGTGACTGGAAGAGGTCTATGATGCCCAGAACTGTTATGGTTTTCATTAATGAAGAGGATGGTTTGAGTCCCGCGGAAAGGAGTGAAGCAGCGAAAATCGAGGCTAAATCGGCACTTTCTACCTATTGGAGTGCTCTAGAAGGGACCATAGATCCATCCAAAGTCGACAGGGCAGTGGATAATGCAGTTATTGGGAACGCGGAGGAAATAGTCGAGCAGATTATTGGCAGGTATGACATGGGAGATCGTCTAATGTGCTGGTTCGATTTCTTCAATCATGACAGCGATAGAGTGATGAGGAACATGACCGCATTCATGACTAAAGTGGCACCAAGAGTGAATGGGAGCGATTAGATGGCTGGACGTGAAAACTCTCCCTCCTCCGTCTCCCCCGGTAGGCCAGGTTCCTCCTTATACCCTTCAAATCCTCTTGGAGATAGCCACGAAGGAATCGCAACGGGAAGAGACGTTGAATGGGAGCCTTTGGTGGATTTTCGGAGAATGGATGTGTCGGAAAATACAATACACGGGGCAGTGTCATGGGCTCACGGTAAGGAAATTATACACTCATTTGGGGGTAATGTCCTAGTTTATGGAAGATCCATGATGAAGCCACTTATGATGAAGCCCTTCGTTGATGTCCTCGAGGACATGAGCTGGGATCAGAAAGCCATATCATGTTCCTCACACAACGGAGACACAGAGCATGTTTCCACTGCTCAATCCCTCCTCTCAGAGTCTGAATGGGGCCTAATGCAATGCCCTCTGGATGTCCCACTAATCCAGTTTGGGAGGCAGGTCAGAAGACCCCGTAGATGGTTCCATACATGTTCAGGAGAGCATGCCGCTGTACTCAGGGGAATGCGAAAAATGGGAATGAACAGAGCAGGGTACACACTGCCCAACTCCCCTTGGTTCCCATTGTATCTGGATGTCTTGCGTGAATACATGGGTAAGCCTGAATGGCAGCCTCTCAGGGTTGCCAAGGATGGCTGTGGATTTCCGACGGTATCAAATACAGTTGATGAGCTTGCTGTAATGTTTGCGGGGCTATCAAATAAGAAAGACGACGATTGGATATGGGAAGCGATGAACAGGCATCCGGACCTGGTAGGGGGCTTCAATAGGCTTGACTCAACATGTCTCAAGGCGGGCGACGGAAAAATTCTCGCCAAGGAGGGCGCCGATGGACTACTCGGTATTTCTGTAGATCATCCAGATTGGCCAGATGGCCTGGGTGTAGTGATAAAAATAGCTCATGGCTGGAATAGTCAGGCCACATGGTATGTGGCCAGAGCTGTGTTGGGGGTTTTGGGAGTTGAGTTAAGAAACCCCTATCCCCTTCATCGGCAGAAGGCTTTCATAGTTCCGGGGATTGTTCCTGAGGGACTTAGAGGGGCTCTGGAAGAGGTTGTTACTTGGGACGAATGGGACCCAGATAGGGACAGATTCTCGATGGATTGGAAGGAGTATTCAGAGGGTATGACTCGTAGTAATCCATATTCCAACGAGGGTTCTTGATGAAGGTTCTAAACTACATACAGGGAGAGTTCGTCGATCCTAAGTCAGATATTTGGAAAGATAATTTTTCTCCCTCTTCGGGAGATGTCATTGGGTCAATGCCTCTATCTGGTGAGGAAGATGTTGACAATGCCGTGATGGCCGCGGTGGAGGCTCTGCCTCACTGGAGTGCTCTCAAGCCATTAGAAAGAGCAGAATGGCTGGAAAGAATTGCTGATTGTCTGGAAAGTAAATTTGAGGAAATAGCTCGCTTGGAAAGCTTAGATACCGGAAAACCTATCTCTCTATCTAGGGAAGTGGATGCAAAAAGGTCAGTCTCAAACTTCCGATTCTTCTCCGGAATGATCAGGAACCAGAAGGAAGAGGTCTTCGAAATGGAAGACGCAACTAATATTGTGAAACTCAAACCTGTTGGCGTTGGAGCTCTGATTACTCCGTGGAACCTTCCGTTGTATCTCCTCTCGTGGAAGGTCGCCCCGGCCATCGGGATGGGAAATACAGTAGTCTGCAAACCTAGTGAGCTGACCCCACTAACTGCTGACTTATTGATGAAAGTAATTGACGAAGTGGGACTGCCCAGGGGAGTAGTTAATCTAGTTCATGGAGATGGAATTGCAGGTTCATCACTTACCAGTCACCCCTTGGTGGACCTGGTATCGTTCACTGGTGGAACTAAAACGGGGTCAAAGGTAGCTCAATCCGCATCACCAAAATTCAAGAAATTGAGCCTAGAGCTGGGAGGCAAGAATGCTAGTATCGTTTTTTCTGATTGTGACATGGAGAAAACAATTGAGGGAGTCACAAGGTCGGCTTTCTTAAATCAGGGACAGGTATGCTTGTGCGGATCCAGAATACTTGTTGAAGATTCAATATATGACGATTTTGTCGAGCTTTTCGTTGATTCTGTGGAGTCTATGGTCATTGGAGATCCAATGGATGATTCTACTGAGCTGGGGGCCCTGATATCCAAGGAACACCTCAAGAAAGTGGAATACTACATCTCTCTAGCGAAAGAGGAGGGTGGTGAAATCCTCACGGGAGGAACTCCGTGCGTACCACGGGGTCTTTCCAACGGAAATTGGATGGCTCCTACAGTGATAACTGGGCTTGATTATAATTCCAGATGCTCTACCGAGGAAATCTTTGGCCCGGTCGTAACAATTCATCGGTTCAAGAGCGAAGATCAGGCCATCAAGATAGCAAACAATACCCGATATGGACTTGCTGGAAGTGTATGGACGGGTGATCTGGAAAAGGGGGAGAGGGTCGCGAGTTTGATTCATACTGGAATGATTTGGGTGAATACTTGGTTACACAGAGATCTGAGGGTCCCATTCGGAGGAGTAAAAGATAGCGGTGTCGGCAGGGAAGGCGGCAGGTGGAGTCTGGGATTCTTTTCAGAGCCCCTTAACGTATGTCTAAAGCATGATTGAGGGGCAAGACTGTAAATCGAGGTAATGGTCCGGATTAATTACCATGGCACCAGTTGGCATCGTCGGAATCGGCTCTTATGTTCCACCCAAAGAAATGTCAAATGAAGATTGGGCGAAAATTGTGGACACCAGTGACGATTGGATTTCCACCAAAACTGGAATGAAGAAGAGGAGAATCGCCGATCCGTCCGTATGCACCTCTGATTTGGCAGTCGAGGCATCGAAGGTCGCCCTCAAAAATTCGGGGCTTGCTCCTTCGGACATCGACTTGGTGATTCTGGCTACCTCTTCTCCTGATGTTCCAATGTCGTCTACTGCAGGGATAGTGCAGGACAAACTTGGTTGTAGCGATTGTGGTGCGTTTGATATCAATGCAGTATGCGCTGGATGGGTCCATGCACTGGACGTTGGCTCGAGATTTGTTGGAACTGCGGGATACGAAAATGTACTGGTAATAGGGTCTGAAATCTACTCACGAATTCTGAACTGGGAGGATCGTTCTACGTGTGTTCTATTCGGAGATGGCGCTGGAGCCGTAGTTCTTTCAGAAGTACCCGAAGGCAGGGGGATAATTGGTTCGTGGCTCATGAGCGATGGTTCCGGCGCAGGCGTTATTGAAATTCCTGCAGGGGGAGTGAGAGTCCCGATACCGAGTGAGAAATTCGAGGAGGGGATGCAATATTTCCACATGGACGGTAGAGCTGTCTGGACATTTGCAATAGAGGCATTTCCCCAGGCGGTCTTGGGGGTGCTGGAAAAATGTGGGAAGAAAATTGAGGAAGTAGATTTGATAATACCTCACCAGGCTAATATTAATATCGTCAAGGAGGGCATGAAGAATCTTGGACTCCCTATGAGTAAAACGTTCACTAATCTTCACAAGTATGGGAACACTGCTGGGGCCAGTGTTCCAATTGCAATGCATGAGGCCATGGAGGAAGGCAAGATTGCCAAGGGGAGCCTTGTGGTCACGGTCGCTTTTGGTGGAGGATTAGCTTGGGGAGCTAATCTCATTCAGTTCTGATTATTTAGTGGTCCCCACGATCCGGATAATTGGTCGAAAAACAATATTGATCCGTCTGGATTTTGACAGTACACATTTCCTGATTCATCTACCCAGACCAATTGGCCATTATCATTCATTTTAGCATCACTTGGAGCTGAGACAATTCTCTTCTCTTCCCGAGGAGGAGCCTCGGGCACTGATACCGAACTCGGGACGGATACTGTTGAATATACCATAGTTTCATTGGTGTTGTTATCGGAATTTTTTGTTTCCGAATCAGATAGGTAAGATAGATCATCATCCCCACCCCTCTTCCATCCGACTAGCAAAAGAATCAGGCCAACAACAATAACTACAGTGAAGAGAGCAACAAAAATCAGCATTGTAGATTGTTCTTCTTTGACCTGCCGATCTGGGTCATTTGGGAAGGCATCTCCGTTGTCTCCCACGCCGTCCATGTCAGAATCAATCCACTCGGATGGATCTAGAGGAAAGTCATCTATGCCATCCATGAATCCATCATCGTCAGAATCTGGGTCCGTGGAGCTGGTGTTTCTTTGTTCCTCCTCAATATCAGGGGAGCCGTCGTTATCGTCATCTGTATCTGAATTATCGCCTACGCCGTCTAAGTCGTTATCCGACCACTCCGAACCATCAAGTGGTAGGTCGTCTTGTAAATCTGGGAAACCATCGTTGTCATCATCATCGTCCTCTTCTGTATCCTTGCAACCATCTGAGTCATTATCTGAATTCGCATTGCTAGACCATTCAGTCAGTCCTAGAGGACATTTATCTTGTGAGTCATTTATTCCGTCACCGTCATCATCCTGATCTGCTCCGTCGTGGATCCTATCTCCATCTGTATCGGATAGACAATAATCAACTGAGACAGAAGCAGATGAGATGGTTATAGTCCCCTCTGGACATAGCTCGGTGGACGAGCTTCTTGGATTTGGAACGTAATGGTCTAGGGGGGCTGGAGTTTGATCTGATTGTCCTGAGTCGGGAGCGAAGTACCCGGGTACAGTGTCTAAACAAGACGTCTGCCCGGATGAGGGCTGATAGGTCCCCGGCTGACACGCTTCCTGTGATGAAGATGATTGTTCGGCAGTGAAGTAACCGGGGTCAGTAGAAAAACAGATAATTTGCCCGGGAGATGGTTGGTATTGCCCCGGTGAGCAAGCGGTCTGGCTCGAAGATGCATCCACAGGTACGTAATTACCGGGATCTGCTTCAATGCACGAAACCTGTCTAGTCTGATTTTGGAATGTACCAGCGATGCACGGGGATTGTCTTGAAGAACCGGGGGATGGCACATAATGCCCCTCACCTGATTCAATGCAAGCAGATTGGTTGATCGCCGAACTGACGGGATTGTATGTCCCAGCAGGACAAGGTGTCTGATCGGTTGACATTGGGGAGTCAACAAAGAAACCTGGACTGGCCTCTAGACAACCTTCCTGACTTGGCGATGGCTGGTATTTTCCTGGTTGACATTCAATTTGGTTCGCCATACCAGATGTATCTGCATAAAATCCTGGGTCTGTCTCTAAACAGGAGGCTTGACCTGTGGAGGGCTGGTATTCTCCGGTAGAACACGGTATTTGAGAAGATGCCCCCAGAATAGAAGCATAATGCCCTGGGCTTGAATCGATGCAGGAAGAGGAACTATTGCCCATTGACTGTGGGTTGTAAGTTCCAACTGGGCAGGGAGTTTGAGTTACTGACGCATTCTGGTCCGTGTAGTATCCAGGACTGGCCTCTATGCATTCTGAAAGTCCTGCTTGGTTCCCCCAGAATCCGGGAGGACATGGAGTTTCTGAACTGGCCCCTGATGAACCAACAAAGTACCCAGGAGAAGCTGCGATGCATGAAATCTGTCCCGATGATGGTTGATAATTGCCCTCAGCACACGGTGTCTGGCCGGATGACCCGTTTGTAGGGACAGAGTGTCCGGGATCTGCGTCAATACAGAAAGTTGAGCTGTTTGCGGATTCAAATGGGTTGTATGTCCCTGCTGGGCACGGAGTTTCAGATGTTGAGCCAGGCGAGTCTACATAGTGCCCGCCGGAGGAATTGATGCACTCAGTTGATCCATAGGATGGCTGATAGCTACCTGCATCACATGGGGTCTGATTTGCTGACGATCCGGTGGGGACATAATGACCGGGTGTTGCCTGCAAGCAGAAAGTTTGATTTGACAAGGGCTGATAAAATCCTGGATCACAACCAATCTGAGCGATACTAGCAGACCCGGGTACAAAGTGGCCGGGAGATGCAGACATGCAGGAGGATTGAGAGGGCAATGGCTGATAGGTTCCGGGAGAGCAGGCGATCTGAGAAGTTGAGTTGGAAAATGTCGTAAAATAACCAGGAGAAGTATCTATGCAATTGGTGGAGCCACTGGACGGCTGATAGGTTCCGGGATTGCAAGCAGTCTGGTTGAAGGACCCAGACGAAACCACGTAAAAACCTGGGTCTGCGACTAAACAGCTGGCCTGCGCGAAAGACGGTTGATAATTGCCCGGCGAGCACTGTGTCTGAGAACTCGCGCCTGAGTTGGGAACATAGTTTCCGGGGGATGCAGGAGTCTGGGATAAAGCACCAGATTGGGTCACATAATATCCCTGCTGAGCTGTAAGACAGGAGGATTGACCCGACAAGGGCTGGTAATTTCCTGGCGTACAAAGCTCCTCAGATGTTGCTCCTGAGATAGAGACATATCTCCCGGGAGAGGCTAGATCACAGTTAGAACGACCTGTCTTGCTCTGATATGTCCCAGCCCTACATTGGAAGTAACCGATTTGAATCTCTGCATCAATGACCTCTGACTGATTTCCAATCAAAGATTGATCCTCGGTATAGAACATGCCCACCAAGAATGTGTAGTTCCCTGTCGTAGAGTTATTTGGGGAAATAGCCACCAAAATCGTGGACGAGTTTGTGAATCCTGTCCCATTTGTAGTTACAGTTGCGGTATTACCTCCGGAAGTGGAGTAATTTGAAGTTGCGAGAATTACCGAGGATGAGTTAGAGATACTGAGTGAAAAATCCGATTGTGATGTCAGCTCTAAGAAAAGGCCTGCATCCCTGGGCACAAATATGGAGAACACATCTCCAGTATCATTGGACCAAGTCTGATTTCCAATCTGCCCGAGATATGTGGCGCTCCTTGATTGGAGTGGGCTTGGATTTGCGCTGTCTGCATCTCCATATTGGCCATTTGTGTAATTGCCAGCGGGAGATGCGATGCAGGACGTCTGAGCCAATGACGGTTGGTAGTATCCTGGACCACAGTGTTGTTGAGCGGCAGATCCGGGTGTCGAGACGAAGTATCCAGCGGAGGAGTCGAAACATCCAGTCTGGCCCTGCTCCGGTTGGTATGTCCCCTCTAGGCATCTATCATAGAATAGTGCCCCCTGGAGTGAGTAGTGACCTACAGGGGAGATGTAACATGTTAGCCTTCCCCATTGCCCGTCGGGACAACTTGTCCATCTTGCAGGATTATTTGGGAAATCATCTATCGAGGAATTGAATCCATCTCCATCTGAATCATTACTTATGTTGAGATCCAAAGCATTGCGTATTCCATCCCCGTCAAAATCTTGTTCTGAGAATGCAACTGATTCCCCCAATGTTGTGTTATTGAAGTTCATCAAATAGGGAGTAAGAACATCATTAGAGGAACCATCAAACTCTCCAGATTGGCCACCCCAACAGTACAAGGAATAACTCTGATTTATGGCGCACGTGGATTTGGGGCCAGTGGCTATTGCGATCGCAGGGGAGGGCATAAGTGCATAGGAGGGAGAATTTCCATCTGCTCCCGTGCACCCACTTGAGCTGGCGCTACAGGTCCCATCGCCCCATTGTCCATGAGTATTTACCCCCCAACAATTGATTGAGCCATTGTCA
>JAPOFX010000003.1 GCA_028283505.1 Candidatus Poseidoniales archaeon
AAACATATGGGGTCATGTCGAGCTGAGTGTTTGCCATGAGTACCCTGTCTAAACCATCAAGGATATCCTTCCACAGATACACCGAGAAAACGATTATCATATGGGCCCAGTATCTTCTGAACATATCGATGAAACCCTCGATTCTGATTTTTGTATATGGGGGCTTAAATATGGGCATCATGGCAATACTGAGCAATATTGCACCAGTAATCCAGGTGATGTAGATCCCACTGCCAACAGCCATGTCAATATCCACCGAGAGGCATCTTTGAAATGAATTCGACCCTAGATTCACTCCTTTTAAGTAATCTTTACGTTGTGGCTATTCCGATTTTCCAAAGAATTCAGAATATTTTCTACAACGTCGCCGAAAGCTCTGGCTGTTTCTCCGTTTGGATCTGCCACAATCCTGTGAACTCCGTCATCTCCGCCCCTAACTACTCCTGGATCAAATGGCAGCCTTCCCAAAAATGGGACCTCCAAATCCTGAGCGGATTCCTCGCCACCTCCAAATTTGAACAGATCCAGTGTAGTAGACCATGCTCCATCTTCCGATGCTATGATGCTGATTGGAACACCATTCGGGCCGGTAATTGAGAATTCGGCACTAGGGCTAGCAACACCTGATAATTTGTAACCACTCATATTCTCTACGACTCCGAGGACCGGTACTGAAATTGTTTTTGCGAAATTTATAGATTTCCGACTATCCAACAGTGCTACTTCTTGCGGCGTAGTAACAATCACTACTCCATCCAAGTTGGGTAGAGTTTGGCTAACAGTCAGAGGCTCATCTCCCGTCCCGGGCGGGAAGTCAATAACGAGCGCATCCAAATCCCCCCAAGCAACATCCCCTATGAATTGCTGAATTGCTCCGAGCTTGATAGGTCCTCTCCAGATTACCGGCTTGTCAGGATCCTCAATCAAGAATGCCATTGAGATGACTTTTATCCCATGGGGGCCGATTGCAGGGAAAATCTGGCCATCCTCAATGTGTAACTCAGTACCCTCCAGACCCATCATTTTTGGTACATTTGGACCAGTTATATCGATATCCATCAGTCCCACTTTCTTTCCCATTTTAGCTAAAGATAAGGCTATTCCAGTCGCTACAGTGGTTTTTCCAACACCACCCTTTCCGGAAAGAACCATGATCTTGTGCTTGATTGTCTCGCTCATTTTGGACATTCTCATTTTCCTTTGCATCTGCTGGTATGCCTGTTCCATCTGAGCTCGCTGATTCGAGTTTGCCTCCTGGTCAGGAGGAGATTCGGGAGAATGGTGAGACACTGGGGAATCTGCCATGACCCATGGCAAAGGTGGAGATACTTCAATGCTATTCAAACAAAATTAGGGAAAATATACTGTGTGGGATCCATTAATTTAGTATGCCTAATTCCTATAATCATGAGGATTCTGTTTGTGTGTGTCGGGAATACTTGTAGGAGCCAAATGGCAGAGGCAATTGCCAGGAGCCACGGGCATATTGCGACCTCAGCTGGTACTCATCCCGGAGAGGAAGTAAATGCTAATGCGATAAGGGTTCTTTCAGAAGCAGGGATAGATTGCTCGGGACTTTATCCCAAGTCATTGGATGACATTGATACTTCGGGCCATGATAAGATAATCAGTATGGGTTGTGGAGTTCAATGTCCAAATATCCCTATCGATATTGACTGGGGGTTGGAAGATCCTCTCGGAAAGTCAATTGAATTCTACAGATTTACTATGCAGAGAATCGCAGATTTGATCAGAGACTCGGCCGATGACCAGACCGACGCTTAGAAAAGCGACTCTTGTTTCCCTGAAGACACACGAGTGTAGTGTAGTGGTTATCACCCGGCGTTGCCAACGCCGGAACCCGGGTTCAAATCCCGGCACTCGTACCATAATCAATCAAAGTCTGACTTTCTGATTTGAAGAATTACAGTCACCATCCCAATAAGTAAGATAGAAAATGAGGCGATTAAGACTACAGAGGAAAAATTCTGTGACATCCATGATGACTCCCCATCACAGCATTCTAAGTGTTGGACGGAGAGTATGTGTCCCTGATTCTCAGGAGGAGTGGATGAGACAAAAATGTCTGTGGCACGGATTTTGATCTCCAATTCACCTTCGGGAATTGTCGACCTCGCCTCAAAAAATAGTGTGAAAATCCCATCTCCTGCAACTCTATCTCCAGATGTTCCATCGTCAACCAGCAACAACCATTGCTCAGATTTACCAATATCCGCCAATCTACCAATTATTGCTTGAACTGATGATACACCGTCCGGATCTGATACTTCTACCTCTATGTGATGGGCAATTTTTCCACCGTTACTAGAAACCATCACAGGATGTATCAGATCTCCATTTTCGGTCTTATGAGTAAGGGGCGTTCCCTCCTTCCAAATTTCTAGAGAAATTAAGGTTGGAAATTCGTTGATTATCTCCAAAACCGGCATTTCTACTAAATTATTGGAGAAAATCTCGGCACCCTTCGTATCAGACATGCGAATCGGTATGATTCTCTCGCCTGGAGGAATTGTGTAGGGAATAGTAAACTCTCCAGACCAAAAACCTGTAGATTCTGAGTAGCTTAGATTGTACAACTCCCCTCCTACGCTAAGGAGATCCACTGAGACCGAATCAACACCATGACCATCCACAGAATCCACCGATATTCCGAGTGTCTGGCCCCGGTATGCTGATTGATCTGACAGAATAATTAAATTCGCTCTGGGAGGAAGATTTTCTACGGTTATTTCTCCGTAATCCGTTACTTGGGTCCAATAGTCGTCGATGATAACGGGTACCGTGAACTGACCAAACTCGAGTCCTTCGTGAAAAATTATACAGGTCCATACGTCATCGCTGATCGTCATATCCCCCAATAGTCCACTATCAGAGAGTGTGACCATTCCGAGTCCTATAGACGATAGATCGGCAGTAACTGAGATAACATCCGTATCTATATCCTCAATCATTACTTCAATGTGGGAAACCCCTCCCTCGGTGTGCAAGAAACCCTCTCTGAATGAGACCGAGAGTAAGGAGGGGAGGCTGTTCTCATCTTCAGTGATGACAGTTGGATAAAGTACCCTGTCAACCTTCTGATATTCCATAAATGTCAGACCTGAGGGAGGATCATCTTCCTCACCTGTAAGCGAAATCCATCTATTCGCCTCATACAAAAGCCCGGAGAGTGGGCCCTCATTGACGAAGAACCCGGAGGCAGAAATCCCCTCAGATCCTATATTTCCAGCCCACTCCGCAACTTTAACCAAATGACCGTCCATTTCTTTCTCGGATGTTGAGAGGACTCCGACCTCCAAGATATTAGATGGATTTGAGAACAGAGTGAAAAAATCCCCTGGTACTACGACACTAGGCGAGACCCCGCTTTCTCTTGATATTTGATTAGATAAGAGAGGGCTTGCTTGTGGTCTTGAAGGATTCACGATAATTGGAGAATCAGGTGGAAATTCGTCCGATATCGTTCCATTATCCTCAACATATTGCAACCTTACCGTTCTATTCAGCCAATCTTGTTGGGGGGCGACAAACTCGTATGTCAGATTATGCTCTGCCCCCCATTCTTGTGAAATCGGTCCAAACGGAGTAGCTGATACATTCCACCAGAACTCGTTCTGAATCTTATCGACTTCATATGGTACTCCTTCGGAATTTTGCTGTACTCCTGAGTCAACTATTTGCCTCACTAATCCGAAGCTCCCCTCGATATCTCCATCATAAGTACCGTCTACCAGGATGGTGTCAGAAACCGTCTCTCCTCCATTGGACTCGATATGTACGAGTGGAATTGTTCCATTGACATCGATATTGAATTCATCATCTCTAATTTCAAAACCGAAATCCCCTTGTCCATATGCCCTGAAGAACTGCTCTTCTCTGGTATCATCAGACCACCTCTCTCTTATGATTAGGTCATCGAGCTCAAAAGAGAAGTAGTCAGATCCGCCTAAAATCCTCAATGAGGCATTGGCGTCTATGTGAAAATTCTGCATGCGTCTGAGTCCGTTTTCATCGAAGGATTCAAAATAGAAATTCTCTATCTGGCCGAATCCTCCCTCTGAGCTTTCATTATCTCCCCCACTGAAAGATAGCCATCCCCCTCCTTCGATGAGGATTCTCTCTGTGAGGCTTCCATCATTCCATGAGCGGTTTACCACAGCCCTTGTTACAGAAATCTGTGCCGAGAACCCTTCTTCGAATGACTCCTCTGAGTTTCCTTCAGAAAGGAACATCGATCCATTTCCTAGCATCTCGAAATCTTGAGAAATCAGATTATTTCCGTCATATGACTCATTGAGCCATATCCTATCCAAGTCCAAATCCAGAATTATTCCGTTTGTTCCATTCATCGTATTCATTCTAAGGGATCCGTTCCCGAGCTCGTTCGATTCCAGAATAGGGCCAACTCTCTTCTGCCATCCCCTTCCCATAAACTCGATACTTTGTCCCTCTGATTCGGTGCCTTCTAATGACCAGAGAGTCTCTCTTGTTATCTCATGATCTTCAATCGGCTGATTCCAGTTAGTCACAGACACTGTTCTACTGCATAATGCCTCAGTGCTGGAGAAATTAACAAGAATTTTGTCTTGGAATTCTGGATCAGTATCCAACTCAATGTCGACCTCGCCTCCTGCACTTATGTAAGAGACATTGACTGGAATATTTTCTCCGGATGCATGCCTCACTTGCGATGAGCTTACGGAAATTGCCGAAGGCGACTCTCCTAATCCGAATTGCGGGTGAAAAATTACTTTGTATCTGTGAACATGGTTGAGTGTGTAGATTTCGTCTTCCTCATTGGGCTCGTCAAGCCAGTCCACATGATAGTCCCAGTCTACTAAAATTTCACAACTTGTTGATGGAGGGGCTTGTCCTGACGCCAATAATGAGTGGTTGCTGAACAGGAGGATTGAAGTCAGAAGTATGGAAATTCCGATTTTGCCGGGACTTTCAGTCAATACCTGATTATACATCTTGCCATACGGTAATAGTTCGGATTGTTCAAGATATCCCCTACAGGGACTTATGGACTATTTGATACCATACAAGAATCTTGTAGATTTGAATCTCTTCACAATCTCGAAAAATAGCCAGCAGGTCAGTATTACCAAAAAGGTAGCAAAAATCACAGCTGAGTGATTCCTCAGTCCGAGATTTGAGGCCAACCTAAGTCCGGCGAAGGTAAGAGGCATGTGAACTATGTAGAATGGGTAAACTCCTTGATTTAGGTATGGTAGATATTGGTTGTTTCTATTGAGGAAATGAGAGCCCCATGAAAAAATAGTTAGGCACCAGAACCAAGCGTGAAAACTATGTATCAAACAGGCGAGGATTGTCATCCTGTTATGGAAGCCCTCGGTCCCTACCCATCCTCCATCGACATAGGGTATTCCGGTATCGTGTTGCTTAAGTCTAAGCCAAACAAAGGCGATTGTCCAAATTAGAGTAGCAATTGTGATTGTTACCCTTTGTTTTTCAATGAGTTGGTAGTATTCATCTTTGGAAGTGATGCAGATATATCCAATAGCGAAAAAGCCGAAGAACCAGAACCATTCGTATCCTACACCGATATAGCCTGGAAACCACGGTTTGAAAAGAATCTCAGTCGAAGTCAGTAGTAGCGGTATTAGAATGAAGGCTCCGATCCCCCTTCGCATCCTAAATGGCGCTCCTAGAATACCAGAGATGGATCCTTCTGGGTTATCCCTGACTATGTGAAAAACTGGCAATAGTATCAACGAATATTGGAACAGATTCCAAAGGAACCATAGATGTCCCAAGGCTATCAGCTTTCCGAAAATTGGTATCCAAAAAGAGAAACTCCTCCAAATTATTCCGAATAGAAATCCATAAGTCAGGCCAATGGGAGTGATTGTCTCATTCCCCATGATTACCGAGCCGGCGAAGCCCATCGTCCACGCACCGAAAAACATTGGAATCAGTAGACGTTTGCATCTTTCGGCCAAGTAAATCTTCCAAGTTCTCCGTTTGAATGCGAACGCGGTGCCCATTCCCGAAATCATGAATAGAGCTGCGAGTCTCCATTGGTGCATCCAATGCAAGACCATGCTGGTAAAATCTACTGATTCTGATGTGTAATCGTTATTGTTATTTGCGAAGTCCTCCGTATTTTCATCCGAAATATCCCCAATATTAGGATTAATTTCAGTACCATATGTAGACCAATAAACACCAATGGCTACATGAAAGGGAATCAGAAGTCCGAATAGTATAACTCTGAGCCAATCGATATCATACCGACGAGTAAGATTTGACCGGTACTCGTTCACGATATTCCCAATTGTTCTAAGTATTTGTAAAGTTAGTAATGTAGGGCTGGAATTTCTCAGAACAACGGCTCTTCATAGTCGTCTTCTTCGCCCGATCTTTCCTTCCATAGAGAGACTGGTACATCATCGTAAACGTCTGAATATGGATCCTTCTCTTTCTGATTCAATAAAGCTGCCTCAGCTGCCGCTCTGGCAAACTCTTCCGCATTCGCCTTGAATTTCCAATAGTGGATCCTCCATTCCCTGCCATCCCATAGTGTGGTTTCTTCTGATTCAGTGGTAAGGAGATCATAGTCCTGGAGCTGGTAGAACAGATTTCTGTCAGTAGGCTCTAGAGCGTTGTCGATGATTCTGTTTGAGAATCCGAAGAAACCAAGGGCGTGTTCTGCAATTGATTCGGCGACTACTACCTCCATGTCGGTATCCACCTTGCTCCTGATTGCTGAAGTAAGCTGAGCTAGTGTCAAACCCATCATCATGCCTCCAAGATATACCTACAGGGTAGGGGGCTATATTTCAACGGTCTCTACAAACGTTCCGAAAATCTGTATTTTGACTTACGAAGTCATTATTCTGTTAAATGGACGCGGAAAGGCATGAACAGGGGCACGCGGGCCACTTTCCTGGGCTTGGATGAAAAGGAGGAAGGACCGTGGGACGTCGTTATACTACCGATTCCTTTCGAAATGACCACAAGTTGGGTTGAGGGGACAGAGCGTGGTCCTGCTGCATGCATAGAGGCGAGCTCACAAGTAGAGCTGTATGACCCGCTTCTTCCTGAAGAGCTTCCATGTGGACTGTCTTTTCACACATCTTCTCCGTGGAGCTCGGAAGCCGGAACCCTAATGGAACAACTGAATTCAATCACTGAATTCATTTCCGAATGGATAGATAATGGGTTTCCATTGGTATTAGGAGGAGAACATGGTATTCTACCCCCAATAATGGAAGCAATGAAAAAACACCCCAGGCTAAACGGAGACTTATCCAATTTGACATTGGTTCAGATTGATGCGCACGCGGATCTGAGAGATGAGCTGAATGGTGAGAGGTTCTCACATGGAACTGTAATACGTAGATCCCTTGATGCGGGAGTTGGAAGGGTGATTCAAATTGGAACAAGAGCTCTTTCGAAGTCAGAGGCGATTTTTTCCTGTGAAGATGACAGGGTTGAGACTTGGTATGCAAGGGAAATTCTGGGTTCTTCTGGACACTTGGGGGGTTGGGAATTAATGCTAAAAAGTATCTCGCAGATCAATGGCCTAGTATGGATTACGTTCGACATAGATGGACTCGATGGAAAATTGGTTCCCTCGACTGGAACTCCTGTTCCAGGCGGGCTCTCACACTGGGAAGCGGTTGAGGTAATCGAGAGAATATTCTCTGCTACTGGAGTGGAGGTTTTAGGTGCAGATGTGAATGAAATTTCCCCGGGGAAAGAAGGTCCTTTGACCGAATTCAATGCCGCGCTTATCGCTACTAAGATATTATCATGCCATTGTGCGAGAATACTGAACAAGAAAGGAGAATGATTGTATCTTGGAACCCTCTCAGTCGTTTATGCGCCAATGGGTAGTATCACTGATTCTATCATCCTTGTTTGCAACATCAGCCACTCCATTGGTGACTGCCCAGATTGGCCAGCCAGATATCATTCAAGAGCATTGGTACCATTCTTATGCCACACTGACCTTGGATCTGAATGAGTGGTCTGATGACTACCCTGAGATAGTCGAGTTGTTCAGTATTGGAAAGACTGAGTTGGGAAGAGAAATATGGATGCTACAGATTTCTGACTGGAATGGGGGAGCTTGTTCCGATGGGCTTAGTGAAATCGATGATTGCGAACACTACAAATCAAATGGAGAACGCAAAGAAGTGGTTTACATAGATGGTGGACACCATGGTAATGAGCATCTGGGAACTGAGCTTGCCTTCCTCGTCGCGGAATACTATATTCAAGGATGGGGGGCGGGAGATCAGCAGGTACTCGAGGTATTATCTAACACTGAATTACATATCCTCATAATGTTAAATGCAGATGGTAATGACTTTGATACAAGATGGAATGTTAACCAAGTAGACCTGAATAGGAACTATGATCATTACTGGAACACATGTGATTCGACCCAACCGGGAAGTTCGGCATTTAGTGAGGCAGAGACTCTGGCTAATTCGATTTACATGAATGAGGTCGTTCCTGATGCCGACCTGTACATTACCATGCACACTGGAGTTTGGATTATGCTCTACCCATGGGGAAAGTGGCCAGAGCAACCTTCTGACTGGGAAATGTACCACCACATTAGAGATGAGGTGAATTCGAACATCTCCGAAATCCCTATTCGCAATGCCAACCAAGGCCTCTACCCTAATTGTGGAACCAGTCGAGACTACGGCTATGGTGTAATGGGTTATCCAACATTCACCTTCGAGACGGATGATGAGCAATTCCTGTTAGGAACTTTAGAGCCACTCTCAGAAAGATTGGGCGAGGAGCTTGATGTGATGCATTATCTCATCGAAAACGTGTGGTACTGGAGAGCTCGTCTAGTCGTTGATTCGCTAGAGGTGGGGAGCGGAGAGGTTCGATTGAGTGTTTCAAATCAAGGACATGCAAGTACATCCAATGCCACTTTGCTATACTTCGAAAGTGAAGACTCGACGGAATTTTGGCTTCCCGGATTAAATGAGCCTATACAAATGGGCGACGGTATGGACATTCATGAGTTGGTGTCTGAATTCAACTTCTCTGCTTTGGGATCGGGTTTCTCAGTCAATGCAACAAATACCACTGTCACCATGCTAGATTTCACCCATGCTCCGATATCGAATAATAAGGGGATTTGGGCCCTTTACTATCAAAAGAGGGTTATAGATTCCTCAATGTGGACTGAGGAGTCAATAGATGAAAGCGTTGTAGTGATTAATGTTGGTAGTTCGAGCTTTCTTCCAGCACCCTCGATGCTGACTCTCCTTCTCGCCTTCGCTGTTGCTGCATTAAATCAGAGAAGTAGGAGTTTTGATAATTGATTTAACCTTCTAAAAAGTTAGTTTGGATTCAAAATTGATTATTTGTAGTGGAATTATTTGTAAACTAGCTTGTAAGCGGACACCTAGGGCTATTTATGCAGATAGGCAACAGCGAATTTACAAAACCAAGGAAACAACTAGTTTTGCCTCTATTCGAGGGCACTGAAAAGGCTCCAAATAACTCCTTAACCGGATTATCCAGAGTACAGAGAAGACTTGTCAAGGACGCACTTGATTCTAAGGAATTTGACGGGAAGAAGGGAAAGAAAATGACACTTTGGACATCTGGGTGTAACATTGTGCTCGTCGGAATGGGTGCCAGAGATAGTTTGACCCACAAAATCGCGCGTAATACTGGAGCTAGGACCATCTCTTCATTGTCAAAAAAGAATGGAGTCGGGATCACAGTTAGGTTCACATCAGGATGGACAGCCGATAGAATGTTGGATTTCGTTGAAGGAATGATGCTACGAGATTATGAATTCTTAGAGCACCAAGAACTCCCGGATGAACACATAAATGACGAGTGGGATATCGATTTCCAAGCCAGTTCTAGATATCAAAAAGTGCTTTCTGAAAAGCTTTCGATAATTCAATCAGTAACTGGTGGGGTTCATTTGGCACGCGATTTAGGCAACGAACCAGCTAACATTCTCTATCCAATGGAATATGCTAGAAGAGCCTTGGAATGGGCCAAAGATAAAGAGAATGTATCTGTCGAGGTTTACGATTGGGATAAGTTGCACGAACTTGGCATGGGCGGCCTGATTAACGTCGGAAAGGGGAGTGACAGGAAGCCCTGCATGGTATTATTCACACTCAATCCAGATGCCGATGAGGGTGTACGAAGACCTTGTATTGTCGGGAAAGGAATTACTTTTGATACTGGAGGAATATCCATCAAACCAACTAGTGGCATGTGGGATATGAAATATGATATGTGTGGCGCTGCCACTGTATTCGGACTTATGGAGGCGTTGCATTCCACAGGTTACAAAAGACGGGTGAATGGAATCTCCTGTCTCGCAGAGAATATGCCCGGGTCTGGTGCTTATCGACCAGGAGATGTCTTCGAGACTTATTCAGGAAAGACGGTAGAAGTGTTCAGTACGGATGCAGAAGGGAGAAACGTACTTTCGGACGGGCTATGGAAGGCGGGTGAGTTTGATCCAGAATACATCGTGGATTTGGCTACCTTGACCGGGGCCGTCATTGTAGCCTTGGGAAATCAGATTTCAGGAATGTGGTCAAATGATGATAATGTCGCATCTAAACTAAAAAACGCAGCAGAAAGAAGTGGGGAGGAGGTTTGGAGAATGCCGTTGAATGATCAGTTCCGAAAGTACATGACTGACTCCGCATTTGCAGATATAAGAAACGGTTCAATAGGAGGAAGAGCTGGCTCGTCGAACACTGCCGCTGCTTTCTTAGAGTTCTTCGTTCCCAACAGAGGGTTCGAAAAGGATGGAGAAAAGATACCATGGGTGCACTTAGATATCGCTGGGTCGGCGTGGGGGCCGGGATCAAAGGCTAGCTCGGAGAGTGTCAATCCACTATTCCAGTATGGAACATCAGGGATACACGTCAGGACCCTTCACAGGCTTATTACGGAAACCTAGCTATTCATCAGTGTCCTCAGAATCAACTTCCTCAAAGTCCGCCTCTACGACATCATCTGTATTAGTTGATTCCTGTTCTTCGGCCATTTCCGCAGCGGCTGCTTCGTAAAGCTTGGCTGAGACTTCGTGAAGGGCCTCTTCGACTTCTACCATTTTTGCCTGAACAGCTGCTTCATCTAACTCATCGACATCTATGGCCTTGTCATCTTTGGTTATCAATGCCCTAAGTTCTTCTAGCTTAGCATGGATAGGATCAGTGTCAAGATCGGATATTTTATCAGCGGCTTCCTTGAGCATTTTGGTTGACTGGTAAACCATTCCATCTGCAGAATTAATCAGTGTAACTCCTGCCTTCCTCCTCTTGTCCTCCGAAGCGAACTCTTCGGCCTCTGAAATCTTAGCGTTTATTTCTTCTTCAGATAGAGATGTCTGGCTCTCGATTTTGATCGACTGCTCAGTCCCAGTGCCGAGATCTTTAGCTGAAACATTGACAATTCCGTTAGCGTCAATGTCGAAGGTGACTTCAATTTGGGGAATCCCCCTTGGGGAAGGGGGAATGCCCATTAGATGGAATCTTCCTAAGGTAATGTTGTCCTTTGCAAATTCCCTTTCTCCCTGCAATACATGGACTTCCACCGCAGGTTGGTTATCAGCAGCTGTCGAGAATGTCTCTGATCTGCGAGTCGGGATAGTAGTGTTCCTCTCGATCATAGTAGTCATTATTCCTCCAAGAGTTTCAATTCCAAGAGTCAATGGAGTAACATCAAGCAGGAGAACGTCTGTAACTCCCTCATCCCCGGTAATTATGCCGGCTTGCAAGACAGCTCCGACTGCAACGGCTTCATCGGGATTTATTCCCTTGAAGGGCGGCTTACCAACTTCCTTCTCAATGGCTTCCTGAACTGCAGGTACCCTTGTTGAACCACCAACGAGTATGACTTTGTCGACATTGCCTTTCTTGATTCCAGCGTCCTTCATAGCCCTGCGAGTAGGCGCCATTGTCCTCTCAACTAGGTCTTCTATTAGGCTCTCGAATTTGGCCCTGGAAAGGGAGATATCAAGATGTTCCGGCTGGCCATCACCATTCATTGTTATGAATGGTAAATTGATTTGGGTGGTAGCAGTTCCAGAGAGCTCAATCTTAGCCTTCTCGGCGGCTTCTCTTAACCTGGTGAGAGCTGTAACGTCAGTTGAAAGATCTATTCCAGTGGACTTCTTGAACTCTGATAACAGCCAATCGATGACAGCTTCATCGAAATCGTCTCCTCCAAGACGATTATCTCCACTTGTGGCTTTAACCTCAATCTGAGGTTGACCGTCCACTTGGTAGATTTCTAGAACTGATACATCGAATGTTCCGCCCCCCAAATCGTAGACCAATATCGTTTGATCGTCGTCTTTGTCTACTCCATATGCAAGTGCGGCTGCAGTAGGCTCATTGATTATTCTAAGGACCTCTAGACCGGCTATTCTCCCAGCATCTTTAGTTGCCTGCCTTTGTGCATCTGTGAAGTATGCCGGACAGGTTATCACGGCTTGTTTGACTTCTCGTCCAAGGTAGTCTTCAGCATCGGATTTTAGCTTCTGAAGAATGAATGCTGAAATCTCCTGTGGGGTATATTCTGAATCATCGATATCTTTCTTCCAATCAGTCCCCATCTCTCTTTTTACGGACATTATGGTCCTCTCGGAATTGGTTACTGCTTGGCGTTTTGCTGTTATCCCAACGACCCTGTCCCCTTCATTCTTAGAAAAAGCAACGACGCTTGGAGTTGTCCTTGATCCCTCCGAGTTGGGGATTACCACCGGTTTTCCCGCTTCTAAAGTCGCTACACAGCTATTTGTTGTTCCTAAATCAATTCCAATTACTGGTCCAGTCATTTTTGTTCCTCCGTTTGATAGGCTAAGCCTTATCGAAAATAATGTCTAGAATCCCATTGTTCAGGCTCCACTCTGAAACTGAAGTTGCCACTTGTGGCAGGTTGATACTCTTTATTGGCCTGGGTTGGGTTCTTCTCATAATCTGGAGAACTTTGCCCTCGTGGGACAGAATCAGCTCGAAGCTGGTTTCATCTAGATCGATTATATTTGAGACGTCTATGGTGACAAACATTTGAGCGCCGTCGACATAGATGTCCTCTAGGGGGACGTCGGACTCTTCTACCTGTTCATGATCTACAATCACTTCAACAGGCTCTTTGTCTGGCCCGACTTGGACGTTGATCCCCATGTTCTTGAACATCTCTGAAAAACCTTCAGGATGATTCATGAAGGCTTCCATTTGCCTCCTAAAGTTTTCAGGATCTCCTTGGAAATCCATCTTGACGTTGCTATTGTATATCTTCTCCGCATCAATGCCCATACTTTCGAATTGCTGACGAATTCTGGAGATAGTGTCCTCAAGCTCAGATCTATCTATCGGCATCCCCATCTGATTGAATAGATTTAGCATCTGCTGAATCATTTTCTGTTCCCATTCGTCGGAGTTTGAGTTACCCATTTGACCACTACTTAACCATCGGTTGTATAGTCGGAGAGCAATTCCCTATATGAATTTGTGCATTATGTGAATTGCAAATCAGATAAATTGAGGTATATTAGTGATGGAGAGCTTGAAATCCATTGCTTGATTCCGAACGTCATGGTGCAGGCTGAGCACGATGTTGCAATTCAAGACACCGATCGATTAGAGGGTCGTGCAGCTTTGGTAAATAATGTCAAGGCAGCCGTCGCACTTGCCGGAGCCGTAAGGTCTACTCTCGGGCCAAGAGGCTTAGACAAAATGCTGGTGGATTCAGATGGAGGGAGTCTGGTTACTAACGACGGAGTCACTGTGATTGAAACAGCCAAGGTTGAACATCCCACTGCGAGGTTGTTGATATCCGCATCTTCATCACAGGACAAAACAGCAAGGGACGGCACGACTTCGACCGTCGTTCTAACTGCGGAATTACTACAAAATTCCCTAGAGCTAGTTAGAATGGGCATTCACCCTTCCACAATAATAAGTGGTTTCATACAGGCTGAGAGAGAAACTATCTCCGAACTGGAAAGAATATCAAGGCGTGCTAATTATCCGGATGAAGTGAAATCGGTAATCTCAACGACATTAGCGGGTAAAGTAAGTACTTCATTGGCATCCCATGTCACGGATATTGCATTAGAAGCTGCCAGGGTACTTTCGGATGAGGAAGGGGGCGATGACCTGGAAAGATTGAGAGTGAAGAGACTTGAAGTGGGGGGCGGTTTATCTACAGATAGCTCACTGGTTAATGGCCTCATGATCGCGAAATCAAGAGTGGACATGGGAACTCCTGAAGCTTCCGGAGGGGGCACGATAGCCATCATAGATGGTGGATTGGAAAATGCAAAATTGGAGATGGAGGCAGAGATAGAAGTCAGTAGCCCTGGTGTTCTCAGGGGCTTTCATGAGAGGTCTCTTGCAAAGCTCAAGAACTCTGTCGATCACCTTTCATCATTAGGTGTGAATCTGCTCATTATCAGAGATGGAGTATCAGAAGACGCGATATCAATGCTGTCAGATTCTGGGATTACAACATACAGGCGGTTTGAGAGAGGTGACTTGGAAATCTTATCCAGAATCACGGGAGCGAGAATAATAAGAGACCCTGCAAGAGCTTCAATGGAAGATCTTGGTATTTTTACTGGCAGGAAGGAGGAGTCAATTGCTGGTGTGACACACACGACTATCAAAGGTTCCGAAATGGGTGCTCTTACTGTTGTCTTCAGGGGGACCTCTCAACAGATCAGAGAAGAGTCGATGAGGGCTTTTGATGATGCGATGGGCGTATCATTCAGAATGCTCAGAGACCCCAGAGTCGTTCCAGGAGGGGGTGCCGTTCAAACCCATTTAGCCAGGCATATCAGGTCATTCGCATTGGGTAATCCAGGACGTGAGCAGTTGGCAATGGAGGCTTATGCGGCTGCACTCGAAGTAATTCCCAGAACTCTTGCTGAGAATGCCGGCCTAGACCCGATAGATGTGCTATTAGATTTGTCTGCAGCACAGACATCTGAACGAGATGATGGGGCTTGGATTGGACTCGATGCGATGACTGGAAAGAAGGCTAGAATGGATAAGCTGGGAATTCTGGATCCGCTTTTTGTAACAAGCCACTCGATCTCTGGTTCTACGGAGGCAGCAATTAGTGTTCTGAGAATAAATGATGTCTTGTGGGCCAAGCAGGACCCGACTACCCCTGATTGGAAGGACGAGGAAATTCAGGAAGACTGATTTTTCCTGAGATTTTCTAACATCTCGTCCACCATTCTATCCAAATTGAAATTGGCCTCCCAGCCCCAATCACCTTTAGCTGGGCTATCATCAACATCATCTGGCCAAGAGTCGGCAACCCTCTGTCTGAAATCGGGATTGAAATCACATGTGAATTCTGGAATCCTGAGGGAAATTCTATCCGCCAACTCTCCAGCAGTGAATGAGCACCCTCTGATATTGTAACCAGCCCTAGATGTACCAAGTCTACTCCCATCAGCCTGCATAATCATTTCTGTTGCCCTGATTGCGTCATCGATGTACATCATTGGGAGTCTAGTATCCTCACTAACAAAGCAATTGTAATGCCCATCATTGATTGCTGCTTGGAAGATGTCAACTGCATAGTCAGTAGTACCTCCTCCTGCAGGTGCTTTCCATGAGATCAGGCCGGGAAATCTGAGTCCCCTGATGTCAACCCCGTATTGCTTGAAATAATTCATACCCAAGACCTCTCCTGTGACTTTGGTCTTACCATAAGTTGTGGTAGGGTTTAGATTTGCTTTTTGTGGTGCAATCTTTGGTGAGTCTGGGCCAAAAACTGCTATTGAAGATGGCGCGAATACCTTGAGGTCAAAATCTCTAGCCACCTCCAAAACAGTAACGGTTCCGCCGACATTCACCCTTTGACAGAGCTCTGGATTTTTCTCACCTGTAGCAGATAAAATTGCAGCAAGATGGTAAACTGTCCCAATTCCCTCATCAGTGACTGTTTTCTCCATGGCTTCGCCATCTAATACACTTAGATTACAAAATGGCCCTTCTGGGAAGTATCGGTCATCATCTGGTACCCTGATGTCTGTGGCAAGAACAGTATCATTACCGTGCTTTTTCCTTAGTTTCGAAACAAGCTCAGTCCCTATCTGACCAAGTGCCCCCGTTACAAGAATTCTATCCCCGGGCGCCTCGGCCATGGAGCTACCCAAAGCTGGAGCTACTTGGACATTGATGTCTGATATTGACCGTTTATCGACCCAATGTTGATATGCGAGGCATGATGGCTTCAAACCCCGTTGATTACATGAAGTATGTCGTAGTGACGGGCGGAGTTCTATCTGGATTAGGTAAAGGGGTAACTGCAAGTAGCATCGGAGTTCTTCTAAAATCGGCTGGACTCAAGGTTACTTCAATAAAGATTGATCCGTACCTGAACAGTGATGCTGGAACTATGTCTCCATTTGAACATGGAGAAGTTTTCGTTCTCGATGATGGGGGGGAAGTGGATCTTGATTTGGGTAATTATGAGAGATTTTTGGATATTGCACTCACAAGAGACAATAATATCACAACTGGAAAGGTGTATGCTAATGTAATCGATAAGGAGAGGAGGGGGGACTATCTTGGAAAGACCGTGCAAGTTGTTCCCCACATCACAAATGAAATTCAAGAATGGATAGAAAGGGTGGCTCATGTCCCGGCGGATGGTTCGTCTGAAACTCCTGACGCATGTGTGATAGAGCTAGGGGGAACAGTTGGAGATATTGAGAGTGCACCATTCATCGAAGCACTTCGTCAATTCCAATTCAGAGCTGGAAAAGGAAATGTCTGTTTCGTTCACGTCAGTCTGGTTCCAGTTATGGGCCCAGTAGGAGAACAGAAAACAAAACCAACTCAACACACTGTGAAGGAATTGAGGGGTTTGGGAATAATTCCTGATATTCTAGTTTGTAGGTCAGAGAAGCCACTTGACTCCGAGACGAAGTCCAAGCTGGCCGCATTCTGTCATGTGGATGAAGACGCTGTTGTTTCCGCACATGACGTTTCCAATCTCTATCAGATTCCAATATCACTCTTTGAGCAGTCCGTTCTGCGAAAGGTTTCGGTCCACCTGGGCTTTCAAGTTCCGACTAAGTTGCCAATACTGGATGAATGGAGGGAGATGGCTGACAAGGTGGACACTCTGGAGGAGGAAGTAAGAATCGCAATGGTGGGTAAATACACTGGACTTTCTGACTCATACCTCTCAGTGATTAAAGCTCTGCAGCATAGCGCGTTCGCGGTTGGCAGAAAATTGCAGATAGACTGGATAGAGTCCACCGATCTAGACCCAAATGATAGGACTGAGAATCATGAAGAGGCTTGGAGGATGCTTGAGTCAGCGGATGGAATCTTAGTACCTGGAGGATTTGGGAATCGTGGTGTTGAGGGGAAGATCGCGGCGGCGAATTATGCCAGAGTCAATGAAGTTCCATATCTTGGTGTATGTTTAGGTTTGCAAATCGCGACCATAGAGTTCTGTAGAAATGTTCTGAATATTGAGAGTGCTAATTCAGCCGAATTTGATGAGGATGCTCCTGTGCATGCTGTGGTTTTCATGCCAGAGATTTCAAAGACACAAATGGGAGGAACAATGAGGCTTGGTTCTAAGCCCACTCCTTTCTTAGTGGACGATTGCAAGATTAGGAGACTCTACGGTGGAGCTGAGTATGTCAACGAGCGGCATAGGCATCGTTACGAGGTGAATCCGGATCTTATTGAGAAGATTGAGGCATCGGGGCTGGTATATGTTGGAAAGGACGAGACTGGTAAAAGATGTGAGATTATGGAGCTGAACGGTCATCCATATTATGTGGGTACACAATATCATCCGGAGTTCAAATCCAGGCCGGGGAGGCCCAGCCCCCCGTTCCTTGGACTACTGAAAGCTGCGTGTGGGCAGGAAATATAGTAGATTGAAATATCATTCTCCCCTGTTCTGGCTGTGCGATGCCTAGGGGTTGATTTGGGAGGTAGTGGTTTCAGACTAGGGGTCTTCGATGTAGGGACCGGTAACCTTTGTAGTAAATGGGAAGTTATTACTCATGACGGGGATACCAAGCCATCGAGTGTAGTCCCCAGAATCAGGGATTCAATAATTGATATCGGATGGTCTGGACCGATAGGGGTGGGCTTCCCAGGGGTAGTTTCTAATGGTAGGATTCTGACGGCCCCTAATCTCGGAGATGAATGGATGGAATTGGATTTCAAGAGAGAGTTGGAAAATTTTCACAGTGGGATTTTCACCATGATTAATGATGCTGATGCTGTTGCTTTAACGGAATATAGTTTAGGATCAAGCAAAAATCAGACCGGAACAATATTGACTGTTACAATAGGAACTGGTATCGGGACCACAATACAAAATGATGGGGGCATGGTTCCTAATTTGGAGTACGGCAGAGAACCTCATCCAAGACTGGAGGGTTCTCTTGAGTCCCATATCTCTGCCAGTACTAGGAGTGAGGAGGGGTTATCCATTGGGGAGTGGGCTAATAGATTTCAAGAAGGCATAGAGTTTCTTGAAAGATTGACTGAGCCGGACTTGATCGTTCTTTATGGCGGAATTATGGAGCATTGGAGTGAGTTCTCTGACTTGATTTCCAGTGAAGCACAGATTAAGCCGGCTAGATTCGGTACTGAAGCAGGAGCTCTCGGAGCAGCAATTGCGGTATCCAAATTATGTTAATCCTAGACAGGAACATAGTAGGAAATCAGCCTATTAACAGCAACTATCGGGATGACTGTCCTGTGCACAAAAGCAGGTCTTTGCTGGAACAATGTCAGCCCTTGAGCTTCTCTCTTTGAACAAAGCTGATACTTTCTCGAGCTCCCCTGATTTATCCTCTCTTGCTTCCAAGCACAATTTTAGTCCTAGAAGGCCCCACATGTTATCTTTCCATAGCTTGATATCTTCGCGATATACTTGTTCGGCTTCCTCGATATGTCCCTGCTCAAGAAGTAGGGCCCCCAGGATATGCCTAACTGGTTGCATCTGGCCCCATGGTTCGTTGTATGCTAAATTTAGGGACAGATCAACTCCTCTTCGTAGCTCATCGAACGCGGCAGAGAAATCATACGATTCTCCTTTTGCCTTAGCTAGGAACTGTCTTCTGTATTCTATTTCTCCCTCAAGAATAGAAGCGTTGACGTTGAGTATTGAGGGCCCCTCAGAAGGATCTTGATACATGAAATTGTTATGCATAACCCTTCCCTCGAGAGATGGATTTTTCAGAGCCTCGTTGAATAGAGCTTGCTCTGCCTCAGCCTCTCTAACCATTCCCTTGGAGGCGTATGCAACTCCTCTAGCGTAGTGCTGGGTGGCAATGGTTGCAGGGAATACTTCCTTGTCGGAATACATTGGTTCAGCCAATATGTCATCCCACTTTCCGAATCTAATCATGACATGCCATGGCATCGTGACATATGATTCTAGGAATATGGCTCCCATTGGTATAATACCTGCAAGCATGAACTGGACACCGGAATTCTCATCTCCTTGTGGCAGGGTACTGACTGCCTTTCTGGCATATTTCAATGCAGTTTCATACTGGCCATCGAACATTGCACACCAAACAACGAAGTGATGATTGTGCATCCTGTAGAACTTGTAGAACTGGGATTCATTACCGGTAATTTCCACGTATCTATCGTCAGCTTCAACCGCTGCTATGTTGCAATCTATCGCCTCTTTCCATTGTCCGACCCATGCATCAATGTGGGATGGCATATGGACCAAATGACCTAAGCCTGGCATTAGGTCCCTAAGAACATCAGCCGCAGGTAGTGCCTTCTCTGGGAATGGTGACAATTCAAGGGCGTGACAATATAGATGACAAAGGGCTGGGTGTGTCTTGGCTTCATCACTATTTTCAAATGCTCGTTCCATGATATCTACCAGAAGAAGTGTATTATCATCTGCTGGGGTAATCTCTCCTGACTTGGTATCCTTATCCCACAATTGCCATGCTTTCAGATTCATCAAAGCCTCAACATAGATTGCAGTTACATCGAGGTCTCCATCGTATTTTTCATAGAGTGGGGCCATTGCTTCAGCGAAGGCTATGTTAAGTTCGGGACTATTTCCCATGTTCAATACTGAGGGGTCTGCTGCATCTCTCGCCTCCTCGGAATGTCTCTTTGAAAGGGCTAAGATCAGGTCCTGTTCAAGCTCTGTGCAATGTTCCCTTAGGGACATAGCCTTCTGAATTGGGTCATGTCCAGATCCAAGTCCAGGAGTCCAATTATAATTTGATGAGACACAATAAGCTATCCCCCACCATGCCATAGCACAGTCTGGATCCATTTCAGCGCACTTTGAGAAGCATGCGATTGCTTCTTCATGGTTGTAATTCAACATATGCCCATATGCAAGAGCGAACATCTTCCTCGATTCTTCACTCGCGCAAGTTACCCTTCTAGCGAAGGAATAATTCTCTTCATCTCCAAAATCGTACATCTCAGGTGTTAAATCCATGTCTTTACGGTGGCGGGGCTTCATATAACATATGTGATGCTTATCTTAGAAATTGACCATTCAGTCTACTGATACAGGCAGAATTCTGGTTGTTCTGTACCCTTGCAATACCTTTAGGTACCTCTTTTTTGAGAATTTTTCATCTAATTGAGGGTCCCCAGTTTCTACTCTGAGGTTTCGTAAGGTGAGCATTTTTGCAGGTGTGACTATTCCTAGGATATTGTCTACCCCAACCATCCGGAGTACTTCTGGGGATAATTGTAGGTTTCCTCTACCTATCAGAAAACCTTGGCCCCCCATTGGAGATAACAAAAGCGTTACTTCACCAGTATGTTTCTCTAAGTGCTGAATGATTTCCTTCTCATTAAGGTCTGAAGCGATCAGTCTATTTCCCTTCGATATGTCGATACCTAAAGTATTCAATTCAAATCCGAGATTAGAACCAATTGTCCTCAAAGTCCCTCCAGATCCCCAAATTATCATCCTACCTTCATCGAGTAGTGTATCCCTGATATGATCTGAAAGCCCCTCAACTACCTCCTCCTCTCCGGATGCCTCCACCCTCATCTTTGAGCCTTGCATCCATCGAGGGCTTGCGGGGGTGATAGCCTCGGCATAAAGCCTGACAACCCATTTCCCTTGCCTGTAGAGATCCTCATCTAGATCTAGTACTTCAGTTGAGGATAGCAGGAGGTCTTGATTTATCCAAGCACTGAGAACTTCGGCCGCCGCCTTGGGCGAGGATGCGAAACATCCTGAGTGCATCTTTACACCAGTAGGAACGCCAATAATTGGTAGATTTGGTTTACCATTATCTGATAAAGATGCAACAATATCTCTGGTTGTTCCATCACCTCCTGCATACAAGATTAAATCGACGTCCGATTCAATCATACACTTTATGGCCTGATTGGTGTCGTTAGCGTAAGTTTCTCGTAAAGACGAGTGGATTGGGACTATTGGAGACAGGGCTTCTGGAATCCAACGAGTCCCCATTCTACCCTCACTTACGAACCACTCGATTCCAAGGCTCTCTCCCTTTGTGATGTTGATGAAATGTTCCAGCATGAGTCTCATTCTAGGTCCAGAACGATCTTCTGCACCCATGGATCTAGCGATCTCAGCTTGTCCATCCGAACCTTTCAAGCCCAGTCTCCCACCTAGGCCAGCGTCCGGATTAACCAGTAGGCCCACCCTCACCATGGTGGTGCCAGGGGGGGACTGGTCTTATCGCTTCGTAATGCAAAGTCTCGGAAGGGGCAACACGAAAAGTTCGGAACAATAATAATTGGCGGTTATTGGAAGAAATAGATAGTCGAATTCAAACGGGATTGCTCAACCGGACGGATATAGGAGACGGTACCGATGATATCTGTTAAAGTTGGCAGTGGAGATGTCCATGAGTACGCCATAGGGATTTCTGCGGGCGAGGTCATTGAGAACGTACACGGTAGGAAGTCTGGGGCTGTGGCTGCTCTAGTTGATGGCATTGAAAGGGATATGAGTCATGAGTTGGATAGAGACTGTACTGTCATGCCTATTCTTGGAGAATCTCCAGAGGGGCTGTACATTCTTAGGCACTCATGTGCCCATTTACTCGCACAGGCAGTAACGGAGATCTTCCCTAATGCAAAGCCTACGATAGGCCCTCCGATAGATCACGGTTTCTACTACGATTTCCATATGGATCCTATTTCTGAAGAAGAGCTCAAAACAATAGAGAAGAGAATGAAGGAGCTAATAAAGAGAAACCTGGCAATTTCTAGAGAGGAATACGACAACAACGATCTCCGCTCAATATTCGGAGATAACAAGTTCAAGCTCGAGATAATGGATGACAAGATTGGCCATGATATCGGTTCGTCGATTTATCGTCAGGGGGAATTCGTAGATCTCTGTCGTGGACCTCACGTTCCATCCACCTCTCATCTAAGATGGTTCAAGTTAACCAGCACCAGTACAGCTTACTGGCGTGCGGATAGTAATCGCGAAACGCTGGTCAGGATTTATGGTATGTGTTACGCCACTAAGGAAGGCCTGAAAGAACGTCAGCAACAGATTGAGGAGGCATCAAAACGCGATCACAAGAAGATTGGCAAGGAGATGGAGCTGTATATGATCGATGAGAAGATTGGCAAGGGACTGCCAGTCTGGCTTCCGAACGGTGAGATCCTAAAGTCTGAAATAGAAAGGTACGCTATCGAGACTGAAGAGTCATACGGATATCAAAGAGTTACAACACCTGTTTTGGCCAAGCAAGAATTGTTCGAAATTAGCGGACACCTTCCTCACTATGCCGATGGAATGTACCCCCCGATGGAGATGGATGACGGCACCTACTACCTAAAAGCCATGAATTGCCCAATGCATCACTTGGTCTTCAACAACAAAAAACGAAGTTACAGGGATTTGCCGGTTAGAATAGCGGAATATGGAACTGTATACAGAAACGAGCTTTCTGGGACTCTCGCAGGACTTCTTAGAGTACGCATGCTATCGATGAATGACGCACACATATACTGCACTCTGGATCAGGTGGCCGAGGAAGTACGGGCCAATGTGCAGATGGTCAATGACTATTACAGAACATTTGGTTTCGAAAACTTCCATCTTCGACTGTCTCTTTGGGATCCAGCAAAGACTGAGAAATATATCGACCAGCCTGAAAACTGGGAGTCGACGCAGAGTCATCTTAGGGATATCCTGGAGGATATTGGAGTGCCATTCATCGAGGCGGTGGGAGAGGCTGCGTTCTATGGGCCAAAGATAGATATTCAGTTTACCACAGCTCTTGGCAGAGAGGAGTCTATGTCGACAATTCAATTGGACTTCGCCGCCAAGGATCGCTTTGGCTTGAGTTACAAAGATGAGAATGGAGATGAGAACGGAGAAGTATTCGTAATTCATCGGGCTCCCCTATCCACTCATGAGAGGTTTGTCGCCTTCCTAACAGAGCATTGGGCTGGAAACTTTCCAACTTGGCTATCTCCAATCCAGGTTCAGATAATTACCATCTCTGAGAAACACAAGGTACATGCGGCGACGGTTGCGAACAGACTTTACGAATCTGGTGTAAGGGTCAATGTAGATGATTCGGATAATACGGTGGGCAAAAAGATTAGGACTCACAGGAAAATGAGGCCCGCCTACATGGTAATCTTAGGCGATGAGGAGGCTGAGAACGGAACGGTATCAATCAGGTCCAGAACTGGTCAACAGCTAAATGGAATTCCATTGGATGACTTCGTTGCTGGAATTTTTGCCGAGATAACGACTCGAGATAGGGAGCTCTCCATGATTCCAACGGAGAGAGGCAGTTGACTTCCCCATCTACTGGTCGTTCCCCAATGACGGTATTGTTTCTGGTCGTCCTAGTTGATATGCTTGGGTTTACAATCGTGATTCCATTCCTAACCTATTTTGTTCAAGACCTGGCTTCTGGACAGGGAATAAATGATGTTGGAAGCAGAGATTTCTGGGTAGGAGTGGTTATTGCAGTATACTCACTAGCACAATTCCTTTTCACACCGATTCTCGGATCAATAAGCGATAGGATTGGAAGAAGGCCTGTTATAATGTTTGGATTAATTTCCAACTCAATATTTTTCATCGTTTTCGGACTTTCGAACAGTCTTGAAATGGCGATTTTTGCGAGATTTCTCGCAGGTGCTGGAAATGGAAATATCGCTGTGGCTAGAGCTTACATTGGCGACATTAGCACACATGATTTGATTCCGAGAAGAATGGGAATGTTAGGAGCAGCCTTTGGTTTGGGGTTCATGATTGGGCCTTTCATTGGAGGCCTTCTGTCAGATCCGGCGACAAGTATAGGGGGATTCTTTGATTCATCCTTTTGGAGAGCTAATGAGTACCTGCTACCATGCATATTTTCCAGTCTACTTAGCTTGGTCTCCCTAGCCCTTGCCTACTTTTGGCTAGAAGAGAGCCTTGGTCCGGATTCCAGAGCTGATGGCGTTTCAGATGGGGGCCTTGGCAAGTTTAGAGAGACCTTCTCGAATATTATCGGCGTTCTTGGGATTCCAATAATCTCTACCCTAGTCATAATCAATTTCCTATTTCTTATGGCATTCAGTATGATGCATGGAACTTTCATCCTATTCACAGCGATGTCGATAGACAATGGGGGTCTTGGTTGGAGCGAAATGGAAAATGGATGGATTTTTGCTTTCATTGGGCTTCTTGGAGTTATCATTCAAGGAGGCCTTATTGGTCCACTCACCGACAGGTTTGGAATGGCTAATCTGATGATGATCGGAACTATACTGTGCGGGGCAGGGATAGCCAGTCTTCCCTATGTTCCTCCGGAGGCCTCTTGGCTGATTCTTGGTTCATCCGCTGGTCTGGCAATAGGAAATGGCCTCTTTTCGCCGACACATTCGTCACTACTTACTCTTGAGGCAAACAGAGGAGGGCATGAGCTTGGACTCGTAATGGGGGCTCAGGAGGGTTACGGGGCATTGGCCAGAATAATTGGGCCCTTACTAGCTGCCTACCTATGGTCAATGACAGTTGAAGGGACCGGGATTTGGACGTTCCATACTTGCTTCAGAGTCGCAGGATTGATTTTCGTAATTGCGGCTCTGCTTCAATTGACTCTAAAATTGGAGAGCAGATATGAGGATGAGGAGCTTAATGTTCGAAATTGAATTAGCCCCAATCATAATGGATAGGTAAACGTCTCTAAGCTCATGAAATGCATGGCTGTCGAATGTTCCTCAGATGCTGTGGAAGGGGAGTTATTCTGTCATGCGCATATCCGCATGACAGCAGAAGTTGATCCAATGGAGTGCCCAAGGGGGTGTGGACCTATGGCTTACAAGCAAGATAGATGGAACGTGGGGTTGTGGATTCTCGGATCCTTTGTAGCCTTTCTTTTGCTAATTGAAATGTTCGTATTGGCAGTTTTGGTATCAATTTCCATAATGACATGGGGGAGATGGCAACATAAGCAGAATGCAAGCTACAGATTCAGCTGTTTTAGATGTGAAGGAGTATTGTTGGATCATAAGACGCTGTCTGGGATAAAGAACTACAGCGGAATTTCAGATCTTCCTGGGAAATTGATGTCAGAGCTTGATAATTCAATTGAGTCAAGTGAAATCAAATGCCCTGGATGTGAGGTCAAAATGGCGAGAATCCCAATCTCATACGTACTGCCGGACCAGGGAACTGGCATTACTATAATTGATCTTATTCAGCTGGCAGTACCCAACACAATGAATCTCATGGAGCTTGACGGTTGCAGGGATTGTGGGCTGATTTGGTTCGATAAGGGAGAGATTGACAATATCAAAAAAAGCCAGACCCTAAGGGGAGAGAGCTTTGGTGAGGCTGGTAAAAAGAGGTACTCTGAGGGATATCAATCACGCGAGGCTTTCAAAGGCATAAAAATCGAAAGAGCGGTTGAAGGGAGGTCCGTTATGGCGATTGACAATAAGCGGAAAAAAACAGGCTCATCTCTGTCGAGGAGAGAGTTTACTTACTGTTCCATAGAGGGGTGTAATAGTCTAGCATTCAGGAGCTTGGAGTACTGCCACAGGCACAAGTAACGGTACTAGATCCAAACGTCATTTGATGATGTGAGTTCGCTAGTCTTGTTCCCCGTATTGATTACTCCCTTGGGCTCAACTAGCATTATTTTGCACTCATCTATGGCATATGGCTTGTGATCTGTACCCTTCAGAACGACATACATCTCCCCCTCATTAAGCTCTATAGTCTCATTCTCTAACTCTATGAACATAGTTCCTTCGAGTACAATGAATGCCTCATCAGTATCTGAGTGGTTGTGCCAAATGAAATCGCCTTTTATTTTGACAAGCTTGAATTGGTAGTCATTCATTTGAGCAATCACTTTGGGAGACCAATGGTCCGTGAACATTGAAAACTTCCGAATGAAGTTAACTTTACCCATCCTAGGAAACCACCCTCTCGTAGCAGTAGGGGCAATACTCCTCTAATGAGTACTTCTCAGACTTTAGGTCGTCAGGAGAAAGGGGTTCTCTGCAATTGAAGCACATCTGGTGGTCCCCTTCCATTAGCTCTGTGTCCAAGGATACCCTTTGGTCAAAAACGAAGCAGTCGCCCTTCCAATGTGCCCCTCCTGCCTCCTTGAAGTATCCAAGGACGCCTCCTCTGACTTGGTACACTTCACCCCATCCTTGGGATTCCATTACCATACTAGCCTTCTCACATCTAATTCCCCCGGTACAAAACATCACTACCGGAGTAGATTTATCATAATCTAATCTCTTTACGGCCTCGGGAAACTCCCTGAATGACTTAATATCAAGGTCTATTGAGTTTTCAAATGACCCAACCCTGAGTTCATAATCGTTCCTAGTGTCCAAGACAATTACCTCCTTGCCTTCATCAAGCCACGTCTTGAACTGACTAGGATTGATGTAATTCCCCTCATTTTCTACCGGTCTAATTTCGTCCATTCCCAGGGAAATGATTTCTTTTTTCAAGCGGACGAGCATTCTACGAAAGGGCTGATACTCGGAGTAAGTGATATGCATGGGTATACCGGTTAGCCTGGAGTCTTCCTCCAAGAATGAGACATAATCATTAATTGATTCCTGAGTTCCTGCCAGAAAGAAATTGATTCCATTGGGGCTTAGGAGAATTGTTCCCTTTAGTCCGAGGCTGGTGCATTTCTCTCTGAATGGGGCCCTAAGATTATCTCTATCCGGAAGATCTACGAATCTGTATCCAGCGATATTCACGAACATAAAATCCCTCAAGGAACCTCTGAAAGCCACTTCTTCATTGTGCAGGACTGACACACTGGCCTGGATGTAGCCTCTCCGCAAAGTGTACAACTGCTTATGTTAGAATTTGGATCGGGGTGGACTACTCTGTGGATCTCCCTTATTTGATCCAGAGAATGGAGTAGGCCGTGTCTGGCCCCGGGGGTGAGTGACTCAAGCTGTGCAACTATGGCTCTACTCTGCTGTCTCTGAGCGCCTGGAGCGTGTGGGCAGTCTCCATGATGGATTGGTAGGCTATTCACTATCGCGAATGCGTGTATCTCCTGCTCTGGTATCCACCTCAAAGGGACGATCCTTGGGACCATTCCCTCAATCGGCGAAGATGTGTGTGGCGCAAGTCTCACTGACCTCTCAATTTCTCCCTTCTGGAGATTCATTAGGATCGACTGAGCCATATCATCCAGATTGTGGCCTAGAGCCATAACGTCAGCACCCACCTTATCTGCTAACGCATTCAGACTTTGTCTTCTGAATACTCCACAGAAAGAGCATGGCATCATCCCATCGGCCTCATCGTTGAGCTTGCCCATTGCAGGGATTTTTGAAACGACTTTGTCCATCCTATCATATCCCATTTCTTCGTAGCTCAGTGTGACGAACTCAATATCCAGTTCTTCCGAGAGGCTCCTCGCACACTCCAACGATGGCGACCTGTACCCGTCAATCCCTTCATCTACGCACCCTGCAACAATCCTAACATCTCTCCTTCCGCCGATTATATCCTTCACCATGGTCAGAAGTACAGCTGAGTCCTTTCCTCCTGAAACTGCCACTAGTACAACGTAGGGACTTCCATCGGATTTCCTAGCATCCTTGGGGAGAACTAATTGCCTCCTGAGTTCCTTTGATGTTCTTCTTCGAATAGAGTCTGAAAGGTGTTTTCCGCAGAGGTGTTGACCGCTGTATGGCTGATGAACAACGGCTGGCAACTTGCATCTACTGCAAGTGGTTACCGAGATTGCACCCCCCATATACTTGCCCGGGAGTGTTCAAGACTTGAACCCAGTGTGAGTCCATTGACACAAATTTAGCGTATTTTTCATAATGTAGTAATTTTTCAGGGGTCTCGTGGGGAATTCTGGGACGTTGCTTGGCAGGTCTTTCGTCAGAGGAGAGAGTCACTCCTCATTGCCTGAGAGAGTGGTCATAATTCTTGTAATATCGGGAGTCCTTGTTACATACGATGTGATCAATGAGTTCGTTAAGGGCGCCTTCGGAGTAGATTCGCAAATACTCACTATTTTCTTGCTAGTTCTAATCGTCCCCTTGTTTTCAGACCTTGTTTTCCGAACCATATCGTCTATCACTGGTAGAAAATAGTCAAGACTCGCTTGATCTGAATCTCAAAAGTGTTGACTCGACAATACCTGTAACTCTCTGCCAGGGAAGGACGAATCTCATCCCGGCCACTACTATCAAGAAAAGGCCAGCTGAAATTACCTTCCCGTAAGTTAGTTGCAACTCTAGTGATTCTCTCACTTGGCCAGCCCATTGTCCTCCTGACAAAGCGCTGACTGTTGAGATTAGGAAGTCGTCAAATTCCAGTGCTATAGCAGTGGTGACAGAGACTAGGGCCATCACACCGATGAGGTGGGCAATGTGCCCGTTCAGGACATTATTGAATTGTCTGACATATTCTGGGTCTCTCCTAGCCTCACCCGGTAACATTGACGCATACTCCATGTTTGATATTACTGCCGATCCGGATTCAAGATATACCAACAAAAGTATCGCTACTTGTAGGAGATTCAATGAGAGTGGAGATACTAGTCCTCCGAATAGAGTTGCTTCTCCAATCTGTGCGGGAAGAGGGGTTAACCCTAGATCGACTGACTCAGTTATCCCTTCGAAAGTCAAGATAGCGTGTATACCAATGATCGTCAGATAATACCCTATTGTCCAAGTCAGGAGCTTTCTGGAGAGTCCCCAAATGCCCATCAGACCTGATAGTATAGGCGCAAAGACAATTCCTAGAAATACTAACTCGAAGACAAACAATACTGGCTTCCAGAGATGTCCCAGATGGTTCAAATCATCTGTCTCGCCCCATGGAAGGTGGAAACCGAAGCTTGATATCGCTAAAATCCAAGATATTACGAACGGAAGAAGTCCCCAAGCTAACATCCCGCCGATTAGGAATCTCCTGATGTTCCTGCTGATGCTTTCCTTGGCGGTAAGGGTGTAAATCCAAATTACAGTGAGGATTGCACACAACAATAGAGGAGCTAAAAGTGTCATATTTCCACTCTGATCTAATCCATGAACTGCATCTGGAAGCACTAGTGACCCAGTTTGCTCTCTGAACCAAATTAACCCACGAGTGTGCTCATAGGACGGACACCAGTAATTTGAGCCATCTGAATACGTCTCGACGAACGATTCTGAGCATGTCCCGTAAATTTTGGTCATCCTATTCATCAGAGCAAGCAGAGCTGCAGTGGAAATTAGTTGAAGGAAGATTATCTTCCACCTCTTCCTAAGGTTGGAGATCTCAAGAGATTGGCTGTCAGGTACAGAGTTTTTCACCATAATCCAATCCTCCTAACTCAAATTTATCTGTAACAGTGCTTGTGATAGTTCAACATCGGGGGTCCAATCAATTACCTTTGCACCATATCCTGCTATTGCGGTCAGTCTATTCTGCCTCTCCAATTTCAGAACCTCATATGACATTCTCGGGATTCTACTGACCAGCCTTTCCAAATCGATGCTACTTGGAGATAGGACAATTACTTGGTGCCCCTTTCCAGAAAGGCTTCGGATGGCTGGAAGAGTTGTCCCATCTCCTTCTAGGCTACTAATAATAAAAACTGGAGAGCCTCTGCTTATCCTTGGGGATAAAGCGTTAGTCACGGCTTGAAGGGGCATTGATCCCTTGGGCTGTACTGATGCGAGTCCGCTTAGGATTTTGAAATACTGCTTATCGCCGGTTTCTGGAGGAAGATAATCCATCCTAGACCCATAAGTCACCAGAGATACTGAGTCTCTCCTTTTTAGGAAGTAGTTAGACACTGATGCCGCGGCTACTGTTCCCATCTCCAGGGGATTCTTCAAGACTGTTCCGATTCTTGTTACATCACGGGTGTCGACAATAACGAAAACGTCTGTAACTGCGTCTCTGGTCTTCTCGTTCACCATCATCTCCCCAGTTCTGGCCAGTGCTTTCCAGTTAATAGAGCGGAAAGAGTCTCCGGGGAGGTATTCCCTGAGGGCGTAAAACTCCATTCCAGGACCTGGAGTCTTAAGAGTGGTAGCCCCAGAGTACATCTTGGGAACATCTGATCTCAGAAGGGCATCCTCAATATCTCTAATTTGGGGAAATACAGTGATGTCTGATCGATCGTCTACTTTTGTTTCACTTACAAATAGGTTGAATGCGTTGCGATACCTAACAGATACTGGACCAACAGTGTAATGACCTCTAAGTGGACATCTCACAACATACTTCATTGTTGCAGACTGGCCGGGACCTAAATTCATTCTCATCTGGTTTATTCCCTTTCTCATCTTCATTTCGTGGGGAACATTATCGAATAGCTCCAATTGCTGAGTTCTTCGGTATGAGTTGTTTGTGATGGTCAATGAAACTACAATATCATCCCCTTTGTAGACGTTGGTAGCAGAGGTCTCTCTTCTGATTGTCAGCTCGGAATGACCAGAAACCCAGCCGTTTATCGCCAGCATTGATATGAAAGATAACCCTATTATCATCAATTGGAAGTTGGATATCATCATTCCAATGAGAATCAGACTTATTCCACTAGTCAGCATAATAGCTGCTTTCCTAGTCCACAAATTAGGCACCTCCCTCTGTTTCGTTGGACCCCCAATGTTTGATTCTCTTCACGATTCCAACCAACTCATCCGTTTTGTATCTCCGATCATTGAAAATGAAGTCAGTTAGGACCTTGTCATCAACCATTTTCTGCAACTGGGCTGCTGGTAGAGCATCAAACTCCTCTCTCGACATAGCGTTGACATTTCTGATGCGGGTCAGAAGGACCTGTCTAATCTTCTCCGGCCTCTGGTAGTACTCATACCTCCTTGCATCCCCGAATCCATAGTATATTATCCTGAAGACGTGCCTCCACTCGTCTGGATCTTCCTTCCTGATTAGAACTGCCTCAAGCGATATGAACAGACCGAGGAACAAAATTAACATGGCCATCCAATCATTCGTAAAATAAATGAGGAGGTAGTAGAGAAGATTGTATGTATCTCCGCCGATGTTCGATTGCTGATGTCTACTCTCGTCGAAAATTACTATTGCATTATCGCTGGCCTGAGTACTTGAGTTTCCAATTAGAAGTGCCTCAGCAATTACGTCAAGGGCCCATTTGCGATTGTCATTATTAGGAACTAATCCTGAATATTCTGGGTCGAAGTCAGGATTGTAAAGGGAATTTATTAGAAGTGATCCATCGGAGACGAAGTGGACTCTTCCAGAGTCAGGATCGATGCATAACCTATCAAAACAATACCTAACGTAAACTGCAAACGGACCCTGCTCATCATCCTCAATTCCTGCGGCCTCAAATCCTACCGTTAGATTGCCATCATCATTAGTGTCAAGGTATGAGTCTAGGGTTGACCTTCCTATGGCATACCTGTTCTCAACAGGATTGTAGGAGCTGTCCTTCTCGAAAGCTGAAGGGCCATTAGTCAGCATGTTGTATCCCTCTGAAAAATCCCAGGAAGAAGTGACTGGATCAAATCTATGAGAGCACAGTCCGACATCCCCCATGGAGATTCCAGATGAAGTAATTGTAGAGTCTTGCGGATTTAGGTCGAGTAGGTCAATTACTCCGTCCGCATCTGAGTCCTTCAGACAAGGATTTACCGAAGACAAAGAACCTGAATTAGTTGTAAAATTATATGCCGATGAGGAGTTGACCCATACATAATTGTAGTCCAATTCATGTGCATATGCTTGTCCGTCATATAGTCTGTGCCCAGAATAATCCAAACCGAACTGCATGGCTAATTGAGCTGAATATCCAAAATCATCCATCAGAATTACTGTGCCTCCCCTTTGAACAAAGTTTTCGATTGCCAGGATTTCAGAATTGGTATACCCATCACTTTCTGTCAGTTCGATTACGCTTTCATCTCCTGTGAATCTCGGGAGTGAAATTGTATCTCTTTCAACTCCGGATACGATGAATACCGCCTCCTCCGGGTAGTCTATCTCACTGAGCAAAAGTGGACTGGAGACAAGAGCATTTGTCTCAATGCCCATATTGTTGATATCTGACCTGAACGATCCTAAATCATTCCAATCGTTACCATAAGCAGATTGTTGGGTCTCGCCATCAACCAAGTATGTCTGTAGTATCTGTACTGCAAGAATACCGATAAGAATCCAAAATGCACCTATCGATGCCCCTCTCTTGAATTTAGGGGATGAAAGCCTTCTGAGTGTGGTACTGAAGTCTGCCATGTGTAGGCCTCCATCTATAGGAATGACTACCGAGCCTTAACTTCGTATTAATACCGTTGTGGGGCCATGAACATACCCGCATCAGGAGTTCAGCGTGTTAACTGAATTGCAGAGCCTATTTTGGCAACCTCAGAAACAGGTACAGAAATTAGTCCTTCAGTGGTAGGCCAAGGGAGGAATTTGGGGTCTATCCCTTGTTCAATTACCACCAGTAAAGAGACTATAGAACCGGTATCCATGTCCACACTAAAATCCGCCATAGTGCCGAGCTTGTCGTTGGATGCGTCAACTACGTCTCTCCCCAAAAGCTCTCGGCCGAATGTGGTTGGCAACATTTCACCTCAGACTGATTCTATTCCCGCTAGACTGTCAGGTAGTCTGCGAACTGATTGAAGACCGCTTGTTAGTAAGTCCTCCATTCTATTGTAGTATAACATCATTTCATCGGTAACTGTCGGCCTAACCCTATCGACAGCCTCCTCGAAGTGTTTCCTAGTAACCGTCTTCTTGTCAGCTCTCATAGCGATTAGTCCAGCTTCTCTGCAAACTGCCTCAATATCAGCACCGGTGTAGTTCTCTAGTTTGGAAGCGATTTCATCCAACGAGAATTTTCCGAGAGGCATATTCTCTGTGTGGATTTCTAAGATGGATTTCAATGCCTCTGGGTCTGGGGGAGGAACGTGCATCACCCTTTCGAATCTTCCGCTCCTCAACAGAGCTGGATCTATCATTTCAGGACGGTTCGTTGCTGCGACGACTATGACTCCTTCCATTCCCTCAACTCCATCCATACTGCTCAAGAGCTGATTCACGACTCTGTTGATTACATCAGACCCCTCTCCCGAGCTTGATCTCCTAACTCCTGCAATGCTCTCGAACTCATCCAAGAAAATTATCGAAGGACTGGATTGCTTTGCTTTCTTAAAGACCTCTCTGACTGCCTTTTCCGATTCTCCTACCCATTTTGATATCAGTTCAGGACCCTTTATGGTGATGAAATTGGCTTTGGCCTCGTTTGCTATAGCCTTGGCAAGTAGTGTCTTCCCTGTACCAGGCGCCCCAAAAAGAACGATTCCTCTGGGTGGATTGATTCCAAAGTGATCAAACAACTCGGGCTTGGTTAGAGGCCATTCAATGCTCTCCTTCAGCCTGTCTTTTATGTCCTGTAAGCCCCCGACTTCATCCCAAGAAACTTCGGGCACTTCAAGATAAATCTCTCTTAGGGCACTAGGCTCGACCTCCTTGATAGCCATCTTGAAATCCGCCATAATCACAGCCATCTTCTCCAGAACCTCAGGAGGTATTTGCTCTTCGTCCAGATCTATCTCTGGTAGATACCTCCTTAGAGCCTTCATGGCTGATTCCCTGACCAAGGCGGAAATATCTGCACCGACGAATCCGTGTGTGTTATCCAGCAACCAATCCACGTCAAAGTCATCACTAATTGGCATCCCACGTGTGTGTATCTCAATTATTTCGGCCCTTCCGTTTTTGTCTGGGACGCCTATTTCTATTTCTCTATCGAATCTGCCGGGTCGTCTGAGAGCCGGATCAATAGCATCCTGCCTATTTGTTGCTCCGATGACAACAACATTGTCTCTGCCCTGCATTCCATCAAGGAGAGTCAGTAGCTGAGCAACTACTCTGCGCTCAACCTCCCCACTTACGTCTTCCCTCTTGGGGGCGATACTGTCAAGCTCGTCGATGAAAATTATCGCTGGAGCATTAGAAGCGGCATCTTCAAAAATCTCCCTTAGCTGCTTTTCACTTTCGCCGTAGTATTTTGATATGATTTCGGGGCCGTTGATAGACGTGAAATGGGCATTTGTCTCAGATGCTACCGCCTTGGCAATCAGGGTCTTGCCTGTACCAGGAGGCCCATGCAATAGGACTCCTCTTGGAGGATCAATACCTAATCTTCTGAATAAAATTGGATGCTTGAGGGGGAGCTCTATCATTTCCCTGACTTTTTGTAGCTGATCCCCGAGTCCACCTATGTCTTCGTAGGAGATTGTCTGAACGTCTCCTTGGTCTTCTTCATCTACCGCATCCTCCTTAATCACTATGTCAGTGTCTGGAAGAACCTGAACGATTCCCTTTGGCTTAGTTGAGACGATTGCGAAGGGAAGAGCCTCTGCAAAGAGGGTCATTCCAGGAATGAATATTCTATCTCCAGCAACCACAGGCCTCTTGTTGAGGCCCCTTCGGGCAAATCCTTCTATCCCTGGCCCGAACCTTACTTTTTGTTGCTTGGCCATTACAGGACTCAGCACTAGTCTTTGGCAGGGCTGTGTCTCGACTTTCTTTATGTCGACTCTATCGCCTAAGCTCACACCGGCATTTTTCCGAATTATTCCATCGACCCTAATCACGCCAAGATTAGCATCCTCTGGCCTACACCTCCAGACAATGGCGGCAGTTTTTCTCTCACCTGAAACTTCGATTATATCCCCTGGTTTGAGATTTAAATCGTTATCGAACGGGACCCTTGCCCTACCATGGCCGACGTCACTTGGTATTGCCTTGGCTACTCTTAATGTGAGGGATTCAGAATTTTCGTTGGTCATGTGCACGGGCCCCTAGCAGGTGCGTCTCAACGGAGGACATAGTTAAACCCACCAATGGAAGGATGTCAAAAATTGCGATTGGTTATCAGAACGAAGGGTCTCGATAAGTAGCGTTATGTCTAGTGTGTGATTCGGTAAACACATGACTCACGTGCTGGAGACAGGTTTTGAAGAGATGGAAATTGAAAATCCAAATGGTAGCCCTGCAATAAGGGGATACAACATAATTGCGGGAAAACTATCACAATCAAATGATGGAAATACATTTCTAAGCAGAAATCCAGCATGGCTAGAAGATACAGTCGGGGAGTTTCCTCTCTCGACCAAGGAAGACGTGCATGAGGCATTACGAGCGGCCAGATCTGCATTTCCCTCCTGGGCCGCTACCCCAGCACCCACACGTGGCCAAGTTATTGGTAACATGGGTAGACTTTTGATGGAAAGGAAGGATGACCTAGTCCGATTGCAGGCTCGCGAGATCGGTAAAACCATGAAAGAATGTGGGGGAGAAATTCAAGAGGCGATAGACACATGTCTTTTCTTCCAATCAGAAGGTAGAAGATTGTATGGTCAGACAGTCAATTCGGAGCTTCCTGATAAAGAGCTTTTCACTTACAGACGACCGTTAGGAGTTTGTGGGATAATAAATGCCTGTAATTTTCCATCGGCAGTACCTTTCTGGAAGATGATCCCTGCAATCATGTGTGGGAACACTTGTGTTTGGAAATCGCCGCAAGACTCGCCTCTTTTGTCTTTCGCTCTAGCAAGAATAATGCATGAAGCAGGCCTTCCTGATGGGGTCATCAATCTCGTACATGGGAAGGGTAGTGGAGCCGGTCAGCACCTAGTTGATGCAACGGATCTTGGGTTGGTGGACAAGATTTCATTCACCGGCAGTACCCCAGTGGGCAAGATGATCGGAGAGGCCTGTGGAAGGAATCTGGTCAGTGCCTCATTGGAGCTAGGAGGTAAGAACCCTCTCGTCGTAATGCCTTCAGCCAACATAGATAACGCTGTTGAAGGGGCATATTGGGCTGGATTTGGAACCGCGGGACAGCGATGTACTAGTCTAGGAAATTTGATTCTCCATGAGAGCATATACGAAGAATTCATGTCAAAATTCATGAAGAAGGTATCAGAAACCAGAATTGGCGACTCGATGCGTCACGATGGGGTTCTCTATGGCTCAATGCTCTCAGAGAAATATGGGGATGACTTCCTTAAGGGATTAGAAATATGTGAATCGGATGGTGCTACCAAACTTTGGGGATCAGGGAGAATCACAGAAGATAGTCATCCAGATGGTTTTGTCGGGAATGCGAATGAGGGAGTGTACATGTGGCCTCACGTATATGAGGGGGTCAACGAAGGCATGAACTGCTTCCATGAGGAGATTTTCGGTCCCGTGGTGACAGTAGTGAAGGCCAAGGATTTCGATGACGCATTGCGTCTAGCTAATGCTTCTCCTTTCGGCCTTTCAAGTGCCTGCTACACAAATGATAGACTTGAGGCATTCAGATTCAAAACAGGAATCAGAGCAGGGATGACTGGCATAAATAACTCGACGACGGGCGCCGAGGCACACCTGCCATTCGGTGGTGTCAAAGAGAGCGGAAATGGAAGTCGTGAGTCAGGGATATGGGTTCTGGAATCTTACTCTTATTGGCATGCAGTTAATGACGAGTTGTCAGGAAAACTACAGCTTGCACAGATGGATGTTGAAGAAATAGAAATGGAAGAGGCGGAGGCCGATTACTCCGGTCTAGCTTAGAGGAACATCTCGCCACAATCTGGACATGGGAGGCCCGGGAGCCATGCCCCCGCCATGTAGCCACACTTCCAGCAAACTGAAGACTCCAGGCCGTATTCATCCACAGAAGCAGTAGGCGGGTTTTTTTAATTTCAATCTTGTCTTGAAAAGAGTTGTTCGGAAGCAATTGCTTAAGGGGGCCCGTCCATACCCCAGGTACAGAATTGTCATGGCCAACTGGGACAGAGAACACCTAAGCTCGCTTGGCATAAATGTCAAGCTTCCTCTTAGGAGAGGGTTTGGGAGAACTCAGAGGATAGACAACTGGTGGACTGAGCCTATCTGGATGGCAACAGCATTGACCTTGGCATTAGTATACACTGCTCTGAGAGTCCTGGTTTGGGACGGTGGCATACACTATGATGATCACAGAGTCACTTCACCAATATTTTCTCCTGATGTACTCCACATGTTACACATTACAAATCACCCAGGATGGATGAATTCTGCTATGTTGATTCTCTGGATACCATTCGGTTTCCGAGGTACTTGCTATTACATGAGGAGAGTGTACCACAGAACCTTCCTCCAAAATCCAACAGGTTGTATGATAGCGAAACCTGAGTTGAATTATTCTGTTGGTTACAAGGGTGAGAGGGGGCTATTCATCCTGAACAATATTCACAGATACATGCTTTACCTGGCAATAATTATTCTGTCAATAAAATTCTACGATGTGGTACTAACGACTGACCTCGGAGAGGGCTCCAGAGGGGTCTCTATCGGTACATTAATTCTGGGTATCGAGTCTTTCCTACTTTTCATGTATGTGTCATCCTGTCACGCATTCAGACATATTTTCGGAGGAGGAATGGATAGATGGAGAGGTGGGGTGTCTGGAGTTTTTGGTTCTCTTTACAGGTCAATCAGCAGAGTCAATGTTCATCACTCATTCTGGTTTTGGACTAGCTTAGCGATGGTTTTCCTAGGTGACTTGTTTGTATGGGCTGTATCTGAGAACATTATTGGTGACCAGATACTATTGGAGTGGTAGCATGGGAGAAGGTTACTCTACTCACGAGTATGATGTGCTGGTAATCGGTGCCGGTGGTGCGGGCCTTAGGGCTGCTATAGAAGCCAGTTCTTCGGGCGCCACAGTTGCAATAATCTCCAAATCAATGCTTGGAAAGGCTCACACAGTAATGGCAGAAGGTGGTGCAGCTGCTGCTTTGGCGAACAAGGATCAGCGTGATTCATGGAAGACTCACTTCCGTGACACCATGAAGGGGGGGAAGTATCTCAATGACTGGAGGATGGCAAAAATTCATGCCCAACAAGCCCCGGATCGTATTAGGGAGTTAGAGCAGTGGGGAGCAGTATTTGACAGGACGCCCAAGGGACTAACCAGCCAGAGAAATTTTGGGGGACACACATATCCAAGACTGGCCCATATCGGGGACGCGACGGGACTGGAGCTGATTAGAACCTTACAACAGAAAGGAATACACACAGGAATGGATGTTTTCATGGAATTCACCGTCAGGAAGCTATTCACGAAGGATGGTCGAGTAACCGGCTGTTTCTCGTATAGCAGGAACGATGGTTCCTTCCACGTATTCAAGGCCAAGTCTATTGTTCTCGCAACAGGAGGCGCTACCAGATGTTGGGAAGTATGTTCAGGATCTTGGGAGTACACCGGTGAAGGCTTCGCCCTAGCCTACTGGGCTGGAGCTGAAATGGGCGACATGGAATTTATCCAGTTCCACCCTACTGGGATGATTTGGCCCAAATCCGTCAAGGGCATACTAGTGACTGAAGGAGTAAGGGGAGAAGGAGGAATGTTGAGAAACTCTAAGGGTGAACGTTTCATGTTCCAATATGTACCCGAGATGTACAAGGAAGAATTTGCAGAAACCGAGAAGGAGGCTCTTGAATGGGTTGACGAGGTAGTTTCTGGCAAGCTAGCGACGAGGAGGAGACCGCCAGAGCTACTGACCAGAGATGTCGTTGCTAAAGCAATTAACAGCGAGAGGGATGCCGGAAGAGCTTCTAAACATGGAGGAGCATATCTAGACATCTCTTGGAGAGATGAGGAGGAAGTCAAGAAGAAACTTCCAGGAATGTATCATCAGTTCAAAGAGCTCGCAGCAGTGGACATAACAAAAGAGGCGATGGAAGTGGGCCCTACCGCTCATTACGTCATGGGTGGCGTCAAAGTCGATCACGAGACCCAAGAGACACGTATCAAGGGACTTTTCGCTGCAGGAGAGGCATCAACAGGACTTCATGGTGCAAATCGTCTAGGGGGAAACTCGCTATCAGATTTGATCGTTTTCGGTAAGATAGCCGGGGAGCATGCGGCGAAATTATCCAAGGAAACACCAGAATTCGAAGAAATATCGGATTCTGAAATAGAAGAAGTGATCGAGGAAACTCTGGCTCCTCTTCGGAGGACTGGAGGGGAGAATCCCGCTTCAGTGGTTTCCGATCTAAGGCAGATGATGCAGAACAAGGTAGGCATTATTAGAACAAAATCACAGCTGGTGGATGCTTTGAGTGAATTGGACGAGCTTGAACACAGAGCCGGCAATGTATTCGGCGGTAGTGGTAAATCGTACAATCCTGGTTGGCACCAATCACTAGAGATCAAAGCGATGATTGACGTAAGTAGGATGTGCACTATAGCAGCACTGAACAGGGAGGAAAGCAGGGGCGGACACACAAGGGATGACTTCCCTGACCCTAATCACGCACACTGGGGCAAAATCAACAGTGTTATCTTCATGAATGATGACGGTGAGATGGAAATAAGATTTGAATCATACCCACCCATTCCTGCTGAATTGAGAGATTTGCTAGATTCCGAAGATTTTCATGAGGAGGAGTGATTTTGCAGACAGTTACATTCAGTGTTTTCCGTGGAGAGCCGGATCAAGACGGGGATCCATTCGGAAAAATGGTCGACTACACAATAGACCTAGATGAAGGAATGGTTGTACTGGATGCTATTCATGCTATCCAAGCAGAGTTTGCTCCTGACCTAGCTTGTAGATGGAACTGTAAGGCAGGAAAATGTGGTTCTTGTAGTGCTGAAGTGAATGGGAAGTCCAGATTAATGTGTATGACAAGAATGGACGATATTCTTGATGAGACCCCTGAAGGAGAATCGGTAGTCATCAGACCCATGCAGACTTTCCCCTTAGTTAGGGATCTGGTTAGCGACACGTCCTGGGCCTATGAAACTGATAGAAAGATCGAGCCAATTAGTGGTCCTGGAGAGGTAGATTGGGAATATTACCAGCATGAAGCAGACAGAATTCAGGAGTTTAGGTCTTGTATAGAATGTATGCTATGCGTGAATACTTGTCACGTTATGAGAGAACATCAGAAGTTTGATGAGTTTGCAGGACCAAGATTTTTTGTCAGACTGGCAAGTCTTGAGATGCACCCATTGGATCAAAAAAGTAGGATACCTGAGATAAAGGAGGACTTCGGAATCGACTATTGCAACATTACCGGTTGTTGTAGTAGTGTATGTCCCGCAGGTATTGACATCAGGGAGAACGCGATAATCCCACTGAAAGAAAGGGTCGTTACAGAATTCTACGATCCTATCGCAATGATTGGACGAAAAATCGGGCTAAGACGCTAGAGAGACCTAGGCTTGGTAAATTTTTCAGTTTATTTCGTTTTATGATCTACAAGCGCTTGATTCCAGTTTTCTTGACGTTAGCCTTCCAGATCTTATCCGGAAGGTAAGCCGGACTGCTTGCGCCTTTGGACTCTAGGGTTCTCCAACCTTCGAAGCAGTGCACTTTATTTGTGCCCCTTTCTCTCAAATCGATGCTTGTGTGCCCTCTTCTGGCCGCCTTGAGAGCGGCCCCTCTGGGCTGACTGTTCACAAACACCTGACTTGTGTCCTCTCCATTCTCCATCAATACGAAGTACTTCTTTCCTGACATTTTCAGCATACCTCCGCATGGATCCTAATTTATCCGGATAATGAAGTTATTGGGTGAAAAAAGTCCCACTAAGACTCATTGGTATGTTTTTAGGATATTCGAGCTCACATTTCTGCACATGCAAGAGTCTTCGTATTCGCGACACCAGGAATCGCACGGATCGATTCTACTACATAGCGAGCTATCTCGCCCATACTATCAGCTTCAATCTTTACAATTAGATCATAGTCTCCAAAGAGCATGTTTGCATCTGTGACGCAGTCCAGCTTTCGGACTATTTTGTGAACTTCTGACTCGCTCCCCGGTTCAACATTGACTAGTACATAGCCGGCGGACATAATGTTGGTAGAGGGCACTGACGGATGAATGCATCGATTGATGGTTCTGTATCTTGTCGATGGTTACTTATCATATGACTGTCCTTGTCACGTTATGGCGGAGACAATAATTGTGAGGGAGTGCCGTCATGGACAAGTCAGGGTGCAGTTTGGCAACATTATACGAGTTGATGGTGATATCATGGTAATTCCCGCAAACAATAGACTTGCTGGACGAGAGGGTCTGGACGAGAGGATGCAATTGGCGGCCGGGGACGAATTGAGGGCCAGATGTACAGAAATTGCCGTAGAGAGAAGGAAAGAAGGCAAGCAACCCTGCGGAGTAGGGGAAGCTGTGAGCACCTCTGGCTACAATCTTCCCGCGGAGAATCTAGTTCATGTTGTTGCACCAGATTGCAGGAGGCCTAACCAGGATAATTTCAGGAGAGAGCTTCTAGTGAATTCTTACAATGCGATGTTCGACGAAATCTCGAAGATTGAGCCGCGAAAAACGGTAGTTACACCTCCTCTAGGAATGGATGTTTTTGCCTATCCTCACAGAGAGGGGGCGCGAATGACGATGGAAATCGTACTTGATTGGATGGATGGAGAAGAGGACCCTGGGGTTGACATGGTCCTCATTGTTACTGATGAGGTTAATTTCTTGAACAACATGAAAACCGTATACCGAGAAAGCGAAGACCAGTTTCCCGGAGTGGATAGGACGAGAGATTTCAGAAAAGGTAAGATTCAGTGATGAACGACCAATGTTCTCATTAACCCTGAGAATCCAAAAGGGGCATGGGCAGTGTTGGGAGCCAGTATGAAAGGGAGCTCAGATCGGTCTTAGCTGGAGAAATAAACGGAGTAAGGGCTGTTACGAGATCATGCTCAGAAGCTGAGAGATCTCTTGCAATGAGGGTTACTAACAGGCCATTTCTCGTAGTGAGAGCCCCGGGAAGTGGTTCAGAGGGAACAGGAGATTTACTGGCCCTGAGGGGAGACATATGCTTCCCAATAGAAGTAAAATCTTCAAAAAAACCTCGACTTTATCTCTCGGGAAGAACATTTGATCAGTTGAAATCTCTCAAAGAAATGGGAGAGAGATGTGGTCTGCTTCCACTCTACGCATACAGACTAAAGGGAGTAAGGGGGGATAGTTGGAGAATAATGAAAGTAGAAGTGTCTGGACTGAGTGGAAAGCTTCGTCACCTGTCCAGAAGTATTCCCTCCCTCCCAGTGACTAGAAACGGTAAGGAATTCTTGGACTGGAACCAAGGAATGCCACTACATAAATTCCTTTCACTTGTTTGTAAATCTGATAGTGCGGGCGGGTCTTTGGAAGGAAAACAGAGCAAAATGATTTCTTCTTACATCGCACATTAACCAACCTAGTCTCCCTTGAGATCCTTTTCTAAATCAGAAATTGACTTTTTTACTCTCTCCAATTCTGACTTCAAATCACTGAGATTAGCTTGCTTTAGAATCCGATTTATGCTGTCCCTCTCCCTACGGAATGAATCAATATCCCTGAAATGCTTTCTAGAAGAAGGATTAGGCTCTCGCATGTCTGTCATGGACGCACGTTGAGGTATGATGTAATGTGTGTTTTTATGGGACGCAGGTTGAATAGGAAGGAACTGCTGTCGCATTCATGGGAGAAGATGGAGAGGTCTCAGAGACTCGTGGGTTTCCTTTCTTCTGGATATTTGTCTTAGCATTCGGGGTGTATTCAAACATACTCCCAGCCGGGCTGATTATTGGACTAGCACTGTGGTACACTCTGCTGATATATCTTGAAAACTCTGGATTCCTAAAGAGATGGAATTTGGAAAGAGTAGCTGGCATAATTCTGATGATTAGAACAACAAGGGGGCGTGTTTTCCTAGAACGCATATCAAAGAATAGAAAATTCTGGAGGATGTATGGAGAGTTTTCTATCTGGCTGTGTTTCTTGGTGATGTTCTCGGTTGTATCCCTAATGGTTCTTGCTTTTGTTACGTCAATCAATTCTCCCCCACAAGGCTCACTACCTGCTACGGATATCCTTTTCATCCCTGGAGTGACGAGTTTCGTACCTTTCTGGTGGCCTGCCTTGGCTCTCATCTTCACTCTGCTTATTCATGAGTACAGTCACGGGATACAGGCCAGAGCACATGGAATGGAGGTCAGGAGCTTCGGACTTCTGGTTGCCGGGCCTATTCCAGTAGGAGCATTCGCCGAACCTGAACAGATGGATATGGTCTTAGCTCCCAGAAGAGAGAGAATGAGGCTTTTCGCTGCTGGGCCCTCGATAAATTTGGTAGCTACATTTGTTTTCTTGATTGTTATCGGCTTCCTTTCCAGTGGTTTCGTTGCTACAAATCCAGGCGTACACGCACTAGCGGTTATCGATGGCGGAGGTGCGGACGAAGCGGGAATCAAATCTTACGATATAATTACCCATGTGGACGGCAATGCAGTTATCGACTATGATTCCTTTTCTTCACAAATGGACTCTCTGGAAGCCGGTGATGAGATTATATTCACGATAATTCCGTATAATGACGATGAAAGGATATGGGGAGAGAGTTCGGACGTATCTGTCATTCTTGGGGATAAAGCCCAATATTACCTGAGTCTATGTGATGATGATCAGGAGTGTCTAGATCGGACAACTGATCTATTGGAAGGTTATGGAATTGGAGAGGGGGAGGCCTTTCTCGGAGTCAATGCCCCCAGATCAGGAACTTACCAGACAGATAGATTCTCGTTCATTTTCGAAGAGAGATACACCTTAGGCCAGAAGGCGCTAACTCTAATGTTGACTCCGTTGTCTATCATGGGGACTCCCATGTCGTATGATGGACAGACAATGGATCTTCACGAGAGGGGCATGATAGAAATCGATGATGGGTTCATACTATCCTCGCTGGGTACTGAAAACTTACTGCATCTTTTTGATTTTATTTTCTGGCTTATCTGGGTAAACTTCCTACTAGGATTTCTAAATCTTCTTCCGATAATTCCCTTTGATGGGGGTCACATGCTCAAAGACGGCGCTCACTCACTATTATCTAGAATCATGAAAGGAAGTAATCCCCTAAGAGTTGAGAGGATTGCTGGGTCTATCGGAGGAATGACCACGGTGATAATGTTGATTATCGTACTTATTCCTATTATGATGCTTATTGTATGATTATTCCTCTTCTTCCTTTGGAGGGAAAGTTGCATCGACCACACTGGGAATAATCAATATTGAGGCGATTACTAATCCCAACATAGTCCAAGTCTTACTAGTGACGTAGTCTGCAGAGGGAGGAGGGGAGAAGAATAGTTTAGCCGCTCCGATCCATGGGATTTCAGAAGAGGCGATTCCGATTACCCATTCATCCTTCACCGCAGTGACTGGATTATTATTCTCATCCAGAAGCCCATTTCTCCCATCTTGACCGGTAGCTGAAAGTTGGTCTATTCTACATCCATTGGTATTCTGGTTATCCCCAGTTGTGAGATATCCTTCATGAGAGGGGACCCAATCTTCTATCTTGAGTTCATATTCCGAGCCATGATATGACACACAGCTGTATTCGAGCGTCCAATTGATGCTATCAACCCCCCTTAGCGTGGTACCCGGGACGTCCCACCCACCTGTGTCATTATGGACAGCCTTCAGAAGCGCCCTGTGGATTACAGGAGTATCAGTACCCCCATTTTTACTAAACACAATTACATCCCCGTACATCCCATGAGACTTGTATCCAAAATTATCATCATTCGTGTCTGTGGCTTCAACATATGTCACTACGTTTTTTCTGGCTGGATTAATTACCAGGACTAAATCACCCGGGTCTATTACGCCTATTTTTCCATCTTCGTCATGCATCATCGATCCGGATTCAACCACAACCATAGGGGGGAATGTTCCTGTTGAGAGAAACATTGCGCCTAGAAGAAGAGAGACTAGTCCACCTGCAAGAAATACTTCTCTGAATACTGCACTGCTCATCTCACTCCTCCTCTTGAAATATCACTGGAGGCCTGGTAAAATCTAAGATCAATGAAAAGAAGGCGATTAACAATAAGCTTACAGAGTCTAAATGAGGAGGATTAAAAGTAACATTTTCCGTCGACAACAGATATGCTGAAAGATCTAAAGTATCGTGATTTATTCCCCCCATGCCAATATGGATTCCGAAGAGGGTGTTGAGGAGTAGTAGGGCAATTGCCAATGCCGAGAAAACGATAATCATTCTATTTGCCTTCTTTGTCTTGAGGATCGAGAGAGCTGGAAGGAATTCTGAAAGTTTGGAGTTTTCTGTTTGCCACCACTGGCGTTGAAATTCTCTCCCCACGACTGGAGTTTTTTCATTCGAGGGATTCTTCAGAGGAGAGGCGTCCACCTTGAACCTCCTCCCACCTCTGATCTGGTAATGATCGTATAGTCCCATCAGCCTTGATTGATATTTAGGGCCGAGAATATCTGCAGCATCCTCCGCCTCTTTCCTCCTTTTGAGGACCTCGGTCCTTGCATCCAACTCAAGTATTTCCTCCAAAGCTGTTCTTTGCGACCAAAAATAGCCAAACTCAGGTAGGGTGTAGAATGAAGTAAATGACCCAAAAACCAAACATAGCCAACTGAATGGGACCAAGCTATCTTGATGTGAAGGATCCGTGGCTCCTCCGAGCATAAATAGGAAAATGAACCCCCATGCCATAGATGCACATGATAGGATTGTAACGTAAGTAATGATTTGAAACTGGCTGTCCTTATTGGATTCCCACCACTTGGTCAGAACACCCTTCCTGGTTACCCTTCCGCGAGCCATAGCAACCATTGGACAGAGCACATATGATTAGTCACTTCCTATTTTCTGACTGATACAATTGAAGATTTTCATCCGATTGGTTCATGAGAAGACCGTGTCATGGAGGTTTGATGAAAAGGGGGACCCTACCAGTAGTGATGGTCATATTTATGCTAACATCTGGTTGTATGACAAACGCTCCTGATTTGGATGGAGATGGAATTCAAGACAGTGAAGATTTGGATATTGATGGGGATGGATGGGACAATGACGTGGAGCTGAATTGTTCTACTGATCATCTTGTCTCCACAAGTGTTCCATCAGATATTGACGGAGACTTGGTCTGCGACTTCCTTGATAGTGATGATGATGGCGATCTTTGGGGGGATTTTACGGAGTTAGATTGCAATACAGATCCACGAGACAACAAATCGGTCCCTGATGACTATGACGGAGATATGATTTGTGATGTGCTGGATTTGGATGCTGATGGCGATGGCCTTCCTAATGATTGGGAGCAAGCCAGAGGTCTGGATTACCTAGATAGCGAGGACTACATCACTTGTCATGGAATGAGCGAGTATTGTTTGAGAACATATGACGATTTTACCTTCGCTGAGTCTCATAACTCATTTTCAACCCCTGAAGACGGCATAGTTGCTGGAATAAACCACCATACTGGTTTGCAGAGACAATGGGAAGATGGTATCAGAGCCTTCATGTTAGACCCGTATCATCCGTCTGAATTGAATAATGAAAAGGAGGATGTAGTTTTTTGCCATGCATTGTCCTTACCGAATACTCCCCCGTGTTTGTTTGGTAGTGTTGATGCCTTCGCTTGGCTCAGGAATCTAAATTCTCTCCACAACAACAGCAGTGGCGACGTTGTCAGTCTCCTGATACAGAACTATCGAGTTCCGGGAGAGCATCTGGAGTACCTACTAAATGAGACAGGAATCTTGGAGAGAGCATACATACACGAATTAGGAAGCCCATGGCCTTCTATAGGAGACATGGCGTTGTCTGGGGCTGATGTAGTGATTTTCGTCGAGATGGAATATGAGGGTAATTTCACCAAATTATTACCAGCTTGGAAGCACACCTGGGATACCCCGTACGGAGAGTCTAGCCAGGATGAAATGACCTGTGACCTAGGGAGAGGTGATGCAAGCCAACCTGTTTGGCACATGAATAACTGGTTGAGCACTTTTGGATTATCGGATGCAAACAAGGCGTCTCAGGTCAATTCTTACGAAACCTTACTGGAAAGGGCCCTGCTATGCTGGGAAACTGTAGGTAATAGGCCTACATTCATTGGCGTAGATTATTGGGAGCAGGGAGAGGTGACAAATGTGACTAGGACACTAAACAAAATGTCAGATTGGTCCGATGATTTGCCACCTCATCCCTCTTCGGAAATCTAGTTGGGAGCGCCATGACCATTCTTCACCCTGAGGTCAGAGGACTCATCAATAATAGGAAGTGGAAACTCTCTACGATACAGAGGTCGTCCATGGAAGACCTGGTATCTGGATTTGATAGAGTTCTGGTCTCGCCCACTGGAAGTGGAAAAACTGAGGCGGCAATCCTTCCTTTGGCATCCAGATTTATCTCAGAGAATTGGGATGGGCTATCAATACTCTACATTACTCCTCTCAGAGCACTAAACAGGGATATTGATAGGAGGCTTGCCGAAATGCTAGGGCCCTTGGGGATAACTGTTGGAATTAGGCATGGCGATACTTCGCAGAGAGAGAGGACGAAGCAGTCGAAAAATCCCCCAAACCTACTGATAACAACTCCTGAGACTGCACAAATAATGCTCCTTGGAAGTAGGTTGAGAGGACATTTATCTGGGATAAAGGCGGTGGTATTAGATGAGGTACATGACCTGGCATCATCAGAAAGAGGAGCACAATTATTGGTTGCTCTGGAAAGAATCAATGAATATTGTCCAAATGGGTTCCAGCGAATCGGACTGTCTGCCACGGTTGGAAATCCTGATGAAACAGCTAGATGGTTATCTAGAGATGCTATCGCAATTGTTGGCCCTTCTCCAAGATCCACCGAAGTTTTGGTCCACAGAGAGATGCCGGACCCATCAGATGAAGCTACGTCAATAATTTGGTCAAGTTCGCCCCATTCAGTTGCAGCTCACAGGAGGCTTGCAAAATCTCTCTATGAGAGCTACCCGGCATTGGTTTTCGTTAACTCACGTAATGCTGCAGAATCAGTTTCCCAGCGACTAAGAGGGATTAATCCAGACTTGAAACTTGGCGTCCACCATGGAAGTCTTGCCGCTGAGACCAGGATGGAAATGGAGGAAAGGCTCCGAAACGGAGATTTGCATGCCATAGTATGTACTAGTAGCCTGGAGCTTGGGATAGACATAGGCTCAATCAAGAGAGTCCATCAGATACAAAGTCCCAGAGCAGTTGATCGGCTTCTCCAGAGAATGGGCAGGGCGGAACACAACATCGGAGGTACAGGAAGGGGGGAGTTGCTGGCATGGGAGACTGACGAGGTTGCAGAAGGTGCGGTAATTGCTCGAAAGGCAATGTCTGGAGAATTAGAGGGTGTCGAATGGCGCACTAATCCAGGAATCGTAGCCGCAAACCAATTTATGCAGATGTCAATTGAAAGGGGAGTAGTTCCAATTGACTTAGCCACCAACATAATATCGAGGTGTTCGATATTCAATAAGTGGGATAGGGAGGATACTGTCTCCCTGCTCAGAGTACTATGTGATAGGTGGATGATAAATTTCGTCGAAGACCCAAATGATTCTGACGTTACCTCATGGTCGCCGAAGCTTTGGTCAAGATTGGCGGGTATCACTGAAGGAGATGCTCCACTTGAGAGGCCGTCATGGGATCAGGAGATTGATGATTTGACGAAGATAAGATGGAGGAAGCAGTTAACATCAGGACTCCCAGACGTGCTGAAAGAGGGGTGGTTCTCTCCTTCAGCCAGACTAGGCAGAAACCGGATTGACCATATCTCAATGATTCCAGATGAGTTATCTTACAGGGTGAGAGACGCAGTTGGTAGAAGTGTTCTAGGGTCTGTAGACGAGGCGTTTGTTCTCTCCCTGGGAGGAGAAGAGGACGGGAAAAGTGGCAGTAGAGCTTTCGTAATGGCTGGGAGAACCTGGCAAATTGTTGATGCTGACCCCGATCAAGAGGAAATTCTAGTCATTCCAATCAATGATTCGGGAGAAGTCCCAGTATGGTCAGGGGAGTTACCTCCGGTCCCGATTGAAGTTGCTATGGAGGTCGGTATGCTGAGAAGATCTGTTGCCATTGCCATCGGTGCTTCGGACGGTGAGGCTCGCGACCTTGATGAGTATCCATTGTCTGAAGATGCGCGGAATCATCTCATCAGTACCGTCACAGAACATTACGACGCATCTGGCGTAATTCCAGACGAGAACACTATTACAGTTTCAGAAAGCGACGGGGCCATAATTGTGAATACTTGCAGGGGATCTAGGGTAAATGAGACACTTGGACATCTTCTCCAGGCAATGGGATCTCTGAAGGACGGGAAGATGGGAAGATCAACGATTGATCCATACAGGATCTCACTACAGGTTCCCTCGCTGTCTGCCGGTGATGTCGTGAGTCTACTGAATGAAACTCCGGCTTCATCGATTCCTTCCATCATGTGGATGACTATCCCTAATGGTAGAGCGATCAGATGGAGAGTGGTTCAGGTTGCCAGGAAGATGGGGATTCTTCAGAAAGGAACTGATCCTAGAAAGGTCAATTTAGAGGGTTTGATGCAGAGATACAGAGGAACTCCTGTGATCGAAGAGTCTCTCGAGAAGCTTTTCCATGAGAGGATGGATATCGAAGGAACGCAGGACCTACTTCGACAAATAAGTAATGGGAGTGTTGAGGTCCACATTACTGCCCCCGGGAGGCTTGGCAGGTCACCAAAAGCTGAGATGGATTTGTTGCTTCCAGCCTGGAGCGATGTCGAGATTAGAGAGAGGCTTGAGACACGTCTTCTCAATGAACGAGCAGTTCTAATTTGCCTGAATTGTGAAAGTAAAACTAGGAGACGGGTAGAAAGATTGGTACAGATATCCCCTTGTTCAGCTTGTGGGGGGACTATGCAGGCCTGTGCTCCGGAAAGACTGGAAAAATCTCTTTTGGAGAGGATTAGAAGCTCGGACGGGAAGATTGCAGGGAGAGTTCAGAGGAACGCGGAGCTTGTGAGGACACATGGTCAGGATGCTATTCTTTGCTTGATGGGCCGAGGGGTTGGGGAGGAAACAGCAACCAGAATTCTAAGAGGGCCCCCTGGTGATAGGGTAAGATTGCTGAGGTCCATACATAACTCTGAATTGCAATATGCCAGGACTCGTCCATTCTGGCGCTAGAAAGCCCTATTTCCCGTATGCCTTCCCAGAACCATGCTTGTGGGATTGACTGGTCGGAATGCTTCTGGAAAAACTACTGTAGTCAATTGGTTTTCCTCTAAGGGAGTGAAGACTACCTCGTGTTCCGATTCTATCAGATCATGGCTATCGGAGCAGGGAATAGAAGAAAGTAGGGACTCACTGATTGAGGGCGGAAGGGAGCTTCGTAGAAGAGGAGGTGCAGGTATTCTAGCAGAAATGCTACTAGAGTCATTGAATGGTGAGGATGCGGTTATTGACTCAATTAGGACTCCTGGTGAAGTCGAGGCACTCAGAAAGAGGAGCGATTTTGTTTTGATTGAGATTAGGGCAGGCGTTGATTCCAGATGGAGAAGGTCACAAGATCGAGGCAGGATAGGAGACCCAACAGATAAGCAGAGATTCCTTGCTCAGGAGAAGGCTGAGGAGGTTGCATCTGATGAGGCGGGGCAGGCGCTAAATGCTACTGCCGCTCTGTCTGATTTGGTAATAATTAACGAAGGGGGAATCGAAGAGTTATACTCTGACTTGGAAGACCTATGGCCTACACTAGCTAAACTTGCCTAACACTTACCTGGGCTTCTGACATCATTGACATGGCGATTGCGAAATCCTCTTGCCATCTATCTGGTATTTCTAGATCCTTCGGGAAAACGACCTCTTGTATTCCCGCTTGGATAAGTGATCTGGTGCATCTGGAACAGGGTGGCCAAGTAACATAGGCGGTATTTCCCTTGAGGGAAACGCCAATTCTCGCGGCATGCATTATTGCATTTTCTTCAGCATGACATATCAGAGGATACTTCTGGGACCTATCTGATAGTCTTCCATCGTCATCCTCAATTCCTCTCGGGAATCCATTGAATCCGGTTGACCTAATCTCTCTATCGTCACCAACTACCACACAGCCGACCTTTGTTGATGGGTCCTTACTCCACAATGAGATGTGTTTTGCTAGTTCCAAGAACCTCTTATCCCACTTGTCACCCATGTAATCACCTCTACCTCCCACCGGGGGGGTCGTTATCTCGGTTCGCCTCGGTTCGATTCTCGTCGTAGCCCTCCCAAATTTCTGGGTTGTTGTAACAATCAGGGTCATCCTGATCAGATTGTCCGCCATTGTCATTGTCAACACCGTCCCCACAGTTCCCCGAATTACCAGAAGCAGGATTCAGAATACCCTCCCCGGCATCAGTAGTCAATAGTGCTAATAATACTCCCGAGAGGACTATTACTAAAGAAATCAAAATCACCTTCGAAGCAGTATCCCGGGATTCCACTACGACCTTTATCTCGGTCTTGGGCTCGCTCTTAGCTGACATCGGTGGGTCATGAGGAAAGGTCATCATACTTGGCTTCTTAGTGAATTGTCATTACTTTTCTCAGATCCAGTCCCCTATCTGAGACTACTTTAGAGATTATTTCTCCAAGTAAGTATATGCTACCAGTAACCATTATTCTCCCGCCTTCTTGTCGTGCTAGTCTGAAGCTTTCTTCAAGTGCTGATGTTAGGTCCGCAATCGGAATAATGGTCAGAAGTCTAGGATTGACTGCGTGTATAATTTGCATGAGAGATTCTGGAGGTACGGATGGTTTCCTACCAGATTTGATCTCAGTGAGAATTATTTTTGGTGGCTTCTTTCTTTTCGATACCTCTTCAATGAGGGCCTTCATGGTCTCATGGACCTCGTCCTTCTCAATCATCGCAACCAGGATCACATCTACATCCTGTGTCTCTCCAATGTCGTTTTTCATACTCTCGGGATTATGCGCGGCACTGAATTTCAAATCTACTCCATTGAACCAAGAAGATCCAAATCCTGGGGATCTACCCGGCCAAATACAATCCAAGGGTTCTTTTTTCCATCCAAAGTGAGCGCGCACCATTGAGGTTATTACCGAATAAGACTCCCAAATACTCAATTCGTTTGGCATCATTGCCCAATCAAGGTCAGCTCCGACCCTTTCCTCTATTAGAGTCTGAAGTTCTAATTGTTCAGGCTTGATAGAGATAAATGGATTGCCGGGCCTGTGAATCGCTACCTTCTCTCTGGCTATTTCGGTAATTGTGTCGCCGAGATATTCAGAGTGGTCCATCGAGATGGTAGTGAGGATGGCCATATCAGCCTCCACGAGTATGGTCGCATCCATTCTCCCTCCCATACCAGTCTCGATAATGGCCCTCTCCACGCCAAGATCTCTGAATATTACCATTGCGACAAGAAAAGTTGTCTCGAAAAAGGTCGGAGATATCGAGGGATTCGCCTCCGATGCAACCCTTACTTTAGTTAATGCTTCATCAAAATGGTGTGATTCAATAGGAACGCCATCGATTCTTATTCTCTCTTCAACAGTTACAAGATGGGGGGATGTGAATAATCCTGTCTTTAACCCATTAGCAGAGGATGCTGCGGACAGCTGAGCGCACAGGGACCCTTTTCCATTTGTACCAGCTACGTGTATGGATGGAAATGAAGAATGTGGATTGCCAAGCCTTGAAAGAATTATTTCACAGTTTTCCAACCCCAGCTTAATGCCCAAATTTGCCCTTTCTTCAAACCACGAACGATCAGACATTGGGTTTATCCTGCGCCATTTGGTGGTGGGCGCGAACGGGTCAAGGTGATATGGCCCTTGAAGTTCGTGTAAGCATGAGTGCAGGGGGCGGAGGCGGTGTGCTAGCCGCAATGAAGGATCAATGGGCTTCAATGACGGGCATGGCTTTCATGTTTGTATCTACAATTCTCATTGGCCTTAGTATCCAGCCATTGTATAATATCCCAGAAGCCAGAGCCTTTGGTGAAGAGGGGGCTTCCAAAGGCGCGTATGTAGCTCTTGAGCTGGCAATGATAGGTATTTTCACCATAGTTATCATTTGGCTAGCGAGGAAAGGTCGTGATTTCTTCATAAAAGCGATAGTGCTTTTTGCGCTGTGGATGAGTCTCTTTTACGCGCTTCAGCCATATGTGGCATTGGCAATGATCTACAGTGGTACAACTGAGATCAACCCGGTGATTCCTTTTATTTTAGTGACGTATGTGGCTCTCATCTTTTCATTATACAGATATCCAAAAGAGAAACAAACAATTTCTTTGTTGTTTCTCTTCGGGATTGCTCTCATCCACCTGATGTTTTTTGGAATTCCATTCTTTGTTGTACTGACATTGTTATTTTCAGTTGGCGCTATTTGGCTTTTGCATATTTTCCCTGAGTGGTATGTGGTCAATGGGGTTGGAATAATGGTGGGAGCTGGAGTAGTCACTCTCATTGGAGTGTCTTTCGTCCCAGTGTTGATTATTGGGTTCATGATTGTCGCCGCGATATACGATCATTGGGCAGTTAATGGTAGTAAGCACATGTTGGAGCTCGCTGATACCATGATCGGACTGAAGCTTCCTGTTCTCCTAGTAGCTCCCAAGAGTGCTAATTACTCGTTCATCGATGAGGAAGACAGTGTCATGAGCGAACCTAGTAACGAATCCGGGGGGATGGATTGGGATGACCCTGTTCCGCATCTTGAAAGTGCGAAAGTGAAGAAGGGTGGAAGGGATGCTCTTTTCATGGGTCTCGGGGATGTTATTTTTCCCGGAATGCTGGTTATATCATCGGTCTCTTTCTTGCCTCAGACCGGTTCCGAAGTTACTTTCTTCAGCGCTTTTGGAGTGATGTATTCTGACCCATTAATTGTGGGCCTTGGTACATTATTAGGTGGACTTATGGGATACTTAGCTCTTATGACACAAGTAGCAATGGGCAAGCCCCAAGCTGGACTGCCACTGTTGAATGGGGGGTCGATACTAGGATATCTGGTGGCCGGATACTTTGCTCTCGGATTAGGTGACCTTTGGCAGGACATCACGTTCTTCTGACGATTTCTCCCGATTCCTTGAAAGTCGATAGTGATGTGCAAGAGGCGATAGTAGTGCTGGATATTACCATGTTCCGTGAGAATGCGGACCAGATTAGGGCGGATCACGACAGGAGAGGGATTCCCCACGATTCGATAGATGAGATAATCCGACTGGATCAAGAATGGCGGAAGGCCCAGTTTGATGCGGACCAAATAAGGAGGGAGAGGAATACGGCTGCGAAAGGCATTGCAGAGGCGAAGAAATCTGGGGATTCATCCAAGGCTGATGAGATTCTCTTAGAAGTCTCAAATCTAGGAGAAAAGATTGCGAAACTCAGCTCGATTGCCGAGGATTGCCTTCGCAAGAGAGATAGCCTAAGGATGAAGGTACCGAACATACTACACCCTGATGTTCCGATTGGCGAAGATGACCAGAAGAATACTCTCCACAGTCTACATGGAGAGAAGATTGAGCATGACTTCGAAGCTAGAAATCATAACGATTTAATTGAGATGAACGGATGGGTCGATCAGGCCCGAGGAGCAAAAATAACAGGTAGCAGATTCTACTTTATCCAAGGAGATTTGGCACGAATGGAAATGGCGCTTCAACAGTACTCTGCCGACTTCTTGATGGATAGGGGCTACACCCTTGTACAACCTCCGCTGATGATGAACAGAGAGGCGTATGAGGGAGTGACGGATTTATCTGACTTTGAGACCGTTATGTACGGTATCGAGCCGGATGGCTACTATCTCATTGCGACCAGCGAACATCCGTTGACGGCAATGAGGATGGATGAGGTAATAGAGCCAAGCGAGCTACCGGTCAAGTTAGTTGGGGTTTCTCCCTGTTTCCGAAGAGAGGTTGGTGCTCATGGACTGTCAGACAGGGGTATTTGGAGAGTTCATCAGTTCACGAAAATTGAGCAGATAGTTATCTGCCATCCTGATGATTCATGGGAGCACCATGAGGAATTACTGCAGAATGCCGTAGATCTCTGGGATAGTTTAGGCTTGCATTACAGGGTGGTCAACATCTGTACAGGAGACATGGGGACTGTCGCGGCGAAGAAATATGATCTTGAGGCTTGGCTACCGGGTGCGGGATCCTACAAAGAGGTTGTTTCATGCTCCAACTGTACCGACTATCAGGCTAACAGACTCAGGATGAGATATAGGACAAAAGAGGGGAATGAATCCGTCCATACACTGAATTCGACAGCAGTGGCGACGAGCAGGGCATTAGTCGCCATAATGGAGCAGAATCAGCTTGAGGACGGCAGGGTCAGAGTCCCGGAGGTCCTCAGACCTTACATGGGCGACAAGCAAATACTTGAGAGTTTGAAATAGGGTGATTTTTCATCTGATTGAAACTGATACTTCAATCCATTTCGAAGTAGGAGTATTGCTACCATTTGCGGTACTTTCTAGTGGGACAAGAACGTTCGCCTCAGGGAAGTAAGAGCAGAGGTTCCCTCTGGGGATGTCATATGGCACGACCTTCCACCTCTCTGAGTGTATTTCTCTTCCCTCCCAGTGACTCGTCAGATCAACTTCCTGACCTGCCGACGCTCCCATATCCTTCATGTCATCTTTGTTCATCATTACTACTCTCCTGGCGTTGTAAATCCCTCTGTACCTATCATCCATACCATAGATCGTGGTATTGTACTGGTCGTGGCTTCTTACGGTCATTAGGATAAACCTTCCATCCTCCAAAGACCTTTCAGGAAGATTGTGACAAAAGAAATGTGCTTTTCCAGAGGAAGTATTCCAGTTTGGACCATCTCTGGGCCCATTAGGAAGGTAGAAACCCCCTTTGGCGCGTACCCTAGTATTGTAATCCTCGAATCCGGGTATGCATCTTGAAATCAGGTCTCTAGTATTCCCATGGTCGCGATACAGATTCCAATCCATGGGTCCTTCCGGATACAGCTCTTTGCCTATCCTGGAGATTATTTCTGGCTCTGAAAGTAGGTTCTTAGAAGCAGGTTTCAAGGAGCCCTCACTCGAGTGTACCAGGCCCATGGAATTTTCTACAGACACGAATCCAGCGGGATCTATCTCAGTTCTCCCGAGGCAGGGAAGGATCAAGGCTTCCTTCCCAGTAATCAAATGAGACCTGTTGAGCTTGGTTGAGATTTGCACTGTCAAGTCAATGTTGGAAATCGCCTTGGCGACTCTCTCTGTATCCGACATCGCTGATACTAGATTCCCACCTAATGCCATGAATGTCCTCACCCTTCCTTGTAGTGCCGCATGGATGAACTCCACGACATCGTACCCCTTTTTCCTAGGCATATTAATCCCGGTCTCACTTTCGCAGGATGAGATAAAATCCTCAGTCGGGTGATGGTTAACTCCGACTGTCCTATCTCCTTGGACATTGGAGTGCCCCCTGACAGGACAGGCTCCCGCGCCCGGCTTGCCAAAATGACCCCCTGCGAGAAGGAGGTTTGATACCTCTTGAATTACAGCTACGCTGTTCTCATGCTGTGTCAGCCCCATGGCCCAACAGACGATCATTCTCTCCGATTTGGCTATTGCATTACCGGTCTTCTCAATTCTGTCCCGGGAGATCCCCGACTGTTCGACAATTTTCTCCCAGTCTGTAGATTCTATATGCTTCTTCCAATCTTCAAAACCCAGGGTATTCGCAGAGATGAAGTCTAAATCGGCTCCTCCCTGTGAGAGGATTGTCTTGGCAAATCCCTGAAGGAGAGCTGCGTCTCCACCGATTCGCACCGGCAGATGCTCATCCGCAATCTGAACCCCTCTTCCAATTAGGTGCAAAGGATTCTGAGGATGTTTGAATCTCTTCATTGCAGTCTCTTCCAATGGATTGATACTGACAACAGATCCTCCATTCTCCTTGCATGCGGCTAGTGCAGTTAGCATCCGTGGATGGTTAGTTCCAGGGTTTTGCCCTATTACCAAAATTAGATCTGCTTTTTCAAAACATGACAGCTTTACAGTTCCCTTCTCGATCCCGATGGATTCTGATAAGGCGACACCACTGGACTCGTGACACATATTACTGCAGTCAGGAAGATTGTTGGTACCGATTTGTCTAGCTAGGACCCCCCAAAGGAAGGCTGCCTCGTTTGAGGCTCTGCCACTGGTGTAGAGTACATTCTCGTCTGGGTCACCAGACCCATTAATTCTGGATGCGATAATCTTGAATGCGCTCCCCCAGTCTATTTCCTCATAGGTATCCTCTCCTTCTTTCAGGAACAGGGGATTTGTTATTCTCCCCATCTTGTCCAGCTCCATATCAGATAGTTTCGACAGGCTCGTAACAGATATCTCCCTTATTTTCTCTGGGGTCACCCTCTTCTTAGTGGCCTCTGTGGCGAATGCCTTTGCACCATTTTCGCAGAATTCAAAACTACTCCTGTGGTCATCTGGATCTGGCCATGCACATCCCGGACAATCATACCCGTCAAACCTATTCACGGCCAACATTGACTGCAATGTTCTCTTCATTCCCGCTTCTTGCAAGCCGATTGAAAATGACTTCTGAACCCCCACTATTCCCGCGGCTGTCTTCTTCGTCTTTCCGATTCGAAGCCTTTCCTCTTTTATTGGAGGCTGGGCGCACGGTTCGCGGGACACGGTACCACGTGTCCGCAATAGTTCAAATCGGTTGGCATCAAGCAACTTTGGCACCATTGGTTTCGTTATCTTTGGTCATATTTCGCCTGATGAGAAGTAATGCGACCAATGTAGTGAAAGAAATCGCCAATATGGGAAATAATAGGGCGATTATAGTAAGGGCAACACTGGCAATATTCTCGCTTGTGGCTACCAGGGGATTAGCAGTTCCAAGAGTGAAGGTTGAGCTGATTCCTCTTGCCGCGACTGTGGCTGTCTGAATTGTCGCTGACATCCCTCCTCCTGCAACGATCGCTATTGCCCACTGAATTACTGGCTCGCTCCCCTCCAGTGAGATTGCAGTCATCCCGACTCCCGCTATTACTGCTGCCGGAGTAGCGATGGTGTCAAGCAGATTATCAATAAATGGAACATAATACGCGGCAAACTCAGCGAGCATGGCTATTCCAAGCAGAATGATGGCAGGAGTAGTGGTGAAAAATTCAAAATTAGTGCCAATAAGATCTATGTCGACGATTCCTGACCTAACTGATAGTGCCATAAGAAATGGAGGCAGGAAAACGCGAAAGCCGGAAGCCGCCGCCAAACTAATCCCCATGAATGCCGCAATAGCCAGAGTGAAGCCTTCCATGGTGCTTCGATGTAGCCTTCCCGTATTAATGCAGACCCGAAATAAGCATTAAGGCAAAATTAAGCTAATCTCCTAACTCGACCAAAGTTGCACCCATGTCTACTCTATCTCCTTGGTTGAAATTTACGGAAATGACCTCCCCTGACTTTGGAGCCACTATCCTGTGCTCCATCTTCATCGCCTCAATAGTCATAAGAGGCTGCCCCTCTCTAACTCTCTGTCCTTCTTTGACCATGACTTCTAGTATGGTTCCAGGCATAGGTGCTGAGAGGCCCCCAGCAGATTCTGATGTCTTCCCCCCTTTCTCAACCTCGTTGACAACATATACCTCTCCTTCCAGATGAATCCACCATTTGCCTTCTATTTTTTTCACGTGGGCAGGTCTTGTTCCACTTTCGGTCTCCAGACTAATAGTAGAGTTTTTTCCAATCTTTGAAATTCTAATCTCCGGAAATTCATGAGTATTTCCGTTAACTGTAACGGATGAAATGGTAACCTTTCCCTCTCTTTCAGTCAGATCAACAGAGAATTTGTCCTCTAAATCAGCAATCTCCCACTCCATGTAACCACCTATGGAAGTCTCCTAGACAATGTCTTGAAGGGGTCTCCAGAATGACCAGAATGATCTCCTTCATCTGAGCTTGAGAGAATGTTTGCTGATTTATCGAGGCCCAATCTCTTGGCTGATGCTGCGATAGACACAATAATTTTTGGATTGGAGTAATTAGGATCGAATTCCTCTATCGGAGTACTATCCAAGAAGTCAGTTGTTATGCTTCCTGAAGTGAAAGAAGGATGTAACAGTGCATTTCTCAGGAATCCTATGTTGGTAGTTACTCCAAGAGCGACGAATGATGATAATGCATTATCCATTCTTCTAATCGCGGATTCTCTGTCCGATGCATGCACAATCAACTTTGCGAGCATGGGGTCGAAATCAACGGTTACTTGGTCTCCTTGCCTGACTCCAGAGTCCATTCTGATTCCAGGACCACTTGGAGGTATCCAGACCCCTAAGGTACCAACTGAGGGAAGAAAGCCTTTCTTAGCATCCTCCGCGTATATTCTAGCCTCAATTGAGTGGCCATTTATGCCTACGGAATCCTGGGAAATTCCCAATTTAATGCCTGATGCTATCTCAAGTTGTTTCTGGACTAAGTCTACACCGGTAATCATCTCAGTCACTGGATGTTCTACTTGCAGTCTTGTATTCATTTCCAAGAAAAAATACTGCCCATTTGGAGAAAGGAGTAACTCCACAGTTCCAGCCCCAACATAATCAACAGCCTTTGCTGCCAGAACTGCAGATTCACCCATCGCCTTCCTCAGATCGTTAGATACTGCTGTTGATGGTGCTTCTTCAATTACCTTCTGATGCCTCCTCTGTAGGGAGCAGTCCCTCTCATTTAGGTGGATGCAGTTCCCATGTTTATCAGCTAGAACCTGTATCTCTATGTGCCTTGCTCCTGTGAGTAATCTCTCTACATATACTGTTCCGTCCCCGAATGCCGCAGAGGCTTCTCTTGCTGCAGCCTCATACTCCGTCCTGAGCATTTTCGGCTCGTGAACCACTCTCATTCCCTTCCCCCCACCGCCTGCACTGGCTTTCAAGAGCAGTGGATAGCCGACCCTGGCAGCGGCGGAGGCCAATGCCCCCATGTGATCGCTTCCTTCTGGAATCGCTATTTCATCCCCTGGGATTACGGGCACTCCTGACTCTATCATTCTAGATCTAGCCGATATTTTATCGCCCATTGTTTCTATGGCCTCGGGCGAAGGCCCTACCCAGACAATTCCTGCGTTGGCGACATCTCGAGCAAAATCTGCTCTTTCAGAGAGGAATCCGTATCCTGGATGAATGGCTTGGGCGCCTGATGATTTTGCTGCCAATATTATGGCCTCGGAATTGAGATAATTTTCAGTTAGAGAATTACCGGGTAGGTGCACTGCATCATCTGCAATTTCCACATGCAGGGCATTACTGTCGGGATCTGAATAGACTGCAATTGACCTGAGTCCGGCTTCCTTGACGGCCTTTATCACCCGGACTGCAATCTCACCCCTGTTGGCAACAAGTACGGATGAGAATGGTGTCGGCGCTCCCTTCATCCATTCAGGAAACATGACTAACACTCTCAAGCTACTTCGGAGACCAATTAGGAGGTCTTCTCTCCAAGAAGGCTGAAAGGCCCTCTTGACCTTCCTCGGACTCTCTCATCTCGCTTGTCTTCTCCAGAGTCCAGCTTCTCAATTCTTCATCTGAACCAGTCCATCTGTCGAATAGCAAGGTCAGTTTCTTTGCCTCATGAACAGCCATTGGGCCACTAGTTAGGAGATTTTCTATGACCTCTCTGCAAGATTCTTCAAAATTATTCTTATCCTCCACTATTTCATTTACCAGTCCAATCCTCAAAGCCTCCTCTGAAGAAATCCTGCTAGCGATCATTGAGAGTCTCCTGAACTCGGAGCTACCTATTTTTCTGTATACGTAAGGACCAATTACGGCAGGGAGTATACCTAGTTTACCCTCTGAGAGGGCTATTCTCGTACCCGGTTCAGCTATTACATGATCAGCACATGAAACCAGACCTGCGCCTCCTCCGAGAGCCACACCCTGAGCGCAACATATAGTGAAACAAGGATGTGACCAGAGTGAGTTGAAGAGTGTATCGAGTCTTTTGGAATCAGCTCTGTTCTCCTCTGGACTTGCCGCACCAGCATCTCTCATCATATTGACATCCGCACCAGCACAGAAATGCTTGCCCTCGGACTTTAGAACTAATGCTCTGAAATAAGCCATATCGTCTCTGTCGTTCAAAGTCCCGTTCATTGCAGCGGACCTTGAGGAGGTCCAAGCAATCAAATCTATCAACTCAGAAATCAGCTGTGCATTCATCGCATTGAATACTTCGCTTCTGGAGATGGTTATAATGGCTACAGGCCCCTCTATCTCCAGACGGCACAGCTCAGTTGTCGGGACTTTGTCGCTAACTAAATTTTCCATGATTTCACATCCTGAATACTCCATACCTATTTTCTGGCATCTTAGCATTTAGAGAGGATGAGATACAAAGTCCTAAGATATCTCTAGTATCTCTTGGATCAATCACCCCATCATCCCATAATCTGGCAGTGGAGTAGTATGGGTTGCTCTCCCTCTCGTACTTTTCTCTTATCGCATCTGGATCGGAATTCCCTACAGTCGAAAGAACGCTCGCTGCTTGCTCCCCCCCCATCACAGATATTCTAGCATTCGGCCACATGAAGAGGAATCTGGGATCGTATGCTCTACCACACATTCCATAGTTTCCGGCTCCATGGGAGCCGCCTATGATAACTGTGAACTTGGGAACTGGTACGCAAGAGACTGCAGTAACGAGTTTGGCTCCATCTTTGGCTATTCCTCCTGCTTCTGCATCTCTTCCAACCATGAATCCCATGATATTCTGCAGGAAGACTAGAGGAATCCCTCTTTGACCGCAGAGTTCCACAAAATGTGCTCCCTTTAACGAGGACTCTGAAAACAATATGCCATTGTTTGCCACTATACCAACAGGGTACCCGTGTATCCTTGCAAAACCACACACCAAGGAAGTACCATACCTCTCCTTGAATTCGTGAAATCTGCTACCATCTACAATCCTTGAGATAACCTCCCTGACATCATATGGAGTCCTGTTATCACTGGGAACAATTCCCAATAACTCTTCTGGGTCATGATATGGGTCCTCTGGGTCCTCGGTATCAAGTCTAATTTTCTTTCCAACATTGAGATTCTCGACTATGTCTCTGACGATCTGGAGAGCCTCCGTCTCATCCTCTGCAAAGTGATCTGCAACTCCTGATTCCCGGGTATGCAAATCCGCTCCTCCAAGATTCTCAGCACTGACCTCTTCCCCTGTCGCAGCTTTCACCAGTGGTGGTCCTGCAAGGAAGATTGTTCCATTGCCTTTTACTATAATCGATTCATCACTCATTGCTGGGATGTACGCACCGCCCGCAGTACATGATCCCAACACAGCGGCAACTTGGGGTATTCCCTTACTTGACAAAATCGCCTGATTCCTAAATATTCTACCAAAATGTCCTTTGTCAGGGAAGACCTGGTCTTGTAGAGGAAGGAAGGCCCCTCCTGAGTCTACAAGGTATATACAGGGGAGATTGTTATCCTCCGCAACCTCTTGGGCCCTAATGTGTTTCTTAACGGTCATAGGATAGTAAGACCCGCCCTTTACTGTGGCATCGTTGGCCACAAAGACGCACTCTTTCCCATGGACAAGTCCTATCCCGGTCACTATTCCTGCTGAGTGGGCTTTGCCATCATACATTTCAAACGCCGCCAAAGTAGACAACTCAATGAAGGGAGACCCCGGATCACAAATTTCTGATATTCTGTCCCTAGGCATTCCCTTCCCTCTGGCCTCATGCCTCTCGACATATTTTGCACCGCCCCCATTTCTCGCGGTATCTACTCTTTGCCTGAGTTCCTCGATTAATGCTGAATTGTGACTCTCCCTGCTGGAGTAATCTTCGCTCGATTTGTCGATTCTCGTTGGCAGCCTATCCATGAGTATCATATCCGTGATGGTGTTTGAGCCTTCAATTGAATGGAAAGTATTCCTCCATTAGTACTTTTACTGGCCGATGACCAGTCTTGCTACCCCTCTCAGTCCTGGAGCCATTCCTACGACTAATATCATTAGGCCCACAAGTAATCTAAGGTGCTGCTGCCTATGCTCAAAGTTTGCGAAGGCGAAGAACCACCAGATAATCAGACCGAGTCCTGCCTTAACTAATGTGAAGCCAAATGTATTACCGAATTCTTCGATGATCCAAGCTGACAGGAGATGCTTCTCCTCGTAGCCGAAGTAGTCAATGCCTATCCATGTCGCAAGTCCGTCCATTATCTGTCCTGATACAGCAAGAAAAACTACCGGATACGCCAACACTGCTTTCTTTCTGTTTTCCTCCATAATCAATTTGTCATCAGAAACCAGGTCTTCATATTCAGATTCTGACATTCCCTCAGGAAGAATTCCTGCGACGAAGCCCTTCTCTGAGAGTATTCTTGAAGACTCTATTCCGGAAGAGAACATGATATAGCATATCAATATGGGAATCCCCAGAACGATGATCAGTGGCCACAGGGTCAGTTTGTCATCTGGAAGAGTTGTGGCAAATGAAACCAAGGCTCCAAAGAATACCAGAACTCCTCCAGAGCCAACCAGATACACAGACCTCTGGACATAAGTGAAATCCGATGTTGATTCCCTGAAGAATATTGGTAGGAAAGTGGCTGATATTCCAATTATGGCGAACATTGTCAAATCCACCTCACTACCCACCTCGCTCACGGAGATTGAATGCCCGTAAATCAAGAACTGTGAGAATATTGCAATCATCGAGAGGCTTTCGAGAATTCTATTCTTCTCCCTTTCACTTACTCCTGTGCCGTAGTTCCGAACATGGTAGCCTATGGAGCCGGCAATTATCACCCAAAGAGCAGTCTGGAAATGAATACTTGGACTTACGAATAGAGGGGCCATTGCGACATCAAATAGATCCGCATCTTCAACCACCTCCCCTAGAGCCGCCCAGAAGACGTATGGCAGCAGGGCCAGTATTGTAGCCTCGCTGGAATCTATATTCAGGATCCTCAACCATGCACTTAGCGCGGCGACAAAAAGCGCGAGGACTACCGCGTAGGTGATTGTGTTAGTCTCATTGTACCCCGCATCGCCTCCTGATTCGTCAAGGATAGGGTCAACATAATACTCAGTAACGAAATCTGTCAGTGGATTGGAGATATCGAGAATATTTAGGGAAAGTGCCGAAAGTAGGATGGCTGTGATAGCAGTAATTGCATATATCGACCATTTCTCATAGTCGTAAAGCACATAACCGGTGTCGTTCATATGCCTACGAAGAGGTCCATGTCTTAGGAATGGCGGAAGAATTCACTCTTCCTCGTAGATGATTTCCTCATCTTCGGCAAGTTTCAACATTTCATCGATGGCCCCTTTATCTTCAGGATTTATTTGACTGTCCTTGAGTCTCCTTTCTCTTCTTCTTCGGGCGGCTGATAGGCCCGGGACAAGTGAGTCAAATGGAGACTCTTCGTTCCTTCTTTCCTCGTAGCTCTCTAAGCTCCTGGAACGGATTCTTTGCCTCTTCCTGTCCTTCTCAAGTCCGTGGAGTACACTACCGTGCTCAGCACCTCTCAATATCGACTCTATAGCTGGGTTGGCTACCTCAAGTCCCATCTCATCGCCAATAACGATTACTGATGAGCCATAAATTGCAATTTCAGTTCCAGAGAGCTCCTCAATACGGCTCCTAATCAGGCCATTGCGACCAATCAACCTGCTCCTCATTCTTCTTACTTGGTTTGGTTGTCTCCCGACCCACTCCCTAATATCATACATACGAAGATTTATTTCGTCGTCGAGTAAGTTAACCGCTCTTTGGGGGGATAGTCCCCTTCCTATTGCAAGAATGACATCTGGTGTCTTCATTTTTCTAACAGGATCTACGTCTGAACCAGACCAGTCTACAGATACTTCCCCAGACCTGGAGTCGATATCCAATTTTCCACCGCAGGCTTCTTCTATCATCTTCCTAGTTGAACCACCCTTGCCAATCAGTACCGCGATGCGGTCCTTGGGTATACGCGCTATGGGCTCCACGGTGATTTCCAGTGGGCGCCTCTCTTTAATCCACGCCCGGGAGAGATTCCAAATCTGGTACTGGTTCCTCCAGTACCCTAAGGATAGAATCTGCTAATTCGACCTCGTATCCCTGTTTATTTATCCAATGAACCAACCTAGTCACATCCCGCACTAGGAATTCTTCGGAATGCGGGTGTTGTTCGGTGACTCCCTGGCCCACATCTATGAACCAAGGTCGGCCTTCATGCCAAAGGATGTTGTACTCACTCAAATCCGCATGAACAAGATTAGCCTTCTGCCATGAAACTGCAACCATATCCAGCATTTCAGAGAATGTTTCAAATTTCTTGTCTACCTGAATGTCTCTTAGTCTGGGTGCTGCAGAAGTGTCTCCAATCAATTCCATTACCAAGACATTCTTGTTGTATGATATTGGTAATGGCACACGTATCCCATGCTTTCTCATTCTTCTCAGGTTTCTGAATTCCTTCTTCACCCAAATATTAACCAATTCTCTGTGTCTTCCAGAAAGACCATTGAATCGAGGATCCCCGTCGATATACTTGGCTAATCCCTTGAAGACGGCATTGGTGGTATGGAAGATTTTCACAGCTATTGGGCCGTTGACTGATGTGGCGTGGAAGACATGGGCTTCCTTACCCCTCGCAATAGGGTAATCGATAGTTTCGATGTCCCCTTTTTGCATGAGCTTGTGTATCGCTAGCAATGTAGACTTGTCAAATACTGCATCGAAAACTCTCTTGTCAACCCACTCAAATGGGCCTTTCCCCATTACACCTTGGAGACCATCTTCTATTTCATCAAATATTTTCCTGAACCTCGGCTCAGACATCCAATCGTGTTTTGTCTGCGATTTCATTATCGCATCTATGTCCTCGTCCCAGTTATCGTCATTATTCATTTACTCACCCAAAGAATGAGTCTATGTCATCTTCATCATTGGTGAATTGGACTTTATCTGGGACCTCTTCTTCGATTTCCTCCACCTGAATGCTTCCAGATTCATCGACCTCCTCGATTAAGGATTCATGATCTTGCTCGTCTTCGGATGATTTTTCCTCGGAAAGGCCGAAGAGATCTACTATTTCTGGAAGAACCCCCTTCCTCGATAGATATAGCGACTGTGTCTTTGTGTATCTCATGCACACGTTAGCCTTTTCGTCTTGGAAGTCCCAGGGTTGTATGACTATGAGATCCCCTTCCCTGACCCATTGCCTTCTTCTCATCTTTCCAGGTATTCTTGAAATTCTACTTAATCCGTCCTCACAAACAGCCCTGAGTCTCCGTCCACCCAAAATCTCGTCGGCTATTGCGAACATCTCATTGACCTTTCTGTTGGGAAGAGGGACTCTTATTCTGTCTCCACTGCCAGATTCTAGCTGAGCTAACCGCTCAAAATCGACCTTCTCCTCTCTACGCCCCACGGGTACCCGTCGATAGTCACCTATGTGAAGTTGAGCCTCTTCACTGATGCATGAACGAGTCGATTGCTCCATTAACTAAGTCTAATAGCCATTCGCTGACTGGTCCAACACCACAAAGTAGTGTCAATATTGCGCAGGCGAAAATGGCCATTCTGAGGGAGGGGGCAGCCTTGAGGGGTTTACTCGATGCTGGTTCTTCAAAGAACATAACAAGGCCAATCCTGAGGTAGTAGAATAGTGAGAGGGCGCTGTTCAATACAATCGCTGTTGCTAGCCAGAATAATGGATCTACTGATTCGGCCCACGTTGCTATTCCAGAGGTATCGGAGGACCCGGTAGAGGCAGATGTGGAGACTATTCCATTGATCATGAGAAGTTTTGAGAGGAATCCTGACAGAGGGGGTACTCCCGCCAATGAAAGAACGAACAGAAACATCGAACCGGCGATCATTGGGTCCCTGTTACCTAGACCGTGTAGATGCTCAATGCTGTGCCCCTTTCCTTCTGTCTCTAGGTGAGAAATGACCAAGAACGCTCCAAGTTTGAAGAGGACCAATACTGCTAAGTGAAAGGTTACTGCAGTTAGTATTACTACGCTTTCTTCCGTGCTGGATATACCGCTTCCTACTACTGCGATAGCCGCGAGCATGTATCCCGCGTGTGCAACGCTTGAGTAGGCCAGCATCCTCTTGGGATTCTCACTCGTCAAAGCAGCTAAGTTACCCCACGTCATGGTAACAACAGAGAATATTCCCAAGGCTACCATCCAAAGTGCTTCAGCGCCTTCCGGAACAGTGATGATTACCAAGACCCTGAAGAGTGCTACGAATCCCATTGCCTTCGAGGCGGTAGCGAGGAGGCCAGAGATTGGGGAAGCCGCTCCAGAGTAGGCATCAGGTGCGGCGAGGTGAAATGGCGCTGCACTCACTTTGAAGCCGAAAGCCACTAACATCATTCCTATGCCGAACGCAGCGAATGGATCGACACCATCCATGGCCTGCCAGCTTTCTTTCAGAACGTCCAAGTCAAGACTTCCTGACCAGAGATAAAGTAGAGACATGCCGTAGATTCCAATCGCTGAAGCAACTGAGCCAACGATGAAGTATTTCGCGCCTGCCTCACCGCCAGCCGGGGACTCCTTGTGGAAAGCTACCAGAACATAAGTTGAGAGCGAAGCCAATTCAATACAAACTATCATCATGAATAGATTTGTTGCCATGGTCATCATACTCATTCCCAGTCCCACCATGATCAGGAGGATGTAAAAGTCGACTTGCCTTCTGTTATCAATTAGGACGGAAATTTTCCTGTCGATCGCCGCCTCTGAATCAGAATCATCGGGAATTTGAGCATTTGTCTTTGCTGGAATCCTGTAAGTGGTTGCTACGCTGACTAAAAGCAGGGCGGCAAGGAACATCGTTGAGAAAACCCTACTGAAACCATCTGCCATCAAGACCCCTCCTACTTCCCTGGGTGATTCTGAGATCAGAACCAAAGATGATAAGAAAGCAAGCAAAAATGTAATGTTTGATATCCTATTTGGCATTCTAGGATCGTTGGTTAGGTCGAATCTGGAGCCCCCCAGTAATACTGGGACTCTCACAGATGTAAGTGGAATCCTAAATTTCGCATCACCAAGATTAGGAATCAAAACTATGGCAATCAGGCCTGCGAGCATCATAGTCTCGGGCAACAGGGATGAGGCGGTGTCTGAGTCAAGAGGCAACTGACCTAGTGAAGTCAAGGTTTCACCCCCTCTGACTGCATAGCCTGGACGAGTGTTTCTAGAAGGAAGCCTGAGCTCCATTCAGACATCATATCCCAGAAGATGAACGGGAGTATTCCAAATAGAATGGTCAATGCCCCTAGAATAATCATGCCAGCATTTTCATGCCATGTGATGTCTCTAGGTTCCTCTCCATGTAGTGTGTCGGGAAGTATTCCATGATGTGGGTCATTGGATTCGAAAATTGTCTTCTGCATGGACGTGAGGTAATAGACAGCCGTGATTATCAGAGTTAGTGTGGGAAGTAGCACCAACCACCCGAAGGACATCCAGAACGCAATTAGAATTGTCACCTCAGCGACGAAACCTGCCAGTAGGGGAAGGCCAAGGCTCGCCATCCAGCCCAGCATCATATGAGCTGAAAGCCATGGACTGTGATGCGCTATTCCTCTCATTGAGCCAATCTCTAGTGTGTGATAATGATGCTTGAAAGCCCCTGCTACGGCGAAGAGTAGCGGGCTGATTATCCCGTGTGCAAACATCATGAAGAGAGCACCCGCAATGCCCAATGGTTGCATTGTAGCTATTCCAAGGAAAATAAGACCCATGTGTGATACAGAGGAATATGCCACCATTCTCTTGAGATTAGTTTGGCCCATGCAGACCCATGCGCCGTAAAACAAGCTTGCCATACCCAAGAAGATCAGGAGAGGGATGAAGACGACAGTCGATTCGGGGAAAGCTGCGACTGCAATCCTCAGGAAGCCGTATGCACCCATCTTCAGCATCACCCCTGCTAGCAGCATCGAGCCAGCAGTCGGCGCTTGTACGTGGGCGTCGGGTAGCCATGTGTGGACTGGTACGCTCGGCATCTTAGTTGCAAAGCCGATTAGTAATAGTAGCCAAACTAGGTGCCTCAGTCCCTCACTGGGTATGAATTCTGTAGATGATATCATCACTGACATGTCAAAAGAGTGGCCTGTTACTGAGCCAGATGAGGCGACATCAGGAGTGTAGAGATACATCACTAGTATCCCAATCAGCATGATCACACTAGCAGTGAATGTGTAGATGAAGAACTTCATTGAGGCATATTTCCTATCCTCCCCGCCCCATATCATAATCAGGAAGAACATAGGGACCAAGGTTAGTTCCCAAAATGCGTAGAAGACGAACATGTCTAGGGAAACGAAAACTCCAATCAGAGCTCCCTCCATCATCAATATTAGTGGGTGGAAGAGATGTCCTTTCTTAGCATCCCATTCCACCAGCATTGAGATTGGGATTAGTAGGGTTGTGAGCCAAATCATCGGGAAGGAGAGGGCATCGGCACCAACTTTCCAGTGAACCCCTATTGAGGGAATGAGGGCGATCGAATCATTAGTTAGGTAGTATCCGGAATTGTAGTTCGACCAGTCCACATTTCCTATCTCTCCGAAGAAAATCATTGTTGTGATTGCCAACATTCCTAGTGATACACCCATACTGATAGCCCTGGATGCCCTAGCGAGTCCCTCGGCTGAGGGCGATAATTTGGGAAGAATAAGTAGCGCTAAGCTGACTAATATCGGGATAAGGGTGATGACGGTCAGAGGATCATTAATCATGTGTTCATCCCCCATAAGAGCGCGATAATGCTTAGCATACCAACCGTGGCCATCAGAATGTAATCTCGAGCGCTTCCGGTTGTCAGTCTTCTGACTTGGACTGACCCTGACACTGATCTTCTCTCTATCTGTTTCACCAATCCGTCAATTACGTTTCTGTCAAACCAAGCAGTAAACTGGGAGAATGGGATTACTGTTCTAGCCAACACCCCTTCGTACAAGTCATCGAAATAGAGTCTGTTTTGTAGTGCCACCGAAAGCTCTGATTCGGATAGTGAACTCACGTCTTGCTTGCCAAACTTGGATGAAGTCGAGACTAGCCAGGAAACGAATGGTGTTGATGACTCTCCATCAGAAAGTTTTCCACCGTGAATCCTTGCAGCTAAAATAGGCCCAACTATGAAGGAGAGGAAGATTGTAACCCATCCAACTATCCTAAGGTTGATTTTCTCTGGCAGGAATGCATACTCAAGCTTGTAGAGAATTGAGTCGAGTAGGGTAGACTTGTGGAGTTTGAGGTGTCCTGAGTAGTCATACGCAGATGATAGGTAGTCCGTAGCACCCAGTAATGCAAAGGCAAAACCACCGAAGGCAGTTATTACAGTTAACACCACGAGTGGCATTTTAATCCACGGAGTTTCTTCATGAACATGCTCGACTACTTCTGATTTAGGCACTCCGGCAAATGTCATGAACCACATTCTCGACATGTAGAAACCTGTCATTCCCGCCGTAAGCAAAACCAGTATTGCTGGCCCGTACATAAGCGGCTCGTGCTCCAGGGCGGCTAGCCAAGTTTCGGCGATGATTCCTTCCTTGGACCAGAAACCTCCTATGAGTGGGATTCCGATAATAGACATAGAGCCAAACATCATTGCTGTGGCAGTCACTGGCATCTTGGAGGCGAGGCCTCCCATATTCCTCATATCTTGGGGATCAAAATCATGCCCATGACCATCCCCGTGACCATGATGTAAGTGGTCGTGAGCGTGATGTACCTCATGAATTACTGAACCGCTAGCCATGAAGAGCATCCCTTTGGCCATGGCGTGATTGAAGAGGTGAAACATTGAGGATCCAAATACAACTGCAGCTGCGTGGTGTTCGTCATTGTTGTAAAACCAGAGTGCTGACCCCAAGCCGGTGAAGATGTACGCGAGCTGGCTCATTGTAGAGTAGGCGAGGACCTTCTTGATATCATTCTGCACGAAGGCGATTGCCGCAGCCATGAATGCAGTTATTCCTCCGACATATGCGACTATGAGTCCGAGGTCCTCTAATCCTGCTACTCCATGATGGCCCACATCAACGAAAGGTACCATTCTTGCTACAAGGTAAAGTCCAGCATTTACCATCGTCGCGGCATGAATTAACGCTGAAACTGGTGTAGGCCCTTCCATGGCATCTGGTAGCCAAACATGAAGAGGGAACTGGGCGGACTTCCCTACAGCACCAATGAACATCATTAGAAGTGCCCAGAAAAGTTTGTCAGAGTTGACTGACCCATTGAGTGATGGGTCGTGGAAAATGACTGAGAATTCTAATGATCCGTATATGTCGTAAAGGATGAAGAGTCCTATCATTAGAAAAACGTCGCCAACCCTGGTCGTCAGAAATGCCTTTTTTGAGGCGTATGCTGCACTATCTTTCCAGTAGTAGAAACCTATCAACAGATAAGAACAGAGTCCCATTACCTCCCAGAAGATGAATAGCCAAAGGAAGTTGTCCGCCAGAACCATTCCGAACATCCCAAGAGCGAACAGAACAAACTCACCGTAGAATCGATGATTTCTGTCTTCGTTGATTGGATCAGTATTCATGTAACCCAAGCTGAACCAACAAATCAGGAAACACAGGAATGTTGCTACGAATAAAATCATCAATGTTATTGAGTCTATCCAGACACCCATTCCGAGTATTTTAGACCCGGAAGTCAAGGTGTAGTCGGATTGCAGAAGATCGAATGATACCCATTCAAGCCATTGTGTAACACTTTGCTGCTCATCGAAGTTTGGGAGTGAGTCCACGTAGTCGTAAACAAGCCACAGAGCGGCTGATAGAGAAGCTCCCAGGGCTCCTAGAGCGAGAATACCTCCCTCCTTCATTTTACTCTTCCAGAATTCTTCTCCATTGTACACCTGTCCAACTATAAGAATCACTGGGAATGTCATAAATGGTACTGCGACTATCAAGATAGAGGCGTCATGCGATTCCCACCCCATTGCGTACAAAAAAGGTACCACGGCTAGGAATGGTATAATGTAAACCAGAAGCCCAGATTCACTCTTATTGTCTCCCATATTATCACCTCAGTTCCTCAATGTGGTAGCATCATCCAGAGAAATTGTCTCTTGGGTGCTGTACAGGGAGAGGAAAATTGCCAGTCCAATTGCTACCTCGGCTGCTGCTATGGCGATTGCGATCGAGGTAAATACCCATCCATCTACGTCGCCATAATGCATCGTTCCAGCCACGAAATTTAGATTTGCAGCATTTAGCATGACTTCAATACACATCAGAACTACTATTGCATTGTTCCTTGTAAAAACTCCAATTAGTCCCACGCCGAACAATATCACCCCCAGACCTGCGATCCAGCTTGGATCGATCATTGGTCATCTCCTCCCATGTCCCAGACCAGATTCACAAGTCTCTCGTCACGTACCAGGTAGGATGAGCCGATCATGGCCATTGAAAGAAGAGCTCCGAGAACGAGGGTTGCTAATGCCCACTCATTGAAGAGGGCGTCTGCAAGATCGTATGTGGAAGGTGGGTTTGAGTTTCCGCCCCATATTGGAGTTCCCCACATTGAGTGAGTCATAGTCTCCCTGAGGAGTACCAGAATGAAGCCTACAGTTCCCACTCTGGCCATTATTGAGAGGAATCTCATTCAATGTCCCCCTCTTGAATTTGCCTTCTGGTCAGCATTACTCCGAACTGGACCACTAGCATTACAGATCCGAGGTATACTAAAATTTGCACTGCGGCCAACATTTCAGCACTGGCGAGAACGAATATCCCTGCAACACCAAAGAAGGTGAGCATGAGGAATAGTAGCGAGTGGGCCACTCTTTTTCCGTACACACAGCCTATTGCTCCACCTACTGTGGCTATAGCAAGGATTAGGAAGACTATGGCTTCGAAGTCTACTGCCATGTATTTATCCCTCTGCTGCGGCTTTGGCTGCCTTACGCGCAATCTTCGCCTTTTCTTTCTCAGCTCTCTTGGCCAGTTCCATGTCCACTCTTTCTTTGTGTGTCGATGGGAGAACTCTGGTTCTATCGGCATCCATCCACAGGTCTTGCCTTGAGAATCCAGACATTCCGTCATACTCATTTGTCATGAAGAATGACTCAAACGGGCACGACTCCATGCACAATCCGCAGAACATGCACCTCCCAAGATCTATTCTACCGGAAACTATGTCCTTCTCAGCAGGTTTCAAATCCGAAGAGTCCAATGTTTCGATTCCCGACCCATCCATCCATCTCACAGTGGCTTTTTCTCCGGTCAAATCGATTATTTCAGCAAAATCATATTCAGCTGGAGCTTCCTTGTGTGCGGTCATCAGGTCAAAGTTATCAGCACCTGAGTCCTCCTTTGGCCTGGCTGCGAATCCTCCAGCCTCCAACTCGCTCCCATAACCATGCCATTCATCCCCTTCCTCAGTAGTGTCAAGGACATTTACCCTGACTTCTGAAGTCATATGGAGACAGTCATTTGGACAAGCCCTAACGCACGCTTTGCAGGCCGTACAAGTCTCCCAAATTACTCCAATTCTTCCGTTGTAGTTACCAGGAACGAAAAGCCATGGTTCGAGGTCTTCTAGTCTCTCGTAAGGGTACATTACAGTAACAGGCCTTTCAAGGAAAGGCATAATTTGGCTGGTCTCTCTATCTGCAGCAAACTTCTGTCCAGCACTGGGATGCTCTTCACCTATCCTGTCCTTAGTGGTCTTGTCAATCATTACGGCAGAGCGACCGTGGTACTCATTCCTAAGGAACCACAGTCTTCCGACGAATGGGAATGTTCTCAGTGCAGTTTTGAGGGTCATCCACATGGGCCTAAGAACAAGATTCCTGAAATTGGGTGTGGCCCTAGGATGTCCAGTATTGTATTCATCTGGGTAAGCCTCGCTCATGCTACCACCTAATCCCTGTGACTCCCTGGAGAGGCCTTGATAACTGCTTGAGTGCTATATGGCCTACTCTTGAGTCTAGCTGCCTCTTCATCCTCGTCAAATATGTACAGGAGGAAAATACCAAAGGATACTGTTGTAATTACTACTGGAATCCATAAGTTCCAGTTACCTCCGTCATACAGCTCTAATCTCAGATAAGTAGCTATTATCAGGTTTACTAGTGATAGTGGGAGTAGGTATCTCCATCCAAACTCTAGAATCTGATCTGTTCTGACCCTGTGGAGAGAGGCCCTGATCCAGACAAAGACAGCAAACAAGGACCATGCCTTGAGTAAGACCCAGACCAGACCAGGAATACCTGCGAACAGGGTTGTGAATGCCCCGCCTAGAACAGGAAGGTCAGAGAGTGTGTGTTGGAAAGGTGCCTCCCAACCTCCCAAGAAGAATAGTGCGAAGAGTATGCATGCCGCGTACGATCTCATGTATTCGGCAGAGAACATCAGACCCCACCTGATTCCTCCGTACTCGGTCCACCACCCCTCGACTAGCTCGGCTTCTGCCTCAGGCATGTCGAAAGGAATCCTCTCTACCTCAGCAATCATGGTGATGAGGAATAAAGCAGCACCTAGTGGCATCATGAAGAAATTCCATACGTTCCCCTCATCTTCACCCATTTGGAAATCAACTATCTCTATGATGTTCAACGAGCCACTTAGAACTGCGACACCGAGAACTGTGATCAGCAGCGGAATCTCATAAGCGGTTAACTGTGCAGCTGACCTCATTCCTCCTATCAGAGTGTACTTGTTGTTCGAAGCCCATCCAGCAAAGAATACCCCCAGGGGAGCGACTCCGAAGATTGCCATCATGAACAGAAGGGAAAGATCTGGGTTGGCGGCGTATATGTGAGGTCCAAATGGGACAAATGCGAACACCATTACTGTAGTGGAGACGATAATTACAGGAGCTACCTCGAAGACGACTCTGTCCGCGTCTTTTGGAACTAAGTGTTCCTTGGTTGCGAATTTGAAGAAATCGGCAAATGCTTGGAAGAATCCCGGGAGTAGAAACCAATACCCGTGATAGCTTCTGTTGTTGACCCTGGCAACAGTTTCCAGCTCGTGATCATTGCCCCATATCGAGTTAAGTGTGTTAACGACCCAACCTATCGGTGTTCCGATTCCAAATGGTAGCTGATCCCACCACTCTCCTGCTGTAACGCCACTTTCTCCTACCCATAGGCTTCTCAATGTAGTGGTGGCACCCAATCTGTCCATTAGTCTCCCTATGAATTTCCTCTCAATGTAGGGTATTGCTAGCATTGTAAGCATTAGGGTGGTGAATACTACCGTGCACATTATTGTGGCATGGAAGAAAGATTCCAGAGCAGGCTGTATGGATGAAAAGAATGATTGGGGATTGATAGAACCTAACGGTCCGAGTCCGTACTCAGAATCTGGAAGGACATCATGGGTCTGATCCATAGACCACCCGACGAGAGATTGAAGCCAACCATTCAAATCTAGCCAGTCACTACTTGCCATTTACTCACCTGTCCGTCTCTCCTATGCATGGGTCGAAAGAACCCATTATCGCAGGAATGTCAGCCACTTTGTAGCCAATCATACACTTGGATGCGTAGGGAATCGTGATGAACATGGGAGACCTTATCGAGACCCTATATGGATTCTTTCCTCTGGCTTCCCCTCCGCCCGCAATGTAAAACATTGACTCCCCCCGACTGTCCTCGAAGTGATGATAGCCACTTGTCCCCTCTGGTGCTCTGCTGGGTGCCTTTGCCAATAGCTTAGGATCGCCAGGCTCGTGATATGTGTCGGACCCACCCGGCATTTTATCCAAAGCCTGCAGGGTTAGCAAAGCGCTTATCCTCATCTCCTCGACTCGAACTCTATATCTGTCATAGCAATCAGCGCCCTTGATTGATGATCTCTCCACAGGTGGCTCCCAATCCAATTCACTGTAGACAGAGTACGGGTGAGCCCATCTAACATCGTAGTTGACACCCGCAGCCCTGAGGTTGGGTCCAGAAACACCATGATTTACCATCTCTTCAGCCTTGGCATATCCCACACCCTGGGTCCTCACGAGGAAAACCGTACTTTCATCAAAAAGTGCCTCGTACTCTTGGATTCTTTGCAAGAATAACTCAAGTTTGGATCGAGCTCTCTGAGCGAAACCATGGGGGAGATCCCTCTTGACTCCGCCTATCCTGGGAAAGTTGTAATGCATTCTGGAACCTCCTAGTTCCTGTAGGAGATCCATCATCATCTCCCTCTCCCTGAGACACCAGACCATGACAGAGAGATTCCCTGTATCTGGACCGTAGGCACCCATCCACATCAGGTGAGAGGCTATTCTCTGCAATTCCACGGCAATCAGCCTGATGTATTCTGCCCTTTCGGGTACCTCGACGCCCAACAAGTCCTCTGCAGCGTAGATGTAGGAATGGGACCAAGTGTTGGCACTTGCGTAGCATAGTCTGTCACAATAGGTAGTTATTTGAGTAAAATCTCTTGACTCACATATCTTCTCAACGCCCCTGTGGATGTATCCAAGGTCAGGGACTGTGTCAACGACAGTCTCACCATCCACCTTAATTTTCAGTGTCCATAGTCCATGTGTCATTGGGTGCTGGGGACCCATTGAAATCCACATCTCTGCCATTTTATCACCTACTTTACCTTGCCAACGTCATCTGGCTTTCTAGAGAAACCCTGTGCATCATCATACATTTCCTCAAATCCGTGATACCTGAGATTGTGATGCTTCTGCAGAGGATGATATCCAGTTGGGGTCTCATGAGGCTGTAAGACTCGTCTCATCCCCTCATGACCTTCGAAGTCGATGCCCACCAAGTCCCATGTTTCCTTTTCGTTCCAATCTGCACCTACCCATAAATCTTGGATGCTTGGGACGGATGGAGTCCTAGTGTCTGGTATTGCAATACTTACCTCTATCTCTAGGGGAACCATTTTGCCTTTCACTGAGGTAGGATCGGTAATTATCGGTTGTTGAACTCCATCGATTTCAGGGGGATTCTTCACTCCTGTTCGGAGAAAGTGGTACACTACTTCCCACTTCTTCTCTGAAGGCCCTTCGGGCCAGTGAATCCCAGTTATCATGGAGCAATAATCTACTTGGTGGGTGCTATGTAGCTTCTCGGCTAGACCTCTCCAGTTTTCTGGGTTGCATTTCACTGAAATGGTCCATCTTGGACTGGTTCCGCTGGACCTTTCCACTACCTCTGCCTCAGAGCCCTTTATCCTGCTGATCGCAGAGGCCGTCTTTTCCGCTGCTTCCTTCTGCATGGAGGAGGGGACTACTCGAGACATTGTATCATAGGTCTCCTGTAATTAACGGCCTTTGAGTGGCTGGACGATCACTGCTGGGTTTGGCTCCTATCCTGATGATTTTCTGGCGAAGTTTGTCGAATCCATCTATTAGTGCTTCGGGCCTTGGGGGGCATCCAGGAATGTAGACATCAACTGGAATTACCGTATCGACACCTTCCAGGATATTGTATGACTGGAAGTATGGTCCACCAGATATTGCGCACTCGCCCATAGCGATGCACCACTTTGGCTCTGGCATCTGCTCCCAGAGCCTCACTATTGGATCTGCAAATTTCTTGCTTATTGGGCCATTTACCAAGAGAACATCACACTGTCTGGGGCTCGATCTGAAAAATACTCCAAATCTCTCTGCGTCAAAACGACTCGCCCCGGCAGCGGCCATCTCTAGAGCGCAGCATTTGATACCCAAATGAAGTGGGAATAGAGATTTTCTTTGGCCCCAATTGAAAACCCTGCCAGCTAGAACTCCGATTATGTCCTTGATTCTACTTGCCTTCAGAGCTTCATCTGTGATATCGCCAACTGTATCTACAAGCATTCTGCTATTGAAAACTGCATAGTTCTGATCCTCATCCGCCATAGAACTCACCTCAGATGTAGATTCTGCCTCTCTTTCGGAAGACATGCCACACACCGGCTCCCATTAGTACAATGAAAACAGTCAGTGTACCCAAGGAACTGTAGATTGATATAGCTCCGTCTTGAATTACTAGGATGCCACCGAATGCTAGGAACATGAATGCGATATCGAACACAAGGAATATGATTGCGTACCAGTAGTATTGGAAGTGGAAATTAATATGAGCGTCTCCAACTGGATCAGCACCGCACTCGTATGTGGATTCTCTCCTTGTGTACAGGGATTGATCTGACTCATAACCGGGAAGCAACCAGGAGCTCAGTTTATTGGGGTCATTTCCAGTTTTCCTAGGCCTCAAGAAGCCCGATCCAACGAAGCTCAGAACAGGGAAACCTATGCCAACGAGGGCCATAACAGCCACTGCGAGATAGGCCTCTGGAACTGTGGACAAGACTAACACCCGCCGGTCCCGTAGGGACCGTTGACATGTGCCACCTGAAATTGGGCAATAAGCCTATCCGGTGAAGACTCACCAATCCACCTAAGACTCATCCTGTTCAAGAGCTCGGACTATCCTCTTGTTTTCTGACCTGGAACGCATGAAAAGGACGATTACGAGTAGCGCGCCAAATCCGGTTAGCCCATACACTAGTATGTCCTGCATCTCTTGTGAGAGATCTAGGAATGAATCAGATTTGACCGAATTCACTGTGAGCTCTATTGGCTGACCTGCTACGGGGATTCCCTCTGGCTGAGCTATAACAGTGAATCTGTAAGAGTCGTCATCCAGTAGTTGGGATGGTGGCGTTGCCCTTACCTGGATCTCTCTGGTCTCTCCTGGGGGAAGCTTGAATTCATCCTCGATAATGTCTATTGTCCATCCCCTTAGAGACTCTCCAGATATTATCTCAATGTCCTCAACCACATTGCCGTTGTTTGTCACGAACAATGAGAAAATGGCCTTTTCTGGGTAATCGACTGTTTGCTCGCTATCACCTTCTAGGGCGAATATGATATCATGTATGGTCATCACTTGAATCATTAAATCCACCGAGGTGGTCTCGGCTGCATTTCTCTCTGAGGCTGCTGAAACCTTGATTATCCCTGATACTCCATTGGAAACTCCCTCCATGACTTCCATCCGCACCTCTACTAGTATCCTACCATCTTTTGGAATCTGAATGGAGTTGTCGATCTCGACTCCTTCTACCAAGATACTTCTGGAAACCGATGACTCAAGTCCTGTGATAGTAATCACAGCAGTGTCTCCTGCGGGGTAGTCTCCGGTATTATCAATCCAGAAGTAGGTTGATAGCCTTCCGCCAGGAGGAAGTATGACTTCCATCTGACTGGGGTCCTCACCTGGTGACTGGGGTGAGACAGCCATTCCGTAGTTGTAGTTGGAAACAACTACTGTCACAGTGTGTTCAGAGGATTCGCTGGTGCCGAAGATTGCTACTCTGGCGAGGACGCGTGCCGAGTCTGCATCTTCCTCACCTTCCACTAGGACGTCTAGATATATCTGAGTTGATTGCCCTGGATCTAAGGCTAATTGTGTGATAGAATTACCATCAGAGTCGGAAAATGATGATTGCCACATTGGGCTTCCACATCCAGTTTGATCCCCGGGGTCACAAGCTTGGAGTCTGAATGTGTCTCTGATATTGCCCTCGTTAGTGATCAGGAGGGGGAATTTGACGATCTGATTAGACCTCCCCGTCTGTTGGTCGGAGACCATGGTTGTTGAGACTTCATGCCTGGGAGCAACTGATACTGTTAGATCCTTGGAGTCGTATGGAGTTGATCCTCCTCCTCTTCCGATGGTGAATGAGATAACGGCATCTGATTCGGCACTGGCGTCTTCAGGAACGAATACGTCTACCCCTACTGTCTCCTTATTATTGGACGACTGAGAGCTACCTAATGTTACTGATGACTTTGAAAATGAAACCTGCCAACCAGGAGGTACTCCTGATGTCCCAAGAGCCATGGTTTCCTGACCATTTCCTTGATTTGTGATCTGGATTGAAAGGGTTCCTGAGGTGCCGGGCTCTACATTTGAAAGAGTCGACTTGCTTAGTGCCATAGATGCGCCAAATTCCTGTCCGACAGTCACGGTGAGTATCTTCTCACAGCCAATCTCAGAGCCGGCTCTTCCCTGTATTCCTATGGCGACTTGGGTTCCAGCTTCGAGAGAGTCATCGGGAGTTACATCGAACGTGAAAGTATGGGCATCATCGGAGGACCCTGGCTCTGTTAGCAGTTTACTCCGAGGGCTGTCAAACTCTATCCAGCCTGAAATATCTTCACCGTCTACAGACTGGGCATTTGCTGTGACGGTCCACTCTGTGTTTCCGATGTTCTCAACTTCGATGGAGTTTGATGCCTGTTCTCCCGGGTCAAGATTGTGCGAGCTGTACTGTAGAGAAGCATCGCATTCTTTTATTTCAGGTACATTGAGGCTGAGGGTCAGGTTATCTTCAGCTTGGTCGGCGGCATTCGGATCGTTGGTGACGGTTGCCTTGAGAATGAAACAATGTGAGCCTGCGTCAGTCTCTGCGCCGTTCGGCATATCAATGGTGACAGTTACTTCTTGTTGATCTTCTGGCTCAAGCTGTAGGACTGACGGATCAACGGTTGCTGATAATTCATCAGATTCGCAGTCACTATCAGATGTCATCTCAAGTTGTACATTCGCCTGTTGTTCCCCATTGTTTTCAACGTCGACGTCCCAAGTGACTTCATTATCCTCTCCGTCGTAGTTCTTGGTCGTTGATTCGTCTGTTGAAAGGCTGACCGAGTAAAGACCACCTCCATCACCTGCAGTAGTGACGACGGTTACATCCGCATTTGAAGGGGTTCCTGGGGCTCCACCAGATACTTGGCCCTGGGCGTTTACAGTTGTCTCGCATTCACCGCTGGCCTGCTCAGTCACGGTGACAGTCAATGTTACCTGCTCAGAAGACTGGGAACCTACTTGGACAAAGGTCGTCTCTAAGGTTGAGGTGAATCCGTTACAATCATTCCCTTGTTGTGTGCTCAAGGACACAGCGGCGTCGTCATCCCCTGTATTTCTTACCAATATGTTGTATTCTGCAGCCTCATCTGGAGAGGCCTCTGCAGATGAGGGATTAGCTGAGAGGGAAATATCCACATCTGCAGAAACAACGGTTGCAGACATGCTAAGGAGCATAATCACGATTAGTACCGTCAGGGGACTCTTGCTTTCCATTGCTTTTCGGATACTGCCGACCCTCTAAGGCCTTCGCACCCATTGCTCACTCTGGGAGCAGTTATCAAGCCTCAACTAGTTCTTCAACAAGGGCATCGCAATGGAGGCATCTGCCCATGGATACAATGTCGCACCCAGAGACTTGGTTGGCCTTGTGATATCTCGCCCCACAAACTGAGCATGCCCATGCATCGCCCACAATGACATCGGTACTACAGATCCAACAGGGAACTCCACTACTGGTTGATTCACCGGTTTCCACAGCCTCGCTCTTTCTGGTGGTTGATCTGCTCTTGATTATGCTCGATGGGCTTCCATTAGCCTTCACGTAAACAAACGTGCCCAATCCAGATAGGACAGCAATAATCAAAGTACCGAGGATTAAGGGGAGGTATGATCCCAAGTCTGAGTCACTTCCGAGTGACGGCATTACATCCACCTGGATTTCAAATGTAGATCCCTCTACATTTTGGGCGTTGATTAGATTTAGGGAAATCGTGGCATCTTGCGCTCCGGGTGTGAATTCCAGAATCATTCCCCTTGATTCTCCAGGTGCGAGTACGACTCTTACTCCATCGGTTGTCCTAGCACCCCATGATTCAGGGGCATCCACGTCAAGAGTATGCGAGACATCCGAGTTTCCAGTATTAGTAATATCGATTCTGTATGTTGATTTGTAGCCCTCATGGGCAATTGGCTCCGAATTAAGCGTCCATGATAATTTCGGAGAATCTTCAACCAAGAGAGACTTTGTGTCTCTAATTTCAATACCATCACCTTCCATTATTAGTGAGATTGTTGGTTCAGTTCCAGCGGGTTCATCATCTGGAATGACTACGAGACATTCTACGATATCTGATTCGCCTGGTGCTAGAGATGAGGGGGATGTGCATCCATATGACCAATCTTGGGCTGGAAGTTCCATCGTTGTTGTGGGCCTCCATACTCCGGCTCCTTCATTCCATACCGTCCAGTGCAAATCAAACCCAGGGTCTCCAACGGGATGTTCTCCCACTCCCAGGATTTCGTCTGAGGAAGATCCATCTGGGAGGTATATTTGATGGAAGGAAAGCCCTGGAGAGGCTGCCGATAGGACCTCTACTGTAGTATTCCAGTCAATTTTGAAACCATCTGGAGTTGCCATACGAACTTGAATCAGACCACCAGTAGCTAGTCCATTTCCTTGTAGTATCATTGCCCAATTTACAGATTGTCCCGCTGGGACCGTCAGAGGATCGATTTCAACAACGTTCCAACCACCGGGAGATGCCATGAGGTATGGAGTAAGATCCCAGTCCCTATTTCCTGAATTCTGAATTGAAAACTCAATCTCCAAGATCGCGTCTGGGGCGATTTCTGAAATTACTCCTCCTGGTTGTGGGGACAGGGAGAATTCGTCAACTGGTCCAACTATCAAGAATATATCTTGAGTCCAGGAAATGGAGCTTACTCTGGAATGTACAATTATGGCCGCTTCGAATGTGGTACCTTCTGGTATCATTGCCCCTGGCGGGTTTATGGTGATGTCTATTGTCCTGCTTGACTGCTTTTGCAGAGTCCCTGTGGACCCATGAGACGAGCCTTCGAATGCACCTATTGAGTCAAGCCCTAAATGCCATCCAGCGGGAGACACCAATTCTACGTCATAGGACTGGGCGCCGTTTCCCTCGTTCAGAATAGTGATCTGAGTGTTTGTGGCATCAAAGGGGCTGACGAGTATCTGCTCGTTCAGTAACTGGATGTTCGCCTCAGCAAGTACAGGGACCTCGAAGTAGAGTAATGTCTCCGACAGGATATCATTCTCAACGTCGTAGCCGGAGAGTGTCATCGAGTAGATACCCGGCGGAGGGGGTGCAGGGTGTACCATTGTCATCCCAACGGACACTTCTTCAGTGGGCATCAGATTGAACGTGTTTGAGGTGAATGATTGGAACCATCCGAACTGTGTTCCATCCTGCACTCTGGTCGGCTCAGATACCGAGATAGTGGCGTTGGTCTCAAATATGGCTGTGTTGGTAAGGGTTAGTTCCCAAGTTGAAGTTGTAGTAGACGCATCTACCAGAGTCACAGTGTCCTCAACGGCGGAAACCTTTACTCCTGGAGCGCTTACAGTGACTATCTCTCCGAAGTAATTATTTGATTCCGACATCTCATCGAATTGATTGTTTGGATCTATGAAGAATTCGAATGACGTATCTCCCTCGGAATCAGGGGTCCATGACCAAACTAAATCATCCGTCTCCCCGGGGGAGAGTGAAATTAATTGCTCGGCTAGGAAAGCTGAGTTAACTCTGGCCATCACTGGAAAGTCGATTGCGGAGCCGGCTCCGAGATTCTTCACCGAGACCGTTACCTGAACCTCCTCACCCACTTGAGGAATGGGTGTGGAAAGATTCATTGAATCTGGAACGAACGTCGGATCCGGGCTTAGATCGTTGACATTGTGCCCCCTTACGGCAATTGAGAATGGTTGCCATGTGCGAGAACCGCCGTGTTGCGAGTCCTTTACTCTGATTGTCCATATTCCCTGGGCGGTACTGTCCAATGCGACAACCTCTACGTTATTGACAGAATCCTTGCTACCTCCCTGAGTAGATCTGCCATTAGTGAACACATTACCCTTGTAGGTGGCCCCATCTGGAGAGATTACCTCTAAGTCCAGATCGTTCCTCAATTGAATGGTAGAGCTGGAGGAACCTGGATAATCGGACCAGGTTAGCACTGCCTTGAACTCATTGCCGGGCGAATTTACATCAAAGGTGTACTCAATTACCTCCCCACTCTTGATTCTCGATCGGTCATCAACGAAGATTCCTACCTCCCCCTCCGGTATGAGAGACTGAACCAAATCTATCCTTCCCCATCCTTCATCGTCGTTTGGGATATCTCTGGCCCCCATATCCTTGGCTCCAAGGATCAGGAGAGCCTTTACCAATGATCCCTGAGGAGCCTGCCTCCCAATCACTTCGGTTAGGTACTCTCTGACTAGGGCCGAAGAACCCGCTGCGGCTGGTGTGGCCATCGACGTTCCGCTGTATTCCATATACCAAGTATTAGACCACGATCCTCCTGCAGAGCTAGCTTCCTGTGCTTTGCACGACCGTACGTAGTCCCCGGGGGCCACTAGATCCGGTTTTATTCGGCCATCATCAGTGGGGCCCCTACTGCTCCAGTAGTACATTTCGTCGGGTGCGCCACTGTACCTGTTCTTGTGACCACCAACAGTGATTACATTCTTCGCAGTCCCCGGAGAAGATACTCCATCGTCCCTTTCGTTTCCGGCCGCGAATAGTACAGTCATACCGTCATAAGACCAATACTGATCCCAAGTTGATGTTCTATCGTCGGCATCTTCTGACTGTGTAGAGTAGTCCCCAAAACCACTTTGAGATCCCCAACTATTGGTATGGATTCTGGCTCCTGCATTGTATGCAGAATTTAGCATGGAATTAATCCCATAACTGTAGAGAGCTCCTGAATCATCATCCTCCATTGCCTGAAAGTACAATTCGGCCTCCGGGGCGACCCCTTGATAACCACCATTGCTCCTAAATCCTGATCCAAGAACAGTACACGCAACATGCGTCCCGTGACCATCACTTGGATCCGCGGTTGATGAGTCCCCAGGGGTCACGGAGGTTACGCCTGCCAGCCTTCCGGTGAAGTCTCCGTGGTCTTGATCGAGTCCAGAGTCGCCCACTGCGACAATCTGGCCACTACCATTTAGGCCGGTTATGAATGCATTCTCTATCGTGTTGATTCCCATGTTTATTCTTGCTTGGTCATTGTGCAGAATAAGGACTGGAAGAGGCGAGATATACGATACAGAAGGATGTGACACTATGCGTGAGATATTAGCGAAGTCTGCCGATCCCCAAATTACTCCTGGTTCCGGGGACCAGGGCTCTGTGAGATAGCCCATTACGGCTTCAATGGAGTCCTGAAGTCCCAATCCTGGATTTTTGAGGCGAGACATGTCATCGCCCTTCCATCCGATTACCTCGATCATCAATTCTTGGGATTGGGTGGGGAATCTTAGTGATGGATGAATTAAGAGTCCGCTGGGAACCTCATGAACAGAGGTAATTGACTCCAGTGACTCCAGTTCCGTGAGGGCTTTCTCGGTTCCTTGTACTAAGAACCCAGAGGGGGGAATCATAGAACGGATGGATATGCCCCCCAACTGTAGTACATCCATTCTCGAGTCCCAGAGTCCTGTATTTCCATCAATCAGTGCGACTGCCAGATCTACTCTTGGGATTGAGAATGACTCATCCATGAATTCACTTGGAATCAAACCATTTTGTGTGTACGTTCCTATTGTGGAATGTGCGACTACCTGCCGAATTTCTTCTGATCCCTGTGAGATGGATGGAGCTCCTAAATCCCTGATACTTCGCGGATCAGGGGAAATTTCAACCCTCTCGTAATTGATCCCTAATCCCGAAAGTATCGACTCTTCGGAGGACTTATTTTCACCAGTAACAGGGAGATATGACAAGAGGAGCACGGCTAGCACCACAACTACGGCACGCTTTGTCATCAGAAGTCCCCGTGACAGGAGTATTTTGAGCGTATGGGTCTCCTGAACAATTTGCTAGAGAATCTTTAATGGGGCCCTTAGAGTAAAGAGTTCTAGAGTCCAGGTTCCCACTTCCATAGTAGTCTTCTCGTAAACAGGTCCTCTGTAGTTATCATAGCTGAAGATTATTTCTATCGTGTAGTTCTCCCAAACCGACTCTCCGTTGACTATCATTTCAAGCTCATCTCCGGCAACAGACTTGTGAGCTGAGATCAAATCTGACTCGAAATGTATTCTTTGTATCTCAGCATCATCATCATCCATGAAGACTATATCCAAGGAGACTGATTCTATAGCTCTGCTTCCCTGATTGTTTATCTCTGCCAGAACGATGTGACTCGAGCCGCTCTGCTTGTAGATTACGTCTACTGAAACCCTGTCATACGGAACAAGCCAGACCAATGCCAAAACAGAGGCTGAGAGTACCAAGAGTGCAGATATAGACGCAAATACGACCCTGAATGGGGATATTTGACTGATTTTTTCCTCTATGATTTCCAAGGCTTCATGTGCGGTTTTTTCCTCGGGGGTCTCCTCGGGCTCTTTAGATAGCCTGATTCTTTCCAAGAGACCCATCAGCTACCCCCCAAGAGTGTGGCTATTAGCGTCATTAGGCCCGAAGATACCGGTTCGATTACCATGATGTGCTGAGTGTCACCTTCGAAGCCAGGAATAATGTTCAGAATGGAAAGATCTGATGCCATTCCGTTAACACCTATCGTTGTTGCAGTAGGAATTCCCGATGTTGTCTGTGCATCTAGAAGAACTCCCCTAAGATCGAACTCTTGTCCAGCTACCTCAGCTGATGCCCTGGCTGAAATGATTATCTTGCCACCCTGGACATCTGAAAGCTCAATTACGGGGTAGCCTGGAAGTGTCGACGAAATTCTTCCAAATTCATGAATATGGATAGTGGCACTCTTCAAGTCCTCTCCCAATGCCTCCATTTCCTCCATTGTGACTGGAGGAGTTGTAGGGATGTTACTAGACCGGATGTATATTTTGTCGACACCGTCTCCCCCCGATCTAATATTCAAACCAAATCCATCAGCAGGTTTGATTATCAAGCTATCAGTCATTCCTTCTGCTAACAATATGATGTCTCCCTTGGTATTAATTGATCTACCAAAGGCCTCAATGTACAGGGACATCCCCTCGCCAGACGCACGATAATCCAATGTGGGAATCCCCTGGAAGGCTAGACTCTCCCTTATGTCGAAATCTGTATCGGGCTCCGTGGTGAGATTAATCGAGCCGGGAACATCTGTGAGGAAAATTGTGGCTGGCCACCACTCAGAGTCCATCCATTGCATCTGTTGCATCATGATGGAACTAATTCCTACACCGTCATCTTTGAGGTACTGTTCTGGAACCGTCATGTCTATCGATACAGCGGTTCCAAGAGATGCAGTGATGTCCACAACCTCTGGAATTTCATCAATCATTATCTCGGTTCTGCTACCAGCGTCCCTATTGATCAGTAAGACATGGGCCCATTCCAAGGGGTTGGTCATGGAATATCTTGCTGAGGTGGATACCTCTGTTATCCCTGCAACGTTTTCAAACTCGAATGTGGAGTCAATCAGCATGCCCGTTGGGACGCCGACTTGTAGACCATTCAATGTCATTAGGAGGTCTTGACCGTTTATGCCCATAGCTTGAATCATAATCTCGCTATGTGCGGGGACCCATCCATCGAGTGCTAACATAACTCCCCAGTCTTGTGAGTCCCCTTCAACGGATCTAGAGACTGACATGTCAACCACCGGAGGCAGATCAGGAATCCAGGTTCTCAGATGGAACCCGTCTGAAATTCCAGATGGAGAAGCGACAAATGAAACCCCATGTACCCAAGGTGGCGTTTCCAGTGAGCCATCGCCGTGGCTGGCCTCAACGACAAGATCGAACGGTGCATTCGCCTCTAGCTGCATACCGAATGAGAAATTTTCATTTGATTCCCCAGAGCTTGAGCCTGTGGAAATATCGGTTGTAATCCCGGAAAGAACAGCATTTAAGGACCTTCCTAGATCAGAGAATCCTCCGAGGAAGAATGCGAGCCCTGAAAGGCCTTGTGTCGAATTGAGTTCAGGGATGTCCAAAGCTTGTCCTGAATCAGAGCTTGTTGGAACTTCTACAGATACCGATGATGGTAGTGGGTCAATTATCGCAACGGCTGTCAGGAGGTCCTCATCCATGGTTGGAGCGTGATCCACGCTGAAGCTCATGATCCTGTCACCTGAGGCAGACAATGACGCCTTTCCCCTGCCATCTGGGCCAAATGCTCCCTCGGAGACAGGAGGAATCCAGCTGACCTCGGAAATACCGGAGATTCTAGATGAGATGGCAGAGGTTCCATCATTCGGGTCATGATGAAACATAAAGTGATCACCAGACATCGTTTCTGGGGCTTGTGAGTCTGTAATCTGAGCCTCTATTGTGCCGATAGATGTCCCTGTGCTCCAGCTTGAATATGATCCAAATAGAGCTGTGAACTCATCCGGGAAGTCGGTTATCTCGACGGCTTGCCTTTGTTCCAAATCCTTTCCAGTATAGATTATTTTGTCGATTCCACCCGATGATGTGTAGACCGCTGTTTCGTCATCGACGTAAACCCTGATATCATCCGGAATATCCGAGACATACAGAGACTGGAATGAAGACTCTGAAATCGTTCTTGGATCATGATCCAAGTACGTAAAATTGAATGGCTCAGAAGAGGATGTATTTACTGATATTGTCAATTGGTCGAGAATATCATCATCATCTACTGAAAGGGCTGACAGCCCACTGAATTCTATACTAGCGGCAACGGGGACCAAGGGGTCTACTAATGTTCCATCTCTGCTCAAAACCTGAGTCAGTGACCTGTCTTTCGCCAAGACCAGATGGTCGCCTTGGAGTATCGGATGAGGGCTTGACCCTATTTGCAAACCGATTTTCCCAATGGATAACTCGTTTCTGAGGACACCCCAGTTGTCGTGCATTATCAGATTGAATTCCCTGCCCTGCAAATCTCCGCTCGGACCTACGCTACCGGTGATTGCTTCCACGACGGTCGCGGGAATGCCGTTTAGTACTCCCCCAACTTCCAGGTAGAGATCGACTAAATCCATGATTAATGAGTCTAGAATACGAGAAACGAAATCTAGGTTATCGGAGTTATCCAAGCTTATGTCATCGTCATCCTCGCCACTCACATCGAAGGAACCGTATAGCACTAAAGCGGAGGGAATTGATTGTATGGAGATGCTAACTTTCCTGTGATCAGATGCTTCTCCTCCTCTCTCGAACCATGATTCATAGTCGATTGATTCCAGGGGCTGAGCTGACCTCAGCAATATCATACTTATTGGGGGGTATGCAGGGTTTACTGGAAGAGTGGGATCATCCTCGTTGGGACTAGTATCCCTCGAGAAATTCTTGATTCCTAATATCAAACCCAGTCTGCCAGGCTTACCTCCAGGTAACTCTGGCTCGTCGGATGAGCCTAGCATTCTGAAGATCCTAGTTATCTCTCCTTGAGACATTGACCCCTCAGGCATTCCCCTGAGCCATCCGAGTGAATTTGTAGTGTTGCCATGTGCCCCCTCATTCTCATCTTGGGGGATTCCTGACCTATCTTCATGGAAATGAATATGCAAGTCAGATCTTCTATCAGCGAAATACTCCACGGTTGTAAGGCTCCTGTCTCCCTCAATTCCGCCTGCCGCTGGTATAGTGCTGTCCGTTCTGATGACCAATTCCAGATCCCCGGGAATCATCTCCGAAACCCCGTTGGGCTTGACGTCGAGGTCGATGTACGCTAATTCCCACAATTCCCTGTCTCCATCCGAAGGGGGGGAGAATCTCCCGTAACCAAGACCCACCGATATCCCACAGTCAATCTCGCTTGGGGGGAGGAATAGAAGTTGCTCTGGGCTATACCTGTCCGGGCACGAGTCCATGTCGCTGGAGTCGAGGGATATCGAGTAGGGTGCAGAAATGCCGATCAGGGTTAGTCCCGAACCATCAAAGTTTGATCCGAATATGTTCACTATTGCCGCTAAAAGGTCCTGTAACACAGCACTAGCATTGAAGAATACTCTCTCAATGCCGATATCCAGAGAAAAGTCCTGTGGCATTGTTGAGAATTTTGAGTCGACAACCCAAACATAACTCTCCCCGTCACCGAGTGCAAGTACTGAGTCTGGGCTGGAGTAGGCGAAAGGCTTGATTAGGGAAACCTGCAAGGAGTCCATTTCATTCCATACAGGATCTGTCTGACTTTCATCGAGCACGTCTACTTTGTATGATACCGATGGCTGTATCCACAATGTTCCAGTGTCAATATCTATGTTGCCCAGTCCAAAATTTCCTAGAGATATACTGAGGCCGACTTGGATATCATTATCTCCATCATTATCGATATCCACGGCGTGGCTCAGGGGGTCAGTTTGAGGATTTATCAGAGAGAGGAAGTTGGTAGTGAAAGTTACAACATTAGTGCCTGTAACGGTATTTCCTTCGAGGTCTATGTATTCCGTCAATATCACATAATCCGTTATGTTTACCAATGTCTGCCAGACATTGTCCACATTTACTGAGTCTTCCTCGCCGGTTATCAGTCTGTAAGGGAGGGGGTGTTCGGAGCCAGGAGAGAGAGTCTCGCTGAACGATGTGCCTTCCAAGGATTGGCCAATGGTGGATAACGGGTCCGATTGACCACTCAGAGAAATCCCGTCTCTGACACCCTGGATGGTCGGACCAGCAATCTGCCCGACTGAGTTAGAGTCCAAAACTGCTTGACGCTCGCCCATCACATCAGAAAGCCTGTCTAGAATCTCGAAGTCCTGAGACTCTATCCTTGCCTCCGCCTCGGCTTGTTGGATTGGGTAGAAAAGTGGAATAAGCATCATAAGAACCAGGACTAATGCTCTGTTGCTTGAAACATTGGGGGCGCCATGTAGAACACGGACACCGCTCTTGTTCATGCACGCACCTCTAAGAGGTGCGCTAAAGGCTATTGCCCTTCCTGATTAAGATAAATATCCTCATTGAGACCGTTTTGGAATCATCATTCTATCTCTACGATCTCCATTGATCCGCAATGGGGGCAAGCTGTCTTGGCTCTGTCCAAACCCTTTGGCAAATCTACTTCGAACATCTTGTCGCACTCAGAACAATTCTTCCTGACTGTTCTGTTTTCTTCTTGTTCTTGGGCCTCTTCCTGGACGTGATCTTGTAATTGATTAGATTGTTCTGGATTATGCCCTGCCTCGGCCCCTTCTCGTTTTTCCGATTCCTCTGTGAATGAGTATTCCACAACGCTTTCCAGAATCTGAGATGGGGGGTCTTCGTCTTCGAATGCACTGAGGAGATCGGCGGCAAGGCTATCGGAGGGATCCGATTGAGAAGGCTGTGAAAGTAGTTCAGCAAATTCTTCCTCACTGATCTCCAGTGAGCTGGCCTCTGAATCTGGAGCGGAGGCCCCCGACATGCCACTTGCAATATCCCCGATAGCCATTGGTTGCGTGTTTGATAGAGTTCCGCCAGAGCCTCCCCACATGGCTTTCTGCTCCTCGGCTGAGGGCTCCCTGACAACAGTTTGGTCTTCCTCCGCTTCGGTTTCGGAGTCGGCGAGCAAAGCGGCCACTCTCCTATTTGAGGCGATTCTCAAATATGCCAAGAAAGAGAGTACAAAAAGTAGTGATAATGCCCCTAGGGCCATCAGAAGGTCGCTTAGTCCAATCCCATCTCCGCTCTCAGCGTCTGTGACTGTAACGAGTATTTCTACATCTGAAACCAGCCCCTCGTCGTTCTGGACCCTGCAGATTACCCGGTATACTCCCGACTCTGAGAATGTATGCTGTACCGTCGGTCCGACAGCGTCCTCGTCGTTGTCCACGGTTCCGTCGCCATCGGTATCTACCTGAGCATTGAAATCCCAAGAGTAGTACAGACTTTCCGACTCTTGATCTTCGAAAGGTACTCCCAGGGTAGTTGATTGTCCTTGGACAGACCTCAAGGTGCTGTCAAACACTCCAGGGATCGGGGGGGTCGAGTCAAACAGTTGGATGGAAGCGGTGTCTTCCGAAGACATCCCAGAGAGATCGGTTACTCTGAGAGTGATCATGTGAATTCCGGATTCGGCCTCTGAGGGGAATGTGTATGCGAACGTGCGTGCAGATTCAAAATCGGCTTCGAAGGTTGACTGGATCGCACCGTCCAGTATCCACTCGACCTTTGAAACACCCCAGTTATCACTGAAGGTCGAATCGACGACTATGTTCTCGTTGAACGATCTTTCAAGAATTCCATCAACTAAAATTTCCACTTCAGGAGGCGACATGTCCTCAATCGTTATGTCTTCGTATACGCTAGTACTCCTTCCATCTATCCCTAGGACTGATAGTCTGATTGTCAGATTACTCGGCTCTGGCCAGCTGATGTTGAAGGCCTTCTCGGTACTATCTTCAAATCCGTCCCCGTCAGTGTCCCATGAGTATCCTGATTCGGGAATTTGATCGGAGAGGTTGGGGGTTTCTGATGCATCAAGAGTGATTTCCGAGCCGACATCGACGATTCCGGAGGAGGGTATTCCAGATACTTTTGGATCCATTATCGGAGTAAGTGATAGGACAACCGTGGATGCGATTGGAAGTGTTCCTGCACCTCCTCCCGACGGTCCAGGCTTATTGTCCACAACGAGGTAGAGTTCCTTTCCCTCCAAAGATTCTGGAACTGTCCAAACTAGGTTCCTGCTTGAGGTTACAAGAAGCAGATCGGTTCCTTGGACTCGGGCTGCTGCTGTTCCTCCCCCATTGTACATTTCCAACTGATCATCATCCATAAGAAAAACATCAGGGGCTCCCTGCATTGTGCTTACGTCTATCCTCACTTGGGTCCCTTTGTCCATCGAGAAGGGGCCGTAGAGGGTGGAGCTCTGGCCGGATTCCAATCGAACGATGGTGTCCACTAGAGTGAACGGTTCAGGTATCACAGTTGAGATGTCCAGAGTCACTGAAGCTGGATTTCCTCCTTGGTCACCTGACCCGGAATCTTGCGGATGCGCGAGGTTGTCTATCACCATATACCACCTTGTGGCGTCTCTATCAGATGGAACAGTCCAATGCCATTCCCCTGAACCATTGAATGCCTCGAAAACTGAGTCGCTTTCCCAGACAGAGTCGCTCCTGTATGACTGCTCGTTCTGATAAACGGTTATTGCGTTTGAAGAGAACAACAGTATGTCTATCTCAGAATCTGTGGAGATATCGAAGGATATTGTCTCGCCCTGCTGAAGCACTCCGAGATCTACCCTGACGCAGGACTGATCCTGAACATCCCAATTCGCCGGCATCATTTCCATATCTGCTCCAGCACATGTAACGACGCCCCTAGAGGAGTCAGCGTTTGCGAGAGGCGAGCAAGTGGCCATCAAGAGGGTGGCGACGGTCAGTATTGTGGTTGCACGCACGGATTAGGGTTATCGTTCCCCTTTTGAATCATATTGACCATACGCTCATTCACGAGTCAAAGGTTCTTGGGAAGAGGCGTTGGCGGGAACCATCGCAGCAAAACGACATCACCAACCGACCTGACCCACTTCCAGGGTATTGCAAGGTGAGTTCGTCCCTCTACCAAGTCTGCAGGAGGATCTGAGACAAATATGTGGGTACATGACCAGTCATCCGTGTTGACGAAGGAGTCGTATACAGTCCCGAGCAGCCTTCCACTAGGAAGAATGACTGGAAGGCCCCTGATCTCCGATGCGTGCAGGTCAGCCATTGATCAGTGGGATAGCTCACATGGCATCAATATGACGGAGGCCAGTCTTACTTTCCACGGTTCTTGTTGGCCTTGAGGCTCGGGCGGAGCTTCTCAGCGCCCTTGCCCTTGTTCAATAGTCCTCGCCCTCTCTTTCCGGAGCTGGTCTTTCCTCTGAATGCACGTCCCGAATGGCTGTTTCCTTCCGATACCCATGAGAGCTCATTGTCCGAGACAATGGCCGGGTGGGACGGATCAAGGAGTATTACCTCGTAGAACTTGTTCTTACCATCCTCACCAACCCAGTAAGAGTTCAGGACCTCAAGATTTGGATATCTTCTGCTGACCCTCTCTTCGGCTATCCTCTGAACCGACTTGGCCATAGTGATTTTCTTTATTCCAGACTTTGATGGCTTCCTCTTCATGTGGATCTTACCTTTCCTGAGTCCGCCACGCCTGACTCTAGTCCTGACCAACACCACTCCCTGCTTAGCCTTGTATCCAAGTCTTCGGGCGGCATCGATCCTCGTCGGCCTCTGGATTCGCTGGAAAACGGGATCCTTCCTCCAAGAGGCCATCCTGTCGCGCCTGTGGAGCATTGGCATGCCTTCCTTGGGCTTCTTCCACGTTTCTCGAACGTACTTTGCGATGCCCATTTGATAACCTCCAGCAGCCGGCCGAGCAAAGTCCCCTTTATGAGCCTGCCCACATGATCATAATATCAAAGTGGGTAGGAAATAGTAACACATACCCTCCAATTATGTCCTACTTCCTTGTGCAAGAGCGCTTACTTTCTAACCTGAACAGAGCGTCAATGGGATTAGTGGTCCGCGCTCCCGGACTTGAACCGGGGACCCCCTGATGGCTGCCTACAACCATGTGTTTCCAGTCTACAGTCAGGTGCTCTAGCCAACTGAGCTAAGCGCGGCGCGTGCACTCCTAGAGCTTTTGCCTTATGTCGCTTTCCGGAGAACGGCCAAGCCCGTAGGCCTGATAAACCGGCACTTCGGACCTCGTCCGGCCCCTCAAACTTAAGAATGCGAAGAATTGGAACTCACGTCCGTAAGGCAGCAATGCCGGGGATGCACGGGGGATATTTGGTGAGAGGAGTCATTGATTCTCAAGCTACCCCTGGCTCCAGTAGGATGAAGACCGCGCTTACAGATATTGAGCTGGAGTCGTTTGGTACTCCGGACCCAAGGATTCTGGTTTGTGGCTGTGGGGGCTCGGGCAACAACACCATGAATCGCATCACACACATTGGGGTCGAGGGGGCGATTACCGTCGCCATAAACACCGACAAGCAGGACCTCGACCTGACTAGGGCAATGCAGAAGCTGCTTGTTGGGAGGCACATCACCAGGGGACTCGGTGCAGGGGGGGACCCGGTGATGGGAAGACGCTGCGCCGAGGCTGGCAGAGACGTTATTGGCAAGATAGTCCATGGGGCTGACCTTGTGTTCGTCACTGCCGGTCTCGGTGGCGGCACCGGCACTGGAATCGCACCAATAGTCGCAGAGGAGGCGAAGAGAGCAGGCGCTCTCGTCGTGGCGGTTGTGACTACGCCATTCACGGTAGAGAGGCGACAGAGGATGCAACGGGCTCTGGAGGGGCTCGACCTACTGAGGAGCACAGCCGATGCTGTACTGGTGCTTGACAACAACAGGCTCCTGCACTTCGTACCCAACCTTCCTCTCGATGAGGCGTTCAGTATCATGGACCAGCTAATAGCTGAGATCGTCAAGGGAGTAGTGGAGACGATAACCCTCCCGAGCTTGATAAACCTAGACTTCGCTGATGTGAGGAGCATAATGAAGAACGGGGGCGTGACTATGATGCTTTACGGAGAGAGCGACCAAGGCCCAGAGGAGGTCGTCCACGAGTCACTCAACCACCCTCTACTGGACATAGAGATAGAAGGGGCCACAGGTGCCCTGATACACGTCACAGGGGGGCCGTACATGACGATGGAGCAGGCGACACAGGTATGCGATCTAATGACCTCAAGGCTGTCTCCTGAGGCGAATGTGATATTCGGTGCTAGGCAGGACCCTGCCTTCGGAGACACCATCAAGGTGATGTCGATAATTACCGGTGTCGCCAACAAGCGCCTCGATGAGGAGATGATGAGCGCGGATATGCTCGGGGAAGCGCTCAATATCGCCAGAAAAGGCAGAAAACCGCATGACAGCGGATTCCAAAGATTCGACTGATTCCCAACTCAGACAGGGGTAAGTCTCAAACCGGTTGAGTTATGAGAACTCACTATGCGACCCGCGAAGATGGCCATGGCTCTAGCTCTCACCGTGTTGATGGGTCTATCTACGATAGGAGCTCCAGTGGCTGCGCAGGAAGTAGTGGCTGACCCCCGTCAACCATCTCCAGATAATCCCCACATGCATGTTTTTGGTTCAGACGATTTAGCGAATTGTTTCATGCACTTTGATAGTAACGACACTAGTGGCTCGGCTGCTGATGGGTATGGCGAGAAGGTATGGAATGGACAAAATGCCAGAATTGAAGTTGACTATACCTGCAGGATGGAGTCTTTCAAGCAAGACATGTACAACAGCGAGAATGGTAGCATATCAGTTCACTTAGAGTTCGAGATAGAAAGTCAATCAGAATGTCAAGATACCGACGCTCAATGCAAAAACCTCACGCTAACCTTCTACAAGGGTGGTTTTGAGGTAGCTCAGGAGGTTTTCATGGCGATTTCTACCAATGGAGATACCTTCTCAGTTGATTGGAATATTCAGATAGATGAGAATATGACTAGGTTCAACAAGAGCGAGGAGCCTCAGATTCAGATTGAATTCAATTACCCCGGATATAGTGATATCATCTGTGGACTTCTCAATTCTTGTGGCGGATCATTCAGGATGTACTACCACACACCTGACAACCCTGCGGCAGAGATTGAGTTCCCAGTAGTCAATCAGACCATGCCCGATGGCGCTGATGAGGATGACACTGGTGGCCTGATCGGCGGGGTCACTGATTCTGTACCAGGATTCGGCATGATAGCGGGGATAGGCTCTCTCGCGATGGCGGCTGTTGCAAACAGCAGAAGATCCAAGGAAGACTAGAGGTCCTTGAATTCGATATCGTTCTCTTCCCCCGTCTGAAGGTCCTTGATTCTGACTTTTCCTGAGTCCCACTCCGCGGGCATGACCATGACGAGCCTCTCAGCACCAGTCCTCTCAGCGTGCTTGAATACCCACTTCATCTTCTTGGGCTCCAGGACAAGGTCAACCCTCCTTCCCGCTCCCCTAAGCTTTGATGATACCTCCATTGCCGCGCCCCTCAAGGACTCGTCCATCGAGAAAACCACATCCGATACCCTGCTGGAGATGTCCGGAAGCAGTCCCTTCTCAGAGAGCAGTTCCATGATCACCATGTCCCCGAACCCGAATCCGGTTGCTGGAAGATCCCTTCCCCCGAGGGTGCCGATTAGCCTGTCATACCTACCCCCTCCGCAGATCGCCCTGAGCTCCCCCCCTCTGTCATGAGCCTCGAAGACGGGGCCGGTGTAGTATGCCAGACCCCTGACTACCGAGGCGTCGAATGTTGTCCACTCTGATATCCCATAGGACTCGAGAAGCTGAAACAGTCTCTCCAGCTCGGAAACGGCCATGCTGTCTGGGGAGAGCATGTCCCTCAATCCCGGGAGTTCTGTCACACTGAGCACTGATTGTATGGTAGTGATGGAGCTGTCACTGATCCCCAGGTCCGAGAGCTGGGCTGACACGGTCTCCTCTGGAAGCTTGTCCATCTTGTCCACTATCACGCAAGCCTTGGTAAAGGAGTCCCCCTCTATACCTAGTGACCCCAGTACCTCCTCCAGTACCTTTCTGCTGCTTATCCTGACAACTACGTCGTCATGAGTGAGGCCCACGCTTGTGAACATGTGCACCATTACCGAAAGGAGCTCCGCGTCTGCTTCGATTCCCTCCATTCCCCATATGTCGACATTCCACTGGTAGTGCTCCCTTCCTCTCCCTCTTTGGGTCCTCTCGTACCTCCAGCACTGCGGGATTGAGTACCACTTGATGGGTAGTGGCAGAGCACCTGACCTAGCCATGACCATTCTAGCTAGGGAGGGGGTCATCTCTGGCCTGAGAGATATCTTCCTGCCTCCTTTGTCCTCGAAATTGTACAATTGCTGGGTTATCTCTTCTCCCTGCTTCCTCGTGTACAGCTCCTCGTGCTCTATGATTGGGGAATCGTACTCCTCGAACCCATGTGATAGAGAGGATGAGTGGAATTTCTGGAACAACCAGTTCCGCAGTCGCATTTCCTCTGGATAGAAGTCCCGAGTTCCGCGCACGCCCTGTGCCATGGCGTCGCCACGAACTTGACCACTTCAAGACCTATGGCTCTAGGGAGTCGCATCATTCCTTTACTGAGGGGTTTAGCCTCCTCCAGAGCCAGTAACCAACAGCGATGATTGCCACCGCCCACCCTGGGGCGATGATTAGTATTGCCACAGCAGCGACGATTTGCTCCAGCATGATTGTAAATTTTTGCACTCTGCTTCAAGGGTTACGGGTGTATGTGCCAATAATCTCAGCTTCGATCGTCGAAAGTGTGTGCGTCTTGGTCTCTCCATAGTCATCAGTGAAGGAAGATGGCAGTTCATCGCCAAGCTGGATTATGAACTCATCCTCTCCCCCTGGAAGCGTGTCGATGGGCGCTTCGGCCCCCTCAGGCACATTCCTGTAAAGCGGTCGTGGCTCTAGCTCGAAGTCGCCAGAGAGAATGTAGAGTGGCCACGGGCCTGCTTCAGAGCTGGTTGGTATCATGCGATTGACAAGGACGTACCTGTTCATCCCAATGAACAAGGACGCAGTGACCCCCCAAAACAGGAGGATGATCGATATACCATTGGGGTTCGATGGGTTCCAAGGGTCGTCTACGTTGACAAGCAGATCGATGAAGTAAGAGCCCATGAGAACGGAGAACATTATCGGGAAACCGAGGTACATGATGTAGTCCCACCACTTACCTATCCACCAATCGTTATCACCGGTGTTTATGAAGTCATCACGAAATGAGGAGACTCCATTGTCCAGGTAATCCCTGAAGCTGAATCCCTCGACCCCATTCTCAGACTGCCAATGTCTGTACCTGCTCCAGCCATACTTCCAGATGCTGTAGGCGATAAACAGGCCACTGAACATAAGCCCGTAGCCCCAGATATGGTCTTGGACCTCCAGGAACTGGGGGAATGCGACGCCTGTGGCCGTATCCATCTTGATCCAAAGTGCGGCACTCGGGAGGCCGAAGAGGAAGATGGCCACGCTCGTGAAGCCCACGGCCTGTGACCTGTCGACTCCGTGATCGACGAAGTTTCTGACACAGAGCTCGACTGTAGAGATCATCGATGTCAAGGCGGCAAATGAAAGCGCTAGGAAGAAGACGGTTACCATCACCACCTGTACTACGGGCCCTCCGGGAGCCTGTGCGAATACTTCGGGCAGAACTAGGAAGGTAATGGCGGAGCTTCCAGCACCCACGGCACTGAGGGGATCGTCGACAACTGCGAAAACTGCCATCATTACTGTCAGGCCTGCGATGATGCTGATGCTGTTGTTTGCCAGACACATGGTTGCGGCGTTCAGGGTGGTATCCTCGTCCTTCCTCATGTAGACGGAGTATGTGATTGCCATTCCCATTCCAGCCGAGCAGGACCAGGCTGATTGGGAAAGCCCGCTAATCCATGTCTCTGGTTCCATCAGATACTCAGGCTGGATGCTGAACATGTAGACAAATCCGTCCAATGTTCCATCATTTAGGTCCATAACGAACGCGAGGAAGAGAGCGGAGAAGAGAAGGATGAACAAAGAGACCATGAGAATGACGTTTACCTTCTCTATGGCCTTGGCCCCCCTCCATATCGCTGCCATAGTTATTGCCACAGCAATGGCCTGGAACATTATCACATCAGTTGGTGATTGCAGGAATGAGTTCCAAACCTCGGTGGTGTCTACCTCGCTTCCTAGGCCCCCTCTGACTGCAGTCTGGAAGTAATTTAGGCACCATCCGGTCACTACGGCGTAGTAGAACCCTATGGCCGTAGATATCCAAGCGGTCCATAGGCCCATCCAGGCGAAGTTCTTTCCGGCGAATATTCGAAAGGTTCCGACAGTTCCAGTTCTGCTCCTCTTCCCAAGAGCGAACTCCGCGATAATGAGAGGAACTGACCAAACGAAGAGAAATATTAGCCAGGGAACCAAGAATGAGCCACCTCCGTTCGCACCTACCATTCTGGGGAACCTCCAGATGTTACCTGTTCCGATAGCTGCCCCAATAGTCGCAAAGATAAGCCCCAGACGACCACTAAATTCGTCTGATCCTCCTTCAGCCATCAGGAGTCCTCCAGATCGTAATCATCTGGTAGCCCGATTACGCCGCCTTCATCGTCGAACATCGCTCGGAGAGTCAGGCCAAGTCCGCCCCACACGAAGCTGGCAATAACTACGAACATCATCAGCGAGAGGACGCTAGAGCCGAAAGAGGCCCTGTACGGTATTGCTAGCTCGTAGTAGTTCCCTCCCTCCAGCGTGGGGTAGGTGAACGGGAATGCCCCGTTAGTAGTACCCAGCATCGCCTTGTACTGTATCTTGCCAACGGAGGTGTCAGGGAGGGGAATTTGGGAGTGTAGGACCGTTCCATTGGAGCCATCCAACAAGACGCACTGTGTGTCTTGCCCCTCAGGGGGTACGGAGAAGGCAGACATCTTCCAAGGAACATCGATCCACTCTGTGGGGCCGAAGTCATTTTGTTGTCTGTTGGGCTGTACCAGTCTCCACATCAGATGAGTCATGTTGATGTCTGTGGAGTAAGGGAAGGATTCGTCGAGACAGAGAGAGATCGGTATATCCCCGTTACCAACTTCGACCTTCGATGGTTCTTGTAGCCACTGGCTGACTGTGGTGTTCTCGATTCCAACTATGGCTCGGTATCTGGGATCATCGGCCATCTCTACCATGTAGAACGGTACTCCGAGATTTCTAACCGCTATGTGAGCTATATCATCGGGATGCTGGTGGAAGGCAGTTCCAATCTCCATGGTGTAGCAGTACGAGTTGTGTACACCGTAGTGCCAGTCACAGAAGTCACCAGTTGTGGGATAGAGATCAGAAGACTGCATGGGGGCATAGTCCGTCATCTCTCCCATCTTGACACCGTGATAGACTAGAAATTCGTCATCAGGGGTGTAACATCCTGTGCAATGCCCCCAAGGCCACAGAACAAGCTCTGAGAATGAGTGCCAGCTGAGTGTAGCCTTGAAGTCTGAGAATCCGTCTTTGTCATCATCGTTCATCTCAGTCATGTCCTGAATCAGCTTCGTCTCTGGCTCGCTGTTGCCTCCCAACCAGTCTTCGTCAATCAGACCATCGCCATCATCATCATTACCATCTACGTGGTCTTCATTAAGACGATTATCACCATCTTGATCGACTGTATCTACGGGTCCGTTGTAGACATCATTGTTGGCTCCGGCATCTCCAGCGTAGCACATGCCTGGGAAGAGGGGTCCTGTTGCACCTAACGGAGCGCCCCACTCATACTGGAAATTACGATTCAAATCCACGCCATCACAACTCGGATCTGGTTCCTCATCAACATCTGGTATCGGAGTGACTCCCGTGACAGTGTTGTCTCTCAAGTTCTTCCTCCATCCAGAAGTCGGGCAATTCTCCCAGGCCGTGGGACCGCAATAGACCTCTCTATCGTACCTGTTACCATCAACGTTTAGCATTGGGATTAGGTACATCTCCCTGGTATTGACCATATCGGTGATGAACTGCTCTGAGAAGTCCTCGTCTACTCCCAGGTCGCCGGGCCCACAGGGGTTCCCATCCCCGTTACTGTCCTGAAAGGATGAGTTCAGAGAAAGGCAATCACCGTCGTTATCGATCCCGTCCCAGCCATCCTCGTCTATCAGGCCGTCACCGTCGTTATCGACTCCAGCCATCCCATAGTAGTGGGCGATTGTCTCTAGGAAAAGCATGGGGACTTCATAGGACATCCACTCCCTGGCGTGAAAATTCCCTGCTAGCATGATATCTGGCCTATCGTCGTAGTTTCCGCAATCCCCCACGAAGGCATTACACTCACCACCGTGTACGTCCGCGGTAATTTTCATCCATGGGCTGTCGTGGTTGTAGTGCCATCCTTGGTAGGTTCCGCGATTTGTCTCCTCGCCACGAGCATTCAATCCACCGTTCATTCCGTCATGAAATGTCATAATCTCGGAGTTCTGATCTGCTAGATTCTGCATCCTCTGCTTCATCGTGAAGTAATCATGATACTCTCTGAACTGAACCCTGCTGTCGCCCCCCCAAGGGAAAATCTGGAATGTGTACTCGTCAGACCAGATATCTTGTGGGGCTAGCCCCTCCTCGGACTCTTGAGCGGCAACTGGGGCAATTACGGATGCGGGGGCAAGGACTGAGAGTAGCAGAGGAAGGAGCATGGCTAGCACTGTTGTGCCCTGGCTTTTTGCCGGCCCGGATGACAGTCTGCGAGTTGTCATGTAATAACTCGGAAAGGAGGATACGTATTGAATCCCTCGTTAATCGGTCCTAAGGACCGAGCTGGGTTTATGTGTGGATGCCTACCGCCCAAACCATGGAACAGCTAGACGAGTTCATGGCAGGAGAGTCAATTTTGGCTGGTTTCTCCGGTGGAACCTTGGTGGTCATGTTGGGAGTCTTGACTCTGAGCGCTGCTGCGGGTTTCTCTTCCAGAAGGATTCTTTTCCCGAGATTGATGAATCTTATTTCAAAGACCGATAGGATCGATGGCAGGTCTCTTTTGGCACCAGCCTCGCTTGGTTGGATGATCGGATTCCTGGTGTTCACCCTGTCAATCGATTGGTTGACTTCTAATTCTGAACCGATATGGGATTCAGGAATGGTGGAGAGGTTGAACTCCTACTCCTATGCTGGCTTCGTTCTTCTTATGCTGGTAGCCGCATACAGGCTGGTTGACTACCTTGATGCCTTTATTGTCGTAGAAGGAGAAAATCTAGCCGCGAGGAGGTCTCTGGCTAGTGTTGCAGAGTCAGTTGGAAGGGTTGCTGTAGTGGTTTGTGGAGTATTCATAATGGCAGGCCTTGCAGGGGTAAATCTCAGTGGCCTGATTGCGGGTCTTGGGATAACTGGTCTCGCGCTGGCATTGGCGGCTAAGGATACCGTCGCAAACATATTTGGCGCGATCAGTATATTGATTGACCAGCCATTCAATGTGGGCGACTGGATTATTGTTGATGGCGTGGAGGGCGAGGTGGTGACAATCGCACTAAGAACTACGCTGATTAGAACAAGTGCTGACACACTTGTCACAGTTCCAAATTCCAATATCACTAACTCATCAGTTGAGAACTTCAGTCAGAGAAGGTTCAGGAGGATCAGGCCAATATTCGAGTTTGAAGCTAATAGTGATCAGCAGGATATCAGGAGTTTCTGCAGCTCATTGTTGGAGCAGGTAACATCTGACCCCAGATCGACCAAGAAGGACGATTCCTGGGTTAGGATAAGCTCTGTTGGCCCTTCAAAGATAATCGTCCAGACTAATTTCTACTGTGACTCTTCGGCCAAATCGGAGAGGGAGATGAAGGAAGATGTGGCTTTGATGGCCAAATCCAGGGCCGCGGAGTTCAAACTGAAATTCCACGAGCCAAGATTCAGGGAAAGCCACGCTGTTTGAGGTATACAGAATGGGAAGGCTGATTCTAATTAGGCACGGACAATCTGTTTGGAATGCAGAGAATAGATTCACGGGCTGGACAGATGTTGAGCTCTCAGAGAAAGGAGTGGGAGAGGCCGAAAAGGCAGGGGATCTCCTTTCAGAGATTAGGTTCGGTGTGGTACATACGAGCGGGCTCATCAGAGCCCAGAGAACGGCTGAGATAATTATGTCCAGAAATACTGTCTCAGGGAAAGTACCTGTGATGAGGGACGAGCGACTCAATGAGAGACACTATGGAGATCTGCAGGGGCTGAACAAGGCAGAGACTGCAGAGAGACATGGGGCAGAACAAGTACACATCTGGAGGCGCTCATTCGATGTTCCACCCCCTGGAGGGGAGAGTCTGAAGATGAATGCCGAGAGGACCATCCCCTACTTCGAAGAAAAGATAGTACCTGATCTCAAGGAGGGGAAGAATGTGCTGGTTTCCGCACATGGGAACTCTCTGAGATCTATAGTGATGCATATTGAGTCAATCAGCCCCGAGGAAATCGTGTCGTTGGAAATCGCTACCGGAACGCCAATTTTCTACCAATATGACATGGAGTCAGGGGAGTTGACCAAGGAGTAGCTTCCAAACTTCATGAGAACCATGGATGCTTCCCGAAGTGATTCCTCGGGATTCTCTTCTTGTTCTTGATTTGCCATTTAAATCCCCTGGTGACTGAGAAAAGATACTTCCTCAATTTGGGTCTGATGTAAAATAAATACACCAGAGACGCAGTAATCCTATTCCATTCAGAGAGGAGGTGAGGATGGACTCTTATCCTGAGTATCGAGCTTTCTTCGTTAATCTCCGAGATTGACCATTCAACGAATGACTTTCTTCCACCATCTCTTCCAATCATCAGGGAATAACCCTCACCCTCATCCCATGTCTTGAACTCTCTGACCAGTACAAACCCATTGAGATACTCCAAGGTGTCCACTGATTCCCTTCCGGGCCAGTTCTGAACCGTGTTCTTTAGGCAGAACGGATGAGAGTCGTTTAGGTTGCCCGGTGAGCTAATTGCGCTCCAGACCACTGACTTGGGGGCGTCTATGACAACCGAGTTCTCAGCGTAAAACGGCCAGCCTCTCACGCTCCTGAGAATTAGCTGGGAGATTTAGATTTGTGTGTGTGTCCGGACGGCCGGTGTTACCGACCGTCCGGATTACGTTTTACATTGGTTTCTACAATTATCGTTTTACCGACTATTCCATCTTTGCAGCGTACCAGATCATCATACCGAACGCGCCCTTGTTGACCAAGTCAGCGATGTTGTACAGTATGTTCATGTCGTCTGTTCCCATGCCATCGATGGTTCCAGCACCCATAAGGTAGCCGATTGGGTAGATTGCCCAGCCGACAGTTACGATCAATCTCATAGAGTTGAATGCGTACTGAACGCTTGGGCTACCGGTCTCTGAAGCCTCCTTGACATCTCCGGACCATAGCTCGTATAGGATGTATCCCCATCCAGCCATTCCGATGACCCACCAGATTTCTGCTGACAGATCGATGGTGCTGTCCATAGCTCCGGACTCACCGAAGAATCCAGCCACCAGCATGACGATGGATGCAGCCATGAGGTTCCTGAACATGACGAAAGTTCCTACGCCGATGGCGGCTAGGATTAGGTAGAACTCTACTACCTGCAGAGGGACTGTTATGAGCCAGTCAATGTATCTGTAGACCAGAGGAGATCCGTCTCCCATTGCCCATACTTCTCTCATGTATGTGTAGTGGTACCATGCGACACCAGTGACCAAAGCGGCCACTGTCATGGAAGTCTTCCACTTGTCTGGTACGTTCTGCCTCTCGATGAGGAAGAAGACTGTGAAAGCAAGCATCATTGCTGTTGCGATCCAGAAGCTTATCCCGACCCAGTCATCATTTGCGAGTGCAGTTGTTTCGGCGCTGACGGTCTGTGTACCGACCAGTAGCATAGCCAATAACGCACTCAGCGTTACTTTCGTTCTTGTAGCATTTGAGTAGGGCTTGATTAATCCCATGAGGCACTGGGGTCGGTTTTTGTTATATAAGAAGGTGGTATGATACATGCGAAATTTGGCAAAAAATGCATTATACGTCCATAAATGGTCTCTCAGGTGGAGGAGACATTCTCTTGTACGTTGTGAACGATAAATACCCAACGACGAAGCATATTGCAGAGGTCATAAACTCCAGGACACTTGGGGGAAACTGATTGATGAAAGAAGACGCTCCGAAAAAGAATGCCATGAATGAGAGTGCCGCAAAGGTTCTGTTATTGAACATCTTTTTTTGGTACATCTTGACATACATTAGCATCTTAACGGCTGGCTGCGGTGCGCCTGACTGATTGGCGGATGCCTCCAAGACATCCATCAGACACTGTTCGTATTCCCATATGGCTAATCCTCCTCGGTGAGAGTAGAACGCCCTGTCAGATGCCCATTCCTCCGGAGCCGTCTTTCTCCAGCCTTCAATGAGGTAGCTTCGAAGTTCACTCAGCCCGAATACGCTCCCCACCCTGTGGTGGATTCTGGACAAGTCGTGAACTAATGAGGCTAGGTCCCTAATGGCAGGCTTTTCAGAGTCGTGCGGAACCAGTGCGTCCGAGAGTCTTGGGGGCCCTATGCGAATTGATTTACCATTGAAATCTGAAAATCTCACATCCAACAGGGTGACTGTACAGGGTTGCTCCTTTGTGTATGGAGCCCTCCAAATGAAATGCGCCCTAAGTAATCCCTCAATCTTCTCATTTCTGGAGTTCCACCTCTTTTGGTCGGGTGGTAAATCCCTGATATTGGACATAGACATATGGAACCTTCCAAGGGCCTCGCCGGATTCCTCCAGCAGAATCCTGCAGGATTCCAAGTTGTCTCCAGCAAGGGCTTTCTCCAATTTTGATTCGACACTCTCCCATTCCTCAACTTTCCTCCTCAGGATTACCACGTCCCTTCCATTCCAGAAGAAGCCCCCAGTTGGTGCGTCAGAGTTCTCCGGGGCATTTCTTGATCTAGTCCTCAGCAGGCCATCAGAGCCCCATGGAAGGAACTCTGCAATCCATTCTAATTCCGCACTAATCTGTAATACTAGACCCCTACTGGTCCATTCCGAAGAAATATTTGAGATAGTAGCTGGATCAGGTACTTCTCCCCATTGGTCGAGATCAGCTACAAGGTCTTCCCAGTCGCTGGGATTTGTGATTATATCAGGCTCGATAAAATCCGCGCTCATGCCAGTGAGGCCTCCCATTCCTACAACTCTTATCGGGGTAAATCCTGATGGGGTATCGAAGTCCGAGCTGACCTGTCTCAAGGCTTGAGGCCTCCATGTGGGGTTAAGGTCAGACATCGCGATCATACGCAGGAGAGGGTTTGAGTATACATACAATAGGTATACGAAGGCTTGATTCGGAGTGCGTCGACCGGTAATCATGGAGACGGCCTCTTCTGACCTGCCACTCGCGGTGGATATGGACGGAACTCTGATACTCTCGGACATGTCCGTATTGAGTGTCAGAAGGGTGCTTACAAGAAGACCCTGGCTCATCCCATCATTCGTGATTAAGGAGATCACGGGAAGAAGGGCGGAGTGGAAAAGGGACTTAGGGCGACTACTGAAATTCGAGCCCTCGGAGCTCGCTTATCATGAGTCATTCCTTGAATGGTTGACAGGTGAGCATGCCAGGGGAAGGACATTAATTCTCGCTACTGCTTCTGATAGAATTGTTGCTGAGCGAGTTGCTGCTCATGTGGGCATGTTCTCTGATGTGATGGCTTCTGACAATGACTACAATCTAAGGGACACCAAGAAAGCAGAGGCTTTGGTCGCCAGATTCGGTGAGTCCGGCTTTGGTTATGCAGGGAATAGTCACCATGATGTCTCGGTTTGGAAAAGATGTTCCCAGGTCATTGTCGTGAATCCTGATTCAGGCGTCCTGGACAGATTAGGGGATTCAGTTGACATTGTATTTGAGTAGGAGTCAAGAGCGACGTACTTTAGCCCGAGTATCTCTTGGCTGAGGTATGCGCAGCCGGCGGAGTGTGCTCGGAAAGAGCTTGGATTCGTTAGCAAAATGGCTGCTTAAGTTCAGATTGATATCCATCCCAGCAAGAAAAATTGCCAATTCTAGTTTTGCTTGGAGTGTGGTTTCCAGGTCAGACAGAATCAGGACAAACAGGCTCAGGGACAGAATTTTGTTAAGTGAGCTGCCGAAACATGTATCCATTATAATGGATGGAAATAGAAGGTTCGCATGGAGCAAAAGCTCCACAGTTGGCTTAGGTCACTCAGAAGGAAAAAAGAAGCTGAAGGAGGTTATGGACTGGGTTTTGGATCTTGGAATCCCATATTTCACTGTTTATGCACTGTCCACCGAAAATATTTCTGAGAGGGGGGATGACGAGTTAGATGTTCTCTACGACTTGTATGTATCAGGTTTAAATGAAATTTCTGAGGATAAGAGGATTCACGACAGAGGAGTAAGAGTTCAGGTCGTCGGAAGGCTAGACATGCTCCCAAGTAAAGTCAGGGATGCTGTCTCCCACGCTGAAGAGGTTACATCAGATTACTCTGACTTTACATTCACGGTGTGTCTCGCTTACGGTGGGAGAGAGGAAATCGTTGATGCAGTGAAATCTGTAGCTGTCGATCACGCCTCTGGCAACCTAGAAGTTGGTTCCATTGATTCCTCGGAGATAACTAACAGAATGTATGCTTCAGAATTGCCTGATCCGGATTTGGTAATAAGAACCAGTGGGGAAGAAAGGATTTCTAATTTCTTGCTGTGGCAGATTGCTTATTCTGAATTGCACTTCAGCGATGTTTTCTGGCCTTCTTTCTCAAAATCGGATTTGTATGAAGCAATAGAATCTTATCAGAAAAGAAGGAGGAGATATGGTGGGTGATGCATGTTATCATTGTGGCAGGGATAGCTATCGAAGTCCATCCGTGGTAGTTGATGCTGTGGCGACGAGAAACACAGAAAGGGGGAAAGAAGTACTTCTAATTAGGAGGGGTCACGAGCCTTGTAAAGATAAGTTGGCATTCCCAGGGGGATTTGTCGAGTATGGGGAAGACCCCGAAGATGCAGTGAAAAGAGAGCTATTTGAGGAGACGGGGGTTATTGGAGCTAATCCTATCTCAATTGCGGTCCACGGAGAGCCAACAAGAGATCCTAGAAAGCACGTCATAGCCCTGTTTTACAGAGTTGAGGTCGACCCTGACTCAGTTCCAACTGCTGGAGATGACGCCTCAGAGGCATACTGGATCCCCATTGACCAGGTTACCGAAGAAGAGATTGCTGGAGATCACATACTCATCATTAATATGCTCAGAGAATAGTCTATGACTCTCCACGATTTCGGAAGTACATGGATAGGAAGCTGAGAATAGACGCAGGGGGAGAGACCTTCGCTCCTTACAGTCCGGGAATTAGCGTAAGAGACCACATTTGGCTGTCTGGGCAAGTTGATGTAACGAACAGTGACATAGAGTCACAGACAAGAGGCACTCTGGCGAAGATAGATGCTTTACTCGAGGCGGCAAACAGCTCCAAGCATGATCTCGTAAAAGTCACCATTCTGATGTCAGACATTGGATTCTATTCAAGGATAAACGAGATTTATGGTGAGTGGCTGGGGGATTCAATTCCACCCTCGAGGGCAGCTTATGCAGTGAGTGACCTACCAGTCGGGGCACTGATAGAGATAGTCTGCGAGGCTTTCCGCGGAAGTGGCGCGAATGACTAATCGGGCCCTCCAAGAAAATCGATCTCTTTTCACACCTGTATTGCTAGTTGGATGTATAATAGTACTGGTAGGTTTCGCAATCAGAGCTTCGTTCGGAGTTTTCCAAATTCCAATTCAAGAAGAGTTTGGCTGGCCTAGGTCAGAGTTCAGTTTGGCGATCGCGATTCAGAATCTGGCATGGGGTTTCGGCTCTCCTTTCTTCGGAGCATTCGCCGAGAAAATAGGAGATAGGAAGGCGATAATATTGGGAGCGTTACTTTACTCTCTTGGACTTGTACTGACTGCAGGTGCGAGCAGTGCATTCGCAATACAGTTCTATGAGATCCTTGTTGGCTTTGGGGTGGCTGGAACTGGATTTGGTGTTATACTAGCTGTGGTGGGAAGGGCAAGTTCTCAGGAAAATAGAGCAATGAGTCTGGCGATTGCTACCGCCTCAGGGTCCGCGGGTCAGATAGTGGGGCCAATAGTTGCAGTATTCCTGCTCGAATCCATGAAGTGGCAGTCAGTATTCATGATATTCGCTGTCTCAATATTGTTGGTTCTCCTGCTACTTCCCTTCATGAGAGCCCCTGAGAGAGCTTCCAAGGACGAGATAGAAGAAAGTCTAAGTGAGATTCTTTCAATAGCACTAAAGGATCCTTCATACATGATGATCTTCGTAGGCTTCTTTTCTTGTGGATACCAACTTGCCTTCATCACAGCTCACTTCCCGGCACTGATCACCGAGATGAGTGCACCAATCGATCCCGCTGGATGGTGTGGTGATTTGGGGATAGAGACGACAGCGGCCTTGGGGGGATTTGCGATTTCAGTAATCGGAGCTGCGAACATAGTGGGTACATTAGCGGCGGGATGGGCAGGTAAGAGATACGGAAAGAAATGGCTCTTGTCTGGGATTTATGCAGGGAGATCGATTGCTGCTGCATGGTTCATATTAACGCCGATTACGGCTAATTCTGTCCTTATATTCTCCTTTTCCATGGGCTTTCTATGGTTAGCCACGGTTCCTTTGACTAGTGGGCTTGTGGCCCATATCTACGGAGTTAGATACATGGCAACACTGTATGGGATTGTGTTCTTCTCACATCAAATGGGAAGTTTTGTAGGGGTCTATCTTGGAGGGGTTTTATACGATACTTATGGAAGTTATACAACTGTATGGTGGATAGGAATAGCAGTAGGAGTTTTCTCATCTTTAGTGCATCTTCCGGTAAGGGAGGAGCCTCTAAACAGGTCTAGTACCATCTAGAATTGGCAATGCTTAGGTGTATAACCGCGGGGCCGAGTATGTGAGTGTGTTCAAGGCGTACGACATCAGGGGCATATATGGGGATGAGTTAACCCCTGATTTTGCCAATAGACTAGGCAGGGCGATAGTTTCTCATTTTGATGCAGATTGTATTGCTGTCGGGAGGGACATACGCGAGTCCGGACCGGAACTGCATGAGTCATTCTTGAATGGGATAGTCAATTCAGGATGTGATGTAATGGATTTGGGAACCACCACCACTGGTGTTCTATATAGAGCATCAATGGATCTTGATGTGGATGTCTCGGTAATGATTACCGCAAGTCACAATCCTCCTGAGTATAACGGCTTCAAGATATGCAAAGGTACTCTTCCGGTGGCTGGTGATGAAATCCAGGATCTACGGAGAACCATGGAATCTGGGAATTTCAGGATGGGAAAGGGAAGTATTGTTCCTATGGGCAAGTTCCAAGATTCATATCTAGACGTGATAGTATCTAATGCTGGAAAACCCAAGAGGCGAATCAAGGTTGCTCTGGACTGTGGGAACGCGGTTCCAGGCCCTCTGGCTGTAGAGGCTCTGGAAAGAATTGGAGCGGAAGTCATCCCTGTCCACTGTACTTGGGACAGTTCATTCCCTCATCACCCTCCTGATCCCACCAGGAAGGAGAATATGGCGGACTTGTCTGTGGCAGTAATAGAAAATGGTTGCGAGTTTGGCATAGGAATGGACGGAGATGGAGATAGGATTGGCGTTGTTGACGAAAAGGGGCTTTTCATCCAACCTGACAGACTAATGTCGATTTTTGTCAAGGACCTGTTGTCACACGTAGATCTGGATTCCGAAGATGAGGCTAGAAGGGTCTTCTACGATGTCAAATGTAGCATGGCACTAGAAGAGTGTATTGAGAAGTCAGGAGGAATACCCGTGATGGTTAGGACCGGCCACTCTTTCATGAAAAAGAAACTCAGAGATAATCCAATGTCCCCTATGGCAGGAGAAATGTCAGGACATTTCTTCCTTAATGACAGGTGGCCAGGATTTGATGACTCAATTTACAACGCTTCAAGACTCTTGGAGATCGTAGGTAGGGATCCATCGCCTAGCAAGGGAGGAGTGAAATTTTCCGAAAGATTCCATGATTTACCGAATTATCATTCGACGGATGAAGTGAAAATACCTCTAATTGGCTCCAGAGATGATTTGATGAGGGGAATTGTGGATTCATTTTCAGATATGAGATATTCAGACGTGGATGGGATTAGGGTTCGTTACGAGGATGGGTGGTATCTCTGCCGACCAAGCAACACAGAGCCGATACTGGTTATGAGGGCCGAGGGCCGGAGCCGGGAAGCTCTGGAGGCGATACTCACTGATGTAGAGTCAAGAATTGGGTCTATTTTGGATTTGGGTAAGCTAATGGGATAAATGATTAGACTAGGAAACCGATTCTCTTATTCACATCTGTCATCTGGATGTGCCAAAGCCACTGTAGCTTAGCCTGGTAGAGCATCTGATTCGTAATCAGAAGGCCGGGAGTTCAAATCTCCCCAGTGGCTCCAATGTTATACCTTGCTAATTCCAAGTGAACGAAGAAGTGGCCTGAACTTGTTTTCAGAGGTTTCGAGGGACTCGAAAACGGGCATTTTACCACCAGAAAGCATCGTAAGTACAGATCCCCCTCCAGTACTGTTGTGACTAACCTGATCTGCCTTCCCCCTCTGATTGAAGAGGGCGCTTGTGTGTCCCCCTCCTACGATTGTTACTCCAGTTGCTTCCGTGAACATATTCATTATCTCAACTGTGCCGTAGGCGAATTCTGACTTCTCGAAGTAGGATGCTGGGCCATTCCAAAGTAGGCAATTTGCCTCCATTATGAGGGGTCTCAACCTCATCATGGTGTCTATGCCTATGTCATAGATAGGGAAATTGGTTGGTAGATCATCAAGCCCTATGGTCTTCCTTGTCCCATCCTCTTCTACAGCTAAATCAGAGGGAAGGAAAAGGAGAGACTGATATTCGGATACTAGTTTTTCGGAGTCTAGCCAGGTTTCCTCAAAAGCTTCGCCTAGGGATCTTCTGATGAAGTCCCTATTTCCTTCTCCTATGTCATGGCCCAGTGCCCATAGCATTAGATTTCCGACCACGCCAACCATCGCAATTCTGTCAACCGAGCCATTCTGAATCAAGTTTCTTGCTACTCTTAGTGAATCATCGCACTTGATTCCTCCTAGAATCGCTACATATGGCCTAGGAGGGTCGTATACCGCGGTCCTAAGAGCATTAATTTCCCTTTTCATCAACCTTCCAGCTATACAGGGAATCTCATTGGTGAACCCAGTTAGTGATGGAGAGCTTCTGTGGGCTGTGGCGAAGGCATCTGTGACGTATGCGTCTGCAACTGATGATAGTTCTCTTACGAACTCAGATTTGGCGAGTTCATGCTGGCTTGCCTTTTTCATTGTGTTCTCTTCGTCCAGCATTCTGACATTATTCAGGAATAGAATATCTCCGTCTTCCATGGATTTTATGGCCTGGATTGCTGACTCTCCGCAGACATCGGGGACGAAGTCTACTTTCCGGCCTGTTAATCTAGATAGTAATTTGGAGTGTGGTTCCGTTGATGTGAAATCTAATTTTCCAGGTCTTGACTGATGAGAGATAATCACAACCTTAGACGAAGACAGGTCATCCAGAGTCGGCAGGAATTCAGTGAATCTACGATCATCCAGAAATTCCATGTTCTCGGGATTCATAGGGGAGTTAACATCCACCCTGAGCAGTACAATCTTGCCGTCTAGAGAGACATCATCAAGCGACAGAACTCCTGTCACATAGGGCCCCAGAGCACTCTCACCTATGGCCATTGGGGTTCCACTTCATGTTCATCATCCCAAATACCTTTGATGAGGAAGCCCGGAAGAGGCACGTGGAGTGGGACGTTGGTTTGATATCCGGCCCGGACGGCCAAGATTGGAGAGTTCCTGTCTCTGAGTTATCAAATCGCCAAGATAGGCTCTCAAAAGCTCTCGCTGAAAATGGGATCAAGAGTGCTATGATAGACGATCCAGTAGAACTGTACTGGCTAACTGGAGGTAGGCAGAATGGGATTTTCTTGATTGGAGCGGATGGTTCTGATATTGAAAATACTCATTGGGTCAGGAGGTCACTTGATAGGGCCAAGTATGAAGCTGGAGGGAGTGCCTCTCCTCATCAAGTATCAAAACAGCCCAGAATGAGTGAGCTAGAGGATTCTTTGAGACGATGCGGCATTACAGAAAAACCTGCGATGCTGCTAGGGAAGGTTCCAATGGAAAGATGGTCATTCATTAGTAACAAGATATCCTTGATGGAGGGAGGAATTAATGACTGTACGCAAATACTGTATTCCCTAAGAGAGGAGAAATCGAAGTGGGAGATCGAGATGTTGAAGGAGAGTGGGGACATTAACAAGGGAATGTTCCAGGCTGTTGAGGAATACGGGGGGCTTGGGAAAACCGAGCTTGAGATTGCATCTGTCGCAGACAGTATTAGTCGGGATTTAGGTTTTGGAGGCAGGATTAGGATGAGAAAATGGCCCATGGACTGCGATAGAGTTGTCATAGCCTCTGGACCGTCGGGTTCTGTCCCTTCATATTTTGACTCTGCCATTGGCGGGCTTGGTTCTAGCCCTATCTCATCTCTCGGAGCCGGTTTCAGAAAAGTTAGGGAGAATGAGCCAGTGCTGGTAGATATCGTCCATCTTCACAGGGGGTATGTATCTGATTGTACTAGAATTTTCAGTGCTGGGAAGATTAGTGAGCTTTGGCATTCCAGATTAGATGACATGGTGGAGGTACGGAAAGCAGTGGTTTCCTCACTAGGGAAGGGGGATAATTGCTCTAGGGCATGGGAAATTGGTTACTCTCTTGCCAATGAAATGGGTCACTCTGAGAATCTAATGGGGATGGGGGCGGATCAGTCTAGCTTCCTAGGGCATTCAGTTGGACTAGAGCTCGATGAGACTCCTGTTGTAGCTAGGGGCTTCGATAGGCCATTGCCCAAAGGTGGAACGATGGCTGTCGAGCCCAAGGTTATCCATCCTGAAGGATCGATTGGTAACGAGGATACATGGTTCAGATCTTCTGAAGGAATGGAGTGCCTAACTGCGGGTGATTCCTTTCCAGTTTACACGGAGTGGTGACATGACAAAGGCACGTGAAGTCGCACAGAGGAGGGTTGCCAGAGTACTCCGGGGGAGAAAGGAACCCCACGGAAAAGAGTTGACAGATGAGTCGATTCTGAGAGGTGTCGACGTAGATGCTTCAGGGATCGTACAACTATGGATTCAGCCTACACACCCACACTGTCCTTGCTGTATAGATGACCTGATTTCTCTGAGGGAGTTAATTAGCGGTCAGAGTGGTGTTCTCGCCTGTCACATAGAGGTTGTTGGCATTCCTCATTCTGATAGGTGGACAGCTGCGGTAAATGAATGAGGGCCTTGGGTTCAGTTTCTCTTCCTGCTCTTTCTGTCCTCGACCTCCTGTAGCTTTGACTTAAGCTTCCATGAGATCCACCAGACGGCGATTGATATTGCTACCACATCGAAGATCAAGAAGGCCAGAAACCTAGTATCGGTGAAATCAGCCATTCTTTCACCTAAATTGGAGGAGTGATGTCAATTTCACACGAGGTAATCGGACATAGGCAACAGGAAAGTATTCCTCCCTCTTTCATCAAGTACTCATCAAGACCAGGGGGTATCTCATCTGGAATGGGGACGGTTCCAGTGATCAGCCTTACGATACAGGTCCCACATGTCCCTGAGGTACAATTTCTTGGGATTTCTACGCCTGCATCCTCAGCTAAATCCAAAATAGTACGATTTTCAATAATTGTTGATTTGCCGATCTCAGATTTCCCTCTGAAAAACCTAATTGAGAGTGCTTCGTTGGTCATGCGATTCCTCAGAAGTCGCCTCTGGACCACCTGCCAGTCTGCTTATTGAAACGCAAGCCAGCTTTCTTCATCCACTTGTTAAATTTAGTTGCACCTGCCCCTGTAGCGATTATGAAATCTTCACGGTCCTCTTGTGCCTGGATGTATCCCTTGGCCGCCAGGGTTTGGTCAATCCAATCATCTATATCCATCAATCCACCTGATAGTTTACTTGATTCCACCGCTGCCTCGAGCTCTTCTGCCGAAGCTCCTGTTGACTCTAAGTCCCGCATCATTAGCTCTACAACTGAAGATTTATCCACTTTCTTAGGAGGCTTAACAACTGGTAGTCTGGGCTTGATCCTAGGGTTAATAGAGATTCTAGAACCATTTGAAAGCTGATGTTCCACTGATTCTGCCATGGGGGATCTGAATTCTTCTTCACACTCCCAACAGATGAAGACGTAGTCTGACATATCATCCGTTAGATTACCGCCCCTGGGATCCATCTCCTCTCCACAGCTGGGGCATGCATACATGCATAACACAGGTGCTACTTTTCTCCTGAAGTCAACTATATCCTGAGGGGTACCAACAAGCTCTAACATTTCGTGATCCCTTGCAGCCTCGAGGCCCCTTGTCTCTAGTTGATCCCTTATCTTAGAGCGTTGTTCATCCTTTGATTCGTCATCGAATGTATTTTCAAGCTTCACAATTAGCTCGATCGTTTTTCCGAGTCGGTTCATGACAAGCTTCTTGTTCCTAAAGGCCTCGACCCTGGCAATCCTCAGTTGCTCTTTCTTCTCGAGTAATTCAGCCAGCAGATCCTTTTGCTCACGCTTGAATCTCTGCTCCTCAATCTTGTCCACTCTCTCTTTTCCATCCTTGGAAAGAACATCTGCGAGGAATCTCTGTTTACTGGATGTTCTAGGACCAGACTTTACGGCTTCGATTACTGAAGTGGCTATATCTTTCTTCAACCCATAATTGTTCATCAGGGTGTCTTCATCCATTTTCTTTAGATCTCCGACCTTGATGCCACCATCAGATAGGATTTGGGCTGTATTCTCATCTATTCCTCTCCTCAAGAGAGCCAAATAAGTGTCCTTCTTTGCCATTGTTTTGACCTCGAATGCCTACGGGACTGGTAACAGGCCGTGCCTAGCCGAGAGGGGGGGGAGATATCAAGGCGATGACTAGAGTATCAATTTTCTTGGTTCAATGAGCAGAAATAATCGCATAGAGAGGGCCATTCCTCAATTAGCAAATCGTCTGGCCTTAATTCGAGCCAGCCATCCCTCATTCCTTCGATTGGATTACTAGAAACTTGCACAATTGCTTCCTCCCAACTAGACTTGTGCCAACCCTTAATCCTGCTTATCCTCTTAGGTGGTTTCGAAAGTAAGGTACGCATCTTTCTTCTCCTGTACGCAAAACAGTGTTTTGTAATCATTTTGAATAGTCTCCTGTCAGTTACCCTTGGTTCTCCACTTCTAGGCTCCAGCATAATCAGTCTTGAATTTACTCTGGGAGGAGGAGTAAATGCTCCAGGGTGGACCTTCGAACCTGTGTGGATATCGAAGTCCATCCAAAGTGATAGTCCCAATGGCCCGATACTCCGTGGTCCACCATTCATTGACATTCTCTCCGAGAATTCTTCTTGGACTAAAAGGACCACTGCCTCGAATGGATTTTTCTGATGATGAGTCTGAATCCTATCTAGAATAGGGCTGGATATGCCATAAGGAATATTTGAAATTACGTGTGTTATGTCTTCTGGCCATTCGGCCAGTAGTGCATCAACATGAGAAACAGAAAGTCTTTGTTCCAGTCCAGTGAATACCCTTCCAAGGTGTATTACTGCCTGCTGATCAATCTCAAGGGCAGTTACCCTTGCACCTGTTTTGAGAAGTTCTAGAGTAAGTGAACCTGGTCCTGGGCCAATTTCAAGAACATGTGAGTCTTTAGTTACCTCTCTGTCTATGTCATTACACATTGAGACGGCTTCAAAAATAACTTTCTCATCAAGAATGAAGTGCTGACCCAGATTCCTATCTGGGCTTATCCTGTCCCTAAGTAAATCAACTAGCATCCTAGCATCCAGGTTTTCCAAGATTATGCCTCCTTCTAAATCCCAGAGCGGACTAGAAGGTCCAACAGACTTGGAGATTCTGAAGGATTCTGCATCTCTCCAACATATCTCTCTGCGAGGAGTTTGGCTGAATCTATGCCACAGGATTTGTCTATTTGACCAAACTCCGACCATCCTGAGCCTCCTCTTTCCTTTACCATTTGCATAGCTTTAGAGTTCCCTATTCCCGGAAGGAGTTGAAAGGCATGATATTTCAATGAGAGGTTATTTGCCCTATTATAGAATCCTAAATGTCTGTCAGGATCTGAGTTAATCAAGTCTAGGACAGCATCGATGATTGATGACGAAGATTGGCCCGTCAAATCCTTGAATCTAATCTCAGACAGTGGTCCTATAGATCCGGAATTTGTTTCAACGTTTACACCGGGTGAGTTGATTTTGTCATCATCTATTCTAGCTCTAACTAGATACATTGAGGGAGATGAAAGTCCCTGAAGCTCGAATCCTGATGGGTTCCTATCAAGGATATCCAGCACCAACACTGATACCTCACCGGAAAGAGCATCGTCATCGGGTAATCTGTTACCGATTGGTCCTTCGGCGGGCATATCTCTCAGTTAGTGGAAGGGGTTCTCCCTCATCAATGGTCTAGTCGGTGGACAAAGTCTGAAAGTAACTTTCAGAGGACATTTTGTCTGACAATCTCGATGATTTCCTCGATCTCAGATGTATCCATAGGAACTCTCTTGCTTGCAATAATGACTCTGACTCCAGAGACATCCATTGGAGCGAGTTCGGCTATTTTAGCACAGATATCGGGATTTTCAGCTAGCTTATCATTCTCCATAAGCTTGGAGAAAAGATTTGCGAAGACCTTCGGATCAGTCTTTATTCCGCCTCTGTTAGTGCTAGCAGCCCAAGTTGCGTGTTGTAATGCCATCATCTGCTCGTAGGACAGTTCTCCCCTTCTTTCGTTTGCTGCCTCAAGAAGATCCCTTACTGTTGAAAAATCTATGAATTCTCGGTTCGACATGAAATCACTCCTATGCTGGCCTCAGGTGCTCAGGTCTGGCCACGACTGTCTTTTGCATATTTCCTTGGACAACACTGACAACGAATGCCTTCCCTTGGGGCTTGACTATTGAGCCAGTCAATCCGTGGAATCTCCTGTGTGGCATTCCCTTTTGTTGTGATCCGTCAAGTACGATAGATACCTTATCACCCTCCTTGTAAGGGTGAAGAGTGCGGTTAATGAAGAGCCTTCCTTTCTCTGTCTTCTTCTTCTTGAGGATTGACCTCGTTCCCTGCCTAGTACCATGGGTTCTCGTTGCCATTCTACCACCTCAGACCTAAGTCGTGGAAGCGCTCGACCAAAGGCGTATTATTAAGTGCGTCGGATTGTTATATGCATCAATCAGCGTGTATTTCGTCCACATCTAGCCACAATACCACGCATTCTCTTTCAATCACAGAGCTTACGGAGGGGGAAGTACGGCCCTCATCTGAATGAACCAGCTCTTTCACATAGGTTCCCGCTTCACACCTCAGAGAGAACTGAATCTCATCATCTTCAACCAATATATTTGATATCGCAGTGACTCTTCTTTTCCTAGTCTTTGCTGCTCTTCTGTGAGAGACTCTCTTTGGGGTCTCCTGCTCAAGAGTGATGCCAGAAAGGGCCGCTATCGATTTGACTGCTTCCTGCTCAGATATCGGATTATCGACCTTGAATCTGATGGTGTAGGATTTCTCAGACCTAGTCTCCTTCACCCTACTTACATCCTTCTTAGTACACCATTTGAGTGAGTTTACTCTCACCTTTTCCGGTTCATTTGAGTTTATTTCTTTCTCTATCTTAGATAATTCAAACTCCCTCAATCTTGGATTCTTTATTTCCAAGACGAATGGCCTTCCTGATCCGAGGCACCTAACATCTATGTCCTCCCTTCCCATTCCATGGAATGATGTGTCCGAGGCCCCTAGAATTTGCTTTACTGGATCACCAATTATGTCCTGAACGGACTCACTGTACTGAAGTCCAGTTCCCTCGCAGCTTTCACATCCATCCCCTCGGCCTCTGCAGGAGCGACACGGCCATCTGGTCTGGGGTATTCCTCTAACCAGCTTCTCATACCTCCCATAAATGAAAACCGGTCGAACATCAGTATCCACTCTGAGTGTGAGGGTGTCAACTGTTACCATGATATCGGGGTAGTCCTTGACGAATGATATAGCAGGAGAGTTTAGTAACATCTCATTTTGAATAGCCATTGCGAATGATGACTTGAGTGGTCTCGATCCTTGTGAGCCATGTTTAGTTCTAATTGCGTCTTCACTCTGTAGGAGATCCTTGGGTAGGTGAATTCCGAGTTGCATAGTTTTGAATTCTATCCCATCTAATGACTCAGTTATTCTTTCAGCGATATTTCCGACATCATCAAATAAGTTCTCGCAGAGCGGACATATTTCGGATATCTCGGACTTTGAAAGCTCAGAATCTCTCGCATGAGCCTCGTTTCTCAATTCAGCGCCTCCTTCAAATCCTCGGGATTGGGTCCTCCTGCCACTGATTCTATGAAGGCAATAATCACAGACTCCTATCTTGATGACATGAGCAATCCCCAAGGGGGCCGGACATGGGGGTGAATCCCAGTCTATGGAAGCTCCTTGGTTATAGAAATCGTCTCCATCGAACCACTCTTCTTCAGGAGCTTCATATTCCTCCTCAGTAGGTTCAGCCTCAGGAGACTCCACTACTCCATAACCTGCATTTGCATATAGATGCCATTCATCGTCTTCGATTTCCTTGGTATCTGGTTCCGAGGATTCATCTGACATAAAATCACCAACAAGGTACAGGGGGAACCCGCATCCTAGTTATGCTTCTGACGGAAGATGGTTTTTTCACTTCTTCGTAAGAATTACAGTTTCTTTCCTGAGGATTCTGATATCTTCCTAAGGTGTTCGAATGAGTGTATCCCACTCGAGCATCCAGTAGGCCACTCAAATCGCAGAGCATAGTTCCCAACTTGCTCGACCTTAGGCTTAACTAGCATCAATCTGGAGATCTCTTCAAAGAATTCTATCTTCATTTGCTCATTGGTCTGCCTTGGCTTGCATTTTGCACACTGACAATTCTTCCTAACTTCGAGATATCCCAACTCGAATTTCTCATTATCAGAAAATTCCAATATGCAATATGTATCTTCTCTATCAAGGGAAATCAATAGAGATTTTACATCCATCATTGTCCCTCTGCCTGCTGGGAAATGTTCTGAGAATTTAGTATTACATGCAACAGCAGGCCCACTGGCATAAGAACGACCCCGAAGAAGACTATTGTACGAGTCTTACTCAGACTTATTTTATTCTCCAAAGCCTTCCTCCACATCCATCTCGTTGCCATTATATCTCCTGCAACGAAATGGGCCCAAGCCAGAACAGTACCCGATTCCGTTCCGAGAAGTTCGACCATTGTATCAAAGAAATCGAGTGGGTTACCGGCTATCAAGTCAATAATTCCCGTGGGATTGAGTAGTGTGGTTAGTATCCAGACGGCCAAAGGTCCAATGAAAATAGAGTTTCCATGTACCCAGTCTTTGGTCCTCTCCGATTCCGGCTCTAGGAGCATCAATAACCAGAATGGTCCAATCCAAACTGTGGGAATTAGAAAGAGAATGATGTTGATTGTTTCCATAATGATTACCCAACTCACATTTTCGTTTATTCTTAACTCACTTTGGCAATGCTTCTGGGCTTCCTGATATCCTCAAACCACGTTTCAGCACCATTCCAATCTGGGACTATCCCCATATCTGCACAGATCAACTTAGCAGATATTCTACCACTTTCAAGAATAGTAGGAAGTCCGCTCCCTGGATGAGTCCCCCCTCCAACAAGGTAGAGGCTTTCAAGCTCCTCAAACTTGTTTTGTGGTCTTCTCCATAGCATCTGATCAAGGCCATGAGCAAGATTGAACACCGCTCCTTTGTAGATATCTCGAGATGCCCAATCATCTGGTGTGACTATTGTCTGGGACACAATGTGATCTTTTATTCCCTCAAAACCAAGATTCTCCATTTGGGCAAGTATCACATCCATATATTCGTCCTTTATTTCTTCCCAATCTATTCCTTCATGTGAGCTACTGGCAGGAACTAGGACGTAGATTGTGGAGTGGCCCTCGGGGGCCATTGTCGGGTCTGTGACACACGCGTTTTGGACGTAAATCGATGGGTCGTCCCAAGTCACTTTGTTCTCCGTAACCTCTTTCAGATTTTTCTGATAATCCTTTGCGGCGTAAATTTGGTGATGAGGCGTGTCATACAATTTATCCAAACCGAGATAGAGCATGTAGGTCGAGCATGAATAGGATTTCTCATCTAGCTTCTTGTTGGACCACTTCTTGCGCAACTTATCGGGAATTAGTCCCTTCATTCCAGTAGCAAAATCTACGTTCATGACGAATTTATCTGCTGTGTAAGTACCATTTTCAGTGATGGCTCCAACTACTTTCTTACCTTCGAAAACGAAATCATTCACTGGTTCGTTTAACCTGATATCAACTCCTAGATCTCTGGCTATTTCGCCCATCTTTTGGGTTATGCTTCCAAGTCCCCCCTCAGCATGGAACACACCGTGCTCGTACTCCAGATAAGCCAGGATAGTGAAGAGACTAGGTGCTTGGAACGGGCTCATTCCAAGATATTTTGTCTGGAATGACATAGCGAGCTGCATTCTCTCATCGGAGAACACCTTAGAGAGGTCGGATGATACGCTCCTCCAGGGTCTGAGGACCTTAGCTACTCTCATTGCTCTTCGACTCAACAAGTCAGTGGGCCCTCTCCAAGGGGAATTTAAGCAATTTTTAGAAAGGTCTAGTTTCGTCCTGTTGTCCTCAATATACTTCCTGAACCCCTTCGCATTATCCTCTCCACAGAGTACTCTAATCTGAGAGACCATATGTTCAAGATCTGTGCTGGCGTCTATACTTCCACCTGCACCGAAAACAAGCCTGTAGTTGGGATCTAGTTCTATCAGACCAAGTTCCTCTCTTGCATCAAGTCCGAGAGCCTCAAAAATCTCCTCGGCAATTTCTGGATAATGAAAGAATGTTGGACCGTTGTCATACTTGAAGCCGTCTTTCTCGAACACTCTGGTTCTCCCTCCAACACCATCAGACTTCTCCAGAATGGTGACATTCACCCCTGCTTTGGCCAAAAGCATTGAGCACGCTAATCCGCCTGGTCCTGCACCTACTACAACTACGTCACTGTGTTTCGTCATTTTACTCACCCTAGATTTAAACCCGATTTGAACTCATTCAATGATCCTGTCATCTCGGAGATTAATTTAACTTCTGGGTAGGTCCTTATGACCAGACCATCCATGTACATCAATGATCGGATTATCGGGAACCCCTCCTCACCATAATCTGCACCAGCGTTTTCAACTGCAGACCTTACAGTTTTCATCATTACCTCGGTTAGGCTTTGCTGGCCGACGCTGAGGTTTTCGAAGTCTCTGTAAATCTCATGCATATCTTTTTTGAACTCCTCGACTTTTACAGATCTTGGTCTTCTTTCTGCAAGTGAAATCAGAGATTCGAAAGCTAGGTCTTTGTCATTTGAAGAGAGGTGATAGAAGAAGTTGAAAAGAGAATTGCTAACCTTTCTTGGAGCCTCGCAAATTGCCCCATTATCGATGAAAACAAAATTTCCTTGTTTGTCGAGGATGCAATTACCTGGGTGTAAATCACCGTGGAAGGTACCGACTCCGAACATAAAAGCCCCATGGATTCGAAATAATTCAAGCAAGTCCTCCCAAGCTAAGTTAGATTTGATTATTCCCTGTTCAAGCGTCTGACCATCAATAAGCTCGGATACCAAAACGTGTCTGTTTGAGAGTTCTGGATAGTATTTGGGAAATCTTAGTCTTTTCATTGGGAAGTCCCCAGATAGCTCCTCCTTGATGGCGTTTAGCTTTGAAGCTCCAATAATTTCATTCCTCAAGTCAAGCTCCCTAAGAGTGTAGTCTTGGACGTGCTCCAAGAGCGCGATTGGGTTACCCACTCTTCTAAGTTTAGGAGATAAAATCATGGCTAATTTTAGCCATCGAGTCATCCTCTTGACGTCCCTTTTGAATTTTCTCTCGTGATCCTCTTTGATTACTTTGACGACCACTTTCTCACCGGTTTTTAGCTTGGCTTTGTGTACCTGTCCTACCGATGCAGCTGCTAGAGGTTCTACATCGAACCATGAGATATTTTCGTGATATGAGTCCGGAGCTTTCTCCTTTAGAATTTTGAATACGTTCTCAGTTGGAATTGTTGAGGCGCTGCTATACAAAGTCTGGAGTTGCTTGCACTTCTCTAGGCTGATTATGTCAGGTCTGAGAGCGAAAATCTGTGCTAGCTTCACGGCAAGAAGTCCTTGCTTCTGTATCCAGTCCAGATTTGCAGGAGACTTTCTAGTCACCTGCCTCATGAAAAGGGCGAACTTAAGCAAACGCACAATATATCGGCATGGCGGTGATGATATAATGTGATGTATCTATTCTAGAAGCTGGCTGTTGAAATTTATATCGTACCTGACGGTATTCTTTCTGTCTTCTAGGATATTTCTGGTTACTACCACTCCTGACTCCTCTGGGTATCTTGACAGCAGGGCCCCCTCAATTATTCCGTCATCGAGAGAATGCATCGGTAGAACTCCGGGCTTGTCGCTGGGATGTTCGACTAGGATGTGGAATTCTGGATCGATGTCGTAGCTTAGCTGTCCAAGCCCTGCAAACTCCCACCAGTCCATCATCTCGCTAAGATACTCGATGTTACCTTCTATGTTTCTCAATGAGAATGATAATTCTTCTCCCACTCTATTACCTACCTGTCTCAGAAGCGATTCAATATCTATTCCGAAAGCAGACAGGGCCTCGATACCTCCTGATTCAAGGTTCCTTCGAGCATCACTGATTTCTAGTCCCGAAGCAAGGAAGGCGTCCGGGTTGAACGGGGTATCTTCTTCCGGAATGTCGTCTGTTATCTGGAGTACTTCTCTGATTTTCTCGAGGAATGAGCCACTATCTATCGTGAGCTTGAGCGGATCAACTATCTTTTCCTCGGTGAATCTCTTGGATGCAGTTTCGTAGGGCACGGCCTCTTCCCATATGGTATCGAGGAGGTTTCTTTGAGACTCGGCGAATGACTCTGACTCGACCATTAAGGCAGCGTCATTCTTGCCCCTGCCGACAGGGTTTGATTCCATGTTCAGGTATTGGATAACCTCAAAGTCGTCAACAAGTGCTCCTTGGGCATCCAGATCATCAGAGTGTCGGACCTCAATTGAGTCATGGAGATCTTGGTAGAACCTTATTGTCCTTCTCTCAAGTTGTGAGAGTACTCTGACACTGACGCCTCGATCTGCGGCATCATTCACAGCCTGCAATGCGCTACTTCTACACAGGTGAAGTATTCCGAATTTTCCGAGTGTTAGGACAATATCTCTTTTTGCTCCTTCGGATATCTTCTCAATTCTCTTCATTATGTGCACTCTTTCTTTTAGTACGGCGAACTTGGGTTCATCATCGAGCGGTTTACTCTCGATGACCGAGGAATATTTGGCCCCAGTCTGCATGTCTTCAAGGCCTTGCTCTATTCGATTGAGTTGTTCCTTTCTAATTTCAATTAGATGTGTCACTGCCTGATCAAGAGGTGGGCTTGAGAATCTCATGGGCCTATCGGCAGTTGTTGTAACTAATCCTATTCTTTGCAGCCTTTCAAGGGAATTATAGGCATCTAATCTTGTAGTGTCTAACTCCTTTGCCAGCTCACTGGCTTTGATGTTTGGCTTACGCGACAATACGGTCAACGCGTTAATCTCCCTCTCTGAGAGTCCAGCATCTGTTAGTATCTGATTCCACATCAGGAAAATCTTCCTCCGTCGGTAATTTTGCTGAGTGCGTCGAGAATCTTTGCTACGTGCCTCCTAGGCCTGAAGAGCCAGTCATAGACGTGGTGAATTGTGTTATCAGGCCCAATAACGAATGACGACTTGGCGGGGAATGTCCCAAGATGAACTGGAACATTGTACATTTCAGCGACGCTTCTGTCAGGGTCAGACAGGAGTGTGAAAGGGAGGTCAAGTTCACTCTTGAATTCCCTGTGTTGTTTTACCGAGTCTTCACTGATCCCTATAATTTCTACAGGAGGCTCAAGTGATCTGAACAGGTCGTACTGCTGTTTGAATGTTAGGCAACCCCTCTTGCATGTAGGAGATCCTGCTTTCGCATAAAAAAAGAGTACTTTCCAGGATCCTTCTAATTCATTGAACTTGAAATCATCCCCCTCACTTGTCTTCAGATTGAAGTCTGGTGCTTTCTCCCCAATCATTGATGACATGATTATCCCCTTTGGTGCGCTGGAGCTCATTATATGTCAAGTATGTGGCCCATTCTTTTTCCCTTGGTAGAGAGATAATTGATATTCTCTACCGAAACACCAGATATATGCTCGACCCTGCGATCGACTTCAATTCCGTTGTCACGAAGTCCCTTTATCTTCATCGGATTGTTTGTCATAAGGCGAACTTTGCGGACTCCTGCATCAGCGAGCATTTTTGCCGCGATGGCGTAGTCTCGAGCATCAGCTGGGAGCCCTAGTGCTAGATTTGCGTCCAATGTGTCATAGCCGATATCTTGCAAAGCATACGCTTGTATCTTTGAATGGAGGCCGATTCCTCGTCCTTCTTGCCTTAGATAAACGATGGCCCCGCACCCAGCTTCCTGGATTTTTCTCATCGCAGTCTTTAACTGGGGGCCGCAATCGCATTTCATAGAGCCGAATGCGTCTCCAGTGAGGCATTCCGAGTGGATCCTCACTAGGGGAGATTTGGCGCCCGATAAGTCGCCCGTGTACAGGAGCGAGTGCTCCTTCCCAGCCTCGTCCAGAGTGACACTCACTCTGAAGTTTCCATACTCTGTGGGCAGGTATGCGTCAGCTTCAATTTCTATTGGTTCAGCATCTGATTTGACTTGGATAGTCATGATTGCGGGTCATTGCCCGAGGTTATGAATGAGTGTTTGATATCGAGTAGGCGTGCAAACACCGCCTTATATGCGCATCCTGAGAGAAAAGGGCGTGTTGGACGTGATGGGAGGACAAGTTACCTTTGGTTCCCCTAGGGTTCGGAAGATAAACGACAAACAAATCCGGCCCTCCGGTGAGTTCGTTCTTTACTGGATGACTTCTACAAGAAGATACCATTACAATGCTGCACTAGAAAGGGCTATTGATCTCAGCATCAGCCTAAACAAACCACTGCTGGTAATCGAGTGTATTTCAGTCAGACACGAATGGTCAAGTGAGAGGGTCCTCTCGTTTGTGGCGCAGGGGATGGTGGACAATTTGTCCATATTCGAGGACCAGGGAATCACTTACATCCCATGGATCGAGACTCATATCGACTCAGGGGATGGGATGCTAAGGAAGCTATCCTCAAAGGCCTGCTCGATAATCATCGATGATTACCCGACATATCTCCCCCGATGGGTGATGGACAGAGCTAGTCTGTCAAGCGAGGTTTCCATGGAAGCTGTAGATTCTAACGGAATACTTCCCATGAATTACGCAGACAAAGCACATAAGACAGCCTATTCATTTAGAAAACATGTTCAGAGGAGCCTGCACAGTGCTCTGTCCACATTTCCAAGCGAGAACCCGATGGACGGGATAAAGTCTGACCTTTCGATGAAGAAATCAGAGGTATCGAAACTTGTCAAAGATCTTGAGCTTGAGTTTACGCCCCTTGAATGGATCTGGAGAGTCGCTGAGGGAGGCGATGTAGCCAAAAAGGCCATGGCTCCGCTGAATATAGATCATGAGGTATTTCCTGTCGAATCAGTCCGAGGAGGGCATTATGAAGCCGTAAGCAGGCTCGGCAATTTCATTGAGAAAAGACTAGCGAATTACTCCGAAGGTAGAAACGATCCAGATAACCCGGCCGTCAGTGGTCTTTCTCCATGGTTACACTTCGGACATATTTCCTCATTCAGGATAGTTAAATCAGTTATGGAAAAAGAACAATGGACATATGATTCGGTCTGCATTGAAGACACAGGTAAGGGTCACAGATCCGGTTGGTGGGGACTCTCGGAATCAGCAGAATCTTTCATGGACCAGATCATCACATGGAGGGAGCTAGGATTCAACTTTGCCAACTTCAGAAGTGACCACAATACACTGGACTCTATACCCTCATGGGCTATGAAAACTCTAGACGAGCATAGAAACGACCAACGGGTGACTTACACCTTCGAGGAAATAGAGGGGGCCAAAACAGGTGATGAGGTTTGGAACTCGGCCCAGAGGCAACTTCTGAGAACAGGACACATGCATAACTACCTCAGAATGTTGTGGGGGAAGAGAATACTAGAGTGGTCCCCGGACCCAGAAACTGCTGCTGATTGGATGATTAGAATCAATGACAGATGGGCTCTGGATGGAAGAGACCCCAACTCCTACACCGGAATATTTTGGGTACTTGGAAGGCATGACAGAGCATGGGGGCCAGAGAGACCAATCTTTGGGAAGGTTAGGTACATGTCCTCAGCGAATACCAAGAAGAAGCTCAAACTAGACCGTTACATCTCAAGATGGGCGGAAGACGCGCCAATCCCCAAGAGCCCACCATGGTGATTAGATGTACACATACACTCATGAGACTGTTGTGGACGCGGATATCGACACAACCTTTCAGTGGTTTGAGCATGAAGGCTCTTTCAGGAGGCTCATGCCTCCATGGGAGGTAGCGGAAGAAGTTCGTGCGGATGATTCATTGGGAGTCGGATCGCAGAGGGTTTTCAGATTCCCAGCACCGGGTGCACCATTCCTGAAGATGACTTGGGTAGCCGAGCATACCGCGTATGACCCACCCAACCATTTTGCTGACACCATGATCAAAGGGCCATTTTGGTCATGGAACCACGACCACAATCTATCAGAAGTGGAAGGAACCACCACTGTGAGGGATGAGGTGACCTATCAAGTTCCATTTGGACCCCTTGGGAACCTTGTGGACAGAATACTCAGGGGTTCTCTAGTCAAGGGAAGAATCTCAAGGATGTTCAAGGCCAGAGAGCTTAGGCTACAGAGAGATCTAAACGAACATTCAAAATTCTCCCATCTTGGAAGAAAGAGAATCCTAGTTGCGGGTTCTTCCGGGCTTATTGGGACTCAACTTGTAGCATTCCTAGATACGGGTGGCCACGACGTTTGGAGACTTGTGAGAAGAGAGGCAAATGAAAACTCCAAAGAGCTTAGTTGGTATCCGGACAAAGGTATTTTGAATCCTAAGGACATTGAGGGGTTTGACGTCATCATCCATCTGGGAGGAGCTGGTATTGGGGATAAGAGATGGAACAAGAAGAGGAAGAATCTCATTATCAACTCAAGAAAAGACTCTACTATTCTTCTATCAGACACCATGAGCGAGCTAGAGAAAAAGCCTGAGGCATTCATCGTGGCCAGTGCTATCGGATATTATGGAAATCGTGATGACGAGGAGCTGACTGAGGATAGCCCGCCAGGGAATGGATTCCTCACTGAGACGGTTATTCAGTGGGAGTCGTATGCAGATTCAGCGAGAGATGCTGGAATAAGAGTCGTCAATACACGAAACGGAATCGTTCTCTCAGCCGCTGGAGGAGCCTTGGGAAGGATGCTTCTTCCGTGGAAAATGGGAGGAGGAGGGCCTTTGGCTGGCGGAAAACAGTGGATGTCTTGGATCTCTCTGGATGATGAAATATATGCGATTCACCACTTGATCATGAACACTGATTGTGAAGGTGCTTTCAACCTAACTGCTCCCGAACCGGTAAGGCAGAAGACATTCTCAAAGATTCTAGGAAGGGTTTTGAGAAGGCCTGCCATTGCACCCATTCCAGGATTCACAATGAGGATATTATTTGGTGAGCTTGCCGGACCTCTTCTGATTGAGGGGCAGAAAGTTCTGCCAAAAAGAATTCAAGAGTCCGGATATGAATTCTTACACAAAGACCTTGAGTCAGCCCTCAGAGATTCCCTCGGAATTTGGAGGTAAGGCAGTGGGAGACGCCAAAAAGGCAATCAGAAATATTTCAGAAGCTGGCAGGAAGAACAGGCTTTATGGTGGTATTGGATTAATCTTTCTTGGTCTCGGTTTTACTGTGATTGCCCCTCCAAGTAGTAGTCCTCTCATTTTCTTTCTATCATCGGGGATTTTCACATCTGGGTGTTTGGTTTTGCTTGAGTCTACCACACAAGTATGTGTATATCACGGCTTTCTAGGCACCCATGAGTCTTCATCTGGAGGTAAAAGGCATGAGAATGAGGATATTGCGAGGGCCTGCAGAACAAGGAGCTGGGGGATAATATTCCAATCAATGATTGGAGGGGTTTTGATCACTCTAGTTCTGGCCTATTTCTCAACTAGTTGACTCTACAGGGATTTCATCACTCGGAATTCTATGAAGTAATCCAATCAGAGCGGGTGCCACAATCATACTTGCTATCAGGGAAAGAATGATCATAATGGCACAGAAAAGTCCAAAGGTGGAAAAGAATCCCATTTTTGACTGGTTAATTACCATGAATCCAGCGAAATCAGATAGGGCAGAGCCGAAGAGAGCCAATCCTGAAGCACCCCCAACAACTGCTACGGACTCTAATTGGGATTTGCCTTCTTGGATTTCTTCTCTATATCTCTCGATTAGGTGTATAACGTAGTCCACGCCCACTCCTAAGGAGATCGCAGCGATGGAGACCGTGACCATGTTCAGCCCATAGCCGAATAAATCGACTAAAGCATAGAGCCATACTATCATAATGAAAATTGGGGCGGTCGTTATTCCCGCATACACGAAAGGAGTGGTGCCGAAGATCAAAGATAACAAAAGAGCGAGAACTGCGAAGGGAATTACATAACTCTGGTCGACAAGTGTGATTGATATTACGGAAAAGACGACTACATTCAGGAATATTGGCAAACTGTTTTTACGAATCTCGGAGATATTCTTTTTCAGTCTCTCCTTTGTAGTACCATTGTCTCTGAATCCCCACCAAAGAGTAACAAAACAAAGTAAAATCCCAAGGAGTATGGTATCTTGTAAATCGTCTTGCATCGAGTCTGCGGCCACAAATCTCACTACTGGCTCTCCTGTTGGGATTGCCCATGAGATTGGGTACTGCTCATTGGAAAGAGCGTTTTGTAGTGATCCTCTTTCCCTCAAGGGATTTGCAGAGAGATTCTGGAGGGGCAACATGTCTTGCTCCAGTTGTGCCAGAGCTGGTTCTACTAGAGCAAACTGTTCGGGACTGGATATTCCAAATCTTAAAGTCGCTCTAGGATAGACAGGGGATTTGCCTTCTTGGGTCAGCCATGGTTTCTGGTAATCCAGTTTTCCCTGCACCTGAAGGAACTCTCCCACTATACTAGGTGAAAGTGCTGGATATCCGCCACTGGCAGGGACTCCTCTGGTCATCATGAACCCGTATAGAAACTTCAGGGATCTACTGTCATTAGTCGAGGGTATGAAAATGAATTCAAAATCTCTGTTAGGGATCACTACTGTTTCACATCCAATCCCACCATCTCTTAATCCAAAATCCCAACCAGCCTGCTCGAATGGAGTCTGATTCCATGCCATTGCCGCTCTCAGATACCAAAGCATTTGGTCGACGGCAAGAAGCTCAACTTCTCCATCTGGAGATCTAGTGAGTTGATCAGGATCTTCCGGACTATGAGAATTCATGTTATTTCTTAGCTCTTCGATACTTTCCAGAACCCTAGGATTTGTCATGTTCCCTTCGACAAGTATGTAGGCAGGCTCGCCCTCATCACTAAACCTCTGATTAATCAGACCCACACCCACCGCCAAATCAGACTCCTCCTCAACAAAGTCCTCTACCTGGAAATCCCCCTCTAGTGATGTCATGAGTGGAACTGCATAAACCGTGACTAGGAGAACAGTGATTATCACTAAGGGAAACGCTTTGAATGACTTCGTTGTGATAGACGACAACCATGCCTTGGGAACCATATGGATTTTATCTGGGTCTTCTTCAATGAGTCTCCCCTTGGAATCTAGCCACTCGTCTACATCCATTCTTGTCAAAGGGACCCAGAGTCCAGTCAAGAAAAACGCACACATTACCCCGATTCCAGCTTCTATTCCAAATGATCTCAATGCGGCGATACTAGAGGTGAGGTTTGCTGAGAAGGCGACAATTGTAGTAACTGAGGTAAGCATAACAGCAAGTCCAACTTTACTTATTGAGGTCCTGCACGACTCCTCTATTGTTCTCCCTCCCCTTCTTTCCTCCTTGTATCTATGGAGGGAGTGTAAACTGTCATCAATCTCTAGAGCCAAAATTAGTATGGGTAGCAGATTGGAAAATTGGGAACGGAAAATAAATTCAAAACCTGTTCTCTGTCCAAAAATCATTGCCCAACCAATTAGCCCATACATCCAGATAAGTGAGACTACTAGGCTAGTGGAAACTATGGCTACATCAGATATCCTTCGAAGATTAATCCAAAGAAGGAAGACAACAATTACCGACATTGCTACCAGCAGATAAGCGCTGGAAAGAAGCTCTCTGTTGATTTCCACATTGATCCCTTCTGCGAACATCAATGATACTATGTGCTCGTCTGTCTCTCGAAGGTCTTCTTCGATTGATAGGTAGAGCCACTCTACGGAGCACAGTGGCTGGTTATTCTCCTCTCTATCCTCACAGTACTCGAAAGAGTACCTAATCGGGTCTGTAATGAGTGTGAATCCATCTCTGTCATAACCGAAGTCTGTCGTAGCATTCTTCCACGAGAAAGTCCAACCACTTTCTTGCATCTCCTCCCTATCAAGATTTACGATTAACCAGGCTGATGAGGCTGACCATCTTCCCCTATCCCAGATTTCTGATTGCAAATTTCCATCTTCACCAATTGTGTGATTTATCGGCCCGATAACAGGGCTACTTGGATCAGATGTGAAGGCCCTATCATTAGATAAGAACCTCAAAAATGATCCATTGCTACTGTTTGCCATCCTGTGTGCAGCAAGGTCGATATGGTCTTGAGTAATTCTCGGATCATCGAATGTCAGGCATTCTAAAATTCCACAATCTGACCAATTTGTCGGTGCTGGGTCCATTGATTCCTCGAGATCGAGTGTAAGAGCAAGTTTGTACGGATTGATTCTAGGCTGGGTGAGTGATGAGTTGCCCGACATGAAAGATCGGAAGTCAGATGCTAGATCCAGCATTCCTACTGCCGGGTCCCCCGAAATCTCAGAGGCGATTGGAAGAAAAAACTTCGAGACGTTGTGGTTTCTGAGGGTATCAGCGTTTACGTCAATTTCTCTTAAGACTGTGAGATTCAATATTCCTCCCTTAGGGACTTCTAGACCTGAATTCTCTCCTGTATAGTCAGCAATCATTGTGACGTCAGAATTAGGCCTCCCGAAGTCGCCCTCATCTCTGACAAAGATTCCAAAGCCCCAGATATTTCCTGCGGCAGTAAACTCTTCTCTGAATACCATGTTGGCATCTAGCTCCGGTGATTCCATCTCGTAAGATTCTATATCAATGGGCTCAAATGTGGCTAGAACTCCCGGAATCATTAGAATTGAGAAGATGAAAACCGTAAGATGGACTTTCTTCCTCTTGGGAATAAGGTAGTCTGCAACTCGTGAGAAATCACGCACGTGCTTGGGTCATTGGGCCTGTATTTGAGTAGTTGTGATTGGTCACAGCCCGGAGTCCCTCAGATGAATCAGCGCCTCCTTCTGTTTTTGACTGAGCTCTTCAGTTTCCTTCAGGACGAATTCTATGTCCAAATCTGAACCTTGATATCCATGTCCTTGTATCCTCAATCTATCTCCAATCTTTGTTCGTTCGGGAACTTCTATCTGAATCCTACTGCCCTTGGGAGTGGTGATTCTTACATTTCCCCCGAGGAGTAATGTGGAAATCTTGACTTGCACCTCCTGAATCATCCTCCCCTCCTCCCATCTCCTGCCCTCCTGTGCATCCAATCTCAAAGTAATCAATAAGTCACCTGACTCTCCCTGAGGGTGCTCGTGGCCCATCTTTCGTAGCCTCAGTTGCTGTCCGTGTATTGCACCTGCAGGCACTTTCACGCTAATCGTACTACCTTTGGTCTGAACTCCGGTACCATTGCACTTGGAGCAGGTTCTGGACGTACCAAAACTATCTCCGTCACATTTTTCGCACCTCTTGAGTCTCCTGTGGGAGAATTTTGTCTCGGTCCCGCTGGCCGCTTCTTCTAGTGTCACGTCTAGGCCCGCTTCGATATCTGCCCCCCGGGGTGAGGCACTGGGGGAGCTTTGGCTATGCCTTGCTCTGCCAGCTCTGGAGTCAAAACCGAAATCCGAGCCTCCTCTTCCACCCATGAACTGAGAAAAGATATCACTGAAATCGAAACCTGACCTCGATCCAGAGAAACCCGGTCCCGCACTGAACATGTTCTCCATTCTTTTTTGCTGATCCCACTCCCTCCTGGATTCAGAGGAGCCTATCATATCATACGCGTTCTGGATTGACTTGAACCTCTCCTCAGAAGCTGTGTCGTTTGGATTTCTGTCGGGGTGGTATTGTCTCGCCAACTTCCTGTATGCCCGCTTAATTTCAGCGTCTGTAGAGTCTTTTGTAACTCCCAGAGTGCGATACGGGTCCTCCGCCATCGGGGTAAGTCGGTATAACGGGTCTCTTCAACCTGCTGAGGGTTTTATCGATGAGATAATGTGGTTTTGGGTATTGCGAAGGATATGACCGTCGGCTGGGCCGTGTTCAGGAACTATGCTGGGCACGCGAAGGAAATCAATGGGGATGTGACTGACTATCCTCGTTTTTTCCTCATGCCTCCCACATCACATGTCGAATCAGATACTGAAGGAAGGAATGTGATTAGTCTGCTAGTAGATGAACATATTGACCACGAAGTGGAGATGGTGGTCAGATTGGGGGATGACTTAGAGCCTGTGGAGATGTGCGTTGGTTGCGATACCACGAATAGAACCCGCCAGACTTTGGCAAAGGAGAAAGGCTGGCCTTGGCTTGAAGGAAAGGGTTTCAGAGGGTCAGGTGTACTTGGGACATGGACCCAATGGGAACCTGGAATAATGGAGATCGGATTGTCGATAAATGGTGAAGTCAAACAACAAGCGAATACGGATCTGATGGTTCATTCGCTGGATTCGATAATGGGACATTTGAGAAACTGGTATGGACTAAGCCCCGGGGATCTGGTGTGGACTGGTACTCCAGAGGGAGTAGGTCCATTGAAGGAAGGAGATATTATCGAAGCGTGGATGAAAAATTCTGAGGGAGAGATAGTTAGCAAACTCAAGGCGGAATGTAGGATTTGAAGTCCCCCCAAATTTGAAAACTCCGCAGTAGTTCAGACAATCATGGATGTAGACTATGAGTTCAGCCCAGCATTTACACTGATGACCGCTAACTTGGGACCTGGAGAGTCCCTCAAGGTGGAGCCGGGCGCTATGGTGGCTCAATCAAGAAGTGTCGATATGAAGACTGGATTGGGAGGCGGAGGAGGCATTGGAGGATTCCTGAAGAGTATGGCTAAATCAGCATTTGGTGGAGAGTCGTTCTTCGTGAACACGTACACAGCCGGTAACTCTGGTGGATGGGTATCTTTGGCCCCCAGCGCTCCTGGTGACATAAAGGAGTTCGACTTGGCCCCCGGAGAAGAGTTCTTCATGCAAGGTGGGGCATTCATGGCATGCACCCCCAGCGTTGACACGGATACAAAATTCCAAGGCGCGAAGGCTCTGTTTTCTAGGGAGGGGGCATTCTTCCTCAGAGCATATACCCCCAGAGGAGTTGAAGGCAAGGTATTCTACACCTCATATGGTGCAATCAAGGAAGTAGATGTCACGCCGGGCAATCCGGTGGTAGTCGACAACGGCCACGTTGTGGCCTTTACGTCCGGATTAACCTACAAGGGGTCCAAGGTTGGAGGAATGGGATCCGCAGTCTTCGGAGGGGAAGGTATTGTTCTGGAATTCAATGGTTCTGGTAAAGTATACATCCAGACCAGAAATATGGAAAGTCTTGCGACAAGACTGATGCCTTTCATGCCGACTGCAAGAAGCAACTAGTGATGATAACCTTGAGGAGTGACATCCTCTCGCATGGTCATGGATAATGGTACCCGAAGGGTTACTGGAAGTCGCCTGATTGATCACGATGGTGTGGTCAGAGAAGGTGATTTCCTACTTCATGAAGATGGGTCTTATTCACTAAGCAATGGCGATGAGGATGTTCTCGAAGTTATAGATGGGAGCGAGATGCTGATTACAAGGTCCCTCCAAAATTGGCACACACATCTCCCAATGACCCTCAACAGGAGTATGGGGGAAGGTATGGCCCTGATGGACTGGCTTCAGACTAGCATTTTCCCAAGTGAGAGGAATTTGACCCCAGAGCTGGCATCGATAGGAACTAGAGCCTCCGTGGCGGAGATGATCTCAGGTGGCACAACATTTGCATGCGATATGTATCATTTCCCCTCAGCCATTGCACCTATAGTCGCTGATTCGGGAATGCGAGGTATAGTCTGTGGTCCGACAACCGACTGGCCTCCAGCAGAACCAGGGGAAGAGGACAGTGGTAACGCCATCAGAGAGCTGGAAGGCATGATTAGATCTGGGCCTCTTGGTTCTGGAAGGGTGGAGATTGGGATTGCCACACATGCTGTATATACATGTTCGGAAGAAGTATTGAGAAAGGCCAGCGAGATGTCCAGAGAATTGGATGCTAGATTGCATATCCACACCTCTGAGACTAGAGAAGAAGTGGCACAATGCCATGAGAAAACAGGGATGTATCCTATTGAGTACCTAGAATCGATCGATTATTTTACTGAAGGTACTGTTTGCGCTCACTGCGGATGGGTGACCAAAAAGGAGATGAGGATTCTCGCAAGTAAAGGTGCGCACGCCGTTCACTGTCCGGTATCTAATCAAAAGCTAGCCTGTGGTGGAACTATGTCTTATCCAGCTATGATCGAAGCGGGAGTTGATGTTAGACTGGGTACTGATGGGGCTGCCAGTAACAATGGCTTGGATATGAGAGCTGAGGCGAAGACTGCGAGTCTTATACAGAAGCATGATCATTGGGATGCGACAATACTGGACCCAGTGGAGACTTGGCAACTTGCCACAAAGGGGTCTTCAGATTGGGTCACGTGGGATTTAACCGATATTCGAATGCGTCCGAGAGGGAGAGGTAGCAGAAGGGTTCTTTCAAACCTCATTTACTCCGGAACGAGATGCTTGGATGTCTTTGTCGATGGTATTGCAATCCGGAGATCCGGGAAGACTCTTACTCTCGATGAGGAAAGGGTATCCTTTGATCTTGAGGAAGCGGCGCAAGATTATTACTCAGAAATATGAAGGATCGAAACAGCCGTTGAAAAGTGCTGGCATTGACCAACAAGCGTGCTAGACTACTTATTGGCCCCTAGAGAAGATCATAGGGGTTGGAAAACACCCAGTGAGGCATCTAGGATTCTGCTTGTCGTAGTTGTTCTGTCGGTCGCATACTGGGCATGGCCAGTAACCCAAGGAAATTTGATGATGTGGATAGGGACAATCATATTGGTGTCGACCGCCCTTCTTACAGTTGGATGGTGGTTTCTTTCTCTGGCAGCAAGAGGGAGGGAGCCTAGAAATCTCACCTCATCAGTCAGCAAGGTTAGGAGAAAAAAATAGGATACTAGGAAAGTTTGGTTCTAATCCTAACAGCATCCATCACAGGAGCAACTTGGTCCACAAGGGTCACAAGCACAGCATTCACATGGCATAAAACCCACTAAGGTAGTCATTATTTAGAGATGTCTAAATTATAGCAAGGATTCTGTCTGTTTCTTGACTAAGCTTGTTGTATCACATAGTCCAATGTGACAAGCTCGACAATATACTCTATGTCTTCGCCCTCATCTGTGTGTGAACATCCAGCCCCCCCGCCCGTCTCGGCCGTGACGCTTAATTCTAAGGTATACGAACCAAGGCCGTTTTCTCCACCTTCCAGGCCCTGGATGATATTTGATTTCGATACCCCACTTACATTGCCTATCATAGATTCATTGAACCACTCGACTTCCACTGTATGGGAGGATACCCCCCCTCCTGAATTCTGACCGCTGGCTGTGCCGTTAATTTTGTCATTGGAGATTGTTCCAGATATAGTGTCTGGATCAGGGTCAGAGGCACCTGGTACAGCGCACCCGAATCCAGAGCTTGACTCGTCTTCCGAGTACTGCAGAGTTACCCTGACTCCTACTATATTGAGATCTCCAGATCCCTCAACGGCGTCTGTATGCATATTGATGACTATTGGTTCACCGTCGTTTACGTATTCCAATCCATCTGCCAAGGTCTCATTATCAAAATTACCACTTACTATCCAATTTCCAGAGATTCCGTTGTCGGAACTAAGGGGATCTGGTCCTGAAACAATGTAAGCTGTTTCAAAAGCCCCAAAAGGAATAATTACAGCCGCGGCTAAAGCACGGGTTTTCCTATTATCGGGGAAATCATATCTGCCCAAGGGGGAAAGCTCTGGTGAGCGTATCTTATTCATAACGAAGTGAGTGAGAAACGCTGCGCCCATTCCAGGGATTGACTCGAAAACTTCATCATTTAGGCCCATTAACCTCCATGCAATAACTCCAGTCAAGGCTGCCACCATCATCGCTACAGTGTGGGTCGTATCAGGCTCATACTCGGCCCATCTAATGATCAGGATAGGAACAAAAATTGATCCCAGTCCGTAAACTGCTAAAACTACTAAGGAGAAAACAGAGTCTCCCCCTGGCACATAGAGGCCGAAAATGGATATTGCAGTGGCGAAAGCGGCCACGCCTAGAGTAACTGCCTTTGTTTTCTTGTGGTCTTGGTTTATCTGTGGCACAACATCGTCTGTAAATGCGGCAGTACACGCCAAAACTTGACTATCTGCGGTCGACATGGTTGCCGCGAAAATAGAGGCTAGAATCAAGCCGACCCAAAAGGGCCCCAGTGTTTCCATCGCAAGCATTGGGAGGCCAAGTTCTGGATCGAAATCGGAACCGGTGAAAACTACCCTGCTCGATAGCCCGATTATGGTCATAATGAGCAGAAATGGGGTCTGCCATGCAAAGAACCACAGCATAGCAGTCTTCCTGTCTTTGTCAGACCCTAATGTCATAACTCTGGTTACTACCTGAGGCTGACCTGCTACACTAAGTCCTCCAAGGAAGAAGGCGAATGCCCAAAGAGTCACGCCGAATTTTAAATCTGCAGGTACAATACTGGTCAGATTGGCATTCTGGGCCCCCAATCCTGAGTGAAGCCCGGAAAACCCTCCTATCTCTCCCAAAGCTACCCAACATAGTAATGTGGAGCCGATAATCATGACGCTTGACTGGGCAGCATCGGTCCATATTGAGGCTCTGATTCCGCCCGCATAGCAGTAGGCCACTACCAATACAAATCCAATGAGAATACCAATCACTTCAGACCATCCAAGCATGACGTAGAGAGCCTTTCCCCCACTAGTTAATTGAGCAGCGGCGTAAACAGATAGAAATAGGATGGAAAGGATTGCCGCTAACTTTGCCTCGGGTGATCCAGTAGCTTCTGAGACAAGAGATGAGAGTGATCTGAGGCCACGCTCGTTTGCAGACTCCTGTATGAATTTATACAACCAAATCCAAGCCACAATCTGTCCTGCCATGGACCCAAGTGCAATCCAAACGATAGAGTAGCCCATAGTGAAAGTGAATCCAATGAAACCAATGAACATGTATCCTGAGTTCCATGTACTCACTGCTGACAAGGCGGCTAATGCCGGGTGCATACCCCTGCCTGCAACCAGATAATCATCAGTGGTATCTTCCTTAACCAGCATGCTAGCAAGACCTATTCCCGCAAATGCAGTCATGAATAGGATGAAAGATCCAACTAGAACTAGGTCCATGTTGATGTAGTGCATGGGGCACTTGACTATCAACAATGGGATTGAGCTAATGACTAATGCGTAAAAAAAAATTTAGAATAAATCTAGATTTCCATTCTCAGATTCTCCATCAGGGAGTCTGCAACACCTAGATTTTTCAAGCATTCTTGAACCTGTCCCTCGGAGAGGCTCCTCTCGGCCTTGGCTATGGAGCTAAGGCATGTAGCCCTATCTGGATAGTCTATTCCTATTCCTTTGGAATCTAGCCTCTTGGCTAGCTCATTCCACTCGGAGTTGACAAAGTCGAGGAGTTCTTTAGCATCTGATAGCTCTGATTCGAATACGGTGAGGTCGGATATGAGGGATTTTAGCTCCGATGAAGCATCGGACCATTTCGAGGACTCGTGTAGTCGTGCCACAAGATCCAATCTATCTTGCCAATTACCAGACTGAGGGAATCTCCCCTCCAGCTTCTTCCTTTGGCGAAGAGCTCTAGTGACCTCGTTGGATGATTCTAACGACTCCCTTACATCTCTGATGATGCTGTCTGATATTCCCTTCGAGAGCGGATAATTTCCTTCCCCATATGCGGTTCTGGAATCTGTCATCATCTCCAAGTATGTTGAAACAACGTCACCCTCCAATGACTTTATCGCATTTTCAGCATCCTCGAGAGACTTAGTAGCCTCGACTTCTAACTCTGAAAGGCTCTTGATATGTTCGGGAATGTTCGTGGCGATTTGAATAGCACTAATGGGATCTTCTGACTCCAATGCTTCCTTGGCCGATTCTAACATGCTAAGTATGCTATCAGCTGAGTGTCCAGATATCTCGGAGATCTTATTTTCTGCATTTCGAATACAATCGCATGCCTCTTGCCAGTTATCAATGATATTGTGAGCCTTTAGTTTGGCTGTCCTGAACAGGGTCTCAGCCTCCCTCAAAGATCCCAATTCGGCCTCTCTCAATCCCATATCAAATGCCTTCCTTGGTGATTTTGCGATATCGGATATTTCCTCTGCCATCACGACCGAAGAGAGGGCGTCTGCCTGTATTTCCTCCAGATCGTCAGATATGGCGATAATTCTCCTTGCCTCGCTCTCTGCTTCTTCGATTATCTGGAGGCCTTTTTCGGGATCCTTCCAGCCTATCTCCCTCGCACTCTTCAATAGAGAGTTTGGCTGTTCCAGTCCTGTATTCTCCGACCTCAATTTCATCATTGAAAACTCAGCCTCCTCAAGCTTTGCTGAGAACTCTTTCCTGATTTGGTGCATTTCGTCTTTAGATAGTAAATCTGGAACCATCGTGTACGAAACGGAAGCCAGAACTAGTCCCCAGACATAGATATTGGAGTCTATTGCGACTAATGTGGCGAATGCTAAAGCCAATGAGGCGAGACTAGTCATGCCCCTTAATCTGCGAGTAGATAGTGAATGGCTGAAAATTGATTTTGTTGTTATCCACAAGGAGATTGCAATAATCGTCAGCAATACAGATGAGATTTTATCGTCCACAGATGCATAATCCGCCCCTGCGAGAGCAATTATACTGGGCCAGAATAAGTTTGATGCGATTGCAATTCTGGATCTCTCCACAGGTCCAAAGTCAATCAAGTCGGAGAGTAATATTGCGGTTGTGAATAGTAAGAAAACATGCCCTGATCTTGACAACAATTCATCCTGGCCATCAACTGCCGGCCAAAGCCACCATGCTCCTCCTGTGATAATTAATAAAAGCCCCAACAGGGCGATTTTCTCGACTCGTACTCTATGCTCGTTGACTACCCTGTTTGGATAGTCGGGCAGTAGAACCATGACTTGTGTGCCGACATCATCTCTCATGAGCTTCACTGATGAATGTGTGAAGCTAAGGCTTCATTGAGTTGACTCCCCAAATGCGGTTTGCCAACAGCGTCATAGCAAACAGAAGTGAGAAAACTAAAATGAAAGCCTTGATTTGGGTGTTAGAGTCGTGGTCTTTACTATCTGCGACATTAATTACGCCCGATAATTCAATAGTTCCAGATTCTCCATCCTCAGTCCCTATCCATTCAATACTCATATCCAAATCACCGGTCTTGTCTGGCGTGACCTCTAGTTGGAGTGTGAAACCACCATATGGGGCCCCTGGCATAAGGACAAAGTCAGAACATTCTGTTAGGTGACACAATCTGGCTGAACCTACTGAGGAGTATGAATTCTTGGCGAACACAGTAACTGTTATCCTGTTTCCTATCAAGGGCTTTTCAGAGAGGGAAGTGTCGGTTACTTCAATTGAGAAACCCGAAGGGGGCTCTATTGAGAATTGGAATGAGAGATTGCCAGAATTAGAACTTGAGTCTTCGGCTTGTATGTTTATTGTGTGTCCCCCTATTTCAAGAGGGGGCAATAATGTCTTTTCAGCGATACTCCAATTTGAGTATGGAACGTAAATCTCGCCATCTACAGATATAGTCCACATGGTATTCTCGATACTATCCAAGTCATCAAAAGAGTCTGATAGGAAGAGAGTGAGATTGTCCCCAAGACGTGGTGGATTTGAGGGAGCCATGACATCTGAGTTAACGTAGAGGGATGGCATTACAACCGGGGCTGAGGAGTCTTCCACTAATACCTCCAATGTTTTCTCGACAGTGTTTCCAGCCTCATCAGAGACGTTCAACATCAAATTCCAGAGGGTGTTCCCTCTCTGCATGTGCCTCTCTTCAACCGGCATATGCATCCCATTGACTTGGACTCCCTGAGTAAAGGAGGTGGAAAAACTGAGTTCATCATTAGAGAACTGCCTCCATCCTTGGGATTTGTTTGAGGTTACGGTTATCGAGACAGGGAGATTTGATGAGTCTGCAGCAATTATGTCAACATATAAGTCACTGTCCTGCCTTATCCTAAGGATTTCATCGAGTACGTTGCGTTCGATTTCTATCCCAGACTTGGTAATCTCTGTGAGCCTGATCTCGTAGGTCGGGTTTTCCCCGTCGACGATTACACTATCAAACCAACTAGAAGATGAATCGTGGGAGTCCCTGCATTTTATGTCCGCGCTGAGTACATCTCCCGACGAGAAGCCATAATCTGAGGGAATGATAGTTGTGACCATCTCATGGCCCTTTAATTGAGTCCCAGCACCAGTACTCACCACAGTACCGTTGTTGCTGAATGACCATACATATTCAGGTGTTTCTAGAGCACTATCTTGACATTCTAAGGAGAAGCTGAGCGGACTGCCCAACGGTACAGAAATTGAGTCATCCCCCGTTCTGTTTACCACGATGGATGGAAGGTCGTTTTCACCGATTGCAATCCTGATTGTTGAGTATACCGGGGAGTCTGTTCTGTGAACTGAGAAATTCGATGGGGCCCCAGAAATAATCTCTTGCATTGCACTAAACTTTAGCTCCCAGGGGCTCTGCAGAGTGACCATGAGTGGGACTTCCTCAACAAGCGCTCCTGTTCTTGGCAAATCCAATAGCCGTGTCGATCTCTGATCGCTTGTCGCAACCAGATCGGCTGATTCCTCCCAACCCCAGCTTGATTCGGTTCCAGAGATTACCGGTCCTGGATGAGGAGGGGATATTGTCAGATTTACAGGGCTGGTGAGGGCCAATGGTTCATAGTCGAAGATGCAACAACCTGCCAATTCAGAGTTATTCCATGACCTAGCTGATGTAATCAACTGTGAGAAAGAAGCAATCTCATTCTCGGTCAGATTACCATCATCGTCTCCTAAATACCTATCAATCTGAGTCCTAATTCCCAAAGACTGGTTTGGCAATAAATCAGTACCATAATTCTCCCCGATTGATATTTGTAGCTCCCAAGTAGCATTTACCTCGGAACCGGTTGATAATGGTTCAAGGAAGCTTAGCTTTGAGTAACCGATAATTTCGAGTGGTTGTTGGGAGTTGTTTTCTTTGTTTACTGAATCAGCGATCGATAGAGGGGAAATGGATATCATCAACAAAATTGTGAAGCACGTGACTAATCTCACGAGTTTCATCTTGTTCAACCTTCGTAAATAATTGTAGATCCTTTATCATCCAAGCCTACTGGAATTAGCTTGTTAGCCTGCCTGAGCAGATTGAGCTTCGTTCTGAAAGATGGGGGGCCATGAACAAGGAAGAATCCTCCTCCTCCTGCACCCAATAGCTTCGCACCGGATGCTCCGATTGACATTATCTCCTGATGAAGTAGGTCAATCTCTGTTCCTGTTACACCAGATGATATGCCCCTTTTAGTCTTCCAAGCCTCACCTATCAGAAGGCCTAGATTATACAGATCCGATGCCTCTAGATACTGTTCGGCTAAATCTGCCTGCAACCTGATTTTCCTCATTCTTGAGAGTTTGTCGTCGGGACTGTCTGGTTCTTCTTCAAGTACTTCAGAGGCACTTCTAGATAGCCCTGTAAATACCAAGGTGAACTGTTCTGAGATATCTGATTTGCAGGAGATATCCAGTGGATTGACAGACACTCCATCTGATCCAAATAAGATAGAATTTATGCCGCCGAAAGCCGCTGCATACTGGTCCTGCCTGCCTATTGGCTGGCCCAGAATATCAATTTCTATCCTGCAAGCCTCTTCAGCCAACTGTTCAGGAGATGCGTCATGACCGGAGAATTTGTGAAGGGCGTTTAGAAGCCCCACTGTAACAGTCGAGGATGATCCAAGACCCGTTCCTCGTGATGGAATGTCAGCGATTGTCGTGATCTCGACGCCTGAAGTCACTCCTGTTATCCTCATCGCCTCTCTTACCAGTTCGTGGTTAAGATTCTCAAAATCATCTACAATCTCAAGTGCTGAATAGGAGACGCGGACCATGTTGTCAAACCTCCTATTGACGATTACGTAGATGTATTTGTCCAGGGCGAGTGAGACGACCTTGCCTCCATCCTCGTGAGAGTTTGAGAACCCGTCTATATCGGTTCCACCCCCACAGAAGGATGCTCTGAGCGGAGTTCGGCTGATTATCATCTACCAACCCGAGCCATTCACTACACATCAAGACGACGGTTTTGTGACATATTCGTGAATCTCTTGAATGGCAACACATATGACCTAGTTGCCACCGGAGCGAAGGGAGAGCAATGTCCGACGTAGTGACTATGGATGACCTTAGCAATGAAGAGATATTGTCCATTCTCGATGATTCAAAGAGATTGATACCTGTAGCTAGAGGGGATGTTCACCTTCCTCTTCTTGAAGGAAAGGTACTCGCGAACATGTTCTACGAGAACTCAACTAGGACGAGGATGTCATTTGAAACGGCGATGAAGCGACTGGGGGGTTCTGTACTGAACTTCACATCCGTGGGAACATCTGTCGCAAAGGGGGAGACTCTGTATGATACAATGCAGATGATTGATGGGTATGCCGATATCGCTGTGATCAGACATCCAAGGCAGGGCGCTGCTCAGTACAGTGCCGATGCAGTGGATATCCCGATACTCAATGCGGGGGATGGTGCGGGGAATCATCCCACTCAGACCATGTTAGATCTCTTCACCATAATGGAGGCCCACGGAAAGATTCAGGGTTTAAACGTGGTTCTGGTGGGGGACCTAAGGTATGGAAGGACAGTACATAGTCTATCTCACGCTCTGATTCGTTTCGGGGCTAGGCTGACTCTGGTATCCCCAGAAACGTTGACTATGCCCGACGAAATAGTACGCGACCTACGATCCACTGGTGCTGAGATTTCCGAGAGCTCTGATCTTAGTGGTTCAATTCCAGATGCTGACGTAATATACATGACTAGAATCCAGAAGGAGCGGTTTCCCGATGAGGACGAGTATACCAAAGTAGCAGGAATCTATACGCTTGGGTCAAAAGACATGCATGGTGCCAAAGACGAGATGATTGTAATGCACCCCCTCCCAAGGGTTGGTGAGTTACATCCAAGCTTGGACTCAACCCCCCATGCAAGGTACTTCCAGCAAGCATTCAATGGAGTTCCAACACGGATGGCCCTTCTGTGCAGAGGCCTTGGTGTTACAATTCCAAAGGAGGTGAAGTAATGAGCGAGATGCGTAGAGTAACTGCTATTTGCAATGGTACAGTAATCGATCATATTCCAGCAGGTCACGCTTTACAAGTCATTAGGATGCTCAGAATAGACACCAACAAGTCAAATCCCATTTCCCTGGTCATGAATGTGCCAAGTGACAAGATGGGTAGAAAGGACCTTCTAAAAATCGAGGATTTGGAGCTGAATCAGGAGGAGTTGGACAGGCTCGCTTTGATCTCTCCGAATGCTAGTGTAGCGATAATCAGAAACTATGGGGTCGCAGAGAAGAGGGTTGTCGAGCTAGCAGAAGAGCTGGTGAATGTAGCTAGGTGTACCTTCACGAACTGCATAACACAGAATGACAGAGAGCCACTTCCACAGAGGCTGAGGGTTGTGTCTAGGGAACCTATGGAAATCAGATGCTACTATTGCGGAAAGGTACAGACTATGACTGACATAGTCGACAACATCCTCTGAATAAGATCAGGTTTCTCCTGCCTGTTTTAATCCTCTCAACGGAGGTGAGATAGAGCTCTTCAGTGCAATAATTGTTCCTACTATAGCGAACAAAATTGCCGCCACTAGAGCTATCATAGCACCACTACCTGTGTTGAGCTCGGCTGAGAAGTAGAGCCCGAGGAAGACAGATGCCAGTCCAAAGACCTGTGACCAAAAAAGACAGTCCCTGAAACTCCTGGAAAATAGTTGTGCTGTTGCCGCAGGGGTGACAAGCAGAGCAGTGACAAGAAGAGTTCCCACAACCTGCACCATAGTCACCACCACAATCGCGGTAATGACGCTGAACAGAAGGCCAATCTGACGCACAGGGATTCCCTGCACGTGGGATGATAGTGGGTCAACTGCTGTGGCCAATAATACGGGTTGCAAGATAATCAAAAACACATACGACAGAATGCAAAAGAAGGCTATAATGTCCAAGTCATTGGATGATGTGAGAAGAAGGTCGCCCCAGAGATAACTCTCAACTTCGATTGTTATACCCACACCGGAGTACCTAAGATAGACGAGCCCGAAAGCCAGCATCCCAGTCAGAAAAATCGCAATTGACGCATCCCCAGAGAGAATGTTCCTTGACTGAAGCTCATAAATCAGAATTGCTGACGTAACGCTTGCGACCATCGCATATTCGAGAGGGGATGTGGCACCAAGTACGATTCCAACCGCCACTCCTCCGAATGAAACGTGTGCCAATCCATCTCCGATTAAAGCCAGGTTTCTGACAAGAAGGAATGACCCGAGATACCCAGCTACAATTGAGACGATTACAGCGGCTAACAATGAGCGTTGAAACATTTCTATTCTGAAAAACTCCGGGAAGACCTCCCCCGGCATGAGATACGACAGCTCCTGCATTATCGGAGAAAGGAACTCCAGTAACATTACTCCGATTCCCATGGTAAACCCTCAAACCTAATCATGACTATTCATTAAGTGAACTGGCTCAATACCTCTCAAATCAGCGAGTTTTTCTAAGCCGGGGAATGATTTCACCGGACCATCAAATCTGATGGTCTCTTCAAGAAAAACCATTCTGTGAGCAGTCTGACGTATTGCAACAAGATCGTGTGAAACCATCAAGATGGTTTTCCCTTCCTCATGACAGAGGTTATCTAGAAGCCTCAAAAGAGAGTTCTTGGAGTCTCGATCGATTCCAACCATGGGCTCGTCCAAGATGATGAAGTCGGCCTCAGACGCCAATGCACGTGCGATTACAGCTCGTTGCTTCTGTCCTCCAGATAGCCGTCCAACTTCGGTATGTTTCACATTCTCCAAACCTGTTTTTCTGATTGCTTCATCCACTCTGTTATTTCGGGACCTATTGAGTCGATCGAACATGTTTGCCCGGTTTATCGTACCTAGCCTTACCAATTCTCTTACTGTTATCTTGACATTCGTCGGTAGGTTTGCAGCGGCTTGAGATACCCATCCTATTTTTTTGTTAGTTGAAATGGAGTTTGGTGGCTTTCCGTAAACTTGAATTGTTCCACTTTTAGGTTTCAATACCCCTAGGATTGCAAGTAAGAGTGTTGACTTACCACTTCCGTTGGGCCCCACTATTCCGATAAAGTCACCTTCGGTGATGTGAAGACACACGTCTCTTATCACGACCTTGCCCGATCTCTCCACTGACAAATCGCAGACGTCAAGAATTGTTTCTGGCACTCTCCCTCACCACACTCGGTTTAACCCTGAATGGTCATCAGGCATTATACCATTCGTTCAGGTGAATTTCGCCCTGATGTACTGGTAGCCCAAAGAAAGTGAGAGGAGGAGGAAAATTGAACTAACAATGATGATCGGTAGTGATTCTACCATTTCGTGCATGCTTCCTCCTCCTCTATAATTTCCAGTCCTGTTTTTAGCATCCAATTCCTGCTACCATATTGTTGAGGTTCTTGTCCATCATCGACAGGTAATCATCGTTAGAGTCGCTTGGTTGCATCTCCATTGTGTAAAGTATTTTCACGGAAACGCCTGTTTCCTCTACAATACTCTGCACTGCGGTGGGATCGGTGTATTCTTCGATGTACAGGGTGGTAATTCCCTTTTCGTTGATTTGCTCAACCACCTCAGCAACTTCCCCAGGAGATGGTTCTCCCTCTGGATCTAGTCCATGAATTGTCAGTATGTCGATATCGTATCTCACTGACAAGTACGAGTAGGCATTGTGGTTAGCTACGATAGTTTTGTCGTGTCCACCTGTTACACAGCTTCCATCCACGCCGAACGCTGCTTCAAAATTAATGGACAGTTGAGTCAGACTTGCTGAGTAGGCCTCTGCATTGGCCGTGAAAACATCCGTTCCATCAGGGAACACAGTAATCATCTTCTCGAGAACAAGGTTCAGTTGCTCGTTGAACGAGATTGGATCTAGCCAGCTGTGTGGATCATAGTCAAATGCCTCTTCATCGTCATCAGCCACGATCTCGCCGCCGTCATCGTCGTGGTCGTCCTCCTCGTCTGAGTGGTCGTCGTGGTCGTCCTCCTCGTCCGAGTGGTCGTCGTGGTCATCGTGGTCATCGTGGTCATCGTGACCTCCCCCGCCCATGATTACGAACAATTCTATGTCATTGGGCAGAGCGAACCCGTAGTCCCCCTCTTCCTCTATGTGTATGACAAGCGCACCCATCTCGTGGTGCTCCTCCTCATCCGAGTGGTCGTCGTGGTCGTCCTCCTCGTCTGAGTGGTCGTCTTCAGGGAAGGACAGTGTGTGGGCAACGCGATCAGCATGAATCTCCGGGAGTTCGTGCTCTTCTGCCATCCACAGATGGCCAGCAGCTTCGCAATCTTCCTCATTGGTGTATTCCTCATGAGTTTCATGGGTTTCTTCGTCATGACACGTCTCGGGAGCCCAGTGGTCACTGTGGCCATCGTCATCATCACCATGTCCATCTTCGTCATGGTCACCGTGGTCGTCCTCCTCGTCCGAGTGGTCGTCGTGGTCATCGCCGTGATCACCATGATCATCATGGCCCCCGCCGCCTTCTTCGGCAATGTGTTCTACATCATTACCGGCGGAGTCTTTGAGATAGTGCTGTGTGGCTTCGAATTCGTAAGGGCTGTGTGCTGTATAGGCTGCCAATCCACTTATCCCTGCTGTGTTGATGGTGAATGTAGAGATATCTCCTGAGCCAACATGCCATTCAAAACATGATCCCCCGTCAATAGGTGTCATGGACTCTCCGTCCTCTATAATTGTACATGCGTCTCCTTCAATGAGAGCCTCCACCCCACTCTCTAGACTGTGCATGGTCTCCTCGGTAGGTTCATCCGTCGGAATAAGGACCACTCGCATGCTTGGGTCGGCATAGGAACCGTCGACTTTCTCCATCGTCCATGTGTGGGTAACATCGTTGATACTGAAGATTCCTGCCCACTCGAATGGGCCTGAGCCATGGCCGTGGTGATGGTGGTGAGCATGTCCGCCTAGCATCTTTAGAGCGGCCATGTTGAAGTCCTCATCGTGCTCTGATTCGAACTCGAGGACGTGCTCGCCCTCTTCCATGTGGAATATCTGGATATTGGTGTCGGCGGGGCAGGACTCAGGGTTCGCTAAGACCTTCTCAGCTTCTGCATGGTCGTGCCCGTCATGATGACCGTCGTCGTGGTCGTCATGGTCGTCATGGTCGTCGTCATGGTCGTCATGGTCGTCGTCGTGGTCGTCATGGTCTTCATGACCGGCCATTGTCTGCATTGAGTCGTCGTCATGGTCGTCGTCGTGGTCGTCATGGTCGTCGTCATGGTCGTCATGGTCGTCGTCATGGTCGTCATGGTCGTCGTCATGGTCGTCATGGTCGTCGTCATGCATGATACCAAGTGTCGTACTCTGGAATGGCCCATCCGTCATCAGTTCGCACAAGTCTGCCACTAGCAGGGACTGGTAGTCCAGTGTTTCTTCACCGGATGCCATAGTGTGCGTCATGAATGAGGGGGGTGCCTCAGATCCTAGGGAGTCTAAGGCTGAATCCACCCATGGTTCCAGATTGAGACCGTGATAAAAGAATACGTCAGCTTCCTGGAGCCTGATAAGGTCCACTGCAGATGGCGAGTAGTCGTGCACTGGGATGTTTTCTTGGCTCATATAGCTCATGGATACGCTATCTCCAGCGACACCCTTCACAAGCTCTCCCACGTGGTACGTTGAAACCATGACGTTCCCGTAGATTACCTCGTCCTGTGGGTCCACAATTGGCTCAACAATCTCTTCGGCATCGTCACCTAAGCACCCTGCAAGACTGGATGTTATCATCAGTACGCTCAGAAGTATAGACCTGTATGTAATGCTGTTCATGGTATTTCGGGCAGATAATATATATTTAACAGAATCTAATAATTAGGAAATTACAAATTATTATTAGTGACGATTTAGTCGGGCGTACATGAGCAGAATAATTTCATTCAGTGCGGACAAGGAATTTGCTGAGTCATTTGAAACTCTGATAGAAAAGTCCGGTTACAAGAACCGAAGTCGCTTCCTTAGGGATGCATCGCTGTACTTCGCAGAGATTCAACAGAGGGGCGATCTGATGAATATGGACGATAACCAAGTCGTCGAGGGGCATATCATAGTGCATTACCAGGAGAGGACTGAGCAGAAATTGATGGTGAGTCGGACTGACTCTATCGAGGTTGCCGCTTATCATCACAGCAGCAGGCTCGGTCATTCCTGCCACTCTTGTGTTGATGTGGTTCATGTAAAGGGGACCGCGGCGCATGTCAGGTCTGTGTATGGGCAGCTGCAGAACATGCCCAACGTAGACAAAGTATCATTCACTAGCGCGCCGATGAAGGAAGAGGGTTGCTGTTAGTCGGTTAGGGCATTTACTGACTGCCCAATACGACTGGAGAAGATGACATAACCTCGTCACTAACTCCTTCCTTGTATTGTTCGAAGTTCTCAATGAACATGCGAGCCAGGAGGTCTGCAACATTATCGAACTTCTTCTTGTCGTTCCAAGTTTCTCTGGGTTGTAGGATGCTATCTGGGACCCCCTCGCAGGTGGTTGGTACCGAGAATCCGAACCTCCGGTCCTTGACAAAAACAACATCATCCAGATCTCCCTTCAATGCAGCATTGAGAAGCGCTCTCGTCCACTTGATCTTGATTCTGCTACTTTCCCCATATCCTCCTGCAACCCAGCCCGTATTTATCAGCCAGCACTTTGCATCGTTATCCCTGATCTTGTCTGAAAGCAGATTGGCATAAATTGAAGGATGTCTGGGCATAAATGGAGCACCAAAGCAGGTTGAGAAAGTGGCCTGTGGTTCAGTAATCCCAATCTCAGTTCCGGCAACCTTCGCCGTATATCCGGAAATGAAGTGATATGCCGCTTGTTCAGGGGTAAGTCTGGAAAGTGGAGGAAGTACTCCAAAGGCGTCACATGTCAGGAAAACAACATTTTTCGGGTTACCTGCCATAGAGTTGGAGGTCCTATTTTCGATTGATTCTATAGGATACGAACCCCTAGTATTCTGTGTGAGTGAGTCATTTGTGAAGTCCGGAGTACCATCAGCATTCAAAACCACGTTTTCAAGTATTGTGCCCCTCATCATTGTGGTGGCGAAGATAGCGGGCTCGTCTTTCTTTGAGAGATTGATTAGCTTAGCGTAGCATCCCCCCTCGAAGTTGAAAACTCCTTCATCTGACCATCCATGTTCATCATCCCCTACCAACGCCCTCTCAGGATCTGCAGAGAGGGTCGTTTTTCCAGTCCCTGACAAACCGAAAAACAATGCTGAGTTTGTTCCATCAGTGTTTGCAGAGCAGTGCATTGGTAGTAGTCCCTTGGCTGGTAAAATGTGGTTCATTATAGTGAAAATAGCCTTCTTTATTTCCCCCGCGTAGTGAGTCCCACCGATTATCACCAATCCCCTGTCCAATGAGAGTACGACGAAGACGCCGGAATTTGTCCCATCTTGGTTTGGGATTGCCCTAAGGCTGGGGGCGTGAAGTATTGTATACTCCGGGACATGACTGCTCAGGTCTTCTTTTGATGCTCTGACGAACATGTTGTGCATGAAGGCGGCGTGCCATGCTTTCTCTGAGACCAGTCTGACGGGCATAGTATGCTCAGGATTAGCTCCACAGAAGGCATCCTTCACAAAAAGGTCGCTTGCTTCGTTGAGATGTTTCCTGGTCTTATCCAACAGGCGCTCAAATTTTGCAGGTGAGATCGGCCTGTTTACTTGTCCCCACCAGACCTCATCAGCGAGACCTGGTTCTTTGACAATGAATCGGTCATTGGGTGACCTTCCTGTCCTCTCCCCCGTGGTCGCCAATAAAACTCCATGAGTTGTGTATTTGGCCTCCTTCCTGAAAACGGCCATTTCATGCAATTCTTCCCATCCTAGATTCCAATGCACATTCCCGGTAGCTTCGAGCCCGTGCTCCGACAAAGGGGTATTGGTCATGGGGCTGGAGTCCGAATACGTTCGGTCCCCCATGGTTCTCGACTAGTACATTCACCTTCAAGGGTTGCGGAGGTGAGAGAAACAGAAACTAACCGCTATTTAGATTACTTTACCGGGGATGTCATTATCCCTCGTACGCTCTACGCTACACGATGGTGGATGAGACTTCGGAAGACGAGGTAATCCGAGAGAGGGCATTCAGGATCAGTGACAAATTGGATATCGGGGATATCGTCGATCCATCCTTATTTCGAGGAAAAGATGTGGAGGTCGATGATTATCATGAGGAGGATGAGGCCCTGGGAGACATCCTTGACCCGTTTTCCAACAAGAAGGGGAAAGGAGAAATTCAAAGAGATGGAACTGTAAAAACAGCTCCCGAATCAGATATCGTAACTGATTTAGCGAAAGATGGGGAGAGGGGAATCAATTGGATCCTCATGGGTACAATGATTCTAGTTTACAGTGCGATAGGAATTCAGATTGGCTTCGTATTCGAGCCGATACTGGCAACCGTTTCACTGATTTTTCTAGCAGGGCTGGGCTTCTATCTTGGGGAACGATGGTCGAGTGACAATAGATTAAGGGTCTTGGGAATAACATGGGTCATAATCTCTATGAAGGTACTTTACGGATTGTCCGTGGAGTTACAGAGATGGGGATTTGTGAGTGTGGAGGGGCTAGGGGCTCTGCTAATTGTCATAGTTTGCATCAATATAGCGGCCTCTTACAGATATGAGCATGATGCGATAGCCGCCCAATCTACATTGGTTCTTCTCGCAGTCGGTTCTACTGCAGGCTCTCTGTTCGGGCAAGAAGGAGTAGCTCTGATGATTCTTATCTCTACCATACTAGTGCACAGTCTAGCGATTCACAGACAATCTGGGAATCTAGCTGCTCTCGGAATAGCGTCCTCGAATCTATGGATAGGGATGCACGCTACTACTGATGGATTTGAGATCGGGGAGCTTAGGGTGATGGCACTAGATAGGCCTCTACTATTGTTCGTACTATTGATGGGAATTACTGCATTAAATGCGTCTATGGCCACGCGCTTCGCGAAGGAAGATAACTGGTTCTCGAAGGGAATGAAAGTACTTGGTCTGGGCAGACCGGGCCTCTGGGGCGTCTCAGTAAGCTTGGGTTTGATGGGAGCACTACTTGCTGTAGCGGCAAACAGAGGGGACTTGGGGTATGCTCTTGGGCTAGTAACCGTATTGACAGGGGCTTTCTCCGGTTCCTACCTTGTTGTCAGAGGGGTTTCCTTTGAGAGGGTATTATACCCCCTCTCAAGTGTATCAATTGCTCTACTAATTCTCCTAATATATGGGCAGTCATTTCTAGCTTCCTACAATCTCTCAGAGTATTCTATATTCACTATTTTAGGATCCGCGACCGTTGGAGCAGTAATACTCAGAGATCAGGACAGCGTTACGGACAGGGTACTCTGGATGGGCGTTGTGGCAATACTAAGCTTACTGGTAATCCTAGTTCCCGCCGAGTCAGTCGATTCGGGGGGAGATGGGGGTGTCCTGCTTCTGGGTATGTTATCCATACTTCACATCGGCAGTGGAGCTCTGGCTATTAAGAGAAAATCTCCGTCACTGGCCGGGGTGACAGTCCTTCTTCCGTGGACGTGGATAATTATTGAACAATTCATTCAAGAAGCTGTCAGGACAATCCTGATATCTAACGACTTTGATGATCCTGGGAGCATTATCGAAATGGCCCCAGAACCTTTGGCGGTGTATTTGTTGGTATGCTCGGTAATGTTGGTTTTGGTTAATGAGAGAATGGGTAAAACTGATGTCAACTTGGCTTCTAAGTTTCTTGGTATTTCTGAGATTTCAGCCTCAATAAGAGACTCCGGAGGTTTGCAACTGTGGAGTCTAGGATTGTGGCTGCCGATGGTTTCAATCTTGTTTTTGGCCCAATTTGGAGGATTTACATCACTGACTATGCTATTCGTGACCGGGGCCTTGTGGGGGATGCATACGTTGGCCCATGTTAGAGGGATCAGGGTTGGCAATCTGGAAATAATGATCGGCACAATCATCCTATCTGGTATCGCGATTCAATGGAGACATGGTATGGGCGAGTATGTCTCCTTGTTGGTTTGTACAGTTCTGGTAGTAATTCTACTGATCGCAAAAGAAGGACGGGAACTGTTCACAGTTTCTATGGGGTCAATGGGCGCAATACTGCTACTTATGATTCCCAACCGAGAGATTTCGGTAAAGCTCCAAGATTATTCATCCCTCGCATCGTTGGATTCTTCGGTCGTAGCTCTGATCTGCACTGGACTAATACTTTCGATCTATTTGCCCAAATCCGGATCCACAGATGAATTGCTTAAACCAGCACTTTCATCTCTGTGGCTCATGTCTATCTGCATAGCAGTGACTTACGTCAGTGGAGAGCCAAGCTACCTGATGATGTCTGTTTCGATGTTCATGATAGCCACAGTCTGGCTCGTTTCCAGAGGAGAGCTGCGAAGGGAATTACAGACTGTAGCCAAATTGGAGGAAAGAAGGAGACTGGCGTTGAAGAAGGCACAATTTGAGAGTGGAGTAGCAGAATTGTCGACATTCGATGCTCGGGAGGCCGAGATGCTGGCCACCAGGAAGAAGAGTCGGGAGCAGAGCCAGACAGATGATACTGAGGAGCTGTACACATCTGACATATCTCACAAACCGGTCATAGTTATTGCAGTGATGATTCTGGTCTTTGTTTCTGGGATAGTATTGGGACTGACTTCGGGACAAAATCCCACATTGCTCCTCGCAGTTGGAGTTTTTGTTACAATCCTAATTGGGATAGCAAGATTTAGGACTAAACAACTAGAGCTGGATTTACCGCATTTCATGGGAATGGAGATGCCGATAGCGATTGCTATTTTTGGACTGGTTTCGATGCATATCTCCTCCCTCATGGGACCTGGGTCCAGTAACACTGATCTGTCTAGTATGGGCGTACTTACGATACTGATATTGCAGCTTTGTCTGATTTCACTGTATCAACAAGACAACATGCTTGACAGGATTCCGATTGCTGTTGATTGGTTCATCTACTCCTTGTTGGTGGACAGGTTTCTCGGAGTCATATTGTATGAATCATTACCGTGGCCACTCAGCATCGATCCGTTCTCGGGCGATTCTTTACTTTGGGAGCTTCCCCTTCTTGGACTGGAACTGTGCCTTATATCCGCTGTAACGATTGGCAAGTGGATCGGAGAGATGAGGACAGAAAGGGGTAGGGTACCCGAGAATGGAACTGTAGCGGGAGTCAGAGTTTTGGCCATAACTCTGTTATCTACGGGAGTAGCGGGGATTTTGGCCATATTGTTCACGATGAATTATGGATGGAAAAGAAAGGAGCCGTCCGCTGTTGGTATGGCAATACTAGGAATGGCGATGAGCGTAGTTTCGGTCGGGAATTGGGTCGATGGTATCTCAGGAGTTGTCGGAGAGGTTTACATTGCTATGGGGATGATTCTACTGGCAATGTTAGCAAGTACTCTATTGATTGGAGGCGATAGATGGTCTGGAATGCTCTCAACCCATGCTCATATTCTCCTGATAATTGGGCCAATTTATTCCGGAATGGCATTCATAATTCCAATTTTACTGATTTTGTTGTCTACCTCGGTATGGGTAGTCGGGATACTCCAGTTACGGAAGTCTCTGAGGGCAATTGGCCTCTTTGACTTAATTATCGCAATCATTTGCTCTGTTGCCTTCTACGGAAGTATACTTTTCCAGCCGCATGTATTCTTGTTGGGACTCACAATAATTGCGATAGAGCTTGGTATAATTTCTTGGCTGGGATTGAGGAATGAAGATAGCCTGGCTGTGAACTGATAGTCTGTAAATCTAAGCGATTGAGCACAAAGTGGGCCAACCTTGATGGCGGTTGGGCTCGGCAAATGTAATGTGACGCGTTCGTGGATATCCGATACGCCCGACGAAGTCGAGCATCCTCCTGTCCCATTAGGTATCAATGAGATGGCTGTTCCGAGAGCCTCCATATTGCTCTCAATATCCACAGTATTGATAATCCTGATTTCATCTATCTGGATTGGTCTCTCTGCAGTTGGTTTCTTGGATAAATTGGAAGACTCTTTTGAATCTGTGGACGAGTCAATGATTGAGTTGGATGGTAGATGGTCCTGGGAAGTTGACCTATTGTTTGACACATGTGATTCGAGGGAGGGGGATTGGGCTTGGCCTGAGAATCTGTCCACTCAGGACGAGGTTTTCCTCTACCCTGGAGAGCTGAGGTGTGACTGGGAGCACCAAGGTCAGGGAGACAGGGCCTCAGTTGTAGTCTACAATAGGGGAAATCAAACTCTGGATTTACTTCTGGAGATTGGGGGGCCTGATGTTTTATTCTCGGCTTCTGGAG
>JAPOFX010000004.1 GCA_028283505.1 Candidatus Poseidoniales archaeon
CCCAGCCCCTTTGACCACTCGGGTACCTCTGCCTTGGGTCTGAGCGACAACCCAATCGTATTTCAGAATCCCGGCTGTAGCGATTAATCGGGCTTCACGCCTTTCGCAGGAATGCGGAATCGCCAACTGATACCGGCCCCTCTTCAATTACGAAAGCTGACCAGCGTGACCACCCTTCTCTCTTGTCATGGTCTACCCTTGTGAAATTGTTGTCAGTGAAAGAGCCCCCAATTTTGCTACACGGTGCGCACGGCTCGCTCAATCTGATTTTGGCTCCTCCGATCTCAATAATCGTGTCGGCCTCCAGAACAAGCCAGTCGATCCCCTCGATCGTGAAGTTCTCTCCCGCAGTTCCCACGTCAATGGGGTGACCCTCCCGCTGTAGCTGACGTATTCGCTCAATTGAGAAAATACACACGGCCCTCCCTGGATCCCCATCTCTCCTTTCTGATCGGAATTTATTGTGGTCTCCCTCGACCCCCTCAAACCCGACGAAGGACGCTCTGACGGGTTGCTTCGGAACCCCCCCCGATCCACTGACATTTACCGAGTACACACTGCCTTCCACACTACTCCCCCTCTGTTTTGGCGTTCAGGCCCTCGAACTCAACAACCAGGTTCCCGATCAGAAGGGCCCCGGCCCCCAAGAAAAACCAAAACCCAATCTCATCATAACCCATTGCCAGACTGGCTATACCTGCCCAAACCGGCTCAAAGGCATATATTATCGCAGCCCTAATTGGTGGCAAATCCCTTTGGAAGACATTCAGAACCAGTAGCGCCACTAGAGAACCTAGAGCCGCACATAGGAATAGAGGAATGAAGAAGTCCAATGTCAACAACACCTCTTGGAAATCGCCGAGAATTGATGTTCCTTCAGAGCGGATTGGAAGTAGTACAAGCATTGTCGCTCCAAGAATCATTATGGTCGCCATCATTGGTCCTGTAACCTCAATAGGGTCATTTTCTTTTGTAATTCTATCAGTCGCGATAATGTGCGCTCCGAACATGTAGGCACTGAAAATCGTCAAAAACTCTCCAAAACCAAGAGAAACCTGAGGAGGACCCCCTATCCACCCAGCACCAAAAGTCGCCAATAAAACGCCTATTACGGTGGACTTGGTTACGCTTTGCCTCCCCAATATTATTGCGATTAGGGCGGTGAAGACAACATACAGGCTAGTTAGGAAAGCAGAAACACCAGGAGTTACGGTGGTGATTCCAATGTTCTGGCTGAGGTACCCCGCAGACAGGATTAGCCCAAGCCAAGCCCCCGCTCGTAATGAACCAGGATTAGAAAAGCCAGCTCTAGCTTTGGGAAGTAAGGCTAAAGTTAGGATTGTTGCGATCACAAATCTGGCAGAGAAGAAGAGAAAGGCAACCCAGTTCGCTTCAAGATCGGGAACGACATTCTCAGCAGCCTCTATTCCCTGTTTCATCCATATGAATGTCATCCCCCAGACAAACGAGACTGCGAAGATTGCCACGGCGGCCCGTCTTTCCTTCAGCACATACAATCGGAAACATGCCCGCATATGGCCTAATCGGTGACTTGAATTGAAGTGCACGAACCTTTCGGGTTGGCATATGGCGCACCAATGGACGAATCTCTCCTACGCGAACGTCGCTACGACCTCTCCAGTAGCACACAAGGCATCCAGAGCCTGGGAGGACTCTCTAGCTAGGGGAGGAGCGGCTGAATTTGATGCCGATGCTGAGAAACTAGGTATGATGCCACTCAGGGAGGCGGCGGCGAAACTCCTTTCCTGCCATCTATCAGATGTTTTCTGTGGTTCCAGTGCCACTGCTATGATGAGCTCAGTCGCATGGGCTGTTATGCCTTCCGAAAGCCAGAATATAGTTTCATCAAGGGCAGCGTTTCCTTCCACTGTTTACCCATGGTCCAGAGTCGCCCATGAAACAGGCGCTGAAGTTAGACTGGCGCCTTATGATGAAAACCACTACACTGACCCCAAGGACATTCTGGGGCTAATCGACAACGACACATCAGTAGTTGTTATTTCACATGTCGAGTATGCCAACGGACAGAGATATAGCCTGAGAGAATTCTCCAAAGCAGCTCACTCGGTAGGGGCACTACTTATTGTAGATGCGACCCAATCAATGGGAACGGTTCCTATAGATGCGATAGCATCAGGGGCAGATGTCATCATATCCTCTGGCTACAAGTGGCTAAGGGGGACTTATGGGACAGCAGTCGGCTACCTTTCTCCCGATGCTAAAAAGCTGGTCCCGGGGATAGTTGGTTTTAGGAGTCATGAGGATATTTGGAACATGAGGTCTGATAGAATGAATCTGCCCGAAGATGCTAGTAGATTTGAGTTCACGACTTTACACTTTGGAGCGTTAAGGGGATTGGCAGCGTCGATCGAGGAGATGTTGGAAATTGGCATTGAGAAAATCTGGGAGCATGACCTCTCCCTGGCTGATATGATTGTCGAACTCGCCAACAGGAGGGGGTTGGAGGTCACCTCTCCGACGGATAGCGATCAGAGGAGCGCGATTGTGAGCATTCGCCCCCCTTCTGAACATAATAGTGCAGAGATAGTAAGGAGACTCCAAGACGAATTCGGAATTTTAGTTACTGATAGATCAGGGATGATAAGGGTGTCACCCCACATAGACAATGATCACAGCCAGATTGAGTTCTTGTTCGCCTCCCTCGACACAATACTGGCAAAGTAGCCAGTTAGAACTTAACATAACGACCCCTACGCAACGCCATGGCAAACCCCGTCGTAGTGGTGGGGATGCATAGAAGTGGTACAAGCCTCGTCTCCAGAATCCTGGACGATTGTGGGGTTATGATGGGCAAGGATCTCCAGGAGGATCACGAGTCAATATTCTTCATCAGTCTCAATGAGTGGATATACGGGAACGCAGGAGCGAGTTGGGAGAGGCCCGGGGCCCTTTCTGAACTGACCAATCTTCCACCTGCCATGGAAGCCGTAGAGGAATATGTCCGCAAGAGGCTTTCGAGCAGATCCAGCAGAAAATACTCAGGCAAGCCTCTGAAGAATGGCCTCTTCGACATGGATGAAAGGTGGGGTTGGAAGGATCCCAGAAATGGCCCAACACTTCCGCTCTGGAGGTCTATTTGGCCTGACATGAAAGTGATACATGTAATCCGGCATGGCGTGGATGTGGCTGCTAGCCTAAAGACGAGAAACTCCGCCCACTGGGAGGGTGATGTCAGCAGGTTCAAGAAGTGGCTTCCAACGTATTCTTGGAGATCTAGCAAATCTCCCATCATGAGGGGCCAGAGGTCCTCCACTCTGGAAGGGGGCCTCAGCTTCTGGTCTGAGCAGCTAGAGATTGAGTCCGAGATTCTTGCTCCCATAGAAGATAAACACGTCGTGAGGTATGAGGAGCTATTGTCGTCTCCTAGAGACTCAATTACTAAGATACTGGAATATATTTCCATCGAGATAACGGAGGAAAAGTTGACCCTAATTGAAGAAACAATAAACCCCTCCAGGGCCTTTGCTTTCATGAACAACCCTGAGTTACTCGAATTCGCTGAGAAGAATGCGGAAACCCTGGAGAAGCATGGTTACTGACCCTGATGAGAATACTGCTATAACTCAAGAGTCTTACAAACGTCCGATCAAATGCACATTCTGGTCATGTCGAGGTCTACCTTATCCCATGGCTTCGGGGGATTTGAGAGACAGTGCGAAGACCTATGTGGGGGCTTTGTCAAGGCTGGGCACAAGGTCACTGTCTTAACTACCTCAAGGCAAGATGGGGTGGAGGAGGAGGAAAGATCGGGCTACAGGGTCAAATTCCTTTCTCCCTCGACGCCAATGAAGCTGTCCAGAACATGGTTCAACAGAGCATTGTCAGAAATACGCGAGATCCATAGAGTCGATCCAATCGACGTCATCCACAGCAATGAGTTCGCGGCCAAGGGTACAATGGGATGGGCTAAGAAGAATGGCATACCAATCGCGATTGTGTGTCATGGTTCACTGAGAACAGAACTCCTCTCATTCTTGTCGGCCGCCGACATGAGGCCTAGGTACTGGCACTGGCTAATCCTCACGCCCCTTCATTTGCTCAGGAGGTGCCTGTTGTGGGAGATGCCCATGAGGAGGGCCGCTAAATCCATTGTTCTGGTATCGCCAACTCTTTCGAAAGACTTCAAAATGTTCTCCGAGGGCAAAGTGAAGGTCATTGAGAACGGCATCGCTCTTCCAGAGAATTCCAGTGATGGATCGACTGGAGAGGAGATACGACTACTATGTACAGGCAGGGCGGATAAGCAGAAGGGCTTCCAGACGGCAATAAGAGCCGTATCAGAGATAGACGATATGCCACTACATCTGGATATAATCGGAACAGGTCCTTATCTCGAGGATCTGAAGAAAATATCCCGGAATCTGGGGACCGATGAAAGGGTCACATTCCACGGGAGAGTCACTGACGACGAACTCAATTTAGCTTACTCGTCCGCTGACATTTACCTAATCCCGACAACCAGATACGAAGGCCTTCCGCTAGCTCTATTGGAGGCTATGTCGCATGGATTACCTACGATTTCATCGGAGATAGGGGGCAACTCTGATGTCATTACTCACAATCACGATGGTATTTTCATAAGACCGGGTAATCTACCTGAGCTGATATCGGCGATTCGAAAGCTAGGTAATGATCAACAGGAGAGGAGAAGAATCTCCAAGGCCGCTAGAGCTACGACCGAGAGAAGGTTCAACAAGGAGAGGATGATTAATGAGACATTGCAGACTCTAGAGTCTTTAACCGATAAATCATAGCACCTCCGTTTAGTTGAATAATACATAGCCACTCGAACCTTCTATGGTGGATATAGCTTCCTTGATACTTGGTGACTTCCAAGACTCACTAGTTGATGTATTCGGATCTTCCTTTGGCTGGCTGATTGGTCATCTGATCGTCCTCTCTGTGGTTACTTTGGCAATTCTATCAATCCGCAACAGGGATCACATAATCAATGAGTCAGGTTATGGTAGTCGTAACCTCGCCCAGGCGCTTGCAGTAGTGGGAATGACAGCCTTTCAGTACGTGGTTTACACCGGAAGCTTGGGATTTCCTCCTACCACGTCCTTTATCCTGGGAATATTCGGTGCGTTATCTGCTCTCTGGATGATAAATGTCCTGGAGTGATCAGTCTTCCTCCCACTCCTCATCGTAGGTGCTTGACCTTCTCCTGAGTATCAAAATCAAACAAAATAGGAGTACTAGGCCCCCCACTCCCCCGCCAAAAAGCTCCTTGTTGTCCATCAGAATCTCGCTCACCGAGCTATTTGTGTCCAAACCAATCGAGCCTAAGGAAAGCCCCTGAGGCTCTATATCTACTCCCAAAGACGGGTAATCGGTGCTGCATGAGGTAGGTGGGCTTGAGCCAGAACTATCCCCATCCCCATCATCATCAACGAGTACCACGCATCCACTCCAAGAGTTCGCCAAGTTGGAGGGTGTGGCAATCTGGAACTGGCAGTTACCCCCTCCCCCTGTCGCTTGAACTTGGAACTCACAAGGCGCACTCTGATCCACGAAGCCCGATGGCCAAATCGAGGACATAGTCCCCTCATCAATTATCACCAAGCTGTAACCAATCGAGAACTCGGCATTTGCCACGCAGACGAAAGAAGCGGCAAAAACCACAGGATCACCCGCTTCTATTGCTCCTCCACCTTGCCCCATCATTACTTCGCAGGAACCATATTTCATGACCTCAAAGCTGACTGAGTCCTCCTCTGTTGAGGTGATCGCCGTAACATCGATACCATTCGCTTCGGTAACCTTAGCGGTTATATTGGCACTGTAAGTACCAGCTGCAAAGAGCTCAGGCACTCTAATTATGACTTGGATGTCTATCTCTTGGCCAGCTCCTATCGTCACAGTCTGAGGAGCGGCAAACTGGAATTCGGAATCCTCAGATTCAGTACCGATCTCTACAGATTCGCTATGTATCGACGGATTCTCGAGTGTGCAGTAAACAATAGTGGTTCTAGTAGCCCCCGGCCAGACCTCGACAGGTCCTGGGTCATCGCATGTTATCTCAACCGATGGAAGTATCCCAATCTGGGCCGATGAAATGGGCCCCATTGACACCAACAAGACCAGAGAGACCATCATCGCGGACAGGGTGGTCCTCGATCTCATGTGTCCAACTACTCCCTCTAGCGAATAGATATTATCACAGCTTGGACCAAAAAATGCATTTATCTCCCTCAAAGGTTTCTTGGCAGGTCCTTGTTTCGGGGGTGATATGGGCGAGGGTGCTGGCAAGCCTCCGGTGGTCATAGTCAAGGAGCAAACCAACGTCACTAGTGGCACTGATGTTCAAGAGAAGTTGATTTCAGCATCAGATGTATTCGCGAACCTTCTGAAGCCCACATTCGGCCCTAAGGGATTAGACAAGATGATGTACAAGACGGATGGGAACACTGCGATTACCAACGATGGCGCGAAGATAGTGTCAGAGTTGTTGGTAAAGCACCCTGCGGCAAAGATGCTTGTATCCATGTGCCAGTCACAGGAGGAAGCGTGTGGTGATGGGGTCACCACAACTATGTTACTATGTGGGGCACTCCTTCAGGAGTCCCAAACACTCCTGAGGAAGGGGCTTCATCCACTTACGATAATCGGGGGCTATAGAAAATCCATGCATTCAGCTATCTCGATGCTGGATGATATTGCCACCCCACTCAGTGATGAAAGACTGATCGGTGTAGCCGAGACGGCAATGATAGGAAAAGGAGCCGAAGCCTCTCTGGAACTACTATCCCGAATAGTTGTCAAGACACTCAAAATAACCTCAGAAAATACTGATCGCCCGGCCGCGGAAAACGTTTCGATGTTCAAGTCAGGCAAAGGAACCTTGTCAGACTCAAGGATGATCAGTGGAGTTGCTTTCAGAAGGAGGGTACCTCTTGATGGACTACCCAATGATATCAGAGACGCAAAGATTGCGATAGTAGGAGGGGATCTGAAGATAAGGTCTATGACCAGAGACGCACAAATTAAGATAGCCTCTCCCGAACAGCTAGATTCTTTCGTCGACGCCGAAAGAGAAAGGAAGGAGCAGATCGCAAATGCCATACTGGGCACTGGAGCGAGCGTGGTACTCTGTGGTGGAGAAGTAGATAAGGACATACTACATTCTCTCGCTGATGAGGGCGTGGTTACAATATCGGAGCTGGATGAGATGGATCTCAGGAATACGGCAGAGGCCACTTCATCCACTGTAATCGACTCAATAATGGATGCTTCTGCGGATAATCTAGGGTCTTTCGGATCCTTTGTCTGGGAGAGGAACGAGTCCACTGAAATGGCAGAGGATATAATCAGAATAGATGACTGCCCATCCCCAGCATTAGTCACGATAGAGGTTGGAGGTGACGGGGAAGAGGCTACCGAAGAAGCCATTCGAGGGATTTACGACTCCCTTAGGGCGACATCTCTGGCCATGTCCGAGAAGACCGTCCTCCCAGGAGGTGGAGCGTCTCATTCTATGATCGCTCATCATGTAAGGACTGAGATGGAGTCAGAGCCTGGAAGGGAGAGGATCGCCATGGAGTCCTTTGCCAGAGCCATGGAAACGATACCAGCCGTTCTCGCTGAGAACTCAGGGCAGAACCCTCTTGACAAAGTCCTGAAGCTTCGCTCAGAAGCTAGGAATGGGAATTGCATGGGGATCGACAGAGATGGTAAAATAACATCACCAGAGGGCGTTTGGCATCCCAAGTCGGTAATATCCGGATCCCTAGAGACAGCTACTGAGACAGCAATCAGTATGCTCAGAATAGACCAAGTCGTCTCTGCTAGAGGGGACTAAGACATAGAATGCTTCAAGTCCCTCGCCCTCATGTCTCTTCATGGAACCGCCCCGAGCACTGATTAGCGTCTGGCACAAGGAAGGAGTAGAGGAACTCTCCAGCGCACTGTCCGCAATGGGATGGCAGATATTGTCCACAGGGGGAACTGCTAGGAAGCTTAGGTCAGCTGGTATCGAAGTCATCGATGTAAGCGAAGCAACGGGACATCCCGAGGTATTCGATGGAAGAGTCAAGACCCTCCACCCAGCAGTCCATGGGGGCATCCTCGCCAGGAGGCACAGGCTGGAAGATATGGAGACCTTGCAAGAGCTGGGTTATGGTCCGATTGACCTTGTGTGCGTAAACTTGTACCCCTTTGTCGAAACCGCGTCTAGACGCCCACCAGCAACAGACTCAGAACTAATTGAGATGATAGACATAGGGGGCCCCACAATGGTACGCTCGGCCGCCAAGAACCACAAGGACGTCATAGTCCTGACATCACCTTCCCAATACGGAGACATCATCGCCAAACTAAGCGAAGCTGGAGGGGATCCCTCTGTAATTGGGGCCAGTGAAAGAGCCAAGCTTGCTTTGGAGTCCTTCCAGAGTACGGCCGCATACGATACAGCAGTTTCCAATGAGCTTGAGCGTAGGCTGGTGGACGAAGAAGTCCCTTCAATGATCAATCTCTCTACAAAGAGGGGATCCACATTGAGGTACGGGGAAAACCCACACCAACCCGCCTCCTTCTATCCCAATGGTGGCGAGCCTACTGGCTTGGGAGCGGCCATTCAACACGGCGGTAAACCCCTGTCCTACAATAACTATCTTGACTTAGATGGAGCGCTAAGACTGGCAGAGAATATCATCCACTCCTGCACGGATCATGAGCATGGGTGTGTGGTCGTCAAACACACGAACCCGTGTGGCGCGGCAGTGGGATCCAGCCAGTCCGATGCATGGAAGGATGCTCTTGCTAGTGATCATGAAAGTGCCTTTGGATGCGTCATTGCATTCACCAAGGAAGTTGAACTGGACACAGCGACTGCCATTGGAGATCACTTCTTTGAGTGTATGATAGCTCCCGGATACCATCCTGAAGCCTTGGAACTATTGTCAGCGAAGAAGAATAGGAGGATGCTTTCGCTTCAGCAGATGGGGGCTAGGGAGTACAGCCTCTCCATGAGGCAGGTCAGCGGGGGCTGGCTTGCACAGATGCAAGGTGCACCTGGAATTGACTGGGAGAATGTGGAATGCGTGACTGAGAAGAGGATGGAGGAGAAAGATCTCTCTCTCGCCAGATTCGGATGCGCCGTCCTCTCAGAGGTCAAGTCGAATGCCATAATCCTAGTTTCCGGAACTCCCACTGGACTCGCCACTGTGGGAATCGGACCGGGACAGACCAGTAGGGTTGAGGCAGTCAGAATAGCATCCAGGAGAGCGGGTAACAGAGCGAGGGGGGCAATGATGCTGTCTGATGCCTTTTTCCCATTCAGAGATGGAATAGACACGGCATATGAAATCGGGGTATCGAGTGTGGTTCAACCGGGCGGATCAGTGAGAGACCAGGAATCAATAGACGCAGCCAACGAACATGGAATCTCAATGCTCTTTACGGGGACTAGGATGTTCCTTCACTAACCATTCTTATTTGGGACACAAACATCCCGCACTCATTCCATGGTAGATATGAACCTAAATGGACTAGCCAACGTAGGAACCCCATTGTAATCTATCACGTTACCCCGAGATTTAGATTGCGGGTCTTCCAAAGCCTCTGATATCGTATTCACTGGTGCGCACGGCACCCCGTGAAGCAGTTCCTCCAACTCAGCTCTTGTGTATTCTACAATTGTACCTTGAACCAACCTTTCGACCTCTTCTCTCTTCTCTATCCTAACTCTATTTTCATTCCAAGACCTAGGTACGCTCAGTGAAAGTGCATCTACCATCTTCTCCCATTGGCCGCTCGTGCCAACGCCTATGGCAAACCAGCCATCGGACGCTCGAAACACCCTATATGGTACGAGATTTGGATGACGGCTACCCATCCGTCCCGTCTCCATCCCTGCTAGCGCATTGTGGCCCTGATTTACCAGGGACGAAACTGCAGTATCCCACAATGATATGTCTATCCTAGCCCCTCCCCCTCCCCTATCTCTCCTGAGCAGGCAGGCTAGTATCGAACTGACAGCATTCATCCCTGTCATTACGTCAATCCAGGCAACACCAACCTTAGCCGGAGGACCACCTTCCTCGCCTGTCACAGACATTATTCCGCTCCTTGCTTGCATGGTTAAATCGAATGCTGGCTCATCTCTTCTAGGCCCCTCCTGGCCATAACCAGATATGCTACAAACAATTAGATCCGCGTTAACTGGTCCAAGAAGACGGTCGAAAGCTCCTGGCTTGAAATTCTCAATAACTACGTCCACTGTGTCCATCAAGCTCCGAACCCTTTCTCTTTCATTCTTTAGATTCGCGAAAACTATCTTCTTCCCCCTGTTACATGATAAGAAATACGAAGCAACCTCTGCTCCGTCGAACCCTTTTTGGAATGGTGGCCCCCATGTTCTGGAGTCGTCCCCCCAGGGGGCCTCAACTTTGATCACATCAGCACCCAAATCCGACAGAGATTGTGCCGCATGAGGTCCTGCCAGAATTCTTGAGAGGTCTAGGACCCTTATCCCCTCCAGAGGCATCATGAAGTCACTATAACGACTAGCTAATTGAATATTGATGGAGGAGCCCCTCATTCAGATGGGTGTCCAGATACCAATCGCTCTTGCCACACACCAGCCTGACCATCCTTCAAAGACACCTAGTGTTCCACCCGCTAGTAGACCTGCCGAGGCGTACCACAGATAAGGAGAATCAACTAGGCCAAAGTATGCTACAGTGGCGACTCCAAGGCCTGTGATTACAGAAGCCATGCCTCCGAAGAGCCGGATAGCCTTCCCCCTAGCGTCGATATTGCATTCTAATACCATGTGCCTAACTGGGCCCCAACCGGTAATAAACGCGTGTTTTGAGGGAAATACGCCTAATTCCTTGTGGGTACCCTGAAACCAACGTACCATACCCCAATTAATCCCACCAATAGAACAGTGGCTGCTCCGAATCCCGGATCGGCTCCGTCCCAAGAAGAGGGGTCGGACAGGGAGCCACTTCCCTTGGTCGAAACCGCCCAGACAAAGTAAGTAGAAAGCGAGGTCATTACTGTTATCAGCCCCACGACCCCATACTTCGCGTGCCTTGGAATGGTCTTCCCCGTTGCGTAGTAGTCGAAGACAGCAGGGCCAAAGTAATCGTTAGTCAGTGTCCACCTGAATAGCCCCTCGCTTGATATTGAGAAGAAATAGGCCGCTGGTACGGCCCAAGAAACGGTGGGCCACCCCGGAATCCAGATGCCAATTATTGCGAATACGACAAACATGGAGCCAAGTGCCGTGTAGAACCTACTCTTTGTCGGACTGCTTGAAACGGAGTACTTCTCCACTATCTCATCCACTGATTCGAGCCTGGCCATACTGACCCCGCCCTCCCCGAGAGGCTCGTACTTTAAGTCCAGTCCCTCTTGTAATGTCACGGAGGCCTACATCATTAACCTGAAACCCGAACTCTCCCTCAGGGGGGCATGAGCGGAGATTACCTGCTCCCCAGGATAGCAACCCCAGAGGACCCCCTTAGGCTCGCGGTCCTGATATCAGGAGGCGGGTCCGGTTTGAAGGCCCTGCTGAGGCACCAATCTAATGGGCGCGTGAGCCATGTAACCTCCCTCGTTATCTCTGATGTGGAATCAGCAGACGGCCTCAAACATGCATCCGCCTCATCTGTTAATCACCTCTCAATCCCACCTCCTGGTGGAATGAAGGGCATAAAGAGGAGACTGGAACACGAGAGGAGAATCATGGAAGCACTCGCCTCACATGACATTGAGATGGTCGTTCTCAGTGGATACATGAGAGTCCTTACCCCGTCATTCGTTTCCAACTGGAAGGGTAGAATGGTAAACATCCACCCATCACTTCTACCTGCATTCCCAGGCGCACATGCTCAGAGAGACGCCATCGACTCGGGGGCAAAGGAGACAGGTTGTACGGTTCACTTTGTCGACGAGGGCGTAGATACAGGGGCCATCATTCAACAAAAGAAGGTCCCTATCCTTCCCAATGACACCTTAGAGACTCTGACAGCGAGGATAAAGGAGGAAGAGCACGACCTCTACCCGAAGGTATTGGATGACATATCCTCTGGTAAGATATCAGTCTAGGTCCTCAGGACTGTTGATGTTCTTCACAGATCTCTCATCGACTTCAACTAGGACATGGCTGATTTCTGAAAACTGTTCCTTCAAGGGCCTCCTATCGGAACCTACGGAATTGGCTACCATAGGCCTCACAAGGGAAAGAAGAGGGTGTAAAACACCCGAGCTAATTGGAATTGCAACCTCATTATCGCCTATTCTACTCTCAAGTTCCAAGAGGGTACTCATCTCCAGCCATGGAACATCAACTGGAGCTATTTGCAACGGATCATTGCAGAAGGGATCGGTCAAAGCCTCGAGAATAGCCTCAATAGGCCCAGCATTTGGAACGGAATCTATTACCCATTCAACTTGAAGGCTAGGGTCAATCACACTTCCATATTTCTCCATATGTTCCGGGGATGAAACAGATATTCTGATTGGCTCCAAACCTGCTTCCGCCAAGGCCATTGCAACCCTCTGTATACATGCAACACCATCAATCTCTAACAAGCACTTGTCTCTTCCCATACGGGTAGACCTGCCTCCGGCCAGTATCAGTGAACGCAAACTCTCACCTCAGCTCATCGAGCCTACTCAGGGCATACTGTATTTCATCCATCAAATCCAGAGCCCTACTCATGAATACAGCTCTCTCCTTCCTCCCCTCCGACTCCTCCATCCACACCATCAATTGCCTGATATCCCTAGAGTCTCTTTTGATGGTCCACTCCAGTACACTCTCTGCAATGGGGTCTTCTGATGGGAGGAGGCGTCCTGGCACAGTATACCCAGAGACAACACACACATATTCGCTTCGCCTGCTTACCGGGTTTCACGACCTTTAGGGGACGAGATACACGTACCCAACCTGCAGATACATCAGGAGCTTTCTTGAATGATGAAGTGGTCGGACATACCAAGCTTAGGCCTACTCGAGGGTGTAACCCACCCATCATCGCCGAAATTTCGGCTACTGGAACGATGCCCCAAAAGTGGGCCAAACAGCGAAGGAGAAATGAAAATATGTCACAAGAAGGAAAGTATGTCATACACGCAACCATCCGGACGGATGGAAACGTCCAGAGGAAGGACGTGGTAGGTGCGATTTTCGGACAGACTGAGGGTCTGTTAGGGGAGTCGCTTCAACTCAGGAAACTACAGAGAACTGGTAGAATAGGGCACGTCGATGTAATTCTACATCAGAACAAAGGTAAGGTACAGGGGGAGATTCTAGTTTCTTCATCTCTAGATCAAGTCAGTACAGCTGTAATAGGCGCCGCTTTGGAAACGATAGATAGAATCGGACCGTGCAAGTCTGTAATTAAGGTTAAACTGATAGAGAACCAACAATCGTCAAAGAGAGATCACGTTATCGAGAGAGGAAAACAACTCTTGCTAAACATGGTGAATTCAGGAGTCGATGACTCAAAGAATATCCTGGAGGAAGTCAGAGCGGTTCTTACGCTAGACAAGGAAACTGAGTATCACGGTATGACTGCAGGGCCCAACGTTACCGAGTCCGAGGCCATCATCATTGTCGAAGGAAGGAATGATGTCAGGAATCTATTAAAGTTCGGAATAAAGAATGCTATAGCGACAATGGGGTCTGGAATAAAGCCACAATTGGTCGAGCTTGCAAAAAGCAAGAAGGGCGTAACAGCCTTCATTGACGGAGATAGAGGAGGCAAGCTTCTGCTGATGGAAATTAACGGGCAACTAGGCAAGTCACTTACCCATGTTGCAATGGCGCCCCAGAGCAGAGAAGTAGAACACTTGGAAGGAAAGGTGATCACCAAGCACCTCCAGCAAAAAGAGGCGGCTAGCAAGGCCGTGTCTAGGATTCAATCCGAGCTCAATAAAGAGGACGACAAATCAGTCGGTAGGGGAAGCGAATCACTTGTAGCACCCGACCATGTAAAGGATTGGGCTCCATATCTGGACGGCCTAAAGAAGAATAACGCGGTAATCATCATGGAAGACGGATCTGGATCAGATCCAATCGGTGCCAGGGCATTGGCTGGAGCGATGGCAGAATCAGAAGGTGCCACAGGATTGGTGTTCGCTGGAAAGATCAATGATAGAATATTTGAACTAGCTTCAGGAGCTGGGATAGAGAATGTTCTGGGGACATCGGTAGGTGGGGTTACTCGAAAAGGAAACGTTCAGGCTTACTCCGCAGAAGAGCTCTGATGGTATGCTCCTCGGTGGGACGCAGTCCCACACAGAACCTGCCTTTGACCATGCATGCCAGCAGAAGGCATCAAAAGTCCAGCAGTTCCGCTTACTACGATGGATCAGACCACGGCTGGTATCCTTGCCCTCTACGGGATACTCGGAGTTACGGTTTTGGCACTGTGGCTGAGACATAGATCGGTCCTGAATCACAGAGACAGAATGATGAGTAGAATGGGGGCCCTGCAGTCGAATCTGACTGACACAACCCAGAGATTGGACCTCCTTTCCAGAGGGGTCGACACAATTCTTGGTGAGACTCCCGAAGTTCGAAACCTATTAGCCGTCCATCGCAAACTCGAAAGTGCCGAGAATTTGCTCTTCGATCAAGGTGTAGCGGTCAGCTCAAGTGAGTCATGCGCAATAGCAACACATGCTGCTAAGGCCATAATCGAGAAGCATAACGGCATCTCCGTTGGTAGCGACTCCATTCTCCCCGGGTTGCTTCCATTAGTTGAAAGACTGGATGCTATACTTACAGAGGCGGAGATGAAGGCAGAAGATCTAGAACTCAATGGTAGTGAGCAAAGAATCCTAGGGGGCCTTTTCCATGCCTCTGCAAGGACATCAAGAGCCGCTGACTGCTACAGGATGGCGAACTTGATAGATCCGGAGGACTCAACCTCCTTGCGCTCGCTTGCGAGGATTCAGAGGGAATCTGGGGAGCTAGACTCACTAGATAGAACCCTAGAAAGACTACTTGCGTCTGATCCAGACGATGTTGAGGCATTGGCAGAACAGGCAGCTATTCTCGTCGGCTCCGAAGATGGAAGGTACCTTAGGAACAAGACCAGATTAGTTGCACTGGGCCAGCCACTAGAAGAGACCGAAGACTCAGCAAAACTTTCTGAAATTGCAATGAGGGCGAAGGAATCGAGGATTACAGGACCAACTTCCAATCTAGACCCATCTGATGCCCCTCTTCTGGTAGAGAGAGCGGCGAAGCTACTCCTTCTCGGAGAAGCTGGTGCGGCTATGGAAGCAATCACATCCGCGATAGAGTTGGATGATGAGAGCGGTCCAGCTTGGTTGCTTCACGCAAGGATACTTGCAGCAGGGGAGGGCAACTCAAAAGAGGCGATCAGAAGCATAAGGAGGGCCACTGCCTTAGGTGAGTATGGGGTTATAATTGAGGCCGAAGTGTTGGAAAATGAAGGAAGGCTAGATGCTGCTCGTGCAGTCTTGGAGGAGCATATCGAGACTACCCCCGGGGATGCCGAAGCTAGAGCGAGACTCAGCTTAGTACTTCTAAAGGCCAACTCAATAGAGTGGGCGAAGGAAACCCTCAACGAAGCTCCTCCCGAGTGCTGGGATAGCGCCTGCATGCACGTGATGGAGGGCAGACTGCATCTACATGATGCAGAGCAATACAGAGATGACTATGGAACTCACGATCAAATCCTTTTGATAGACGCCCTTATTTCATTTGATGCCGCAATAGACCATGATAGAGAAAGCGGACTTGCTTGGTTGGGAAGGTCTAGGGCGCTGAGGTATCAGGGATCATTAAATGAGGCTGAGGTCGCCTTAGTTAGGGCTAGGAGACTAATTCCGGAGCACACATCAATCCCTCTCGAGGAAGCACATCTATGCATCGAACAGGGAAAACTAGACCAAGCCAATACACATGTTGCGGAAGCGGCAACCCACTTGCATGGCCACCCCGTGGTTCCATTCATCAGGGGCCTCATCGCGGCCAAGAAAGGAAGACTAACTGAGGCACAGACTCTTTTCTCAAAGGTACTGGACATGGACTCGAATCATATTCGAGCTAGGCTGAATAGGTGTTCTGCATCTCTTCTGAAGGGTGATCTGGACTCTTCATTGGACGATGCCGATCATCTGATATCAACATCTCCATCGCTCCTAATTGCTCGCCAGAGAAGGGCAGAGGTACTGATGAATCTCGGAGACTGGAAAGAGGCCGAGGCCGAACTCAGGAGAATTCTGGATCGTAGAGATGAGCATGTCATGGCATTGGTCCATCTAGGGACCTGTTTGATTGCCATGGACAAGGCGGAACAGGCAGAGAGGCCACTCAACTCAGCATTGAGAGTAGATCCCAATAATTCTGATGCATGGTATCAGAGGGGACTCCTCTATCTCGACTTCGGGAGAGGGGAGGAAGCGCTATCTGACTTTGAGAGCGCATCTAGAAACGATCCGAAGCACGTAGATGCCAGGCTAATGATTGCCGCAATTTTACATGAACGAGGAGACACAAAAGAGGCGATTGATGGTTGGAGAAAGGTCTTGGATATTGACCCACAACACAGACTAGCTAGGAGAAGGCTGGAAGAATGTAAAGAAAAGATTGAGCCGCCATCATTTGGGGTCTTGCGGCCGGAGGATTGAATCACTTCCTCCCATGCGCAGTAGCATGACCGAATCAATCGAACCAGGAAACCACGCTCCAAAATTCAAACTCCCAAACGCCAATGAGGCCTCTGGTGAGGCACAAGTTTCCCTGTCTGAAGTATTAGGGGATAGGGGAGGAGTAGTAATGTTCACGTGCAACCACTGTCCATATGTTGTGGGTTCCGAAGGTAGAATAGAGGAAATTGCAGAGAAGGCCAGAAATAACGGGTTAGGATTTGTTGGAATCAATTCCAATGATCCCGTGAAGTATGAGTCCGACTCTTGGGACAATATGGTTAAGAGATCCCAGAGAGGGATGACATATCCTTATCTCCACGACGAAGATCAGATGGTAGCTACCTCTTATGGGGCAGAGAGAACCCCGGAGTTCTACCTCGTCTCATCAACCGGGGTGGTAGTTTACAGAGGGAGAATGGACGACTCCCCAAGAGACCCTTCACATGCAACAACAAACGATCTTTCGGATGCCATCGATGACTATGTTTCTGGAAGAGAAGTTTCTAACCCCAGAACGGAGAGTATCGGATGTTCTGTGAAGTGGAAGGATTGATCAATACTGCTCCAAGACCAACTCTGTTTGAGTTGAGCTAATCTCCGCAGGTGCCGTCAGCCACATCTTATCCAACATCTCTCTTAGCCCGACCGTGTCGTCCACATGTACCACAGCAATCAGATCTGCGTCTCCACTAATCTCATACACACTCTCCACACCATCCCAACTAGCGAACTCTCCGGCAAGGGAACCGATCTCTGTTCCAGGGCCGACTTTCATCCTAATCAAAGCGGTAAGACCGATTCCAGTCTCTCTAATTGTGTAGCCCCTGATAACACCGTCCTCCTCCAATCTCTTCATTCTGGTTCTGATAGTTCTCTCAGTAACCCCGACTCTTTCCGCTATCTCAACAAAAGAAGCCCTACCCGAGTCTCTGAGCACGCCCAAAATTGATCTGTCTAGGGAATCAACTTTCATGGTGTTTCTCCGTATTATGGATACTATTTGTACTTATTCTACTGATATCGGAAAATTTATTGTAATATAATCCTATATTCGTACATTAACAAAATTAGTTAAATTGGGTGTATTCAAATGGGACCGCCTTGTTTGACGTTTTGTGACGAGCGAAGAGGCGGTGCACCTTCTTCGTAAACAAGAGTATCTAGATGAGGTATCCTCTCTTGGCCTCTCCCCCTCATATGCCACTTGGTACAATGTAGATGTCGCCACCTTGCTCAACAGAACGAGGATAGTGGGGCATGAAGTAGACAGTGAAACCGGCCAGTCACTGGTCTTCTTCGATAGAAGTGTGATGCTTTGCTGTCCCGCCTCTGGCAAGATGCACCACTATCCTAAACACCTCCTTCATTGCTTTGTAGACGACAATAGATGTGATTGCTCGGAGCACGATGGAGTGCTATTCAGGGCTGAACTATTCTCCATCTCCCCGAAAGGCGAGCAACTATGTTGGGAGGCGTGCTGTAGGTCAGAAATGGAAGTCCCAGAAGTTCAGACCAAAGTATCCCGCTGGTTGAGCTGGTTGAACGAATAGTTATGATCAATCTCAAGGACAAAATTGAGAAGATGCCCCATAGTCCACGTTACATGGGAACACGCATCTCCCGTATTTTTGGGAGAATGGTCCTCGATTCCAGGGGCAACCCGACCATTGAGGTGGATTGTCTAACAGAGGACGGAACAATAGGTCGAGCAATGGTTCCATCTGGAGCCAGCACGGGTCGACATGAAGCGGTGGAGTTACGAGATGGAGGAAACCGGTGGGGGGGCAAGGGCGTCGATAACGCGGTCTCCAATGTAAATGGCCCGATCGCGGACGCCTTAGTAGGCCTAGACGCCAGCGACCAAGGAGTCGTGGATACAGCAATGATGACCATAGACTCAACTCCGAGCAAAGCCAATTTAGGTGCGAATGCTATGCTGGGAGCCTCCATGGCCTGCCTAAGGGCTGCTGTAGGTGATGGAGAAATCTGGCAACATATCTCGGACGGCCAGACATCTATACCCGTTCCACTGATGAATATCCTCAACGGAGGAGCTCATGCTAATTCGAACGTCGATGTTCAGGAATTTATGATTGTTCCACATGGGTTTGAATCATATCCCGAGTCACTTCGTGCCGGTGTCGAAATCTATCACTCACTTCGCGCTGTACTAAGGGATGCAGGATTACTGGGAGGGGTTGGTGATGAGGGAGGATTCGCCCCAGACCTGCCATGTAACGAGGACGGGTTAAGATACGTTGTGGACGCAATTATCAGCGCAGGATACCAACCAGGAAACCAGGTCTCTATCGCGTTAGATGTGGCAAGTCAAGAATTCTTGCACGATGATGGGTACCATATCGATGGAAAGGTAATGAATGGATCCGATTTAGGGCGCCTCTACTCCTCTTGGCTCGATAGCTATCCGATAGTTTCCATTGAAGACCCATTCGGTGAAGACGACTGGGATTCTTGGACTGAATTCACCCTCAGGGAAGGCCATAGAGTTCAGGTCGTGGGCGACGATCTCTACGTTACTAATCCTGATCGACTCGCTAAGGGGATCGAGAAAAACGCTTCAAATGCGATTCTAATCAAACTCAACCAGATTGGAACAGTTACTGAAACACTCGTGGTCATAGGAATGGCAAAGGCTGCTGGATTTGGAACAATCATCAGCCACCGTTCCGGTGAAACAGCGGACTCGATTATCGCGGACATTGCTGTTGGAACGAACGCAGGACAAATTAAAACTGGAGCTCCAGCCAGAAGCGATAGAACGTCAAAATACAATCAGTTATTGAGAATTTCTGAGAAATGCGACAGCTACTCGAAGTTATTCCAGCATCGATAGTAAGATTGGGAGAACAATAGTAGCATCCGACTCAATGACAAACTTAGGAGTGGAAACATCTAGCTTATCCCAGCTTATCTTTTCGTTTGGAGGTGCACCAGAGTATCCTCCATAAGATGGCCTAGATTCTGAAATCTGGGCAAACCAAGCCCATCTTGGGACATCTATCCCTACATCCTGTCTAAGCATAGGTACAACAGAGATTGCGAAATCCCCGGCAATCCCTCCTCCGACCTGAAGAATACCAGTGGGCGAATCATCTTCCCTGTACCAGTCAGCCAGAGCCTGCATTGCTTCCAAGCCTCCTTTAATTATCGAAGAGTCCTTTACAGTCCTATCAAGTATCCTAGCGGCCAGTATGTTTGCAAGAGTTGAGTCCTCCCAACCTGGAGTAAAAATGGGAAGATTGGCATCCGCCGCTGCAACTAACCAAGAGTTATCTGAAGATTCGTCAAAATCCAAGTCCCCATGGAGAATGATATCATACAGGTACTCATGCGGAAATCTGCTGTCGCCCGCAACTTCTGCGTCTTCCCAAAGAGAAGCCAGTTGCCCCTCAACATCCCTGAAGACGTCCTCCGGAATAGCCACATCCGTGACTCTGTTCATGCCCCTATCTCTAAGCGACTTCTCATCCACAGGGCGAAGACTCCTCCAGTCTTGGATATCCTCATATTCAGATCTTGAAATAAGACTGAATAATTCCTCCTCCAGATTAGCCCCCGTGCAACATATTGCATGGATCTTTTGGGACCTTATCGCTGGCGCAAGACTCCTTCCAATCTGAGCAGTGGACATGGCTCCTGCCAACGTAACCATGAGCCTCCCGCCACTATCTAGAAACCCAATCAAAGAATTCCCACATCTTGCCAGCTCCCCAGCATTGAAATGGAAGAAATGCTCTGAGACAAACTCCTTGATACTCATCCAACTCCCCCTAAAATCTGTCGACTCTTTGTCTCTTATCGAGAACTATACTTGCGTCCTCTGAGATCAATCTTTCATGTATCAGTTCTGCTACGCCATCAGGGTCATGATCCCCACAAGTGAAGACATCTATGGCGAGCAATCCGATTTCAGAATAGCAATGGGCAGTTACATGACTTTCGTCTATCAACACCACGGCAGCGAAACCAGGGGGGCTCAAGCCCCCGTCAAAAATCTCGACATGCGAATGGACCTCTCTAATACCAGACTCTCTAACACACTCCCTAATCAGACGTAGCATCCACCGCCCATCATTTTCTTCGGTCGATGAATAATTCCTGTAATCAAGTAGGACATGGCTCCCCCGCGACTGTCCTCCTACCATGCCCACTCGTGTGGATATGTGATTTCAAGCTCTCGACTAGACAAGCCAAGATTTCAATCTGCGAATCCCTTCATGTATCGACTCCTCATCAGTGGCATAAGATACCCTGATGAAGCCCTCCCCTCCAGTAATCAATGAGGCAGGAATAAGCTGGACCCCAGCCTCCAGAGCCCCATCAGCAAACTCTCTATCGGTCATTCCGGTTCCGGTGACGTCGGCGAATATGTAGAACGCCCCCTCAGGCTCGATTACCCTGATTCCAGGTAGATCCGAAAGCCCCTTCTTCATTATCTCTCTTCTCTTTTCATATTCCGCGTTAAATTTCTCAACTGCCTCATCGCATCCAAGGGCAACTCTAGCGGCCTCCATCATGAAAGTTGGAACATGAGAGGCAGAATTCGCCTGACTTTTGATTGCCGCCTTAACCGCATTGGGTGGGCCCGTAATGAAACCCAACCTCATGCCTGTCATTGCCCACGATTTGGACCATCCATTGACGACTATTGTCCTCTCACTTCCACCTGGAAGTGATGCAGGTGAAACATGGGGCCAATCCACCCAAACCATACGGGAGTAGATTTCATCTGAGACTATCCATAAGTCGTTCTCTGTGGCTATATCCAAGATTCCTTCAATTTCCTCAGGGGTGAATACCGCTCCCGTTGGATTACATGGAGAGTTAATTAGAATCATCTTGGTCCTTTCTGTAATGGCATTCTTGATGGCATCTAGATCGGGGTGGAAATTATCTTTCCTAACCTGGACGTGAACTGGTTTGGCGCCGATAAACTCCAGCATGGGCTCGTAAGATGCCCAAGACGGAGCCAACAGGATGACCTCGTCTCCAGGCATTGTCGTTATTAGGAACGAGTAAAGCATTGCTTGTTTGGCTCCCGGGGTCACCACTATGTCTTCAGCCGAGACATGGATATCATGATGCGCCATTAGATATTCTGAAACTGCATTACAAAGCTCTAGTGAACCAGCACCCCTAGTATATTTTGTGTTACCAGACTCCAACTCAGCAATTGCGGCTGAAAGAATCTCCTCAGGGGTCGCGAAACCGGGTTCTCCAACTGTCCACCTAACTATTTCTGGTCCGGGGGGTTGCAGGTAAGGGGCGAAACCAACTCCCAGCCCCTCGAACCTCTTTGAGATGTCCGGCATGTATCTGGGATGTATAGGACGACCATCAAGGTATGCCGAATCTCGGATAGCCTTCAAGAGAGGATGTCCTGTCCGAAACACACAGCACGGATGGCAGAGTAGCTATGCAAGGGATTGCAGATCCCTGGACCCGGGTGCAAATCCCGGTCCGTGCTCCATCAATATCTAAGAAAGCATCACGTTAGCGGTGAAAACCAGTCCGACTATCAGTGTGATAGTGATAACAAAGACGTTGAACGCGTTGGGTGTCATTTCCTCGATACCAGCTCCATAGCCGGTCATCCCGTCTTCAACTCCTTCATCCCTCATTCTGTAATAGGCATACAACACCAGTAACATCGCAACCGGACCTGCAACACTATCAATTACAGATTGATCAGAAACCGGTCTTGTTATCTCCCCAAGATTGTCGACTAATGCCATGTATGTCGATATGGTAGCAGTGATTAGGAAGAAGATTCCTGGATGCAATATCGACCACTTTCCTTTGGGTCCGTCCAATACAACCATTGCGGTCCAGAGTGTGTATACCAGGAATAGCGAACCGCTCACGGCCACCGTCACTTCAGAAGGAGCTCCCAGACCCGCATCAAGCATTTCCTGACTTGCCTCCCCTAAACCGAAGGCAGCTATTCTCTCCCCGGGCATGACGATGGACATGAAGCTGTACCAGACCCCCATTAGAACCACGATTAGCATAGCCACAAGTGAGGGCTTATCCTCTATGTTCAAGCCCATTCTAAATTCAGATAGCCCATCGTCTACCTCGTCCTCGGCCTTGAGCAGGTAGTAGGCCGCTATGTATACCACAGTGGTTATTGGAGCAACATATTTTGGCGTCTCGGATGAGTCCAGGTCCCCCCAATATGCCCACATTGTAACTGACATTACAACGAAACCCAAGATTACTGGTATCATGATCTTCCACATTCCCTTTGCTCCCTCATTAAGTATCAGCATTGTTGACATGAAAACACCAAACATCAGTACACCATTGAAGGCAGTTTCAGGCCCCCCATTTCCATAAGAGGCCATTCCAGCAGAGGTCTCATTGGAAAACCCGAGAGTGAAGCAGCCTTCCCCTCCGGTTACATAACAATCAGCAAATAGCATGAAGTTCAATGAGTAAACTATTGCTACGAGCGCACTAATAATAAGACAAATTTTTGCAGGCGTGGATTTGATTCTATCAAACATTGCTCAAAACTTCAATCGAAGGCTAATAATTGTGACGATTGTATAATGATAAACAATATTATTATCTTTATTTCCATTCCATATCGTAATGTAATCCAATCCCTTCAATCTCAAAGACATCAGATACCTCTACGAATCCGCATCTCCTGTACATCGGTACAGCCCTTATTCTGGCGTTACACCATATGCCACTGCTCTTACTCGAAGCATATTCCTGAAGCTCTTTGACGATACTAGAACCGACCCCCCTGTTCCTGTGTTCTGAACTAACCGCCATTCCTCTTATCCTGAACCTGCATCCCTCTCTTTCGTCTATCTGAAGTGTGGAGCACCCAATAAGCTCGCCTTTCTCATACGCACACAGAAATCTGGTTCTCGGGTCATTATCAATTCCCGGGTAATGTTCAGTCCCGCGAGGAAGACCCACTCTCAGAACTCTGTGTCTAAGCTCCAAATGGGCATCATCGACAGAATCCTCCCAAACCAGTCCTTGCTTCATTACTATACACGATGAGGTGAATGAAAATAATCCTTAGTTTATTTGAAGCGCTAGAGCCCTTTGGATATACCATGGAGGAGGCTAGTGGGCCTGAATGGAGGATTCACGGATTAGTCGGTTTGGCCCTACTAATCAATGTAGTATTCCTGAAGCTATCGATTGGTGGGCCATGGGATTCAGAGACATTTACTTTGGGCCTGATAGGCTCGATTTCCCTGGCCTTATTCTATGTGTCTTGGTATAGATTAACGTTCAGAAGGAGAGGACTAATTCCTTGGGTTGATCTCTGGAAGGAACCCTCTTCATCGGCTAAGAAGGTGCTATTATCCTCTCTCATAGTTCTCTCCATGGCTTGGCTTTCTGGTAATCACCTGCAGCACATACTTCCGACCCCCACAGGATTGGTCTTGTCCCTGATCGGTTTCCTGATGCTGACTCAGTCAGCATATGTACTGATGAGTATAGGACCTTTGTCAGATGACTAGCGTTCAGACCAAAGCTCAAGCCATTTTGTGATATTCCTCTCAACGTCTTCTTCAGACACTTCCCTGCTCTCAACAGAGCCGTCTGTAATCGCCTTGACCCTGCATCCACATGCATTTGCGTGCCCTCCTCCGTCTGGATCAAAATAAGTCGCTAGCCGTGTTAAGTCGAAGATTCCTCCTTCTTTATGAAGGAACGAGTTCGTGTAGAATGAGGCCGAAACAGGATATCTCCCCTCTTCCCCGAAAGATGCTCCGATGTCGCCGTGAATCACGATACAAGCATCACATGAATCCCCCGCAAAAGCCGTAATATGGTACCCATTGGAACGCATCCCCAAACCATCTAGTCTGGCAATAGCCATTCGGTCCACAACATGGGTCCTTTCCGAGATAATGCCGGACAGAAGGGATCTCTGATTCCTTCTCTCCTCCAGCTTCAAAGAAATCATCGGGACTCTGAGGATGTCCTCTATTTGCATGCCTTCCTGAAGGGCCTCCAGGACGGCCATCGCCGTACCTTCATTGACATCGATCACTCTACCTAGCCAAACCGCAGGCTCATCTGAGAGGTATTCTTCCCTTGAAATCCCCCCTCCGTCAAGCTTGTCTACCCACTCCAATAGTTCCTCAAGATCAGAGACATCAAGCCTCTCTTTCACCAGATCATATGCTATTCTCGCAGCTGAGGGCGTGGGCCTCCAAACTGATACCACCCCATCTTCGCCGCCCGAAGGAATGTTAGATTGGTGATGATCTATACTCAAACCACAATTCGGATGTCTTGGCAGATCACAAACCGCCGTCTTTCTGTCAATCAAGTGGTCCAGGAGACCAGCCCTCAATTCGCCAGGGTGACCGAACACAATCTCACAATCAGGCCACCACCGCCTCAGGATTGCGGCAGTAACAACTCCGTCAAAGTCACTATCAGTGACTATCCTTTGGATGCACAGAGAAAGTGGGTCGGCATCCATGAATCGTCTCGGATACTATCTACTCAAAGGTGCTTTTGGTCTAAATTAATCAGTAATGTTTTGACTACACCCCTCCTACTGTGAGTATGACTGCAACCACTCCAGGGCCCATGGAGACTTCCTGCGGTTTCATCTTGCTCAACTATGACTCTATCCTTCTCCTTCAATACCCTCAGGGCCATTGGAGCTTTCCCAAGGGCCACGTTGAACGAACTGACCTTTCGCGCCATGAGACGGCAGCAAGAGAATTGAAGGAAGAAACCGGTATCGAGACGGTGGAGATTGACAACTATTGGGAATCAAGAACAGAGTATACCTTCAGGAAGAAAGGACGTAACACATCAAAGCAGGTCTATTGGTACATCGCAAGAACCGATGAGGTCGATGTCAAGCTGTCACAAGAGCATACGAGTTATTTGTGGCTTAACTACAATGATGCGGAGTCTATGTTAACATTCGAACAAGAGAAGCAACTTCTCCGTTCAGCCATAATTCACATGAAGAAATCAGGAATGATTCCCTAGCTTCCTCTTTCCGAGAGGCGTCCAAAGTGATTCCCCCTCTCCTCCGGTAAGCCAACGTGCTAGTACAAAGCAATGGTCAGAAAGCCTATTTAGATAACTAATAATGTCTAGTCTAATCTCCTCACGAAGGGCGCAGGCTTCCCTCTCTGCCCTCCGAACAATGGTACGGGCCATGTGTAGGTTTGCGACTACTGGATTTCCTGTTGGCAGTATGAATGATGACAATGGCTCTAGGTCTTCAAGCATGTAGTCCATTTCCTCAACCAGTCTCTCTCCCGCTTCTTTCCCGATTACGGACATCTGCTCGGGAACTCCTCCTGGTGGACATGCACACTCGGCTCCCACATCAAACAACTCCTGTTGAATTATCCCTAGCATATTGTCGGCCTCGATAAGACGACTACCCAAGGATTGGAGGGACTCGTCAGTGACCTCATGCCTCTGGAGCCTCGAAATCTCTGCCCGGACAATCCCTAGCGCTGAATTAGCCTCATCGATTGTACCGTAGACCCCAACTCTGGGACTCTCCTTCCCGACTCGCGTACCGTCTACGAGAGAGGTCTCCCCCCCATCACCCCCTCCAGTGTGAACCTTAGTTATCCGAACCATACCATTAGCCCCGAGTCCGCCTAATCTTACAATCGTAACGTAAAACCTCACTCCTCTTCAACGATTACCGAGGCTTTCAAATGACGGAGCTCTGAATCTATAGCCTCAATCCAAGTGCCATCAACAGCATCCAATCCTCCCAACTTTTCAAGCTCTATTTGGTGATATTCCTGCTCGTCTGTATTTCCGATGTGCTGGTGAATCATCATTAATGCCGCATGGCTCATTGCCGTTAGCCATTGATCTTCGGAATGCCAAGACTTTTCAAAATGAGACACTGCACCTCTAGGCCCCACCAACAGCCCCCTCCTAACTTGCCTAAGGCCGGATTTAGACCAAGAGATTCCTTGTATGCCTATCACCAGACCCCTAAAGCAGAGATAGACCTCTAGCATAACCAAAATTGAGGCTAGAGCGAAGGACACTATTTGCTCGGCTTGATCATATTCCCCCCATCTACCGGAAAGCAGGCTAATGGATCCTATGCATAGAAGTATCCCGCCTAACGGGGCAACCACAACGTCGTGGTGTGTGATAGTCATATGCCTAACACCGAAAATGACACCGAGCCCTCCTATCAGAGATGCTACAATTGCTGGGACCTCTTCGGAGGTCTCCCTTGGAGCGGTACTCGACAGCCATAACAGCAAAGAAATCGTGAAGAGAAGGGCAGAAAAACGCCCACTGATCTCTGGAAATGGTTGGTGCCTACTGTACCACATACAGGTGATACCAACGCTGGCAAATGTTAGAATCCAAAACCACATAAAAACCACTAATTATCGAATCCACCTTTCCAGCCCGGTTTCCAAAACTCCTCATTATCAAGCCATAAAATCCACTCATCTGCATCGGCTCTTAGTAGTCTGAAAGCTCTCCTATCCAAGCCCTGTTTGAGTGAGTCATCCAGATCTCCTCTTTTGTTGGCATCGGTCCACTCAACCTGGATCTCACGAACCAAAGACTGGCCTGCTGATGGATTCTGATAGTTCTTCTCACAAATCTCCCTGAGATCTTGGAGCCACATCCGTGCACCCTTGATGTGTGGAGTGTCATTAACCTCCTTCTCATGCCGCTTTCCAAAGGGCCACCATCTCATGAATCTCAGTCGGACCAAAGGGCATTCTCTATTCATCGTTGCGAAGGACAAAAGTCCTACTTCTGCATCCCACTGGCCATGGGTCGGGTATTGGTACACATCCACGGGAAGCCCAAGGGCCGAGGGACACGAATCATAATTGATGACTATGCAGGTAGAATTGCAACTGCTGGAATGGAATTGATAGTTCACAAAGATAAGATTAGCCATTCCGACTACGAGGCAAAAATCGAGTCTGGTGGAGCCAACATCATTCTTCTGGACGAATCAGGGACCATGATAACTAGCATTGAACTGGCTGATATAATTTCAGAGACCACATTGTCAGACAGAAACACGATCTTTGCGATAGGTCCAGCAGACGGATTCAGCAATGAAATGAAAATCAGAAATAAGAAGATTTCAATTTCAATGATGACACTGACCCATGAAATGGCTACTACTATTCTCCTGGAGCAGCTCTACAGAGCATCCGAGATTAACAAGGGATCACAATATCACAGATCGTGAACTTGTTGATTTTTGTCATCTACATGAACCACCTTTGGTTGATGTCCCTGAATCATACTTTCCTCAATGTTGGAATATGCGAGTATAATCACCAAGTCACCAGGATTTATTAAATGCGCAGCGGCACCATTGATGCAAATTTCTCCCGATCCTCTGGGCCCCTCAATTACGTATGTCTCAAGGCGATTCCCGTTTGTTATGTCAAGGACATGGACACCCTCCCACTCTACCAGTCCGGCCGCATCCATCAAGTCCCTGTCTATTGTTATTGATCCAACGTAGCTGAGGTCAGCACCAGTGACCGTAGCTCTGTGTATCTTCGAGCTAAGCATCCACCGCAACTTTACCATGACCCTCGGACCACATTGATGGATTTCAATACAAGGTTCTCATGTTTGATACTCATAGGCCCCATTGATACTAATTTTCCTAATCTGGGGTACCCGTTCATAAGTCAGATAGCATCTAACCATTGTACCGGGTGGTAACGTGTTAGGAGAGAAAGCAATTTGGGATTCAAGTTACAACAGTCGCAAAGCCCTCATTTCAGTCTTTATGGTTGGGATTATGTTATTCAGTACCCAGATGTATTCCTTCCAAGATTTCGAGACATATGACGAGAAGCACAATGAGAAGCATACTTCCTCATTGACAGAATCCTCTGAAAGGGAAACGTATCAACAGGGAGGCCAAGCAACGTGGCCACAGTCCGACGCGGACCAAGGCCCACAGTCCCCCATCGACTTATTCAATCACCCCGCATTCAATGACCCATCCTATCACGACCCACTATCCTATTACGGAAAGGTAGCTGATCCTTCAGCTCTTGTTACGCAACCCGGGTACTCCTTCTTCTTGGAGGAGACAGATGCTGAAGACCACGACAATGACGGAATTGGGGACCTAAGCGACCTTGACGACGACAACGACGGAATCAATGACCTAATTGAGATGTTTGATGGTTGCTACGGCACTCATCCATACGATCATGACAACGATGGTGTACTGGACGAGTTCGATTGGGACGACGACAACGACGGAATCCTAGAAGGGCCGATAGACTACGACCAAGGAGCGGACCCAAGAAATGTGTCCATGGACAGATACGTGGAACCTGCTTCTGTTCACCCATGGACAGGCACTCCTGTTGGGGTGGGTTACAGGGTAGATCAGAATCCACTAGATCATGACAATGATGGCGTTACCGATGATGATACCGACGGTTCTGGACCGGACTCCTATGATGAGGACGACGACAACGACGGCAGGATAGATCAATTCGTTTGGCCCTGCGACTTCGACTCAGATGGCGTTCAGGATTACTTCGATGCGGACGATGACAGTGATGGCATAGAGGATCTCTGGGATTCCCACCCTTGGGACTCAACGATTACCACTAACATCACCACCACTTCCTCACTCTGGGATACTGCCTCAGAGTGGGGGGTCACAGAGGTGATATCTGTCTCCATCGGGGAGAACGGCCTCAATCCAGATAGAATAACGATCGAAGAAGGAGATACTGTAATTTGGACAAATGAAGACTCAGAACCCCACAACGTGACCTCTAACGATGGAACTTTCGACAGTGGCGAGATCAGCCCGGGTAGCACATTCACATTCACCTTTTCTACTCAAGGAACTTGGGAATACTCGGACCCATCTAACAGCAATACAAACTACGAGGGACGTGTCACTGCAGGCCCAGAAACGAGTCAGACCCTACCTGACGCATTTAATCTCAACGAGGATATCTACGGAACAGACAAGTTCAATTTTGTGACAAAGGAGAGGACGATCTGGCATCCTCGTGCCCAGGCATTTACTCAGGTGGTAGACGGAGATCTCGATGGTGATGGAATTCCGAATTTCGTCGATCCCGATAATGACAACGATGGGACCCCAGACTCCGCCGACAACGATGACGACAACGACGGACTTCTGGATATGTGGGACGTAGACGATGATAACGATGGAATCCCCGACTCCTGTATGCAAGTAGATACCAATTCAGACGGGAATGGAGATCTTCCCAACTCCCATCCGATTGGAGTCCCCGGGATAGACTGCGAGCTGGACTATGACAGAGATTTGGATGATGATATCTACAGGCCAATAGACTCTGACTACGATCTAGTCTGGGATTGGAAGGACACAGATGTGGGAGGGGCGTTCCCCGCAGACAATCTTCTTGGAAACCCAGGTAACGATCCGAATGACCTACCCTACGATCTGGATAACGATGGCATAGTTAACGAACTGGACCCATTCATGAATGCCACAGAGGACGATGTACTATCTTGGGACTGCCCAAGTATAGACAATCCTAATCCGGTAAACCCTGACCCAAGGTGCACTACAGAAAGAAAGTCCTACACCGGTAATAATGACTGGGATGGTGATGGATTCAACAACTGGGAAGACGTTGATGACGATAATGATGGAGTTCTAGACTGGCTGGACATAGACCCGAACTGTGACCTGGACGATGATGCGGATTTGCACAATCTAAACGGATCAATGTTCAGAGATGATGGTGCCAACGACATAGACACAGACATCGACGGAGACGGACTTTCCAATGATCTAGACTGGGATGACGACAACGATGGAATCTCGGATCTGTATGACCCTGATGACGGGAACTGTGGTGTTGTGGACAGCGACTCCACCGACCAGTTCGACAATTCTTACTCGCATCAGGACGGCGAAACGATTGACGGAAGTGATGACGGAACGACTTACACAATGCTACAACCTCTCAGGTGGGATCAGTTCTGGCACTTCAGCCCTTTCTTCGCCGATGACCACCACTTCATACTCCCCTACAACGGATATCAGGAGAGTGTTGACCCTGAGACGGGCTTAAGCATCATGGACTCCAATGGAGTTGTACCAGAGATGTACTGGCATGTTATGATGAAGTGGAGCCCATGGAATGGTAACAATTTCTTCGATATTGACATGGATGGCGACTCACTAATTAACGGGATAGATGTTGACATGGACGCAGATGGAATGCCCGACTGGTGGGATCAGGATGAGGGGTCTGACGGTAGATTGGATGTAAATGATCCAGCATTCGGAGGCTCCCTAAATGATGGTGAATGCGATCTGTCTCTGTTCTACATGTTCTTTCAGATAGCATTCCGACCCATCGCTTGTGGTGTTGAGCTAGCATGGCTCTTTGGTTGGCCGGTTCTCAGTGCCACTCAAGTACAGGGCACCATCTACACAAACCCATACAGCACTAGACCCGACCCACAGTGGGACCAAGGCTCTTACAACGGCAGTAACTCTAACGGCCAATGGACCTGCAATAAGAATTGCTTCTGGTTCGATTTCAATGGAAATCAGGACGTAGGCCCCAGCTCAGCCGTATCCTATGTCGAAATCATCGATAATAGAGATCTCTGGATCGCGTTCGTGGGTGTTAATAGGGGACTATTCCAATGGGGGGCTGACTCAAACGCAAACATGTTTCCCGATGAGGTAGCCGATCTTCTCAACAACGACGTCGACCCCGATGATGACTGCGGTGCGCCAGTAGCAGGAAATATGGAGCCCCAATGTATGTTCAATGATACCGCAGATTTGGATGATGACTTCGATGGAATTTATGATCACTGGGATATAGATGATGATAATGACGGTATCTGGGACTACATGGAGGTCGACTCTAACGACGATTTAGATGACGACTCTAACACTGAGCCACCTGGCTCCTTCTTCATAGGCACGAACTGTGAGGACAACGATGATGATGGAACAGACACCGACCCCGATAAGGATGGATGGTATCAGGCAGTGTGGGATAAGGGACTGTTGGGACAGGGTCTGTTGGCACCCAAGTACTATGACGTGGACAATGACAACGATGGAGTTCCAGACGGTGAGGATCCCGATGACGACAACAACGGAGTTCCCGATTCGATACAGGAGACCCTTGAGGGATGCTTCACTGGAGAAGAGCAGAGTCCGTGGGACCATGATAACGACGGGACTCCAAACTGGGCTGACAATGATTGGGATGGAGACGGGTTGGTAAATGTGATCGAGCAATCTGGAGCGACCCCCTTCATAACTCCCTGGGACCATGACAACGACGGTATCAGAGACGATATCGATGACGATGATGATGCAGATGGAATGAAAGACGAGGATGAAGTAATGCTTTGGCCAACGAGGTTCGGTTCGGAGTCCACCAATCCATGGGACCATGATGACTTTGGAAACGGCTCTGGAATCGCGAACCCAACGGACCCTAGCACTGGACCTGATGCGATTGATAATGACGATGACGCAGACAATAGGACAGACGTTGACTGGGATCATCTCGAGGAAAACTGGAATGGAAGCTCAGATTGGGATCAGGACAATGACGGAATACCCGACGAGGACGACAAGATACCAACTAGAATCACACTTTTCACAGAGCCGGTTCTCTGGCTGGACGCATTCTTCCCTGCTAAGTTCAATGGGAGTGTGGACTGGCTAGACCCGGATCGGGGCGTGTTTACCAGAGCGCCAAATATTCCCGTACAGGTCATAATCGAATGGGCCAACAATGGGACCATCGCACTTGAGACAATAGACGTACTCACTGATGAATCTGGTGAGTTCGAAGTAGGCCAGTATCTCTTCCCCGAGGACCTAGAGGTTGGCCCATCTACGACTTACAATATATTCGCCGAAGTGACAGAGATGTTCGTACACGATGGCGCCTCTACTGAGCCGATTCCGGTTGAGGTCAGAGCAAATACTACTGTGGATTACGTTGCTTGGACATATTTCAGAAGCGATGAGCAGCCACTGTTTGTCGACTTCAAAGTACACTATTCTGCCGACTGGGATAGAGGAATTTTCGACAACAGACTTCCTTATGCTCCCGTCTCTTTCAATGTCTCTGGCGGGCCATTCGGTAATACTAGCAATCCAACCGTCTTCGATGGTTATGGATATGGATACAGGGCCGACTCAGGTGGATGGGTCTCATTGACATTTGTCCAGTCCTCTGGTAGTCAGGGTATTTGGAAGCAGGTGCAGTGGAACTCTACGATGGATAACGGGCCCGGTGCCATTCCAGGTGGTTATGAGGAAATAGTTTGGGACGACTTCTCAAAGTCCCACAATGTGATTGGCAGGTATAACTACACCTCAACTAGTCTTCCCATCGGCGATTATACATTTACCGCTTACTCAAGACCAGACCTAGGTTCAGAGAGTCCCTGGCCATATTTAGAGGGGGACGAATCTGACTCGTTCAATATTAGGTCAATGCACAGGATGTACGTTGAAGCTGACATCATTACCCCCTCGATAAGACCAGTGTACTTCTGGGACGCTACTCAGTTCACAGGCTCGAGCTTCGGGGCCTGGAGAGCGCTATTCCACTCTCCTTCATTGGTCAACGCAAATATTGACTACCAGGATGCAAGCTTGGGTAAACCATACCCAATTCTCTGGGACGGCGATCCCCAATCACTTGCTGGAGAGGCCTCCAGATTGAGACCATTCCTTTCGTCAAATGGCACTCACTGGTTTATTGCTATGCAGAATGGAGGAGACTTCAACGTCCCACCATGCGGTCCTGTAGATCCTCTAGACCCGGATAGTGATGTCAGGTGTGAGATAGTTCCAGAGATGTTTACGGGCGAGACACTCAGGGTTGTTGGCTCCGTCTGGAATCGAACGATGGTCCCATGGCCCCACGATCCGATGGCCCTTCAGGTCGACGTTGATGGAAATGGCGTATTTGCGGGATCCACAGAGACAGGATTCGCAAGAGTGCCCAGCATGGTGGATGGGGTCGCGCAGTTTGACTACAACTGGACATGGTATTCACAGTACTCAGCTGGAGTATTCGGCATAAGAGCGGATTTCACGAACTCAAACTTCTATTTCACAGGAAATCAAACATCTGTTTTGGCCCCAACAGGAGCCTACGTTAATGTCTCAGTCATAGGTACCACTGACTTCCAATTCAGCTCAATACCCAGACTGTACAGGGGACAAAATGTGACGTTAGAAGCCAGATTGATTGACAATGCTTTCCAACCTGTACGGGACGCTCCTGTGAATTACACCTGGTCTGCCGATAATTCAGCCGGAGTGGCTATCACAGATAATAATGGAGTTTTGAAAATCAATCTAACAATTGACGAATTCCATGAACTAGGTAATTTCACACTCGGTGTAACCTATCCGGGGGATCCGTTTAGACAAGGGAGCTCCGCAATGACCAGTCTATGGGTGGTTTCCAGAACATACTTGAGCATCCAAAGTACGACGCCAAATCTCCTCCAGGCTGGAGATATTTGGGAATTCTCAGGGCAGGTAACTGATGATAACCGGACTGCTGTTGAGAAAGATCTTGGAGAGGCCTTGGACGGGTGTCTCGAGAATGGAGGAGAGGTCCTACTAATAATGGAGGGCACCGATTTCGAAGACAGGACACATAGGCAGATCATTGAAACACTATGCCCCAACGCAGGGTCAATTTACCATCAGCTTCTGTTGAACCCTCAACTGTTGAAAGACGACCCCAACTCTTTCCTCCCAGATGGGTTTGGACCAGTCAACGTTATTCTCAGATTCCAAGAGAATCTACCTCATGAGGGATGTGGCCCCTTGGAAGCAGACGCTCTCAGCACATCCGGAGCATGGGACCCCTGTGCCTTGGTAGTTAACAGCGATCACTACAGGAAGGTTATGCAGTTCCAAGTCGATGGATTCAGCCTCATCGGAAGAACACAGCTATCCGTGGACGACCAGATAGTGTATACCTCTGAAATTGATCCGAATACTGGACAGGCAATAGAGAAGCCGATGATCGTCACCGGCCAGTTGACGGATGAGCTCGGATCTAACCTTTCAAATCGGGCAATTAGAATAACTTACGAGATGATTGACTCCTCTCTTGGAGTTATCTCCTGCCTCCCTGGAACAACCGACGCTGATGGATTCTTTGAGATAGTCTGCCCCCTATCCGGTGTTACGGCAGGCCAGGCCAGGGTGAATATTCAGTTCAACTCCTATGAGAACAATGACAGATATAGGTATAGTAATTCATCCTCGACTAGGATATTCCCAGTGTTCTCCAACTCCACAATGCAGATTATGGAGGTAGGGCCATTCCGTTCAGATGTAGATACCTACACATTCCAAAACGGATCTGAGTTCCCAGTTGTATACCTGAAGGAATCGTTCCACGTAGAGGCTCTACTCACACAAGTGAATGGAAACCCAATCGGAGGTAAATGCCTGAATCTCTACATCAACCCTGAGACAAATACTAGGCCAATAGGCACTATGATCACCGAGGATGGAACAGGAACAGTCAAGTGGTTCTCCGGCGATCCGGAAGATAATCCGAGTAGAAGAGGCATAGAACCAGATGGAGAATCGCTGGAGGGATTCCGAACTCTCAGAGTGGCTTATGAGCCCGACAGAGAGCTTCCAGGGGGGTGCAGAGCCGAAACCACACCTGTGGTAAACAGCTCATTCATGGACATAGAGGTCCTCGTCAGAAGCAGAGTGGATATACTTCTCAAGGAGCAGTGGTCCGATCCTATCGGATACAAGCCCGGAGATGATATCACAGGCTCGGTCGCCATCTTGAGGGATAGGTTAGATGTTGCCGTAGCAGGCGAGACTGTGATATTCAAGATTCAGTACTGGAATGGGACTGGATGGGTCAATATTCCTCCTCAGTACGATGTAACCAATGAACAGGGGGAGGCCGAATTCAATTTCACCTATCTCGGTGAAAACGTACCATTCTCAGGGGAATGTGGTCAGTTAGACACGTTTGGTAATCCATGGCCATGTGCTGTCGACGGTCAATGGAGAGTGACGGTGCACTTCCAGGAATCTTCGTTCTATCAAGGGGAGGACTTGGAAAACACCCCATTGATCAGAATGGATACGACTCAGCCAGAGGGACAAGCCAGCTTCTTCACTGCACAAGTCACTGTCGTCCTCCTGATAGCTTTGTCATTTGCGTTGCTGATCGGAGCCATAATGTACAGGAACTACGCTGAGAGAAGGAGAATAGAGATAATTCGGGGAATCTTAACTGACTCACTGATGTCACTGAAGGCCTCCAACGACTTCATCCAGACCATTTTCAATTGTTACAAGGATCTAGTCAGGTTCTTCAGGAAGAGAGGGGCGATGAAGAAGGTATACGAGACAACGAGGGAGTTCGAGGATGCATTAAACTCAATGCTGGGCGGAATAGCACCACCGGAAGACTTGGATGAGTTCTTCGCGATTTTCGAGGAAGCTAGATATTCCAACCACGAGATCGGTGCAGAACAGAGAGATCGTGCTATCTCCACACTGCAGGCTATCATCAACCACATGACAGTCTCACTAGGAGACAGTGTCCTCGTGAGGACAACAGACAATGAGTCTTCAATGTACAATACCGTCACCAGGGCAGGGGAATTCATCGATTCCGACGGCCAAGTGAGACTTGCCGGGGTCGATGAGAATGATGCAGATTCTGGATTCAGAATTTGATTAGAGTACGGTCAATTGAGTGGCAACCATGCCTCTCAACGAGCCCGTAGCATTCATAACACGGCCTCAGGTGGCCGGCCTACCCAAGAAACGTCGAGGGAGTCATATGAGTAAGAAGAGCAGAAAGACCAACCAGTCCCTTATCGCTTTAATCGGCGATTTGAAGGAGCAAAGCAGGTCCACTGGCTCGGCACTGTGGCGAGACGTAGCATTAAGGCTTGAATCAAGCCGAAGTAACTGGGCTGAACCCAACCTAAGCCGACTGTCAAGGCATGCTTCGAACGATGACATGGTACTCGTTCCTGGAAAGCTACTAGGCAGCGGAGATATCGAGGGTCAGCACAGCGTCGCCGCATACAGTGTCAGTGCCGGAGCTAGGACCAAGATCGAAGGCGCGGGCGGACGCGTGCTTACCATCAGGGAGCTGATGAAGGAAAATCCCGATGGAAAGGGGGTGAGGATACTTGGATGATCATCAGACCCTAGTGTACGATGCTAGTGACAAAATACTCGGAAGACTAGCAAGCCATGTTGCATCTCAGATGCTTACAGCAAGAAAGGCAGGAACCCAGCAGAGAGTGATTATAGTCAATGCAGAAAAGGCCATAGTTTCTGGTCCTAAGAAGAGAGTATTCGGAAAATACAGGTCAAAATACGAACTCAACCATGCTCGAAAGGGGCCATTCTTCCCAAGAATGCCAGATCAAATCTTCAAGAGAACCGTTAGGGGAATGCTACCCTACCAGAAGAACAGCAGTGGAAGAAACTCGTTAAGAGATCTAAGGGTCATGATTGGGACCCCATCGAATCTCCGTGGAGATGAGTTACCCGATGGCCATCAGTGGGGAGACCTTACGGCTATCGAAAAGCCACTCCCGCTCAAGTTTGTCAGGCTGGGGGACATCAGCGAGGCATTAGGAGTAGATTCTACAAGATGGAGTGCTGAATGATATGGCTAGGAAAAAGAGCAAGAAAATTTCAGTCAACACCAGTGGCAAGAGAAAGACTGCAGTCGCTAGGGCCACTGTCCGCAAGGGAAAGGGTAGAGTAAGGGTGAACGGCGAGCCTATACACATAATGGGCCCCAGCCTAGCTCAGAGAAAGGCACTGGAACCAGTTCAGATAGCAGAAGCGATGAACAGACTCGGAGATGTAGATGTTCATGTGGATGTCGTGGGAGGTGGCCAGATGGGACAGGTTGATGCCATTCGTACCGCGATCGCAAGAGGGCTGGTAAAATGGAATGGTGGGGCTGAGGGAGATGACGAGGAGCTCAGGGATGAGTACCTTAGATTTGATAGAAGCCTCCTAGTTAACGATCCTAGACGAAAGGAACCCAAACACCAAATGGGACGCGGTGCTAGGAAGAAATGGCAGAAGTCATACAGGTAGGTGAATGAATGATAATTCCAGTTAGGTGTTGGAGCTGTGGCAAGGTTATTGCACACGCGTATGCAGATTACAAAAAGGCCGTAGAATCAGGGGAAGATTCACACAAGGCTATGGACGACGCAGGCCTCGAGAGGTACTGTTGCAGGAGAATGTTCCTCTCACATGTTGAGCTTATCGATGAGGTTGCCCCCTTCAGTGTACCAAGAGAGGACTAATCCATCGATAGGGCTTTGACGAGCGTCTTGTACGCACCAATCCCAATAGGGGCCTGTAGGTTAGCTTGGCCTATACTTCGCGGCTGGGGGTCGCGCGACCCAGGTTCAAATCCTGGCAGGCCCACCACAATGGTAATTGCCCAATCACTCCATGTTCCTCAAAGACAGAGAGTAGGTTGAAGGCACTCCCCCCGCCTCGTGGAGCATGGCGGATGACTCTCATGATGAGAGGGACAGAGTCCTCAAAATAAACCAACTCGCGGAGCTTCTCGCATACCACTCAAACCTGTATTATAACGAAGCATCCCCCGAGATAACAGATTCAGAGTTTGATGCGCTGAGGGATCAGTTAGTGAATCTTGAGCCAGACCACCCTCAACTTTCCAGAGTCGGTTCAGACCCTCCACCGGGCTCAGTAAAGGTAGAACATCAATTCCCAATGAGGAGCTTGGATAAGGCTAACAAAGAGGAGGAAGTGTATCATTTCGTATCCCAGACTACAGTGAGCGGGAGGAGGTTCGTCTGTCAGCCGAAGCTGGACGGATCCGCACTATCCCTTGAGTACAGGAGAGGAAGACTAGTCAGAGCGGCAACTAGAGGTAACGGAACTAGAGGCGAAGACGTCACTGCAAATGTCAGAAGAATTCCGAATGTCCCAGAGTCAATATCCTGGGAAGGTGACTGTCATATCAGGGGCGAGGTTGTTATGCCCCTGTCGATATTTGAAGAAAAATACTCAAAAATCGCCCCTAATCCGAGGAATTTGGCCGCCGGCTCTCTGAGGCAGAAAAGCTTTGATGCTGGAAAGGGACGAGCTGAGGACCTGTCCTTTCTTGCATATGGGCTAGAATTCCCGTCGGAATCTACGAGGCATCCAGATAGCCCTGCGCCCCCTTCATTCGTGTATGATTCCGAGATAATCACATGGCTTTCTTCAATTGGAATCGAGGTTGCTGGAAATGAGGTTATCTCAGGAAGGGATGATCAGGATACATCGGAAAAATTGATGCGAGTGGCAAAGAGGTGGACAGATAGTCGCCACTCCTCACCATGGGAGTTGGATGGTGTGGTCATCAAGCTGGACCGACTAGACAAGCGAGAACTACTAGGGATGACAGCCCACCATCCAAGGTGGGCACTGGCATGGAAATTCCCTCCACAGGAGGCGATAACAGTCCTTTTGGATGTGGAATGGCAGACAGGAAGGACTGGTAACGTCACCCCAGTTTCTCGCGTGGCCCCAGTTGTTGTTTCAGGAGTAACGGTAGAGAATACTACGCTGCACAACAAGGGCGAAGTTGAGAGATTGGGAATGATGATAGGAGACAGAGTAAGAATCGTTCGAAGGGGCGACGTAATTCCCAAGATAATCGAGGTTCTGGGTAGAGCGACGGAACTAGATCTTCAAGGCAGGTCCCATTCTGATGGCTCCAGATTCATTCATAATCTTCCCGAACCCGCCAAAATAGTCGCTCCAACAGAATGCCCCAGTTGCGATATGTCACTCGTCCAGGAAGGCGCATTCATCAAGTGCAACAACATTCATTGCCCAGCTAGATTGGAAAGGAGGATACTATATTGGTGTAGAAAACTGGAAATGGATGGAATTGGAGAGAAATTAGCCGAACAGCTCTGCTCCTCAGGGCTGGTCTCTGATATTGCCGACCTGTACAGGCTTAAAGATAGGAAGACAGAACTTCTTTCATTGGAAAGAATGGCAGAAAAATCAGCAAATAACGTACTCGATGAGTTAGAGAATAGCAAGTCAATGACATTGGTCACATTCATTTCCGCACTAGGACTTCCTAGGATTGGGCCCGAGATCGCCACACTTGTATGCTCAGAAGTAAATTCGTTGGACGAATTAATTCAAATGTCGCTAAATAGAGAAGAGGCAATCGAGCGACTAGTCAAGATAGACAGGATAGGTGACGTTGTGGCCGGTCTCCTCCTAGACGGTATATCAAGCAGAAGGGAATCAATACTGGATTTGCATGCCCAGATTGATATTACTGAGAGTGAGAGGGTAAACAGACAGGGAATTTTGTCCGGTAAAACCCTCTGTATAACAGGAACATTGAGTAGGCCAAGAAAGGAAATTGCCCTTTCCATTAAGTCGGAGGGAGGAAAGGTTGTATCCTCGGTTTCTGCTAATCTAGATTACTTGGTAGCTGGAGAGTCCTCTGGCTCTAAATTAGAAAAAGCCAGGGAATTGGAAGTAAAGGTACTAGATGAGTCGGAGCTGAATGAATTGATTGGAGGAAGAATTCTCAGCGAAGTCCCAATTGAGAGACAGTCAACTCTAGGGGAGTTCTGACTAACCGTACATTGTACTGGGGGCGCTTACTACGTCCTGCTCTGAGTTTAGATGCATAGCCATCATTTCCCTTATTTGTCCCTCAATTCTCTTTGCCTCTTCCATCAGTGGCTCTGGGTCTAGCTTGACAGCGGGGAGTAGGCCATCAAGGCACTCTATGATTCGAGCCGCTGCCCTAGCATCCGGGATGCCCCCTCCACTAAACTCTCCGCCAGACTCAGCAATAATTGCCAGTGAGTCTACCTTCCTTCTCCTACTCTCTCCAAGCATTACTCCTGTCATACCACCCACAACACCCTGCTTCAGTAGATTCGCGCCAATTCCCTCCAAGATCTCCTTGGTCTTCTCAGTGGAGCCTATCCCTACTACTGTATCAGGACTTTTATCCTCGTCGAAGATAGAGTGTTTTTGCCCCTCACCATGAGCATATGAGTCTATCATTATCGCCATTCCAGCTTCCTTTTGATCCATCCAATCAAGAACTTCACTGGCTATTGGAAGCTTCAAATCTGGGGATATTTGAATCTCAGAGGCAATTAGAACAACCTTGTCGCACTTTTCTACATTACATATTGGGACCCCGCTGTACAGCCTTATTGGGGGAAGAGGACTACCATCCTGAACAAGACAGACGGGAGGCAATCGGGAATGTCTAATTCCTCCTACAAGCTCCAATCCAAGCCTGTCCACTAGGAAGTGGGCTACTATGCTACTCACGAAACCCTCTGATGGAAAACAGCTGATAACTAACGAATCCCCGAACTCCGAACTATCCTCTACATCTATTACTGGCCTCTCACTCATGGCCATCGATGAATGCAAGTGCTTCTAACAGTTAGCCTCTACGGAGTGCCAACGGGGAACAAGGTGAGCCATATGGAAGACGGATTTGTTGCACATCAATTGTCTCCATCATCATGGAGCAGATACGAGGACTGCCCCCGAAAATACTGGCTTTCCAGACAGAAACTTCCCCGGAAGGCGAGTATGCCTGCATCATTAGGTACGGCCGTTCACAATTCAGTGGAGGATCTCTGCAATCTAGATATCAACGACAGAGAACCGCGAGAAGTGGGATGGCTTCCCCCAACAGCAAAAGCCATCCTTGACAGACACTGGCAGATTGAGAAGGAAATATTTCTTGAAACCCCCAGGCACCCTAGATGGAAGGACGAGATGATAACAAAGGCTCACGATGGATTGGTCGGCGCACTGAACATACTATTCGTAAAATCTGGCTTGGATAAGACCAGCCTCTCTGAAGTCACAATAGGGATGTGGGCTCAAGTCCAGTCAATAGTACTGGCAAATGAGGGAACACTAGTTTCCGAATGTGGTAGATTAATGGGGAGACTGGATTTACTAGTAGCAGACATAGATGAGAACGGCAAATCAAAGGGTTGGATAGTGGCAGATTTGAAGACCGGCAGGCCTCCAACTGTAAATCTGAACGAGAAGGTAAGCAGACAATTGAGATTCTACAGAGACCTTCTAGTAGAGAATAACCCAGACCATCCCCCTCTCCACGCGGAGGGTTGGTATTCAGCAAATCAGAGCATTCACAGGGCAGAAGGACCATCTGTTCTGGAAGATGCCTTCAAGGCGTGGGAGGGAATGAGGCATAGTAACATACCATTCGAAGGATCCCCCAACTCAACTGTCTGTGGCTTCTGTGAATGGAAGGCGTGGTGTCCAACTTGGTGGGCCGCGAGAAGAGATGGGATACTGCCTCCAGGTAATGTATTCAGGGATGAGGTGGTACATATCATTCGTTTCGATGGTAATTCGGGAGCCACTCTATTCGAGAGGGCCCCCCCAGTTGGGGATGAGGGAGAGGTGGGGCGCTCAGAGAATAAATTCGGAGCAATTCTGAGGGATCAGGCCTTGTCTCAGATGAGGCAACTAGTAGACTCTGGATATCAGGGACCTGTTTTCCTTGGAAGTGCCAAAGCCGATGGCAAGATAATGCATCTAGGAGACTGGTCAGAGGTACTCCCTTGGTCACCAATCAATAAATCCCTAATCTAGGGTCTCTAAGATATCCTCGAGTGGCACACGAAAACTCTCAGGATACTCCTTCATGAACTTCCATAGTAGTATTAGGGAGGCACTAGCGTCTGCATCCGCCCTATGAGCCCGCTCTAAATTGATAGAGTATCTATCACACAAGTCCCCCAATCTATGCCTACCTGGAATACGCAGTTTCCTCGCAAGCTTCAATGTGTCAATAAAACCGCGTACTTTTGGCGTTTCAGATCCTGCCCTAAGATACTCCATATGCACAAAACCCCAATCAAAACCCATTACATTGTGACCAACGACTACGGCACCCCCCACAATTTCAGAGAACTTATCCATATGTTCAGTGAACGTACCAGCCCCTCTAACATCCTCATTGGTTATTCCATGAATAGCCGTAGAATCAGAAGGAATCCTCCGTTCTGGATTTACCAGAGAACAAAGCCTGATATGACTCCCATCCGAATCGCTCCCCACCAGCGCGTACTCAACGATTCTCTCAGATCTTGAGTCAAACCCTGTGGTCTCCAAGTCAAGACCTACCACCTTCATACCTTCCAGTACCGCAATCACACCCCCTCCACCACGGCGTCGCCAATGAACTATGCCAATCAATAAAACTAATTTGTTGATTCCAACACCCATATATTGTGAAACGTTACATGAGCATCATGGCAAGCAATCAGAAGCTTATTGCATCACTGGTTGTTATGTCTTTACTTTCGGTTATTATGTCTGGGTGCACCGGCTTGGGGAGCAATGTCCCCAATGCAGATTTATCTGCAGATAGGACTGAGATAAATTTGGGAGAGACAGTAAACTTTGACGCCAGAGATTCATCAACACCCAGTCCGACAATCATAGACGAGTTCGTTTGGAAATTCGGAGATGGGAACTCCAAGACAACTAGACAAGGTATCACTAGCCATACATTTCTCAATCCTGGATTTCATGAAGTCGAAGTGACCGTTCTTAACGATGAAGGTGAGGCTGACAGGGCGTCAATTTCGATTTTTGTTAATGCACCGCCGACCATTGTACTTGATATCCCAACCTACATCAAATCTGGAGATACAGCAACTATGGATGCTAGTGAATCATTCGATCCGGAAGGTGCCGGGATAGCAGTAATTTGGGATTTCAATATATTCTCTGACTCAAATAACGATGGAGACCCGGCTAACGATGCGGACTCAACAGAGCACACAGCAGATCTAATGATAGATCAAGCAGGAAACAGAACAGGCTCTGTAACAGTGGTCGATGACAAAGGAGCAATATCTACCGCTAATTGGAATCTCGTAGTAGTATCAAGAATCTTCAATATCGTCTGGGAGGAGAAGATAGTTGAGGCCAATTGGAATGGTTATCTGGAGCAGGGAGAGTCAATGATAATTGAGCATAGACCCAGCGAGGGAGGGAGAGCCGTCCAACTGAACTCTACACTTACTCTTTCCCGAGAGCTCATCCCATTGTTGCTTCCCGAGGATAACTTCACCCTCTCCTTGGATATGGAAACTGGCTGGAGTACCTTCTCTTCGACATCCCAAGATAATGTTACCGAGAACACGACTGCTACTATCGATAGAGGTGATATGAATTCGTATCCAGAAAGCGGTTACACACTTTCTGCTGACTCTAAAGAAGCCCTGGAATCTCTCCTCCTTAACCAAGCAGGAGAGAGGTTCGGCCAAGGAGAGTGGACTTGGACAATTACTGCTGACCAGTGTGATCCAGATACCCCGGTAGACGGCGTAGATCCGGACCAAGGCAATGATTGGGAACTGTCCGTCACAGTGATTGTCATGATGCTGAGAATAAGCGAAGTGGGACCGTGATAGTGCTAGTCCCGTGCGAAGTGCTTTGAACTAATCTCGCTTGGGTTAGTCATGGTCAAGTCGATGGAGATAACCAAGATATCCGTTAGGGAGAAGCTTGTAGTCGACTTGAGTGTGTGGATGAACGATCCAGAAGACTATGACTTTTCCCCACGGGCTTCAATAGAAGGGTCTACGATGAACCTGTTCAATGGAAATGTTGACACACCCTCGACTTCAATTGAGCTAGACGAAGAGCAGATTATCACGGCCGAAAGAGACAGGATGGTTGAGCTAAGAGTAAAATTCTCAGTTGAGGGAATGCACGGAATTCTGACAAACAAGACAAAGATCGTCAGGGACGGTCCCAACGCCAAGAAGCTCGCAGAGCCAAGATGGAAGACTCTAGTGCCTCTCAATGTGCAGTAAGAAACCGTCGGGGTTAAACCCAAGTAACCGGTCCAAAATACGCTGGACCCATAGTGTAGCCTGGATATCACATGAGCTTGCGGAGCTTGTAACCCGTGTTCGAATCGCGGTGGGTCCGCCACTTACTCACTTAATTTATCCAACTCTTGTGCGTACAGTATCAGTGTCGGTGCCCAAAGTCCAACGAAAATACCAAGCATTTCATCGCCGCCATTGTGTGAGAAATAAATGTAAATCGATGCTACGATAGAAATGCCACTTGCAGCCAAGCCAATTTTTGTCATTTGTCCAGTCATGTCAATCCTCCAGTGTTACTAATTCGAACAGGGTAAAATACATTTGCCCAACACCATACCCTTTGTCATGGCTTATTCATCCTTCAGAAGAGTCGACTTTCCTATGGTGGATATGGCTAAAATAGTGTACTATCCAAGATTTTGGGATTTAGCCCATAGATTCTATGAAGAGTCATGGGAATATTCCTGCAACAGGCACTACAACGATATCCTAAGCGACGAGGGGATTGGCTTCCCCTTGGTTCACAGTGTAGCAGAGTTTCATCACCCACTCTGTTATGGAGATACGGTCAATTGCGAAATCTCAGTAACAAATATCGGCACGTCCTCGATAACATGGAAGTATGAATTCCGAAATCAGTCTAAAGTGCTGTGCTGGTCATCGGAACAAGTCACAGTCTGTGTAAAGATGGACAAGATCAGATCAAAGATCCCAGTACCCGATTGGATGAGAGAGGCACTCACGGAGAAAATGTTGGCCAGCTAGTCACTCATCTTCCCGTGGCCACTTCTTGGTCAGTACCTTTCTTAGATCGTCATTCATGCGAGCATCCCACCAGTTCGCATTTCTCCAGATAGCATACCGCCCCCTTATCCCTCGAAGATCCGCTCGATCTAACTTGGTACCTTGGAAATTGGATAGGTTCATTTTCGCCTTCAGAAAAATTGCATCACGCATGTCTGCGTTATCGAATGAGGCCTTCATTAGATTTGCTCCCTTGAAGGACGCTCTCCTCAAATCTGCCCCAGAAAGATCTGCTCCTTCTAGGTCAGCCCTATCAAAAACAGCTCTCCTGAGATCAGCCCCGGAAAGGTCCACACCTCTGAGGTCTTCACCGATGTGAGAGGTATATGACCAGTCTTTGGTTTCTTCAGACATGTTACTCACCGATAGACAGGTCTTCGAGATAATCAAGCCCCGCATCGGTCAGAATGACGAATCTATTCTTCTCAGCAGAGTTCGCTGGATAGGTCAGGAGCGGGCCATTACCACGGCCAGTCGTCCCTCCTTCGATCATTCTGTTGATGTACAAGGAGAGGTTCCACTTCTCTACCTCTTCCTCCGTCCACCTTCCAGTCTGAGATATCAGCCTCCTTATCTCCCTAGGAGGAGTGTTGGACTCTCGTTCGACCGACCTAAGATAGTGAATGGATGCAAGTATGACATCCCCCGTCTTGTCGATACCGCATGAGTCTAGAAGGTGTCCGAATGAGGACCCCCTCTCTGGTATTTTCGCGTCTAAAGCAGATTTGGTAGCTGCATCTATTGCTGCGTCCCTTGCCTTTCTGATCTTTGAAAGAGAGGATTGCCAGGTATCCGTCTTGAGTATTTTACCCAGAGTTGATATAATCTCGTCGTCACTACCAGTAAGATCAATCTCCTCAGATCCAACCCGGATGAAAATGCGTCCCATCGGGCCTGAGTCTTGGACTCCCATGAGAAACCCTGATCAAGGGATTATTTTAAGTTATTTTTTCTTCTTATTCTCTAACATAAGTTGGTCACAGCGGATCTTGTATGGTTGAAACGAGATATTGAAATGCATCTACCCTGAGGGACTACTATGTCCGGAGAGTCCAACAGTGCTTATCCTCTGGTTTTGCATACCGATGCCGACCCCTCAACCCTCGGGGGTATCGCTGTATGCGGATTCTCCACCGTTGGTTCGGTAGGAGTGATAGCATCGTCGCATCTCATCAGATCACTCGATTTGTCTCCAATGGGGACCGTAATGCACCCAAAATTTCCAGCAATAGCGTTGATCCACGATTCAGTACCAAAGCATCCCGTCAGAGTCTATCAGGGCGATGGACTGGGAGTATTCACTTCCGAGATTCAGTTTCCCCCAGAAAATGACGCCTATTTCGGTGAGACTGTTCTGGAATGGTTCACCAAGGGGGGTTTTGAGAAGCTCTACGTAGTCGATGGAGTGATTAGTAATGATCTTGGAATAAAGGAGGATAGCGATCTCTGGGGCGTCTCTTCAAACCCATTAGGTCGTGAGGCCCTTGATAGTGCTGGGATACAAAGGATTCAGAATGGTATTGTTTCTGGCATAACCGGCTATCTGATAGCTGAAGGCGAAAGAAGAGGACTAGAGATAACTGCTCTTCTGGCAGAATGCAACCCGATGTATCCGGATGCCAGAGCGGCGCTGATAGCTATTGACGGATTGAGCGATCTAATGGATATGGAGATACCAGTGCAGGAGCTCCTCGAAGATGCCAAGGAAATAGAGCAGAAAGTAAGAGAGGCTTTCGAGAGAGCACAGTCAACCGCTCTTCCAGCACCAGGTCCAGATGATGAAGACGATGTCCCAATGATGGTCTGATTAGTAGAAGGGATTCTCACCAGCGGCGTGATCAGTAGCGTCAATTACTTCAGAGATTGATGGAACATTATCCTTAATCATGGTCTCAACGCCTTGCTTGAGGGTCACATCCGCCATCCCACATCCCTGACATCCCCCACCGAATACAATAACCGCCTTCCCATCTTCTACTCCCATTAGCTCCACGTGCCCACCATGCGAGGCAACGGCGGGATTGACCTCACTTTCTATTATCTCCGCCACAGCCTTGGATATATCATCCATCCATAGAGGATTAGGATTATCGAAACTGAAACCGCCACCCATTAGAGTCTCTTGGTAGTCAAGTGTAGTCCCATCAATGTACTTTGCACTTCGCGGATCAATAAACACACGCATTCCGTCAACATCGATTTCATGGTCGCCTTCCTTGGAATCCTTTCTCTCGATAAATTGCAAATCGTACTGGAATCCATTGCGACTCCTTCCGGTAATCTCAACCCGAAGGCACACCTCATCAATGTCCTCAGCACCTTCAGCGAATTGATCAAGCATTTCCCTAGCCTTGGGACTGAAACTCAGCATATCTTTCAAGACCCGTAGCACTGGGTCATTATTCAAGGCTTGCTCAGGTACCACTATCACTGAAACTCCCCTCGAAGTGTCGTGACAGCCGCAGATTTGAGGGATTCCTTCGGAAGACCATTGCGTGATCTTAGGATTTCAGTAACTGACAGATGCAATTTCAGATGCACGTACTGTATGCCCAAGGAGATTTTCGGGAAGGACTTCCCATTCATGCCCAAAGGGAACATAATGACATTTGAGGAGATAGATAGATTAGCTGGAATTTTCATCTCTCTAGGGGTAAGGAAGATTCGATTGACAGGCGGAGAGCCTTTACTACGTAAGAATATCAATCAACTAATTTCAATGCTCTCTTTGAGAGACGTAGAGGTGGCAATGACAACGAATGGTGTTCTTCTGCCCCGCTATGCCCCCTCCCTATCAGCTGCAGGATTGGATCGTGTCACTGTAAGCCTGGATGCGTTGGATGAATCCACATTTGCCGCAATAACCGATTCGGGTCACACAGTTGCTGCTGTTTTAGCTGGAATAGAAGCCGCAGAATCTGTCGGGCTTGGTCCAATCAAAATTAATACTGTAGTCAAGAGGAATACCAATGAGCAGGAGATTCTACAGTTGGTAGAAAGATTCTCTAACAGAGACATAGCAGTCCGATTTATTGAATACATGGACGTCGGAAACACCAATGGATGGAGTATGGATGACGTTGTTAGCGCCGAGGAGATAAGGGAGGAAATAGGCGAACTTAGTGTAATCCCTGCAAATAATCCAAGTGACGTGGCCAAGAATTATCGCTTACCAAATGGAGGAGAGGTGGGGATAATATCAAGTGTAACTGAGCCATTCTGCAACGAGTGTGCACGAGCTAGGATAAGTTCAGACGGTAAGCTATTCACGTGTCTATTTTCCAATAGAGGCTTGGATATTCTGTCGCTGATGAGGGATGGCAAAGACGATGCTGAAATTTCTGACTCCATAAAACAAACATGGGAATTAAGAGAAGACAGATACTCCGAAATCCGTAGCCAGAGATCATCCAATGCAGACAGAGTCGAGATGTCCTACATTGGTGGTTGATGTCCCAATGATATCTCTACGATATCGTCCCAGCTAGCATCTGTCCTGAATGAGGGCTTACCGTAGTGGGCCAAGGAGGCTCTGTGCCCAAGCTCCCTCAGCTCATTGACCATGAGTGTGGGACTGGGAGGAGACCCAATCCCCAACCAGCTGGATAGATCATCTACCAAGATATGGTGAGCAGCATCAATCACAGATCCCTCTGACTCAATATTTCTGACAGACCTTAGAACTCTACGCTTCTCCATCTCAAAGTCTCTCTTTGACCACCCTGCTATGTCCCCCTCTTCATACTCAGCAACGCACATCCTCATTGCCTTTTCCTCAGTCATTGAACACATCGCCCCCCGGTCCCCCAAGCTTCCAATCCAGAGTGGCCCAGAAATTCGTGGGTCTCTACGACTAACAGGGAACGACAGCGGTAACAAACAAGTCATGGGGAGCCTGTCCATTGAAAGCTCCGGATGTAATCCGGATTCGACGGAGCACTCCACTTCTCCCTCAGTAGGGGAATGCACTCTCCACCCGAGGCGCTCCTCAATCAAAGTCGCCTCCTTCCTGCTCCTTACTACCCTAGACGAAACTCTTAGATGATGAGAGTCCCAAATGGAAAGTAATGGCTCTATGACACGATCATGCCTAGCCGCGGTCCTGGCAAGATTTCCCATCATTACCCTCAGTGCGGAGTCGTGTGCCAATCCATCTGTCCTCACTCTAGAACCATATCTACGAAGCATGGCCCCCCTAGAAGATCCCGTCAGAGCGGCGGTATCCGTAGCGCTAACTTCGATGACTCCACTTCTGGCAAGAGACTGTAGCGAAACGTCTAGAAACGGAAGAGGAGAACCGAAAGGATCGATATCCACCCAGTGACGACCGTGCGTCAAAACTACCTTCCTAAGGTCCCCTAATGAACTTGTTAGGGAACCCTTCCCATGTACCGGGGGAAACTCAACATGGCTCCTCATCGCCCAGCTAAGAGAATCCTCATCCATATCAGAAATTGCCACATCCAACCTCTCAGCCTTGTCAGAAGGGAGCTCATTTAGCCATCTTCTAGCCCTTATGCCAGATGCCGCTAAACCATCCAATGCATACACAATTCCTTCCCCAAGCATCCCACTCTCCATAGCGTAGTCCAATAGAAGTACGCTTCTCGTTCTACTTCCTGACATTGCAGGATTCAAAAAAACGCCCCCTCCTCTTCGTGATACAGGCCCAGACCTACTTGAATCTGGAGCCATTGATACCCTAGTAAGAGTCCGGCCCTCTCTGTGAACGACACCCGGCCATCCGTCGGATCCCCCCTCCCTCATGCTAGTCGGAGGTACCCATAACACAAGGTATTGACTGCTAATCAGTAGGTATCGAATCTTACAGCCGGATCCAAATGAGTTACAACCCTGCCATTATCTGTAACTTTACCGACAATAGCCGAACCAGGGACTCTGGCAGAAACCCAATCCAAAACCAATCCAGAGACTTCCTCGGAAACTGCAATGACCATTCCCATTCCCATGTTGAATGTACGGTACATTTCACTGATTTCTATCGAACCCATCTCCTGAATCCATGAGAACTCCTCCAAAACAGGGAGAGGAGAATCAATGTGCCAACCAAGAGAATCATGCAACCGTAACAGATTGGATAGCCCACCACCTGTGACATGACATATCGCATGAATGTGCGAAGCATCACATGGCCCCCTCTGAATCAAATCAACTACTGGGTCACAATAGATTCGCGTAGGATTCAAGAACACCTCCCCGAGGGTCAAATCCCCTTGCGTGAATCTCTCGACCCTCCCCTCCTCAACACTGAAAGGAGCGATATCATGCCATGAGGCTTCACAGTGATCTACAACACTGCGAACCAGGGAAAAGCCGTTGGAATGAACTCCAGAAGATGGTAATCCGATCAAAACATCTCCCTCCTGAAGATTTGCACCTGTGATTTCCGAACCCCTATCAAGCCACCCGAGGGCAGTACCCGACAGGTCAAGCTCATTCACGATACCAGGCAAACTCGCAGTCTCTCCCCCTGCCAGAGTCACCTTCGCTCTTCGACACGCCTCACTTAGACTTCTTCCGATAGCAGCGTGAACCTCTGGATCGGGCCTTGGAACGGCTATGTAATCCACGAAAGCAATCGGCTCTGCCCCCACGCATAGTAAATCATTGACGTTCATCGCCATACAATCTATACCAACACCCGCCCAATGGCCAACCTGGTTGGCAACAGTCAACTTACTACCAACACCGTCGGTTGCCAAAGCCAGGTACTTGTCTCCGAACTCAACCAAGCCACCGAAACCTCCAGGAAGATCGACAGGAGCACCTATGCTCCCTTTTGGCCTAGTCGAGAGACTCAATGCTCCCACTAGCGCCCCAACTGCTTCGCCTTCCAGATCGATATCTACCCCACTACTTGCATAGTCCATGGGCCTTGCACTCACAACCCTGCCACAGCTCCCCAGTTCATGATTTTCTTGGTCACATTGCAATCACTCAATCCTTGCAAATAAAAAATAAGATTAAGAGCCGTTTTCCTAAAAAACGCGTTTTTTTGACTTTTTTTTGAGAATCTCTATAACATATATACTGCGTCGTGGAGGCACTGGAACGTGAGTTTCTATGAAGAACAACAAGATGATTGCAATGATGCTTACCATGAGCATGCTGGCGGCAGCTTTCGCCGGATGCCTTGGTGGGGACGACGAAGATGACACACCCGACTGGTCCATTTCGATGGCCAGTGACGTTAGTGTCGACTTCGTGGAGTCCGCTTGGGACCCCATAATCCCCAACCTGAATGCCGGCGATATGTGCGACGCCATCATATCGGCGATGACGAAGACTGACGAGCGAGAGCAAGCTGTCGACTTCACCAGGGCCTACTACACAAGTAGCCAGGGTGTGATCGGCGGATCTGGCGCCGCTTCCATCAGTAATGTCGCAGACCTGAACGCAGAGGGCACCACAATTGGTGTACAGTCCGGGACCACCTCGGATTTGTATGCCCAGGATAACCTAGGTGCAGCTACGATCAGTGCGTATGACGACTTCCCTTCGGTAATTGCCGCTTTGAACAACGGCGACGTACACTACGCAATGGGCGACGCGCCTGTTCTGTCGCTAGAGGGAACCCTGATGGTTACCTTCTCCGATGAGAACTTCGGTATAGCTGTCCAAGGAGATTCCTCTGGGGAGCTATTGGGCGCGCTCAACATGGCTATTGGAGCAATGGTCGACTCTGGTGAATACGACCTGATTTATGGAGCTCACTTCGATGGAGCTGTAACTCTAGCCGATGACACCACAATGGATACTGCCACTTCCTACCCAGTACCATCTGAGGGAAGCGACCTTACAGCAGTTCTTGAGTCTGGAAGCCTGAGGCTTTGCACAGACCCGTTCTACCCTCCATTCGAGAGTTACGATGAGTCTGGTGTTGTTGTAGGCTTTGACGCTGACATAGCTCACGCCGTGGCAGACGAAATCGCAGCCCACTACATGGGAACAGAGAACCCAATGTTCGTTGCCCCAGAAGACCCAGCTGTCACAATAAAGCTAGGTTTCCTGAATGATGCAACGGGGCCAATCGCTCAGTTCGCGGCACCGTTCACCTTCGCATGGGGAGCCGCAATGGATGACCTAAACGCAATGGGAGACAACTATGTCTTCGAGATTATTGAGGCAGACTCGGGATGTGACGGTACAATGGCTGGTACAGCAGCCCAGTCCCTAGTGGATGCTGGTGTTGTAGCAGTAGCCGGTGCAGCATGCTCCGGTGCCTCAATAGGTGCTAACGCTATTCTTTCAGCAGCAGGAATCCCAATGATCTCATACGCTAGCACATCTCCAGCCCTCAGCGACGCAACCGCCTACCCTCACTTCTACAGGATTGTACCAAGCGACGCACTACAGGGCCAAGCAGCAGCTGACATGATTGCAGCAAGCGGCGTTTCAAACACCGCTGTCGTTCACATGACAAACAGCTACGGAGCAGGTCTAGCTGACTCTGTCGCACTCAATCTAGGTGAGGACGCTGTTTGCTTACAGGCAGGATACGAGGAGACAACAACCGACTTCCAGGGCGCTGTTCAGGCGGTAATGGATGCAGGATGCGACTCAGTCTTCCTCGGCTCTTATGCCTCTGATGGTGCAATGATCGTCGAGACCATGGCAGCCATGGGCGCTACCATACCAATTTTCAGCGCTGATGGAATGGCTGGCTCGGCAGCACTTGAGGAATACACCTACCCAGCTGTAGCAAACGGAATCGAGGTCACAAGGCCAAGAGCCGCTGCAGCAGGTGCAGGTGTTTTCGCAGCAGCTTGTGCAGCTGACTCAGTCTGCCAGACTGGAATCTTCACCTCCGAAGCATACGACGCAGTAATGATGATCGGTCACGCAGCAATGATGGAGGACGGAGCTAACATGGGCATGCATGTGCCAATGGTAGGTGTTGATTACGCTGGAGACAGCGGCACTCACACGTTCCTAGACAACGGTGACGTTGGAGGATCCGGATATGATGTTTGTACCTTCCACCACGTCCCAACATTTGGAGAGTACTTCAACTGTGATAGGATGTGGGAAGCTGGAGGCGACGGAGTCGTTGACGCACCTTGGACCGGAGCTACAATCAAGATCGGATTCTTGAATGACGCTACTGGCCCAATTGCAGTTTACGCAGACGGATTCGTGGCTGCTTCGCAGATCACGCTAGGTCTCGCCAACACACTGGCATACAGTCAGGGAGTTCAGTTCGAGATAGTCTACGCAGACTCAGGTTGTGATGGTACGATGGCTGCATCCGCAGCTCAGACCCTTGTTGATGCAGGCGTTTGGGGAGTAGTCGGAGCAGCTTGCTCCGGAGCTTCCATGGCAGCCAACGCGGTACTTTCCGCCGCTGGAATCCCGCAGGTGTCCTACGCAAGCACGAGCCCAGCGCTCTCCGATGCAACAGCGTACCCATCCTTCTACCGTGTCGTTCCAAGCGATGCGTTCCAGGGTTCGGTTGTGGCTGAAGTTATGACAGCAGACATGCAGGACAATGTCGCAGTTATCCACATGACGAACGCATACGGATCTGGACTCGCTGACGCATTCGTCGGTAGCATGGACGCAGCCAACATTTGCACACAGATCGGATACGAGGAGACAGCTACTGACTTCACTTCCATTGTGAGCACAGTGGTTAGCGAGGGATGTACCTCAGCCATGCTCGTGTCCTATGCAGCAGATGGAGCAGCTCTGATTGAGGAGATGGCACTGCAAGGATTCACAGGCGCTATCTACGGTGCAGACGGAATTGCAGAGGAAGGACTAGCAGCCGACATGGCCGACAAGTCCCTAGTGGACGGCGTTATCGCCACAAAGCCATCAGCTGGTGGCGCAATGTCGACAGTGGGCATGGTCTTCGCTGCACAGTGTGCTGCTAACCCTGCTTGCGCCGGCGGCATCTACACCGCTGAGGCATTCGATGCTGTTTACATCACAGCATTCGCTGCCTTCACGGCTCTAGCAACCCCAGGTATTACCAAGGATATGGCAATAATGGGGACCGGCAATGGTCTGGAAGGGGCTAGCGGAGCAATCACATTCTTGTCGAATGGTGATGTTCCTGCAGCCGGCTTCTGCGTCGGTGAGTTCTCTCACGATGCAACCACTGACACAGTCTCATACGACTGTGCTAGAAACTGGGACCCAGTCAACGGAATCGTTTGATTGGTAACGTAAAGCAGTGTGGCGGGCTTGTCCCGCCACACTGCCCCAACACTCCGATTTCAAATGGTAAAGGTACGTGTAGTAAATGCTGCATGAAGCTCGTGAAAAGTTCTCAAGCCTTCCAAGAGGGATACAGAGAACAATTTTCGCCATACTTCTATTCATCGACTCAAACCTTCTAGGTACATCAAACAGGTTAGGTGTTCTGAATCTCCTAGATATCCTCGTTGGAGGTGGCCTTCCAGATGACTTAGTTTGGCTCCTACAGATTGTTGAGTCGATTACTGCTGGCTTCATACTTGTGAAAGTGCTATTCGACGATGTTCCAAGCAGCAAGGTCAGAACCGTAGGATTGATACTGTCCCCTGTCTTCATGATCATTGTCACATTTGTTACATTGGACATCCTACTTCGGGGGCTGGATACTGGAGCTTCCTTCACTCTTGATACGGTTTCAATAATCACTGGAACATTGACGTGGTCATCTACATACCTGGCCATAGCCATCGGGCTGACACTGACCTACAAGGTACAGAGGTATGGAAACTTCGCCCAATCTGAATTATTCATGATTGGAATGTACCTCTCAATGATAATGATATGGACTGACCATTTCTTTCCTATGTCGAGTTTAAGCACTACGAAGGACGGAGTTCTTACTTGGTCCGTACTTATATTCACGCTAGTTTTGGCGTTCATACTTACTGGTCTAGCTGGTATTATAATCGATAGGCTGGTATACAGAGGATTCCGAAAGAACAAAGCTACCCCACAAGTAATGATGATTGCATCACTGGGTGTTGCTCTTATTCTACGAGCTCTAACCTACCTGAGATTCGGATCATCGAGAAATATGTTTGAGCCCGAGGGAGATTGGAGAATGCCTAGCTTGAGATGGGAGATACCAACAACCAAACTCAGACTCAATCTGGGCGATAGGACTTTGGAGGATGGAAGAACGTACACTTCATGGACATGCGAGGAAACCGGCATAGACGAATCCGGAGAGCCCATCCTGTCTAGAATCGTAAATGAGGCATCCAAACCAGCTTACGAGCTATACGACACCACAGCAGACTGCGTTACCCAAGCTACCACCAATTACGCATACTACAAGGGAGCAGTTCCCTTCGTCATATTCTCTGCCGTGTTTATTCTGTTGCTTCTTCTCAACAAGACAAGACTTGGCAGAAGAATGAGAGCTGTTGCAGACAACCCCGAACTCGCGGCTAGTAGTGGCATCAACGTTGAGAGAGTCCACCTGTCCAGCGCATTCCTTTCGGCCGGAATCTCAGGAATGGGTGGCGCCATTTTCGCCATGACTCTCAGGTTCAGTCCTGAAACCGCATTTACACTATTACTTCCCTCCTTCGCTATAATCGTGCTTGGGACAATCGGTTCTATACCAGGCGCCATCGTTGGATCAATCATAGTTGGATTCGTAAGGGCATTGTCCTCACCAGTACTAATAGGAGTAGGGTTGCCGCTGGGCAGGTCAAATTACTCCGCTTTAGACGGGGTAATGCCCTACATCTTCCTCGTTGCCATTCTAATGATCATGCCAGAGGGAATCGGAGATGCCTATGAGAAGTGGAAAATTGACAGGCTCAGAAAAAAGAGGGAAGCATCCGTCAGGGATGACAAAATCGCGACCGGACTGGCTTTCCTCCCCACTGGAATTTTTGGTCTCCATCACTGGTGGAGAGGCAGGCCTCACAAAGCACAAGCTTTCACCGCGATAGCAGTTGCCTCCTATGTTTATCACAGGTTTAGCGACTTCGTGGGCAGGAACTCCTTCGCAGACGGGGCATGTTCGGACGCGTGTCTGAACAATGAGTTTGCTGAATCCAACCTCTATCTACTGACAGGAAGGAATGACGGGGAGATACTCCTGTCCGACTCCCCCCTAACTCAAGAGCATCTTTTGGAACAGACCAGGGCCCCCAGCGACCTAACTCCTTTCGAAGCCGAGCAGTGGATTCCGGGAGCTGTGTCAGATATGCAGGAATCATGGCTAAGTCAGATGAAAATGGAAGTTGACATTGTAAACTTCATAGTTGACACTGGAGATTTGATTTGGCCATTGGCAATAGCCTGTCTCTGGGGATATTCGATTTATGAGGGGATTAAGATGGCCTCCGGGAATGAGGAAAAGAACTCACAATCAAGCCTTTCTCTGGCCCTGAAGGCGGGTTTACAAGCTGTCTGTGTCCCATTCGAATCTATTGGTCAGAGATGGTCTAAACTTGACAGATATCACGAGACAATGGTGCGATCCCAGAAACATAAGTTACAGAATTTACTATCGAGATATGGAAACAAACTCAACATATCGAATCGAATGAGCGAACTGCTGGGCTGGCTGATGGACAAACTGAAAGTACCTAAAAACAGCAAAAAAGATTTGCAACTGTACGGCAGACAAAGCCATCTTGGTTCAAATATGCTATTCTACGGCCTCCTACTGGTCCTAATTTTATTCCTCGCGTGGCTTCCCATTGCAGAATCAGACACATTTGCATTCAAGAAAACACTCCAGGTATCAAATGTCCTCCTCACACTTTCAATATTCATTCTGATGTCCTTCTCACTAAACCTACACACTGGATATACTGGGATGGTAAATTTTGGAGTTATCTTCTTTGTCGCTGTAGGTGCGATAACTGTGTCCATTCTAACGGCACCGGAGAGAGTACATGGATATGATTGGGGCATTCTGGAAGCTACACTTGTTGGGATGGCATTAGCCGCTGTTTTTGGCTGGCTACTCGCCTATCCAACTGCGCGTCTCAGAACAGACTACTTCGCCATAGTTACAATTTCGCTTGGGGAGATTGTCAGGGTCCTACTGGCGGGAGAGCCACTTTTGAGAGCAGGACCTGTCGCTTCGGCAATAGGAATCTCTGGATATCCACTTCCGATGGAGGATTGGTGGTTCTGTGGCTCTGAGAAATCTGGACCAGACACTCAGTGGGCCAGTCCGGATGCATGTAGGGACGATCTATTACTAGATAGTACCCCTGCTTATCAGATCGGAGAGATACTCAACCTTGGCGAACCAGCGCCATACTTGCTGATGCTGATGATTATTTCTGTGCTTTCTGTGGCTGTAGTGTGGCTCATTCTTTCCAGACTTCTGGCCTCCCCGTGGGGAAGGATCCTAAAGGCAATAAGGGAAGATGAGGACGTGGCTCAACACCATGGTCATGACATTCTGACCTACAAGGCTGCCAGTCTAGCTCTGGGTGCAGCAATTGCCGCGTTAGCAGGTGCTCTATGGGCATGGAAGCTGACAGGATTCGATGCCAGCTTCATGTCTCCCGCAAGGTCAACATTCCTTGTTTGGGCCGCATTCATCATTGGTGGAACCTCAAATAACAGGGGCATGGTAATCGGTGCATTCATTATCGTCCTAATGGAATTTGTATTCAACGTGCTCGTGGCGGCTCAGGGATCATCAGATCTACCTCTGCACACTACAGCGGACCGAATAGACACTCTATTCGAATGGATATTGACAAATCAGTGGGACGTATTCACAATATTCCTGACTTTGGCACTATTTGGGATGGTAACCAGATCATCCAGGCTTCTCGATATCGGAGCATCGGGAGCATCAATCTTCTTCTTTGCAACAATACTGCTAGACCAACGCTCTATCGACGAGTCATTCTTCGGCGGGGTGATTAATGCAGATATGGTATACATCAAACTGATGTTGATTGGTTGTCTGATGCTGTTCTCTCTCAAGTTCAACTCCAAGGGACTCCTCCCCGAAGTACCATCGAGGCCGACTCGACCATTAGGAGGTCAACCCCATGAGTAAATCAGTCTTGAAGGTGAACAGCCTTCGGAAGGAGTTCGGTGGGCTTGTAGCCGTTAAAGACGTTTCATTCGAGGTTGGGGAAGGAGAGTTTGTGGGCCTAATTGGCCCTAATGGTTGCGGTAAATCCACAACTTTCAATTGCATTAGCGGATTACTACAGCAGACTTCAGGAAAAATAGAGATGTTCGGGGAGGATATCTCAAACCTTAGGCCAGATCAAATACAGAATAAAGGCATGACTAGGACTTTCCAGCATACAAACCTGTGGAGAGAGATGACTGTAATAGAGAATCTTATGGTCCCACCAAGGAATCAATTCGGGTCATCCCCCTTCGAATTCATAAAATCCCTTTTCACTACGAAAAATGAGTCTGAGAAAGAAAGATTACTCATGGCCTATGAGGCATTGGACCAACTAGAAGTCCCACACATGGCCCACAATCTTGCTAGTGAGCTATCTGGTGGGCAGTCAAAGCTCGTCGATATAGGGAGATCGATGATGGGAAGTCCAAAGCTTCTACTTCTTGACGAGCCTGTTGCTGGCGTAGCTGGACCTTTGGCAATGAAGATATTCAATAACCTTAGAAGGATAGTTGACGAAACAGGAATTTCAATCCTGATCATTGAACATAACATGGATTTCATTCTACGACAAGGAGTCGACAGAATAGTCGTCATGAACGAGGGCGAGGTTCTAATGCAAGGAACTCCCGATGAGGTTAGGGCGAATAAGGATGTTATCGAGGCGTATCTTGGGACTGCGGCAACTCCACCGGAGAGTGAGTAAATATGAGTAGAGTATTGGATATCAAAGGTCTGGAGGGGGGCTACGGTTCGGTACAGATTCTGTATGGAATCGATATGTACGTAGATGAGGGAGAGTTCGTCACAATAATCGGGCCAAATGGGTGTGGAAAATCAACCCTGATTAAGACAATTTTCGGGATCGCCACATACTATTCTGGAGAGGTATCATACAGAGGGAATGATGTTTCTGGATGGAGGACAGATCAGCTTGTCAATCAGGGCATAGCATATGTTCCACAGGTAGACAACGTATTCCCTTCTCTCTCAGTATTGGAGAACCTCCAGATGGGTGGTAACAGCCTCCCAAGCATTACTCTAGCGGAGAGGATAGAGAGTGCATTGGGCATGTTTCCTGATCTCAAAGACAGGGTCCACGACCTAGCCGCCTCGCTCTCGGGAGGAGAAAGACAGATGCTAGCAATTTCAAGGGCATTGATATCAGACCCCAAATTCTTACTTTTGGATGAGCCCACAGCGGCCCTATCTCCGTTGTACCAACAGCAGATTATCGAAAGGATAGATTCTCTTAGGGATCAAGGGATTACAGTTCTAATAGTCGAGCAGAATGCTCGGCTATCCCTAGCCAGATCGGACAGGGGGTACATCGTATCCAATGGAAAGATTGTACACACCGGAGATGCGGACAAAATACTATCTGACCCCGAGATAGGCGAATACTTCCTAGGCTCAACTGGACACTAGTGAGGATGCTACATCGGAAAGGTACGAAAGAGACCTCTTCATTCTATGGCCATCATCGATTACGATTAGATCAACTAACTCAGAATCCTCTGAAACCGTTTGCGATACTTCCAATGGCACAATGTCATCCTTTGAACCATGAATTATCGTAGTCTGATGTCTAATTGTGGGCCATGACATCTCCCTAGCATCCTCCATAAAGTCCCATCCCAGATCGATTTCTAAGTCAAACCCTCTGTATCTTCTCACTCCCATTCTCTCCCAACTATCCAATTCCTCGTCTCTTAGGTTCTCCCAACTGTCAGATAGCCCAAATGCAGGAGCGATTAGTAGTAATTTGAAGTCTGATTTCTCCCTCAAGCTCGAAGCATTTGCTGCCGCCAATCCTCCCATGGATGACCCAATCACAAGATCGTACTGGTATTCATCAATGTGCCTCAAAAGGACCTCCGTCTGATTCCTTATGGTCCAACCCAGATCTGACATCACTGGAGAGGTCACATCCCAACCAAGAACCTCCCTCATGTATGTCGGCTTGGAGCCTCCAGGGCCACCCTCAAAACCATGTGCGAATAGAACTCTCATGCAATTAGCCCCCGGCCTATTCAAAACTCAACCCCAACAGCTCAAGCTCGGCAAGAGGGCACCTTGTCATCGTAGCATGGTCCATTACTCTGATGTGTATCTCAGCTACGACATGAACTGTTGACTCGAACATATGGCCAGCGTGAACACCGTTGTCATCATCAGACCAACAGCAGTGTATGTGGGTGAATGCCTCCCCGCTCTCGGTCCGTGCAATATTTCCCGATAGACTAACTAATTCAGAGGGGGGGTCCAGAGGCCTTCTTTTGTAGACTCCTTCGGAATTCATGTAGCCATACTGATTCTGACGAGTCCTCCCGATGCCACTAGTAATGGCCGCTGCGTCAAACCCCAAATCATCTGCTAGTTTCTTCAACGATGAATGAATCTCTTCTCCGGGGTCCAATCTTACCAATATGTCGCTACCGGAACGCGTGTGTTCCATGACTCTCGAACCCCAACCATTGATTTCAACCTCTCTAAGGAATTTTACATATTGGCGAAAAATAATAACTATTCCAGTGGAAGAAGGATGATCGATCTAAGACTTCTGAACAAAAGAAAAAGCTCCACTGGAAAGGCAGGGGTCCTAACCTCCATCCAGTTGGGTTATAGACCGTGACTTTCCGTATCGAACGCCCGGCGGTTACAACATGGCAATGGCAACTCATGATTCTGGAGCTAGGTGGAAGACTTTCCTCTCTGAGGCCAAGGAGCAAGAGATAACCCTATTACTTTCCGGACAAACCGCTAGCCCTGTCATTGACGTATCATTTCATGAGCTAACAGGGTTCGATCCAGAGTTTGCTGAAGACATACTAATTAGCCCAAGATTGATCATTTCCAGTGGCCATAAAACCTTGAGTGAAATATGCAGAGATAGGGGTGTCGACCTAGATGCTATGATTCGACTTTCAGACCTCCCAAAGGACACAATGCGACCTTTGAGGGAAATCGGATCCAGGGACATCGACAAGCTGAGAAGCCTGGATGTCATTGTAACCAAGATGTCCCAGCTCAAGCCAAGGATTCATCTCGCAGTTTTCCAATGCGAGAATTGTGGGGAGACTCAGCAAATTGATCAAACCAACGAAAGCGAACTGGTTGAGCCAATAAGGTGCCCTCCAGATACAGGATGCGGGGCCTCAATCAGAGGAACCGACTCAACTAGATTCAACCTTGTGATGAATATATCTAGGATGATTAACAACCAGTGGCTGGAAATCCAGGAGCTTCCGGAGAATGTCCCTAGTGGGGCCCAGCCATCAAGGGCACAAGTACTCCTGGAGGGAGATTTAGTGAACAAGCATCTCCCGGGACAAAGGATAACAGCGAACGTAATTCCAGTTGTCAGATCAGAGATAAAGAAGAATAAGAAAACCCCTATGTTCGATATAATCTATCACATGGTGAGCTCTACCCACGAGAGTGTACCCTTCACCGAAATCAAAATTAGTGACGAGGAAAGAACTCAGATTGAGGATGTCGCTGATACGGATAACCTGTTGCAATTAATGGGAAACTCGATAGCTCCATCTATATTTGCTAACGACAAACTCAGGCTAATCAAAAGATCACTCGCACTCCAGTTATTCGGAGGGGTCAGAAGGAAGACTTCCGATGACAACTATCTCAGAGGGGATATCCACATATTGCTGATGGGTGATCCAGGGGTTGCAAAATCACAGTTGTTGAGCTACATGTCAAACATTTCACCAAGGGGTAAATTCGCAACCGGTGGCGGTACAACAGGTGCAGGATTGACGGCAGCAGCGATTAGGGATACATTTGGAGATGGTAGATTTGCCCTAGAGGCGGGGGTACTCCCCCTTTCAGACAGAGGCCTTGCGGCAATTGACGAGTTCGACAAGATATCCAACGAGGACAAAGGAAGCATGCACCCTGCTATGGAACAACAGAGGATTTACGTAGCAAAGGGAGGAATAACAGCGACGCTTCCAGCGAGATGCGCAATACTAGCAGCGGCGAATCCGAAAGGTGGACGATTCACGAATAGAAATGAAAACTCCAGCATCATGACGTCATTCGAGGAGACCGGTCTACCTTATCCCCTAGCCTCAAGATTTGATTTATTATGGCTAATTAGGGATGAAACTGAGACCAATACTGATACCAAGATAGCTCGCCATATTCTGGATATCAGGACCTCATCAGTCAACGAAAACAGCTCACTGGATATCGATTTTGAAAGTGAGCAAGAAAAAGAGGACTCTATATTCTCTCTTGGCGTAGATGGGAAAAGGCATCTTACAATGGAGTTCCTGAGAAAATACGTCGCTTTCGCTAAGAGGAATTATTTTCCCAATCTAAACGAGAAGGCGAAGCTCGCAATAGAGGAATACTACGTAAATGTGAGAAATGACACTGCCAAACAAGATCGTTCGGCCGGAGCATTCGAGAATGAAGGTGAAAAGGACAGGGTTATCCCTATCACAGCAAGAGCAATTGAGGCTCTAATCAGACTTACTGAGGCACACGCAAGGATGCACCTAAAGCACGTAGCTGATGAAACTGATGCCAATGTGGCACTCGCTGTCTACAAACATTGGAGGGACGACTCCAGGATCGAAGACGAGTCAGAGCTCCAATCTGGCATTTCAGCATCCAAGAGAAATATCAACCAAAGCATTCGAAAGATTATCAGGGGGATTTGTGAGGAGAGAGGAGGGGAAGCAGAAATCACTCTGATATACAATCGTGCTAGAGACTTTGGATTAGTCGAGTCACAGGTTGATGATGTTATATCTTCTATGAGTATTAATGGAGAAATCTACACTCCACGAGGTGGAACATACCGATTTGCCCGTTGACCCTATGAAAGAGAGCCCGCCCGTTATTCACATGGAGCCCATGGGGGACGTCTCTAGACCCTCATCACTAGATGCTGATGCTCTTGGTTTCATGTGCGGATTGGAGATCCACCAGCAACTTGCCACTGGCAAGTTACATTCTCGAATGCCGAGCCAACTCTATGAGTTTGGAATTGAAGACATTCCAGAACAATGGAGGCTTTCGGAGAGAAGACTAAGGGCATCCCAAGGAGAGAGCGGCGAAATTGACGTCGCAGCAAGATTCGAACAGAGAAGAAATAGGACATTCGTTTATGTCCAGACCCCAAACGCTGGACTCATTGAGTTGGACGAGGCTCCACCTTTACCCCATGATTCAGAGGCCGTAGACGTTGTGTTAATGATTTCAGCGATGCTAGAAGCGAAGCCAGCTCCCTCTCTCCAGCCCATGAGAAAGACAGTTGTGGATGGGTCAAACACCAGTGGTTTCCAGAGAACAACGCTGGTATCTACAAATGGAAATCTGAGAACTGAAGGGGGAGATGTTGGAATCTCGGTAATATGCCTCGAAGAGGACTCAGCTAGAAAACTGCAGTCCAAATCTACATCAGAGGGAGAAATCGTTACTTACACATTAGACAGATTAGGGCTCCCCCTGGTCGAGATTGCTACGGAACCAGATATAACTAGCCCCGAACATGCCAAGCAGTCCGCTCTTGCCCTAGGCTCGCTTCTCAGAGATACTAGGATGGTCAGAAGAGGTCTTGGCTCTATAAGGCAGGATCTGAATGTCAGCATCGCTTGCGGGGACAGGGTCGAGATCAAGGGATGCCAAGATCTTGATTGGATACCCAAGATAATCCAAGTTGAGATGGCAAGGCAGTTGCACATGTACCGAATGGCAAACCTCCTCAGGGAACAGGCAAAACTCCCACTCCTCCCTCCTGACAGAAAAGATACAGAGGTGACCGTTGAGAATAGGGTGGCTTTAGCCGCAAGATCCAGATTGCCAATGGAAATCCATGATATCTCGGAACCTCTTTCTGCCTGTGAATCTACAATCGTCAAGGATGCAATTTCCAATGGATCTTCCGCCCTAGCCGTCAGGCTACCTGGATTTTCGGGAAAGCTCGGGACAAAGAAACTCGACTCTGAGGACTCCCAACTACCAAGACTAGGCAGAGAACTTGCCAGTGCGGCAAAATTGGCTGGAGTAGCAGGAATCTTCCACTCCGATGAGTTACCAGCTTACGGTATATCAGAAAATGAAACTAATGCAATTAGGAAATTCTTGAAAATTTCCGAAGGCGACGCCTTTGCTTTTTGCCTGGCGCCGCATTGGCAGGCAAAACTCGCGATGGAGGCCGTTATCCACAGATCAAGGCAGGCATACCATAGAATTCCTAGGGAAGTGAGGAATGTCGTAATTAGAAAGGGACAGCCCGATGACGGTACCACTAGTGCCCTCAGGCCTCTTCCTGGCGGAGCGAGAATGTATCCAGAAACGGACATACCAATTCAAGAGATTACCACCGAAAGGTGGGAAGAAATCTGTGCTAACCTTCCCCTATCATCTGCGGAGAGGATGAAGAGGCTTAGTGCATTGGATATATCCTCCAATCAAGCTGAGGCCATCCTCAATGCTGAGATGGATGATATTCTGTTCGATGGGATAGAGGGAGAATTATCACTTCCTGCCAAGGCGTGGGCGAGTGCTCTGCTGGAGTCAGGCATATCCAATATTCCTGCTCTTTCTGTAGCGGTACACTTGAGGGAAGAGGGAGTGATTACTAAGGATGGAATCGATTTACTCGTCAAATCATCGGAATTAGCCAATCCATCAGATATGATAGAATGGATGACCTCTGAGGCCTCCCTCAGAGGATTCGTCCCTGCTGATAGCAATGAAGTTGAGAAGGCCGTAGAAGAGACCCTAGAAGAGAAATCTGAACTTGTGAATGAAAAGGGAATGTCCTCCATGGGCCCCCTAATGGGAGTCGTCATGGCAAAACTCGGAGGCTCAGCAGATGGCAAGATGGTGAGTAAAATTCTACGTGAAAAGATTTCAGAAATGGTAGGACGATAGAAATTAATACATGGAATGTGCGATTTTAACAGCATAGTTAAATTACCAGCTTCCAATGGCTAATAATCCATGTCTGACATCATTAAACCAGCCTCGATTATTTTACTTGTGATAGTAGTTGCCTCACTTCCGTTTCTTCAAGACTCAGTTAACGATGAGGCGGCTAAATTTGTTAGTGACAGCGAATCGTCCCACGATGGCCTACCAACCGAGTGGGAAGATAGGCAAGTAATCTGTATTTTCTTTCCTGAAAGCAATCCTCATCCCGAGTTCTCAACCGGCGTGACCATGATTGATCCCGACGGTGAAACAATCGGAGTTAACGACGCGCTCAATTCAACTGGGGCATGCGTTGGGGGGTTCGAGGGATATGAACATGGGATGGATTTCATGATGGACGCAACAAGAGTCGCAGGAGGTCTACTGTCTGTCGGATACACAATGGATCCTAATTGGGGGCCGTTCGTACACACCATAGGAGGGCTAAACGTGAACGAGGTCCAGGGAGATTTCAATGGTGCCTACTGGAGTTTGAGTCACAATGGAGAATATTCTATGGTTGGAATTGGGGATCTTACCATGTCCCAAGGCGACGTTATCTCGTGGGATATAGCAACATGGTGAATGACAAAGAGGCATAATTATGAATATACCCAGCCTTCTATCGAGGTAAGAGTGGTACGATGATAGACGCGCACGCAGTGGTACTTTCACCGATTGAAGCACTCTTCCTAAACCTCTCATTATTGTGTATCGTTGCCTGGCCTATGTGGATTGCTGGGAAGTCTCTCAGGCCTGGAAACGATCTCGCAATGCTGGCCCTCCTAGCCCTATTTGCTACATCTGGCAGAATTCTTCTAGACCCTCTTCCCAACATCCAGCCCGTCACTGTCGTAGTCCTTCTGGTTGGAATTCACTACGGCGCATCAAGGTCAGTAGCCTTCGCATCAGTCGTTGCAATATCTTCCAATCTGGTGCTGGGTCACGGAATATGGACGCTTTATCAGGCATTAGCTTGGTCCTTGGTTGGAATAACCGGCTCCTTGCTTTCAGGCATGTTCCTTAACGGAACTGCAATATCAATCAGACGTGTGGGTGCTGTAGCCTTTGTTGCAGGCTTTGCATTCGACTGGGTGGTCTCGATCAGCGCCCTTCACTCCATACCCCTGGAGAGCTTCCCAGTGTATCTAATGGTGGGTCTTCCATTCGACTTGGTTCACGCCACGGGAAATCTAGTGTTTGCAGCATGGCTTTCTGGGCCACTTTCAGAGATAATGACCAGAAATTCTCCTCAGAGTAGGGCGGTGGTGGAACCTGTCAAAACCGTCTCCTGAGCTTACAATGGTCATAGTGACTAGGGCTGATCTGAATCTTTCCAAGGGAAAGATGGCAGCACAATGTGGACATGCAGTCTCTGAGTGTGTGCTCAAGGCAAGCTCCAATGATGCAAAACTCCTGAAGAGATACCTCAGCGACGGGGCAAGGAAAATTGTAGTGGCCGCACCTCATCTGGAGGCCCTCAAGAGAATTTATGGAGAAGCCGCGGAGAGCGGAATAATTTGTTCTATAATAAAGGACGCAGGACACACAGAGATTCCACCTGGAACAATTACGGTAGTAGGAATAGGCCCGGGAATTAGAAGCGATATCGACTCAATAACGAGCAGACTGCCCCTAGTCAAGTGATAATTATTGAATATTTAAAATCGGCAGACTGGGAGGAAATCCCCCCAGCCCGCCTTACGAAAGTTCTGTAACGGTTTACAGATCTAATTGACCGCTTCATCGATCTTGACAGCAACTAGTGCTCCAATGCCGCACATAAGGCCATCAACTATCCAAGCCTGAGCGATCTGAGCTATCTCATGACCTTGACTAAATACAGACGATGCCATCTCGCCAGCTCCAGTTGTTGTCGAGGATCCTGAAGCCATTATTGCAACTCCATCAGCATCAACTCCCACTGCCATGCTCCAATCATAGGACATCCCCATCATCCCTGCTAGTGCCATTACGGCAAACCCACTTACCCAGGCCGATTCAGCTCTGGTGTGAATGGTCCAGAAGATTGCGCCAGCGGCAATCATCGTAATTGCACCCCAAGCATCAGGAGCTTCGAATCCGGGCTGAATAGTCTCCCATGGGGAGTCTAAGGCACCCATTTCTGACAACAGTGCTATGGCTAAACCGGCTCCCACGACCTGTGCTATTAGTCGCATGCCATTAGGCATCCAGTTACCTTCAGTATCGCCAAGGTCACCCGTCATTATGTGCATCCATGTTATCACAGGTAGCACATGAGCCCCGGAGAATGCCATCCAAACTGCAGCCATCAAGACAGCTGCGGTAAGGTCCCATTCCATTCCAATCCCGATCACGAGCCATGCTACTGCGAAGGCACCGCCGATCTCTGCTTTCATTGCGTTCATATCTATATCCATTTTATTTCCTCCTCACCTCAGTGAGCAATACGTGGTATAACTCATAACTTATAATTAGGTCCCATAAAACCACCAAAAAAACGCTAATTTAAGAGGTTTAAGATTCTGCCAGTGTAGTTTACTACACCTAATTTCTAAAATATTATCTAGTTTCTTTTTACATAAATGTAATTTTTTCAGTATTACGCATTAATCGAACGAAGGTCGCCCCGCCGACGTTTGATATGTGACCACTGCCTGCGACGGCTATGCGACACTATCCTAGTGACGGTGTTGATCTAAGGAGCGACACTGTAACTCAACCAACACCCGGGATGAGGGATGCTATGTCCGCAGCCAGTGTGGGAGACGATGTCCTCGGCGATGACCAGACAGTCATCGAGCTACAGGATAGGGTTGCACGGATGTTTGGCAAGGAGTCAGCCCTCTTCGTGCCCTCGGGTACTATGTCAAATGCAATAGCTATCAGGGCCCAGACAGAACCCGGTGACGAAGTTATTACACAAAGACACAGCCACATTTACGTGTATGAAGGAGGAGGCTATGCGGCACTGTCAGGGTGCTCCATAGCTCTGGTTCCTGGGAAAGATGGCATCATGTCCCCGATGGATGTCGGTTCTGCAATCAGGAAGGGCGATGGTAGCCTCGGTCACTATCCAAACGGAAGCATGGTATGTGTCGAGAATACATCCAACAGAGGAGGAGGTACTTGTTATTCGTTGGACGAGCTAAATGAGATTGCAAGGGTGGCCAAGGATAACAACTGCAAATCTCATATCGATGGTGCTAGGATATTCAATGCATCAATATCTTCTTCACTGAGCACTGAGAGAATGGCAAAAGGGTATGATACAATCTCCGTTTGTCTGAGTAAGGGTCTAGGCGCACCAGTCGGTAGCGTGCTCGCCGGTCCTTCAGATACGCTCTACAAGGCACACAGATGGAGAAAGATGTTCGGAGGTGGGATGCGTCAAGCAGGAGTACTGGCAGCTGCGGGAATATATGCACTGGACAATAACATCGACAGACTATCTGAAGATCACACCAGAGCGAGAGAAATCGCATTAGCAGTAAATGATATGGAATCTTACACTGTCAATTTGAATCAAGTACAGACTAACATGGTTTACGTTGGTTGCGAGAAGGGGGATTCTGAAAATTTAGTCAGAAGACTGGAAGACAGAGGAATCAAGACTCTCACGATTGATGACTCTACAATCAGGATAGTCACGCATCTTCACATCACAGATGATGATATACAGAAGACCATAGAAGCTCTAGAATCTGCACAAACATGAGCAACTGTTCAATAACGGCTCCTGTCAGCACAGCTCATGAGGAGCCTCCTTGCTGTACTAATGACGGCTATCATACTCATGCCAGTGCAAGTGAGTGGCGCCACAGGTCTTTTCTGGGACCATGCTAGATACGACTCGGATGGTGTCCCAATCGAGGGAGGTGTTGTAGGGTACGGGATTGATTGGAATTTAACCTCGAACAACGGATCATCCGAACAAGAATTCATTTCTCACGTCGAATCTATGCCAACAATAGTTGAGGTATATACTGCAACATGGTGTACTAATTGTGTTTCGACTCAAAATACTCTCAATGACGCCATAGCAGACTCGGATGCAGAAATTATTCACTACCATAGTTACTGGTATGACACTCTTGATCCATTTGGCAATGATAGTACTGAGGAGCGATGGGAATCAAAGTATGGTCATGCGTCCGCGCTAAGATATACTCCGAGAGATGCACCCACGAAGGTTGTCGATGGTGAGAGATTCCATTGGGGCAAGGTTCCCAAGTCTGAATCCCTTCTTGATGACTACTCTGCATCAGTATCCAGAGGTTCAACAGCACCCCTCTCCGGTAGCATCACATTCACAATTTTACAAACCCAGTACTCATTGATGGTCGGATGGAACGTATCTTCGATTAGCAATCACGTTACGACAGGCGAGCTTTCGATTGAACCATGGTTGCTTCTCGTCGAAGAATCATCATACTACCCGGACGGCCTTAACAACCTGCAAAATTATGAACATGTCCTACTAGATGCTATGCCGTTGGAATCTGAGTCTGAGAAGCACGGAACTTCAAATGTCAGTCTGCCCAAACTATGGGATGGAGATGATCTAAAAATCATCATGCTCTTAGATTGGTCTGTAATTTCAACGGGAGGAGGGACGACTTTGTTACCATCTTCGGGAGTATTATTCGTAGTTTCCTCACTACTCGTTATGGCAGTCGTAAGGCCCCCAAGAACACATTAAATGCCAATTCTGACAGTTGGGTTGAATAACCTCCGCAGTGCATGGGTGATTCTAGGAGGCCGTTGAACGAACATGAACGGGGGACGGGTTAGTATCGAAGAGACACCTCCTGGAACATTTCCTGAGTGGCTTTTCTCTCACATAGTCAATCAGGCTTTAGATCCAAGACCTGTATCCGAGGGAGGGTACTCGAAGATTCTAGTCCTATATCCAAACGAGGAGAGTAAGAGGGAGATTATGGCCCGCTTGAGTGATATCGGATTCGCTTTTGATAGGACACTTCACCACACCTTAGACTCTCTCAAATCCTCCCTTATGAATGATCTCAGACTTCCCAGGAAAATCGCTTTGGATCCTGCATTCGACAAGATATTGCATGACTACTGCGCAATGAAGGCATCTAAGCTATTCTTTCCATTGATCAACCCACTTCCAAATATGGCATGGGGTCCAGGCAAGACCTTGGCTCTTTCACAGTTACACTCCTTCCTTTCAGAGGAGCAGGCTCTGGAGTCTTGGAAAGGCCCGGGAATCAACTCATTTACCCGAATACTTCGGGAGATGGAGGGCAGGATCGGTGGTACACATCCCGATTTCCTGACTTCGAGAATAATAAATGGCATTAAGGGTGGAACTACACCATTCACTCTTCTGGATATTGATGGAATAGTAATGCTCGACCACGCTCCCTCACTTACGAAATCGAACACTCAACTCCTACGAGAGCTATCTCAGATTAAGCCGATTCATCAACTTACTTATCCGGGAAGCTACAGATTAGGTCACCATGGCGCTCAGATACAAGATACATACCCAATTACCAAAACAGACGATTTGCCTTGGTGGATTCCAAGACATAGGATATCCAAAGACAAGGAAGATCCTGAACTGGAAAGGGTATTAGTCAATTCCGAAGACCAATCATTTGAGGCCGCAGTCAAGATTGCAAAGAGCGTTATGGAGAAAGATAGCAATTCTACTGTGATGATAGTAGACCCCGCACTCGAAGATAATCAGGCAAAATGGAAGAGAATGAGTCATAATATTGGCATTCCATCTACCGGGATAAAGCAACCAATTACATCATCGCCCATTGGACATTGGATTCATGAATTGGCCAACCTGGGAAGTGGCCCAAACGCATTCTCCATGGAGAGACTACGGCTAATTGCCCTGCAGGATACTCTAAATCCATTTTCAGTCCACCCCGATATCCAAATAGAGGCCTCAATAAGTCCAATTCCAGATATTGAACTACTGGCTAACATTGCGAGATCAGAACATATCCTTGGGGGCCAGGGAGCACTTAGAAAATGGTTGGAGGCCCTTTCAAGGACCTCGAGCACCACCGATAATGCCGAGTCACGCGAATCCACGCACTGGTGGCTACTATCTCTGGCCTGTTCACTATATCCAATTCTGGAGGAGTCTGATAGGAAGATACTCTCAGAGGAGAAGCTCACCAGGGGATGCCTTTCGAGCCAGACTCTGAAAGTTTCCGCTCCTCCCTTGGATGGGGATGAATGGCTACAAAACATAATCAAGGGTCTCGATTTAAACATACAAGAGGAATTCCTGGATGGGAACACATTACCTCCGTCCTCCATAGTTAATGCGATATTAAATGAGCACTCCAAGCTCAGGTACTTGCAGGATTCAATGGGACAGAAACCTCCAATCATGGGTCAGGATTGGGTGGTTGAGCTATCATCGATTCTGAGAGACTCTCCTCTTCCACTACAGTCGTCGGTTATTAACTCAAGATTGAATATCCTCCTACCAGAAGCAGCACTAGGTTGTAGTTCTGATCTAGTCATCTTGACCAATTTATCCTCATCATCCTGGAACTTAAAGTCCCCAAAAATGCCTTTCATCGGAGAATCCGAGAGACATAAATTCGGATTATTGAGGCCGGATACGCCAATAAGAGATGCGAGACATCACCTTAGGCACATTGTGAACTGTGGTGAAAAAATCATCCTAATAGATTCAAGTACCGAGAAATCGTCACCTTTGGCATCTCCAGTGGAGGAGCTCCTCCACATGTGTGAAGATCCAATTTCCTTCAAGGGAGATCATGATGATCATCCCAGTCCTAGGGATCAAAGGCAGGCTGATGGCAGACGAATAAGGGAAATGCTTCCACCCAACAACCCCCTACTGAATGCAAGCTCGGTCACAATACCACTGGATAGGGAACTACAGAGGGATAGAGAGAGAAGACAGCCCAAAAGGGCCGATGAAGGAGGATACCTAAAGCCTGAGAACAGAAATAGAATCATTCAATTCGACTATGAGGACCTCGTGAGAAAGGCGCCTAAAGGGATAGAGAAGCCCAGATATGCCCAGACTTGGCCGGTTATTGGAGCTTTGAGCGAGAACGGAAAGAAGACAGCAACAATAGATCCAAGGCCATTCTTTCCATTACCGACAGGGGCCGAAGTCTCAGATGAGAGGCATGGATTCTCCTCTGGCACAACCCAGACTGTGGAGCGCTGGTCACCAAGCAGACTTCAGGAATGGGCAAGGTGCCCGAGGAGAGGATGGATGGCCAAGGAACTAAAGATAAGGGACGAGGAGCTCCAGAGTGAAGACCTTGATCCAAGGACACAGGGTGACTTACTTCATCAGATCCATCATGATTTAATTTGTGATATTCTGTCAATGGAGGAGGGAAAAGAGAGGGACATATCAGAAGCTCTCCAAGGTGAGGTTCCAATCAACCTATCAGCGTCCGGAATTTCTCCTGGGGAGCTGATGAAGAGAGCTCTAGGTCGTTTGGACAAACTAGCACCATGGTTGGAAAGAGCCGACGGAGTTTCTACTCACAGGCTTAGAATGCTAACAGGAATGCCTCGTAGCGAGTGGAGGTCGTGGCTAGCAAGCCCAAAAGATATCCCGCTAGGCGGAAGGATAGGTGAATTAATTCTCTCAGAGTTGAAACTCTCCGATTCCATGCCGATAGCGATTGAGTGGGATATATCCGATGGTAAGCCGGAAGGCACCCAGATATCCTTGGAACCCTCTGACACTAGCCCACATCAAGTCGAGCTTCCCCCCATTCACGTGAATGGTTTCATAGACAGGGTAGATTTGATACCTTTCGATAAAGACGCCACTGTATGGGTCGATCAAGATGGTAGTGGGGAGATAGCGCCAGTAAGGGTCTCCTCGAGAAAGGACTGGAAGCCTCGTAGAAGGGTGATCATCAGAGATCTGAAAACCTCTGAGAATAAGCCAATGGACAGGAACAAGAAGGGATTATTGGAAGAGCTCCAACTAGCAATTTACGCTAGGGCTTGGGAAGTATGCCACCCCGGGGATCTGGTGGTTGGGGCCGGAATTTCCACTATTGGTCACGAGACTAGCCATTTCCTTGAGGCCTCCCCAACTTATTTTCCTGAGGCAAACAATATCTCAGTGGGAGAAATATCCTCACTTACCGAGTCTCTACACAGATTCCCAGATGAGTCCAACGAGCCGTCCAGCGACCCATTCAGGGCATGGCTCTCACAGAGGCTATCTGTATCCCTGGGAGTCTCCAAAGGGGCCCAAGAAGGGAGAGTCCATCCCACGCCCTCCAAGTCATCATGCAGGCATTGTCCGGTCAGCAGCATATGTGTGGTCAAAATGGAGGACGATTACTGATGATTCCCAATACTGCCCAGAGGCTAGCCCTGAATTTAGACTCACATATCGTCATCGACGCAGGTGCAGGAACAGGTAAAACCAAGACAATTGTGGACAGAGTGATAGAACACTATCTATCCGGAGACCAAAGAGCTACAAGGATTCTCCCAGTTCCCGAAAGGCCTCATCCAATTTCACGAGGAACACTTCTCGCTCCCTTTGCTGAGACAGTAGATCCCAAGGACCACCCGGGACTTTTACCTGGAGAGGTAGTGCTACTGACATTTACAAACAAAGCCGCAGATGAAATGAGACATAGGCTGAGGGAGGAAATATCCAAGCTAAAAACCGGATCATCAAGCATCTCAGATAGAACAGATCCAAGAGTTAGTCCTAGTTTGTCTGAACAGTTATTGACTCTTTTGGAGGATGCCCCCATAGGCACCATAGACTCTTTCTTTAATCAGCTAGTCTCGCCATTCAGGGGCCTTCTGGGAGACTCTCTGAGCAGAGAGAATATCTCGGACGCCAGTAGGATTCTTCTAATTGAGGACGCACTCGACATTCTTTGGAGGCTACCCAGCTCGATAACAGGAGTCGGGGATGCGGTTGATGCTGGGATTCCATCAGAAATAGCTCTAGATGTCCTTGAGGCGAGGGAGAGAATCTCTAGGAGGTACTCGGGCAGGAAGACGGCCGCTAGACTTCTCAGTGGTCTCGTCAAGAAATCTGTGTTAATCGACGAGGGACTGGGCCCTATAACTGATGACTCAGGATCTGTTAATCCCATTCTACTGAGAGAGAGAATTTTTTCCTCCGCTGACAACCTCCAAATAGATACAATATACACTAGGTTGAAAGAAATCAGTTTGAGGTACTGCGACACTATTCTTTCCTCGCCCGAGATGGTAGGAACCGGGATACAGGACGACTCGAGGATGGCCTGTCTAATTTCCTTGTGCAATGATTCCCCTACTACCCATGAGGATAAACTAATTTGGCTCGCACATCATCTAGATTGCACATCCAGTCACACATCGGTACTAAGCAAATCCCCGACGATATTTCCACGGGACAACCTTCCGAATGACCTCTTTTGGCACAGGGGAGTGAACTCTTGGAGCTCAATTAAGGATAAGAAATTTAAGGAATCAACAAAAAACTCCCTCATCACACAAATCGAACTGATAAGACACACTTGGGAATCTGCCGAAGGATCGCTGGTACTACACTTTGCACAGGTTGCCATGCTGATTGACCCCAACCCAACTCCAAACTCCCCGGATTCAAGGGAGAAGCCCTTGATAGCAATGCCCGAAACCATTCCAGATAGAGCTCCATCTGGCGAAAGATCTGATCAATTCTATTTTCCCTTGGAGTCTGAGGCCAGAAACCTCGAGGACCTAAGATTAGCTCACTTGGGTTTCAAGGGGATCTTGAATACCTTGAAAGATAGAGCTGAAGTGCATGATTTCGATGATATACAAGCACTTGCAGGAGATTTACTTCTGTCCAATTGTCCAGAAGTATGCAGAAAATTCTACCCAAAATCGGTAATCAGAGAACTGGACTCGATCGGAGAGGATCCTTGGAGGGACGATCATATTGATAGGGCGTTCGAGGAAATTTCAATTTTAGAAAAAAATCCCATCCTAGCAGGAGAGTCAGCTTCAAATCTAGGGGTAATTAGACAAGATCTAGAAAGAAGGCTTGACCTTCTGAGAAATATCCGAAGAAGGTACATGGCCTTCATTATAGACGAAGCTCAAGACAACTCACCTCTTCAATGGAGACTCCTCTCCAGACTGTGGGGGGAGAGAAAAATCTTGCAAGACGAACCCCCACCTCCAGACACTCCATGGCAACCGACTATATGCTATGTTGGTGATATTAAGCAAAGTATCTACGCGTTTAGACAAGCTGAAGTTGTAGGATTTCTTGAGTATGCAAGAAAGCTGATGCTCATCAATCAACACGAATTTTCTAGCATACCACAATTGCACACAGAGCCCCCTCTTCGAAAGAAAGATAGTAGTAGAGACCCCAGAAATGCCCATGTCCTCGGGATAAATGAGGCCGCTAGACTAGCTGAGAGAGCGGGAACAGACACTACACAATGGGTCCCATTCGATTTACCAGACGATGGCAATATACCACCCGAAGATGAAGTTGCCCGAAGGAGGAAGGGACTTATCAGACTCAATGTAAACTACCGGACAGAGGGAGGGCTCCTCGATGCGATGAATCATTGGTGGGAGGATATATTTTCACGTAGGCACAGAGACTTCCCAGATGGCGACTTCTATGCGGAACCACAGCCCCTCAGGGCGTGTAAAGACAAGTCCGAGTCTCCCGGGTCAATCGAATGGATATGCCCAATTCTTAACGAAGGTTCCTCAGATCCACCTGAAGACCTGACGGCTCCAGTGGACTCATTCGGTTTCGGAAAGCCGGACTCAATCGAGAGACAAGCTATGATGATAGCAATGAGAGTAAGGAATCTGGTACAAGGAAATCCATCAAGGGTCCTTTCCTCGAAAGGGGACTGGATGGAGATTTCTCCTGAAGAGCCAGTAAATCCAAGTGACATAATGATTCTGCTTCCTAGTAGGAGTAAGTTGAGAGACAGCATAGTTAGAGAGCTTTCCAATGTTGGAATACCCTCTCAAGCAGATAGGGAGGGGAGCCTCTTAGAACGACCCACAGTCCATGCCATGCACGGACTCTTTCAACTAATGGCTAGGCCCAGATCCGTTCATCATGCGGCATGGTTAGCAAGGTCTCCACTAGTTGGCCTCGACGACCGGATGCTGCAGAGTTTCATCTCGGACTCTGCAGAAGGAGAGAACATGCTCGTTAGGCTAGAGGAATTTTCGTCTAATATTAGACAAAAGAGGATGATCTCAAGATGGAATCATCTCTCATCAAGAGGGTCATATGTGGAGGCATTGGAGGAGACATTAGATAGATCAGATTTGTTAGTTGCCTACCCAGATCACTCTTCCCGACAAGACTCTGAGAAATTCATTGATTTAATCAGAACTTTGGCTAGCGATCTCGGTGGCGACTCAAAGGTAATTGCGGATAGTCTGAGGAGGCTTAAGGATGGCGATAATTATGCCACAGAGGCAATTAACACCCCAGAATCTGATGCTGTAAGGGTCATGACCATACACGGATCAAAAGGACTAGAATCCAAGGTTGTAATTCTAGCAGATGTGTTTTCAGGAAGGCAAACTAACATCAGAATAGAGTCATCAGAACGACTAATCGTTACTCCAGACCTTTTCGCCGGCCATCCTAAACCTTGGCCTAATGGAAATCCCGTTTCACCACTTTGGAATCATGTGAAGAAAATCCATCTGGCTAGGACAGACGCCGAGGCAAGGAGACTATTGTACGTGGCGGCCACACGGGCTGAAAGCAAGCTCATCGTTTGTGGCTCACCGAAGCAAACTAGGTGGGAGGATGGCACAGGGCTAGTGTTTAATTGGACGTATAGAAATCCCGTTCCTCAGCTGGGGGAGATGTGGCTGGAATCTCTAAGACAAGGATCCTGGAGTAGATCCGAGAATGATTCTCACTGGATGGCCAATGAGGATATGGGGGCAAAGGTCAGACCGTCATTAGCTAGTAAGGGAACCAGGAGATTAGACCCGGGAAAGGTGCTGATTTCAGGAATGCTCGGCTCAGAACACTTACGAGGATTACCCATTTTTCACCACCCTGATTGCTTCGAATTAACCAATGGATCATCAAACTCCCCCCTGACTCCCCTCCAGCGAATTGAGAGGGCATATGAGGCCACCAAAGAGACAGCGAATACCCCCGGGGGCAAAGCATCCTCACTCAGAACCGATAGTAGAAACAGGGTTAGAATTGCACCCCACAATCTTACCTTGCTGGACCAGTGTCCTCGAAAGTACTGGATGGATACCAGAGGCGGGGACAAAGGAAAGTCCTCGGAATATCACTCCGATTCAAAAGATACAGAATACACGACAACCGAAATTGACCCCGCTCTGTTAGGGAAGGTGATTCATCGGATTTTCGAGATAGGACTCATGAATCCAGGACCTCCTGATGAATCCAGGCCGGACCTTCCACTATCTTGGACCACCAAAAGCCCGGACCTTCTATTGGACCATGATTTGATGAACCAAGTATTCGATGAAATACTTCCCCCAGAAGCCGATAGAGCGGAATACTCTGAGATATCGAGATCCGTTCTCAGTAGAATCAGAAAAGGTCCCCTTGGCGAGATGTGTGAGGGCTCCATAGTAGGAGGGCACATTGTCGAGGGTTTGAGGACCGAGATGCCGTTCCATCTTTCTAGAGAAATTGATTTGGGCGGAATTATCAGGGGGAGATGGACGCCAGAAGGATCAGAACAACTTTCCTCGATCGATAGAGCTTCATTGGAAATGGATGGGGTAATCGATTTGGTCCTTTGTACGAAGTCTGGAGATAGCAACTACATCAGACCAATCGATCTAAAAACTGAGGAAGCGATAGGATTGCGGAGCGACGATCCTGAGGGACTTATCTCATCCTTAGGGCAAGGCGGCCTAAACCCTTCTTCTGAATTAGAGAAGAGTATGCTGGAGCATCACAGCATGCAGTTGACGCTGTACTATCTGGCACTAAAGTCAATCGAGGATGAAAGGAAGAAAAGAGGCCTTCCACACAGGGAAGTCCTTAGGCCTGCAATATTAATTGGGATCACTGGGAGGATTGTAGAATACCCCGAAGAAATTTTCTCGGATTGTCTGCATCGGATTGAGGAGACCATGAGAACTGCGACCGAAATGGCGCTACTCTCCGATGCTCCTATATCCAAATACAAATGCAAGTGTTCGAATTGTACTTGACTTCCAGCTGGTCGACGAACAGAAGAGTCCATTTGTGATGCCTCAGACAACGGCACATGGCACACGACATGGACCGACTTTTGGAGATGAGTGAGGAAATATGGGAGAACTCGATTATTCCAAGCCTGAGTGAGTTCATAGGGATAAAGGCACTATCCCCTCTTTTCGAACCAGACTGGGAAGAGCTTGGTGAGCTAGAAGACGTTATCGAGCTGTTCTGTAATTGGATCGACATGCAGGGTATTAGTGGCCTAAGCTACTCCGTTCATAGGATAGAGGGAAGGTCCCCGGTCCTGTTAGTTACGGTGGAAGGTACAGGTAAGGGCGAGGTAATCTTCTACTCACATCTGGACAAACAACCCTCGAAGCCAGAGTTGTGGTCAGATGGACTTGGTCCCCTAGACGCGGTAAGAAGAGGAGAATGGCTCTTTGGAAGGGGGAGCATCGATGACGGATATGGTGGATACCTTTGCCTTGCTTCTCTAAAACTTCTCCAGGAATCCGGTATTCCCCACCCAAAGTGCTCATTCCTTATTGAAACATGCGAGGAATCTGGATCATTCGACCTCCCTCCTTACTTGGAGAGTCTGAAAGATGAACTTGGAGATCCCGATATGATAGTGGTAATGGATAGCGGCGGGCCAGATTATGATCACATCTGGATAACGGAGTCCTTGAGAGGTCTCGTCTCTGGGACCCTCTCCATCAAGGTGTCCCACGAAGGTATTCACTCGGGCACATCCGGAGGTTCCATACCTTCATCATTTAGGATTGCCAGAAAAATACTGGATAGAGTCGAAGATTCTGGTACGGGAGAGGTTCTCGTCCCAGAGATGCACGTCGAAATAACTCAGGATTTGAAAGAAAAGGCTGAATCTCTGGCCGCAGTAGTTGGAGAGTCACTGTGGAAGCAACTCCCCACCGTCGACTCTCTAACTCCAGTATCTCCAAGGGTCTCGGACATGATTCTCGGAATGAATTGGCAACCTTCGATGTGCGTCATTGGGGCCGATGGCCTACCCTCAGTGCAAGTAGCTGGTAATGTATTGAGAACCAATACTGATCTGAAGTTGAGCTTCAGAATCCCTCCTGGGGTTGAAGCCGAATCATTGGAGCCAATTCTGAAGGAGCTCCTGGAGTCAGACCCGCCTTACGGAGCAGAGGTCTCCTTCGTCCCAGACTCCTCCGCCAATGGTTTTCACTCCCCCCCATTAGAAGGGGAAGTCAAGAGGGCCATCTCCGAGGCCGCCACCCACTTCACCAACAGTCCTCCTATGGCAACTTGGATAGGAGGGACAATTCCATTTATGTCAATGATGCAGAGTAGATACCCTGAAGCGGGATTTCTCTGCACAGGTGCTTCCGGACCTGGGAATAACGCACACGGGCCAGATGAAAAGCTTCACATCCCGTCAGCAAAAAGACTCACTGCTGTGTTGGCAAACACCATCGCCGCTGTTTCCAGATGAATACGGCTAATCACATGTTTGAGTGTTCCCCCTCCGCCGGGGTTAAAGGGGAAGCTGTAGTCCAGTAGTTTGGGATTACCATGAGTGAGGAAGAGACAATGCCCGTCGAACAGGATGATTTGGCCGAGCAGCTTGCCATGGAAAAGGAACGTTTAGACAAGCTTTACGTCGCTTATCAGGCACTGCAGTCAGAGTTTGATGACTCGAAGGCGCATATTGAGGTTCTTGAAAAGGAAGCGATAGACAAGGAAATCGAGAAGGAAGGATTGGAAGAGCTGCTTAACGAGAAGGACAGCAGAATTAGAAATCTCGAGATAGAATCCGCCAAGGCTGGAACCAGGGTCAAGCACCTGGAGCCAGAGTTGGAGAAGATGGAAGAGATGTATACAAGGGAACAAGCAAGGCTCGGGAGGGTTTTCGACGTAGCCGAGGAGCTCGATGAAGCACTCCAGACCGCTACTGCAGAACTGAAGGCAAGAGACGACTGGTATGTCGAGCACATGAAGATCTTCGAGGACATAAAGAAGGTCACTGAGACTAGGTTCGAGATGATTGACAGGGCAATGGAGTACTTCAAAGAGTTCCAAGAGAAGCAGGATACGTTCAGGGAGAGGATGGACGAAACCATAGAGGCGGTCAAGGAGGCCGCAGCCGAAGATTCGGCACAGGAACCAGAGCCTCAGGAAGAATCCCAAGACGGTACAGACGAGAGCTGATTGTTCAGTCGGGTCTGGACCCATCGGCCCTTCTTATGCACTTGGCAGGTATTCCCCCCCAAACTTCTCCAGCAGGTATTTCGGTCCACTTAGGCACGACCGCTCTGGATGCCACTATCGCATCTTGTCCTATAGTACAACCCGGTTGCACAACTGAACCCATACCAAGAAGGGCTCCATCCCCAACCGTGACAGGAGCCATCACCAGCTCTCCCTTCTCCGTCAGATGCGCGTTAATGGTTGCATTACCTCCGAGCACCACACCATTTCCAAGAGTGACAGATCCAGCATCGTTCAAATGTGCAGAATTGATTTGAACTCCTTTACCCAATTTAGCTCCTGAGAGACGATAATAGGTGTTTCCTATGAATGAGGGAACAAGATATGGCAGGAAGAACAGGGCAATCCTGTGGAATATCATAGACCAGGCCCATTGTATTGTAACGAATGATTGCAGAGGGTACCTGCCAGGCTCTAGTCTTGGACGAAATAGTCCTCCCAATGCCCCTGATAGGATTACCAGACTCACTCCCCAGGACATTATTGACAACCCCAATCCGATTCCGAAAAACAGGGAATCCAACAAAGACACAGAGTCAATTTCAGAAAATGAGGAGGCTTCTACTCCACCCGACTCCAGTACAAAGAGGAATAGATAGATTGCGGGCAGAGAGGATATTCCCACAATAGCAGCTAACAATGGAATAATTATTGCAGTAAGCACGTTTTGAATGACTGTGAAGTTCCTCATTCCTCACCGACTCCCATGGCTTCGTCATCTACCTCTTTAGCAACCCTGATCCCTTCATCCACATCCACTATGAAAAAGAAACACATCCCCATTAATATAGGGACTACAACACTCAAAAGACCCATTCTGCTATCCATTGAAGCGGCTACAATTGCATAAACGATAGGGCCCAGTACAGATACTGCCTTCCCTATGAAGGCGAAAAACCCGAAGAATTCAGTTGTCTTCGTGGCCGGTATTAAAACGCTGAAAAGACTCCTTGAGAGTGCTCCTGCTACTCCCATCACCATCCCAAATGACATACCTAAAATGATCCACTGCAGGTTTATGCCGATTCCTACAGGCTCCCAAATATGATCTCTCAAGAAATTCGGCCACCAGTCTATCGGGCCCCCCTCAATTATCGTAGGATGGTCATCTCCAACGGAGACATCACCATCCAAAGGACCCCCTTTGAAAGAGAATGAGAATCTGTGATTGGTTTCATTCACCATCTTAGCCGAAAGAGAAGAAGCATCATCCAGAGCCAACAAGCTAATCTCATTGTCCCCATTTTTCATGAATGAAAGGAAAGCCAACCTGAAATCCTCATCACCCTCCCCTGATTCACTGACCCACCCATCAACGCCTCTATTGTAGAGGGTAGACAGCTTGTAGGCATCTTCGTCCTCATCCCAGTCATATTGAAAATCATACCTCTCATGGTCATTACCCAGCTCAAGGGGAGCGAAGCCGACCCCAAGAACTGAAATCACACAGAATATGGTCAAAGCGCCACCTAGAATATTCTTATTCCCATATTTGCTAGCTAGCGACGCTCCAATGATGGTCATCGGAATTGCCACAATATTTGCGGACAGAAGAAGGACGAAATTCATGGTAAAATCAATTCTCAGAACCGAATCGGCATATGCCGCCGCCAATCCTCCAATGGCGTTCACACCATCGTAGAAGAGCAAATATCCACACATGAAGAGACTTAGGACTTTGTATCTTCGAATCTCCGAGAAAGTGCTCTTAATCTCTCTCAGTCCGTCCTTAACCGCTTCAAACACGTTGGGGTATTCTGTTGGGTTGGGTATTTCTGGTTCTGGGGTGTTTCGGAACATTGGAACCGAGAATCCTAACCACCAAAGTGCGCTAGTCACGAAAACAAAACATTGGACATCTGGATTTTCAAATCCAAATCTCAGTCCCACAGCTAAATGGACTGTTAGGAGTATGCAACCTCCGAGGAAACCATACGCGTATCCCCAGCTTGAAATATGGTCCATTAGCCTCTTATCGCCGAGGTATGGAAGGAAGGCCGAGTAGATTGCATGACCCCCCGCAAATCCAATATTGCCCATGATTAGACAGACTGCGAGGAATTTGTAAGAGGAATTATCATCCATATAAGGAGCTAAACCCATCAGTCCTGTGAACAAAATTCCCACTACGGTGTAAACCTTCAAAACCTTCTTCTTAATTGGCATTCTATCAGCTATAGCGCCCAGAACCGGACTAACTATCGCTACAAAGACACTCGATATTCCGAGAACGACGGCATAGAAACTGTCTCCAGTAAAGGTCATCCCGGCATAGTCCGCACTCCCTCCATTCGCTAGATTGAACATGTTGGACAACAATGTCGGAACGACAACCGTGATTACTGTAAGTGCAAACGCTTGGTTAGCCCAGTCAAACCAGTACCAACTTTGCAACGACTTCTTATCTGCTGGATCCATCTCACTCAGAAGCCTATCCACAGTTTCCGAATTGGCCAAGAGTCCCCCGAAGCCTCCCGCCATGGACGCCTGAGAATATACTTGGTCTTTAGTGTCGTCTACGTAATCTGGTAACCTAGGGCTCACCTACTTCGGTCAATGTTCAATAGTACCGCCCCGGAGGGGATCTTATGACTCAGTCTTGCGGACTGATGGGTGATGGCAAGAAACCAGTCAAAATTCACCATCTTGTAAAAGCTCCTGAGAATACTCCTGAATCAGTAGCCTCACGAGAGTCATGGGACGCTTCTAAACCAGTTACCGTATACAAGACACCGGAAAATCTCCCAGACGGATCTCCCTGCACAGCCGTCACGGTAATCCTCAGAACCAAGGGCTGTGCATGGTGGTGGAAGTCGGGGTGCACATTTTGTGGCTATTTCAATGATGTCAGGAACGATGTTACATCTGAGGATATGTTCTCTCAGTGGGAAGAAGCCAAGAGGAGGACTGAGAATTTCAAGGGATGTAAAATGGTCAAGGTATACACATCTGGAACATTCTTTGAGGATAGAGAGAACCCCCCTGAGTGGCAAGAGCACGTGCTGAGGGAGACCTACGAGATGGGGCTGCACCTAGTTGTCGAAGCTCAGGCACAAATGTGTACGGAAGAGAAATTGGCATGGATCGCTGAAAGGCACCCAGGTTGTACTGTGGCAATAGGTCTGGAGGCATATGATAACACAGTTCTGAGATTTCATGCTAACAAGGGCTTCTCTATCAGACAATGGCATAGAGCCGTAGAATTACTTAGAGAAAACTCATTGAGAGTAAAGACATATCTCCTTTTCAAGCCACCATTCATGTCCGAGGGAGACGCCTTGGAACACACTTCAAGGTGGGTAAGGGAAGTATCAAAGATATCTGACGAGGTATCAATAAATCCAATGAACATTCAGAAGGGTACAATCGTGGACAGGCTCTTCAGAAACAGGGAATATCGCCCTCCGTGGCTTTGGTCATTGGTAGAAATGATTTTCAGGACGCATGCTGATATATCCAATACTGATTGCAGGGTAATCGTACATCCAACTGCAGGGGGGAAAACGAGAGGATCTCACAACTGTGGCTCGTGTGATTCTGAAGTAGTCGCAGCAATCGAGAGGTATTCCGTTTCTGGGGACTTAAGGGAATTCACAGGCTTAGAATGCGACTGCAAGAAGGCATGGCACTCCGAGATTCAGAGTGACGCTACTCTTCCTGTCCCTATGGGCGCAGGCGTTCATAGGAGGGGAAACCCGTTGGACCGCATGCGCGCTCCTTGAGTAATGGAGACTTTACACCCCGCCCAATGCTTAAGGGGCAATCTCCGTTGGTTCGGTCCGCTTCTGTCGCGTTTGCGAGGTGTGTGTCTATGTCTGCTGATGTACCGAGTTCTGTTGATGTGTTTATCCAAGGTGAGAAAGAGCCAGCTTCCTCTGGGATAGTATTGGTGCTTGGATTCGTTACTATGTTGTCTTTCCTCGTACTCTATGGCATCTTATTCCCTGGCAGAGATATGCCTGTAGTCTCCGAAGTACTTCCCATGTTTGAGGGAGTATTCGATTCTGGGATCTGGTTCTTCCTCCTCGGCGTTATTTTTGGTGCGTTTTCCATAATCGCGACAATGCTTGCGGAGGCTACTAGCGAGTAGGTGATATTATGGATGTCATAATTTCCACTTTAGCAGTCTTCTGGTTCATTCTAGTTGTATTTTTCATACTGATTAAAAGAGGCCTGTGGATATTCAGTGACGTATCCAAGAGCCTCAGCATGTTCATGCTTGAGAAGGCCCTCGGGCCAGCAATAGATTTCGTCAGTGGACGCCCTGGCTCTGCGACAACTGCATGGATAATCCATGGTTTCGTTTGGACATTTGCGGCCTCAACATTCACTTTCGTAGGGCTCTGGCTGATACATGACCCCACTGCTCTTCACAGCTTTGAGTCATGGGGATACCATCCAAAGTCATCTGAATTGATTTACGCAGGCAGACTAACCGCTTTGTTCGGAGCTGTCGGGATGATGGTAATCGGCGCATCTCTGCACGCCCTTCCTAAGCTATCTGGAACAAATTTGGCTAGCGAGTCTAATGCTACGTTGGTATCCCTTCTCTGGACACTGTCTGTATTGCTGATGTTCATAGGGTCGCAGAATAGCGTCATTCTTGGAATTACAATTCTGCCCGTCGCAAATCTATTGCTTTCCTTGGCCTCGATAGCCATTGTAATCAACATGGTAATCACTGTCTCCGAAGCAACTAGGGATATCCCATTCCCCGGATGGTTGATATTGTTTGCAGTCATTGGAAATATTGCCGCGATTCTAGCAGTTTTTGCGAGTGGAGCATACGAGGAGGGAACAGGCCAATGGCTACTCTTCCACTTGTCAGGAGGGACCTTCTTTTTCTGTGGTCTGGCCGGAGTCTCCCTATACTCGGCATCTGTAGGATCAGGGAACCCACTGTGGTCAAAATCCTTGGTGGCCTTCACACTATTCGGAGCATTGGTCACTATCAATCCAATGGGATCAACGGACTCGTCAATGGTAACCGACCTGTTCTCCTTGTCCTCAAGCGAACTCGATGCCACTTCGAGGGACGTCATATCCGGCTCATTCCTGATGGCCCTAGCCGCGATGCCAATTATCGCATTCAGCGCTAATATGTTGGTGACTCTCAGGGGCTCGGATGCCTTTGTCGAGAACCCTGATGCACCCGGTATCGCAGAACTGAATCTTGGCTCATGGATGCTTGTCCCAGTTGCCATAGGAGCTTTGTTCGTGCAGACAGACGCTCTGGGAGGTGTTAACGAGCTAACTGGAATTTCACAATCCCTCGATTTGATGGCGATTTGGCTTGTAATGATTCCACTTTCCCTCGGTGCAGCTCTGAGTATCCTCCCAAGAGCCAGTGGCAGGTATCAATTATCAGATAACAGGTCTAGGTGGGCTTACTGGATGATGACTGGTGGGGCCTTCCTTGGCCTATTGATCACCATGATGTCTGACTTCACTGATATGGCCATCACGGAGTCAACGGCCGAACAGGGCGCCTCAATAAATGACGAACTCAGGAGGGTCGGCTCAGTAATGTTCTACGGAACCGTGATTGGTGCCATATTCCACTGCACTAATGCCATAAGCGGTCAATTCAGAGGAAGGTCCGTCCAAACCGTTAGTACAACCTCAACCTCATCGATTTCTGTCGAATCATACACACTGACATCACCAACTACAATCAGAAAGATCCTAGCGAGCGGAGCTACTTTAGACACTGAGATTTCTCCTTCAGGACAGAGTGAAGAGGAAGGCTCAGCTACCGAACTTTGAGGATGTGAAACCCCTCGCATCGGACGATAAACATGCGGATCGGACTAGTCGGCAAGCCAAATGTCGGTAAATCGACGATATTCTCTGCTATGACGCAAACACCAGTAGAAATCGCAAACTACCCCTTTACAACCATAGATCCCAATGTTGGCGTGGCATGGCTACCTCTGCCTTCCAAGTGCGCTTGTTTAGAGTTAAGAGAACGTAAAGAGGATGCGGGGAGACTCGAACCATCCAATGAGGAGGATACAAGGAAAGGCAGCATATGCAAGCCTAACTCTGGCTCTTGCGTCGAGTTTAGAAGACTAGTCCCAGTCACACTCGTTGACGTTGCAGGTCTGGTTCCAGGGGCTCATGAGGGCAAGGGGCGAGGCAATCAATTCCTATCTGACCTAGCTCGATGTGATGCACTGATTCAGGTAGTCGATGTATCTGGCTCCACTGATTTGGAGGGGAATCCTGTTGGTACCGGAGGGTCAGAGCCTATTGAGGAACACCGCTTTCTTGTATCTGAAATCGAGGCTTGGATTGCTGGTATCCTACGTGGAGGATGGAGCAGGGCCGCCAGGAGAGTTCAAGCAGAGGGTGAGAAGGCTCTTTCTGAATACATACTCACCCAATTGACAGGAATAGGAGCTACGGAGAGCCACATCAACACAGGTATTGCGGCAGTTCGCACTCTCCATCCCGGTTCCGAATCGGCATCGCAATGGGGGGATTCTGAGTTAATGACTCTATCTTCAGAGATTCGCAGGAGATTGTTTCCAATATCAATCGCGGCAAATAAGGCAGACAATCAGGTACACCGCTGTACCGAGTTGAAAAAAGAAATTGAGGCCTCAGGGGGAAAGGTCGTCCTCACCAGTGCTGAGGCTGAACTTGCACTGAGTAGGGCCAGTGCCGCTGGAATGATCGAACGTCAACCAGGAGATTCTAAATTCGATATCTCTCAGAAGGGAGAGGAGAATATGAACGAGCAGCAGAGAAAGGCATTGCATTCCATTTCTGAATCTCTGACTTGGGAGGGAGGCGGGCTGTTCGGGTTGCTCTCAGAAGTCGTATTTGGAACACTTTCTCGAAAGGTGGCATATCCAGTTCAGGACGAGACACATTGGGCAGATGGTGATGGAAATATTCTCCCAGACGCTTTCCTTGTTCCTTCAGGGACTACCGCCAAGGGATTGGCATTCCATGTTCATACCGATTTAGGCCAAGGATTCATCAGGGCCATTGATGCCCGAACTGGAAGAATAATCGGTTCTGATTATGAGATAATGGATAATGACGTTATCAGGATACACTCAAAATCCTAGGCCGAAGACTCTTCGATGACAACTTCGTAAGTCACAATCCTCCATGTGATATCAAATTCCTCATCTGAGTCCACTATCTGTCCCACGACAGGAGCCGAGTTTACTTCCGCCGTAATAGTAGCTGACCATGTTCCGATCCCGAATCCACCATCATTCCACGTCTCAGATATCGTTTTTTGTGATGATGTGATGGTGAAACTCTCTCCTGTGTAATTGGTAGTTACATCCCACCTGATTGTGAAGCCACCATTTCCTCCGGCACAACTGCCATCTCCACTCTGGTCCTGAATGTCGCCAGAAGAGTGCCCCTCAACATCCATAAGATCACTTATTCCATCCACGCTATCTGTAAAACCAGGTCCAGGATCGTCATTATCGTTACACTGAACTATCAATTCTACGGACCCTATCTCCATTTCTCCTATATCCTCTAGCCCCACAATGAATTCTGTAATATGGGTATCTCCGTCTTCTAAAACTGCTGTCTCTTGGAAAAGAGCTTCACTCTCAATGAAGCTAACCTGCCAATTTCCTTGGGGTCCCGCCCCCCCAGAAGCCAGACCTTCATCCGCTAGAGGCATCCATGCGAAATATAGTGGAAATAAAACCATGAATGCCAACGAACCTGCTAGCATCCCAAGTTTCCTCGGACTATCGAACATGCCTTTATCCACCTCCAACTAGACACTGGAAAATCACTCTCTCTTTCAAATCCTCTCTCTGGAGGTTGCGATTTCAATTCAAATAATGCCCTCTGACAAAAAAGCCCTTCTCGATTTTCTGAATTCTGGACTGAAGTAACCTATCATGGAACGCTCTCCAAAACTCCACTTCCAAGGACACCGTGGAAGGGAATCATGCCACTCGCGAAGGAAGGTACACCACTCTTCTCCATCTATTCCCGATGGAATCTCAAATGAGACCATAGTTATGCTACCTGCAGAACCAGGTGTGTAGCTCCAAGATCTCAAAGACAGACCCTCTCCAAGACCGTTATCTATTGATAGCCCAATCACTCTTGCTGAACTGGCTACAGGCATTATGATGGCCCATCTGTGGACTATCCTGCTCTCTTCTAGCCTAGTCCCTTCCCATCCTCTTCTTTCACATGCCATTCTGAAGTACCTAATCGCATCGGTGGGGGTTATTGAGACTGGAATCTCTAGTATACGATTGGGGTACATCCGGCTTCGCTAATAGGCTATCGCCCATAGCGCCTTCGCGAATCCTATCATTTGCTAATGCTTATCCGAACAAAGAGCCGAGACCCTCGAACCCACCATCTTCTTCCTCAGGCTCCTCCTCAGCAGCGGCCTCGGCAGGAGCCTCTGTAGCTCCTCCTGCGGCTGCGCCAGGCGCGGCGCCTGTGGCAACGGGGGCTGCTATAGCGGTAGCCATAGCTTCTCCGATATCGACGGACCCTAACGACGCAACCAGTGCCTTGACACGGGCGCTGTCAGCGTCCACTCCAGCAGCGGTTAGCACAGCGCTAACGCCATTCTCATCAATCTCTTTCTCAGCAGAGTGCAGTAGCATTGCAGCATATACATATTCCATTTTTTCACCTTCTATTTCATCCGAAGAGATCGCCAAGTCCACCGAACCCAGCTTCCTCCTCTTCCTCCTCTTCCTCGGTTGCGACTTCTTCGGCCGCCCCTTCAGCCGCTTCGGAGGAAGCGACTTCAGCACCAGATGTGCTCGCTACCGCACCAAGTGCGGCAACTAGCTCTTCATCGAGAGCTGAGGAATCTAATTGGCCAGCTATGGCCATGGCACGCGCATTGGCACGGGAAATTATCGTCGAGGCAGTGTCTTCGTTGACGATCCCAGCTTCTAAGGCAACTGATAGGGCCTCACTGCTAGCCTTGGAAAGCAGACCAGGCATTGTGATACTGGAGAACCAGCGTACGTTACAAGCTAGGTTGTAAGCGTTTGATGTGGCTGAGATGATATCACTCTTGAGGCCATCCGTGTCTAAGTCAAGGTCCGAAGATGAAAGAACTTCTCCGTCATCTATTACACCCATCAGTATCAATCCGATCTCGATAGGATTTATTCCGAGTTTCGAAAGCATTAGCCCAAGATCTCCTTCTATCGGCTCTCCCTTGTTGACTACAGTGACTGTCTTCTGGATGGCTACCGCGCCCTTGTCTATCTTTGCTGGAATCCCAACTGCGTTGAACTCACCGACAATCGGTCCCGGTCCAAACTCCGTTGGCCCAGCTTCTACGACGATGTCCTCTGGAGCAATTTCACCTTCCTTTGCGGCTCTGCCCTGCCTGGTTTTCTCCAACTCATCAAACAACTCATAGCAATTCAATGAATCGGTGTGTACTACGCATGGCTGGATTGCTCCTTCTAGGAGCTCCTCTAAGTCATCCTCGGAAAGGCCGGCTTCCTTCCATGCGAGTCTGATGAGACTTTTTTTGGCCATTGTCATCGTGATCATTCCCCTTAGGGAGTTTCTCATGTCCAGCATATTCTTTGCAGGGACCCCTGAAATATCTACGACGCCTACAATTCCCTCTTTGGAGACTATGTCCCTTAGCTCAGTCACACGGTTTGGCTTCCATGATGCGACCTTAGGAATCAAGCAATCACCTCGACCTTATAGGAGGGGCCCATGGATGTCTTGATGTAGCAGGACCGGATATTTCCAGGGCCTCTCTCAAGTTTGCTCATCACTCTGTTCCAGATAGCCATGGCATTCATCGTGAGGTCATCAAGGCCCTGTTCTCTGGACCCCAAGGCTGTGTGGAAAGTAATCTTATCCCTGGACCTCACGACCGCTGTGTCCTTCAGGCCCGAAGCTATCATTGCAGGATCCACATTTGGGGGTACGGGGCGAGGCATCTTACCTCTCGGTCCCAGAACGACCCCAAGGAATCTTCCGACTGTCCCCATGTGTGGAATCTCGGCCAGGAAGAAATCATATCTATTCGCCATTTTCCTCGCTTGCTGGCGATTACCTCCAATATCCTCTATTGTCGCTGGGTCGATAACATCCAATCCGGCAGCCTTGGCCTTAGTGGACATCTCCCCTCCTGCGAACATTGCGATCTTGACGGGTTTGCCTCTGCCTGATGGGAGCCTAACCTCTTCCTGTATCCTATTGGCTGGGTTCTTGAGATCTACGTCCTTCAATGTAAATGATATCTCCATTGACTCTACGAACTTACGCTCAGGCGACCCTTCTAGGGCTTGCTGGATAGCGCTTTGTATATTTTCCTTCATCTAAACCACCTCCGCGGTCAACGAGGCTGGGCCTCTCCCGCAATTCGTGTACGTCAAGCGAAATGCTCGGCAAACTCCCCCTTGCTCATAGCATTCAGGGCGTCTTTTGGAGACATCCCCTCGACATTTACTCTCATTGATACGCATGTTCCCATGACTTCTCTACATCTGGCGTAAAGAGTCGCACCGGTGAGACGGTCTTTTTGCTCATCAGCGATTTTCTTTACTTGATCCATCGTGAGGTTTTCTGTTGACTCCTCCCAAGATCCATTACACTTCTTTTTACCAAGTGACTGGATTATCTTGTGGGGGGTTTCATTGCGCGCTGACATACTAATTCCCCCTCCTGAGTGCCTCGCCGACCTACTCTCCCTATTTGAGCGTGATGTAAGTGACCAGATCCCCCCAATCTCACTCCATTCTTTGGGTGACCCTGACCTGATCGGCCCTTATGTTGAGGGCTACGGGGACTGCCGCCTCGAATAACTCGACCGTGACCTCCTCTTTCGATTCGCTTACGCCGATCACACGGGCCGACGCACCCTTGAAAGCACCTCCGCGTATTTCCACGATGTTGCCTTCCTCAATCCCGGATGTCGCGGCCTTAGGTTCTAGATACGGCAGGATGTCCCTCAGTGGCGACTCGCCATCCAACACCTTCCGACAGTTCTTCATAGGGGTAGCTGATACTCCAACTCTGCCTATTAGTTTCTCAACGTGATGAATGGCGGTGGCTTCAACGAATATGAAGCCCTTAAGATAGCTAGGACTTAGTACCCCGAAGATCTTGTCTTGAATGTCTTGTAATGACCCAGTCCCAGATAACCTAGCCCTTATTTCCCTCGCCACATTCTGCTCTTGCCCCATGCTGGTCTTCAAGATGTAGAGGAATGAAGCTACGTCACCATACATGTTCCCAAGTTGTGGGACCATGTATCTGGTCGATCTGCTATCAGAAGAATCTTCAGGCTCCACCCAGTTGATGTAACCCGGATCGACCCAGTCGAAGCTCTTGTAGAGTCCCTTGGCGGTTACCTCCTCGGTGTCGCAAAGGAAAAGCAGAGGAGTTACATCATTAAGTCGATTCCCAAACTCAAGACCTCTGGCATCACCAGACCTTACGAAGGTCAGGCTCTCATGAGGAATCCCTGTTGCCTCCTCGATCCTCGAAGCGACAACATCAAGGTCATTTGAATCCCCTACTCCGTAGACTCCATCCCACGCACCGGGGAAATCAGAGACCTCGTCGGCCCTTTGCATCAACAGGACCTTCTCTTCATGACGAATGTAAGCAACAAAAGCATCTGACATGTTTTTCACCCTCTTAATTGGTTAGCCATCTAAAGAAGTCAGGCAACAAAGTGTCCATCCCCCAGAGCATCACGAATCCTATTAGTCCGAGCACCAGCATACCGATTCCACAAACTATCACAGTCTGCCTAAACTCTTGCTTTGAGGGCTTTCTTGCCATCTTCAGGATTCTAGCGTAGGAACCAGTTTGCAGTCCCTTAATCCTTCCTTCGATACCGTCCTGCCAGCCCTGCACAGTCTCTTCGACAGCGCCAACATTGGAACTCTCAACACTCATGGTACTACCTCAAAGCGAACTCCCGACCGACGAGCCTCATTTAAGCACAGCGGACGTGACTTTCGCGTTTGATTGCCTGCTATCCTACAAACTCCACTGTCCTACTCTTCAGATTCCTCATCTGGGTATGCAATGCAGCACCATGAATCTGTTCACTCTTTACTCCTGTTAGAACCAACAGAACTCTGATGCTATCACCCATGCTGGGATCAGTTGTGGCACCCCAAATTATTCTGGCGTATGGGTTAATCTTGTCCCTAATGATCTTGGCACAGGATTCAGCGTCGCCAAGAGATAGACTTGGGCCTCCCACCACATTGACTAACGCGCCTCTGGCATCAGACACATCGATATCCAGAAGTGGAGATTGCAATGCCTCCTCTGTGGCGACTTCTGCCATTCCTTCACCTCTGGCCTCACCAAGTCCGATCATTGCTACTCCACCTCCATTTTCCATAACAGATCGTAAATCTTGGAAGTCCAGGTTAACCACTCCTTCCTTGGCTATCATCTCTGAAACTCCCTTGATACTTCGCATCAGAAGCTCATCGGCTACTCTGAATGCTGCGTCAAGAGGTAGCTCTCTTACTCCATCAACCTCCAAAAGCCTCTCATTTGGAAGTACGACTACTGTATCGCAGACCTCTCTTAATCTCTCTAGGCCCCATTCAGCATTTTGTCTCCTCAGAGCTCCTTCGGATAGGAAGGGGTAGCTAACTACTGCGATTGTCAGCGCGCCTGCCGCCCTGGCTAGCCTCGCTACGACATGGGCACTCCCGGTTCCTGTCCCCCCGCCCAGTCCCGCTGTAATGAAGGCAAGATCACATGACTCGATCTCCGCACTCAATGACCTCTCGGATTCGTAGGCCGCCTGTTCACCCTTTTCTGGATCTCCTCCAGCGCCCCTGCCTCGCGCGGATCTTCCAATCAGAATCTTATTTTTGACAGCCACTCGCAGCAAGTGCTGGGCGTCAGTATTTACTGCAATTCCCCTAACATACTCGTCATCGAAAAGGTCCTCATGTTCCAGTCTTGCAACGGTATTTGATCCACATCCTCCGCATCCGAAGACACGTATCTTTGGTTGCAATGACATCAGCAAGCTCTGAAGCTCTGGATCACTTTCGGTATCTATTGGTCCCACGGGCAATTCAGACTCATCATCAAGCTCAAGAACCCTGTTGATGAGATGCTTCATGGGGGTCAGGCGAGTACTACAGAGGATAACCATTACCCTCAACCATACGCGGTAGGGCACCATTTAGTCACATGACTACTTCAGCCGTCAGAGTAACTGTGAGCGAGTCTTGATGAATCTCACAAGAAAGGTATAGCCCCCTCCCCAGGCAGATACTGCCAGAGCGAAGGTCATCCCATTAAGCTCGCTGTTTCCAAGATTTAAGATCTCCATAATCCAGTGCATGGAATCCAATGAGATCCCAGAAGTTCCCGAGTAGGCCTGCCAGGATGCCGCGACAAGGCCGAGAATAGTAATAACCATCCTATCTGCTCTAGAGAAACCTCCGTAAATACGGTCTAGCCCCACTGATTGAGCCTGAGTTCCCATGTAGGAGCCAAACAGAGTCATCAGTCCTGCAATTAGGCCTGTGCTTGGCTCGTCAACAAAGCTCGAGTTCATTCCAATTGCCACGAGTAGGCCCACATCAACTACCCTGTCAATGGTATGGTCAAGGAAGTCCCCGTAAGGGCCATCAGTGCCCTGATGCCTTGCCAACGCCCCATCCAAGGCATCCAATACTCCTGCAATGAGGATTAGTAATACGCCTCCTATAATCCAAATTGATCCGGAAGAGCCCCCTGTTGCTTGAGACAATAGGTAGAACGAGAAGATTGCAAGCCCCAGGCTGGCCCAAGTAAGAGAACTGGGATCAAGGTCACCCATTTTGACAACTAATGGATGTATCGCGTTAGTCCATCTTTCGCGCATCTTCTCAAACATCGCCGGTCCCCCCTTCAACCCAGTCTATTGCCGTGTCAGGGGCATCATGCTTGAAGCCATCTGAGATCCACGAGCGAATAAGTTCAACAATTGATACTGGAGAATTTTTCGATGTTTCGAACTCAGTCCAAGGGATATTCGGGTTGTACTCGTTCCAGGCCCCTCCAATGAACTCCCATTCTACATTTGAGTCAACCTTAGATTCAGAATAATCACGTGAGACAAGACGATCACGTAGAATTTCGGGATCGCATCTGAGAACTATGACTCCCCCTACAGGCAAGAGGTGGGATAGGTGACCATCGACTATTGTCATCTTCTTGGGTGGATCGGCCCAAGCCTCGACAAGAATCGTTTTCAGTTTAACGATGTCTATTGGACGTGCCCCGTCTCTCGGATCTTCAGCGTCTATGCATTCGTTTTCAGATGCCAGTGACTCGACTGTCAAAATATCGAAACCACCCTCTCTCAGTACTTCCGCGATGGTAGTCTTTCCTGAGCCCGGAGCCCCTGTCAGTCCCAGCCTCCGCATACCCTGCATGGCATCGCGTCTTGGCGAGAAGCAATGAAAGCTCCTGCTACGGCGCAATGTTGTTGGGGGCATACTTGGACTAGGGAGCTTTACTCCCGTTCTATCCATGATCAAAACGGCATTTCCATCAAGCCAACTGAATCATACAGGCTTGGTCCACTACCAAGGAAATAAACTGAACCCCGTCTACTCCGGGAGTCCTCCGCAGTGGAGTTCGAGTCCGAAGCGCACGAGTCTGTGCAACCATCTGCAAATGCGACGAAGACCCTCCCTTCTCTATCTATATGCAGGTCATTGAAATCAAGCAGGTTCCTGTTAGACCCCCCAATGTCTCTACAGTCCCCACTGTTTAGGCAGATACTGCCGATTTGAACTGGGTCATCCGTGACTCTGTAGGTGTAGAAAGTAGGAGATGGATCCAATGCGTTTAGACTGAGTGTGATGTAGAGGTGATAACTGACGTTTGTGGTGGCGTAATGGGCGTTCCCAGTCCAATTTTCTCCATCTATGTCAGGCTCCCCCAACTCGCTTGAATTTTCACTTCCAAGGTATGTTATTGCTATCCTACCCGGGTCTCCTGCATCGACTTGAGGGAACGTCGTCGAGATAACCTCAATCGGGCTTATCCTTATGCTAGTTTGCTCCCAGCTCTCCCCCGAGTCTATACTTCTGGACATGTACACCCCCTCATCCCCACCTGTCCAAATATGGTATGCATTGGACTGGGTATCTGTCGCGACTTCCGAATTCTTACGTGGATAAGGTGTCCCCACGTCCTCGCCCATGGTGTATTCGTCCCAGCTGAATCCGTTATCTTTGGAGACGATCACAGTGGGAGTCTCAACTCTCGGGGTTACGTATACGGTCCCATCGGGTGCGCTTGTTATCGCTCCGTGTAGGCCGCCATTGGATGTTGCAAGACCGAATATCTGCCCTCCAGCCTCAAACGTTGCACCCCCATCAAAGCTCGTGAAGCAGAAAATACCCACTCCTTTGTTGTAACAGTAGTAGACTGCCTGATCGTAGAATGACTGTGAAATCGATCCACCTATCCCATATCCGCTACTAGTCCAAGGTCCCGTTGCTAGCTTAATATGGTCATTCAGAGGGGTTGTGCCGGAGTCGTGAGGATTTCCCAACCAGCTCTCCCCATCATCATCACTCCAGCAAATCCAAGAGGTCTCTAGCCCCTGCATCTGAACATTGAATATCCTGTCCGTTACAGGATCCACCCACCCATATGGATCACTGGTGGTGAAAGAGCACTCTGGGCCAGTCACCTCCTCCCATGATTGCCCATAGTCACAAGACCTCATGACCTTCTCAAATGCAATGAAAAATATACAGCCACTGGAAGTTATTCCGATGCTGGGCTCAGCACCGTCCTCCCCAACATCACTGAAGACAAACTCCACTGGCATGGGCGGGAGCCCCAAATCCATTCCATCTGGCCCAGTGACGAAGACTCTAGTGTCACCCTCTTCCTCAATAATATCCGGACTACCGCCGTCATTGGTGTGGATACAACCGGCGGCAGGGACCAAAACCATCATCAGAACGACTAGAAGAGGACCGAGGTTCATGCTTGGTCGACTTGGCTAGTACACAATTATGTTGCCCCGGAGAGTTTTCTCACTCGACATCGACAATCCATCCAAATTCATCAGGTGATCGCTTCTGCTGTATTGCCGTAAGATTCTCGTATAGCTCTCTGGTCACCGGCCCAACCTCCCCGCTGTAGTACTCCTTTACCCTTTCACCATACTGGATCCTGCCTATTGAAGATACTACAGCCGCAGTACCTACGCAGAAGCACTCATCAGCACTCATCGCATACTCCACATCGACCTTCTCTTCCCTCACCTCATAGCCCCTGGCCATGGCAAGCTCGATTATTGAAGCCCGAGTCACTCCAGGCAAAATTGTCCCCGTCAATTCGGGCGTCGAGATGACTCCATCCTTCACGCAGAAGAAGTTCGCAGCCCCCACCTCCTCGATATACCTATGATTCACCGCGTCTAAGTAGATAATTTCAGAATACCCTTCCTTCTTCGCCATCTTGGAGGGTATCATCCCGGGCGCGTAGTTGCCAATTGCCTTCACTCCTCCTGACCCACCAGGAGCTGCTCTGTGGAACCGCTCCGATACTCTGAGCGAGGTTGGAGTGATCCCTCCTTTGAAGTATGGTCCAACGGGAGAGGTGAATACCAAGAACGTGTACTCCGGAGCTGGAGCTACTCCTAGTATTGGCCCACTCCCCATCAGTAGGGGCCTGATGTATAGGGCGCCCTTGCCCATTGGTGGAACCCATCTGGAATTCTCCCTCACGGTCTTAATGACAGCATCTAGGAAAATCTCCTCAGGCACGGGGGGCATACCGAGTCTCAGCGCTCCCTCTTGCGCTCTTTTGGCATTCCTATCTGGCCTGAAGAGAACGATACTACCGTCTGAAGCCCGCTGGGCCTTCATTCCCTCAAAGAGGCCCTGTCCATAATTGAGGACTCCAGCCGCAGGAGAAATCACCAGATCTTCGAAGTCCATCATTGAACCGACAGCCCACTCTCCTCCCAGCTTGCATTTTGACAGGTACATCCTGTCCGTCTTCGTGAAGCTGAAAGTGAGAGAATCCCAGTCGACCACCGATTCACTTTCGTCTGGCACTGTCAGTCCCCTGCCTCTACGGAAGCAAGCCGGCTTTCAACGCTTGCGCACGTAGCCTCTCACATCTCCAATATGATGGAATTTCAGTACATACTTTGAAGACCGTGTGTTATTCCCTGAAAGCGAGGCAAGCGGATGGAGTGGGAAGGTAGGATGTGCATCGTGTCCGGCTCTTATCAATCAATAGACTCTCCTTCCCCAAGAACCGTTGTCGAGCTATGGTGTAGAGCCGAGGAAGGTCACTCCGTCCTCCTCCTCGTTCATGGGCTTCGTCCATACTTCGATATCGCAGTGCGAGGAGCACCGGATCACGAATACCTTCCAGACCTAGAGTCGGTAAGAGAAATCGCCGAGGTAATGGAAGTATCAGAACCAGTCATGAAGTGGACTAGGCACGGCGTCAAGAGGCATTGGAGGGTCTACGCAGATCAGCCTTACTCAGTTAGGAGACTTAGGAAAAAGCTGGAGGACTGGGAAGTCACGAGCGCAGATATACCGTTCCAGAACCGCCTGATGCTAGATCTCGACCTCGGGCCACACATCAGTGCGAGAGGAGATGTTCTTTGGGCGGGTGAAAGAGCACCCGGTGCCGTAAAAAACAGCTCTAATACTGACCTACAATTAGCTGAGGAAACCGTAGTGAAAGAGGGAGGGTCCGGAATATACCCGGTTGACATGATACTTTCCTGTAATCTTGGAGGATTGTCCAGAACCGAGCCCTTCGCCGCCCCCTTCGTTACTTTCTCCTTCGATCTCGAGACAAGTATTGCCACCAATCGAATACTATGCGCAGCAGCGGTAATAGATCGTGCTGGGAAACGCTCCGAACACCAGTTCAGAGGCGAAGAGAGGGAGATTATGGAGGGGCTAACCGCCCTCGTCAGAGAGCAAGACCCAGACTTCGTCACAGGGTACAACATCGATAATTTCGACCTCCCAAGAATGGAGGAGAGGGCCGAAGTAATCTCCCCAAGGCCCAAGTACACTAGATCACCTCTATTTGGCTGGGGCAGAGTTCCCATGAAAGAGGGGGAAGGGAAACGGATTTTCCCGACCAGGCAGCAAAACAGGGTCTGGAGAATTCCGGGAAGAATCCCCATGGACGCGTGGTGGCAGGCTCGACAGACACTGAGGCCACAAAGGGAGTCACTGAGGTACGTATCGCAGCTTCTCTGGCCTGAGGACGATGACATGAGGAAGCTCGATGTGGATGCAAGTAAGATGGACGAGGAGTGGGCCTCCAGGCCCGATGTAGTGATGGAATACTGTGTTAGAGACACGCATCTCCCCCTGGATATTCTAGGACATCTCAAGGCCATAGCAAGGAAGGAGGCCCTTGCATCAGTTTCACTAACTACAGTGGAGACAGCCGCGAACGGCACAACCAGCCAGTGGATCGACTCACTGGTCATGAGGCTGGCAGACAAGGAATTGATAGCAGTACCAATGACAAATGCAGGACCTAGGAAGAGAGATCAGATTGCAGGGGGCTACGTGCATGAGGTCGAGCCAGGAATGGAGCCGTGGGTGGTCGTTCTTGATTTCAAGTCCATGTACCCCTCCATAATGATAAGCAACAATATTTGCTCTACTACACTAGTAACCAATGAGGATGATGACAAATCACACAGTGTTTCCCCAACGACTGGAACCAGGTACAAATCAAAGGAGGAGATGAACGGGCTAGTCCCCAGGCTTTTGGAGGACTTGATGGGAAAGCGGGATCTATACAAGAGGGGCATGGAGGAGGCACAGGAGAGAAATGATTCAGTCGAGGCCTTCTTACTGGACCAACTGCAGTATGCGGTAAAAATACTGATGAACTCATTCTATGGGGTATTTGCATCTAGTTTCTACAGGTTCACGCATCCAGACCTTGGGGCCAGCATAACCGAATGGGCTAGGCACAACATCAAAGAGATAATATCACAAGTTGAGGAAGGCGGTAATGAAGTCATTTACTCGGACACAGATTCTATTTTCGTAAAGTCACCAGTGGACTCAGGAGCTCCGACGAACCGATCTGAAGACCCCATGATTTCTAAGGAATGGGAGAAGGCAAAAGAGGAGACCTTGGAGTTCGGGGATGAGCTGGCTAGTAGATTCACCAGGGAGGGCGCTGAACTAGAATTCGAGACAGCGCTTTCCGCGTTTTTCAGCCATGGGGCCAAAAAAAGGTATGTCGGAAGAGTAGTGTGGCCCAGGGAAGAGATGCTGATTAGAGGCTATGAGGTTAGGAGGACCGACTCCTTCGATTTACTATCTGAGACAATGACAGAGATGTTCGAGATGCTCCTTGATGGAAACACACAAGGAGCTGTAGATATGACGAAGTTAGCGATCGACGAGATTCGTGGCGGGGATGTCGACCCATCTAGACTAGTAATCAGTCGATCGTGCAAAGGCAAGTGGAACTCAAAGAAGAACGAATGGGATTTTGATAGTGTCTACGCTAATCCTGATGGCCTTCCGTATGTGAGGGCCGCCAAGCAAAGAATCGCGGCAGGACTTCAGTTCACACCCGGAATGAAGGTTGGATACGTAATCACGAAGCCGGAGGGTGGTGACAAAAAGCTCGGAGTCAAGGCATGGCTTGTCGACGAAATCGGTGGTGAACCACCTGAATACGACACAGATTACTACGCCAAGCGTATGGCCAAATCCCTCGGGCGGGTCACTGAGGCTTTCGGACAGGGGGAGAAGGAGCTACTGGATGGAGCCAGGCCAAAGGGCCAGAAGAGCCTCTTGGACTTCTAGCATCTTATCGTAGGGTTGATTTCATACCGCCCCCCAGGCTTGTCCATGAGAGGGGGCAAGTCTACGGGTCTTTTGATGGTCATGATGATGATTTTCACTTCACTGTCCGGCTGTATGGATGTTCTTGGAAGCAACAGTCCACCCACTGCAAACATGACAATTGACCCCTCGGGCTCTGTCAGGGCTGGAGACAGCATCACGTTCAGTGCCGTCGGGTCTTCAGATCCCGATGCTGACCCCATGACGTTTACATGGACCTTCGGAGATGGTAACACTGGAAATGGACTCACCACAAGCCACTCTTATGCTCAGCCCGGCGAATATTCAGCTAAGCTTGCCGTTAGCGATGGTACCCACGAGGTGACCACCAGCAAGCTCATCTCGGTAATCGACTCATCAGCCAGGGAGCCTCACGCAGAGATAACTCCCAACAAGGACGACAACTGCGATGGAGACAGCCCGCCCAATGGGGATTTCGTTATGATATGGGTCTGCGAGGAAAACGAAATAGATGACAGGCAAGTTTCGGTATCAGTTACAGTCCCATTGGACGGCTCTTCGTCTTGGGCAGGATGCGATCCCGATGAGCCAGATTGCTACGCAGAGGAGTATATCGTCAGTTACGAATGGGACCTCGACAGGAACACGGATTCTGATGGAGACGGTGTAGAAAACAACGACGTTGATGCAACCGGGGAGACAATACAGTGGCAAGAGAGGCCTGCAGGAGCATGGGACGTCAGGCTCACCGTCACCGATAACAACGGACTAACTCACTATGATGATTCTACAGTCTATGTCAACTACCAAGGCAAATGGAGTGATTTCGAGATGGACAGGAGGATACAGGACACGATTATTATGACCTGGGAATTCCCTGTAACTTACAATGAGGACACCAAAGATAGGATTAGATATCTAAGAACCAAGGTTGACTACCCACAACAGGACGATGACCAAGCAGGTGGGGGAATAGGTGGAGGTCCTGTCACCACCACGAACAACAAGCTGGACATCTACCTATACAACGGTACAGATGAAGAAATAGCAAACTCAACTGGGTTATCCAATGACAACAGGAACGCAGGAGACTGCGGATCAGACGACTATTGTGTCTGGTTAGTGATCGGAGCGTCTACCGTCAGGGGCTTCATACCGGGGGAATGGACAGCGGATCTGGTCAACGAGGAGACGCATACCACCAAGGTGAATTACTTCATAGTGGAACTGCAGTACAGATAGCCGTTTTCGGCATCCTGTAATACATTTGTGTGGCCGCGTTCGAATGTGGGCCTCGGGGAACGGTTCATATACGCCCCTTCGGTCGGCGGGCCACACTTAGAGGTGTATAATATGGGTTCACAGTGGGAAGACAAGAGCAAGCCGCATCTGAATATCGTGTTTGTAGGACACGTAGATCACGGAAAGTCAACGACAGTCGGTCGTTTACTTCTGGACAGCGGCCACATAGAGGCGCACGTAATTGAGAAGAATGAGAAGCTAGCTGCAGAGGCAGGAAAGGCCGGTTTTGGTCTGGCCTATGTCATGGATGGCTTGAAGGAAGAGCGAGCACGTGGAATTACCATCGACGTCGCACACAAGGAGTTCTACACACCTAATTATTACTTTACGATCATCGACGCCCCCGGGCACCGTGACTTCGTCAAGAACATGATCACAGGGACTAGCCAGGCAGACGCCGCGGTTCTTAACGTCGCAGCGAATGACGGAGTAAACGCGCAAACCAGGGAGCACGCCTTCTTGGCCAGAGTTCTGGGAGTAAGCCAGCTAATTGTCAATGTAAACAAAATGGACATCAGCGGTGTAGATTGGTCTCAAGACAAGTACAACGAGACTGTTGCAGAGGTTAGCACACTACTGAAGGGCGCTGGCTACAAGCCAGATGAGATCACCTTCGTGCCATGTAGCGCTTTCCTCGGAGACAACGTCTTCAACAAGAGCGAGAATACACCATGGTACAGTGGCCCAACTCTTTTCGAGGCTATCGATGCCATCGAAATGCCACCAAAGCCAACAGACAGGCCTCTCCGCCTGCCAATCCAGGACGTCTACAAAATCAGCGGTATCGGAACTGTCCCGGTCGGCAAGATTGAGACTGGTGTCCTGAATACAGGTAAGACAGTTATCTTCAATCCAAGCCAGAAGTCAGCTGAGGTCAAGAGCATCGAGATGCACCACACTATGGTAGACAAGGCTGAGCCTGGTGACAACGTCGGATTCAACGTACGTGGTCTAGCAGCAACTGACATCCGCAGAGGAGATGTTGCAGGGTACGGTGAGAGCGAGCCGGTTTTCGTCAGGCACGATGAGACATTCGTCGGCAACATCCAGATGATGGAGATTCCGAAGGCAATAGGTGTAGGATACACTCCGGTGTTCCACGCTCACACCGCACAGGTCGCAGTCAGGTTCGTAGAGCTAATCAAGAACCTAAAGACCGGAGAGACACCAGCGTTCCTGAAGTCTGGAGACGCCGCAACCGTCAGGTTCCAGCCAACCAAGCCCATGGCCATCGAGGTCAAGGATAACTTCCCAGAGCTCTGCAGATTCGCCATCCGTGACATGGGCAAGACCGTGGCCGCCGGTATGTGTATCGCTATCGAGAAGAAGGCTTAGATTTGGGTGATGATCAATGCCCGTCGTCACCACTATCAGACTGACGGGGGAGAACCATACTGATGTAAATCATGTCTGTGACCAGATAAAGTCAATCTCTGATGAGACCGGAGTCAAGCTGAGAGGGCCAATACCCTTGCCCACCAGGAGAATCGTGGTGCCATGCAGGAAGAGCCCTGACGGAGAAGGTGCAGAGACCTGGGATCACTGGGAAATGAGAGTCCATAAGAGACTGTTGGAACTAGTGACCAACACCTCTAGGGACGAGAAGGCTCTGAGGAAGGTCCTCAGGATACCTATCCCCGACTCAGTGACGATAGAGCTCTCACTCAGGAACCTTGGATAACTAGGCTAGTGACCCCATCGGGTCCCATGCATCCAGAACCCTAGGCTCGGTCTCGAGCCCATCGAGCATCTTTTTGCTGAGGTATTTCCTTGAAGTTGCTATTTCAAACATATGCTCGTCATACCAATTATCATTCATTGTGTAGAAGCCCTTCTCCCCAGAGTCATCCCCCCAAGAGTTCTCAACTCTCCATCGCCTTGGTTTCCCATCGACAACATCTACCCCCGTGAATAGCATCGCATGTGTCATCATGGTCTGTCCATACCTCAGTCGGTCCGCCTTGTCCATCCCGTAATTGACTCCATACAGCTCATTTGTCTCAAACAGATTGGCATCCCAAAGGCCCCTCTTCCTATCCATCTGCTTCCCGACATCACAACCCATCCAAACTGGCAGGCCGTCTTCGAGAATCTTCTGTGTTATCGATTTCATTTCGTCGCTCGGCACGTTAAGGTAAACCACGGGAGGCCCTCCAGCAACGTTCTGGAGATATTCCACAGTGTAGGTCTGGTAATACTCGTTTCTTGGATCGTTGACAATGCAAACGTAGTCTTCCCAGTCTATATCAACAAATTCCCCGGCGAATTCCTGTGGTGTCATCTTCCCTCTTCTGTGGAACTCTTTGTCTTTGTCTCTCCACTGCCAATCAAAACTCTCCGGAGGTGTCCCAAGGTGTATGCAGAGAACTCTCCAAATGTCCTTCATCCTTGACTCCTTGTGAGCCCTAGCATCTTCCGCGGTACCTCCAGAACCGATAATTTCTCGGATCTCACTAGCCGTACTTCTCAGTATGTCCTTTAGAATGGAGTTCATCCATCTTGTAGAACTGCTGCTATTTGACTCTGGATAAGCCGATTTGGGAACTAATCCGTGCTTCCTGATGAGGTTCATTGCCATATTCCACTGGCCACCGTCACCAATTGGGTCCGATAGCAGGAAGTGAATTGTCCTATCATCAACGGCCCTGTCTGATGTCTCGATAATAGCTTCAAGAAAGTGATTCGACCGTTCAAACTTGTCCCAGAAGTGGATGTGCGCCTGACTAAACTCAAACTCCTTTACGTTCATCTTTTTCATCGTACCGGGCCTAAAAAGATTCAATGTTGCGAACAACCAGCATCTTCCGCTGCTCTTCTGGTTTGTAGCCTTCCAATTATCCAGCTTGGTACTGAACGAGAAGTCTACTTCCTGGACTAGATCCCTACGAAGTGATACCGACGCAACATTGTTCCCGGTTACAGCGTTCTGAGCTACCTTAGCCGATGGGTCTCCGTCAAATTCAGCTCTCATTGATTCAATTTGTTTTTTCGTTATCTGGCCTGGCACTTGCAACCCTCTCCAGAGCTACGATGGACGATGACGAACCTAAGTCATTGCCTATGTCATATGTCAGCAGGATCGGCTATTCCAGCCGCAATGAGAGTGTCTGCGATAATCGAAGGACAGAACTCTATGTCTCCAGTTCTCAGAGTAATCTCTTCTCCTTCTTCGGTGATTATAGGGTCATCGAGGTCTTGAAGTATCAGGATCCTCCTCATTTCGGATTCTTTCGGGGCATCATCCGACAACTCTGAAGGGGGACTTGCTACGCCTGATATCTCAGGGAAATCGTCTATCTCTCTGATCCTGTCCTCCTCATCGTAGTCGGGATCCTCCCAATCCTGATCCGATACTTGGACCGAAACTGGAGGCGTCGGCTCAATCTCGCCCACATCTCCCGCCCCAGGTACGAATTCAGTCAGAGGAGTGTGTACTGGAGAAAGAGGGGGTGGAGCGGGTGTATCCCAATTGTTACTGAGCAGGGAGTTCCATGACACATCGTGCTTGTATTTGTCGACCAGATGTACAACCCCTGAGTAGAATGCCCTCTCTGATGGGTCATGCTTATTCCACTCTATAGGATCTAATCGCATTCCAGGAGAAAGTCCCCCCTCTTCTGGAGACTGAGTCAGCCTGACCAGTACTGCATGCTGAGTGAAGGCATTGAGCCTGTTTCTCGCCAGGTCTTTTACAGCAGTCCTAACAACCCCCAGCTTCCTGGATTGCAATTGGGCCTTAGCAGTCATCCCCTCCGACCTTATTGTCTCTGCCAACTCGGCTTCGAGGTGCTGGACTAACTGCCCTACTGCGTCCCAGAAACTAGGAATCGGGAGCTCTACAGGAATCGAGGATCTGCGTTGCGTTCTAGCTAACTCATCCAGGGCCCTGTCAACTGCCATTAGGCGACTAGGACTAAGCCTAGGCAAGCTCCCGTCGTTCATCATCCTCGGTACCCGGGGCTCGTGGGTGTAAGGAGACACTTGAACAATTCTCCTCGGAAACAGCAACCCATGATGAAGCGCGGGTATCAAGTGTGAGAATATCCTCGCGAAGCCGCAGGCGTACCCGAGTGGTCAAAGGGGGAGGGCTCAAGATCCTCTGCGTAGTGCTTCGCAGGTTCGAATCCTGCCGCCTGCACCACTACTAACTACCAATCCTCTCACAAAGTGCCCTGAGTAGCTCGAGAGAGCCTTCCTTCCCATGGGCGTCCGTAACCAAGTCAGCAGCCTGCACCACTTCAGGATAATTTCTACTCACGCTAACACTGAATCCTACCAGATCGAACATTGGTATATCGTTGGGCGCATCTCCACAGGCGATTACCCGAGCAGGATCGACTCCCCTCTGTTCGAATGCTACCCGAAGTCCCGAAGCCTTGTCATGCCCGGGAATCGTGAGGTGGACCGCAAATCCGGTAGGAACCACGGAGATATCCGACCACTCAGAAGAAGCGATAGCATCTCTGACCTCCTCCCAGTCTTCCACTTCAGTGAGACACCATTCGGTTTCTCTCCACCTATTGGACTCTATTCCTTCCGGATTAAGCCCATCAATCTGGGTTCCTAGCCATTGAGCTGCCTCTTTTGGTCTGGAGCCGTCAGCTAGCGCCTTGATGGGATGCCCCTTCCCAGAGTCCCAAACCATCCCGCCATTTTCACCTACAATAAACCCAGAAATTCCGAGTGATTGATGAATAGGAGTGATATTTGGAAGGGTCCTTCCGGAGGCAAGAGAAACTACCATGCCCTTTTTCTCCAATTCCCTCACAAGGTAAATCATCTCTGGGATAATTCCCTGCCTATCGAGTAGGGTGCCGTCAATATCCAGCACAATCATATCCCATTCACAATCCTTGGGTAACTCGACCATGTCATTCGAGACTGGCCGTTGCTGAAGATATCATCGTATATATTCTCATCATATTGAAGGGACCCCTCCTTTTCGGAGGGACATGGAGGAGACGGGATCAGCATCCTCGCTCGTACCCGACGGGATCCATGAATTCGATTGGAAAATCAGAGGCATGGACTGCGCTGATTGTGCAATGAAGGCGACTAAGGCGGTCGGCAGGCTTCCTGGCATAGAGACATGCAATATATCAGTCACAGAAGGGTCTGCGAGAATATCACTTGACATTTCCAGAGGCAGGGTCTCTAAGACCAATACTGTTCTCGAAAGCCTTGGTCATAGCCCAAAACTCGATTGGATGCAGGTTATCGGAATTACCCCTGGAGAGGCGGCAACTAAATTGGGTACAAACAGGAGGGGTCTCAGAGATGCTTTACTGGACGTTCCGGGGATATTATCTGTTCGATTTGAGGACGGTTTCATCGAGATAAGAAACGTGTGGATTCATGACTCAGAACTTAGGCTAGTTGCCCAATCCATGATTTCGAATATTTTAGGTGAGGAAATACAGTTCACGGTGTCATCAAGAAGGAAGCTAAGAACCGATCAGTGGAAGCTCATATCTGCCGTCATGACTCTTCCGATACTATTCGCGATCATCGCTTCTGATACGATGGGGCTCCCTAGCTCTATCCCACTCTTCCTCGGGTTTTTTGGCGTAATTTTAGCAGGCGCCAAGATGTTCCAAGAGGCAATTGCCAGTATACAGAATGGAATTTTAGGTTTCCAAGTCCTCACCTCGTTGGCGGTTGTCGGGGCTTCCGTGCTAGGAGAGTGGATTGAGGCCCTTACTGTGGTAGCCCTCGTCTCCTTTGCATCACACCTGGAGGATAGGGCGATTACAAGAGCCCGAGAATCCATGCAAGGTGGATTAGATAGAATACCCAGATCTGCCAGAATCGTCAACCAAGTCACGGGGGTCATATACCCGATAAATTTGAGTATTCCACAAATTCCTAGCCACCACTCTGTCATCAATGACTCGCAGAAGACGCCCATTGAGGCGGTATTGGTCGGCGATTTGGTCGAGATTAGGTCAGGGGAGGTAATACCAGTCGATGGTACGATAACAAAGGGAAGTGGCTCTATCGATAAGGCTCCACTAACAGGAGAACCGGTTCCCATACCAGTCTCTGAGGGAGACAAGGTTCAGGCTGGGCTGATCCTAGTGAGGGGTCCGATAGTTGTTAGCTCAGAAGCGACAGGGGACAATACCAGGCTTTCCGGGTTAATAGAAATGGTAAGACAATATAGGGAGAAGCCGACGAGGACTCAGACCATCATTGAGAATTTTACAAGATGGTGGGTCCCGATGGTTCTTCTGGGGGCTCCAATGGTTGGATTCCTGGCTCATGGATGGTCGGAGCAGGGTTTCCTGACAACCCTATTGTTGTGGGTTGTATCATGCCCCTGCTCCCTTTTACTGGCATCCCCGATTCCTCATGCGGCCGCGTTATCCTCTGCCTCCTCATCTGGTGTGATTGTTAGGGGGGGAGATGTTTTGGAGGCGGCTGCAGAAGTAAAACTCGCACTTCTGGACAAGACTGGAACACTCACCAGTGGACGCCCTAAATTGATCAGATTGACTACCTTGCCTACAGAGTCAGAGGATTCAGCCCTGATGATTTCAGCGGGGCTGGAAAGAATGTCCAACCACCCATATGCGGCCACTATAATCAACGAGGCCAATCTAAGATCTATCCAGCCTTCAGAAATTTCTGAAATATCAGATGGAGAGGCAGGTGTGACTGGGATTATCGACGGTCAGAGGGTGATGTTGGGTAGAGCGGATTGGTTGATTTCGGAGGGAATCGAATTCGCAGAGCAGATTCTCGTGGCCTTAGAAGAGTCAAGGAAGGCCGGTCACGGCTCGAGCGTCCTATCCCTTGGTGGGAAGGCCATAGCATGCCTCAGTTTCTACCATGACGACGCAAGAGAAGGGGTTTCTGAGCTTCTCGAATCGTTAGGTGAGAACGGGATCGCTGTTGAGATTCTTAGTGGGGACGAGCAGTCCAGCGTCGAGGCTTTTGCAAATAAATTCGGAATCCCATCGTCCTCCTGCAGAGGGGGGGTTGATCCAGAGGGGAAAGCTCTCTGGGTTACCGAGAAGTCAAAGGCAGGCAAGACTCTGATGGCAGGTGACGGTTTCAATGATGCTGGGGCTCTTGCAGCCGCGGATGTTGGGATTGCTATGGGCAGTGGGGAGCAAGTCAATCTAGATGCAGCGGATGTCCTGATTCCGGGGGATGATCCAAGAGTCTTGGCAGAGTTCATCTCCCTTGCGAAGACCACTCGTAGCATTGTCTTAGCGAACACAATAATCTCAGTCGTAGTAACCGGAATTTTGGTAGTCGCGGTGATGCTAGGATTTGAGATGAAACTTGCAGCCGGAGTGGCTCTGCATGAGGCGAGCGCCCTGATTGTGATACTGAATGGAATGTGGGTAGGGGGAACAGGTGTTCAGAGGCTGAATACGCTGTTGGAATTGGCCAAGGACGTTCTAAGGGACACCGTCGAGGCATTCAGGGACCTTTTTGGCCTCCAAGAAGGCACTACTCTGGGTCCTCTTGATAAATCTGGGCCGTGAGGGAGAGCTATGTCTGAAATGCCGGAGATAGAGTCAAAGCACGCCCCACCCGCGGCAGAGTGCGCTCACTGCGGTCATATGCTTCCACATGGATTAGGAGAGAAAACATGTGTAATTTGCGGAGCAATATGTAGAGTTACACATCAACCAACCGTAGATGCGTTGGCTTCAGAGACTCTCCCCTGCCCTCACTGCAACACAGTAGTTGAGGCTGGTAGTTCCGATAGGCCACTGGATTTGGCATGCTCGGCCTGCTCAGGAGTCTTCAGAATCACTGAGAAGCCTTACAAGGTCGAGATCAAATGCCCTAGTTGCGACAGAAAACTCAGGATAAGGCCGAAGCCAGGAACCAAGCAACTGAACTGCCCTGCCTGCGAGGCTGCGTTCAACGTAACTTTCTGAACCGTGCCTACGGCACGTGTCCGCAAATAGCATTTATCGGCCCTTTCCAACCCTCCTTCCTCAAATAGGGTGAAACTAGCGTGGGTGTGGGGATGGGTACCCGTGAGTGAGAGCAAGTCGACAACTCCTGACGATTCGGAAAGCAGTGATGAGCTCGCTGCTTTAAGGGCTCAACACCGTTTAGCAACCTCCCCTAGCATGGATTCAATGGCGAGAACCCGGGAGCTTCTGGACGAGGAGTCTAGGGTCAGAAGTGGGGTCAGGAGAGAGCGTAGAATGCGTATTGCCGAGATGACGGAGAGGCTATCTGGAATGCATGGTGCTATGAGGAAGGCGAATGACATACTATTCGACGAGCAACTACAGCAGCTGGAGGCAGATCTCAGGGCAGAGCTGGAGGATGAGATCGAGAGACTAGAGAGTGAGGCCCTGGAGAGGGAAGAGAGACTCTTGAGAGAGGAGATGCTACATCGCCTGAGAAGGGAGGAGAACAGGCTCAGGGAGCAGTTGGACCTGGAGAGAGACAGGAGGCTGGAGGCGCACACAGCCAAGCTCAGAGGCAGACTCAGGGGGGAAATGGAGATCGAGATCGAACGAAGAAAGGCCTTTCTGAAAGAGCGTTTGGAGCTCGAGGCATCCCAGGCCGAGGAGAGGATGCAAAGAAGGGTTGAGATGGATCTGAGGGAGTCCTCAGAGGCACAAGTGCACCGAAAGATCGAGGCACACAGGCTCGAGCAAGAAATTCAGATGAGAGAGCGTCTCGCAGAGTCCAGGAGGGTGCATGAGGAGAAATTCCAGAAGCATCTGGACGAAGAGAGCTCTTCACTGGAATCGGAGATGAGATCGGATGTCGAGGCCCGAATCAAGGTCCTGGAAGAGGCCTCGGAGAGGAACTCTCTATCCGAGCTGGAGAGAAGGTTCAGGTCAGAGAGAGAGACCATGGAGGCCGCTCTCGCACTGAGGAGGCAGGAGATGGCTCTAGAGATGGAGGTCGAGATGGAACAACGAGTCGCTGAGGCGGCAAAGAAGAGGGAGTCCGAGATGATGGCCAACTTAGAGGACAAGCTATCAAAGAAGGAAGACCTCTCAAAAAAGGAGATCAAAGAGATCCTGAATGGTATAGAGTCGGAGATAAGGGTCAAGTGGGAAGAGATCCTGATGGAGGCAAGGCAAAATACTCTCGAACGCTCAAATTAGGTGAGGCCGAGCCCCCAATGCAAGAATACTCAGACCATCTCTCGGGAACCCATTCATACATAGGCACAATAACCACAATTCACTCCCAGGCCTGTGCTTGGGAGTTTGACAAACGGTGAGAAGACGAGTGCACTACTCATCACAGTGCTCATGATAGGCGTTCTAGGACTATTTACCAGCCCTGTATCATCGGAACAGATCGTAACCCCGCCAGACACCTATATCTCACAATTCGGCCCTGGTTTTGATGAGGTAGTGATCGCCTCAAGTTCAGATGGCTTGGATGAGCCAAGAGACCTTGAATTTCATCCTGGCATTGGACGAAGTGATGAATTATGGGTCGTGAATCGTGCAGATGATAGTATGGTAATTCTTCATGAAACTGGTACTCTCGAACAGACTAGTGAAGAACGTTTAGATGCATATCGAAATCATTTCATGGAAGAGGTAAGTGCCATAGCTTTTGGAGCTTATCACGATGAGTTTGACTATCAATTTGGGACTGCGCAGGAATCAAGAAATACGTACAATGGCGCGAGCGATCCGAATGATTTCATGGGACCCGCACTATGGCCTTCTTCACTGACTCATTTTGCAGTTGAGAATCAAAATGGTGAAAATGGACTCCTTGGAAGCCATATCGATATGTTGCACGAATCCCCATTAGGCATGGGAATTGCACATGATTATGACAACGTTTACTGGTATAACGATGGTTTTTACGGTGAATTAGTACGCTACGATTTTCAACAAGATCATGATACTGGAGAACACGACCACTCGGATGGCATAGTTCATAGATATTCTGAAATTGAGTTAAGTCGCTTTTCTGGTGTACCAGGGCATATGATTCTTGATAAGGATACAGGAATTCTCTATATCTCAGACACAGGTGCAAATAGAGTTCTGTGGGTCAATACACGTGACACTACCACAACTTCAGTGGATATTTATGATGACCCGTCTCGAGTAGAGGATTTGGCTGAGTACATGGAAG
>JAPOFX010000005.1:0-72489 GCA_028283505.1 Candidatus Poseidoniales archaeon
CTGAAGATATCAGCGAAGGGGAGATATCAATTATCGCATCACATGTATCTCTTATGGCTGCGGAGGTCAGACTCGATGTGAGCATATTCCAGGGGACTGATGCAAGATCTCTGCACATAGAGGATGGTGATAGAGTGGAGGTCGAATATACTGTTTGGAACGCAGACACAGGAGAGGAGCTTGATAGCGGAACATGGACTGAAAATGCTGGAGATCCATGGTGGTCAATAGAGGGCTTCGGTTGGTCCGCGATTGGCTTGGATATTGATGATGACAGAGGTTTGATACCTGGAGTGGAGACTGGGACTAAACACACTACTCTCTTACCTCCAGCCATAGCTTACGGGAACAGTGATGGTCATGAGCTTCAAGATGTCTGGCTCAGGTTTGAGATTGATCTAGTTAGGGCTCCGATTTCAGGGTAAATTAGGAAGTTTTGAAAATGTCTGAAGAGAATTCCCATGTTTCTGTTAAACCGTCTGAATCTGTATCAGAGGAGGCGGAAAAAAGAGTAGAAAGAAAATCAGGTAGAAAGGGAGAGCCAGAGTTCCATCTGACAGAGCAAATGCGCAGGCTGTCTACACCTTGGGGTATTGCTCTAGCTCGTGCAAGGCAGATCGATCCGGGATCGTTGGGGCCTGGTATAATCCTAGACGCGGCTGTGGGTTCGGGCTTGCAATTGATAGCTTATTCAAGTGTTTTGAAAAGGCCTTCTTTAGGGGTAGAAATAGATGGTAATGTAGCTGTTTTATGTGCTGCAAATATGTTTTCAGTGGCTGGAAAAGATGATATTCAGAGATCTATGGACAGGGTGGTAATCGGAGATAGTACTGATTCTGTGGGAGTGATGAATGAGTTTTGGTCGAGTCTCAGGGAGTCAGGAACCAGAGCGCATCCCCCGGTAGCAATGCTACATCTTGATCCTGCGAGACCACGGGACGCGCAGAAACATCACATAGACGAGATGGAGCCACCCATAGAATCTGTACTATCATCTTGGAAGCAATATTTGGAGCTCGGTCCCAGAGGACCTTGTATAATCCTAGACTTGTCCCCTAGATTGGATAACGAACAGAGATCAATGATTGATGAAATTGTTGAAAAATTGTTTCCGGGATGTGGAAGGACTTGGGAGTGGATGAGCAGAGGAGGAGGGAGAGTAGACAGACTGTCGTTGTGGATAGGATCTCTATCTTCTGGCGAAGCAAGGAGATGCATCAGAATGGGGACAAAGAAAATAATGTCCCAGATCGAGGGGGGTGGAGATGAAGTCAAGGCAATTAGACTACTAGATCCTCCGCCATTTGAATCTTGGATCACCATTGTGGATCCGGTAGTATTGGAGAGTGGTTTACAACATGAATGGATTTCAAGGGCCATTCCTGATGGATCTGGATACTCATGGATAAGGACCGATGGAAGGAGGCCACTACTGATACACACCGAGCCAATCAACGAAGACGATGACGTCAGAGGTTTCGTAGTTTCCACCGGTCAGGTGGTACAACACAGACTTTCGCCGCCCGAGGATCACACAATCTCTCAGATTGCATCATCTCTAGCAAGGCTGGAGATAGGTAGTTTGACTCTGAGATGCTCTTTAGATCCGGATATGCATCCAAAACTCCAGAGAAGGCTTCACAAAGCAATGAGAGAGATTGAGGGTTCTCGTTCTTTTATGGTTGATATCGAACTCTCCAGAGATACAGGTAATTACACCATGTTTGTGGTCTGTAGGGAAGATTAGTGGCCACAACTGCCTCCAATCGATTCAAATAGGGACGGTTGGTCGCCCGGGTGCTTAACAGCCACTGGGTGACCGGTGAACACGGGAGGACCGTACATGACAGGAATGGATGAGACACAATTAGGAGATGACTTCTCCTACATCATCAGAATAGCAGATACAGACATAGACGGGCTCAGAAAGATTTCCGTTGGCTTGTGCTCTATCAAGGGAATAGGGATGAGAACAGCCGAGATGATATGCCGTCTTTCAGGTATCGATGGCAGTAAACTAGGAGGACATCTCAGTGATGAAGAACAAGAAAAACTCAGGGACTCAATAGGGAGCTATGCAACCGAAATGCCATGGTGGCTGATGAACAGACAAAGAGATCTTGAGACCAATGAGGACGCACACATCGTTGCACTCGAGGTCAAGATGACTAGAGATGATGATATAGCCAGAATGGCTGGAATCAAGACTTACCGAGGAATGAGGCACAGAAGTGGACACAAGGTCAGAGGCCAGAGGCTTAGAAGTAATGGAAGAAAGGGCTCAGCTCTTGGAGTTCAGAGGAAGAAGTGAGGTGATTACATGGGCGATCCTAAGTTTGCAAGACCGAAGACACAAACACCTACGCATCCGTGGAAACAGGCCAGAATCGAGGAGGAGCACGCCCTCAAGGCCAAGTATGGACTGAAGAAAGTTGGCGGGATGAGAGAAATTTGGAGAGAGAAATCTGCTCTCAGAAGGCACAGAAACCAGGCGATGAAGCTAATTGGTAGAGTGGATACCTCAGAGGGCCACTTCGCCAGAGAGAAAACTGACTTGATTAACTCCCTTACAAGGAGAGGGCTTCTTTCCGAAGGATCAAGCCTAGATAGCGTACTTCAGATAGATGTAGAGCTCATGCTTGCAAGGAGGCTCCAATCTCAAGTCTATTACAAGGGGCTGGCACCTTCGATGAGGGCAGCAAGAAACCTTATTGTTCACGGACACATATCAATTGGCAACCAGAAAATGACCGTCCCGGGCTATCACGTGCTGAGAGATGAAGAGGAGCTTCTCAGATACACGTCAGGGTCCAAGTATGAGAACCCTGAACATCCGTTTAGACAAGACCTTGAGAGAATGAGGGCGACTATCGATACTTCAGAGGAAGAAGCGGAAACAGTCGGTGGCCCGGTAAAGGTTGCAGATTCTTTCGTTGATGATATCAAAGCGGGTGAGGCCTCGGCCCCTACAGTGGAAGATACAATACCGGAGAGTGATGATTAATGCCACACAAGGCTATTCTACATATTTTTACAACACACAACAACGTGTTGATGACGGCTACGGATCTCACCGGATCTGAGACTATCTGCAAGGTTTCTGGCGGGATGGTGACAAAGGGTGGATCGGAAAAATCTAGTTCCTTCGCCTCAATGAGAGCTGCGGAGAGGATGGCTGAGATGCTTGTTGAGAAGGACTTCAATCAAGTGATTGTGAAGTATAGGGGAGCAGGTGGCAACAAGTCACATAGTGCTCCCGGCGCCACATCTGCAATCAGGGCTCTAACTAGAGCTGGGATGCAGATAACCAGGATTGAAGATGTCACTCCCATACCCACTGATGGTACCAAGTCAAAGGGAGGTCGCCGAGGTAGGCGAGTCTGAGGTGTGAATTATGGTTAAGGCAGAGATTCTCTACGAAGATGATGAAAAAATCAATATTCTATTGAAAGAAACAGACAGGGCATTTGTGAATTCTATCAGGAGGACTCTTATTTCAGATACTCCAAAGATGGCCATAGATACCGTAAAATTCGTCAAGAAGACTGAGGTTGAAGACGGTGAGGTATGGGAAACAGATGGGCCTCTTCCAGATGAAGTGATTGCTCAAAGGCTCGCAATGATACCCATTCCAACCAACCATGGAAGTTTCCACTTCCAACATGAATGTCCAGACTGTTCTGAGATGGTAGAAGAAGAGAGGGGGTGCATTCAATGCACTATGCTCTACTACTGCCAAGTGAAGGGATCAAGAGAGGGTGTTTGGGTTACGGCTGGAGACTTGAATTTCCTAGGAGATCCTGAGGGATTCATCCCTGAGAAGTATCGCCCAATACCGATAACTAAGCTATTCCAAGGCCAAATGATAGAGTTCTCAGCTACGGCTGTTATGGGCAGGGGAAGAGATCATGTCAAGTGGTCTCCTGTAAGTGGAGTTACATTCAATCCCAGACAGATAGGGGTCATCAAAATAAAGTCAAGAGCCAAAATCCTATGGGACCTGGGTTTAGTGATAAAGGCCAGTGACTTCGACAAGGATGGTAAATTAGGGGACTTCGATAAGGTAGAACAACTTAGGAAGGACTTGAATCATGTGGGTTCTGGAACAGAAGAGTCCAGGGAGTTCAATGATGCTGTAGTTTTGGAAGATGTCCCCAATGAGTTCGTCCTGTCCTTCGAGACCGATGGATCAATGAGCCCGAAGGTAGCCTTTGAGATGGCTATTACTGAGCTTTCGCGAAGATTTAGTGGCATTGAGGATGACCTTAAGGCGGTTCTCTGAGCGGGATATATTATTTCCTTGAACAGCCGGGGAGTAACGTGACTGATCTACTTGGTCGTGGATATAGCGGTGGCCACATCACTCTAATATTCACTGTGGAAGACGAAGCTGATGAGCTGACCGAACAAGGTAGTCTGGGGGCGGGTATTTGCCTGGAAGATGGTGTTGAGGTGATTACCAGAGGATGTGAAGGAGAAGGTGGGATCGTGGTTTCGTTCATTGGCAACGAGGGAGATTCTGGGATGTACATTCATGCATTGGAGATTATCGGGGGAATTCTTCCAGAGATTCTGGAATATGACTGGGAGGTTACAGTAAACCTCGGTCTACCAGCGGGACAGGGTTTTGGAATGTCAGCTGCAGGTTCAATTGCCTTCTGTGATTCCTTGCAACGGGCAGTCGGGATTCCATATGAGGAGAGCAAGAGACGCTCGTTGTTGGTTGCCCATCTAGTTGACAGAGAGAGATCAAGTGGCCTTGGAGATGTGACTGCGTTGGCATCGGGCGGAGTGGTGATTAGAAAGTCTCCTGGATCACCATACAGCGGACATCTATTGGAAAGAGGACCTGGAGAATCTCTTGGTTGGAGCTCTGATTCAGATATTATACTTGCATGGAATGATAAGTATAGCAAACACACCTCTACATACATAGAGGATTCAAAATGGAAAACCGCAATTACAAGATCCGGGAATGAAAATCTAAGGGGCCTCTTAGAGGGGGGCTGGGATAAGTCGAGGTGGCATGATTTGGTGACAAGCTCAGAGGCATTCTCATTGGGTAGCGGACTTTCTGGAGAATCTGCCAGAGCTGATGTTCTGAATATTTGTAAATCTTCAATTCTAGAAGTCGGAATGGAGGAGGAGATTCGCCCGCTCCTTTGTATGCTAGGTACTAGCGTTGCCATAGTTCCCAGAGATATAAATTACAATTTAGATAATCCCGAGAGAATTATTCAAAAATTAAATGAAAATGGATTGACAGCTGTCGTGTCGAGAATAGGGCAAATTCTATGATTTGGACTCTTCGTGAAATTTATCCAGAAGAGTGAGATCTAGTGGACTCGCGTCTAGCTGTTCAGCACCATCAATCCTCAACCCCGAACAGAAGCCATGCCTGTAAACTATAGCGCCATGCCCGTATTCAGCAACGTATCTATCAACTTGTTTCTGGGTTTTCTTCCTCGGAAACTTCAAATCTGCTCCGAAGAAGTGCTTTGCATCTATCCAAGCACATGGAACTCCGTTAATCCTGACATCGTCAATCATCAGTAGATCTGGAGTTATAACTGCCCTTCCCTCTGCTTTCTTTTGTTCGGCCATTAGTTGATCCTGAGTCCTGTATCTGACCCCTATGGAGTCAAAAAACATGTACAATACGTCCTCAAAAACCATAGAAGCCTTGTGGGTTTCATCCTGATTCACTGAGCTTACTCTGTCCATCGACTCAGCAAGTTCAAATTGCTCTCTATCCCTAGATTTCATCCTTGACGGTTGCTTAAGTGATTCCTTGATCCTGTTCTTTGACCACCCCCTGCCAGTCAGGATCGCTCTGAATGTGTTCACTGGAGGAGCGTCAAATCTCTTCGAAAGGGAAATTACATCCTCCCCAGAGTTATACCTACGGCTCAATTCATTGGATCTTCGCATGAGTTTGTGATGGGAATAAACGCTCTTCTCCTGATTCAATGCATTCCTGAGAGAGAGGGCCTGCTCGAGAGATATTGGGAGTCCTTCTAGTTCAGAGGCAATCTCATCCACCCTTTCTTGGGGGAGAAATCCAAATTCCCCTCTCCTGCTAACTATCTCGCCAGTCTTATTCTGAACATCTCTGGATACGGCATTCAATTTCCATTTCACATCAATTTTTCTTGGCGGGGGGTCTATTTCTCTCGGGAATCCCATTGGAGGAGGTTCTACATTGAATCTTCCTAATGCTCTCTTGATAGATTCTGAATCCATGTCTTGACCTCTTTTTTTAGAGGATTTTTCATCATCAGAATGGCGTCTATCTCTTCGACGACCTCTTCGTCCCTTGGCTCTTTTCTCTTCGCTCAACAGCACTGCGAGGGTAGTGAACTCCATGAACCCACCGAGTAAAAATGGCAATTATATGTGATAAGCCAAAGTCTGAAGACCGTCTTGAAAGGATGGATGGTTGCCATCTGGAATGAGGAAGTATTGATTGAAAATATCCCCTTACTGATATCAGAGAAATGCGATTCCGGGTTCCAATGGGAAAGACACTCTGGCCTTCCCAGCCACGTCCTCTCCCTCACCAACCCTGTAGGATTCCACATTTTCTATACCCAGAGAGTTTGCAATGAAGGACGAGTTCATGTTTATCATGGAAGATTCATCGAAACCATTTCTCAGTAATGTCTTTTGTCCGTAGGACCAGGTGTTTATCCTACCTCTTTTTTTCTTTGTACCCGAGGTCATTGACATCCAGGTCTGGAAGATTTCGCCTCTCAATGATTCATTGCTGAAAATTGGTAGATTTTTTAGATAATCCTGTCCCTTCGCTCTGAAGTCAAAATCTGAGAGTGACATCTCGATGGCATCGGAAGCTAACTCTGATTTCCATAGAGGTGATGTTTGTATGACCATCTTTGTTAGGGGCTTCTCAGAGTGCTTTTGTGCAAGAATCTTGATGTTCCTTGCGGAGTCAATCAATTCTCGTAAGTATTCCTCCATCGCCAATGTATGTGACCAATCCTTGGAAGAAAGATCGGAGAGATCTGAGAGAGTTTTTGAGGCCAAGAGACCGTCTCGACCTAAAGAATCCCAAAATTCCTCCGCCAAATGAGGTGTTGCTGGTGCCAACATCTCAGCCCAATTAGACATGTAGCGTTGAATTGTTGTTTTATTTGAACCCCCTCTTCTGCGATACCACTGCCAGTCAGAGAGCATTTCGAAGTGGCTAATCATAACACCTTCTCGGAGACTGACATTGTTCATCGCTTCAACCCATCTTGTCCGACTCTCAGATAGACGTCCCAGTAACCAATCGTCCATTCCACTTTGGTTAGATTCAATGCTTGGTGCGTTTCTGAAGGCCTCAACTATCTGATTCAGTTGGCGATTATTTGCTTCCAAGGCACTATCAGACCAATCCATCCCCGCTTCTGGATTAGCTCCAAACAGAATGAAAAGGCGCACGGTATCGGCTCCAAACTTCTCGACCATTTCACCCGGGCTAATTGTATTGCCGAGAGATTTGCTCATTTTTACCGATCGAGTGCTGAGTTTATTCCCACAGCTTGGGCAGTTTCCCCCGAAATTATCTACATGATATTCCGAATTGCAATCAACACAAAATGGCGCTGGGGCGTTTAGCATACCCTGACAAACTAAACGCCCAAAAGGCTCGCCAACCAGATTCATTCCTAAATCTCGCGTTGCCTTAGTGAAAAATCGAGCATAGAGAAGGTGCATCACAGCGTGCTCGATTCCTCCAATGTACAAGTCTACTCCTCCCTCTAACCAATAGTTCACCTTTTCTGATTCAAATGGCTTAGTTGAATTATCTGAATCAGCGAATCTCATGAAATACCAAGAGGAATCATAGAAAGTATCCATAGTGTCTGTCTCGCGTTTCGCTTCTCGGCCACAATCTGGGCATGTGGTCCGAAGAAACTCATTGTTTGAGGCTAGAGGATTTCCACTGTCCTCCCAGCTGAATTTGACATTCAAAGGGAGCTCTACCGGTAGATCCTCAGATCTAACGGGCACAACTCCGCATTCTTCACAGTGAACCATTGGTATTGGGGTCCCCCAGAACCTTTGTCGGCTCAGAAGCCAGTCTCTGAGCCTGTATTGAACTGTTCCATGGCCAGAGCCCTCCTCCTCCAGAGTCGAAATTACTGCTTTCTTGGCCTCGTCACCAAACAGACCATCGAAGGATTCTCTATCTGAGTTTACCATCCAACCCAGACCGTCAAACACGGGATTCTCTTCCTCTGCCTCCAGCTCCCTTTTCCTCGCAAGTACTGGCCTAACTGGGATTCCATACTTCTTGGCGAAGTCATAGTCCCTCTGGTCATGACCAGGTACTCCCATTACTGCGCCAGTACCGTAACTTGCAACGACGAAATTACCAGCATAAATCGGAACCTCATCTCCACTGAGTGGGTTGATTGCATTCTTTCCAAGAGGAACTCCTTTCTTCTCCTTGAGCATGTTAATTCTTTCGAATTCGGTCATTCTGGAGCACTCGTCCCTGAGTGCAAGGAATTCTTCTTCGTACTCTGTACCAGATACTAGTTTTAGACATAGGGGATGCTCTGGAGATAGAGTGACAAAGGTCACTCCAAAAATAGTATCGGGTCGAGTTGTGAAAGCTCCAATTGTCAACTCGGTTTCAGCTACTTTGAAGTTGATATGGGCGCCCTGAGAGCGACCAATCCAATTCCTCTGCATTGTTTTCACGTTTTCTGGGAACTGTATTTCATCGAGCTCGTCTAATAGCTCATCAGCATAGGTGGTCATCTTGAGGAACCATTGAGCCATATCTTTCTGCACTACCTCGAGTCCGCATCTCCAACATCGGTTGTTCTTCACCTGCTCATTTGCCAAGACCGTGTCGCAATCGTTGCACCAATTAACCGGGGCGAATCTCCTCTCAACAAGTCCTGCCTCATAGAATTTCAAGAATATCTCTTGATTCCATCGATAATAATCAGGGGTTGAGGTTGCAAATATTCTTGTCCAATCATATGAATATCCCATTCTCATTTGATCTTCTCTGATCATGGCGATGTTTCTCTCAGTGACAGTGTGTGGATGGGCGGATTCCTTCTTTGCGGCATTTTCTGCAGGCATTCCAAATGAGTCGTAACCCATTGGATACAAGACGTTCTTTCCCATCATTCTCTGAAATCTAGCCATGGCGTCGCCTATCGAGTAGTTTCTAACATGCCCCATATGCATATTCCCAGAGGGGTATGGGAACATTTCAAGGCAGTAGAACTTGGGTTTGGAGGTATCTGCTTCGACCTCGAAAACTCTCTCATCTTCCCACACACGTTGCCATTTGTTCTCGATTTCATGGGCATTGTACGACATCTTTCTCACCTCAAATCCCAGAAGAACTAGGCTACTTGTTTAGGCACCAGCATTTCTGGTCGTCTCTCTCGTGAGAGCCCCATTGGGGATATTCTTGCCATACGCCTCCTAGAGGACGGGCGATTTTGAACCCTGCCCCCATGGACACTTCCACCATAGCTATTGGATATGACTGGTTGCGGAAGGATATGCTGGAAGAGGGCGAGTTCGACAAGACTGTATCGGAGAATGGGATTGAAGTCTGGGTCACTCAAATGGGGGACTATATGAATATGAATACTGCATTTATAGACAGAGAAAATGAGGTAGTTGCCATTATCGACCCTTTCGATTCCTTGAGATGGGTCGAGGAGCTCGAACGTGAGGGTCTAACTCCAACTCACCTCCTGTATACCCACACTCACAGAGATCATGTTGTCGGCTACTCTTCAATGATCGAGCTGAATCCTGAAGTGGAGGTTTGGGGACATGAAGACGCAAGAGTCCCCGAGCTCGTTAACCATGTTGTCTTCGAAAGGGTTGACTTCACTAGGACTTGGAAAAATTCACCTAATTCTTCTGTTGAATGGGGTGTTGGATCAATTTCACTGATTGTTACACATTCTCCAGGACATGCCCCTGGGCATGTTACTATCCACGGACATGGAGTCTATCACGCTGGTGATCTTTTATTCACCAATGGCATGGGAAGGGTGGATTTACCCGGTAGCAATCCTAGGGACCAGTGGAGTAGTATTCGCCATGCAAGGAGAATTCTCGAAAGTCTGCCAAAGGACTGGAGGCTGATACCGGGTCACAGGTACAATTGGATTGATGGGACTACACCTGATTGGGTGAGTGTGGGAGATGCTTTGTCGTACAACTATGCTCTGAATGACCCATCATTGGACAGATTGTAGCATAAAATTTCCTTACTTTCTCCTGAGTCTGGAGATTACAGATCCTAATGTGGCTAAAATTATCTTGTTTCTCCAAATCCATGTAGCTAATTTTACAGCTCTTCTGAATCTACCCATCACTAGGCCGCCTTATCTTCCCTTATCCTACTGATTCCCATTTTTTCTGATTGTTCTTTCACCGTTCCTTCTTTCAACGTTCCCTCTCTTTCAAGAGTCGATAGCGCTGCTAGAACTATGCTCTTTGTATCAATCTCGAAGAATCTTCTGAGTTCCTCCCTTGTATCGGACCTTCCGAAACCGTCGGTTCCGAGTACAGTAAATCTACCCCCAACCCATCTCTGAATCATTTCTGGAACAGCCACAATGTAGTCAGATACAGCAATTGTTGGTGTGTCATCTCCAAAGCAATCAGAGACATAAGCAGATTTTTGCAATTGGGGGTTGAGTCTGTTTTGACGCTCGGACTCCATGCCCTCTCTTCTTAGCTCACCGTAAGATGTCACCGACCAAACTTCCGATGAGATCTCAAACTCAGATTCCAGGAAGGATGCCGCCTCTCGGGCATATTGAAGTATCGGGCCAGAACCTAAAATTCTCACATGTCCAAAATCTGATTTTTTGGATTCCTGAAGTTTGTAAGCACCTTTGACTATCCCCTCATCACATCCGTCTGGTTTGGCGGGTTGTTGTTGGTTCTCATTGTACAACATGAGATAGTGAATAACGTCCTTATTCATGACCCACATCTCTTCAATCCCATGTCTAATTATGGTAGCTAGCTCGTATGCATAGGCTGGATCCCATGCTCGACAGCTTGGCACAGTTGATGCGAATAGAAGACTGTGGCCGTCTTGATGCTGAAGTCCTTCACCATTGAGGGTAGTTCTTCCAGCTGTTGCACCCATCAAGAATCCTCTAGATCTTGAGTCAGCTGCCGCCCATACTTGGTCTGCTGTTCTCTGGAATCCAAACATGGAATAGAATATGTAGAACGGGAGAGTTGGTGATGATGAGTGGGAATAGGACGTAGCTGAAGCTGTCCATGTGGCCATCGATGTTGCTTCGGCGATACCTTCCTGAATGATTTGTCCTGAGTCTGACTCCTTGTAATTCATGAGCATCTTGTGATCGACAGGAGTGTAATTTTGCCCGAACTGTGAGAAAATTCCAAATTCACTGAACAGAGGATCCATGCCGAAAGTTCTTCCTTCATCTGGAATAATCGGAACAACCCTAGGCCCGATTTCTGACTTCAGGAGTTTTCTCAGTAGTCTCACAAATACCATTGTGGTCGAGACTAGTTGCCCTTCTCTCGTACCCTCATCGAACTCGGAGAAAGTAGTCTTGTCGGGGACTTCAATGTCGATAATCGGGGATTTTCTTGATGGTAGATATCCTCCTAGTGCCTCTCTTTTTCTTACCATGTACTCAATTTCCTCCGAGTCATCTCCCGGGTGGAAAAATGGGCTTTTTTCAAGTGATTCGTCATCTATTGGTAGTTGTAGAGAATCTCGATAGGCCATTAAATCTTCCATCGCCATCTTCTTTTTTTGATGGGTCGAGTTTCTTCCCTCGAACGAGTCTATTCCCCATCCTTTGACGGTATGAGACAGTATAACAGCAGGTCCATGAGCAGCTTCCGCAGATTTGTATGCTGCGTAGACTTTACGCGGATCATGGCCACCTCTGCGAAGATTTTCTATATCCTCGTCTGACAGTGATTCTCCTAAGCTAGAGAGATTGTCATCACCAGAGAAGAATTCCTTCCTGAAATCAGAAGGAGATAGGGTGCTCATCCTTTGCCAGTCTCCATCATTTATTCCTTCGATCCGTGACAGTACTACCCCCAGAGAGTCCTCATTCATTATGCGGTCCCACCCAGAAGACCAGAGTACCTTGATCACGGTCCATCCGGCCCCTCTGTAGAGCCCCTCCAGCTCCTGGATTATCTTGGAGTTCCCACGCACAGGGCCATCAAGACGCTGGAGATTACAGTTTACGACTACTATCAGATTGTCGAGTTTCTCTCTTCCAGCTATTGCGATAGAGGCTATGGATTCCGGCTCATCCATCTCCCCATCTCCCAAGAAAGCGAATACCCTACTCTGAGAGGTATCTGCGAGACCTCTCTGATGCAAATACTTCCAAAACCTTGCCTGCATTACGGCCCCTAAAGCCCCTAGACCCATTGAGACAGTGGTATATTCCCAAAATTCTGGCATAAGTCTGGGATGAGGGTATGAGGAAAGCCCATCTTTGAAGGCCTCCTGCCTGAAATTGAGCATCTGGTCAAGGGTTATTCTACCCTCCAAGAATGCCCTCGAGTAGATTCCCGGACTCACGTGCCCTTGGACATATATGGCATCGCCAATTCCATTGTAATCTTTCCCTCTGAAGATATGATTGAATCCTACCTCGTAAAGAGTGGAGCTTGATGCATATGTGGATATATGCCCTCCTATTCCGTCAATCCTTCTATTGGAGTCCGACACCACAACGGCAGCGTTCCACAGAATTGCATTCTGAATTTTTCTCTCTATATCCAAATCCCCTGGATAGGGGGGTTGTTGATCGAGAGAGATGGTATTCAGATAGGGGGTTCGAGAAGGGGGCATTATTGGAATCGAAAGGTCATTGGCCTCGATCATCAATTCATGAAGGAGCAACCTTGCTCTCTCTGCTCCGTGTGAGTCGACTACATTTCTCAGTGACTCAAGCCACTCATCAGTCTCTTCGGGGTCCATATCAGGGAGCCGTTGTCTCGGTTTTGGACCTGCCATACTGTCACCTGCTCCTACGGGGCAAACTTCCGAGTAGTGATTGTTTATTCAATGTTCGATAGTGTAGTGCTCATTTAGTCGGACCTTTTGGACCAACAGTTACTACATGGCACTCATGCACGGTTCTCACGCCTGCTACTGTAATTGATGAGTCGCCTTCGATGCATCTCCTTCCGGACCACTTCCTGACAATCTTTGATACTGTACTCTTGCCGGGTATGTTTAGTGGATCGACCTTGAGCTCGATGTTAACTTCCCCAATTTCTCCCATCCACTTCAAGACTGCTTCTATCGACTTACTGGCTATTCCATGATTCTGTTCAGAGCTTCTGACCCAGTATCCCAGATTCCATGTCGCTTGACCTGATCTAGTTACACGGTCAAAGCCTATGAGGCCTAGAGTCGAGTTATCCCATGGCCTAATCATGACCCAGTGATGTAGCAGTCCGGCTCTTCCCATCCTCTCGGTTTCTGAGAGAAATTCAGATATTTGTGCAGAAATATTGCCATCCGGGTTGATCCACGGCATCGCTCTATTTACCTCCGGCCATGTCTCCTCGAATGCCTCAATAATTTCATGAGTACGTAATCTTGAGGCTGGTCTAAGAACTAGATCTTCGTCCACCCTGATTGAACTAGTTGCCCGCCTCATGGCATTTCGCACGAGAGTCTATCGAATGATACCTGCGGATTATCCTTAAGGCCTCAGTTTGGATTTTGCAGTCAGTACTGATTCGTCCTCTGGATGGGCACGAATGGCCGCTTCCAGTAATCTGTCCACAGCTTGGGGCCTTCCCATTCTCTGTAGCAGTGCTCCAATTGGATAGACTAGCTTCGTCCTATCTCCAAGATGTGGTCCAACTTCATCCAATATTACGGTGGCTTGAGCGATGTTTTTTGATTTTGCAGCTTCCATGGCAGACTTGACCTTCTGGGCTACATCTCTGCCAGACCATTCTTCCTGTTGCGCCCATGGCCAAAAATTCTGGGTTTTTTCCTCAACAACTGGAATTGAGTCGATCACTGATAGATCAGGTGGAGGGGGAATAGGCATCGGGTCCTGATCCTCATCAACTACTGGGGGAGCTATTTCGGGTCCCTTGTGGGGAGGTAGGTTAGTTGGGGGCGATGGTAGATTTTCTGACTGTTCAATGTCTTCCGTGGGAGGCTCTGGCTCATCTCGCTCAACCTCCTCTGTTGATACTTGATCTGGTATTTGCTCAGCTGGTACTGTCTCAACATCATCGGGGGATTCTGAGGTTGGTAATACGAGATCAACCTGCTGTACTGTAATCTCTTCCAACATTTCTTCCTCAACATCGGGAACTTCAAACTTAGTAACGAACTCTGGCGCGTCATCAGGAGTCAGCTCATACTCTTCTTCCTCTTCTCCGTCTACTATGGGTTTGGGTGTATCAACCGTCATAGCGAAGCTCGGTTTCTGCTTGGTTACCACTGAGTCATCTTTTCCATATTGTTTGACATCGATAGTCACATCGTCCATCGTGAATGTAGTTCTGGACCAGTCCACTACTTCCTCTTCTTTGTCCTCTTCAAAATCAGATAGGAGTTCATCGAAAAGTTCAGTGGTCTCCTCTTCTTTGACATTAACAGCTTGTTGATGTGAAGCCAAGGTAAGTTGATAAGAGCATCTTGAACAAACCTCGGATCCTTCTAGATTCTTCTCTTGGCAAAGGGGGCATTCAATCGTATTTTCTACTGTTTTTCGATTAAATTTGAATCTGTCAAACACCTACGCATCCCCCCTCTAGTAACTACCTCCACTAAACACATCGTATAATCCTCACGGGGATATGAGTGGAATGACTGTCTCAAGTTAGTGACATTTCTCAGGTAATGGTGATGAGGGGGTTCTCTTACGGTTATGCGTGGATGCAGGTGATGAAGAGCTTCGGGCTCGCTTCAACAGGAGTCAGGATCATCATGAGCTTTATCAAAAGTTGATTCGCTGGGAGCTTGATGACGAGCTTTCTGCTACGGAAAAAAGACTTAGAGATTGGCCCAAGAAAAGACTAGTTTCTAATGGCTTAGCACTTTTTGATTTGATTGCCAAACCTGACGGGTGGCTATTCGATCAGAGAATAGTGAAACTAAGAAAAAGGGGTGGATCAGATCTGGGCCAGCATAGGTTTAGGCAGGGAGATATAGTAATGTTGAGCAGAGGTGATCCATTGTCCGAAAGGCCAATAGAGGCGATAGTCAGTGATAGGAGAAGGGACTCGATTAGAATTGTACTTAATGAGGCCCCGTCCGACTTGAGGAAGGACTCCTGGAGAATGGATAGGGGAGCGAACAGAGTTGCATATGATCGGATGAGGGATTCTTTGAACTCAATTTTTCAAGAGGAGGGAGGCGTCCCTTTGAGAAATTTGATACTTGGTTCGGTACATGATCCTTCAGGGACCGCTTCCTTACCTCCACAACTCGGCAACTCCCGAGGTAGGACCTTCGTTTTGGACTCATCAATGAATGGGTCTCAGAAGAAAGCCGCCATGGCCGCAGTAGAACAGAGACTTACTCTGATTCAGGGTCCGCCAGGTACTGGTAAGACACATACAGCGGTGAGAATAGTCGAGGCATGGTCACAGCAAGATTATGGGACAATCTTAGCGGTCGCCGACTCTAATGTTGCGGTTGATAATTTACTGGAGGGTTTACTCCAGCTTGGCGTGAGAGCAGTGAGACTTGGCCAGCCAGTAAAGGTTAGGGAGGGCTTGAGAGAAGCAACTATGGATGCTCTGATGGAGAAACACCCGCTGAGAAAGGACTTGATTGATCATTTGGAGCTCAATGAAAAGCTTGGTCGAAAAATAAAGGGTATGAGAGGTGGCAAAGAGAAGGGCTTGGCACATAGAGACCTGAGCAGGGGATGGAAAGAAGTGAGGAAGATTGAGGGGCAGATGAGAGACGATATATTAGACAGGGCACAGGTACTTTGTTGCACCTGCATAGGCTCTGGACATGAGATTTTAGATGGCAGGAGGTTTAGTCAGGTGTTAATTGATGAAGCTACTCAAGCTACAGAGCCGTCTACACTAGTTCCGATAGTAAGAGGCGCGAGACAGGTGGTTCTGGTAGGTGATCATCGACAGCTCTCGCCTACTGTAATTTCAAGAAGGGCCTCGGATGGAGGATTATCAAGAACACTTTTCGAACGAATCATGGATATGGGGGTGACACCCCATTTGTTAACAAAGCAATACCGAATGCATCCAGCAATTTCTGAATTTCCCAATCAACAATTCTACTCAGGTAAATTGGAGGACGGGGTTTCTGAATCGGAAAGAACAGCTCCTGCAGGGATTCTTTGGCCTGACTGGGAAAGGCCAGTTGCGTTCTTACCCGTGGAAGGAGGGGAGATGACAGGGCCCGATGGTGCTTCCAAGGAGAACAGGGTCGAGGCATCTTGGGTAGCGAAGATAGTTGGAGATATAATTGATGCTGGTGAGATTGAGGAAGATGGAATAGGAATAATTACACCTTATGCGGCACAGGTGAGGGCCATTCGAGATATTCTCCCCGAGACCCTCTCGAGCATTGAGGTAAAGACTGTTGACGGGTACCAGGGAAGAGAGAAGGAGGTGATTGTTTTCTCCTGTGTCAGATCTAATTCAGAAGGAAGGATTGGTTTCCTATCGGATCCTAGAAGATTGAATGTTGCACTCACTAGAGCGAAGAGAGGGTTGATAGTAATCGGAGACCCTTCAACACTGAGGGAAGATGAGAATTGGTCGGCTTGGTTGGAGCATGCAAGAAAACATAACCTTGAGGCGTGGCACATCATCGGAATGGTTTGAGGAAGCGCAATGGTAGATCATGATTCACCGATTTCTCTGTCTCCTGCTGGGGGTTCCATAGCAAGAGCGATAGTAGCTGAGAAGAATCCCGACCACTGGAACCTTCCTGAGGGAACAATACTTGCTTCTGCCACCAGAAGAGGTACCTCTTTTGCAATTGATGTGGTGATTGTTTCTACGATTTTGATGCTAGTAACGGATTTTCAATTGATGAACGTTTGGATTCTGGAGACTTGGACAACATCGACTCATCATTCGGTCGCCTATAGTTTCGTCTTACTGGCATCTCACTGGCTCTACTGGAGGCTTACTGGAATTAAATTTTCTAGATCCCTCGGACAGAGAGCGATGGGGCTAGCCGTGGTCGCGGAGGATGGTAGTGAGATGACCAGTGAAATGTGGGACAGAAGGTCCTTCAGAAAGCTCATTCTTCTAATACCAGTCATCAACTTGTACGTTGGAGCCTACGAGGTTGCAAGGATCTTTCAGAGGCATACTCACCAAACCAACACTGATCTGAGTGTGGGGTCGATCGTAGCACATGCGTATTCACTGCCTCCTGCAAACAGACGTCATATAAGGTAGGTAATATGGAAGATCCATTGTCAGTCCTCAGGCGAGGAGGTTGTGTGGTATATCCAACCTCCACTCAGCCTGCACTGGGTTGTATTCCTGAGAGCTCCGCATTGGATCTTCTCTACTCGATAAAAGGTAGGGAGAGAAGTCAGCCGGTTAGCCTAGGAGTAGCGAATCTAGAACAGGCACGTGAAATTGTGTTTGTTCCAAAAGAAGTGGAGGATTTATTGGATTACTTCCCCAAAGGCTCGATGACAGTGGTCCTAGACTCAAGAAATGACCTTGATGAAAGACTCGGGAGGAACAGGGTTGCAATCAGAGTTGTTTCGCATAATGCAGCGGTGAGCCTTATCGAAGATATCGGGCCACTTACAGCTACCAGTGCTAATTTGTCAGGTAGAGCCCCCATACTGGACACTGCAATAGCCGCTCAGTCTCTTTCCACTTCGAATATCAGGGTCCCCCATGTTAGTGGTATATGTGGGGGCGACACACCCAGTACCTTGATATCTTGGCAATCGTCCACTCGCTCACCCGATGCTACAGGAACCAAGGTGCTCAGAGAGGGATTAGTCAAGAAGAAGGAGGTTTTTGATTGGTTGAAGAGTCAGATTTGAAGCAGTGGAGGGATGCAGGCCATGTGGCCAGAAGAACTCTGGAGGGCATCAAGGGAGAGATTGTAGCCGGAAAGGGCTGGAACGAAGTCATTGACTCCGCGGAGAGGTTCATACGAAGGCACGGTGGCCAGGCCGCCTTTCCTGTAACTATATCGGTAAACGATTTTGCCGCTCATTACACCACAAATACCCAGTTAAGCCCCCCTGAAGGGTGGGAAAGGGAGATGGTATTCGAGAAAGGTGACTTGGTAAAACTGGATGTGGGGGTTCATATTAAAGGTGCATTGGGTGATAACGCGCTGACTTTGGAAGTTGGGAACGGAGGGAATCATACTGATCAGATTAAGGCCGCGAGAGAGGCTAGAGACGCTGCGATAGAGAAGATGCACCCCGGTACTCCGTGGCACGTTGTCGGAGCTGCATCGGAGCAGGTTACCAAGGACTATGGATTCATGCCGATCTCAAATCTATGCGGACACAAAATGGAGAGATGGAGCCTACATGATGGAGTTTCAATTCCCATGTACGCCTGTGGCGCAAATAACCCGAGTTTCAAGGGTTCAGTAGAACAGGGCGGGATATACGCCGTAGAGCCGTTCAATACAACGGGTAGCAGTGGATTGGTAGAAAATGTGAGTCCTCATAATTCTTCAAATATACTTAGAGTAACCGGGAACGTAAAGATCAGACGTGCCCTGGAAAAGAAAAAGCTCAAGCCGTTGGGTGCGAGATTAGCTCACTACATTGAGGAGAGGTACAACACACTTCCATTTGCTGAAAGATGGGCTTTCCCATTACTAGAAAAGCCGTTTCCCGAGGAGGATGATGAGTCTCTTAGAAGAAAATGGGGTCAGTTGGTAAAGAAATTAACCTCCATAAGATTCCTTGAGGTATACTCCGCGCTAAAGGACCAAGACGGGGGCCACGTAGGCCAATTTGAGCACACTGTTTATGTTGCGGAGGGTGGAGCAGAGGTTCTATCCGTATCTTAATGGGATGAAAATATTCGTAAAACTACTTTTTTCCCTTTATTTCCAACAACGATTATCTATCACCTGCTCCCAGTGGAGCACGTACGGGGCCGATAGGTTCTCGCTAAGTGCATCCCATCCCTTCGCAATTATCTCTCGCCCTGTACACCTAGAAAGACTCAGGCTTTGCCTTAGCTTCACCAAACATTGTGACTGCGATAATGGCCGCAAAAATTAGAATCATCCCAGCCGACTGCTGTGATGACGGGGCTTCATCGAGAAGAAAGATGCCCCAAATTATGGTCAATACCGGCTGAATGAGGACTGCAAACGAGGTGTGGGCTCCAGGAAGCCTGGGAAGTGCATATGTTATTGCTATCCAACCCGCTACCTGACAGGAAAGGGCTAGCATCAACAACCAAGCATGGCTTGGCCATGTTATCTCGAAATTAATCTGCTGGACTCCGATTGGTTCAAGTGGCATCAAGCCTAGAACTAGAAGACCAAAGGTAGCTCCAACCGTAGCATCAAACTGCGCATTAGCGGCCGGGGCCAACTGTCTGTTAGAGTACCTGTAGAGTATCAAAAATGATGAGTAAAAGAACGCGGCTAAAACTGCCGCAAATACTCCCTTTGTCGGATCCTCTCCATAAGGCTCCCCATCCCATATTCCTGAAATTAAGGCTAGGCCCACTACCACAACAGGCAATGAGATAAGAATGGACCGATTTGGTCTCTCCCCCAAGAGCTTCCAGCTAACCAATGTAACAATTATGACTTGTGAGTTTCCAATTAGGGTAGCGATTCCTGTTCCGACATAGTCTATGGCGCTGTGATATCCAAGGAAGTCGAATGCTATGATTATTCCAGCCAAGAAAGTCAGTCTCCTTGATTTTAGATCACGAGTATCCTCTTTTCGGGAAAAATATACCACAATGAAGAGGAATGGTACGGCATAGGCCATACGGAAGAATGCACCAGTTGCAGGATTGGTTTCCGACAATTTATACAGAAGGGGGGCGAAGGAAATCGCTCCAGCACCTGCTAGTGCAATGAGCATTGTGCGTCGATCTTCGGACGACGGAGCGTTTCCCCTCACGCACGGCCGGCTTCGTACATCTCTAGAAGGCTACCGTCTTGGAACATCTCAAGAACTATGTCACTTCCACCAATCAATTCACCATGAACGAACACCTGTGGGATGGTAGGAAAGTCCGACCATTCTTTTAGCGCTGTCCTGGCTCTTGGATCAGACAAGACGTTTACACAGGCGAATTGCTCCAAGCCTACTTCCCTGGCGAATGCACTTACAATCTGAGAACCGCGACTAGAGAATCCGCATTGTGGCTGTTCCGGGGTTCCTTTCATGAAAATTACTAATTCGTTTCCATCTACTATCTCTTGCAATTCACTTGGTGTCCAGTTAAATCCGCTCATTTTATCACTCCTTTTTCGGTCTCCTGACATGAATGCCAAAGAATTCTTGCTTGCCCGAATGAGGATCAAAGGCAGTGTTACCAAGAGTTTTGGCTTGTTCGGGAGTCATGCATTTCAGATCCAGTGCATGGACAGTATTGTCCTGGATGAATTTCTTGAAGTGTTTCAGTACTGGCATCTGTCTCTGTAGGGGCCTCATTCCTATGAAGTCCTCTGAGATAATCCTGACATGGAAGTGATCACCAGATCCATGTAAATCGGTAGCTTCAACAGAGGCGTTTGGTAGAACTTTCCTAACTTCTGTAGCGACCCAATCTTCTGAGACCATAATCTTGGATGGGGGGGTGTAATTTCAATGCGTTGATTATTAGCCCTCTAGGGCCTTATTTATCTTGTCTAAATTCTGGGAGATTGAGCCTTTATCATTAATCAGTCCACTGCCAACTACCGCGATGTCTATTCCCCAATCCCTTACAAGGGAGGCATTATGATGTTTTATTCCTCCATCGATCATCAAGATTGGTGTTTTTCCACCCTCCTTCTCTTGCTCATCGATTGCTGATCTAATTTCTCTGACCTTGTCCTCCACCTGTGCCATGAATGATTGACCGCCTTTTCCGGGCACAACGGACATTACCAGGACCAAATCCAGCTCTGGTAACAGGGGCATGACCTCAGAAGCAGGCGTATCTGGATTTAGTACACATCCTACTTGGGTCCCTGTACTGTGGATTTTCTTAATTAAGCCCGGGAAATCGTCCACTGCTTCGATATGCGCGATGACCATGTCAACTCCAGCTTCAACATACTGATTCCAAGTCTCCTCTGCATTGGTTACCATCAGATGACAATCGATGAAGACATTCTCCCCAAGTTTTTCTCTCACTGATCTAATTAAGGCTGGTCCGAATGTAATTGTCTTGTTTACAACCCAGTTTCCGTCCATTACATCCATGTGAATCCAATTTATACCTGCTTCAACGGCATTTTCAAGTATTTCACCGAGATTGCATAAGTCCGCAGTTAAGATACTGGGCGTGACTTCCATGTCGCTCTAGACGCTGGGACGAGTTCTAGGTTCTCAATCCCTTGTATCAAAAGATTTGAGACACAGGTTGATACGAGGAGTCCCTCTCAGGTGTACAGGTGCACGTATGGGACAAGTGATAGATACTACTGATTCAGATTTTGACGTGGTAACAAAAAACGGTGATTGGGTGTTAGTGGATTTCTGGGCTCCTTGGTGTGGACCCTGCAAAATGATTGCTCCAGTTCTAAATCAAATTGCGACCGAGAGAGACATAACAATCGCCAAAGTGAACACTGATGTCAATCCACTAAGTCCGGGAAGATTTGGTGTTAGAGGGATTCCGGCTCTCATCCTATTCAATAATGGTGTAGTTGTTGACAGAATGACTGGCGCTATGCCGAAAGCAGGAATGGATTCATGGCTCGACAGGCACATGTCCTAAACTTCGAGTGCGTCCTTCAACCTGCGTAATCTTTCTTCAAGAGGCCTCCCGACATCTCTCAGAAGCCTTGTTCTTATTGCCTCATGTAACCACATGCCATTACCTAGTTCCAACATTAGACCCCTGTCAATCAATTCCTCTGGGGGTGGACCGTCATGTTCAGCTGCTTTAGCGAGAACATCCCAAGGGACTGGTCTATCCGCGACTGACAGAATTGACAGGATCTCCCTACTTTCGGCGGGTAGGACATCCAATATCTCTTGATCCAAGAAGCGCATCCAGTCATCATGGACAGTTCTTCCATAAAGTTCCAAGAGTTCGACTGCTAGTGGATGGCCTCCTGTTATGCTGTGGATTTCATCTGCACCAGTTTCCTCGGGCAGGTCTATTGAGGAAACCCAGTCCTCCACCTCTTGAATTGATAATCCTGAAAGATCTAGTTCTCGCACTCTATTTCTGGTGTGGACATCTCTGGTATCGTAGAATGCCAATTTGGTTCTTGAGATCAAAATCAACCTGATTGAGGTGGTTTCTGCGACCTGAAGTAGAGCCCCAAACAGGTGGCTTCCCTCTGGACCTATATTGTGGACATCGTCTAATACCACCAATAGTTCAGGAAAGTTTTCTGTTACAAGGTCTGACTCATCGATAAGATGGGCGCATAATCTTCTCCTGTATGAGTCAATATCGATTCTAGCACCAGGTTTCAGTGGCAAAGTCTCCAGTATCTTGTAAGGGTCCTGTTTGCCGTCTTCAACCCCTATGCCTAATCTATGTAGTAGGCTTGTTGCAATGCCCAGAGAGGTATCCCAGGGCTGACAAGGGTAGTACATTACTTGACTATCTGGATTCTTTGAAATAACATCATTGAGCCAGTGAGACGTAAGAGTTGTTTTTCCGCAGCCAGCAATTCCTGATATCACGAACATGGGAACTTCGGAGGAATGCCATGAATCGAGCTTGTTCTTCTCCAACAGCCTACCATGTACTGTCCTGGTGGAAGGAGGTAGATTATGGTAAGTTGAGTGCGCTCCAGAAAGTATTGATACTGTAGCCCTCCTTGATTCCTGGGGAGATACTATTGCTCCAAATCTAATATCTCCAAAATTCAACACGCCCTCATGCTGGGCATGCATCAGAACCTGTAGAAGGGACAGGTTTGTCTCAAGTTTCTCTGCCGCCTCATCGGCTCTGATTTCCAATAGCTTCCCATCTCTTCCCCTTAGTAGGACCATATTAGCTCTCAGATTCAAAATTCTTGATCTGGCAACAGATCTACCATCGTCGGTAAGTTGCCATGTCTTCTGACGGCGATCTTCCCCTCTGATTGTACGCATGTGCTCAGAAACCAATCCATCTGACATTAGGTCCCTCATGGCTCGTGATACATTTGGAGGATGCATAGCACAAACCTCGGAAATTCCAGGCCGTGTTACATCATTGGAGACAAGATAGTGGTCAGCCTGATGGTCCTGTTCCCATAAGTGAAGCAATATTCTGTCGATAACGGGGACATTTACGCGCGGAATCCCCTCTGTCATAGCACTTCCGGGAGCCTCAAACCCATCAAGAGTTCGGGAATATGTTTAGGCCATGCATTGAGGGTAAGGGTCTTGCATCGGGGGGAGGAACAGATCCGAACATTGTCTATTCACGGACGGAAGATTGAGGACACTCTCGCTGCCCATTGACAGTGTAACTGGCGAGGTTGAGACTGGGCTGGGAACATAATCTTCCCCAGTCTGGGAGATAATCAACTGTATGGCATCGCCTTCGGGGACCACGACGTCCATACCGAAAAACTCCATTTTTGCAATAACAGTAGACCCAGGTAACAGGGTGCTTCCTTGTTTTCCTCCTTCGTGGAATCTAAGATCCATGACTGCATGCCCAAGATGCATCTCTGTACTAGCCTGTACCATCTCCACGAACAGATGTCCACTAGTAGAAAATTGTGATATTGTCGCTTCGAGATGAATCGTTGGGGTTCCTACTATCCTTGTCTGGGAGTCGAATTCTGGACATTGCACTCTCAAACTGGATGATGAAGTGATCGTGTCACTTCCGCCCACTATTTGGCATTCGTCCATGGTTAATGATATTGTATCAAGTTGCGGAGGGGGATATGTCTCTTCCACTCTCCAACCGCCCATATTATCCTGTACTTCCGCGACTAGTCTTGGTTTCGGGCCCTTATTCATCAGGTAGAAATCAAACCACTCGAGCATGTCATCTGCCCAATCCCATCGTAATGTGTAGGGATACGCTTCTCCACCTCTGCCCGATGAAAGTGACGCATGTCCTGCATCGCCATCTCTGTCTGGGTAATCATGAGCCCATTGTCCATACAGGCCTTTGACGTCGAAGCCCGCATCTATGGACATTTGATGAGCGGGGAAGGCCATGTGTGGATCGACATTCCAATCCTGCAGACCGTGGATGATGTAGATTGATCCGTTATAGATTTCCAATGCTCTACTTAGGAAGTGCCGTTCCTCCCAATAATCTGAGCCAGTCCATGCTAAATTATCCCCTGTCAGGTATGCTGCTGGACCTGCGTAGTATCCCTCTACATAACCTTCACATGCATTTTCTATATCCCCACTGTCCCCATCCAATCCGAATGAGCCATATACGCCATTGTGCATTATTGCGCCTCTGGCCTCCATACTACCATTTCTCCACATCAGGTCATGCACCCCAATTAGTCCTGACATCGGAACTATGGTAGCCAGATAATCCGATCCAGATGCAGCTGCGTTCCATGGTGTGCTTCCATCGTATGACTTTCCTATTGCGCCAACTCTACCATTGGACCATGGTTGAGACCCAAGCCAGTCCACAGCGGCTTTTATTCCGGCCTGTTCATCATGCCCCATTAGGTCCATGCAGTGATTTGATTGGCCAGTTCCAAAGACGGAGACTTGGGCTACGCCGTACCCATGTTGGACATAATTCTCGATTAGGAATCTCCCGAGCCTGTTAGCGGGTGTGAGTGCATCAACATCCCCATCATCATAATACGGACCTATCTCAGCAATGACCGGAACCTTACATTCTTCTAGAACTTCAAATAAAGTCAAATCACAGCCTTCTTTTTGTGGAAGCCACAATCCGAGATGAACTTCGGCCCCTCCCGTGAAACCTGCTCCCCCATCGGATGCAGAAATTGAAGGAACTGGCACAAAGATGGATTGTACCTCACCTGTGTCGAACGTGCCATTAATTGAAACCCTACTGAATACGTCATCATTTCTGTATTCCATTCCTGATCGTTCCTCGACAGCTGGTAACCAATGTTCATATTGCTGCACACTACCATTTTCGCTGACTGGACCTGAACAGCCAGAAAGTGTTGGAGAGATGAGTACCAAGATTAGCACAATCGCCGTCTTGCAGCGCACCATGAAGTGTCGGAAATGCCTGTACACATGATGGATTCGGTCTATTGGATGAGTTCAATAGGGTCGGGCTTCGTGAAGTGTCATGAACGAAGTGCGGTTGAAACGACTGCTTTCTCTTCAGAAGATGGAGGCGACCGAGGCTGAAGTTTATCGGCGACTGGCGAAAATTCAGAGAGATCCAGTAAACAAAGCCATTCTCGAGGGAATAGCACTCGAGGAGGAGAGGCATGAATCGGTCATATCGAAAATCACCAAACAGAAGGTTAGGGCGAACTGGTTTCAGGTGATTAAACACTTAATACTCGCCAGGGTATTCGGTTTTACTTTCTCCATCATGTTGATGGAAAAAACCGAGCGGGACATATCATCCGAATACAGAAGTCTGGGACTAGTTGAAATCGCCGAAGAAGAGGAGGGGCATGAAAATGAGATGATCTCAATGCTAGATGAGGAGAGGCTCCAATACTCCGGAAGCATAGTGCTGGGAATGTCTGATGCTTTGATTGAGTTGACTGGTGCTCTGGCAGGTCTTACTTTCGCACTCAAGGATATGGACTTAGTAGCCCTAGCGGGCTTAGTTACTGGGATTGCGGCGGCTTTCAGTATGGGCGCATCGGAATATCTATCATCTAGGGCCGAAAAAAGAGGGGGTTCGGCGATAAAAGCTGCCTTTTTTACTTGGATATCGTATCTAATTACTGTAATCCTCCTTGTCTCACCTTATCTGGTTCTTGACCCTACTAAAGAGGGACTGGCTGGCCTTGAGATGTATGAGACATCACTAATCTGCACCTTCGCTATTGGGTTGTCCATCGTGGGGGTTTTCAATTTCTACACATCAGTAGTTGAGAGGGCCTCATTCAAGTCAAGGTTCATTGAAATGGCTGGGATATTAGGTGTGGTCAGTCTAATCTCATATGGAATAGGCGTTGCATTAGGTATTGCATTGGGCGTTGATGCTTAGAATGATGGCTTAAGTTATGAGCGACCTCCCCTCTCAAGTAACATGGATGCTTACGATGAGCTTCTGGAGATATTGAAAGAAATTGATCTAATGAGTCAGGTCAGGAGCCTTCTTGGTTGGGATCAAGAAGTCTTGATGCCTCCTAATGCTGCTAAATTGAGGGGTGAGCAATTGGCATGGATTTCCAGAGAGACGCACAAAAGAAAGACCTCGCCAAGAATTGGCAAGTTACTCGAAGAGTTGGAGGCTAATAGTGAATTAAGTGAAGTTGAGGAAGCTAACGTCAGGTTGGCTAGAGAGGCTTACGTCAAAGCCACAAAACTACCCACTGAGTTCGTCTCTGAGATGGCTAGGCATAACTCCAAGGCCGTCATATCCTGGACAGAGGCTAGGGAGAAGAATGACTTCTCAATATTCAGGGATGACCTAGCCAAATCGATTGACTTCGCAAGAAAAAAGGCAGATTACTTGGGATATGAAACTCTTCGATACGATGCTCTCTTGGATATCTATGAATCCGGATTGTCAGTTGCACGTTTGGACCCATTATTTGATGGTCTCAGAAACGAGGTGGCTCCCCTCATAAAGTCCGTAGCCGAAAGAGGAGAAGGTCCTGACATGTCGTGGATTACGGATAATTCATGGAGTCGTGAAGGTCAGGAAAGGCTGAGTCAGAAGGTTTCAGAGGCAATTGGATTTGACTTCGATTCCGGAAGAAGAGATGCTTCCACCCATCCATTTTGTGGAGGTCCTAATCCTGATGATGTTAGATGGACGACGAGATACAATGATAATGATCCATTCGGGTCTCTCTACGGCTCGATGCATGAAACTGGTCATGGAACCTATGAGCAGGGACGACCAAGAAATCTCGACTTCCAACCCGCGGGATATGCTAACGGTTTAGGGATTCATGAAAGCCAAAGTAGGCTTTGGGAGAATCAGATAGGTCGCTCATATGAGTTCTGTCAATGGATACTTCCTCTGTGGAAAGAGGAGTTCCCTGAGAACACCAAGAATTTGGATGCCGAGTTACTCTGGAAGTCTGTCAATCTAATTGAGCCCAGCCTGATTCGTGTTGATGCAGATGAAGCCACGTACAATATTCATATTATGATAAGATACGAGATTGAGAAGCTTCTGATTTCTGGAGAGCTGGAGGTGGATGATTTACCTGATAGGTGGGACGACATGTATGAGCAATACCTTGGTGTCAGAGCAGAAGACAGATCATCTGGCGTCCTACAGGACATTCATTGGTCGATGGGGGCGATCGGTTACTTCCCTACTTACACCCTGGGTAACTTGTATTCTGCTCAGCTTCTTGAGGCTGCTAGAGAGGACCTTCCGGAACATGATTCACAGATAAGCAGGGGGGAGTTTTCGCCTCTATTACATTGGATGAGAGAAAAGGTCCATCGAAGAGGGAGTATCCTGAGGCCGGCGGAGTTAATTCAAGAAGCATGTGGAGAACCCCCATCACCCGAGGCCTTTGTTGAATACTTGAAGAGAAAGGTGGCTCGTCTCTACGGGGTTTAATCCGTCGACCAACGAAAGCACGATATCTCAAGGTCTCCCGGAAGGTGCATGGTAACGATAGCAGTTGATGCGGCCTCTTCTTTCATTCGTGACCTGGGGTCTCCCTGTACTGCTATCTCTCTAAGGGATGGTTCTATTATAGCTGGGTCCAAGGAAGGCTCACTAATTTGTTGGCTAGCCTCAACTGGGAAAGAGGTTTGGAGGGTATCCGTTGAAGGGCCCATTTCAGATATTGAAACAAGTCATGACCGTGTGTTTGTAACGGCCTCGTCTTCGCTCTATGCCATCGATGACTCGGACGGTTCGATCTTTTGGAAGAGAGAGCTGGAGGGTGCTAGTGATTACGTTCTATCCGTGGAAGGCTCGATTTGGGCGACTTCGTCGGTGTATGAGATAGAGGTCGGAGATTACACCGAGTCATCAATATGGAGATTTAATCGATCCGGCGAGTTGGTGAAGCGATGGGTTATTCCAGAGAGATGCTGGTTTATTGGCCCCTCATTCGGGAAAATAATCTTGGGGCTGGGAAGACCTAGGTGTGGAATTCTAAGTATCGATGGTGATGATCTGGTTCATTTTGAGATTGGGGATGGAAATCCGATAGTTTGTGGGGATTACACAACACAAGACGGTGGATCGGCAATATCCATACTTGGCCATTCCAGTGGCGCGGTATCTTGGGTGGAAGGACATACTGAAGAAGTGAAAGACCAAAATCGGATCGGTTCGCCTTGGCGGGCCCCCATTATCGAAGAGTCAAGCGCGGCCTGCTGCATTCTGGTTCCAGGCATCGGTTCCGAGTTCATTACAGCATACGAAAACGGGTTTATCAAGAGTAATTATGGATGGAGCTATGATGCTCAATCTGCAGTGTCTGCGATGGCAGTTGGGCCCTCTGGCGATGGAGAGACTAGACGGACCTATTGGGCCTGTGCAGGTCGGAGGGTTCTGGTACTATCAAGTCCAGATACAGCAGGGGATGTTGATAATTCTGAGGCTCCCGGAGGTCAATTGATATTGGAATTGAGGCATGAATGCCGTCTTGTCGAACCTAACTCAGAAGGAGATACAATAGTCCTCGGGGATGAAAGAGGCAGAATCTACTCGATTAACGGCCAATTCCTCCGCAGAAGGATAGAGGAAGGGGGCGTAGGGATTAACAGTGACAAAAGGATATCTGTAATGAGAGAGCGATTGAGGAAGCTCCGCGAGTAAAAAATTACAGTGGAAATTAACATTTACAGACCCTCATTTCCACTGTAAACGTGATACTAAGCGAAAGGTTTATTTGCCGTCGCTTGTCCTGTTGACTCTGCCGCTCCGGGGGAGTGGTGTGGGCAAGCTTCGGCAAACCCGCGGGCCACAAAAACCGTATCCGCAAAGTCGGAGAGGTAGAACCGGGATCCGAAAGGTGAACGGGGAACAGTTGAATCGTCTGTGGACGAGGAGACGGCAGTAGAACCGATGTGGAAATAGCCGGACGCAAGGAAGGGGAAAGAAGCGACGGGGGAAGCTGGGGAAAACGAAACCGAACCCTTCGGGGGGAAAACACAAACCGTACCAGAAAACCATGCTGCAGAGGTACACGAGAAAAGGGAAAGGAACCAGAGATGGAAACGATCCTAGAAATCGGGTGTGGGGAACAAAAGTGGAGAAAACCGGACGCAAGGAAGGGGAGAGAAACTAGAGGGAAACACACCGGGAACGAGAGCAGGGAGACCTGTGGAGGACCGGTACCGATCGAGGATTAAAATGGTGACACTAGCCATGGAGAGAGACGACGAGGGCATTGAAGGAGCGATCCTTCAAGGGGGATATTACCCCAACAAGTCCAGAAAAAGACAAAGGGACCCTAGAGGCCCCAGAGTCATCTACCCGGGAAATCCTAGGTAACTAGGAGGAACCGGACCCTGCGGAGTACGCAGGGGGGAAGCTTCCCCAAGCTGAACCCCTGCTGCTCCCACCCTTTCTTGGCCCTTTCAAACATTTTTTTCTTACAAGGGTTCTACCTAGTACCTGTCATCAGTTCGGGTCTAACCCATTCATCGAATTGATCTTCCGTTAGTGCCCCTAATTCCAATGCACTCTCTCTAAGAGTTAGGTTGTTTTTGTGGGCATTTTTTGCAATCTTCGCTGCATTGTCATACCCAATATGAGGGTTCAAGGCTGTCACTAACATCAACGAGTTCTCCAAATGTTCAGCGATCCTAACCTCATTGGCCCTCAGGCCCTTGATGCAGTTATCAGTGAATGATCTGCAGCCATCAGAAATTATCCTGATTGAGTGGAGCAGATTGTAAATCATCATTGGCTTGAAAACGTTTAGCTCGAAATTGCCCTGACTCCCTCCGATAGAGATAGCCATGTGGTTTCCCATCACCTGACAACATATCATCGTCAAAGCTTCTGACTGTGTGGGATTGACCTTTCCAGGCATTATGCTAGATCCCGGCTCATTGGCTGGAAGGGACAATTCTCCTATCCCGCATCTGGGCCCCGAGCCCAGCCACCTAACATCATTGGCTATTTTCATCAAGGAGGCCGCAAGAGTATTCAGAGCGCCTGAAGCTGATACAACTGCATCGTGGGCCGCAATCTGAGAGAATTTGTTGTGAGCACTAGTGAATGGTAACCCGGTTTTTGCGGCGATTTTTGATGCGACCAAATCTGGGAAATCGGGATGAGTGTTCAGACCGGTACCTACTGCTGTTCCACCAAGAGCTAATTCGTACAGATCGATGAGGGAGAACTCAATCCTCCTAATATCTGCATCTAGCATTGAAACATATCCAGAGAATTCCTGGCCGAGGGTAAGAGGTACAGCATCCATGAGATGGGTCCTCCCGATTTTGACGATGGAGTCAAACTCCTTTGATTTGAACGAAAGGGCTTCCCTTAGATAGTGTAGCGAAGGTAAAAGTACGTTTGTGATCTGTTCGACTGACGATATATGCATGGCTGTTGGAAAGGTGTCGTTACTGGACTGTGCCCTATTGACATGGTCATTAGGGTGCACTGGCGTCTTGCTCCCGAGCCTCCCTCCAGCAAGTTCGATCGCTCTATTGGCTATGACCTCGTTAGCATTCATGTTTGTCTGGGTACCGGAACCGGTTTGCCACACACTAAGAGGAAAGTGTTCGTCTAGACTTCCTGAAATGACCTCCTTGCACGAAGATACAATCAGAGATTCTACGTCTTTATCTAATTCCCCGAGTTCAGAATTGGATTCAGCTGCCGACATCTTTAGGATTCCAAAGGCTCTGATTATTGATCTTGGCATTGTTTCCTCACCAATATCGAAATTTTCCAGAGATCTGGCAGTCTGAGCACCATAATATCTGTCGGCAGGGACTTCTATCTCTCCCATGGTATCAACTTCTACCCTTAACTCAGATGGATTTGCCCTTGCAGACCTCGGTTCTGCGATAGGTTCATTGGCATCACTCAGCATATTTCGGGATAGTCCGTCCTCGATCATCTTGGCAATTGTTGCCGACCTGCCACTAGATTTTCCTTTCCCTACCCTTCGATCTAACTTTCTAGCGGTTTCCTCGGGTATACTGATGCTTATGATTCTTCGATCTCCAGCGCGGTGCTTTGCCATGTAGTTCCGATTTATTAATTATTAATAAAATTAATTATTGGCTCGCCATACGACGATTATTATTACAATCTGGTCACACTTATGATTTTCTGAGGATCGTATGGCCTATCTCCGGGCTTGGTATCACAGCCCTCAATCTTGTATACGTTCTCCATTCCCTCAATAACCTCTCCAAAAATTGCATGATTCCCATCTAACCATGGGGTTGGCACTGTTGTGAGGAAAAACTGTGATCCCCCTGTATTTGGGCCTGCATTCGCCATTGAGAATAATCCTGGCCTATCATGCCTCTTTGCCAGAGCCGATGGCTCACAGTCAATCTTCCACCCTGGTCCCCCTGTTCCTGCTCTTCCATCAAATGGATCTTTGGATCTGGGGCATCCTCCTTGAATCATGAAATTCTTGATTACACGATGGAAGTGCAATCCATCATAGAAACCATCGTCCACTAATTTCAGGAAGTTGCCTGTAGTTTCCGGGCAGTCCTCAGTGTACAGTGCAATATCAATATCTCCAGCGCTCGTCATCATCCTAACTGTGGTTGGCATGTATGTGCGTGATGCACACAGTCCAATAGTGTAACTACTGTAAGTAGTAAGAATTCATACTTTGAAAATGCAGAAATTTGACTGAAGTAATCGAGATTCAGGCCACCATTGATCCTGGAAGTACGCCTTCTGGAAGATCTAACAGCCTTACAGAACCGTCGGGATCAAGTGCCCCTAAAACTAGGAATTGGGATACAAAACCTGTCGGTAAAGTCTTGTCACCTAAGTTGACAGCTCCTACTACCATTCTCCCTATCAAATCATGACGTGGGTAGTTCGTAATCTGGGCTGAGCTCCATAGCTTCCCGATTATCGGGCCAAAATCAACCTGGATTTTGTATGATGGCTTATTCATCTCAGGGAATCTCTGGACGTCGACAATAACTCCGGCCCTCAAATCTAGATCGAAGTACGCAGATGCCCCTACGTATTCCTTTCTGGGCAGTTTTGTTGGATCGTATGGTTTTCCTTGCGAATCGATGATGTGTTTGTCCAATCAATCACCCGTGACATCCGACCTTAGAATTAGAGGAATCAGTTTAATACCGGCTGATTTGAATGCTTCCATCCCTCCCTCTTCCCTATCAAGAATTGTCACGCAAGCTACTATTTCGCAACCCATTGATTTCATCATTGATGCTGCTTTCAGCGCGGACCCGCCTGTTGTAGTAACGTCTTCCAACAGAATCACTCTGTCTCCTGATCTAATCGTAGAACCCTCAATGCCAGGTGGGTTTCCGGTTTTCCTACCTCCTCTTCCCTTTGGCTCTTTCCTTACCATGAAACCCCTTATTTTCGATCCTTTTCCAGCCTTTGAAATCGCTATTGCGGTCAAAGGGACTGCCCCGAGCTCAAGTCCTCCCACGGCATCGACTCCACCCAAGGAGTCAATACAATCATGAATCAATACTCCAATTAAATGCGCACAGTGAGGGTTCATCATTACTGGTTTCATATCGAAAAAATGCGGGCTCTTTCTACCGCTAGCTAGTGTAAATTGATCATCCGAGGAATGGAGATATGCTAATTCTCTTACTCTCTCAATTAGCTGGACCTTTGCTTTTTGTGGTGAAATTTGCTGCATGACCAATTACCCTCCGGCGATAGGACTGGCATGAAGGTTCGGTTTAGAAATTGTCTAAAAGTGGATAAACACGGTCAATGTTCTTGTGCGGCCCGTCATGTGGGTTGGAATTACTGGGGGTCGGTGAGATGAGTGGGGGCATAGGAAGTGTTTCTCAATTCGATCAACAAAGGTTGGTCTCAGAAGTTGAATCATACCAACTATGGTTAGACTCGAAGACTCAAGAAGCTTATGATATTGCTAAAATTGCCAAGGCAAAGGGTCATGATTTCAGTACTGAAATAGAAATTCCCAGGGCCTCTGATTTAGCCAGTAGAACTGAAAAACTACTTGAGGAGTATCTGAAGGGATTGGAAATAGAAGAGGGATTAAGGGAGATTCTATTAAATACTGACAGAGAGAGTGCTTCTATTCAGATTGCAGTTGATGTATCAAAGAGGATGTATGCTCGCGATGGTGACCTGAGGGAGGCTATTGATTGTGGGCTCAGGGTTGGGCTCGCAGTACTAACCGAGGCCGTTCTTGTAGCTCCTCTTGATGGGATAGGGGCTGTAAGAATTCTCAATAATTCAGATGGCTCGGAATTTCTATCAATAGACTTCTGCGGACCGATAAGAGCTGCTGGTGGCACAGCCCAAGCAATGTGCGTACTTATCGGAGATATGATTAGACGGGAATTGGGCATTGGTAGGTATACCCCTTCCACGAGTGAAGTGGAGAGAGTAAAGGAAGAGTTCGGGCTTTACAGAGTGGGGTTGCAATACAAGCCTCCTCCCGAGGAGGTTGAAGTGATTGTAAGAGCGTGTCCAGTTATGATCAACGGAGAGGAAACTGAGAAGCAGGAATGCGCCGGATTCAAGGAAGTAAAAAATATTCAGAACGAAAATGGCTCCTTTAGAACAAGGGTCAGGGGGGGTGTCATGCTGGTAATTGGTGAGGGGCTATGCCTCAAAGCCCCAAAAATCGTGAAGCATACAGAAAGAATGGAGATATCTGGGTGGGAATTCATATCACAATTCGCCCAGAAGGGAAAAGATGATTCTTCCAAGTCCAAGAGTTTCAAAAGTCGTCAAATTCCCGAGATTTCAAGATACATGGATGATGTTATTGCTGGACGTCCAATATTTGGAGAGCCATGTGAGCCGGGGGGTTTTAGGCTGAGGTATGGCAGAAGCAGGGCTACTGGATTGGCGGCAGCTGGATTGAATCCTGTTTCCATGAAAGCAGCAGGAGGATTTCTTTCAGTCGGAACACAAATGAAAATTGAGCGTCCAGGTAAAGCCTGCGCTGTTACTCCATGTGCGGAAATAGAAGGCCCAATGGTAATCCTGGACAACGGAGAGTTTCGAAGAGTGGATGCCATGGAGGATTGGGAGAAAATCGAGGAGAGAGTCGTTTCAATCTGGGATAATGGGGAGATACTGATTGGATTTGGTGAGTTTCTTGAGAATAACAAGTCCCTGGTACCTTCCGCATACAATAGGGATTGGTGGGCTGCAGATTTAGCGGAATCCTTGGACCAGCCGCATAAAGTCATTGAATTTGCCGAGATAATGGGACTCGACGTCGGTCAGCTTCCAAGCGGTCTACCCTTCAACGGAGCGGTATCTCGAGGTGGAGAAGATCCTCTGGAAAGAGAATGGCGGAAAAGAGCGTGGTATGTTTATCTTAGAGATCTGAAATTGGATTGGGTCCAATCAAAGAAAATTGGGGAGTCGTTTGGAACAGCGGTTCCCCCTCCTTGGAATCTATGGTGGTCGGATCTTCCAATCTCAATAGTAAATCCACTAACTGAATCATTAATTGGCTCGACTGTGGAAGAAGCGGGTCTGAGAATTTCCAATGCTTCTGAAGGATGGGGTTCCGGTTCAACATTTGGTTCAGATCTTTCGCAGGAGCCTGATTTTGATAGGTGGCCTTCTTGGATGTCAATAGAAGAACACGGTATTACCAAGTCTGCTCTCATGACGCTGGGATTAGCTCATTTACATAGCAATGGTGATATCATAGTACCCAGAAATTGGGAAGGACTTCTTGAAGGGCTGGGCCTGATAAACGAATCTGGGGTTGTGAGCCGTTCAGTGGACTCCGCTGATCACATAGAAGATCGCCTTGGGAGAATTAAGGCGGCCAGAGAGATAGTCGGAGCAGAGGAAGCGAGATTAAGAGATCTGGAGAGTAGAAAGGGGGTTGCAAGGGTTCGTGCTACAACTGTGGCAATGCAGGAAGGAAAGGGGACATTGGAAACCGAAGCAATTGGGGATAAGGCCTCCGAGGCAATCCAAGATCCTGGGCCCGCTGATAGTATCGAGCTCAGAAAATCTGTCTCATTGATAGATGACCATACTGTCGATGGGGCACTTTGGCTGGTTAGGAAGGTTTCCTCATGCAGGTGGGAGGATTCAGCAACTTGTCGAATAGGTGCCAGAATGGGGAGGCCTGAGAAGTCCGGGGTAAGAGAGATGAAGCCTATGGTTCATGCACTTTATCCAATTGCTGAAACTGGTGGCCCACAGAGACTAATTGGGGAGTCTTCCTCAAAAGGTAGCATCAGGGTCCAGATGGGTCCGAGGATATGTACCGTATGTGGCTCCGAATCCCCCCATATCAGATGCCACAAAAGACCTGATCCAAATGTTCCAATAGAGTGTGGGGGAAGAACAGAGGAACGAAAGAAAAGAGGAGGCAATAGGAGGAGGAGGGGGGAATTCACCACTGTTCCAATTTCATCCATATTGGAGGTCAAAAGAAGATCCTTGGGTTTAGATAAGCTACCTTCAAAAATTAAGGCTGTTAAGGGGTTGATATCCATCGGACAATCCCCTGAGCCGTTGGAGAAGGGAATTCTCAGAGCGAAGCATGGTGTGTCAGTTTTCAGGGATGGTACTTCCAGATACGATATGAGTGATGTCCCGGTGACTCATTTCAAACCTGTTGAGATTGGTACTCCGTGGGAGTCTTTGGTCAGACTTGGCTATACACATGATATTCGTGGGAATCAGTTGAGCTCCGATACTCAGATGCTTGAGTTGTTGCCCCAAGATTTCATACCTTCAATTAGATCTAAGGACCATCTTCTTGCTACTTGCGGATTCGTTGATGATCTTCTCATTCGTTTCTATGGCATGGAGCCGTTTTACAACGCCTTGACCGAGATTGACTTAGTGGGCAGACTTGCTATCGGTCTTGCCCCTCATACTTCGGGAGGAGTCCTGTGTAGAATTATTGGGTGGACTTCTTCCTCTGCAGGGTATGCGCATCCATTGTTCCACGCTGCAAAAAGAAGAAACTGCGATGGGGATGAGGACAGTATAATGATGCTAATGGACGGTCTTTTGAATTTCTCAAAGGAAATCTTGCCAGCTGGTAGGGGAGGGAGAATGGATGCCCCTCTTGTACTAACTACTAGGCTAAATCCTATGGAGATAGATAAGGAGGCACTGAATGTAGACTGTTCCTGGAGTTATTCGAGGGCATTCTATGAGGCGTCCCTATCACAACCACACCCCAGTGAGGCATCTAATTTGGTAGATCTAGTGAGTGACAGGCTTGGGACGATAGGGGATCTCCGGGGATATGGATGGACCCATGACTCCGGAGAGTTAGATTCCGGGCCGATTAATTCCGCATACAAGACACTAGTCAGCATGACTGACAAGATGGGCGAGCAATTGGCTCTTGGAAGTAGGCTTCGTTCTGTTAGTGTGGACAGGGTTGCGTCGCAGGTCATAGAATCTCACTTCCTCCCTGATATGAGAGGGAACATGATGGCCTTCACGAGGCAGAAGGTTAGGTGTGTGAAGTGTGGTCACTCTTATCGGAGGATGCCTCTAGCAGGGAAGTGCATTCAAAGGGCTGGGGCTCTTTCAAGAGGGCCTAGGTTCTCCAGCTCCGACGATGGTGTGGCGACATGTGGGGGGAACGTTGTCTTGACCGTTTCCGAGGGAGCTGTGAGAAAGTATATCCAGGTAACCAAAGAGGTTATGGAAAATTATGGCGTTGATGATTACACGAAACAACGAGTTGATTGGATGTCGGACAGCGTAGATTCTCTTTTCAATAACGACAAAGTGACTGTGATGACTTTGGAGGATTTCTTGTAGTCAAAAATCTAGTTTGAGTGATTTCAGAATTCTGCCCATCCACTGTAATTTCTCAAGTTTCGTACTTTTTACGGAGCTTCCGGACCATCTTCCAACCTCTTGCGTATTTGTCCCTAACAGAGTTATTCTCTCAATTGGTATCCCCAATGACAATGCTATACAGGCGGCTCTATCCCCGTCTGTGAATCCCCCGGGGTTATGCATCCCAGGTATCTCCTCTGGTGTCTGATGAGTTAGGATCAAAGGAGGAGGGGAGGGGGCCTCTATGGATATTTGGAGTATTTTTTTCAAATCCTCTCGATTGTCTCCATGTGCGTGCAAGAAGATTGTTTTTCCACGTCTGGCGGCCTGAATTGTACCATCTCCGCCATCAGCATCACTGACCATGAATAACATTCTAGACCAGGCTCTCTCAGCAGAGGTATCTGGCAAAAGTGAGAATACGCCTGCGGCCCCGTCGGCAGCAATTAGCAGGGTTGGTGTTTCAAGAACTTGGACTAACTCTTCCATGTCTATGGCTGCACCAAGAATTGCAACATTTTGTTCTCTCAATACAGCCCTTCTCTGTATGTTGGCAACTGTAGCGGCCCTATTGGGCCTACTCCACAAATCGATTCCTGAGTCCTCCACGATAGAAATTAGCTCCTTTGCACTAAGTTGGTCATGATCGAGCTCCCACCCAAAATGGGTCCTGAATTCATTTTGAATTGATACAACCTCCTTGTTATGGGGCAGGAGATCAGTGGGGGGTCTAAGCATGTTTCTCCAGTGGAAGGGGTCGGTGATTGTTGAATAACCCTCTCGGTTCAATTGGTGTTGTGCCGATGCCACTCCAGCCTCCGGATATCGAAGACCGGATTGTATTATCTAGATACCCTATGCTTCCACAAGGGAGGCAACATATCAGGAATGTACTGAACGAAAATGGAGTGACTGTAGCAGATTTGATCGAGGCTCCGTGGCTTGAGGAGGTGCGTACGAGGGGAAGGTTGCGTTTGCTTGAGTCTGTTATGCACAAAGATGGTGTTGATGACTCTACGACTGTTGATCTGTCAACGGATGCTGGCAAGATGACTGAGACTCTATCTTTCTTACATGCGATGTTGGTAGTATGCGCCTCTTTCGATGAGCGTTTGTTATCTAGATGGATAGAGGGGGAGGCGAGCAGAGCCGATGGCCTATTTGGTCGAGATAGCTCCAACTTCACAATAATTTGCTCTAGCTTTCTTTCCGATATTAAATCAGAAAATGGGGGAGAGGAAATCTATTGGGTTCCAGTCGCAGACTTCATCGAGCTTTGCCCTAAAATCTCAGGGTCCTACTGGAGACTCGCAAATAGGCCGGTCGAGGAGGGATGGGTCAGGATGGATCCAGCTTCAGGAGAAAACAGCAGAGAGAGGACTTCGAGGCTTCTGAAAGAAAGAGTCAGGTCTTTTTTGCACGCGACTTGTAGGGAGAGAATGGAGAAGATGACCGAGGAGTTTGCTGCTCAATTCTCTGAAGCTGTGGAAAGGATAACGGGCGTATTGGCACTAAGGGTGAAGGAGGAGATGCCGGTCTCTGCAGCGGTTAGGGAGGACTGGCCCCCTTGCTTCGAGTCAGCAATTTCAGAATTAAATCAGGGAGTTAACGTTAACCATGTTGGCAGAGTATTCCTAGCATCATTTTCAAAGGCAATTGGTCATACACAAGAGCAAACCTGTGGTTTCTTCTCAGGAGCTCCTGACTATAATCCAGATACGACCTCTTACCAAGTTTCGCACATTTACGAGGGAAACTACACACCAAACGGGTGTGCTTCACTAAAGACTAATGCGAGATGTCCAGTTCAGGTAGGTGATGACAGACTCTGCGATCAAGAGTGGCTTACCCATCCACTCAAGTACATCAGGGCTAAGCAAAGGAGGAGATATTCCGAGAGTGACGGTACCGAGATTGCCACATAACTGAGGTTGTGGAGATGGTTTCGTGCAATTCTTCATATCGCTCTGTCTCTATCAAGGGGTGAGGCGGAGGAGTGGTACGAACCCTGATATTGACTGTTGACCGAGACAATGACCTCGGTGTCAAGGCAGGTATCAGAGGCCCTGTGGTAGGAAGAAAGGCCACTTTGGCGGCTGCTCTGAGACTGGGAATTGCGGACCCTGAGGAGTCTGATACGAATGCCATCTTGGGTGCACTTCACCAACATGATCGATTAGCTGAGGAAGTCATCGGGGACGATGAGGTTCAGATTGCACTGCTGACTGGAGATGTTAGAGTTGGGGCTAGGAGCGACAGGGAGATTGCGACACAGTTGGATGAGGTAATCCAAGATTTCCAACCTGACAAGGCGATACTTGTGACGGATGGCGCGGATGATGAAGAAGCCCTGCCAATAATTACATCCAGAGTAAGAGTGGATCACATTGAGAAGATTATCGTTAGGCAGTCAAAGGGCATCGAGGGAACCTATTACTATGTGGCTAAGGCGATAGAGGATCCCAGATGGAGGGCTAGGCTTCTTGTCCCCATAGCTACGGTGATGATTATTCTCGGAATTGGTCTGATACTACCTTCAGATTATGGTAGCGCCTTAATCGGGACATTGCCGCTAATTATAGGAATCTGGCTACTTTCTCGGGGACTAGGTTGGGAACAGCAATTAGACCGTCTCATGGGGGATATGAGGGCTGCAACTACTGGGAGCTTGCTCACCTCAATGTTGTGGGCGCTTGCCTTGGTTTCGATGATGATAGCAGTGGTAACCGTTATTCAAGTCCTATATGCTACGAGTCTTGAGATCGAGTCTTATGCCTCATCGATTCTCCCTTCGTCCACAAACTTTGATGTGAATGCTGTGAATAGCGATATCGCAGTCTGGGTGATTGCTATTGACAATGCGTTGTCATGGATACTTGTTGCATTTTTCTCTCTATTCCTCTCATTGGGGGTCTTGAGATGGAAGGAGGGGCAGTTTACCGGACAAAGCATTATGCTACTGGCAACTGGACTCGTCGTCTATTTTGTGATCTCAGCTATTAATGAGGTATCCCTGAGTATGCTGGGAGGACAAGATGTCGATCTTAGGGTGGACTCGGTAGTTGAGACATGGGCTCTGCCTGTTGTTGCTATACTCGGGAGATATCTCATGAGTGTTATCGTCGACTCTCTCTCGGAGGGAGACGAGGGTGGAAGGGGAAGCGAGTTCTGGGGAGTTTAGTTCTCGAAGGTCGCCTCGTTCATGCAAGCTGGGCATTTAATGGTAATCGGCCTGATAGAAGGAATTCCCAAGGCCGCATTACAATTCGGACAAACTATTGCCTGCTCAACCTCCGATTGTCTCTTCTTTCCTGAATGGCTAGGATCATATGAAAATCGATATTTGTGGGTATTCTGGAGATACTTTGGAGAGCCCTCTCCCTCCTCCTTAGTAGTGAACTTACTTTCCCTATCCGGGAGAGAGTGGGCAGTTTTCGCTTGGTTTGATGGTTTAATCCCCCCACTCCGAAACTCCTCTAGCTGGGAAAGTATCTCATTTTCGGTGATTCCTAGCTCTCTAGAGATCTTGTCTATCGCTAGGGTCCTATCATACTCGCTCATGCCAACGAACTGTTGGAGGAGTACAGCAGGTATTCTTGACACGTTACCCGATAGAAGGGAGGGTTTTCAATGTCCACGGAAAGATGATCCCCTGATAGGACTATTCCCGGTTTTCGATTGCTAATGCGAGAGCCTTTATTTTCTCTGGTTCTAAACTCTCCCAGGGGAATAATCCGTCATCAGTGGGGACTCTTCCAAAATGGCCTCCAGATGATGTTGCAGAGTATATTGGTCGCTTCAGATCGAGATCCCTGATCATTGCTGCGGGCCTCCAATCGAAGTGCATCAGCAGTAGCCTAGAAATCTCCTGATCGGGTTCAGTGCCTAGCTCCGGCCTTGAAGTACCGAAAGTTTCCACTCTGAGGCCCACTGGGTTGGTTTTTCCGATTGCATAAGCGACTTGGATTTCACACCTTTCAGCGATTCCGGAGGCTACAACATGCTTCGCTGCCCACCTTGCATAGTATGCGGCCGAGCGGTCTACCTTGGATGGGTCTTTCCCACTAAATGCGCCTCCACCATGCCTTCCTCCACCATAGGTATCTACGATTATCTTCCTACCAGTTAAGCCAGCATCAGCATATGGACCTCCCGGATCTGGGAATGATCCGGTTCCATTGACAATGACCTCTGGATCGTTCATCAGGGATGATGGGATGGCATGCTCGATTACATGCTTCCTAATTTCCGCCTCGATGTAAAGCTTCCTTTCTTCTTCTGAGAGGTTGTTTTTGTCTGGCCAGTTGGGCCCTGCATCGGAAGCGTGCTGAGCAGCAATTACAATAGTCGAAACCCTATCATTGGGATCATTTTTTTCACCAACATGTACAGTTACTTGGCTCTTGCCATCAGGTCTTATCCATGGGATGATTTGTTCGCTGTGGACTTGTTCAAGCCTTCTGGTTAGTCTCTGGGAAAGCGCGGCTGCGAGAGGAAAAAATCTTCCTCTAAGCTCCTCGGTCTGTTCGGTTTCAGAGCATGCGTATCCGAACATTACCCCCTGGTCACCAGCACCTTGAGTGTCAAAGTCCCCATCAACTCCCTGACTAATGAACTGCGATTGGGTAGTGATGTATGTGAGAACATCACAAAGTTCACTCGAGGAAGCATCCATTCCTATTCTACTGTCAGTATATCCGACGGAGATCGCTTTTTCTCTGGCTATCTTCTCATATTCTGGGGCCCGTCCGTCAAGACTCACCTCCCCTGCGAGAATAATCACGGCCTCGCCCCCGATACCTTTGACCATGGTCTCCACGGCTACTCTGGCATTGGGATCTATTCTCAGACACTCATCCAATATGGCGTCCGATATGGCGTCACAGAGCTTATCTGGATGTCCAGATGTCACTGATTCCGCAGTGTCTGACGGTGGCATGTATCCATGCATGACATATGGAAGAGCCTCTCACTGATGATTGTTATTGATTCGCCCTGAAACAGGCGGTATGAAAAATGACTATCCCATCTCAACGTCATGGAGGAAGCCATGGCGAGAGTTGATTGGATTGGACGTGGGGACATAGCTGAAGCTCTAATTAATTCGATTCAGCCCGATGATCCAGACTGCTTCAGATACGAAATCACTGAAATTGATGCTGGGGTAAAACTGAGTATTTTCGTGTCCTCGCGCGAATTGGGTAGATTGCGAGCAACTATGGACGATATTCTGGCTTGTTTGTCCGCTGTTGAGGGGAGTCTAGGGGCTCTTGTAGAGTAGGTTACAATTCGGACCATTCAAGTCTGAGTACGACTGCCAAGTAATATGGACGCACTCCCTCATGACAGGTCCGAGCTTCTCTTTCGAGGAGGTCACCCAAGTCAAAAAATGACTGAATCAATAGATTCGTGGACTCTGGCTATGACTACCGACGAACATGGAGGAGGAGAGGGTTCGGATCTCCAAATCACGGGGAGAGTTAGTTCCAAGGGCCGTGGGATCATTTCAGGATTGTTCGTGACAGACCGCTTGATTGGGGCTCATTTTCCTAGTTGTCGGATTCATTGGGCTCTGAAAGAAGGCGATTCTGTTGGAGATGGTGACGAGGTGCTCAGAATTTCAGGGCCATCCGGCGAAATCTTACGTTGTGAGAGGATTTTACTGAACATACTTGGAAGAATGTCAGGTATATCAACAAATACACAAAAATGGGTGTCAGAAGCGAGGAATATCGGAATCGCCTGCACAAGAAAGACTGATTGGGGGCTTCTAGACAAATGGGCGGTCCACGTTGGGGGAGGTCTCACTCACAGGCTCTCTAGAGCTGACGCTCTGATGATCAAGGAGAACGACTTAGCTTCTCTCGCTCCGGGCACATCTGATGAGTGTACTGCAGTTGATGTCGCAGTTGCCGGTATAGACATGTCCTCCCATGCAGAATTCGTGGTTGTAGAGGTCAGAGATGAATGTCAAGCTCTGGCAGCGTCGAGAAGGTGGGAAGAGATGCAACAAGAACTTGGTGGTTGTGAGAGAATAGTTTTGTTACTGGATAATATGACCCCAGACATGTGTGCTATTATTCATTCCAGTTTGATTGAGAAAGGACTGCGTGAGTGGTGCATACTAGAGGGATCTGGGGGAGTGGTCTTTGATGACCTCAACAGATGGCAGGCATCGGGCGTAGACCTGGTCTCAACTAGTGCCTTGAATAGGGGAGTAGCCCCCCTTGATTTGTCGATGAAGGTGATTGAGGTGGTCGAGTGACCAATATCCCTGATTCACATCCCAGAAAATCGTCACTCCTCTCTCGTCTGAAAATGGTCGATGGGGCGAAGAGGGGGCTTTTGGCAGATTCTGCGATGATTGCCCATGGTAGGGGGGAGGCGTACGACTATCTCTTGGGCGAGAAGACCACTGCATCTGCCTCACTCGCAATTCGTGAAGCTGCTGCAAGGCTTCTTCATGCTAAGAGGCCTGTAATCTCGATGAACGGTAATTCGACAGTCCTCGCAGGGGCAGAGGCAATCAAAATTGCAGCTGTAGTAGGTTGCCCCATCGAAGTGAACATCTACTACAGAACAAAAGAAAGGATGACGCGACTTGTAGAAGAGCTAGAGACCATCAGAGAAGATCTCCTTGATAGTTCTCCTCCAGAAGAGAAAGATTCTATATCTGGGGTAGAAATACTGGGTTTAGTTTCTGATGGGAGAATTCGAGGACTGGAGGGGCCTAGGTCATTTTGTTCAGCAGATGGGATAGAGAAGGCCGATGTGGTCCTAGTTCCACTTGAAGATGGGGATCGCTGTGAGGCCCTGATTGCATTAGGCAAGGAGGTTATCGCCATTGATCTGAATCCTTTATCGAGAACCTCCAGGACATCAACGGTAACAATTGTTGATGAAGTTTCAAGGGCTCTCAGAGGAATCCTGAATGAGCTGTCTAGCAAGCCGGAGCCAAGCCCGTGGGACAATGATAGTGCCCTTAGAGGTGCCCTGGAAGTTATGAGAAATGCGCATATGAGAATATGAACTATGAAAATCTAGCTTTCAGCATTCTCGCGCACCTTTCGGCTATGGCTTCACCAACATCTGAGGTGCTAGCAGTGCCTCCCAAATCATAAGTTACTGGTGCTCCCTCCTCGAAGTGTTGCCTTATCGCATTCTGCAATATTTCAGCACAGATATCGAGTGTTTCGTCCTTCTTTCTAAATCCTAATGCCTCGAACATCATCTGGACTGATTGAATCATTGCAATTGGATTGACAATGTTCTTTCCTGCGTGTTTGGGAGCAGAGCCATGAACAGGCTCGAAGAGCATATGCCTTGGCCCCATATTCGCACTGGCTGACATGCCCATCCCTCCTTGGAGAACGCTGGCCAGGTCGGTGGCGATATCGCCGAACATATTCGGTAAGACCACGATATCAAGATCTTCTGGATTTCTAACAAGCCACATGGTGAAGGCATCGATGTACGCCTCCTTGACAGGAATATCTTGATTGGAATCTGCGAATTCTCTGAAGATCTTTCTGAAAAGCTGGCAACCCCTAGTCACATTTGACTTGTCTACACACGTCACTGATTGGGGCTTTCCAGATTTTCTCTGCCTGACCTTTGCATAATCAAAAGCGAATCTAATTACTCTCTCGCTCCCACTCCTTGATATGGGGCGCGGGTCCCAAGCAACTTCCCCTTCAAGGCCTGGGAACTCCTCTATAACAATCGGCTCGTCTTTCTTACCCAAGGCCCTCTGCTCCATCCTCCTAAGAAGAGAATGATAGAGGCCTTCGGTATTCTCACGAATCATGATTATATCGACCAGATCCGGGTCCCAGACTTGCTTGTGAATACCATGGACCTTGTGTGTTACACCCGGATACAACCTGACTGGTCTGACATTTGCGTAAAGTTCCAGTCCGGAACGAAGGCCAAGGATAGTCTGCCCCCCTGCCATATCTCCGTTGGGAAGTCTGGCGTCAGGCCAACCAATAGCTCCCAGAAGAATAGCGTCTGATTGGTCCCTACAATACTCAAATGAGCCTGCTGGCCACTCCTCCCCCGTTTCAAGGTAGTACTGTCCACCACAGGGAATTTCTTTGATTTCGAATGATAAAGGACTGTTTTCTTCGAATACTGATAGCACGCGTAGAGCTTCTCTCATAACTTCACGTCCGGTTCCATCACCCGGGAGAGCAGCCAGCCGATAGGTTGTCATGCGGCTCTCCACTTGTTCATCGTTCATCAATTGAACCCTAACGACATTCCATCACTTGGAGAGTATAGTTCATAGACGGTCCCCGTAAATGGTGACACGTGGAGCGCGCGCCCGAAGATGGTAAGGAAACCCCGCGTATCGATGTCAGGACACTCCCAGAATCGATTGCGAGGCTCTGGGAGACAATGCTCAGGCTCGACCCATCATGGGATCTTGCGTCTTGGCTAGATGATAGAGCTGTGGAGGAGCTTGAGTTAGTAGAGAGCCACTTGGGCAGGGAGAGGCTGAGGTTAGAGCAAAGGCTTCACAGAATTGAGACTTTGGTTAAGCGACTCAAAAGGCAAAGGGAGGTTTCGGGAACTGGTGTCCAAGACCCTCACCAGAAAAATTTGTTCGACGTGTATGAACCCGAAAACAAGGCTGTGAAAGAAGCTGGCGAAGCCAGAGAAGAAGGGGAGGCGGCTGTCCAGTTCGGTTCACTTGATATTGGAGATGATCCTCTTCTGGCAATCGTAGCTGAGCATGTCCTTGGATTGCTGGAGCTCAATTCTTTAGATGGCCCTAGCCCCGTGCATTTCGACACTCTCATGGCAAGTCTGGTCCCTTTGGGAATCAGGGTGGACGATTTGGATGAGGCGATCGCTTGGTTACTCCAGAACGAGCTTATTTTGGAGATAGATGAGGATGCTTTCTGCTTAGGCGGATAAGGAATAACCCCCACAAATATACAACCCTTCAAAAAAGGGGTTCTAGTCCTAGGTTTGGTAACATGGTTAGCGAAGCCTCGGGTTGGTATGCCAGATTGGATCAGGCCTGTCCTGATAGAATCGAGCAGATTCGCCGATGGTTGGACTTTTGGGAGGCTTCAACCATCTCTGGTACGCCAATTGCAGCATCATTACCTAGCTCTTGGCCTACCCTTCCTGCCGGTCTCTTGACTGATCCGGGAGCGGTGTTGGATAGATTGCTATCCAGATTCGAAGCAGTCGCTGACGGTCGATCACCAAAAGGTGCGTATTCCACTCCAAGTAGGCTAATAGGGTCGATTTTAGCCGATGAATTAGCGAGTGGCGGTCCATCTAAGAAGAAGGAATCTCCTCCATCAGTGTCACTTTCCGCTATCCCTCCAGCTTTCAGAGATTACGCTGAAAGACTCAATATGGAAGCGATGCTTAAACCCGGAAAGGACGACTATGATGACAGCTCTGATAGTACATCTTCCGGCATCCCTCTTCCATTTGCCGACCCATGCTGTGGAGCTGGGGTTGTCGCCTCTCAGCTAATTAGGCTTCACTCTCAGAGGATTGAGCACTTGGACGAAGAACAGAGATGTTCTGACACTCTAAAGCTAATTGAGGGGATGCAATTGATGGATTCATCTGATATTGCTGTGGAATCCTCAAGGAGGAGGATACTGATAACGCTGGGTAAGGCTGGGCTAGTAGACTTGTCTGGAGACAGCAGAACTCAGATGATTGGTAGATCCGAGGCAGAGATGATTCTCGAGAGCAGTGTTATCCAAGGAGACCCGCTTCTTGGAGAATGGCCATGGAACGAGGGACCCAGGCTACTGGTCAGCAGACCCCCTTGGATCAGAATCAAAGACAGATTTAGAGGTCATGAAAATGGCAGTATACTCAGAAAGAGTCTCTCAAGCAAGCTACGTAATGCTCTGGAAAGTGATGGTAGTCTGAGGTTCTCTGCTTTGAGAGGGAATGTCAACATGTACAGACTTTTCTTGGAGAGGTCTATTCAACTCGTTAGAGACGGTGGAAGGTTGAGGATGGTAGTTCCAGACTCATTACTGAGGGAGAAAAGTAGCGTCCCTCTGAGGAAACTTCTGGTCGATGGCAACGATTGGTTCTCAACTTGGTCCTTCCCGGATTCTCAGAGAGTGTTTCCCGGCATAAGCCAAGGCGTCGCGGTAGTCGGTCTTGAAATCGGTGGAAACACTGCCAAAATGATGAGCTATGGTCCACTAACCGTGAATGACATCTCTAATAATTCGGGTTTGTCCAGGGGGGCTCCCTGTCTGGAACTAGAAAGGGGGACATGGTCATCATGGACCGATGCAACGTGGGCTGTACCAAGAATGCCTGTAGACCCATATGAAAGAAGAGCGGTAGTTGATGCTATTGGCAGATTGGCGGACAAGCCAAGGCTATCCGAAGCAGGTAGTTGGCTGAATCCTGATGGTAATTCCGTAAAGGTCAGAGTGGGGGAGATTGACCAAAGCTCTTGGTCGGACTGCATCGAGGATTGGAATGACGATGAGTTTGCAATACCCTTCATTAGGAGCGCTCACTTTATGTCCATTGATGGTGAGGTCAGACTGCATCATCCCTCATTTGAGGACGATGTAGAGGAAGGCGCAATTCAGATGTCCCAGTCCGTTTGGACGGGAGAGAAAAAATCAACCGCTGGACCGCGGATTGCATGTCAAGCAATTCTCAATTCGAATGATGATAGGCGACTTCACTGGGCTGTGATTCCAGAGGGTTGCGTGCTCAGTAATTCAGTCAATTATCTAGATTTCTCCGACGAGGTATTGGAGTCAATAGTTAATCGCGGGACTGGGTCCCTTGTTTTGGGACTTGAGTGGCTCTGTAAGATTATGAATTCCAAGGATTTGGAGATTTGGTCCAAGACATGGGGAGCTAATAATAACGTGAATAATTACGAGATTGAGAGTCTCCCATTCCCTGTTCCGGAAGATGATTTGGCATTTTCAATTTAGCACGAACGATACTAGCACCAAAACGGAAATAGATTTCCGTTCTTGGGAAGAATAGGACTTGCGGGACCGAATAGACTATTATCGTTGCTTATCCTACAATGGCTTACTATCACGTGAGTGAAGCAGAGAGGAGGCGTAATTATGGGCATCAATCCTAAGATAGGGATAACTGGCCTCCCCCGATCTGGTAAATCTGCCGTACTAGACAAAGTTGTCAAGATGATTGAAGAGGAGCGGTCTGACTCTTCCGGAATACCTGTTATCGCAGGAATGAGATCTGAAGCCATAATCGAAAATGGAGAGAGAGTTGGTTACGCCTGCGTTGACATCGTTAGTGGCGAGAGGGGAGTGATGGCTCACAAGGAAATCGACTCTCGGCACAGGGTCCTCGGATACGGTATAGACCCTAGTGAAATAGACAGGGTTGGGGTCCCAGCGATACTCAATGCTGTGGGTAACTGTCAATATTTGGTTGTTGATGAGGTTGGAAAGTTCACTGTGGAAAGTGAGGGTTTTGTTTCGGCCGTCAGAGAGGCGCTGAAGTATGATATGCCATCCCTATTGACTCTGCACAAAAAGAGCCGTCACCCTTTGCTCCAGGATATCAGGAGGAGGGATGATGGACGAATCTTAGAGGTGACTCCTGTAAATAGAGCCCTCCTTCCATACAAAATACTGAAGCTAATTCAACAAGACTACTAACTTAGGTGAAGTTGATTCACTTAACCCTCCTCTGATATAGCATGGAGTCTCCGGCAACACGGCTCGAGAGAGTTCTTCTCGGTGTTCTAATAGCCTTGGTTTTCCTAACCTCCATTTCAATAACAGATGGCATGATAGTTATTTTTAATGAGGATTCCACTATGGAAGACAAGAGGGCTTTGGTATTCCCATTTCTTTCAATCATTATCGGGGTCTTTGTACTATCTTTGAGAAACGCAACAGGGAGGGAGCACGGTGAATTCTTCCTCGATTCGTGGATAAGTAGAGAGCGTGAAGAGGAGATGATTCCCCGCCTGAAGAGGGAGCAGGAAGATGCTAGCGTAGAAAAAATGGGAGGAGCATGGGCTGAGCTTGAGAAAGTACACCTAGAAAAAAGCTTGGAAGAGGAGTAGGGGGACGAAGGTTTGAGTGCCAAGTCCCTCTCGTGCATGGTGGTGAGGATATGAGCGAGGTCCCCGATGAGCTACGGTATACGAAAGAACACGAATGGATCAGGATCGAAGGAGATAATGTGGTAATCGGAGTCACTGACTATGCTCAGGATGCGTTAACAGATGTTGTATGGGTTGAATTGCCTGAAATTGGGGCCGTCGTAGGGTCAATGGAGTCTTTCGCAAGTGTAGAGTCTGTGAAGTCAGTAAGCGAGATCTACGCACCCGTCAGTGGTGAGGTACTCGAAGTGAATGATTCTCTAGAGGACTCTCCTGAACAAATCAATGAGGACCCTTATGGAAATGGCTGGATTTGCAAAATGGCCATAAGTGATCCTGCAGAGTTGGTAGATCTTCTTGATGGGGCTACTTATCGAAGTCTCATTGAGGAATAATGATGGGGAAAGATTCCACGTACATCTACTTTGATGGATCTTGTAGTGAGAATAGGAATGTGGGCCCTGAGACGCCAGCTGGATGGGGTTTTTGTGTAATAATTGGAGATAATGGCATAGGAAAGGGCCATGGTGAGCTTGTCAAAGAGATGAGTGGTAAGGTAGTCACAGAGGCTGGTAAGGAAGGATATCTTGGTGCCACCGTGGGTTCCAATAATACCGCCGAATTAAGTGCGTTTGCTCATGCATTGAGATGGGTCCTAATGAGTTGCAACTCAGGTATAGTAGTATTGAGGGGAGATTCGGAATATGCCATCAATGTGGGTTCCGGAAAATGGAAGGGTAAGGCAAACAAGGAGTTGGTCAGGTCTGTACGAAACCTATGGAACGAGGTTTCATCATCAATCGAGGTCTCTGTCGAACATGTGCGAGCCCATGAAGGACATAGATGGAATGAGCGTGCAGATCATTTGGCATTTAGAGCCATGAAGGGAGAATCCGCTCTCCCGTTTCAATTCTGGAAACCAGGTAGAAGATGATTAGATGATTTGTAGAAGATATAGGAAGCCGAGAAAGGCGTGTATTATCACCAATACCGCCATCACATCTCCAAGTCTTCGATGAAGGTTTCTTGCTCTGGTAAATTCTTCCACATCTGCCCTAGAACGGCTTGCCTTGCGTCCCATGGACCATAGAATTGTCATTAGTATGAGTGCAAGTATTCCCGACCATCCATGATAATGCCCCGGTATGAGTTGCCTTGATGCCTCGCTCAATCCTTCACCAAGCATAATCGACTCAATTATTCTGGAGGAGAAAGCCACCACTATAACCAACAAAAGATATGCCATTATTCTGTTTCCATTCCTTTCGTGATTTCGTATTGCATTTACCATCTCTTTTTGTTCAATATCGATTTTCTGATGCCTCCAAGACCTCTGCCTCATGAATGCCCATATCAGCACCGTTGCCAGTACTGGATGCGCCATCAGAATGGCTATTCTGAGAAAATCCACGATGCCCCCATGCTGTATCCACTTATTTCCTCTACTGACGCCTTGCATAGCAAGGCGATGTGTTGATGTACAGAGCGCATAGGCCGTGAGGTAGGGTTGTACTGTGGAGGAGCGTCTTCTCGAATGCTTGGATGAGCTACGTAAAGCGGGTGACGATGTTCAAAGAAGGAAGAGCGTGATGCAGAGGTCATCTTCTTTCAAGGGTCTGAGCAAGGAGTGGAAAGCGATAGCGATGATTGCTGCCACCAAGGAAGAGGCTGTAAGACCAGATTCTGAAAGTAACAAAGTGGGCCCCTCGAGAAATAGAAGAGTCGGAAGGAGAGGAGGCAGGGGCAAGATCCGCGGATTAGAGGATGCGATGGCTTCAGCTGGGAGTATTATCGATGACAAGAGTCTCCCCATGGGATATAGGTTGGCAGTTCTTATCATACAAAGAAACAGGATGAGAGATTCCTGGAACGATGGATATGAGTCTGAAATGGAGCTGATTAGGGAGAGTTGCGAAACAGGAGTGCATCCAGTCTGGGAACGGATGGCGAGAGAGTCCCCCTTACTGGCAGAGTTAGGTTTATTCCCCGTTCAGGAGAAAGATGAGTCCTCTTGGGACCAAGAGGCATGGCTAGAAGGATCAAAAATAGACTATCAAGACACGGACGGTTTGAGTATGTGGTTGAAATTGGAAACGCCATTCTCTCTTTCTCTATCTCAAAGAGACACTATAAGCAAGATTAGGAAGGACTTGATTGGTAAACCTCGTTTCGATAAATGGGAGGAATGGATGAGTCATTCTCTTTCTGGGCTTGAAAATGAACAGGCCCTTTTGGAAGGAGTTCTTCTAGCCGCATCAGGCTCGGAAAAGGCAAAGAGTGTACTAAAAAATGTTAGAGGGGATGGGAAAAAAGTAGCGTATCAAATGTGTTTGCTGATGTCACTCAGAGATGGGGGTGTTTTGGACTGGGGTTCGGCTGTAAGGGGCAATGGGAACGATCCATTGTCTTTGTCAATTAAAATTGAGGCTTGGCTCAGGGATGATTTGTATCCGGACAAAATTCAGTCGGGCGAGATTATGGACGGAGTTGCGATAATCGAAGGAGCTGGAAGAACCATCCCAAACAAGCTGGCATGGCTTGCTTCGGAGGTACTGATGGAAAGGGGGGATTACGCCAATGCTTTGAAGTACATCGAAGGAAGAGTGGTAACAGACTACAGAGGGCTTAATATCTGTCTGAGGCTAATTTTAGAGGATGCGGAAAATATCTCGTTAAACTCTATTATTTCTGGAATGGAAAATTTTGATGAGGAGTGTTTGAGATTATCCCTTACTCATCAAAACTCACCCACTCAGATAAGGTTAGAGGCATCCAAATTACTCAGGAAAATTGACCAAATGAGATACACAGACGAGATTGTATCGTCATTTACTATGTCAGCGGAGATTAAGGGGCTAACAGAATTCCTAATTGAAGAGGGCTCTTTACAGAGGGCTTATCCATTTCGAGTCATGATGGCGTGGCACCTGATTACGGCAAGGGACTCAGTTGGTATTTCATCAGAGATGTATGAGGCTCGGAGGGTTGCTCTAGAATCAATTGAAGATGCTGAGAAAGATGAGGTTCTCTCTGATGTGAGCATTGGTTTGATTTCTCTACTTGACGGGATAAGCAGTAATCTTGATGCTGTCCATGACAAACTTGACTCCGATGGTCTAAGATCGCTGAATGAGGTCAGGATGGCTCTTGGGCCTGAGGGAGACGGAATTGTCAAGGAGGTAAGAATTGAGAAGCTCGTTGGTTCAGTGAGAGAAGCAGACTTGACGGTGTTGGAGAGGCGCTTATTTGAGGCTGTGATTAATGCTTTAATTCTGAACAGGGCTGCCGTAAATCTTCAGAATGGTGATTCTGGTAGAAGAGAAGAGGCCATCTCTTCTCTAGAAGAAATCATATCTAGAGATACAGTTTCAATGAGAACGATAAGATTTGCTTCTGATTTGGTTTTCGAGCACTCCGTGGGACTGGAGTCGCTTGATAGTTGGTACAGGGAGAATGATAGGGATAGTGCCGAGTATCGGATTGTTAAGGCGGCACTACTCGAAAGGGGTGGTGACCTCATTGGATCGGCTTGGTCATACAAAGAGGCGGCTATGAAGCTCATGGAGGATGATATTGAGAAGGCGGCTATCTTCCTAAGATGGTCCTTAATTTCCTTCGCCCATGGAGGGGGATGGAAGGAGGCTGTCACATTGATAGATGCATACCCTACGCTATCAGCTTCGGTGACTAACCGATTCAAAATGTATCTAAGAGCGTGCTTGGACTGCGTTGAAAATAATCAGGTTGGTGCAACGTCCAGAATAATCGATCATGCAAATATTGAGCTCCGAGGAGAGGAGGAGGATCCAGGAGTGGTGTCGGTATTGGAGATCCTAGAATCCATAAAATTGTACCCTATTGAACATGGTCTCCCGCTTAATCCATTCCAAGGAAGAGTTCTAGCAGCCATCAGGAAAAAAAGCCACACTTCTCAGACAAGGAGATCTGATCTAGAAGATAGATTTGATACCGAAATGAGATCTAAGGAAAAGGATACATACGCAATTGTGACAGTAATTGAGCAGGTTGCTGAATCTAGTCCTATACGCGCACTCAGGATGTTTGAGAGGGCCTTGGTCTCGGGCGAGTTCGGAGATAAGGACAACAAGATTCTTCGCAGTAACCAGAGAAACTTGTTCACAAGACAGTTCGGAAAAATATCCGTTCGTGAAAGGAAGACTTTGAGTGGCTTGGGGTTGAAGCCTCTTATTCTAGTGGACACAAATATTCTGATCGATGCACTCAAGGATGACCTATTGAGAGAAATTTCACAAGACAGCCTTGGTAGCCTAGGTTGGACGATGCAGAGGGCTTTCCATTGGAAGCTCAGGACCCTCGCCAAAGAAGGGCTTATACTACTTCACATACCTAAAGCCGCGATGAATGAATTCATGAATCGTGTGAAGTCCACAGATTCTGCACTTGGACTGTTTGAAAACGTGTACATAGACAGGAAGGCGTGGAGGGATTCTATCTCTAATGAGGTCCTAGGAGAAAGAGTCTCTTCTATTATCTCCGTGTTTGACAATTGGGAGCAAGGCGACTGGAAGGAGGAAAAGGCAGTGGATCTAGAAGGGTTCCTAACCGAACATAGAGACATATTCAGAGTCGTTGATCAACATAAACGAGAGCACAATACTGAGATAACTTCCAGGACAGAGATCAATGGGGAAGCCATCTATCCAGAAGACGGCGACTGTGAGATAATGAAGAGTGGCGCTCGTATTGCGGAGTCTTTCATTTCGGGAGTTGGTAGCGTAGTTGTCGCAACCAGAGACTCGGACTTCAAGCTGGTATCAAGAGCTCTTGAGGAGGAGTTCGGATTCGGAGTAGTAGGGGATGTTCAACAACTAAACAAACTGGCCTATCTGAGTCAGTGAAGTCTGGTATTGCTCCCAACAGACTCTCCTAGTCTCTTCATTATAACAGTAGCAGACTCCACGCTGTTAACCGATTCCACGCTCTTCCCAGCAGACCATAGGTCCTTGGATGAATTCTTCTTACCCTTGGCAAAAGCTCTCATTCTCCAGAATGATATTCCAGTAATCAAAACCCTCACCCTGTGTTTTAGCCTGCCGTTCAGAAGCCTTCTGATTAACCAGTTGTTTCGCTTATTCTTCCCATCTGTACTTATTACGGCTATTGGGACACCGGTAAGCTTAGTCGTCCACGTAATGTCTTCCTCTTTTGCGGCTACGATTGCATCCTTGTAGTCCTGTGGAGTTGTGCATTCATGAGTTGCTATGAATCTGGTCCCCATTTGAACTCCGTCATATCCCATCTCCAGGGCACGGTTCAGCTCAACTTCACTTCCAATTCCTCCAGCACAAATAAGCGGAACCCCTAGATCTACCAGGTCGCTATACATTTCTTCCATACTCATCTCTCCTAAATGCCCTCCTGCCCTGTTATTGACACAAATCAGTCCGTCAACCCCACACTGTATTCCTTTCTCCGCATGAAATCTGTTGGTGACATCGTGATAGACGAATCCTCCCTTCTCGTGTACTTTATCACAAACCCAATCGGGTTTTCCCAGGGAGGTCACGAAAAACCTGACTCCTTCTTCAAGAGCTATGTCTATCCACTCGGACATTCTTTGAAGGTACCTATCGCTTCCCTTCTCTATAAGCGCATTGAATCCCAACGGCTTATCTGTCAAGGTCCTGATGTATCGAATTGCGGCCCTCAAGCCCTCCTTTGTGTCTGGCTTGTTGTATCCATGGACCATTGTAAGAGACACTGGTTGAATTATTGCAATTCCACCTCCCTCAGAGGCAGCGGCCACCAGTTCTGGATTGGAACATGGATACATTGCTCCGCAGATTATTGGGTACTCAACTCCCGCTTGTTTGGTCAACCTCGTCTCCACCAACCTACTCACTCCTTGTTAGACACGAGAAGGTTCCACTTGAAGACCCATTCTGATACAATGTCCCCGGCGGAGTCCTTTCCCCGTGAGGTGAGATCGACCTCTACTGCCTCTCCCGTGGTGAGGCTTTCTTCGATGGCTTCCCTAACTTTTGGAATGTCATTACAAGTGAATGTTATTCTTCCCTTCGCTCTTTTTACGAATTTAGCCTCTGTACCGACAACGAACATCCTGAGCCTCTCATCCATTGATCTGGATATTGCGAAAGGTGCTGCTCCTGTTGCCAGCTCTGCCCCCATTCCTTGAACTGCCCAATACATTGTCTTGAATGGATTCTGTGTCCTCCAACCACCAGGAAGCGAAGTGATGCATGTCTCATGGTCTATCTTGTCCATTCGTAGCCCCGAAAACCATGCGGCTGGCATGGATAGTGCCGTGAAGATTCTAAACTTCATCCGACCTCTCAATGACTTGTACTCACTATCCAATTTTGTCTCATTGATGGGCATTTTACCACTACTATCCACTCAAATCATCGACTATGGAGCAGTATCTTTCCATGGCCTCGGTCTCTGACATTCCGCATATACCGTTCCACGCCTTCCACTTTGCCCTCTCTTTCATTCCGCCTCTCGCCCGGTCCTGACAATCTCCCTCAGTCGCCTGTTTGAATAATGCGTATAGTTCCAATAGCTGACTGTTCGAGGGCCTCTCAGGAAGATCCCATACCTTCTTTGACGATCTCTTAAATTTGATTCTTAATGCTTGACTGGCCTTTCCTGACATCAAAACATCTCCGTTGGGTATTCCATAACCGACTTATGTCCGGACTGGATTTTCGCCGCTAAGCTTACTGTCTCTGGGTATATTCTCTTGAAGAAGAACCGCGCACTGGCTATTTTGGCATCATAGAAAGGATCGCCTTTCTTTTCCATTGCCTTCTTAGCCATCTTCGCCCACATGTAGGCCAACAAAACATTTCCAAAATACCTACAATAGTCTGTAGCGCCTGCTGCTAAGAAATGAGGATTGGCCTGCCCTTCTGCGATCATTAGTAGAGTGAGCTGCTGGAGTCCGCGGACTCCCTGATGTAGGGGCTTGTTGAATTCTAACATTTCAGGTATGTCTCGATTCTCCTCGATAAACTCGGTCAATGGCCACATAAGATGACGCAGATTCTTTCCCATGTTCTGGGTAATCTTTCTTCCTGCGAGATCTAGGGCTTGGACGCCGTTTGTACCCTCCCAAATCTTAGATATTCTCACGTCCCGATAGAACTGCTCTACCGCATATTCTGTACAGTAACCAGCACCCCCCATTACCTGCATGCAGGTACTAGCTGTTTCGCAGGCGACATCTGTAAAGTGTGCCTTTACTATAGGGGTAAATAGGGCAACTAGAGATGAGGCGTATTCAACCTCGTCAGGATCATCACTATGCATCTGATCTAGGAGGATTCCTGTCCAGGCTGCAAGAGCTCTACAGCCCTCATTGTTGACTTTTGCCTCCAAGAGCATTCTCCTAACGTCTGGGTGGACGAGAATATTATCCGCAGGCTCTTTGGGGTCCTTTGGACCTCTCAAATCCCTGCCCTGTCTCCTGTCTTTGGCCCAAGCTAGGGAATTTTGATATGCGATTTCAGCCAGTCCTAACCCCATTATCCCTGTTGCAAGGCGCTCTTGGTTCATCATCTGAAACATTAGCTTCATCCCCGTGTGTAGGTCTCCGACCCTCCAGCCTACGCTGTTATCAAAATTCATAACGCAAGTAGGTGATGCGTGAATTCCCATTTTTTCCTCGCTTCCCGCACAGGTTACACCGTTGTGTTCTTGCATGAGATCATGGGACAGACCATCGAGGTCTCCAGATTTCCAGTCTTTGGGGAGATATTTTGGAACTAGGAACATGGTTATTCCCTTGGTTCCCTCTGGTGACCCTGGGGTTTTTGCCAAGACTAGATGAACAATATTTTCAGTCATATCGTGTTCGCCATATGTGATGAATATCTTAGTTCCTGTAACTCGGTATGACCCATCATCTTGGGGTATGGCCTTGCTGGATATTATCCCAAGGTCGGTACCAGCGTGTGGTTCCGTCAGACACATTGTACCGGCCCAGTGGCCTTGTGCGAGATTGGATGAGAAGTAGTCAACGAGGACTTGGTCCCCATGCTCATTCAAGACATCGTAGACACCAAGAGTAAGAGCGGGAAGAACACTCATGGCCATATTCGTGGCTGTAGCAATTTCCCCCCATATTACGGACTGGAAGAAGATAGGGGCCCCCATTCCTCCGTGTTCTGGCTTGGTGGATGTGGAAAACCATCCTCCCTCAATACCCTGTTTGTAGGCATCCTTGAATTCTTGGGGCATTGTAATTTCGCCGTTTTCAAATTTCAATCCAACCCTGTCTCCAAGCTGATTTATTGGCAACCATACTTCTTTGGCGTGGTCTGCCCATCCTTCAGCCAGCATTGACAGGAAGTCCTCATCGAAATCGTACCCGAGTCTCTTTATGGTCGGAGTCACGTCAAATACTTCGTTAAACAAAAAATCATAATCTCTCAGTGGGGCTTCATATTCTACCAATTTCTCACCTCAATTTCTAAGTGGCTTGCCTGTTTCTAACATATGCTGTACTCTATCCAAGGTATCCATATTTTTGAGTAGGCTAGCAAAAGTCTCCTTCTCCATGGAAAGGATGTCGTCTTCCTCAAGGGTCTCCGTCATATCGGAATCTCCTCCGGTCAGAATCTTGGCTAGCCTAGTCGCCACAACAACGTCATGAGGGGTGGCTTGACCGGACAAAGATAGGTCATTCAGTGCTAGACTTAGTGCGGCCATTCCACTTGGTCCTGGAAGTGTGTATGTTCTTGGCTCGGGTGGGGTGTAGTCCTCAGACAATTCTAAGGCCTTACTTTTGGCATCTGCGAGTAATCTGTCCCTATTCATCGTAATCTGATCATCCGGACCCAGGAAGCCCAGTGACCTTGCTTGTTCTGCTGACTTGGCGACTTGTGCGGTTCCTATGGTCTCAAAGGCTTTCATCGCCGCGCCCATAGGCCCGTTTGTTACAAGGCCGTAGTCTTCCAATCTGCCCATTAGCTCTTTACAGCCACCCCACGCAGGAACCACCCCTACTCCAACCTCAACCAGGCCGACATAGGACTCAGCATGGGCTTGAACAGCGTCACAATGCATCAGAACCTCCGCACCTCCCCCAAGACAAAGACCAGCCGAGGCAGCAACTACAGGCACGTCACAGTATTTCAGGGTCTGATATGTGTCTTGGCCCAGAGTTATGAAGTCCTCAAGATCTTTCCAGGCTCCGAGGTTGGCGGCGAACAAAGCCAAACCAAGATTTGCCCCCGCACAAAAATTGGGTGCGTCATTTCCTATTACTATGCCCTTGTAATCCTCAGATTCCGCTATGTCAACAGCATTTACTAACATCTCAATATTCATTGGGTCCATAGCATTCATCTTTGTGTGATACTCTACGAGTAACACCTCATCTCCCATATCCCAGATGCTAGCCGACCCGTTCTTCTTGAGTGGTTTTCCCCTCCTTTTGAGATCGGCAACAGTCAGGGTCGACTCTGGACGTTGAACGACTACCATTTCACCTGACGAAGAGAGTCTCGTTATCTCGCCATTCTCCAAGCCGTAGAAAGAGCCTTTCTCAGCGGCGAGGGATAGGAAATTAGGAACATTTTTTCCGGAGGACTTTAGCATATCCACAATAGACTGGGGACCAATGGAGTCCATCATCTCAAATGGGCCTCTCTTCCAGTTGTATCCTACCTTCATTGCTCCATCTATTGAGTAGATGTCGTCGCTGACGTCAGGGACGATGTAAGCAGCGTATGAAAGTGAGTCAAGAAGAACGTCAGTCACGAGCCTAGCCCCTTCGTCGTCGCAGTCCATTAGACTTGAAAGCCCCCTTTTCCCCATCTTTGCTGAGGGGAAAGCGGCCCGTCTGTCTGCCTTTCGATATTCCCCGGTGGAGAGATCTCTGGCTTCCTTGACCTTCTTTCCTTGGTCTCGATTCAATCTGTAGAATCCTCCCCTTCCTTTTCGGCCTGTATATCCGTCTTCAATCATTTTGAGAACTATTTCCTCGCCAGTTCCAGCTATCTCGTGGAACGGATCCTCATCGGGAAGATACGAAAGAAGGCTTTCTGTGACGTGTGGAATCAGGTCTATACCAACAAGATCCATTAGAGCGAACACTCCTGTCTTTGGTAGTCCGATTGGCCTTCCAAGCATGGCATCTGCCTGTTCAACAGAAAGCCCGAGATCTAGTGTCGCCTTGAATGCCCTCTGAATGAAATACACCCCAAGCCTATTGCCGATGAATCCGGGTCTGTCATTGCAAATTGTAACCCTCTTACCAAGTCTGCGATCCGCGAAGTCAGTGAATCTGGATATTACATTTGCATTGACTTCTGGGCCTGACACTAATTCCAGAAGCGGTAGGTATCTAGGAGGATTAAAGAAGTGAGTAATCAGAAATCTTGAGGACAGATCTGCGGATAGTTCGGAGGTAAGCTCCGCTCTTGGGAGCGTAGATGTGTTTGAGGATAATATCGTGTTTGGACCTATATTCTCAGAGAGCCTCGAATACAGGCTTCTCTTGACATCGAGATTCTCGATAACCACCTCAACAACCCAATCGAAATCCTCGAGCAAATGCAGATCATCCTCTATGTTACCGGGCGTGATTCTCTTCGCGTTCCTCTTGTGCATGAGCATCTCTGGATTGGACTTATGCATCTTCTGAATCGCAGTCTTCGATAGTGAGTTTCTGTCTTCTGCTCCCTCGGGTACTATGTCGAGGAGGAGGACTTCGCATCCAGCATTGGCACAATGGGCCGCAATCCCCGCGCCCATTACACCGCTTCCTATCACGGCGACTTTCTGGATTCCGTCAACCATTGTCACACCTATATCTTCTCCAAAACGGTGGCGATTCCTTGGCCTCCGCCCACACACATCGTTGCCAAGGCGTATTTTGCACCATTCTTGTTCAATAATTGTGACGCCTTGCCTGTGATTCTTGCCCCACTTGCCCCTAATGGATGCCCCAAGGCTATGGCCCCGCCCTCAATATTGACCTTGGAGGAATCCAATCCCAGCTCCTCGATAACTGCTAGGGACTGTGCTGCGAATGCCTCATTTAATTCCACTATGTCTATCTGATCTATTGACAGGCCAGCCCTCGACAATGCCTTGTTGGTGGCTTCGACAGGCCCAATGCCCATTATTTCGGGGGCGCATCCCGTGACTGCTGAGCTCACCACCCGGGCCAGAGGCTTGAGTCCGTTTTCTTTTGCGAAATTTTCTGAACACACCAGGACGAACGCCGCTCCATCGGTTAGTGGTGACGAGGTGCCTGCAGTCACGGTCCCATTAGAGAGGAATGCCGGACGAAGGCCCGACAGGGCCTCGGAATTAGTTTCAGGACGGAGACAGCCATCTTCTGAAACCACACCTCCTTCAGTCTCGACGGGTATAATCTCTGAATCTAAAAATCCACTTTCCTTGGCCTTAGAGGCCCTTGTCTGACTCTCAATCGCAAATTTCTCTTGGTCTTCCCTGCTGATTGAGTACTTCTCGGCTAGGTTCTCGGCGGTAATTCCCATTGATGTGAATGCCTCCGGGTATTCGGACCCCAATTTTGGATTAGGCATGGGATTATACCCTGTCATAGGAATCCTGGTCATGGACTCGATGCCCCCTGCGATGAACGCTTCACCGGATCCCATGGAAATCCTTCCTACTGCGTCATGAATTGCTTGCATCGAGGATCCGCAGAACCTATTCACAGTTACTCCGGGAACGCTCTCGGGGAGATCTGTAAGGAACGTGATCATCCTGGCAACATTGAATCCCTGTTCTGCCTCGGGGAAAGCGGTACCAACTATCAAGTCCTCAATTAACGACGGATCTACTCCGGCATCTTTGATTAGCCCGTTTATCACCGTTGCTGCTATGTCGTCTGGTCTTGTTCTAGCTAGCTCCCCTTTCTTAGCGGGGGTGAATGGGGACCTAGCGTATCCGGCTATCACTGCGGGCATGATTTACCATGGAAGGGGTGGATAATTAAATCTGGAGGTGAATTTTACTACACCGACTTTAATTTGATAAACCGGTTTTCTGTTTAAGGCAAGTCGGGATGGTGACTAGTGGCACGCTGCCAACTGCCGATGAAACGATGAACTTCTTCACCATGGACCATCTCAATTGGGTAGGAAATTGATGTCAAGTCTAGATTGCCTCCAATCGAGAGGATGAAGTCTCTGCTCAATGGCCAGGGAGGACCTGGTGTTTCCAGTCTTGAGCTTTCTACACGCCCAACTGAGACCAGGCTGCCTCCAGGAGCTAGGAGGTCAGGGAGAATAGGCGCAGCTAAGACTCTTACATCCTCGGGTATCGCTTGGAGGATGTGGACCTCAACAACAAGGTCCCATTTGCGTTGCCACTCCATTGGAAGCTTCAGAAGGTCCTCTACTCTCCACTCGATATCCAGATTAGCATAAGTTTCGGAAGCCCATTTTATCGCGGTTGGAGATATATCGAAAGCGGTTACTTTCCACCCAAGTTCTGACAGATAGGCGGCATCCTCCCCCAGGCCACATCCAACCACAAGTGCCTTTCCTTGCGGAGGCTCACTGTCCAACCACTCGACAAGGAGGTGGTTTGGTTCCCCGTTGGACCATGGGATCATTTCTTCGTTTCCTTCCGAAGAGCTGTATAGATCTTCAAACCAGGTTAGAGGATTACCGTTGGACTCAGCCTCTTTGGCCATCTCCAAGATTCTCTCCCTAACGAGTTCTATATCCTCTTTGATGTGTTTACTCACTGTACCATCTCACATGTGAGAGATTATCTCATCGCCAAAACCCGAGCATGAGAGCAGTGTGGCCTCGTCCATCAGCCTCTCGAAATCATATGTGACCGTGCCAGCAGAAATCGCCCCTTCCATTCCCTTGACGATTAGGTCTGCTGCGTCCGTCCATCCTATGTGACGTAGCATCATCTCAGCTGAGAGTATGAGGCTCCCAGGGTTCACCTTATCCTGTCCTGTGTATTTGGGGGCGGTTCCATGGGTAGCCTCGAAAATCGCGATACCGGTATCATAGTTTATGTTGGCACCCGGCGCAATACCGATTCCTCCTACCTGTGCTGCGAGAGCGTCCGAGATATAGTCACCATTCAGATTCATGGTGGCCAAAACTCCGTATTCCCTCGGCCGAGTAAGTACCTGTTGTAACATCGCATCGGCAATTACGTCCTTGATAGTGATGATTCTGTCGGTTTTTGGATTCTTGAAGGTGCACCACGGTCCACCTTCTAGAAGCTCTGCGCCGAATTCATCCCGGGCCAGTTTATACCCCCAATCCCTGAATCCTCCTTCTGTGAATTTCATGATGTTTCCTTTATGCACCAGTGTTACTGAGTCTTTGTCATTGTCAATTGCATACTTGATTGCGGCTCTGACTATCCTTCCAGTTCCCTCGGAGCTGATTGGTTTGATTCCTATTCCCGAGGTCTCTGGGAATCTTATCTTATCAACGCCCATTTCATTCTGCAGGAATTCTATCAGCTTCCTTACCTCTGGGGTACCTGCTTCCCACTCTATGCCTGCATACACGTCCTCACTGTTCTCCCTGAAGATGATCATGTCTACCGCCCCTGGGTCTCTAACCGGACTGGGTGTCCCCTCATACCACCTCACAGGCCTCACGCAGGCGAATAAGTCGAGCTTCTGGCGGAGGGCGACATTGAGGCTCCTTATCCCTCCTCCAACAGGTGTCGTAAGTGGCCCTTTGATCGAGACAAGTCCACTACGCATCGCCTCTAGTGTCTCATTTGGGAGCCATTCGCCGGTGGAGTCGAATGCCTTTTGTCCAGCCAACACTTCTGACCAATATATATTCCTAGAGCCCGCATATGCCTTTTTGACTGCATTATCCACGACCTTGATCATTACAGGAGTGATGTCAATACCTATCCCGTCCCCCTCTATGTAGTGTATGATGGGATTTTTTGGAACTTGCAATTGTCCATCCAAGAGTGTTATTGTCGAGCCCTGCGTCATCTTACTCATACCTCCGAGCGTACGGACATTCATGAAGCCAACCCTTGAAGAGGAGTATCCCCCGGACCAGGCTATGGATGGAGAAGTGCGCTGGACGGCAGATGAGGGTTATGTAGGCACTACATCCGGCGGGAAGGTCTTCGGGATATACGGAGAGTCATCCCCAAGCCCGATGGAGATGGTGTTGCATTCTCATGCGGCTTGTTCTCTGATTGACGTCATTGTCGGACTCAAGGAAAGAGCAGGGGACATTGATTCAGCGACGGTGAAAGTTGAGTCCGTCAGGGCCAGTGAGAGTCCAAGGGTTTTCACTTCGATTAATATGAGGTACATAGTGAAGGGAGATGTCCCAGAGAAGCTCGTTAGAAGACTGATAGAAAGTAGTCATGAGAAATATTGTAGCGTTGGGATAATGATTACCAGATCAGGAGCAAGCCTGGAATGGTCTTTGGAACTTGAAAGTTAGAAATATCAAATTTCTCTACCTCCCAAGGTTGAGATTAATTCCGATTCTGCATCTTCAGTGTGGTTGGCTATACCAATCATTAAACACCCCCCATCCGGAAGACGGAATCCCTTGCGCCGCGGGACGTGTATGGAGAGAGCTGTAGAACGGGAGGATTGAGAGTATGCAACAGAAAATTAAGGGCAAAGAAAAGGAAGGAAAGACCGAGGAAGGCTTGGTAATAGAACGCCGATTCACATCCGCTGGCGAAGATCCCTTCGGAAAGTTCGATTGGATTGAAATGGATGCAGAAATACGGAATCCCGATGGTTCAATGGCAGACTCGATTACAGGGGTCAAGCTCCCTTCAGGATACTCCGGAGTCCCCGGGAAGGTACTGGCTCAGAAATATCTGAGGAAAGCTGGAGTCCCTGCTCACCTACGAAAGGTAGCTGAGGAGGGAGTCCCAGTGTGGCTTCAGAGGAGTGAACCAGATCACGAGAAGCTGGAGTCACTCAAAGCTGAAGAGAGGTTCACTGGAGAGAGAGATGGAAGAGAGGTTTTCAGAAGACTAGCTGGCACGTGGACCTATTGGGGATGGAAGCATGGTTACTTCGCAAGCGAGGCAGATGCCAGGTCATATTTCGATGAGATGTGCTATCTTGTAGCGAGTCAGCGTTCTGCCCCAAACAGTCCACAGTGGTTCAATACGGGCCTTTTCTGGGCCTATGGGATAGAAGGCCCCGCTCAGGGACACTCATACATCGACCCTGTGACTGGCGAGCTGGAGTACTCTGTAAATGCTTACGAACACCCCCAGCCCCATGCGTGCTTCATCCAATCCGTCGGTGATTCACTTGTAGGAGGGAGTGACTCAATCATGGGCCTGTGGAATAGAGAGGCCCTGTTATTCAAGTATGGTTCAGGAACTGGTTCAAACTTCTCGAAAATCAGGGGGGCTGGTGAGCCTCTCTCTGGGGGAGGGAGCTCATCTGGACTGCTCTCATTCCTGAAAATAGGAGACAGGGCCGCAGGTGCCATCAAGTCTGGTGGGACTACCAGAAGAGCTGCCAAGATGGTGACTTTGGATCTTGATCATCCTGACATAGAGGAGTATATCGATTGGAAGAGTAGCGAAGAGGAAAAGGTGTCTGCTCTGGTAATTGGTAGTAACATTCTGCAGAAGCATGCCAACTCACTGATGGAGGCCATGTGGGATGGTGGAGACGGCGAGAGCAGGTTCGATCAAAACAAGAACCCTAGCCTGAAGAAGGCCATGATTAGGGCAATCCGAGACTGCGTTCCTCAACCACACATCCAAAGAATAGTTGACTTGGCCAAACAGGGTTGGAAGGGCGTTGACTTCGAGGTTTTCGATACAGATTGGCAGGGTGAAGCCTACGTCACAGTCTCAGGACAAAATAGCAACAATTCGGTTAGGGTCCCAAATTCTTTCATGGACGCGGTTAAGGAAGGAGGTACATGGGATCTTCACTGGAGAACAGAGTTAGATAAGGCCGCCGCAGAGGGTAGGAGCCCAGAAGCCTGCAAGACCCTAGATGCTGGTGAGCTCTGGGATAAAGTAGCATACACTGCATGGGCTTGTGCAGATCCCGGTGTGCAATTTGACACAACCATCAATGAGTGGCACACGTGCCCTGAGTCGGGTCGAATCAACGGGTCAAACCCCTGCTCTGAATACATGTTCCTGGACGATACAGCCTGCAACTTGGCTAGCATAAACCTGCTGAAGTACTACGATCTGGACACGCATCAGTTCCAGATCGAGGACTTCAAGCACAGCGTTAGGCTTTGGACGGCAACCTTGGAGATTAGCGTACTCATGGCACAGTTTCCATCAGAGAAGATTGCCAGGGGATCGTATGACTACCGGACTCTTGGACTCGGCTACTGTAACATCGGCTCCCTTTTGATGCACATGGGAATCCCATATGATGATGAAAGGGGGTATGCAATATGTGGAGCACTGACCTCAATAATGTGCGGAGAATCCTACGCCACTAGTGCCGAGATGGCATCCTTCCTAGGGCCGTTCCCTGATTATGAAAGAAACTCGGAAAGTATGCTGAAGGTAATGAGAAATCACAAGAGGGCAGCTTACGACGCTCCTGATGGCGAGTACGAAGGGCTGACAGTGACCCCAATGGGGATCAACGCCAAGAAATGTCCGAAGGATTTGCTTGGGGCTGCTAGAGATGCATGGGATAGGGCACTCAGAGAAGGCGAGGAACATGGGTACAGAAACGCTCAGACAACAGTCATTGCGCCAACAGGTACCATAGGGCTTGTGATGGGAGCTGATACGACAGGAGTCGAGCCACAGTTCTCCTTAATCCAATACAAGACTCTAGCAGGAGGCGGTTCGATGAGGATAATCAACAACGGTGTTCCAGCTGCATTGAAGAGGCTCGGATATTCCAAGTCAAAAATCAACGGGATAATGGAATACATCATGGGAACAATGAGCCTCAGTGGTTGTCCCCATCTGACTTCGGACAAACTCAACGAGCTAGGATTCACGAAGGAGGTACTCTCAACCATAAACTCTAGCCTGGCAGACGTTTTCGGAATCAAGGGGGCTTTCGCTCCATCCATAATCGGTACTGACTTCTGCAAGGAATCTCTAGGCATGTCTCAAGAGCAATGTGACGACCCATGGTTCGACGTTCTAGGTCACCTCGGTTTCTCCCCATCTGAAATTGACGAGGCAAATGACCATGTTTTCGGAAGAGGAACCATAGAAGGATCCCCTGGACTGAAGGATGAACATCTTCCCGTCTTTGACTGCGCCACACCGTGTGGAAAATACGGCAAGAGGGCGATAGACTGGAAGGCACATGTTCTGATGATGGCGGCATCTCAGCCATTCATTTCCGGTGCCATATCAAAAACAATCAACATGCCTTCGGACTCAACCGTAGAGGATATCAGAGCGGCTTACGATCTGAGCCATGAGACCATGATCAAGGCTTGTGCAGTCTACCGTGACTGCTCGAAGCTATCCCAGCCCCTGATGAATCAACTGGTTGATACGACATCCTTGGAAGACGAAGAAGAGGATGAGGCTGTCTCAGCAATGGTCGAGAAGGTGGTCGAGGCGCTTCCTGTTCCACAAGAGTCCGCTATTCCTGTGGCCAGGTCATTCGTTGATTACATTGCCACCCGTCGGCCACTTCCTGACAAAAAGAAGGGTGATAACGTCAAGGCCAGAATCGGTGGACACAGTGTTAGATTGATCACTGGAGAGTATCCAGATGGCAGGCTAGGTGAAATTATCCTGGTCACCTCGAAGGAGGGGGCCGCATGGAGAGCTATGCTGAATCAATTCGCGATCGCAGTTTCAATTGGGCTTCAACATGGAGTTCCACTGGAGGCCTTCGTCAAGGTATTCACATTCCAGAAATTCGAGCCTAGCGGAATGGTAGAGGGAGGAAGCGGCAGAGTCAAGATGGCCTCGAGCCTAGTAGATTGGATCTTCAGAGAGCTCGCCATAGAGTATGCCGGTAGAGAGGATCTAGCACACGTCGCTGCTGAAGATCTAGACCCATTCACCATATCAAAGCCTGAGATAACTAGTGAAGGTGTAATGAGAACGCGTGGGGAAACCAGAGAGGTGCAGCTTACTCTTGATGCAATCCCGCCAACCGAGAGTGCCGAAGCAAGAGCGTACAGACTGGCTAGGGAAGCAGGATTTACCGGTGATATCTGTGATGACTGTGGGAGCAGTAAGATGGTCCGCAACGGTACTTGTCTGAAGTGTAACGACTGTGGTGCCACCACTGGATGTTCCTAATCTTGAAGCTTTGAAAGCCTCTCCTCCATTGAACTGTCCCTTCTTAGAATAAATGACTTTAGCTCGCTAAATGTGTCGTTACCAATTTCCCTGAATCTCCTGCAGGTGTCTGCGAATCCTTCATAATTTTCTTCTGACTGTTGAATAATTAAGCCTGCCAACTTGGACTTAGTTGACTGGTCGGATGAAGCCCAAGCCAGAGGGAGAAGACCGGCTCTATCAAATGAGTCCGAGGACAGATACTCCCTGATTGCAGAGTCCACTATCCTCTTGGTCAGTCTCACCTCCGACCTCTCCAGTGCAGGTTTTGCCTTCTCGATGAATAAGTGTCTGTCTGACCTAGCTAGAGAAGCTAAGTAGGTGGCTGATATCACCCTAACATCTGAGTCTTTGTCTGCAAGTAGGGTATCCATTAGAGATAGGGCCAGACGGAAATCATCTGAGGCTATTCTCTGAAGGGACGAGGCGGTCTCTCTGCGTGTCTGCACATTATGGTGTTGAGATGCCTTGATGAGAATCTCAGCGGAATCCGAAGGGTTACAGGATAGCAATTGGATTGCAGCCCTGACTACAGGCTCACAATTACCCAAGTCCCCATCCAGGAGGTCCTGTAACCTTCTTTGGACTTCAAGAAGTTCGCATAGCTGCTTATTGACAGTCAGGTCCTCCAACCAAAAAGGAAGGATCTGCAATGACGAGGACGATGCCCGTGCCAAAGTATCCAGAATATTTGAAGCAGCTAGCACTCCCGAGGGATGAGGAGGATCCATAGATTCGATGATGCCAACAGGAGACCAGTCTATGTGGTGAGGCCCGGAAGTCTTCCTCGACCACGTCCCGGGTTTCTTTGCCATTGCAATAGAGCTGAGCAAGTGGGGTCCTTCCTTCCTTGCAACCTCTGAGCCACTGATGGCCAGCCCGATTAACAATGATACTCCCATGTACCATCGATCAGTATCCGGGGAGTCCTCGTCCAGAGAGGCTGATAGCCAATCTCTTGAAACCCTACAAATTAGGGTTTCAGATATGCTTTCCACATTACTTGACATCCACTTCTGTTTAGCACTTTCAGGGTCTATGTTTCTCTTGATGTGATCAGGAGTCCTCTCATTGACGATGGTTGTTAATCGATGATTGAAACCAGCTTTGTCGATGAGATAGATTCCTATTGCCTGGTCAACCAATGCCTCTGAGCTTTTTGGGACTATAGCTGGGAAGTCTGGAAGTTCCAATGGGGGGTTTGGCAATGGCGACGACAGAAAGGCTGAATCCACAAATCTCCTGATTAAGTGTTCACAACTTTCCCAGATGAGAGCCTGAGCTTGTCTTCTGGACATATGGCCTCATATCTCAAGCTCTATGTTGAGATTCTGTATAAGCTCCTTGTAGCGGTTCCTGATGGTGACCTCGGTGACACCGGCAACCTCCGCAACCTCTCTCTGTGTTCTCCTCTTGCCGCAAAGGACACTTGCGATATATATGATCGAGGCGGCGATTCCCGTAGGTCCCCTCCCACTCGTAAGCTCCTTTTCTTGTGCGGCACTGATCAATTCGTAGGCCTTGGCCTGAACCTCCGCATCGAGATCTAGTCCTGAGCAGAAACGTGGGATGTAATCTTCCGGCTTCGTTGGAGGGATTTTCATCTTCAGCTCCCTGACCATGAATCTGTAAGTCCGACCTATCTCCTTCCTTCCTGTTCGACTGGCCTCTCCTATCTCATCCAGGGTTCGGGGGTTCTTGCACTGTCTGCAGGCCGCATACAGACTAGCCGCTGCTACTCCCTCGATTGACCGTCCCCTAATGAGACGTGCTTCTACAGCCTTCTTGTAATTCACAGCGGCGGCTTCTCTGATTGACTTCGGGAGATCTAGTCTACTAGCCATCCTGTCCAACTCAGCCAGTGCCATTGCTAGATTTCTCTCAGTAGCGTTGCTTACCCTCGACCTCTTCTGCCATTTCCTCATTCTGTAGAATTGGCTTCTGTATCTGCTAGAAATTGACTTTCCCGAGTAGTCCTTGTTCTGCCAATCGATATCTGTTGACAGTCCTTTGTCGTGAAGCATGACTGTCATCGGAGCGCCTGTTCTTGCCCTCTGATCACCTTGCTCCGGACTGAAGACTCTCCATTCGGCGCCCTGATCAATCACCTTGTCCTCGAGAACCACTCCACAGTCCTCGCAACAGACCTCCCCACGGGTCTCATCTCTTAGCAGGTTTCTGCTACCACATTCATTGCACTTTACAGTATCTTCAACTAAATAATCAGCCATTTGTTAGCCTCCTTTCTTGGGAAAGGTATTAATCCCCGAAAGCGTATGTTATTTAAATTTAACATAACTGAGATTCTGTTACCGCTCATCGAATCTTTTCAGTCAATTGACTGTGTTATTGAGAACCGTGAAATAGAGCGGACCACTGGATGAAGAGGGGGTGATGAGATTAGCGAACACTGGCCTCCTGAAAATATCAGTCTGACTCCTGGAAAGAGGATACTGTTTCTGACAAAGGATTTGGAACTAATCAGAGAGCAGCTCTACAACGGTCTCGATCTAAAAATGTCTGATTTGACAGTCGATGATTTACTTGATGACATAAATACAGACGTTATGACTCCGGCATGGGTATGCTTCGATCATGAACCTTCGGAGATAGCTGAGAATGCGTATGCCGGGCTCCTCCACGGAGGGAGGAGGGTGTTTAAACCACGAGCCTTGAAAGACGGCGGGTTCGAAGTAATTGTCTCCGGTCACAGGAAGGGCACTGGATCAAGTAGAGAGACTGCTCCACAGTGCGAGAGGTGGTCGGGGATACGAATAGTGATCGCAGAGTCATTTGCCCCAATTCATGAGAGGAATAACTTGAATCTAGGTCAGTTGATGGGAAATCACTCAATGCTTGAAAGGTTACAGAACGGTGAGAGTGTTCCGCTTTCGGAGTTCACTAGTGGATATGATCCAATTAGTAGGCTCATTTTGGAAAGTGGTGGCATCTTGCCGTTTGCTAAGAGGCTGAAGTCTGGTGAGATTGAGTTACCTGAGAATGTTTGTGAAGAGAGACCGATGAATATGGTTGAGAAGATGATTGCATCCAAACTACTGAGGCGGGAGGGGGCATCTCAGTTTGTGAAACCCGGAGACGCTGTCCTCGCCCAAGTCGATGGGGGGTACTCACATGAGTTCACTACGGCACAGGTCCATAACTTCCTGTCTGAGGAATATGGAGATGACTATTCCCTACCTAATCCCAGCAAATTCGCGGTATTTGAGGATCATCTTCTATATGCGACAGGAGTTGAAAGGTTTAGCAGGTTCGAGGGTAAGATCCAGACCCTGAGAGATATGCAAGTAGATTTTCAGGTTCACACAGGGGTCCGCGACTATTCCGCTGTCGGGGGGATTAGTCCCGGCATATGTCATCAGGTAGCTAGAGAGGAGTTCATAGATGTTGGAGATTTCATACAGGCCACGGACTCACATACCTGTATGGGAGGAGCATCAAATGCTCTGGCTTACGGAGTTGGGTCTACCGAATATGCAAATCTTGTGCATAATCAGTTTTCGTTCGTGAATGTCCCGCAGAGCATAAGATTCGAGCTAATCGGTGAATTAGACCCTGGTTGTACGGCAAAGGACGTGATATTGCACATCTTGTGGAAGTATGCAGCGAATTCTGAGACCCTGGACAGGAGTATGGAATTCGGTGGGCCTGGTCTAGCCAGTCTGTCCATGGATGAAAGGGCGACACTTTGCAATATGGCTACCGAATGTAGTGCAAAGACGGGGATTTGTGAGGCAGATGATAGGACTGTAGATTGGTTAATGAAAAAGAGGCCGGGCCTCACGGAAGACGGAATCAGGAGTTTGTTTGTGTCTCCTGATGAAGGCGCCCATTATGACGGGGGGACTCACGAAATTGACCTCTCGGAGATTCGCCCAATGGTAGCTCATCCCGGAGACCCTGATGAGGGAGTCCCATCGGATCCGACAAATGGCGCTTACATAGACGAAATCGGTGAAGTGAAGATAGACATTGCATATGCTGGCTCCTGTACAGCAGGTAAGGACGATGATTTCTCCTTTTACGCCATGGTATGTGAAGCGGCTCTTGAAGCAGGTCTAAGGGTAGCTGATGGGGTAGATTGTTACATTCAGTTTGGGTCGAAGTCGGTCAAGGATCTCTCTGAGAAGCGAGGATGGACTAAGACTTTCGAGGAGGTAGGTGTGAAGCTTATCGATCCGGGTTGTGGGGCTTGCATAGGTGCTGGGCCCGGGGTCAGTGAGGATTCGGGCCAAGTCACTGTATCGGCCATAAACAGGAATTTCCAAGGGAGATCAGGTCCGGGAAAGTTATACCTAGCCAGCCCACTAACTGTGATGACTAGTGCCTTCACTGGGAGAATCACGGCATGGAAGCCGGATGTCTTCTCCCAGTGAAGGGCTTTCTATGTCTACAGCTCTGACTTTCTTCCGCCGAACATGATGACAGCGGCAGCCAAGGCCATTCCAGATAGTCCTGCAGTGAAACCTGGGACACTATTACTTTCATTGTCCTCATACGAATTATCCACTACTTCCATGACTCCGGTCCCAACGACGACTTTGCCAACCATGTCCATAGTGACATGAGGCTCGCAAATGTACAGGAAGGTCTGGTCCTTGTCGAATGTGACTCTGTAATCGACAGATGTCATTGACATTCCACTGTATTTTCCTCCCAGCATCCTGGTGGTATCTCCCTCGTTCTCGATTTGAGCTACATTGTGGCCCATTGACTCGTCTTCCCAAATCCAGCATACTGTCTGCCCGACCTCGATAGCAAGGTCTGGGGTATCGTAGGCATAGCCCGAATCATCGACACCTACGACAAAGTCACACCCCTCAGGGAGGACTGGCTCGTCGGCTGGTGGCATCAGCACCTTGTCGATGACGTGGATCACGCCGTTGGACGCTGGGACGTCCGCAAGT
>JAPOFX010000005.1:72588-86569 GCA_028283505.1 Candidatus Poseidoniales archaeon
CTCCTCGTCCGTGTCAAATGCGGACAAGTCTATCCCGGCAGCAGCGAAGGCATCGTCTGTTGGTGCGAAGACCGTGAATGGACCATCGGCCTGTAGTGCGGATACTAGTCCGGCATGGGACAATGCGGCGACTAGGGAGTCGTGTGCACCGGTATTCTGGGCGTTCGTCGGTATGTCTTGAGTCTCGTCTGCAACCACGACTGGAGATAGCAATAGGCTTGCAATTACTAGCATGGTTAGTGTAGCAACTCTGTTATTCATGTCGCTCTGGATTTTGGTCCAGCTAATGAAAGAGTGTATGAAAAGTGACTCAAGACATATAAGCCCGTGTTAGCATACCATGATGTCGTGGTTCAGAGTTAGCTGAGAAATCGCCTCTTTTCCTGTCAGTACATCAGTATGATTCAATAGGTATCGGTTAGCGGGATAATGTAACCAAAAGCAGGCCCCGTTCCATTAGGGTATTGGGAGGACCTGATGGGGTGATTCGCGTGAATGAAGCAGAAGAAATTTCAAGTAAACAGAAGCAAGCATCAATAGGAGAATTTTTTGAAAAGAACAAGCACTTTCTGGGTTTTGACACACAGCAAAGAGCAGTAATTACTGCAGTGAAGGAAGCTGTCGATAATTCGTTAGATGCTTGCGAGGAGGCTCGCATTCTACCAGATATCAGAGTCGAGTTAAGGCGAACTAAATCTGACGAGATTGAGATGACATCTCAGGACAATGGTCCTGGAATTCCCAGAGACTCGATAGAGGGAGTGTTTGGTAAATTCCTACTAGGATCAAGATTCCATGCCATAAGGCAGACAAGAGGTCAGCAGGGAATAGGCATCACAGGTGTCGTGATGTACAGCCAGCTAACAACCGGAGCCAAAACACGTGTTGTCTCTAAGGTGAAGAGTGATTCTTCAGCAGTTTTTGTCGACTTGGGAATCGACACTAAGAAGAATAAAGCGATGAAATCTAGCGAGAAAAGAGATATTTGGATTGACGAAAGGACCGGTGAGGAAATCTCCCATGGACTCAGGATAACAACTGTCATGAAGGCAAAATACCAAAGAGGCAAGAAATCCGTGTATCAATACTTGAGAATGACCTCAATTGTGAACCCGCATGCATCGATTTCTCTTGTTGTGATGGACAAGGAAGGGGAAATTATCGAGGAAGGAAACTGGGTAAGGACTAGCAATAAGTTGCCTAGAGTCGTTGAAGAAATCAAACCACACCCACATGGAATTCACTTGGGGACACTACAGAGGATGCTAAGAGAGTCTACTGATAGAAGGATGACATCGTTCTTGAAGCACAATTTTTCAGGCGTCAGTTCGAGAGCCGCCAAGGAGATTCTTGGAATAGCGGATATCGAAGAGGGTCGAACTCCTAAGAGAATTAAGCCCGAAGAGGCGAAGGCGATGATTACAGCGTTCCAGACTGTGAAGCTTCTCAAGCCACCAATGGACTGCCTATCTCCTATTGAGGACCTTCTCATAAAGAAGGGGCTATCGAAGGCCATTGACTCCCGATTCGCCTCTACTGTGACTAGGGATCCGGCGGTTAGCCAGGGAAATCCATTCCAAATTGAAGTAGGTCTTGTTTTTGGTGGGGACCTTTCGTCTGAAGGCCCCATCGAGATTCTGAGATTTGCAAATAGGGTGCCACTGATGTATCAGCAAGGCGGTTGCCTTCTAACGAAGGCTTTGGAGGCGGTGAACTGGAAAAGTTACGGCCTGGAGCAGCCTGGTGGCAGCGGTATCCCCAAGGGTCCGGCAGCCGTATTGGTCCACTTGGCCTCCACAAACGTCCAGTTCACGAGTGAGGCAAAGGAGGCCGTTTCATACAACGAGGAGGTCTTCGATGAGGTCCGAAAAGCGATGCTTGAGGTTGGCAGAGGATTGAAGAATCATCTAAAAAAGAGCTCGGAGAGAAAGAAGGCTAAGGAGAAGTTCGAGCTAGTAAATATTATTCTCCCGGAGATTTCTAAAAAGTCATCCGAGCTTTTGGGTAGGGAGGAGCCAGATTTGGCCCCAGTGATCACTCAGATTATGAATGCGGTCTTCTTAGAAGAGGAGTTGTCTTGGAACAAAGAGTCTCGTCTATCCATGTGTTCAGTTACAATTCACAATTACACTGCTAGAGCCAGGGCATACACCATTCTAGCCAAGTGGCCTGAGGGAGAAGGCACTTCCATGGAGTTCAATCCTAGAGGAGGAAGAAAGGAGGCTAAGGGCCTCTGGGCCTGGAGGCTGGACACATTGGATCCAGGATCCTCAACGGTTCTAGAGTTTGGAATATCCGGATTGTCCAAGGGAGATTGGAACGAGACTGACATATTCTTCAGAGGGAACGGGGAGATAATCGGTGCAACCAGAATGGATGAGTCGCTTTTGGACGAACAACGAAAGGCCGAGGCTCTGGAAGCTGCTGTAGATGAGGTGCGCAGATCTTCGGCGCCTTCAGAAGCAATCAGAGAGAGGCCAGCTGAGGTCTTTGAACCCAGTGCAAGTACCGATTGGTTCGGCATGGAAGGTGATGGGCAATGAGTGAGGCACCCAGAAAAAACAGGAAGCAAGTAGTGGAGGCACTGCACGAGGTCGCTGCTGAGATGCACAATAGAATGCAGAGGGGAGAGCCGCCTAAAATGACTCTTCCAGTGAGGTCCAAGACAAATATTTCATTCGACAACAAATTGGGGGTGTTCAAGTACGGGAAGAACAAAACTGTTCGAGATGCTACAAAGCTGGGATCCGCCAGACAACTCCTACGTACATTGCACATCACAGAGTTTATTGAAGAGATGATCGACAGCGAAAAATCTTCTACCCTCAGAGAGATGTATTACATTTCTGAGGGGTGGGGAAACGGGAAATTCGGATCCCAGAATGAGAGCAATAACCTGGCCGAGGACCTCGAGATTGTTACGAAGTGTCTGAGGGAGGACTTCAAGCTCAGGCCTGAAGAAGATGGTGCTAGAATAATCGGCAACATTACGGTGGAAGAGAGGAATCGAAGAGGGGAATGGATGAGGATAAACTGCAGGGACGATGTTGGGGATTCGGGATATGGTGTCCCTTACAACGTCGAAGAGGAGAAGCTGAGGCTGGTAGATGAGGATATTGACTTCGTGATGGCCATAGAGACGGGAGGGATGTTTGATCGTCTAATCGAAAATGGATTTGACGAGGAGGCAAGGTGTGCATTGATTCACTTGAAGGGTCAACCTGCTAGGTCCACGAGAAGAATAATTAGGAGAATAAGTGACGAGTGGAAGAAGCCAGTTGTCGTGTTTGCTGATTGCGACCCCTGGTCTTTCAGGATATACGCCAGTATCGCTTATGGGGCTATCAAGACTGCTCACATCTCGGAATATCTCGCTACAAAGGAGGCGACATATCTGGGAATAACAGCAGATGACATTCTAGCCTATGACCTTCCTAGTGATGAGTTAACAAAGCAGGACATCGGGGCACTGGAAGCAGAGTTGAGTGATCCTAGATTCAACACTGGATGGTGGCAGGAGCAAATCAAACTGATGCAAGAACTGGGCAAGAAGGCCGAGCAGCAGTCTCTGGCCAAATATGGCTTGGATTTCGTCACAGACACATACCTTCCCGAGAAATTGGATACCATCGGAATAGGATACTGATAACGAATACTGAAAGGGTGTAGCCCGTGCTAGCTACATGGCGCGGGGCATTATGAAGTTTGCAAAGATTCTCTCAGCATTGTCATTCTTCCTTCTTCTGATGGGCACTGTGGCATGGAGTTCCGCGTCGGATGAGAGTGAGAAGTATCTCGATCCATCTCAGTTCAATGAAGCCGTGATTGGCCCTGGAGAAAGTATCGTTGTCAATATCTCCTCGACTTCTTTAATTGGACAACGGGAGTATTTGGCGATGAGAATTGTCGAGGATGGTGATCCGTTACCGGAAGTTAGGTTGACTCTCGGATCTGATGAGTGTCCTTCGGACGATCCAAGTATCATACACATTGACAGACAATTACATCCGGATAGTCCCAAATTCCGGGTCGTCCGTGTTTTCTTACCAAATGAGACAGGTGAGTATACCCTGTACAACGATGCTGAGAGTGGTGATCTTTGGCTGGTCGATGACTTCAGATCACAGACTAGAATATTCCAAGAAAACCCGATTGCAATAGTTGTCATGATTGGTGGTTGTTGCATAGGAGGCCCAGTGGGACTGGTAGCGTTATGTCTAGCTATAATTGGATGGAGGCAGGATAGGGCTCAGGAGCCTGTCTTAGTGCTGCCACAAGATCCGTTGATGACCACCTCTGATTTGTACCGGGAATATCAAAAATCACAGGCCGAGGTCGAGCTTCGCCAGACTGCACCAGATCCTTTCGTTGAGGAGAATGGAGCTGATTATTCTGATGCAGTCGATGAAGTGAATATGCATACTGATGAGAACTGGGAGAACTGGGATAACGGATAGTGATAAGGTTCTAATCGTCGTTCTTACTCAAAAAGGTAGAGAAAATTGGGATTGTGACCATTAGACAGCCAGAAACCATCAATGGCAAGAAGGCTGATCTTAGACTGTCTCTCAAATCCCTTGCATCCTGACACTGCTCTTCATCGGCCCCTATGATTTCACCTATTGAGCCGACCGCGTCCTCACAATCCTCCGATACTCTGCTGTCTATCTCATTTGCCGCAACTAAGGCCCCCAATGAAGCTAAAATCAACAGTATCCCAAGTATCACAACAACGGTCTTGATGACTGTCTTCGCCACGCCCATGATACCACATCTAACACTGAGATATTATATTATGTTCAGGTTGGGTTTTTAGAAGGGGAGCTATTAGACAACTACGGGTTGGTAAGAGATGGTCGATTTCGATGGTGCGATGAGTATACTCGAAAATACCACTAGAAGAGAAATTCTGAAATTTCTTGTTAAGGAGCCTCATTATCCACTTCAGCTTTCTGAGATGCTAGAGGTCAGCCAACAAGCGGTAATGAAGCACCTGAAGGTCCTGGAGGAAGGTGGATTCGTAGAGTCGGATAAAGTTCCATCCGAGAAAGGAGGGCCTCCAAAGAAGGTGTACAAGGTTAGTCAGTCGTTTTCGCTGAGGTTAGACCTAGGGCCTGATTTGTTCCGCTCTGAGTATAGGAAAATGCCTAGAGGAGGCCCGGTTAGGCTATCGACTAAGCTGCCTGATGAGCTCGATGGGATGATATCTCAGCTTGGCACCAGGAGAAATATCCCTCTAGCTGAGGGGATGCAGATTCTATCTGAATTGGATGAATGTCTGGAGAGGATAGACGAGGAGAGGGATGCTGTAATTGCTCTGCACCAGCATGTGATGAGTAAGGTTTCACCTGGCCTGAGTGATGGCTTGGATAGTTATGAAGAAAGGCAGTTGGCACACGCTCTAATGATTCAGCCCAGGAGGCCCTTGGACTTGGATGTATTCGCACATAGTATGCGCATGCAGTCGAATGACGCTGAAGAGATGATGCGGACCCTAAGAGAAAGATTGCTCAGAGATTTAGGGGCGAATCATGGCAAGTTCATGGCTACGCACAGGAACACCCCCCTGCCGTGGTGGATGGTCAAATAATCAGAATGTGATGTCATCATCCGATAGGTTTGCCAACAAGCTACTCTTCTCTTGGTATCGCTGGAGAGCTTCCATTCTTCGCCCGTACATCACCACTCCCACAACGCCGAAAAGAGCGAATGTGGCACCTAGAATTATCGCGGGAACGGAGTACTGGACTATAGCCTCAACTCCGACATCAAGAATACCAAGATCAGAACCCATCTTATTACCGGTGGCCTGGATATTGTTATCCTCGTCAGTCTCGACAACTAGATTGTCAGGATCGACCACCACGACGATATCGTGGGATCCTGCCTCAACCATGTACAGTAGCGTGATAGTGGGTGGGTCTGGATCCTCTGAAGGCATGATTGCCTCGATTGTCTGTCTGTAAGCAATATTCTCCTCTCTGCACCCATTCTTCTTGATGTCCGATTCTGTCTGACCTGAGCAGAGAACTATGTTGATGTCAGTCGCATGTGCATTACCGATATTCCTGACCTGAACATTGACCGAGAGCATGTCTCCAACGGAACCACGGTATTCATCCACGACAACAGAGTATATCTCCAAGTCTGGAGCCCTTAGTCTCAATTCGATGATTTGCTCGTTAGTGTCGCAGTTTGGAGGGTAGTTGTCTGGTAGGCCGTCTCCATTCAGATCGAGAGTGCAGGAATCCTCCCAGGTCGGTGTTTCATCATAGTCGCCACCAGATTCGCTGGACCCGAAGTCGGACATCACCTTGATTCCTATCTCCCTGTCCGCCAGTGTAGCCTCAGCATGGATATCCACTATTGCCACGATATTCAATGTGGTATAAGCTTCCATCTCAGGTAAAGTAAGGGAGTTGGTGGTAGCTGAGACATAGCATTCATCAGTTGGGATTGGGTCGTTCATGGTAAGCTCTGCACAGTTCCTCTCAATTGGGAACTCTGTGTCGAAACCGTCCAGTAGAGCATACCTGATATTCCATTTGTCTAGTTGGTTCATTCCGGGTTGCATGTCCCATTCACCAGCAGCATCGATTGTGTGGTTGTGAAGGGTCGGGGTGTCTGGAACATTTCCGAAGTTGGTGACATTCATAACGAACCTTACCGTTCTTCCTGGGGCAGTTGTCTTGATTTTGCTCTCCACAGCTGGATCTAGTACTATTCTCATGTCGTGGAATTCTATGATCTCTACCTGCAGGGTGATTAGATCCCTCAGTTTTGTTCCTTCGTACTTCTCCTCGCTCATCACCTCTAGGACAATGGTATATTGGCCAGCCAGTGTCTTTTCCGGGACACTGATCGTTATCGGTACTTCTTGTGACTCATCTCTTTCGAGCTCCTCGAAGAGGACTCGTGGGATATTCAAATCCCAAACATGTGTGTAACCCTCTGAGTCTGTTATCGACTGGATAGCCATATCGTACCTGTCTTGGCCATTACCAGTATTCTCTATTGTTGTCGGCATCACATATTGCTGACCGGGATGAAGTGAAAGAATGGTATCCGGCACCGACGCCTCTAGATCGTAAACCTGTATGACATTGGTGAGAAGGACTACATTGTCGCTTACCTGAGGGGCACCCTCTAAGTAGGCCCTGAATGAAACCGACGTTCCGAGTCCTGCAGTTGCATTGTAAGGAGCGCACATGTTTGCGGTTACGGTTTGTGGAACTCCTATCTGGGACCAATATCTGGGAGCGTCATCGGGTATTCCATTGCCTCCTGGCGCTTCGCTGAAATCCAGATCTACTACCCAGTTGTCATACCTCCAAGTGTTTTCAGAAATTTCTGGGGGCCTCTCGTCGGGGCCGCCCGGCGTACTGAAAATCAGATGTCCAGGAGTGAAATGCTTGGTAACTTGAACATCGAAGGCCGAGCATTCTCCCGGAAGGACATTCTGAGTGGTTTCACCTAGGTTGAAAACAATATTTCCAGTTGTCCTCACAGAGACGTTGACCCACAATTCCAATATATCGAAAGTCCCCCTATCCACAGAAAGGACGGGTTCCCCAGTTGACCATCCCTTGAGATATATGACAAAGGTCCCTGGTTCTTGGGAAGTTGGGACACTTACCTGAAGATTCCTGGTGACTGACTGACTGGGATCGAGTGACAACGATAATGGGAACGATATTCCCCATCCAAACGGTAACGCCCATTCCGTTTGACCTTCGAGAGTCGTTGGGTCATAGAAAGCAAAGGTATCATACACATTGCCGGTATTGGTTATGGATATGGAGAACACGGCATTTTGTCCCTGTTCAACATCGGCCTGATAGTGACTGGTGTCCAATTGAATACCATGCACCACATCCATTAGAACTAGTGTGATCTGCTCATCCCTGATAGCCGGATCTTTTTGGGATATTGCTGAGAGCACAATCGTTGCTAACTCATCCTGTTCTGCTTGATATATTGTAGGCGACCTTATCCTCATGTAAATCGGCTCGGATTCCCCTCCCTCTAGGAAGATTGGAGTTGATGGGAAGATAGGGGTATGGTTTGTCGCGAAAAAGAGCGTTGAGCTCCAGTTATTGGGAACGCCTTCCATCGATATGAAGTACGTGTCCGAGACCAAGTCGGGGGGTCCAGGCGTTGGGTTTGAAATTGACATGTTGAATGTAGTCTGACCGCTTGGCTGTATGGTATGATAGTAGGTCTCAGTCTCGCCAAGAGAGATATCAACCAACCCAGTTAAGATGTGGGTGTAGCAGATGGTGAATTTTCCATTGTTGTTTTGATCGGAGCACTTGTGGTCATCAGACCAAGCAATGTGTGCACCTGATCCCAGATCGTTCGCAAATGCTGGGGGTTGTCCCAAATCAGGGGAGGCGGGAGAATTGGGGCCCAGTTTGTTCGATGACCAAGAGGTAACCGGTATCACCTCCCATTCATCCAAAACGGACGTGGCTAGAGAATTCAAAGGGAAGCCGTCTGGGTGAGAGTTGTGAGTATGATTGAGTCTCGCATACATTACAGCCTCCATCTGACTCTCGTTACTGTTGTCGAGCCATGACAGGTGAACGTTGTCAAAGTCGTCGGTCAAAATGGCCGGCATGTGCGAGTTTGCGCCATAGGGCCTGTTAGAGTCCACGCCCCCGAGGCCTTCGACAGTCGAGATTGCAGAGTCCGTGATCTGTTTAATTCCAAATGTCGGGAGTCCCTCTTCGACTCCATCCCACTCCCCAACTCCTTGTAATCTCAGTCTGGTGTAGTAGACCTCGTAGTTCACATCTATCTCGAATCCGTAAGCCCTTCCATCCATCCAAGCAAGATGGGTGTTCCCAGATGTGTCCACTGCTATCGCTGGATGTAGGCTGAATGCATCATTCAGTGTGATTCTGGTATCATTTACTACGACTAGGTGTCCGTAGCCGAGCTCGTCCAGAGAGGGGCCTAAATCCTCAGTGTAGGTATCTGCTTGAGTGTCCACTATCGTACCTGAATCACCTTTCTGCCAACCTGGAGGGGGGCTTTCTAAAAGCGCCCTAGGATCTAGCACAGTCATGAATATCTCCCTGGAGTTGTTTGTTGCTAGGTACACCAATGCTTCTACCATAAGCTGTAGTTCAGCCGCGCTTGAAGCACCAGTTGGGAAGCTGTACATCTGACCTCCGGCATCGGTTAGTCTGACGCTCGTACCCGGACAATTCCTTGATGAGGAGGAGCTGACTATGCCATTGGGGCATTGAGCTAGATCTTTCATGGATGAGCCGACGTCTTCGTTATTCTGTGCCCAAAGTGGGGTGGGAATCACTCCGGCATTCACACAGGCGTCATGAGCCTCAAGGATTGTATTCGTATCTTGAGAATCCCAACCAGTTCCATCGTAGGGGGGCTCATCAGACACGGGAATGATAATCTTGGTCGCGTTTGGATTCCACTTGTGATCTAGTTGCGTAGGTGGGTTTCCCGGTACATTTCCTTGAGCGTCCTTCCAAGACAGGCAGGCCCATGTACTTGAAGGCCCCCACGATTCAGAACCGACTCCTCCTCCATCATAGTTTATTGTCAGGGCTCCACCATTCATGATTACGCCATTTAGCTTCCTGATTCCTCCACTGTCATCACCGGGAACTAGGCCGAGCGGAGTTGACCTTGGGCCCTGAGAGCCGCTCCCGCCCGTTTGGTAAGCTGTCGCACAGTTTCCGGAAGTGGCGGCTGAGACACTTGTGTGGCCACCTATTCCATAGAGGGTCTCATAGACGGTCATGTTGGCCCTAATTAGTAGGGGCTTCAAACCTTGGAAATATGAGCCACTCACAAAATTTCCTCCATAGAATACGACGCACATATCAGCCCACTCTGCTAGCATTGACCCCGATGTATCGATTGGAATCACCATTTCGACCTTTCCACCCCTAGTATCGTCCCATACAACCTGAACAAAGTCATTCAAATCGATCGCTATGTCGGGGTGTCCCTTGTGACCGATAATTGGCGTGAGCAATGTCTCTCCGACAGCAAACTCCACTGTCCTTGAGGTTACGTCTGGATCTAGCATTGCATAGTATATCTGTGGCTGTTGGTAAAATTTATCCAAAGGCTCGTAAGAGTCCTGCCATACTATGTGAGGATCGTTTGCAGAATCAACGTCAATCGCTGGCCAGTCCCTATTTTGTGGATGAGATGAAACCTCGAAGTCATTGATGATCGTGAGTGCTGAATCAGTCGATTGATCCCCATTCTGATCGTCTAATGAGGGATCGATGAGCGTGTACATTATCGTCCATTGCCCCGCTTTGTCGGTCCACGTGATGTGCACCATGTCATTGTGGTCGACTCTGGTATCTGGGTGCCAGGCTCTGTGTGCCCCCGCATTGGAAATCTTGGTATCATCAATCAGCACCTCCCCTCTGGGATCTAGCATCTTGTAATACAGGTGCTGCGTATTTCTGCTCCAGACGAAGTGAGTGTTTCCCTGTGAGTCGGCGTCTACAGAAACCATCCTGTCACTGAATGCCCCATCGGGGGTAACTTCGATTGCATCTGTCATTACTACCTCGCTAGCAGAGGCATTTGGGATGCTGATCCCAGCGAAAAGACTCACGACCATCAGCATAACCATTGCAATGCTACTTCTCTTCTTTGATCTGTACATATCTCAACACCCAGTGATAATATACCAGTAGTTCAGATATATTCCATACTTAACTTACACGGATAGCGGTCACTTGTGGTCAGTCTCGATATGAGTGCACTAAGCCCAGTCCGCTGGATCAAAATCTCTTCCAAATCCACCTGTCTCGTCAGTATCCACTTCCCTTGGCTCATTGGTTGTCGGCTTGGACTTTCTGGTCGAAACTTGGCCCTTCTTCTTGTTCCAGTCATCAACGGGACCGGGTTTGCCAGAACCGGTACCAAAGAGGAACTTGATTCTGTGAATCAGAGAGAGCTTGGTGAGCCAGACTCTTCTCATAGTGTGCATGAACTCGTTCTGGGTGAGTCCATCCAACCAAATTGGTCTTGAGAGGTTGAAGGCCTGCAGTGGGCCGGGGACTTCGTCCACCTTAGACCCGACGTGTAGGACCCAATCTAGATCTGCCCTGGTTAGTTCCAAGCGAGTATCGTGCAACCATTTCTTCCATTCATCGGAGTTTTCTTCAGAGTATTCTTTCATCTCCTCTTGTTGTCCCTCATCCACCCTGGTTACAGAGTACACGAGAATAAGGGATCTGTTCTTTGGGATTACCACGTTAAACAGGTGGCCCCTCTTACTGGGGGGGTACTTGACGTGCATGTGCAAATGGGCCTGTTGGTCTTCAACATCTCTGGCCTCCAGCTTCTCACTCTGGAGCCATTCTCTGACTGCCTGGGCGGCATCTCTCTTGTTCACGTACTGACGAGGAGCACACCCTATTTGAGAGCCACTAATTTAGATGCTATTCCTCTGACTAGTTTGACAAGCTGTTTTCCTTCTGTTGACCTCGCTAATTTCTGTCTTCTCAAAGACATAGTGAAGTCATTCCAAAGGTCATAGCCAATTAAAAACATGAAATTTGATAGTTGAAACGCGACGAAAATTAAGGAGGAGCCGATAAGAAGCGTGAAGACACTGATTTCAATTGATATCAGACCCATAATATAGATAGTAGCAAATATCGATAACATCGGCCAAATTGTCATTATTGAGAGGAAAACCCCCAGGAAGTGGTGAGTTGTCCTAGCGTCTATCCCCTCGTCGCTATTATTGCCGAGATACCAAGCAAGGGTGGCTTGAAAGCCTGTTGAAATCAAAGAGAGTGGTGCCGCCAAGAGCATCATAGCCACTCCCAAGACTCCCTTCAATAGCTCGGATTTTTGTTTAATACCCATACTATCTGAGAGGGCCCTGCCATCTAATTGTCTGGAATGGAGGATAGAGCTTGCTATCTTCGCGTCATTCAGGATCTCACTACCCTCGATTATTGATGGATGGTCACGGAATTTCCTTGAGTGGATCACCTCTTCTGAGTATGAATTCAATGGATGATTCAAATTTCTGGAATCTATGTGCGCGAGAATATGCCAGGCCCTGTAAGTTTCCCAGTCCTTGGCTTGAGGAGAGACTTCCGATAGGCTTTCTTCTAGTTTTTTGGTCAAGCTCCTTACCAACGTCTCTGGTGGTTCGACCCATGAGCCTCGCAAGAGGTTATCTGAATGCTCAGGGGATTCAAGGAATGGGATTTCAATTGGTTCGGGATATTCAACAAATAGATCTGTCCTGAACCAGTGATGACATCTAAAATGGAGTCCCACAGGTTGTATCTTTGGTTGTACGGCTCCCTTAGAACGTGCGATTTCTGATGCATTTATCGCAAATCTCATTGGACCAGTACGTAGTTTGTGTAGTCTAGAGTCTTGGTGAGATTTGCCCTCGGGCATCACCACTGCCGCGTAACCACCAGATATGCAATGGGCCATTGTTAAGAGTGACCTATGATTAATCATTTCTGCAAACTCATCATCTGAAACTCCTTTGTCTCTCTCAACCCTCCTAATGATTGGTTGATTTCCCAATCTTCTGGTAAACCAGCCAATCAAAGGCATGGTCGCCAAATCATGCCTTCCCATGGTGATTGTCCTTTTGGTTTGAGAGGTAATTATCGCCAGTGGATCGATCAAACCATTGATATGCATCGATGCGTATATCCTTCCTCCCTCATCATTGACCGGTTCCTGCTCTTCGATGGATCTGAGTATGTAGTGCTTTGACAACGATGCCGCAGATCTCATGATTGGCCATGCTAAGTCACTCCCAGGGTGGTCGCCTGAATGGTTCCAAGGCACCTTTCTGAGTTTTTTAGGATTGATTTTTAGTGCTCCTTTGGAAAGAACCGGGGCAATATCTGGAGCCTCAGAGGAGTCTGGCACGCTATATCGGCAGGGGGTACAGGTTGAGAAAGCACCGATTCTAGATTATACTCTTGGAGATCTTGTGCGCTAACTCTAGGGCGTCTTCATTGTCAAGATGCCCAGTGGGCCACGTCAGTTCGTGGTTTGAGTCAGAATACCTTGGTATGATATGGAAATGAACATGAAAAACCGTCTGACCTGCCTCAGAGCCGTTGTTCTGTATGACATTATAGTTAGTTACACCTGTGACCTCTAAAATCGATCTACTGATTCGGGCCAGCGCCTTTCCAAGTTCTGCGGCTGATTCGTCTGAAAGCTCGTGTAACGAGGAAGCTGGTTCCTTGGGGACGACTAAGGTGTGGCCGTATGATGCGGGGTTAATGTCCAGGAAGGAGTAGACGTGTTCATTCTCGAATATCTTGAATGAGGGGATTTCTCCTTCAATAATCCTAGTGAAAAGTGATTTTTCGTCCTTCATTCTTCTTCCTCTTGGGAGGATATTGCTCCGGCTATTTCCAAAAGCCCTTCCATATGCAGCGCAGAGACTAGCTCAGTATTCATTCTCCTTGAGGAATCAGTTACTCTAATTCCGGAGGCTGAGATCTCATTTATGCTGGCCTGAACAACTGCTAGAGAGGATTGGTCGCTGTTTCCATCTATTAACCTCATAGCGGTGGAAAGCGCCTTTGCAGCATGTCCGACTGGGATTCCTTCAGAAGAGAATAGCGCATCTACTCTGGATTGAGCAACTGACAATTCCTCTTCCATCCTTGCGGCTCCTCCAAAGAGGGACGTTGAGGACCATTCAGCGGCATCTTTACCTGCTTCAGATCCAGTTACTATCTCGTCAAGCATCAGATTACCCGGGAGGGGATGGCCCCCATGCATGCCAGTAAATGCGGATCGTCCTGCGGCATAGAGTCCGGTATACCACATCTTCCCAGAATCAAAAACGGCCCTACCGCGTGCGTCCACCGGAATCCCCCCTGTGGTGGCGACTATGGTTGGGGATAGTGGTATAACTTCTGTTCTGACATCAAGTCCTGTCCTATCAAGAACCTTCGAGATCGTTCCCTCGAACCAT
>JAPOFX010000006.1 GCA_028283505.1 Candidatus Poseidoniales archaeon
CGAGAGGTATTGCATGGCCGCCGTCAGTTCGTACCGCAAGGCGTTCTGTTAAGTCAGATAACGAACGAGACCCTCATCCCTATTTGCCAAGGTCTGTCCGCAGATCACGGGACTATAGGGAGACCGCTGGCGCGAAGTCAGAGGAAGGCGAGGGCAACGGTAGGTCAGTATGATCCGAATGTCATGGGCTACACGCGCAATACAAAGGACGGGACAATGGGCTGCTACTCCGAGAGGAAGAAGCTATCCCGAAACCCGTTCGTAGTTCGGATTGGGGGCTGTAACCCGCCCCCATGAAGCTGGATTAGGTAGTAATCGCGTCTCAAAAAGGCGCGGTGAATATGCCCCTGCTCCTTGCACACACCGCCCGTCAAACCATCTTAGTTGTGGGTGGGTGAGGCTACCTTGATAATGGGGTATTCGAGCCTGCCTTCGACAAGGAGGGTTAAGTCGTAACAAGGTATCTGTAGGGGAACCTGCAGATGGATCACCTCCTACGAAACTCGGAAAACGGGGGTTGGGGTGGCTTCGGCCACCCCTTCTCCCAACCTAAAATCAAATCAAATAAACCAATTTTGGCACATTTTATTATGGTCAAACCGGTATATTAAGCCACATTTTGGAGAAGGTATATACCATCTATAGGTCGTAGCAAGGCCATGCGACGCATGCTCGCTATGACAATGATGATGTTAATGACGACTGCGGCCCTTGCGGGCTGTGCGGGTTCCGACCTCACCGATGAGGATGTGGACGCCGCGAGAGAAGAGGGAAGACTAGCAGGTATTGCTGAAGCAACACCAGTCAGCACCCTGGACACTATCCACGACCGTGGAATGATGAAGTGTGGAGTCAAGGACTCCCAGTGGGGCATGGGCTTCGCTGACGCTGATGGTGTTCGATCCGGACTCGACATCGAGTACTGCAGGGCTGTAGCTGCTGCAATCGGACTGAACCCAGATACTCAGATTGAGTACATCCTAGCGAGCGCTGGAGACCGCTTTGAGAAGCTTGCTTCCGGAGAGATAGACGTCCTAATCAGGACTACTACATGGACAACAAGCCGTGACGTAGGGCTAAACGCTGACTTCGCAGGGATGAATTTCTTCGATGGTCAGGGAATTCTGATCAGAGGAGATGCATACCCGCAAGATGCAATGGATAACAGTGCACTCAACTTGGAGAACGCCAAGGTGTGTGTAGGAACTGGGACAACTACCGAAGGTAACATCGCTGACTGGAACACAGTAAACAGCGTTGGTATGGAGATAGTACCTGTAGCTGACGCCGCTGAGGCAACTGCAGAGCTAGTTTCTGGCTCCTGTGATGCATTCACTGGCGACATGTCAGCAATGGTCGCTAAGAAATACACCCTAGAGGCTGCTAATGACTGCACCGACTGCGATCTATGGATTGCTCCTGAGCTATTGTCCAAGGAACCACTAGGCGCAGCAGTTCGTGACATGGACTCCGACTGGAAGGACGTCGTGACATGGGTATGGTTCGGAATGGTTACCGCTGAAGAGATGGGAATAGACTCCGAGAACTACATGAATGCAGATACATCCAACCCAGCTGTTGACAGGCTATTGAACCAGAACCTAGGGCTAGGTACTGACGCAAACCCATTGCCAGCCACATGGATGCAGAACGTTCTTTCCACCTCCGGAAACTATGGAGAGGCTTGGGACAACTCATTCTGTGACGGTTCCTATGATGGTACTAGCGGCTCAGCCGCAATGACTGGATGTGTCCTGTCTCGTGTTGGTACTGCAAATGCTCTTGTTTCTGAGGGTGGATTGCAGTTTGCACCACCAATGCGCTGATCGTTCAGTAAACAGCGAATAGTAAACGAAAGCCCTCGAGGGGGAAAAATCTCCCTCGGGGGCCTCAAATTAAATCTCATTACTGCGGAAGAATTTGTATGGATCTCAAATCCCTCCGAAATAGAAATAATATCTTGTCAGGGATCAAAGTCTTGTTGGCTGTTGTAGTTCTGTGGGCTTACAATAACAAGATGCTCTCCCCCTCTATCGATTCAGTCTCTAGTATGTCCAGATCGTTCGTAGTCGGGGGCGTTCAACAAAATCCGGCATACTATGATCCATATTCACTTACGAGTGCAACAATTTTCTTTTTCCTAATATTTATGACGCTGGCCAGGAACGAAATAGTTCCTGCCATCCGATCTAAGAATTTCCAATTTGACTCAATCTCCATGACTCTATCTTCTCTGATAATATCAATACTGGTCATTGCACTTTCGATGATTGGAGACTTCTCTCCGGCGAAGGGGATGCCATTTCTATTGATTGGGGCCCCAATTGTATTAGCGTCGCTGCTAGTAGTTGATGACTCAGAGATTTTACCCGTCAAGAGATTATCCAGACTTCATCCACTGATTGACTTGGCGAGTGGTAATCCAAGAATAGTAAATACCCTTGTTATATTTTCAGCCTTCTTAGGTATGGCACTCAATATCTCGTTTATTCCTCCGGTAATCTCCTCAAACCTATCCTCGTTCTTTTCTGGAATACTGATTTTAATGGCCCTGTACGTGTACTACCAGATATCTTCAGAGTCGGGTAACCCTCATACTCACGATCAAAGGTCCTCAACAATGGCCCTAATAATTGGACTTCCAATGATTGTCTACCTCAGTACTAGAATTCTATTCCTATTGCACAACCCAGATTCCGTCACAAGGGAGAGGTGGGATCTCTCATGGTCATTCATGGACATGAAGAACACCTTCGAAATTAATGCATGGCCTATTCAGCCAGACTTCCCGGAAGATACCAGGTGGCAGTTCCTATTCAGTGCTGTATTGAACTCAGCCAGAGCAACTCTATTGAGTATCATTCTTTGTACCATTCTTGGTGTAATTATAGGAGTCACAAGACTATCGAGCAATAAGCTCGCATCTGCCCTAGCTACCGTTTACGTAGAGGTATTCAGGAATATGCCACTAGCAGTCCTGCTTTTCTTGATTATGCTACAGCTTGGAGAAACCCTCCCTTTATTCAGTGAGGAGGCTAATATAGCTGGGTGGATATACTATAGTAATCAGGGACTCCACCTCCCTCGTCCGGATACCCTCCGGATCATTATCGCACTTGCAATAGTCTTCTTACTGTGGGCATGGGGGCGATACAGGGACAGAGAGGGAATTGATGATTCGCCGGAGGCAATTGCCAGAAAATCTCTAATTTGGTCCATGGCGCTAGTAGCATGTCTTGGAATATTGTTGACAGGGGACATGTCCCTACCCAATTACGTAAAGCCGAATCCAGCCATACCAGGTACTTGGGACATCGAGGAAGGATCGTCTTTCGAAATCACGAAAGCATTCATGGCCCTGATTATAGGTCTCACTTTATTCACCGCATCCGTTGTGGCTGAAATCGTCAGAGGCAGTATACAGGCTCTCCCAAGAGGACAGGTAGAGGCCGCTGTTTCACTCGGACTATCACCTTATCAGAGGCTTAGACTCGTTATCCTACCTCAGGCACTCAGAAGTATGATCCCACTGCTCAATAGTCAATACATGAACGTCTGGAAGAATTCCAGTCTCGCCATTATTGTGGCATACAGTGATATCTTCTATGTCATATTCGTCATGATGAACAACGTTGGTAAATTAATTCCCCTATTCCTGCTTCTTCTGGTAATCTACCAGGCAGGTAGCCTGTTAATTTCAGGCATAATGAACTTCTACAACGCAAGGGTTATCAGGGTGAAGATATGAATCAGAATCCAAGTTTCTATGAGTCCTCAATGAGGAGAATTCTAGAATTGGAGAGAGGAGTTGCCGGGAGGTCCAGGTGGGATTCAGATATCAGAGTAGACTCCAGCCTCTCACTAGTATGCATTCTGCTTTCCGGGCTTTTCTCAGTTTCTGTTTTACTCAATACCGAATCTTCAGTCGATGTAGGAGGGGAAGTCACTTCAGTAGATATCTGGATTTATTCCACTGCCGTCGCACTGTCATGGTTATTGGCCTCGTGGATAATTTTGATTTCAGTTGTCAAACGTACTAGAATGGCCCCTGCTTTCGATGGCCGAATTAGATTGCCTTGGTTCGGATCGACGGCGCTCCTTGGAATCTTTTCGTCTTTCATCATGATATTCTTAGTCGAATGGATTTTCGATATACTGGTAATCAGCATGAGGTGGGATATCGTATGGGCCAATAGGGTATCCGTAATGTTAGGCCCTAATCTCACGGAGGCGATGACCCAGGATTACTTGGTTTCCGAGAATTGGAGGATTTGGCCAATAATATTCCTAGTTTGGGCACTAGCAGGCGCCGCCTACGGGGCCTCCAATACCTCTGTGAAATCATTCCTCCTTGGATTCGGTTTGGCGACAGCAGTGGTGTTTATGTTCGCGGGTAACCCACTGGAAGCCAATTACAATATTGATAAAGTTCTTTTCAGATTCTCTCTAGCAACTGCTTTATCACTGGCCTGTTTTGTAACAATGAGGGCTTATTCCCACAGGGTCGAGGAGTACAAGGTAAACAGGGCGAAGAGAAATATTGGACTGACAGCCGTGGCAACTTTCTTCCTGACAATCATTCTTCTTGACCCGCCTGAGTTTGTGAAGGATATTGCCGGATTCCTAGCCGGTTTTGGAATTCTGGAGTCACAATTAGAACTGATTACCAGGGAAGGAGTTCCTCCAGCCAGATGGGGGGGTTTACTCATCAATCTAATCGTAGCCGCCGCTGGGTGCGTTCTTGGTTTCTCCATAGGAGTAGTTCTGGCATTTTCGAGACAGAGCAATCTCCCTATATTGAAGTGGCCGGGAATTGCCATCATCGAGATAGTAAGGTCTGGGCCACTAATCTGCTGGCTATACTTCGCCATGTACCTCCTCCCCGACGTCGCCGATCCACTGTTCACAAATCCCGAAGACTTTGACAACATTGTTAGGATGATGGCAATATTCAGTCTGTTCGGAGGGTGCTATATTGCTGAGGTTATCAGAGGGGGGCTTCAAGCCGTGGACAGTGGCCAGAAAGAAGCTGCCTTAGCCCTAGGCTTGAGTCCAATGCAAATTAAGTTACAAGTAGAGCTACCAAACGCTGTCAGGACTACCCTGCCCTCAATTGTAAGCGTCTTCATTGGGCTATGGAAGGATACAACACTGCTATTTATCATCGAAATTGTCGACTTTTTCAGAATCGCAAAGACAATGGCGAACACCGATCTGAGATTCCTAGGAGATTTCCTAGAGCCAGTTTACTTCACAGCTGTTGTATTCTGGGTTTTCGCATTCTACCTTTCCAGGGTCTCCATGAACGTGGAGAAAGGCCTCGGATTAGTCAAGGAAGGAGGAGGAGACGTAGCATGACCAACAGCAAAGAATTGATAATTAAGACAGAAGGAGTTAAAGTCAATTTTGGGGATTTTTGGGCCCTAAAAGGGATTGACATCGAGGTCACCAGGGGTGAAATTATAGTTATCCTTGGGCCGTCTGGGTCAGGTAAATCGACATTTATCAGGACCCTTAATAGACTACAACCACATAGCGGTGGATCCATCGAGATAGATGGGATAATGATAGACGAGGACACGTCTGTCAAGGATCTGAAGTATGTCAGGTCGGAGGTAGGTTTCGTTTTCCAACAGTTCAATCTGTTCCCTCACCTCACGATCATGGAGAACATCACACTAGCTCCAATGAAAGTTAAGGGAATGTCCAAAGCCGATTCTGAGGCTAGGGCATTGGAGCTACTAGAGAGAGTCGGAATTCCAGAGCAGGCATTCAAGTACCCCTCAGAGCTATCAGGAGGGCAGCAACAGAGAGTAGCTATCGCACGGGCTCTTGCCATGGACCCGAAGATTATGCTCTTCGATGAGCCGACATCAGCTCTCGATCCCGAGATGATTAAGGAAGTCCTAGACGTAATGGTCGACTTGGCAAAGGAAGATGTTACGATGATAGTGGTAACACACGAGATGGGTTTCGCCAAGGAGGTTGCAGATAGGGTGATACTCTTCGACGAGGGTCTTCTGATAGAGGAGAACACCCCAGATGAGTTCTTCGACAATCCAAAGCATGACAGGACCAAGCTATTTTTGGAGCAAATTCTTTAGTTTCAAGTGTCGATTCCTTCACTGGCCTATCCAATGGGCGACTCTGTCATAGATCGTGCTCCTAAATGTTAGAAGTTGAAGCGTAGGTCCATCAAGATCAACAGTGACTGTCGCTCCCCTTGTGAAATGGAACTCATCCCATCCATCTGCGACGACATACCCCCTGTGCATATCACTCGTCATCACCGTAGGGGAACTAGTCCAAGACCAATATGAACCGTCATCATTTCGGTCACTTCTCGGCAGATCTCTGGAAACAAAAAGATATTTTTCATCGATCTGGTCTACTGGAAATTCCGTCCCCTCGATATTTGCGACATGCCGAAACCATGCGCCCTGACCTAAGAAGGTAGAGAAGAGGCATCCGGACGATTGCTGAACAACATCTATTCCCTCGGACAATCTTTGAAGTCGATATTTAGATGGTTGGTATTGATGGGTGTTTGCGACCAATAAATCATTCAAAGCCGGATCGGTCAATATTTTATTCCCACTTGTTGTCACTATTTCTGCTTGGAGCCTCGGCAACACATTTACAATTGCCTTACCATCCATTGCCGTCTTGATATCTTCCTCAAAGTTATCCGGATCACTTCCCATGTAAAATCCATAGGACCCATCCGAGTCTTTCATCCTAGGGTGGCTATTGACTCCCATAATTGGTGTCTCGTCATCTATTGAATGGGCAATAGATGTCAGAGTACCGTCACCGCCCAGAACAATCACTAAATCAGGTCCTACAAAGTCTGCCCTACGCACAGTTTCCCTCGCAGTGTAATCAACGCGTACTATGTTCTCAGACACAAACCCATCTAGAACAGTCCTAACTGTTGCTAACGCATTGTCATGAACTTCCTCGAAATTCTTCTTGTAAACCACCAAGATGTTCTTGTACACCCCAACGCCTCCGCTCTTCTCCACTGGTATGTCCCATATAGGGGGAACGGATGATATTCTAGCTAACAAATGACCGCGTTTGAATACCCTCATCTATGTAATCGCCCTCCAGCACGACATGACACGCGCAGCCATCATTGGTTTTCTTCTGATTCTGGCTGGCTATTCAGGATGCATCGGCTCAGAGGTAGAGGAGTGTCCAGACGGGGGTTGCTTTCCAATGACTTCAGATGGGTTGAATGAAATCCTCTCACAGGAAAACGCACTCGATGTGCTGCTTTTTGCTTCAGAAAATAGCAGGCTTAGAGTCGATACCACCTCTTCTTCAACGATACAAGGACAGTTTGGAGAGGTGCATTGGAGTGTCACGAAGGATGATGAGAAAGAAATTAGGTCCATATCCACGAGGGTTACTATTGGTACCTACACCTACAATAATGAGGTCATAGACGGAGGCCCTATTACCAATATCAGAGTGGGTAATGTCTGGTTTGAGGGAAGAGACGCCAGCCCCAGTTATTCAGATCCATTTGTAGATTTTGCTGTCCTTTCATCACAGGGGCAGACTGAGAATATTCCTCCATTTGGCTTTGATACGAATTCAATTTCCAATCTAGATTGGAGGATAACAGCGGATGAGGAATCAACACAACAGGTCGCCACATCATCCAATTCCACTCATTCAATCGTTGTGGAATTATTCGGCGACCCTCCAAGAATAACCTCAATCGAGACTTACTCAGGAGAAGAGGAACAATTCACCATCAGAGTCAGGACGGGGGAGGATGTCGAGCTTAGCGTCACTCAAGGTTTGACTAGGGCTCCATTGGGTTTTGATTCATTCAGCGAACCCATAAAATACGGAGGAATATCAGTATGGGCGGGCGAGGTCCCATCGAACCTTATCTCAGAGGCCCTACCTGAGGAAATTGAGATCAGAGGGCTATCTACCGATGACGAAAATGCTACCGTTATGGCTAGCCTAAGGCTTGACTCGAGATACTCTAACGAAACTTCCCTAGATGGCCACTGGTGGGAGTTCCAATGGGACGACAGGGACTCAGACAACCTAGTCTCAGCCGGAGATCTATACGCCGTTAGGACCAACTCAACAGGAGAACCATCTATTGCTACATTCGATATCTGGGCCAACTCATGGACAGGAGGGCCTTTGGCATCCAGCTAGTACACGGCATATTCATACTCAAAACCAGAGAGGGGCAGGTATGTCAGAAGTCAGACACCCATTGGCAAGACTTCTTTCGAAACTCGAAGACCATAGGTCAACAGTAATCCTAGCCTCTATCTGTTCTGTATTGAACAAGGTATGGGACCTAGCCCCGCCAGTCCTAATCGGCATGGCGATAGATGTCGTGTCATCCAGAGAAAACTCCTTCCTGGCAGAGCTGGGATATCCTGATGTGTATCAGCAACTGTATATACTCACGGGATTCACAGTACTAATTTGGGTGTTGGAATCGATCTTCCAATACCTTTACGCGGTTCTTTGGAGGAACCTGGCTCAAACAGCTCAACATGAACTCAGGATGTCCGCATACTCCCATATCCAAGATTTAGAGATGCAATGGTTCTCACAGCAGTCAACTGGCAGTTTAATGGCGATTATGAACGACGATGTTAACCAGCTAGAGAGGTTTCTAGATCAAGGGGCTACGGACCTCCTGCAAGTTGCTACCACAATTGTTGTGGTAGGTGGAATCATGTTCTCAGTTGCTCCTGAGGTGGCTTTGTGGGCAATAGTCCCAATACCTGTGATTGTCGCAGGCTCGTTCATCTATCAGAGGAGAATCGGCGTTAGATATTCCAAAGTTAGGTCTCAAGTAGCAGATTTGAATGCTCTCTTGAATAACAATTTACAAGGCATTACCACGATCAAATCATTCACTGCAGAGGAAAGGGAAGCTAAGAGGGTAAGTGATGCTTCTGAGTCATACAAGGAGGCAAATAGAGAGGCAATCAGGCTTTCCGCCTCATTCGTCCCAATCATTAGGATGGCGATCCTATTCGCATTCTCCGCTAACATGCTCGTTGGGGGCTGGATGGCTCTTGAGGGCAACATCAGTCTCGGTGCTTATTCAGTAATCGTATTCATCACTCAAAGACTCCTTTGGCCATTAACAAGACTTGGCGAGACATTCGATTTGTATCAGAGAGCGATGGCTTCAACGACCAGAGTACTTGATCTCCTTGACACCAAAGTGGGGATAATAGAAGGTGATTTGGAGATGGATGAAGTCATCGGCGAAATATCATTCAACAAATTGGACTTCTCCTATCCAGGAAGAGAGAAAGTCCTGGATGGCTTAGAGTTTGTCATCCCTGCTGGGCAGACAATGGGCCTCGTAGGCTCAACAGGATCAGGAAAAACTACACTTGTCAGGCTACTCATGAGATTCCATGACCCAGATTCAGGCGGGATATTGTTGGATGGCAACCATCTCACTGACCTCAAGCTCGACTCCCTCAGGAGCTCCATATCACTGGTAAGTCAGAACACTACGTTGTTTCCGGGTTCCGTTCTTGACAACATCAGATATGGCAAGCCAGATGCTTCGATTGAATCTGCAAGAGAGGCGGCTAACATAGCTGAAGCCACTGAATTCATCGATATTCTCCCCAACGGTTGGCATACCGAGATAGGAGAGGGAGGGCATCGTCTATCTGGGGGCCAAAGGCAGAGAATAGCTATAGCCAGAGCAGTTTTGAAAGACGCCCCAATACTAATCCTCGATGAAGCAACAAGCAACGTGGATAATGAGACTGAAGCCGCCTTAAAGAGATCCATTGAGAGAATATCTAAGGGAAGAACAACGTTGATTATCGCACATAGACTTTCAACAGTCAGAAATGCAGACATCATCGCAGTCTTGGATAAAGGGAAAATCTCAGAGATAGGTAAACATGAGTCATTATTAGAAGAAGACGGAATATACTCTAAACTTTGGTCTGTCCAGACTGGCGAATGAAAGTTAAGAACCTCAGTAGTCATTAGATTGCCCCTTTTCCCAAAGCCATGGAAGATGACACTTCGTTCCCTCCCACCTTTCCGGGTTTTGGACATATGGTCGGTCTTAGGCCGGTATCAATTGGCAATGGGGAATGTACAGTTGAAGTTACGGTTTTACGAACACATCTGAATGCAGGCGGTGTTGCACATGGTGGCCTACATGCTACCCTGCTTGATACTGCCTTAGGAGGAGCTCTATTGTCACTGGTAACCCCCAAGGAATGGTGCGCAACTGCAGAGATCGTTGTTTCATACATAAGGCCATCAAAGGAGGGAACGACTTTAACTGCCAAAGGAAGAGTGGTCAAGAGAGGTAAGAACATCGCACATATGGAAGGGGAAATCACCGATTCAAACGGACTCCTTATCGCCACTGCAAAGGGCACATGGGCAATCTGGAAAGTGGATTGAAAGTAAGAAATAATCAGTCTGCCGGGAACACCTTGATGAGCCACTGCCCCCTCCTAATGGCATGGCAAGAGTCGACTCGCTTCTTTGGTTCATGCTCGGAGTGGCACAGCTCCTCATCGGATCCCAGGTAGGATCCTCCGGCATATTTCTTGAGTTATTGAGTATCTTGCTTAACGTCTCAGGGGGCAGTTCATTGATGCTGGGACTTTATTTCCTCATGTTCCTAGCTAGGCATGAAAAGGAATTTTCCGAGGCATATTCGAAGATGGAGAAGACCGAATTTGTTAGGGACGGGACAGGCAGAATAATTGATGTGGCAGACAAAACTCCAAGGGCGGTAAGGGCGATATGGTACTCAATCCCCGCTTTTATGACATTTCTAGGTCTTTTAGCATGGCTCATAGCATAGGCTGAGATTATGACTGACAAGAATTCGGGTTTCGATGATCTGATTGACAGAATGATCGAAAATCCTGCTTATGACCAGATGGGGGGGTATCAGATTTTCCTCAGAAGATTCGCAATACCTGTGATTATGATTCTAATAGCCCTTTTCATTTACACTTCATTGGATGAGTATGTTAACAGTAGCTGGAACCTAGTTATTACGTCAATAATCACTGGCTCTTCACTAGGGCCTATCCTAGCTGCAGAAAGGTACCTTGCAATGAGAAACAGCAAGAAGTGAATAAATCCACCGAGAAGAATAAGACCCAGTTATTTCTGGTAGATTCGTGGATCATGATCACTGCAAGACAATGACCTGTGTCTGTGGGTATGTGGGGGACGCTGTTCCCAGGAGACAGCACATGGAATGTCCTAATTGCCTCAGGGTGGTCGAGGCATGTTGTGAAGGGGTCCCTTATTAGTGAATGGAGTGAAATTAGCCGAATGTGTCAAATGCCGTAGCCCCTAGGGAGTACTATGGTGGATATCAATGATTTCAACCTCTTCGACCTTGTCGGGCTTGGTGATGCAACTGGTTTAGAGTGGATTTTTGGAATTTCCGCCTTGTTAGGTGGCATCCTCTTCTTACTCTGGTTTATACTGATGCTGGTCGGGGGAGTTGCTGAAGGGGTGTTCGAAGGGCTATTCGGAATAGAAATAGATGTCATGAGCTCAGACGCCTCATTCAAGGCACTGACATTTCAAGGAGTGATGGCCTTCATGATGTTCTTCGGGTTGGCGGGCCTATGGGTCCTGAAATCAGATGGAACCGATCCAGTGGCTGTCGCCGCAGGCGGAATTGCAGGCACAGCATCCATGTATGGCACAGCCAAACTGTTTGAGTTGTTTATCGCTATGCAATCCTCGGGAAACGTGGAGATAGGAGATACAGTAGGTTCTAAGGGGCAAGTTTACCTTGTAATCCCACACGAGGGAGTAGGGCAAGTTCAGATAGAGACTAACGGCTCATTGAGTACATACAATGCGAGGTCAGAAGATCAACAAGAGATTGGGACGGGAAGACTCATAGAAGTAGTTGGAACCATGGGCGAAGTCCTACTGGTTAAGAGAATATGATTAGCTTTCAGAGCAACGTAAAACCAACAATTCGGGAAAGACTTCATGACCTGTACCTTCGTCATAGATACAGGAGTGGAACGTAATGGTAATGGCAGCGCTCAGACAATCAGAAGGAGCAGACGGTGGAACGATAGGTACAATAATGATTTTCGCAATCATTTTAGTGCTTGTCGCAGCAGTGATATTTTTCTCACAGAGATACAAAAGGTGTCCCCCAGACCAGGTAATGGTCATCTATGGTAGGACTGCAAAGGCTGCTGATGGGAGGGCCAAACCTTCGAGAGTAGTACACGGCGGAGCGGCTCTGGTTTGGCCACTGATCCAGGACTATGCGTACATTTCTCTCAAACCTATGCCAATCAATATCGACTTGAAAGGTGCGCTGTCACTACAAAACATCAGGATAAATGTCCCTAGTACATTCACGGTTGGCGTAAGTAAGGAACCCACAATCATGGCCAACGCTGCTGAGAGACTACTCGGATTCAAAATACCAGAGATAGAGAAACTCGCAGAAGAAATTATTCTAGGTCAATTGCGTCTCACTGTCGCATCGTTGACAATAGAGCAAATCAACCAAGACCGTGATGCTTTCCTATCCCTAATCACACAGAACGTAGACCAAGAGCTTAGGAAATTCGGACTCACCCAGCTTAACGTGAACATTGTGGATATCACTGACGAATCCGATTATATCGAGAGCATTGGTAAGAAGGCGGCAGCTACCGCAGTTGAAAATGCCAGGGTAGATGTAGCCAACGCTGAGAGGGATGGGGCAATCGGTGCCGCCATCGCTAGTAAGGAGAGGGAAATCACAGTTGCAGAAAATATGGCTGCAGCAGAGAAAGGAAGGAAGGCGGCTGAAGCAGATCAGCGTGTTTACGTGGAACAACAAGAGGCAATGGCAATTTCCGGAGAGAACGCTGCTCAGGCTGAAATAGCTCGTGCTAATGCGGATCTAGCCGAAGCCGAGGCTTCAGCCAAACAGAGGGCCGATATTGCCAAGGCACAAGCAGAAGCTGAAATTCAGAAGGCTTTCTACTCCGAGGAGGAGGAGAGGCTAAAGGCCAGTGAGATCGTTCAGGTAACCATTCAAAAGCAACAGATAGAGATAGCCGCAGAAGCTGAGGCTGAGAGGCAAAGAAGAGTGGCCAGAGGAGAGGCCGATGCAATCCTAGCCAAGTACGAGGCAGAAGCGGAAGGAATACAGAAGGTCTTGGATGCAAAGGCCCAGGGTTACAGCAACCTAGTTAGTAGTGCCTCAGGCGATCCTAAAGCCGCCGCAACACTACTGATGGTTGAGAAAATAGAGAACATGGTCGCGGCACAAACCGAGGCCATCAGGAATCTGAAGATTGACAAAATTACTGTTTGGGACAGTGGCAACAATTCTGAGGGCTCTTCTGCCACTAGCAACTTTGTCAGCAGTCTTGTTCAGAGCCTTCCCCCAATACATGATGTGGCCAAGATGTCAGGTGTCGAATTACCGGACTACCTAGGTTCAATGACAGATGACGACCAGCCTTGAAGAAGCCGATAATAGTCAGACTCATGAGGAATATCCTACTGCGACATTCATGGAAGATGGCGACGTAGTCATAGTAGGTGGCGCAAGAACTCCCTTTTGCGAGTGGCTAGGGGGAAAGAGAGGAGACGGCGGTAAAGGCGGAAGGCTATCTTCCATATCCGCTGAAGAGCTCGGATCAATTGCGATTAAGGGAGCATTGGAAAAAACTGGTACTGAACCGTCTGAAGTTGATCACGTAGTCATGGGACACGCTCTTCAGACCTCTCCTCAGGCTATTTTTGGTGCTCGTAGGGCAGGACTACTGTCCGGAATACCCCAACAAGTGCCCATGCTCACTCTCAATAGACTCTGTGGGAGTGGCGCACAATCAGTAGTTTCCGCTGCCCAAATGATTATGCTGGGGGAAGCCGAGACCGTGATCGCTGGAGGGATGGAAAATCTCAGTCAGGCCCCTCACGTATTGAGGGATATGAGGGATACCTACAAGCTCGGAAGGCCACCTAGGATGGGAGATGAAATTCCAAAAGATATGGAAGATTACCTCTTTACAAACCTACGAGATGATGTCTGTGGGTACTTCATGGCTCAGACTAGTGACGAACTCTGCAAAAGGCTAGGAGTTTCACGCGAGGAGGCAGATAAATTTGCGGCTTTGAGCCATCAGAGGACCGAGGAAAGTATCAGAAATGGAATATGGGATGAGGAGATAGTTGAGGTAACAACAGATGAAGGGATTCTAGGACCCTCTCACGATGACCATGTCGTATTGGGTACGACCGAAGAATCCCTGTCCGAGCTTAGAACTCATTTCGGCCCGGAATCATTAGTTACGGCTGGTAATGCGTCAGGGGTCGTAGATGGGGCAGCAGCTCTCGTAATCAAGTCTGGATCTAGAGCAAAGTTAGATGGAGATTCTCCTCTTTCGAGAATATTGTCATGGGGGATAGTTGGACTTGATCCAAAAATTATGGCTCACGGACCCGTTCCGAGTAGTCTTCTCGCATTGCAGAAAGCTGGTTTGGAAATAGAGGAAATTGATCTCTGGGAGATTAACGAAGCCTTCGCTGGACAGTGCGTCGCCTGCATCAAGGATCTCGGAATTAATCCCGACAGGGTGAATGTGAATGGGGGTGCAGTAGGTCTCGGACACCCACTCGCCGCTACAGGGACCCGACTCCTTCTAACACTGTCTTTGGAATTGAGGAGGAGAGGCGGGAAGTATGGAGTTGCTACTGCTTGCATAGGTGGAGGACAGGGAATAGCAGTTGTGATAGAATCATTACAGGTAATCTGACTATGAAGGTGAGTTTATGAGTTCGACAAAAAGACGCAGTCTGATTAAGACCCTGACTTGGAGGATAATTGCTACGACTGACACCTTCATCCTGACACTACTTTCAGCAACCTGGTTCTCTGATATTGAATCATCAGAGGCATTTGCATTGGCGGGAACCGTTGCTGGATTGGAGGTTGTCACGAAGATGATATTGTATTATCTTCACGAGAGAGGATGGAGCTCACTAGAATGGGGGCAAATTTGACTCACCTAGGTTTGGGAGTCGTTGCAATGGAAGCCAATCTCCTCTCATCCTATTAGTATTCCAATAATGGCCCCACCTGCTATCCAGGCCCCAGCCATCGAACCAACGTTTCCCATTGCGGTAACCATTAGGACCTTCCCTACCCTATTCTTCCAGAATAATGAGATATCGTCTAGGGCTAAGAAATCCTTAGTATCTCTGACTGTGGGGCTGTCCAACTTGAACTGGGTATAGCCCGCGAACCAACCTGCTGCTAGCGTCGGGTTTAGGGAGGTGATCGGTGACGCCAAAGCCCCAACAAGTGCAGAAAGTGGGTGTCCTCTGGCCAGTATGACTCCGATGCCAGCAAGGGCTGCATTGAGGATAAGCCAAGTCACCGCCATCTGCCTAATTTGTGCTATTTCCCCATTGAGGGCCATGTATCCTAATGCACCAAACAGAAACAGAGGAATCGAAGCTAGCAGGATCTTCGGCCATACCCTCTTCGGAGGCTCTAAACTGAGCATTGGAAGCTTCGATTTGACTTCATTATCAGGTAGATTAAGATTCTCAACTATTCCCTCTAAGTGTCCAGCACCGACCACAGCCAGAACCTTCCCCCTGCCCCTGATCTGTTGAATTCTGGCGGCTAAAAACGTGTCCCTCTCATCAATTAGAACCTCACCCGCATTAGGGGCAACTCCTCTAGCCTCCTCCATGAGCTTGCTCATCATGTCGGAATCACCCAATACCTCTTCGATGGAAACTTCTTCTTCTTCATCATCAAAAAGTAGGGTGTTAACCACCCTCCACTTTTCCATTATGCCCATTTTGCGCCATGCCCTCTTGAGGGTAACCACAACGTCTCTGTCTATCGTTTCATATGGGATTTGAGACTCTTCTGCGCCCTCGACAGCAGCCAACAACTCAGCTCCCGGTTTTTCTCCAGTAGACAGCCCCAATTTTCTTTGTTGGACCGCAAGAGCTGTCTGCAGTAGAATCATGGCAGACTTCCCCTCCTTTATGATTTTCAACAAGTCCTCAGAATCAAGCGTCTCAGGCTCTCTGAGGTTGGAAAGTCTGGAATCACACAACTCCACTGCAACTACGTCCGGACTATACTCGAGGATCTGTGCCTTAACCGTCTCAACCGATTTGCTACTGACATGAGCGGTGCCAATGAGCCTGAGATTCTCATCAAAATCGACAACATTGTATTCATCGGACAAACTATCGCCTCAGGGATTCGATCGCAGTAAATAGGTCTGCATGTTCAGCTACGTCATGCACTCTGATTATATCAACACCGAGCCTTCGTGCTTGAGAAGCGATACCCAGTGTTCCTGCGAGACGTTTATCTGTTGTCTTTCTACCTAGTAGGTCAGAAAACATGCTTTTTCGACTTACTCCCCACATAAGCCCCATTTCTTCACTAGGAAGTACGTCTCTGCCCGCTTTAAGTAATGAAAGATTATGATCCAAAAGCTTCCCGAATCCTATTCCCGGGTCACCAATAATTCTGGAATTGTCTACGCCATTATCATTGAGAATAGATGCAGAATTTGCTAGCGCCTCTCTCACTTCACGGACTACGTCGTCATAACTTGGATTTTCTTGCATATTTTTCGGACTTCCATTCATGTGCATAATACATATCGGGCAATCATACTCAATTACCACTTCAACCATTTTAGGGTCGTCAATTGATGAGACGTCATTGACCATGTTTGCGCCAGATTCCAATGCTTCCAGGGCGACAGAAGGCCTCCTAGTATCGACGGAAATCCCAATTTCCGGCAATTCATCCCTTATTGACTCAATCACCGGCACCACCCTCAAGATCTCTTGCTGAGGATCTACCTCGGTAGCGCCAGGTCTTGTCGACTCTCCCCCGATATCTATCCATTCAGCACCTTCGTCTGACATCGATATTGCGGATTCCGTAGCAAGCTCAACCGAATTGTACCTGGAATCGCTATGGAACGAGTCAGGAGTGATATTCAATATCCCCATTATACGAGGATTTCCGTCGTCTCGGCATCTTAGAATAGGTCGCCAGTCGGGCATGTTAGGTGCGCCATTCTACGCATGCTTTATGATGTGACCGAGTCGCATTCCACCGATGGTAATCGGAGAGCAGGGCTCGGATGACTCTCAAAATCAGAATATCGGCACCATTCAGCAAACTGAAACTCCGGAAGGTCCGACTAGTGAATCTTTGGAATTGATGGAGTCAATAATACAGAGACTTCAACCTACGGATCGTCACGATATAAGGGAAATGATTAGCTTTAGAGGCTTAGTTTCCGGTTCACTCGCATCTATGACAGCAGTCTTCTGGTGGATTTCAGTTGACAAGGGAGGAGATTCACTTGGGGATGCAGATATCCCAATATCTCTTATTGGGGGATTTACATTCAAAGAAATAAGCATTATTGTCCCAATCCTGGCTCTTGCAGCGACTTTCATTATGTCAGTCGGAAGGGAGACTGGGAACGCTATAATGAATAACATAGGCGGAATATTGATTGTCATCATTCTATTCTACATACTCGAGCCACTTGGAAACGCGATTATGGGTCCTGAAATAGAGATGCAGGTAGCCGTATTCGCTTCGGGTAGGCTAATTGCAATGGCCATCATGCTCGGAATGGCCACTACGTTTTTCTGGGATGCAATTCTACTTCAGTGGGTCAGGAGCACGATGATGAATCTCGGTGTTGACTTGTTCCCCCCTAGTTCTAATCAAGAGTTAAATCCTGCAGTTGATGACGGACTGCCTCCGCTGGGGTGACTCATGGAGGGGACATGACTCTGGATGTATCTGTCCTTAGACTCGGACACAGGGTTGACAGGGACAAGAGAATGACGTCCCACTTGGGACTTACCGCAAGGGCGTTCGGTGCAAATAGAGTAATTCTTGCAGGAGATAATGACAAGACCCCTCTGGAGACATGGAGGTCGGTGACATCGAGATTCGGAGGAGATTTCGAGTGCAAATATGAGTCCAATCCAATGAAATGGTTGAAATCGTTCTCAAAGTCCGGCGGTAAAATTGTACATTTGACAATGTATGGTACGCCCTGGAATGAGTCTCTTGGAGAAATCCCGATGGAGGGAAAAGTCGTGATTGTGGTAGGGGGTACCAAAGTTCCAGGAGAGTTATTTGGCATTGCTGATCACAATGTAGCAATTGGAAACCAGCCACACTCTGAGGTTGCAGCTCTGGCTGTTTTCCTTGACACTTACTTGGGACCAGTAGGAGAAGAACGTTTCGAGGGAGGGGAAGTTACCGTGATGCCAAGCGAGGACGGGAAAATCCTGATTACAAAAGACGATCCTTAGGCTCCGAACTTACTTTTCCTTGTCAATGATTAAGTGACGTACTTGAGCAGCTTTACTGATGTCGGACGGTGCGGTGCGCCAAGGTTTCTCTCCGGGCGAAGGGGTCCCAGGCGTTTCCAATCCTCCCGTTTTCCCTGATGCTACGGATGAACTCCTAGAGTCAGCGATTCGAGATGCACCCAGCGATGTTCGAGGAATCTTAATTTTAGCCGACGGAACAAGGTATGAAGGAGTGCTATTCGGGGCAGAAGGTATCGCGGAGGGAGAACTTGTTTTCACTACCGGAATGGCAGGTTATCAGGAAAGCCTCACAGACCCCTCTTTTGCTGGCCAAGTTCTGACGTTTACTTGGCCCCTTTTGGGAAACTATGGCATAATTCCCGGTATTTCTGAGTCCTCCCGCGTACATCCCAGAGGAGTCGTCTGCAAGCAGATGATGAGGGTACCAGACCACAGGGACTCAGTAGGAAGCGTGCACGATTTCTTGGTTTCACATGGTATTCCTGGTATTGAGGGAGTTGATACTAGGGACCTTACTAGGAGAGTCAGGGAATATGGCACCCTTCTCTGTGTTTTCGGTCCCGCAGATAGGGAATCCGAGATGGAAGCGATACTCTCGAAAATGACCCCGCCAGACAGGGGAGACTTAGTTCAATCTGTTACGATCGAAAAATCTGTAATCGCTAACCCTGGAGCCACTGACAGTGATGGACAGAAGCTACCAAGACTTGCAGTATTGGATTGTGGAATAAAGTATAATATCGTCCGAGAACTTTGCAAGAGATTCGAAGTTGTCTGGTGTCCAGCTTCAATGACATTTGACGAAATAATGGATCAGTGGAGTCCTGATGCATTGTTCGCCTCTAACGGTCCAGGTGATCCTGCTCACGAAGGTACTGCTACGGTGGCTAGAGAGTCCTTGGCCGCTGCAGTCAGGGCCGATATGCCTGTAATGGGAATTTGTTTGGGTCACCAATTGATGGGCCTAGCAGCGGGCCTAAGAACCTACAAACTAAGATATGGCCATAGAGGATCAAACCAACCAGTAGTCGACCTAGTGACTGGAAAAGTCAATATCACCAGTCAGAACCATGGGTTCGCTGTTGAAGATCCCAGCAAGGGGATGCTGGCCCCTCATCCATCAGGCGCTTGCTCAGAGCAAGGAAGTAATATCCTGGACGCAGAATTCACGGTCAGACATGTTAATGCCAACGATAGAACGGTTGAGGGCTTGGACTTGGTAGGGAAGCCTGCATTTACCATCCAGTTTCATCCAGAAGCCTGTCCCGGGCCTCACGATGCAGCCCGTCTTTTCGACCGGTTCGCCGACATAGTAGCTGATCACCTTTCAGGAGATCCACAGCCCGCGATAATTGGCGGAGGTGGAAGTTAGTGCCCAGAAGGAACGACTTATCTAGAATCGTTATTCTAGGAAGCGGCCCCATTAGAATCGGTCAAGCCGCAGAGTTTGATTTCTCAGGATCTCAAGCTTGCAGGGCCCTGAGGGATGATGGATATGAGGTAATTCTGATCAATTCTAATCCTGCAACAATCCAAAATGACCCTGAAATGGCTGATAGGATATACATCGAACCACTTCTGCCGGAGGTAGTCAAGAGAATTTTAGAGATAGAAAAGCCGGACGCTCTTCTGGCTGGGATGGGTGGACAAACTGCATTAAACATAGCATCAGCGCTTGCTAAGGATGGATCATTGGATGAACTGAAAGTAGAGCTTATCGGATGCGATCTGGCTTCAATTGATGAAGCCGAAGATAGGGATTTATTCAAGAGGGTATGTGAGAGTATAGGCCTCCCCGTTTGTGAGGCAGTTGCCTGTTCCTCTATCAACGAGGTCCTTGACGCAGCAGAAAAAATCGGAAAATACCCCCTACTTATCCGTCCAGCATTTACTCTTGGGGGTCTGGGCGGAGGAACAGCATTCAACAAAGGCGAACTCGTGGAGATTGCGAGCCAAGGTTTGCTCCAATCTGCCATCGGGCAGGTACTAATTGAGGTGAGCATTCTTGGTTGGCAGGAACATGAATATGAGGTGATGAGAGATGCATCTGACAATGCTATCATTGTCTGTACTATGGAGAATCTTGACCCAATGGGGGTCCATACGGGGGAGTCCGTCGTCGTCGCACCCCAGCAAACTCTCTCAGATAGGGATCATCAGATGCTTAGAGATGCTGCCTTGAAGTTGATTAGAAGACTGAATATCAAAGGGGGTTGCAATGTACAATTCGCTGTTGAACAATCTACAGGTCAGTACAGGGTCATAGAGGTCAACCCCCGAGTATCCAGGTCTTCTGCTCTGGCATCGAAAGCAACTGGATATCCCATAGCCAGAATGGCTGCATTGATTGCTGTTGGTTACACACTCGACGAGCTTCCCAACCCAATAACAGGTCAAGGTACCACTGCCGCCTTTGAGCCCACACTGGATTACTGCGTAGTGAAAATTCCAAGATGGCCTTTCGATAAATTCAGGACTGCTGATAGAACTATAGGGACTTCGATGAAATCAACTGGGGAGGTCATGGCGATAGGGAGGTGCTTTGAGGAGGCATTCCTGAAAGCATGGGCCAGTCTAGAGTACGGCAAGCCCCATCCAAGGCCCCTAACTATGGCAGATTCCTCAGGAGGGGAAACTATGGACGAGAGATCTTCAGAGCCTTTGCCCACAGCAATTTTAGAAGACTGGCTCAGAGTGCCTACGGACAGGAGAATGTCTGCGATCATGGAGGCGTTCAGGAGGGGGTATTCTCTAGAGGATGTCAGGGACCTCACAGGAGGAGTGACAAGGTGGTTCTTGCATAGATTCGAAAAAATGGCGGCTATAGAGACCGAGATAAGAGCCGCTGGTGAGATGGGACTAAGACCCTCAGAAATCCCAGAGTCAGAAATGAGGTCTTGGAAGGGAGTAGGATTTACCGACTTGCACATAGCAGATGCGTTATGCGGATTCCCATCTGCGGGCTTCAAACACCTCCCCGCAGGAAGAGGTGAGGTTGCTGTCACAGTAAGGAGGCATGAATTGGGAATTCATCCAAGATTTAGAATGGTTGACTCGTGCGCGGCAGAATTTGCAGCGGTCACCCCGTATTACTACTCCACGTACGAAGGTGGCACAGGTGAAAATGGAATTGACCTAGTTCCTGGGATTGAAGACAAGACAAAACATAGGGTCGTCGTAATCGGGTCCGGGCCAATTAGAATTGGCCAGGGCATAGAGTTTGACTATGGGTGTGTTCATGCTGTAGGGGCAATTAGAGAGATGGGTCATGAGGCCATAATTATCAATAACAATCCGGAGACAGTATCTACAGATTTCGATACTAGTGACAGACTATATTTTGATCCTCTGAATCTAGAATCAGTATCTGAAATTCTCCTGAGGGAAAAGGCACATGGAATACTACTACAATTTGGAGGTCAGACGGCGATAAATTTGGCTCTTCCTCTATCTGAAAATCTACATCAATTGGAAAAAATGGGCCTAAACCTTAGTATCGAAGGAACAACTCCTGAATCCGTGGATGAAGCTAGCGATAGAAAGAGATTCGAGGATTTTGCCAAGAGATGTAATCTAAGGATGCCCAGAGGCACGACTGCAATTGATTCAGAGGGAGTCAGGGAGGCAGTTTCCGTAATAGGGTACCCTGTTCTGATAAGGCCGTCATATGTTCTGGGTGGCAGAGGGATGGAGATACTGTCTAATGATGACCAGTTGGAAGCATACATGAGAGAGGCTTACTTGTCTCCGGAAAGGCCCCTGCTAATTGATGAGTACCTCGGTAATGCCATCGAGCTCGATGTAGATGCAGTCTGTGACGGTAAAGAAGTATTAATCGGTGCGATAATGGAACATCTGGAAGAAGCCGGAATACACTCAGGTGACTCAACCTGTTTCATCCCTCCTCAGAACATCCCGGAGAAAATCCTCGATTTGGTTGAACAATGGACTACAGTAATCGGTTTGGAACTAGGTATAATGGGTTGTTACAACATACAATTCGCTATACGGGGGGAGGAATTGTATGTCTTAGAAGTCAATCCCAGAGGATCTAGGACATTCCCGTTTGTTGCCAAGGCTACTGGTGTGCCATTAGCTAGAATCGCAGCAAGAGTTGCTCTGGGAGAGAAACTTTCCTCATTGGATATTCCGAAGCCTCAGAGTGAAGCTGTTTCGGTAAAGGCCCCTGTCTTCCCCTTCATCAAACTGAGGGGCCTCGATCCAGCCCCGGGGCCAGAGATGAAGTCAACTGGAGAGGTCATGGGGTCCCATGCCAGGCCAGCGGCGGCATATCTTAAGGCAAGAATGGCTACTGAACTCCCTGTTCCAACAACTGGAGGGGTGTACCTAACTGTGAAGGATGAGGATAAGCATGACACAATTCCTTTGGCCAAGAGGCTTCAGGAAATGGGGTTCAAAATTTTCGCAACACCGGGAACAGCATCGGAACTCAGAAAAGGATCAATAGATGTAGAAACCTGCTACAGGATTGCGGAAAGAAAGTCCCCAGATGCCCTAGACCTAATGAGGCGGGGCATGATACAACTAGTAATCAATACTCCAACCGCATCCGGCGGTGCAGTATTGGATGGTAATATGATGAGAAGACTGGCAGTGGAGCTGAACATTCCATTTGTGACTACAATGGCAGGAGCCAGAATGGAAGTTGAAGCCATAGCAGAAATGCAGTTAGGCACTCCAGAACCAAGGCTACTTGAAATTTCAACGCTAGAATAGGGTTCTAAATACTGCCAATTATATCCTCCCTGGTTACTTCTATGTATTGACCGGGATCCAGTGAAAATTCATCAAGCTCCAATTTTCCTATTGATGACCTGTGCAGATCCAAAACCCGATTTCCGAGTTTTTCCATCATTCTCCTTATCTGCCTCTTTTTCCCCTCGAATATTGTAATCTCAATGCTGTAGTCACTGATTCTGAGCACCTTTGCAGGAGCGGTAGTATACCCAATACGTTCACCGTCATCTGAATAGGAAATCTCGATCCCAGCTCTAAGAGATGAGATGTCTTTCGAAGTGATCTTACTTGAGGCCCTCAAAATGTACGTCTTGTCTACACTGTTTTTTGGATTCGCAATCTCATCTACCAAGATTCCATCATTAGTCACGATCAGTAGGCCAGTCGTCCCTTCATCCAATCTTCCGACACTAACCAGGGAGTCAGCTGTTTTCGAATCAAGACTGCCAGAAAATATGTCGAATACAGACTTCTTACCCAGAAAACTCTCTTGTTTGTTTATTCTAGAGCATATGACTCCTTCCGGTTTATTCAAGATAAAGTAACTATAATTCTCAGGAATCGTTAGAGTTGAGCCATCGATTTTTACCTCCCTTTTGGATGGGTTGAATTCGTAAGATATGTCTTTGACAGTCTTCCCACCAACAGTAATCTTGCCGTCCCATACTGCCCGCTTAGCTTTACCCTTGCTATTGAAATGCCCAGTTCGAGATAGAAATTGATGAAGTCTAATTTTCATCCTATCACCTAGTCCGTTCTAAACGTACAAACTTCAGGTCTTTCAAAAATCATGTGACGGTACTTTGCAACTATTCTGTATCCAAAATCCCTCAAAGGAAGTGGAATAATCCAAACGATAGGATAAATAATTCTCCATTGAAGCCTCATATACTTCAAACACCTTATTGCCGCAGAAGATCTGACGTAGGCCTTGCCATTCCTAATTAGATATACAGTATCAGCTTCCCGCAAGGATTCCGGTAGTTTGGAGATTACCAACCGTGCGTCCTCAGAATCGCTAGCCCTTAATGCAAGCATCCCCTTGTCCACAATCCTTCGGTCTACGAAGTTGGCGAGACGATGGCATAGTCCACAATCACCGTCTAGAATCAGTATGTCTCGACCATCCTCAATTTCTATTAGACCACCTCCGCTGACCATGTCTTTACATATACTCCTTCAGATACATGCACCATATCTGGGGTTAGTAGCTCATCTATCCCAAGATCGAACTCCTTAGTCAGAGAGTTAGACTCAATTTTCACTGTTCCAGTTCCAAATTTCCATGGTTCATGATGAGTATGTGCCACACATAACTTTCCCTTGTGAGTCGTGTAAAGGCAGTATCTCTCAAAGAGAAACTCCTCCAGTGTCCCTCGACTGGCATAATCTCCTTGATTATCCCATTTACACTCCCCCACAAATTCATGCCCCCCGTCCCTCCGTCTCGTCTCCCACTTATACGATCCTTCAGAAGCACTTACCGTTGCTATCGAATATCTGTACGGCAAACCATATGCTCTCGGGGCGTAGGCACATGTCACCATACTTTGAGCTTCCAGTGTTAGGAAGAGTACACCAGCCTTCCCATTACATTTCACATATGTCCTGATGTTTATCTCGGGAAATGTTGAGATTCCGGGCACTGAGAATGCGATTCTAGGTCTAACATTGCTCATCACGAAAGGAATAACCCCAACATAGGCCCTCCCCTCATAAAGGTCAATTTCCAAACCGTCTGGGATATATTTCGCTAACTTCTCTTGATCAACTTCCCAGTGCATGAATGTCAAGAACTTCCATTCCTGGTCCAATGAATACGCCCTATCTGGCATTGCAAATGGTAAGTGATCAGTCCTCATACTAACTTCCTTTAGACAACTGAAAGAATGGCTAAGACGTCTTCTCTACCTATCTCTGCGATTAATGAGGATGCCCTTGGTCCATGCTTGGCTCCAAGTATTGCTAGGTAAATTCCAGAAAATGCATCCTTGCCAGTTATATCTGAGTTTTTTATCGAATTTCTTATAGCATCCGTAATCGAGTTTTCAATCCAATCGCAACTGCTGAGATTTATTGATAGCTCCTTGAGGAACGATACTTGATCATCTGAGATATCCCTTCTTGTATCCTCGTCTATTTCCGTTTGGACACTTATCCTAGCGGTTTCTGGAAAGTGCTCACTTTCCACCCAATTCCTCATCTTTGAGAGCCTACTAATAATCGACTTACTCGGCTCCCCAGAGATATGGTTGCTTTTCCTAAGAGACAGCCAAACCTCATCATCAGTTGATTTAATCTGAGCCAACATGGCGAGATGTCTGAATGAGACCCCGGCGAATGTTTCCAATGGGTCCGAGCCTCTCTCTACCTGGCTCATTCTAAGAGCCCCCTCTCTTGTGTCTATTCTGGTTCGCATCCTCTTTGTGATCTCACCCTCATCAAGTCTGGTCAAGAGCCTTTCATATTCATCAGCCATCTCAAAAAGAGCCTCTCCGGTATCAAATTCGATATGACGTCCGATTTTACTCCTAGCAATTACATATCTCAGAATCTCCGGGGGGACTAGGGCAAGTGCTTCCATGGGTCCTATTGTGACTCCAGAAGAACTCGACATGGGCCCCATTCCCTTCAGTTGAATCCATTCGTAAACTATCTTATCTGGAGGGGTTCCACCTAGTAACTCACAGATAGGAATGCCCGTATCATAGCTTCCGCCCGCAGCCCCATGGTCTTTCCCAGCGGGCTCGCATGTCACTCCATGTATTATCCATCTAGCAGCCCAGTCCAGCCTCCATGGCATCTTACCATCCGCCCTCCTAATATCCGATTCTCCAGAAATGCCATTCTCATCGATCCAGTGGACACGAGGATATTCGTACGATGTAACAGTGATTCCATCCATACTGCCATTGGGGCCGCGAGGGCTGTAGGGAAACCAATCCTTTGGCAGCTCTCTTCCGGAAACCCTCATTATAATCTCCCTAATTTCCTCCCGCTTTCTAATTGCCAGATCTATTTTTTCCGAGAATTGGCCATTTTCATAAGTTTCATGATTCATCACAATCTCAGGGAAGACCCCTATTTCCTTCAATGCCTCCAGAAATGGGTTTAGGAAGTGCTCTGCATAGCTTGTCTTCCCATTACTTGGAGTTCCATCCACATTTGGTGCGGGAATGTACGCCAAAGGTACCCCAATGAACTTCTCATACTCCTCAGACAGAAAATCGTAAACTCTTCTAAGCGGGTCCATGGAGTCCACTATGAACACATATCTTGATTCTAGGCCCGCGTCAAGGCATGCTCTATGGATCATCTCTGCAGTTAGAATTTCTCTCAAGTGTCCGATGTGGAACTCTCCAGAGGGAGTAATCCCAGAGACTATCACCTGGGGGGTGCCCCTGTCCCGAAGTCTCTGAGCCCTAAAGTCCGCCCAGTGCATCTTTCTTCCTCAAACAGTCACTACTCTGACGAGCCCCCTCAATGGGACTCCTTCGATTTCATTCCTATGGGATTTATTGGCCAAAACCATGCAAAGCTTGACATCTGCCCCAGCTGCTCTAAGGTTACTGACAGTTTTGCTCATGGTAGTTCCTCCTGATAGAACGTCGTCAACAACTACGCACTTCTTTCCTTCCACATCGGCAAAAACCTCTGAAATATGTCCTCCTCCGTCATCACTGATGCTTCTACTAATGGCAATATCCAAATCCATCTGGCCCCCAATGGCCTGAGCAAATGCGATTCCATTGATACTTATCCCAACAATAGTGTCCACCTCGTCTCCTATTTCCTCTTCCATTATATCACAGAAAACATACGAAATAGCCTCTATCCTGCCAGATTTAACTGCAATTGACCTCCACCCTACTCTAATATCCTCAGGCCTATCATCGGAGCCTACCCCTCCCGAGGAAAGCCACTTAATTGTGGTCTGTGAAAGTGACATTTCATCAGCAATCTGCTGTGTGTTCAATCCTTTTGAACGGTATTCCTCAACGGTGGTCCGTAAATCATCCACGCTACTCGCCATCATACGTTGCCACTATCCGCTTCCTATGAACCTATTGAGAATAGATTACACAATCCCTCTATTTCATGACAACTAGAATCGTCCGGTACTGCCAAATCCACCTGCCCCTCTCTTTGTATCTCCTAGATCTTCCACGGAAACCTCATCGAAACGAACTTCTGGGATTGGAGAAATCAGCAGTTGGGCAATCCTCTCCCCTGCCCTGACGGTGTATGAGTCACCTTCTCCTATCCAAGTCATTAGAACGAATAACTCACCCCTGTAGTCTGAATCTATGGTGCCAATGCTGTGTGGAAGAATTAAGCCCTTTGATCCGAGAGAAGACCTCGCTCTGACCTGCCCCTCATAACCATCGGGGATGGCGACAATTATTCCTGTGCGAAGTTTTACGCTTTTTCTGAACGGAACAACCGTGTCTTCCAGCGCGTATAGGTCCCATCCGGCTGCATACTCACTCCCTCTGGTTGGTAATCTGGCATTATCCTCAGTTCTCGCCACAAGTACCTGCAGTATTCCTTTCATGACCTGCCCTGCACTATATCGGATTTTACCTTCACCGATAGACGCTCCCCCGGTGGGGTGAAAAGGGAGACTACATTCGCAATCCACATGAGCGGTTTTGATTACGAGGATTTACTCGACAGGGCCCGCGAAAGAATCCCGCTTGGAATCAGTCAAAGATCTAGGTGGACAATGCCAGAACCAGAAATCCTAATCGAGGGTAGTCAGACTATTTTACGGAATTTCTCGGACGTAGTAGATGCCATGGACAGGGACGCTAATCATGTCTATCAGTATCTCCTCAACGAGCTCGGAACATCAGGGACAAGAGAGCAGACGAGGATTATGCTGAAGGGAAGAGTCCCTCCAAAGAGGATAAAGGAAAAATTAGTCAGCTACGTCAAGACTTTCATCCTCTGTAATCAATGCAGAGCCCCCGATACTAGATTTATCAAAGAGGATCGCACTACCCTCCTAAAGTGTCAGGCATGTGGTGCCACCAGGCCAGTGAGGCTCTGAGTATTGACGCGTTATTCTATGGAGAGAAGTCAAGGAGGATCTTTCCACGGTTTTTTCGGTCATGCATGTACATCTGGGCTTCAGCAACATCTTCGAATCTCCAGACCCCATCGATTATTGGGTCAATTTCCCCTCTTTCAAGCATGGTGGAAATTGCATTCAAGTGGCCTTTGAATATCGAAGGATCATCCAATAATCCCATGTGCACGCCAAACAATGCCTTATTTGATGACATCATCTTAATTGGATCAAATTTAGGGGTGTTAAGCCACATCTTTAACGCGGTTATTGTAGATCTCCTATCTCCCTTCACTGCAGATGAAGCTCCGAAAAAGTACAATTTACCCCCCTTTCTAGTCGCTTTGTAGGACCTCAAAAGATTACTCCCGCCAACTGGATCAATTGAATGATGTACTCCCTTTCCACCTGTCAGATCTCTGCAAATTTTCACGAAGTCTTCCTTTTCCCTATCGACAAATTTGACCCCTAGAGATTCTACAAACTGCCTTTTCGAGGTAGAGGCAGTGCCAATTACCAACGATGCCCCCGCCACTCTACTTAATTGCGCCACGGCAGTTCCTACTCCACCCGCGGCATGATGTACTAGAACAGTATCCCCTGGGCAAATTCTTCCAAGATGAAAAAGCATGTGATATGCAGTACCGTAGGTGACGGGTATGGCGGCAGCCTGATCAAACGTGACGGAGTCAGGTAACTTGAACACCCTGGAAGAGTCAATGGATACTTTCTCAGAATAACCCCCGAATCCGGTCATAGCTAATACGCGGTCCCCCTCTTTCAAACCATTAACTCCCTTACCAATTTCAGAAACTACTCCTGATGCTTCGTACCCGGGTGTGAAAGGATAATCCGGGTTGGAACCATAAAGTCCCTGTCTCATCATCAAGTCTGCAAAATTTATGCCAGCCCTGTGGATTCTAACTACAACTTCCCCTTCAGAGGCAACTGGGTCCTCCTCATCGATTATTTCTATTGAGTCAACACCCCCTGCCCTTGGGTAGATTACCTTCTTCATATGATAGCCTCATGGAAGATAATTCGCAATCTCACGGGCGTCACCTTTTTTCTTTTCGGGAATGGACTCCGGATATCCAACCTTGACAAATCCAATAATTCTTTCTTGAGTTTCAGAAATTCCAAGATTTTTGTAAGTAGATTGGTGCCTTGTTATTCCACCAGTACTCCATTGTGAGCCAATCCCCCTGCTCCAGAGGCACAAAACAAGATTATGCAAGGAGCACACCGTAGCAGCGTAATCCTCCTCCTCTCTGAATTCATCCCCTGGAGTGAGTTTTGTCGTCACTGCAATTATCACAGGTACATCCATGATTTTGGAAATCGCCCTGGATTCGGAATTCTTGCTTGCGAGATTTCCCTTACTTCCCTCCTTTTTTCGGCATAGGGAGATTACAGTCGGTAACAACATTTCTCTTGTCTTCCTTCCCACCACGTAGTACTTCCAAGGGTAGGTTTTCTTATGACATGGGGCGTTGTCTGCCGCTTGAAAAGCAAGCTCTAATTCGGAGCAATCAATCTGTTTTTCGCTGAATTTGTAGATAGTTCTTCTACTGTTAAGAACTTCTTGGGCCTCATTCATGAAAATTCCTATCCCAATGAGTCTAGTTTCGCCGCCAGGATAAAATCCGATTCAGTCAAGCCATCTATCTTGTGGGTCCAAATTAATGCCTTTGCACGTCCCCATCCGATTTCAAAATCGGCGTGATGATTTTCTTCTTCACATATCGCTCCGGCCATATTTACGAAATTAAGAGCTTTTTGAAAATCACTAAATTTCCAAATTCTTTCAATATGATGATTGTCAATTAGTTGCCAGCCATCATTTATTTTATCCAACAAATTGTTACTTTCTTTTTCACTCAGAGGAGGTACTCCTCCCTCGCAAGGTATGCATTTTTTTCCTTCTAGTCCGCCTGTCATTATCTCAACCCCATAGGTGGCTGTCTATCCCACCATCGGCTAACTGTTCAGCCTTTTCCAACATACTCGATCTGCGACGCATGTCCTCTTTCTCAAATGTCATCATTTCCCGGTCCTCAATATACGGTACCCTCATGTGAGCAATTAATCTAACTTCCACGATCACATCCCTTGCTATTGATCTAAACCTGCCTTTTTCATCAACAATCTCTACTGCGTTTCTTGTGGTTCCGATTAGCATCCCCTTGGCTATTGTCTCACTATCTGAGGACAGTGCCCTTGAGTCAATCAATATCTCAACTAGGTCATCCTTTCTCAGTCCAGTACTACGTCCTGACAGAGGACCATGGAAAACATCCTGAATATCATCCAATTCAGGGGATCCATGAGCCTCGTAAATCCTTATTGCCCAATCTGGAAGTGTGCCCTTGATGTCTGCCATTAGTCGTCGTACGGGGGGCATGTAGAAAAAGGCCTTGATTTGAAAAACAACCCAACTTCCGTCTATTGACTTCAATAGGAATGAACTGGCCGTGAAGTCAGAGAGACACATGGCATCAGTAGAGTGGAGGAAAATACCGACTGTCTTGAAGACAGACGAGATTCTAGATAAAGCCTTCAGGAAAGCCAGTAAACAGTCAGATCTTGTTGAAGACCCGGACAAATACCACAGAGTGCGTAAGCAGATGAATAAAATGGTCCAATCAGCGGCTTCAATCATAGACTCGACCCTAGTTGCCTATGTCGAAAGATGGCCCAGCCTCAACGCCCTCTCTGATTTTGATCAAGCCTTGGTTGACGCAGCTGTGGGAAGTGATAATTATCGCAAATGCCTTGGTACGATTCAATGGGGAGCGGAAAGAGTCAGGTCTATTGCAGGCGAGACCCAGAGGAAGATTCTCAGACTTAGGGACATAGATGGTTTTCATCAGGCCAGGAGAGCCGCTTACGGTAGATTTTCATCAATCATCGATCAGATATCGCCGGAGATTGATTGGCTTGGAGAGGCCAGGGATACACTTAGAAAACTACCATCAATAGACTCTTCAGAACCATGCATAGTTGTTGCAGGTTCTCCGAATGTCGGCAAGTCCGCATTAATTTCCTCTCTTTCCAGTGGTGAGCCAGAGATTGCTGCTTACCCATTTACAACAAAACAACTACATCTGGGACATTTTATTCACAGAAGGAGGAAATATCAGATGGTAGACACCCCGGGTCTGCTTGATCGCCCCATGTCCAAGAGGAATAATATCGAGATGCAAGCAATCGCAGCTCTGGAGAATATTGGAGATGTACTTGTATTTCTGATTGATTCAACTGCCAATGCAACAACATCTCTGGAAGAGCAAATGAATCTTCTCGAAGAAGTCACCGGCTTAATTTCAGAGAGACCGAAAATAATAGTTCACAGCAAGTCTGACTTACATGAAAAGGAGGGCCTGGAAAATAAATTCGGAGTCAGCTCGATAACAGGAGAAGGCATAGAGGAATTGAGGCGAACTCTGGTTGAAATGATCGGAGCCGACCATATATCGGATCCACTGAATCTACCTGAGGATTGGCCGAGAAGTGACCTGGACTAGTTGATGTGCCAAATATTCCCACATGTAGTGCAGTACATGTCGTAACCTCCTATGGATATTGGAAGTCCTCCGATATCCAATTTCGATCCACACCCCGGACAGCGGTCAGTCATGGTGCTTGGAATGGGAACAGGTTATTCAAGCAATCTATGGCGATTTATGCATCTCTGAATCTTTTCCACAATTTTCTAATGGGAAATGCCATCTCACCAGCTCCCAATAATAGTATGAATCCTATTGCCGACAGTATAATTTCAACGAAACTAGCAAGGTGAATTTCGGGATTAATAGTCACCAACTGTTCATCTAAAGTCGAGCCATCCTTTCCAGCAGTAACAAAGCGGTACTCTCCGGGATCTAGGATAAATTTGAAGCTACCATCTTCCGAATTCGGGCCTCCAGCTACGAAATCAAAATCATCTGACGTACACGTAGTGAGTCCATTCGAATCAGGCTCGCATTCTTCTGGGTAATCAGAAATCACCCCAATCCAACTCCTGTCAGGCTCGTCCCATTCTAGTTCCATGCTAATTTCTAGTAAGATGAAAGCGTTGGGGACCTCGAGATCTTCCGTGGTCATGCCGACCATACATCCTACCGATTCGTCAGAGCATGGAACTATCGGCACATCTGTTCTCGAGTTATCTATGTCTAAACCAACAAGGCTACCTATTGTTATCAGGATGCAAAGGCCACCAACCAAAAATGGGAACGATGCTAAAATTCTGACCATGTTCATTGAATCTCACCCCCTCCTATTACATGCCTGTCATCAGCTGAAGAAAAATCAGTAGAATCGCTATACCCGGGAATAGGTATAGCATTATTGTCAATCTCTTCCTTGAGGACTCCCTTTTTTTATTATTTTCAATGCAAGAAATATCACTGCAGACCGCTGGTTCACTATCCAGAGGAATTGGTTTCCAGCAAACTACACAATGCCTGTGGGATTCAACATCAAGCAATTTGTTAGCGATTCTTTTTTTCTCAGAACGCCTCCTCTTATTCGCCGCTTCACGGGCCTCTTTAGCCGTCCTCATACCGGCGGTCGCTATTCTATCCGCCCTGCTCAAGAACTCCTCACCCCTATTTCTGTACCCTTGAAGTCCCCACCAATTATCGCTTCTTTGATTAATTCCGTTTTCCTTCCATCGAGAATATTCAATATCATTCCTGACTCATGGGCCTCTCTTGCCCCGACGGGGTCGACAATTTGGGAGTCGCCTGCCTTGGTATATTCCGAAGAACCAATGATCTCAAGAAGCTGGTGATGAGTCAGGAAATCATATGACTTAGCCTCTGGATTATGTTTTGGATCCTCATCGAAAACTCTGGGGACGTTTGTCGCGATGATACATTTTTTTGCATCTGATGCAATGGCGAAGCGAATGGCAACGGCATCTGTGGTGTGACCGGGATTTGTTCCTCCCATTACCACTACTTGCCTCTCTTCAAGCAGTAGAACTGCTTCATCGATACTTTTAGGTATGGTTCCAGAAACTGGAACGCCTGAATTTGAAAGAGACTCCCTAATTATTGTGGCATTAAGCCTTGTAGCTGCAATGCCGATTTTGTCTAGGTGCGACTCTTCGCTGATTAGGGGCCTTGCGAGCTCAATCCCTTCTCTTGCGGGAGCACCACCCCCGACTACAACACCGATCCGGTCATTCATAGACACTCTTTCTCTGATTATAGATACTAAGCCTTCCAGCCAAGTGTGTCTTTCCTCAATCTCAGGACGGAGCAGACTCCCTCCGAGTGCGACAATCACCGTCGTCATCGACTACTGAGCTAGGACGCTCCCTTTCAATGCCTTCGTCCAACCGCAGTCTAAGGGTTGAAATGCTGCCCCTCCGGCCTTATACTGGAGGTCCTGCCATGTCCGACGAGATCGAAGCCCAGCAAAGGAGGTTACGCCTGAAGAAGGCCGTCGAAGACCTGTCTTCGATGAAAGGCATGGGGACGGAGTTAGTTTCTGTTGTAGTTCCTCCCGATAGAATGATCAGTGACGTTAGGCATCAGTTATCCAATGAGGCAGGTCAAGCCGCGAACATCAAATCAAAATTAACCAGGAAACATGTGTCTGATGCCATAGAATCAGCTATAGCGACTTTGAACAGATACAAAACCCCCGGTGAGAGGGGACTAGCTCTGTTTGTAGGCCATGTAATTGTCGGAAACAATAAGACAAGACTGATGTCAATTGTTATCGACGACCCTCCAGACTCGTTTACCTCTTTCAGATACAGATGTGGTTCAACATTTGAAATCAGTCAGCTGGAAGAAATGCTCATTGATAGAACGGCTTATGGCCTGTTTGTAATCGACAGGTCCGAAGCAGCATACGGATTAGCTAGTGGCAAGAGGCTTCATTGTCAAGAACATGTTACTTCCTTAGTTCCTTCAAAACATGGAAGAGGGGGGCAATCAGCTCAGAGGTTCGAGAGGCTGATCGAAGAAGCTGCAGACAAGTTTTTCAAAAAATCATCAGAAAGAGCTTCTTCATATTGGCTTCCAATGATAGATGACTTGCAAGGGATAATCATAGGAGGACCAGGAGCTACCAAAGATTATGTTGTGAAAAATGATTATTTTCATCATGAAATCAAGAAACTGATCAGAGAACCATTCTTCGATGTCGGGTACTCCAATGAGAGTGGCCTGAGGGAACTAGTTCAGAGGGCGGGTGGCCTGATGGATCAAATTGAATTGGATACTGAGAGGAGATTAGTTGACAGATTCTTGAGTGAGGTAATGAAATCTCATCCCAAAGCTACATACGGTGAAATGATGATTAGAAATGCCTTAGATCAAGGGGCCGTGGAGAGGCTCCTTATCTCAGAAAATGTTCGAAAAAGGAGAGTGTTATGGGTTTGCAGACAATGCGGAGGAGAATGGGAAGGTACTCAGAGCAGGAGGTCCGAAATTCCAGTGTGCCCTAACTGTTCGTCTGAGGAGGTAATTGAGGACTCTGAGAGGTCGATGGACCTCATCGACGAACTAACCGTTCTGGCAGGTCACACTTCTGCGGCAGTGACACTTATCTCCATGGATACAGAGGAGGGGGCAACTCTATTCGATGCCTTTGGGGGGATTGCCGCTCTACTCAGGTACCCAATTTCATGAGGTGAAAAATGAGACAACTAATCCACGAATGTGCCCCCTTAATTCTCGAGGCAGTTTCTGATATGGGCATCGGGGATGAACATATTCTGAGTTTGTTGGGGCCAGCTACAGACACAAGGATGGCAGATGTGGCAATGCCATGCCATTCCCTGTCTGCACTTCTAAAGAAGTCCCCAGTGAATGTTTCCGAGGAAATATCCAGTCTCATCTCTCCCTCCCTAGAGGGCATCGCCTTTACATCATCAGTTAATGGATTTGTTAATCTCAAGGCTCATCCGGAATGGCTCTCATCCAAAATGATGGCAATTCTTCAAGATGAGAGGCTGGGAGTGGTCAAAGATGACCCAAGAAAAATTGTTGTTGACTACTCAGCTCCAAACGTGGCCAAAGAGATGCACGTCGGCCACTTGAGATCAACTGTCATTGGAGATTCTATAGTCAGGATGCTCGAATTCAAGGGTCACAACGTTATCCGGGAGAATCACATTGGTGACTGGGGTACTCCATTCGGAATGCTCATTGAGCATCTCATCGATATTGGAGAGGAAGATCTAGCTTTGGAGAAGGGGATATCAGATTTCGATCACTTCTACAAAGAAGCCAGATCTAAGTTCGACAGTGATGAAGTCTTTGCAGATCGGTCAAGATCTAGGGTTGTACTTCTACAGGGCGAGGATGCCGATACCTTGCGTTTGTGGGGAATATTAGTCGGTGTCTCTACGACCTATTTCAACGAGGTTTACCAGATGCTGGATGTCCTTCTAGAGGATAACGACCTAATGGGGGAGTCAGCCTACAGGCATCTTCTCCCTCAGGTAGCTGAGAGGCTTCATGAATCAGGGTTATTGGAAAATAGCGATGGAGCCAGTGTTGTTTACCTGGGAGGAAAGTGGGTAAACAGAAAGGGCGAACCACTCCCCGTAATTATCAGAAAGGGTGATGGAGGCTTCAATTACTCCACTTCCGATCTGGCTTGTATTATCGATCGTGTCGAGAGACTATCCTGTGATGACCTACTGTATGTAGTCGGCACTCCTCAAAAACAGCATTTCGAGATGGTTTTCGAAGTGGCATCAAGAGCAGGATTTATGCAAAGTAGACATAATGCTACCCATGTTAACTTTGGATCAGTTTTAGACTCCGATGGCCAGATGTTAAAGAGTAGGGCAGGTCATACGGTTAAGCTCGTTGACTTGTTGAGGGAGGCTGTATCAAGGGCCAAAGACTTGATTTCCCTAAAGAATCCAGATTTAAAGGGGGAAGAAAAGGAGATAGTCTCAAAGATGATAGGCATCGGTGCAGTGAAATATGCAGATTTATCGACAGATAGAGCCAGGGACTATACCTTTGACTGGGAAAAAATGCTGTCCTTCGAAGGGAATACCGCCCCATATCTGCAGTACTCACATGCTAGGATATGTAGAATATTTTCACTTTCCATTATGGACAGGGATGACGTAAAAGACGCCAATGTAATTATTGGAACCGAGGAGGAGCTGAACTTAGCCAGATGTATCATGAACTTCTCAGAGGTCGTCGATAACGCATCTTCTACACTCCACCCTCACAAATTATGCACTCATATCCACTCAACTTCCTCTGCTTTCGCGAGTTTTTACGAGGCTTGTCCAATACTGAAGACAGAGGATGAGGCCCTAATGAAAAGTAGGCTGGCATTATGCGACTTGACAGCTAGATCTATCTCTATCGGGCTGGGATTGCTAGGAATCCAGTCCCCAGAGAAGATGTAGTGACAATAAAAACAAAGGGAAAAATCATTACATTGATGATGCGAATTGCAATATCTCATCATAATTAGGCTCTACCCCGGGATTTTCAGCTTCCCAACGGTATTGGATAACTCCTTCGCTGTCCACAATGAACACGACCCTATTCGCACTTACATACCCCTCAATCCCTCCAAGTCCCACGAAAGACGCGCCATAACTTTGTACAACCTTCCTATCAATATCTGACAGGAGTGGGAAATCAATGCTATATTTTCTAGCAAACTCAGCATTTGCCCACGGGGAGTCTACGCTAATTCCAATAACTACAGTTCCTGACTCACTAAGTTTGCTGAAGTTGTCCTGAAAAGTGCATATTTCTTTGTCGCAAACACCTGTAAATGCCCCTGGATAGAATGCCAAAATAACATTTTTTCCATAGTAATCACTGAGGCTAACATCGCTCTTATCTGTCGTTTTTAGTGTAAAGGCGGGGGCGGTGTCTCCAATTTTGACCATACCCCCACCAGTGACCGGTAGCGTATATCGGTTTCGTTTTCCGACAAACCCTCATCCAATGCGGCTAAGTCCTTTCTCCGTAGGACAAGTATCTGACCAATGACCCTAGAAGGATTCCAGAAACAGCTAGGCTTTCTTCATTGAATCTATCCATTCTATCAAGATACGTGTGATACTCGCTAGATCCGGAACCATAGCATACCACGGCCCTGCCGTAATCTATACCATCATCTGGCCTATTATCAATTTCGTACACAAATGGTGCATGGTCCGAATTGTAAGGCATAGAACTAGAGGGAAGCCTGTTCACGTTAACATTGTACTTCGATGACAATTCCGGATAGACTTTGGAGAATTCAGAATTTATACCTCTAAGAATTTCCACATCCTTTGCACTATTCCCATAAATTGTTAAACCACTATTTCTCTCTAAGTCGACATGGTTCATGTCCATGTTGATGTGTAATCGCAAACCCTCGGATAACATTCCTCGATACTTGTCAACCCATTCTTTTGACCCCCAGAGGCCTTCTTCTTCCCCTCCCCATGTGCAGAAGTAAATGGTGTATTCAGGGTCTCCTAGTTCGGATTGGAGAATTGAGAACTGCCTAGCCATTTCTTGCAGTGTAGCGACACCAGATGTGTCATCCACTGCACCAGCTCCATTGTATACCGTATCATGATGCGCCCCAATGACAATCACTGACTCAGATTTGCCCTCAATAATTCCACATGGGACATGAATAGTAGATATCGCCTGATTGTCGACATCGACCCTCATCTGTAATCTTCCGTCGCCACTAATGACATTCTCAGAAATAGCATTCCCAACACTCTTAGAGACCATTATGAAACCAAAAGAATCCGGAATGAAGTCAAATCTTGAGATGTCTATACCCTTGAAATAAGGGACACAATCATTCATTATCAATTCATCACAATTCACCTTGGTGTTAACCGTAATCATTGAATTCACGTCATTTGCCAACGCTCTTTCCAGTAAATCTGTGTTCCCGTCTGTCCCATCTTCTATCCAGATCATCGCAATCTTACTCGCCGCAGAGGCCCAATCAGAATCTTCACTTCCGTTTCCGAGATCGATAATTTCAGCATTATCTGAGTGGAAGATATCCACCGACCCGCTATAGCCTTGAATCACATAGTCCTCTCTGTGTGTGTATTGGATAATTTCACGATTCAAATCTGCTGCTGAGCACGGCGCGGGACCGCCAAATATTGAGCCTATGTCTCCAGGAATGCATATGGAGAGATCAGGCCCCTCGCCAATTTGGAAAATATTGACGTCAAATTCATCCATAGTGGATGGTATTCCCATTGAAGTAAAATTAGTCTTGATTGAGTTCGCAGTATTTTCCTCTTCGACAGTACCTGACATCCTGCCCTCCCACTCCGGGTGTCCCAAATCCACCAAGGTTTGGGCATAGTCCCTTGTCATAGCGTAATCGAACTCCAACAAAACATAGTCTGGCTCCCCTTTGAACAAATCCATTATTTCATCACTGTAGATAATGGCCCCTCCGGATCCCCCGACCAGCAATACAGATACAACAATCAATGTAGACAGTGGGACACTCCGAACCCTTCCCAAAAAGTCTATTTTCCCGTCCTCAGGTTTTTTTTCGATGATAACCGCATCAAAAACTGAGTTTTCGAGACGATCAATAAGCACGTCCTTTCTACCGGAAACCGGCATACTCCTTGTCCTTAAAGCCTCTTTCAGTTCAGGAACGGAATAGTCAGACCAAGGTTTCGGGTCTTCCATGGGGCTGTTGGATCATACTAATTATTGAACCCATTCGGAACTAGCTCGATTATTTGCGGATTAACCTAGGGAAGCTTCGTCGCCGGTCCAACGTCTTCCAATGTTATGTTGGACTCCCATCTGGTCAAGAATTCGTGCGACCACGAAATCTACAAGATCTTCAATGCTCTCAGGCGAGTTGTAGAAACCCGGATTTGCAGGTAGAATAACTACTCCCCAGGAGGACAATTTGGCCATTGCCTCAAGATGAGGTGTTGGAGCGGGAGTTTCTCTTGGGACCAATATCAGTTTCCTTCTCTCTTTTATAGCCACCAACGCACTTCGTGTGGACAGATTATCCGATATACCAGCACCTATTTTCCCAATCGTGGTACCGCTTGCGGGACATATAACATACGCGTCATACAAAGCTGATCCTGATGCAGGACGAGCGGCTAGATTCGCATTTTTATGCAAGGATACCCCAGGAATTTTAGCTAAGTCCTTTGAAGAAATTTCACACTCCAATTTAAGGTTTATATCCCCAGCCTTACTTACGATTAGGTCTATCTCCCATCCAGCCTTACTCAACTCCTCTATCAGTCTAACTCCGTACCGGGCCCCTGACGCCCCCGTCACCGCCACTACCGCACTAGGCATGATGCGACGCTGATGACCTTGCCCTTGAATAGTTGCCTAGAGCCCTAGGATGGAAATCAATGAATCTGAAAGGTATTCATACTCTTCTTCGCTATTGTACAACTGAGCTGAAATCCTGATATATTTACTGTTATGATTGGGCCACGAAATTACCGGAACCTGTATTCTGTAATCATCATAAAGTTGGTTATGTATTGGATCCCCATCAATCGGGATCGATACGATATCTTCGTTCCCGGGAAATTCAATAGATGACATGGAGGAAACCATGTAATCGGGCGTGGGGGGAGTGACATCTAGGACTTCACACAACAAGTCCCTTCCGAAAATTGCCATCTTGTGGTTTCTTTCCATAACCCCTGTCCATCCTCCAGGGGCCATGGAACCCACATGCTCAATCGCATGTGGTATGCACAGCCACGGACTTGGGTCTCGAGTGCCAGTCCAATCGAATTCCAGCCTAAATTTTTCATTGGGCGCCAATTCACTTGAGTGGCCGTGTCCGATTACAAGTGGCTTTACCCCTTCCCTTTTGTCTTCCCTGATATGAAGGAATGCAGAGCCCTTTGGAGTACAAATCCATTTGTGACAGTTACCAGTTATATAGGAAGCATTCAGTTTATCCACATCCAAAGGAACAATTCCCGGGCCGTGTGCCGCGTCTACCAGAACATCAACTCCCGTTTCTTGGATCATTTCTACTAGCTTCTCAAATGGCATTCTAATTCCTGTGGGACTTGACACAGTATCAATCATCGCCAGAACTGTTTTTTCGCTAATAGCAGACATAATCGGGTTGATAATATCAGAATCGTCATCTATCATGAACGGAATCTTAACGACAACCGTCTTAGCTCCTGACCTTTTTGTTACAAAATCGATCGCATTTCTGCATGCTTGGTAAGCGTGATCTGGGACGATTATCTCATCTCCTTCCGATAGGTCAAGTGACCTAAGAATTGTATTGACCCCCGTAGTAGCATTAGCGACGAATAACATGCCCTCAGGGTCGGCATTTAGGAATCTAGACAGCTCCAAAACAGAATCCTGCCACATCTCATTGCTTAGCCTCTCTACGAAGTGAACAGGATCACTTTCCATCACTCTTCTAATCCTGTCCTGTTCTTTCATAACCGAAACAGGGGTTGCGCCGAATGATCCATGGTTCAGAAAAACGGTCTTTCGATCCAAACTCCAATGATTGAACATCTCGCCTTTCTCGGGAATCATGATTCCTCCTCGCCAGGGTACTCTAAAACTGGTCTTCTTTTCAGAACAATTTCACATGTGGAAATAAACGCTTTCTGCATGCGTTGGGTATCTAAAGTCAAACCATCAAAGTCTTGTTTGTATCCAAGCTTATTCAGGCTGGTATGGACACCCTCTTCCAAGCCACATCCTGAAAGACCCTCGACCCTATCACCAGGTGTATCGACGTTAATTGACATTCCATGCCTGCTTACCCACTTGAGAAAAGACAGACCTATCGAGCAAACCTTGTATCCATCGACCCAAACTCCTTGCATAGCCTCATCTTTGTAGGAACTAATTCCACAATCCGCCAGGGCGGCAACCGCCCAATCCTCCAACGCTCCAGTTATCGCTCTAACGTTCTGCATGTCCCCTTCCCACTTGATGATCGGGTATACAACCAATTGGCCTGGCCCATGCCAAGTAACTCCTCCTCCCCGATCCGTTTCGAACGTAGGATAGTCGTCTACTGAGGTCTTTTCTCTTTTGGCCTTGGGGCCCAGAGTAACGACCTCCTCATGTTCGACAAAAATTAGTTTATCCGATATCTCTCCATCTATCCTTTTCCTTTGGAGCTCCTTCATCAAATCAAATACAGCCGAGTAATTCATAACCCCAAGATTGAGTATGTGAATTTCCTTCAACGATACACCTCAAACAGAATGAATAGCGTGTCCAAGTGTTTTCAGAACACTCTCGTGGAATGCTTCTGTCATTGTCGGGTGGGCATGGACTGTTCCCGATATGTCCTCTAGCAGGGCGCCCATTTCTAACGCCAGTACAAATTCTCCATGCAACTCAGCAACATGGCTCCCTACAGCTTGAATTCCCAGTATGACATTATCACTTCCTCTAGCAACGACTCTGATGAAGCCCCCAGTTTTCTCGGCCTCCAACGTAAGCGCCCTTCCATTGGCGGCAAGGGGGAATTTTCCTACTATTATCTCCTCCCCCCTCTCCCTTGCTTCATCGGGGCTCAGGCCGACAGACACGATCTCAGGCTCCGTGAAAACTATGGCCGGTATTGCAACTTTATCAAACTCCCTCGCCATGCCAGAGATTATCTCTGCGACCATCTCTCCTTGTGCACTTGCTTTGTGAGCGAGCATTGGCTCACCAGCTACATCTCCGATAGCGTAAACTCCTGGGACATTTGTTCTACATTGCCTGTCAGTCCTGATGAATCTTCCAGATTGATCCATTCTAACTCCCATTGTCTCTAGCCCCCAGTCTTTGGTATTTGGCCTCCTGCCAACCGTTACGAGAATCTTGTCGACCTTTAGTGTCTGAAGCTCACCTTCCTTCTCATAGGATAGCTCAACTTTCTTAGAGGCTCCTTTGCCCTTTATCTGTGCGCCTCTGGCCAAAGCTCCAGTATGTACAGCTACTCCATGCTTTTTCAGCCATAGCTCAAGTGGTCTTCTAAGCTCCTTATCAAAAATTTCCAATATACTATCCATTCCTTCGACTACGGTTACTTCCGATCCTAGTTTAGAAAGTGCGCAACCAAGCTCCAATCCTATGTACCCCCCTCCGACTATGGCAACTTTGGAAGGAAGGGAATCTAGATCAAGAGCACCGGTTGATGATAGAATAAACTCCTCATCACATGGCATGAAAGGGAGGTCAATGTGAGAGGATCCAGTGGCTATAATGACATTTTCAGCTTCTATCTCAACATCTCCATCGTTGGAAGTAACAATGCATCTCTTGGGTCCAGTAAAATTTGCCCATCCTTTTACTAGTTCGACTCCTGAAGCTTTCAGTAAAGACTCCACACCCTTGTTAAGACGGTCAACGATGGAATCCTTCCAAGAAACTAGTGATGCCATATTCAGCTGAGGCGAAGAGTCAATGGAGATTCCCATGTGTCCATCCTCTGAACTGTGCATGGAGATTGACTCAAACCTCTCTGCGGCATGTATCATCGCCTTACTGGGAATGCACCCTCTAATCAGACAGGTACCTCCAGCCTTGTCTCCTTCTACAACAATGGTGTCCAATCCCAATTGTCCAGACCTAATCCCAGCAACATACCCGCCGGGACCAGCCCCTACTACCAATACCTGACATTTCCTAACTTCAGCCATATTCAACCCTACATGAAAATCATTGCAGGATGCTCTAACATCCTTTTGAGGTGCTGTATCAACCTTGCCCCATCGGCACCATCAATTACTCGGTGGTCGAATGAGCTGGATAGATTCATGATTCTCCTTACCACAATCTGACCATTCTGGACAACGGGCTTTTCTCTGGCTTTGTGTACTCCCAGAATCGCCATTTCAGGATGGTTAATGATTGGCGTTGCACCAAGTCCGCCATCCTTGCCTAAGCTGGTTATTGTGAAGGTAGAACCTGTCAGGTCATCCAAACTTGAGGTACCTGCTCTGGCATCTCCTGAGACTCTAATTAAATCACTAGCGGCCTGCCAGACATCCATAGCCTCAACATTCTTGACAACCGGGACGTAAAGTCCCCTATCAGTCTGCGTCGCTATGCCAATGTGTACGGCCTCATGCCGATGAACGACTCCATCCCCATCATAAAAATGCCCATTACATTCTGGGTGCTCGGGCATTATCTTAGCCAGTGCCATCATTATGAACGGAAGGTAGGTTAGTTTGGGTTGATCTTCGGACCTACTAGAGTTAAGCACACGTCTCAGTGACTCTAGCTCAGTAACATCCACCTCTTCGAAATACGAGAAATGTGGTATCGAGAAGGCACTCTTGACCATCTGTTCGGAAATTTTTCTCCTCAAACCCACAATCTTGACCTCGTTAACCCCGCTCCTTTTGATTGAATAAGCGGACGGAGGGGCTCCCATGACAGCTCCTCCGCCCGCCACGAACGCGTCAATGTCGGCATGTCTTATTCTACCAGCAGGACCACTTCCGCTGAGAGTACCGAGATTTATTCCCGCCTCTCTTGCCCTCTTTCTCACTGCAGGACTAGCCAAAATGGGCCCCCCAGTACCCTTGGGAATAACCGGGGCAATTTGAGGAGCAGGAGTTATTGTTTTTCTGGAGGGCTTCTCTAACTCTGGCTTTCTTTCTTCTTCCCTAGGAGGTGCTGTCTCCACTGGCGTGTCTTCCATTTCTACGGGCACGTCCTCAACTGTATTACCGGGAACGGTGCCCCCTTCTATTGTCTCAAACTCAATTAATACTGAGCCAACTGCAATCATGTCTCCAACTTCCCCGTTCAGGGACACTACCGTTCCATCTGTTGGGGACGGTATGGTAACCGTGGCCTTGTCTGTCATGACGTCCACTACAGCGTCGTCCTCCGAGACAGTGTCTCCGACCGAAACATGCCATGTGACTACCTCTCCCTCGACTACGCCTTCTCCAATATCGGGTAACTTGAATTCATAAATTGCCATGTCAATTCTCCTGTGTCCTCACTATCGCTTCGATGACTCTGTCAGGTCCGGGCATATAATCCCATTCAGTTGTATGTGGGAACGGGGTATCCCAACCTGTAACCCTCTCAATAGGGGATTCCAGATTCCAGAAACACCTTTCTTGAATAGAAGCCGCCATTTCAGCCCCAAAACCACTTGTTTTAGGGGCTTCATGAACTATCACACACCTTCCCGTTTTGGTTACAGATTTTACAACTGTTTCCACATCCCAGGGAACTAATGTTTGTAGATCGATTAAGTCACAAGAAACACCACTATCTTTTATTGCCTGTTCACAAACATGGACCATTGCCCCCCATGATATGACTGTGCAACCATCGCCCTCAATAGCTAACCTTGCATCGCCAAGGGGGATCTTGTAGTGCGATTCTGGAACCTCGGCTTCTGGGTGGTCAGACCAGGTTGGTACATTGTGTGGGTCCCCGTAGAAAGGGCCTCTGTAGCATCTCTTAGGCTCGAAGAAGATTACAGGGTCGTTGTCCTCAATTGCGCTAATAAGTAGACCTTTGGCATTGTATGGTGTTGAGCAATAAACTACTTTCAGTCCTGGCGTATGAGTAAACTGTGACTCCGGAGATTGAGAATGGTGATGGCCACCTCTAATTCCTCCTCCCGCTGGGGTCCTGATGGTGACCGGGCACCAGAATTCTCCACCTGATCTATGTCTTATTTTCGCCATTTCATTCACAATTTGATCATATGCAGGGAAAATATAATCCGCAAACTGAATCTCTATTACAGGCCTAAGCCCGTTGATGCCCATCCCAAAAGCTGTCGCGGCAATCCCTCCTTCCGATAGTGGGGAATCGAAAACCCTGTGTTTTCCGTGCCTTTCTTGGAGTCCATCAGACGTTCTGAAAACGCCACCAAAGTATCCGACGTCTTCACCAAACATTATGACGTCCTTATCTCTAGAAAGCATGGTATCGATAGCACTATTCACGGCTTCCACCATATTCATGTTAGGCATTACGAATCCCTCCATCTCTTCATTTCATCCCACTGTTCCATTAGGTGCCAAGGAGGCTCTTCGTACACTTCGGTAAATATTGCATCTGAAGAGGGGTAAGGTCCGTTAGCGAGGTCCCCAAACTTGACAGCCTCCTTGTATGCAGTCATGACCTCCGAATCTATCCTTTCAGAAAGTTCCTCATGCTGTTTGTCAGACCACTTTCCTATTTCTTTGAGATGTTCGGATAAACGCGATATCGGATCGCCACCAGGCCAGTGATTGTGAATATCAGAGGGCCTGTACCTGGAGGGGTCGTCACTACTGCTGTGAGCCCCTGCTCGGTATGTGAGAACTTCAATATGAGTCGGGCCAAATCCCTTGGATGCTCGATCTCTGGCCCAAGAGGTAACTGAGTATAGAGCCAGGAAATCATTTCCGTCAACTCTGATACTGGGTATTCCGTATGGAATTCCTCTAACTGCAAAATTTCCATTTTTACTCGCAAAATTCTTGTGTGTCGAAATTGCCCATTGATTATTGACAACATTGAGAATAACTGGGGCTTGGAATATACTTGCGAAATTCAATGCATAGTGGTAGTCTCCTTCAGCACTGGCACCATCCCCTATCCAAGTAATTGTGACTTCATCCAACCCCTTGTAGTTCGACGCAAGGGCAACGCCAACTGCCTGACTGAACTGGGTTCCAACGGGACTGGAGACAGAGATGAAACGCCCCTCCTTGTACGTGTAGTGAACTGGCATCTGCCTGCCCTTGACATTGTCCATCTCGTTTCCTATGCAATGACAAATCATGCTGACCATGTCCCTGTTCCTGACAAATTGTGCGCCGGGCTGCCTGTAGGTCGGAAACAGCCAGTCCCGTTCTTCAAGGGCCATTGTTTGAGCGATAGCAACCGCTTCCTCTCCAAATGAACGCATATAGAAAGAGAGCTTTCCAGTCCTCTGCATCTTCATCATTCTATCATCAAATATCCGAAGCCTCATCATATGCTCCAAGCCTTGAATTAGAACTTCAGGGTCTAGTTTCGGGTCCCAGTCGCCGGATGATTTGTTATCATCACCTAGTACTCGGACCAAACCCTCCGCCAAATCTACTGTCTCGGATGCTTCACAGTCGATTTCAGGCCTTCCAACATCGCCCGGAGACCAAGGCCATTCAACGAAATCAGCCTCATCTCCCGGCCTGTGCGGGGCATCAGGTACGTACAGTGGATCCGCTCCCTGCTCTCCGCTCATGATGCACACACCCTCCACTTGCTCATATTGTTTGGCCTCCATGACTGCGGGGGAAAGTCAGGTGACTGACCGCCGAACCAGTTGACTCTCTAGTCACTACTGGATCTGAACCAGTCGACTCCTCCCAAAGTAGTCCAGCCCTGTAGCTAGACCTAACCAGCGGGCCACTTGCTACAGCAGAGAACCCCATTTCTCTGGCCTCTCTATCCCAATCAGCAAATTTAGAGGGCTCTGGAAACCTTTCCACGGGTATGTGTCTTCCTCCCGGTTGTAGATATTGACCTAGAGTAATCATGTCAACGCCACAGGATCTGATTTCTCTCATGGCGTCAACTACTTCTGAATCAGTCTCTCCCAAGCCAACCATAATGCTGGTCTTAGTTTTGAGGTCAGGGCGGATTTTTTTGGCTTCAGCCAAAATTCCAAGTGATTGTGAAAATGAAGCCCTCCTATCCCTTACATGACCGTCCAGGCGAGGAACACATTCAACATTGTGCGCGAACACACGGATCGGCAACCCCTCCAGAAGAGTTCGGAGGGAGTCCAGATTCCCATCCAAATCCGAACAAAGAATCTCAATTCCAACCTCGGGACATCTATCATGCACTGCCATAATGCATTCTCTGTAGTGTGAAGCTCCTCCGTCATCAAGATCGTCTCTGTTTACCACGGTTATCACAGCATGCTCAATCCCCATTTTTTCGATAGCAGATGCCAAATCATCCGGTTCGTCAGGATTCAAGGGAGGTGGATTCTTGGCCGTATCAACCGCGCAGAACCTGCATCCACGGGTACAGACATCACCAGCTATCATGAAAGTGGCAGTCCCCCTACCCCAACAATCATGGATGTTTGGACATCGGGCTTCTTCGCAAACAGTATGGAGCCCATTCTCCTTCACACTGTTCATGGTTGAGTTGTATCTATTCTGCGACTTTCCCACTGGGAGACTGGTCTTGAACCATCCTGGGAGCCTTTTTCTTCCTCCGCTGGTTTTTTTCAGTCGTTCAGATGATTGACTAGTTGAGCATGAACTGGGCCCGTTAACCTCCTCTCCGACGGTGGGTAAACGAGTCGCCATCAAAGCTCCGGGTAGAGTATCGAAGTTAATCGTTCTCATCGGCCCCTTTGGGGCCGTAAAATACAACCCGTAATAGGCAAGAAACACCTCCGAAGGGCATGGATGGGGGAGTGATCCTAGTTACAGGGGGCGCTGTAAGGATTGGAAGAGAGATTTGCTTGAATCTAGCCAAAGATGGATTTAGCGTGGCAGTTCACTATAACTCCTCGTCAAATGAAGCAAACTCATTGGTCGAAAAAATTACCTCAAACGGTGGCAATGCCCAATCATTTTCAGGAGATCTTTCGGATGTATCCATGGTAAGGGACCTATTCTCAGAAATCAGAGACTCCATGGGGGATGTAACTGGCATCGTTAACAACGCATCGCTATTTTCGTTCGATGACATAGATAGTTTGTCCAAGCAATCCTGGGATAGCCACATGCATGTCAATGCCCTAGTCCCTCTGTTGATGATTTCGGAATTGCATCGAAACATGCCGTCTGGTTGTGTCGGATCGGTAGTCAACATATTAGACCAGAAAATCTCTCAGCCGAATCCAGACTACCTCTCTTACACGGCTTCTAGGTATGCCATGGCAGGCATGACAGAGACACTGGCAAGAAGCCTCTGTCCAAGTGTCAGGGTTAACGCAGTGGCCCCCGGGCACACCCTCCCAAGCCCGGAACAGACTCCCGAGGGCTTCAAGAAAGCGCAATCCCAATCCCCTTTGCAATCTGGTCCTTCTCCGGGGGATATAGCAGATGCTGTGAATTATCTCATGACAGCAAATTCGGTCACCGGACAAATTATCTATGTTGATTCAGGGGAGAGATTCTTGGCTCGTTCTAGGGATGTAGTGTTCGAGACGGAGGACTAAGATGAGTGCGCCCAGTAGTGGCTCCCAAGAAACGGGGACAACTTACAGCTCGGGAAAAACTACGATTTTCCTCAGGGATCTAATGAGGGATGTAGACATAGGAATACACGATTATGAGATAGGTCGCCCACAAAGTCTACGTTTCGATTTGGAAGTATCCATACCCGGTGCAGAAGCCCCATTTATCGATGAAATAAGTCATGTTTTGGATTATGAGTACCTACTAGAGTCTCTTGAATCCTCAATCAGCGATGGCAGATACTCATTGTTGGAATCACTATGCTCAAAGATTCTTGAAAAGCTGATGATTCCCTCCCAAGTATCTAGTGCGACAGTCAAGATCTCAAAGGTTGATATCCTTGATGAAAATGGTGTCTTTGGCTGCCAAATGACAAGGGAAAGATGATGGTGCAGAGGGCAGGATTTGAACCTGCGAAGCACTTTGCACCGGAGCTTAAGTCCGGCCCCTTTGACCAGCTCGGGTACCTCTGCAGGTTGCTAGGAGGGGGCCATACTCCTTGAATAGAGCGCAAGAAAGCCTCAGATTGAGCCACATTGACGAACTGCACAATTGACGTATATGCTGCCCAGCGCGCACGAACGCTTTAACGCCACTTGTGTCGGCGGTTAATCGTGCAAGAGAGGAGTACAGCGAACTCTGTCCATGGGCGATTCGCGTCAGCATTGGTGCTCAGCCTCCTTTTCATGACCTCTTCCTGGGTCACTGCTGTCTCGGATCTGGAGTTGGTAGATGGTACCAAATTCAACTCATCAAGTGATGTACAAATGAATTTGTATACCATGTACATAGCTTCTCAAAACTCCTCTGCAGGAGGCGATGGGTTCATCACTACTCAGGTTCCAGAGTCAGGAGGTCAAGAGTCAATGAGCGCCTTGAGCAATAGTGTGGAATTCAGGACGAGTCCAATGCTCTCCAGTTTAGAGGTGGCTGGAAGGCCAAACCACGGTTCTGGGTCTGGTTCATATTATCTCCCGATTGGTATTTTCTTGAGATCAACCGGCCCGGATACAGCGACTGTTGACTGGACAATTACTCTGAAAGCATCCGGCTCACAAGTTGGTTCTGCATCATGGTCCTCCGAGGCCTGCAATCCCGGGTTGACTCAAAGTTGTAGCTTTGATCATGAGACCTTTGAGATAGACATCGGAAGCGGCGAGACTTTCACTATCGACAAAGACGAGAGATTGGAATTAATTATTGATGCAGACATGTCTGGTTGCGAAGGAGGAGGAGGAAGTCCTTGGGGCGGCGGAACCAGTTGTGAGGCAGAGGTCGCGTGGAATGAAATCGATGGTGACGAAAGATTTAGCACTATAGAGATAGAGGCAAATGCGATAGCAAACAGCCTTGTTCTCCTCCAGAGAGAGGGTGCTGAGCTAGCCGAGGGGCCTGAACTAGACTGGTATCCAAATGACATTCTTTCAGAGAGGGTGATGCAGTTCTCATTTGATGTAAAGAGCAGTTTCGGAAGGTATGATGTTGATTCAGTGAGGCTCTTGATGAGGGACCCCAATGGTGCTTACAGAATAGATCACGTTATTGATGAGGATGACGAAGACATCGAAGATACTAGTCAGGGTATTTTTGGAGAATACCTTTGGTCTTACCCAAGTGGTATTCCATCCGGCGAGTATACAGTCGAACTAGAGGTGTCCGATATACAGGGAAATAGTGTTATTGTGGAGCATGAGCCTGTTATAATGGAACAGTGGGGAGTCGCGCTCAAACACCGAAATGATAGATCGACAGAGTACATAGCTCCTGAACAAACAACCGCTGTTCCTCTACAAATGGTGCACAGAGGAGATTCGACCAAGTCAATGGATGTGGATCTTGAAGTATTGACAAATTTCCCAAGCTCATGGCTCATTGAATTCGACTCTCCCGGAGGTTACACACTCAATTCGGGAGGAGACATATTAAACCCAATTTTGACACTCACTGCTCCAGAGGACCTAACCGGTGCCCCCAGCTCAATCGACATCAGGGCTGTAGCCGAGGCAGAAGTCGATGGAGTGCTGCAAGTAGTCCACCAGGATACATTGCAGATAGACCTAGAGAAGATGGATGTTTTCCAGCCACCCCAAGTGTCAATATGGTCCGAAGACCATGAAATCGCCGTTGCGAACTCTTCTAGACCGGATGACTTTGATGCTTCAGCAAACAGCTATGTCGATTACAATCAATTTACGCCGTTTCTTATGGAGATCTTCAATACAGGTTTTGATGCGGATGAGTTCAAAATCGACGTTTTACAAAGAGCGAAGGCGATAATCCAAGTTTACGACAATGACACCGGGGAAAGAATTCTCGAGGACGACGGGGATGGGACCTACCACACTGCACTTCTGGACAGGCATCAGACACAAACTCTGAGGATTTTAGTCAAACCGTCTTCTGACAGGCTAGACCCCGATATTGGAACGATAGAGTTAGAGGTCGTCAGCACAGGGCAGAGCAACCTCTCTTCTACAATAGATTTCACCATCCAGAGGACATTCGGTATCAGGGCTGAAGTTTCATACGATTGCGACGGATCGCCCCTAGGCCACATAGAAGTTTCTCTCTGCTCTCCAGGAACAGGTAAATCAGAAGTCACACTCAGAGCCAAAATTACCAATACAATGTCATCAGGAGAATCAGCGACATGGTGGAGGATACAAAATCCCGCCTCACTGGAAGAGAATACAGAAAGAAATGCCGCATATGGACAATGGCAATTCAGAATTGAAGACGATTCAGGCAACGCTGTACCCAGAGTCTCCTTGGCACCGGGGGATCAAATTGAGGTATTCGTTACGGTGACTCTCACTAGTCAGGTAGAATTCGGCAATCATACGGTTTATTTAAGAATCGTCGAGGATATCCCGGACGCGGACCCGAGATATTTCGATCTGCCAATGATATTCGAAATCGACTCAGACGATCCAAAATTGGAAATCGTCCAAGTTTCTCCAAATAGGCTGCTTTCTCCCGGAGATACTGTCGAGATTCAAATGAAAGTGAAGAATCTGGGCAACAGTCCCCTAACTATTCTCTTGGAGGCCGAATCTGAGTCATCAGGATGGAGTGTGGAAATAGATGGACCTTCCAACTCAGTACTCATTATTTTAGATCCATTTGACGAAGTTACTTTCGTTCTTGAGGTGTCAGTGCCAGCTTCCTCAAATAATGGTGATACATCAAGAATAGAGGTATCTGCCACGCCCTTCGATACTGATCAAAGCTGGCCAGATGAATTGACAGCAAAAACATCAGTGGTCATGACTGTGGGCATAGACTCTCTGGTAGAGCGCCTAGTGAACGAATTCACCTACCCACGGATTTCCACGTATGTAGTCGGAATAATAGCATTCATGTTATTGATAGCAGGAACGCAATCGGCTCTAAATCGGAGAAGGTGGAAGTCACACATGGCCTACTTGGAGGCCATATCAGACGACTCCGAGGAGGACATTGAGGACCAAGACGACATTCCCGCGCCAGTTCTTACTGTAGAAGAGCCCGAGGTAGAGGATATAGCCTACGACGACGATGACATCGAACTAGTCTAAGCTTGTTGAGGCAATGTCCGAACGGCGCTCCATTCCTCTTAAGTGCCCTACTTTCTGCCAATCAGTTTGGTGAGTAGCGTGCGCAATGCAGGAGGACGGTCCCAAGACAACTCTGTAATCACCAAAAGGCGCTCAGCAATCCTATTCTCCGCCTTAATGCTTCTCTCATCATATTCCGCTTTGGAATTCAGTGCGTGGGAGGCTCTGGCGTCCTCTGACCAGGATGGCGATGGACTTTCATACGGGTTAGAATTTTACATTAATACACAACCTCAGGACTGGGATTCCGATAATGACGGCCTTCCTGACGGGTGGGAATGGCAATATGGGCTGAACCCACTGTCTCCCAATGGAGACAACGGCTCAACGGGCGATCCAGATGGTGACGCTTTTAGTAACCTCAATGAGTATCAATACTCCATTCCCACCGGTTGGGATCTTTCATCAACCCCAAACGTTCTGGATAACGGAGTTTGGTGGAACGGTACAGTACCAGTGAGAGATTGGGACGAGGAGAGCGCAATGCAACTAATCCAGGGACTCAACTCAGATGGTGCAGATGAGGACCCCAGGGGGAATGTATGCTTCAACACGTTTGATGATGACAAAGACGGAATGGTCGACAACTTCGACGGTGATGGTGACGGAGACTCGGATTGTTCGAGTGACGATGACGATGGCGATGGTCTAATCGACGAGGATCCGGATGGATGGGATACCGATGGAGATGGTATGCCGGATGGCTGGGAGGCGGCAAACGGCTTGGACCCCACGTCAAACAGCAACCAGGACGGAACCTTCGGAGATCCAGACGGCGATGGACTAATCAACATCAAGGAGTATGTAAACCCCGCATGGGGTACTAGGAACGGCACAACTACGCCTCCTACACAATATTTCCGACCGGGCCCTCTTGCAATGACTGCCACTGAAACCCCATGCAATCCCGTATTGTCCTTGGGGCCAGGTGGTTGTGAATTCCTTACTGCTGAGGTCGATGGAATAACCTCAACAGACCCCCAGTCAAATGACACAGACGGGGATGGTCTCAACGACTCCTACGAGGCACTTATCCTCCTCACTGACCCGACATCAGTTGATACTGACTCCGACGGAATAGAGGATGGCATAGAGGTTCTGGGCCAGTATGGGGACCCTCCACAGGCCAGTGACCCTAGAAATAATAACACAGATGGGGACCAATTCGATGACGGGGAAGAGGATCTCAACGGTAATGGGATCGTTGACATGAATGAGACTGACCCCACTAGGATAGAAGATTCAGGCGACTTCGACGGAGATGGTATCCAAAATTGGGAAGAGAATATGACGTGCACCCTATGGAACGTTTTCGATACTGATGGGGGAGGAGTTTCAGACGGAGACGAGCTCCTACCTTTCCACAACTCAAACCCGTGCCTTTCAGAACAGACCTTGACACTTCAGATACTCGCCTGGGACGCCGTAACGTCAGCACTAACACTCAACTCCACTGCGGATTTAGATCAATCCCCGATAGATTGGAGGCAAAATGATGCCCCCATGGCATACTACGTTCAATCAAACGGTACTCTGGTTGACTTCAGGTACGAATCAGTGGACATCGGAGTTCTGAGGAATGTCGATACCGACCTTCCAGCTAACACCTCTACAGTCCTCTTTACAAACTTCTCATGGTGTTGGGACGCATCAGTGGGTGCGGTGAACGATCCTATTTGTGACGACGACTACTCTGATTCAGATGGAGATGGACTGGCGGATTGGGAGGAATACCTGGCCACATGGGGTTTCCCAACCAATCCGAATTTGGTCGATACGGACTCCGATGGCGTAGATGATTTAGACGAGATTTTGAATGGAACGGACCCATTGGAACCATGTGAAAATTTACTTGACACCGATGGTGACGGTTTGAACAACTACTTCGAGAACACTACGGGGTGCGTGGTTATCTTCCCGGGGATGGGAGGTAACTTCACGAATGACACGTACTTCACTCTATGGAATGAATCTGATACAGACAATGGGGGCGTTACAGACTTCCAAGAGTATCTGGACGGAACGAACCCACAGGATAATCCCAATGACGATAGAAATCCAGTGGATACCGATGGAGATGGCATACCTGACACTATTGAAAACTCAACAGGAACCGACTGGAGAGACCCCGATACCGACGGAGGGGGAATTCCCGATGGCCAGGAGTGCACTTCCGAGTTCTGGGACGGACAGTGCGAAGGCTCAGCAGGGGACCCATGGGACCCATCCGATGACATTTCACAAAACTCCATGTACCTCTTAGCCACTACCCAATCCTCTATTCTGGACTCAACAAACAAGATATATTGGAGGTGGCATACCTATGACCATTATACAAGAATTTCCTGGGGTGTTAATACTACTCTGGTTGGAAATACCCAAATGTCAACAGATTTCTCGACCACACAAGGGGTGGCTGACCAGCAATTCTGGGATAATTCGACACTCATGGGATGGGAGATTCAATACGAGGGTCCCGGTGTGGCTGATACGGGCGAGGAACTGATCCTCCCTCACAATACGGTCAATTTCACAGGATGGATTGACCCAACAGCAGGACTGAATTTCTCAAACTTCACGAGAGACGTCTTGGTTGATGGATCCTCCGTTGATACGGTTTTCATAACCACTCCTCAAGTGACAATCACTCAGGCGATACGAGAGAACACCACAGCATTCACCGGCACCGACTATGCCACAGACCTGCCACGAGAGTTTACTGATAGGGGAGGTGCTCAGGAACTCGTAACTGGTATCACTCAATCCGTCATAAATGATTCAGGCGCACTCTCAGCATGGGACAAAGTTTCGGCCATCGCGAACTTCTTGACTAACGGAAATGATACATTCACATTCCTAAGGAATAACAATGGTACTGAAGTCCCTGATATGGTTGAGGATGAAGGAGATTTAGCCTATTGGATGCTTAATAATTCATTTGAGGGAAGCTGTGATCAATTCTCTTCCTTGTTTGCAGTCATGCTCAGAACCGTCGACATACCATCCAGAAAGGTCACAGGGTTCTCAGGCGGCTACTGGAATGGAGAAGCATTCGAAGTATACGGGAAGGATTTCACATCATGGGTGGAAGTACACCTGCAGACCAATCAGAACCTAGGTGATGCGGATCTTGGCTGGATACCTTTCGAGGCTTGCCCACCCATGTCCATAGTTGAGGTATCGGACGAGACCTGGGGGCCATTATCGGTCGACAGGGACTTGGCAGGGGACTCAATATGGATGAATGGTACTCTGAGATTCTCAGATAACCAGACAGCTGTTGACGGGGTAACCGTGGAAATGTATCTGGTCAAATCAAATATGACTTCGTTAATTCCGGGAATCGCAGCATCTTCTGAGCACTTTATTGGCTCTACCGTAACCGACGCAAATGGCTCATTTAACATCACAGGACTACCGTCAGAAGCTGTAGATCCAGGCAATGCTTCCCTAGTGGTACTAACAAAAGCGTTGGGTTATGTAGGATTTCAAGGAATCTACTCCAACTGGGATTTGAATATCTCGGATGATATCTCAATCAACATCACTGAGCCACAACCAATCGTAGAACCCAAGTTAGGTATCGGTGTAAACACCACAATATCGGGCTTAATGACCCTGGAGAATGCTCCGTATAATGATGTTTCGCTAATAGATTCTATGCAGGTCATAATGAACTACACGACAGTTCAGGATGGCCCAGTGAGTCTTATCTCAAGTGTGGGGCCAGGTGGTTACTTCGAGTTCTCCGTCTCAATTAACGAGAGTGAGCAAGAGGGCCTTGTAGCCGCAACGATTGATTACGTCGGATGGCACCAATATGACCTGAACAACGCTACAAGCCCAATTTACCATATTAGACCAACTTCTAAGTCATTTAATCTAAACCTAACCCAGGCCCCGAATTTAACGATCACACTAGAAGGAGAAGGACTGAATAATACTATTCTGGAAATTAACAGGCCTATCTACCTCAATGGGACGGCTCTAAGCAAATCTGAGACGCCTGAGGCCCTCAATGGGACTCTGGAATTTCAGATGAGAAGATCAGGTACCAATGCACCATTTATCACCCTTGCTAGCTGGTATCTCAATGATTCTGATTGGCTCTCCTCACCAGGCCAGTTTTCTTTGAATTGGTCATTCTTAGACTCCGATGTCCCCATTCCTGCTGGCCTAGTTGAAGTAAGGTATCAGTATCTGGCCGATCAGTTGTTTGCCAGAGATGAATCTACTGTAGTGGATGAGCATGGAATAAAGAGCTACATACAATTCAACTACACGATGAGCCCATCTCCTAAAGGCAGTGTATCAGAAGTCCTTGTCAGACTGTCGGACCACACCGGATCTGAGATTACCTCATACCCAGGGGCATTCTCACTCCTAGTGGATGGAACAGAGGTATGGAACGAATCCGCCCCTGATGTCCCAAAGGTAATGACATCCTGGACGCCCTCACTTTTGGTCGATGCAGGGGACTATCCATGGGTTTTGAGCTACAACGGCTCCACATGGGTCGGCCCTAACTCCACTAGCGATACAGTTAGGATTCAAGGAAGGGCTTCTCCCAGTTATTCGTTAGGCACCGAATGGGTCCCAATGGGCAATACAACATGGGTCACAGGAACAATTGTTGATTTTGACCTAAACACCACAGTCACTGGAAATAACACATCCGTATCTCTGTTCTTGGATGTCCCCTCTTCTCTACCTGCAGGGCCAGATGGCAACCCGTTGCCTCCTGACAGGTATCCATTAGGTTCGGATTGGCTAAATTTAAACAATGGTGAATTCAACATCACATTCTCTATGCCGGGCGGAATCGGTTCTGGCGTTTATGATGCAGTAATCATACTTGACTTCGAGAAGAACTCGCCAGATGGGGTCCCCTACTATTTTGATCCATCCCCAGAAAATAAATTTGATATTGGCATCCAGACAATGTTCGATGTTGAATCTAATGTCACTAGTGCCATAGTTGTCGCAGGAGAGAACCTGACAGTCTCTGCCACTGTCGTAGATATCGAAAACAATGAACGGTTGAATAATGCAACTGCGGAGATTTACTTTGATTGGGGGGGCCCTCTGCAACAACTTTTGAACACCTCCATCACCGGCACGGATGGGGTAGTTGAATTCCAAACTTTAGTTCCGAGCGATTCCCCACCCGGTTACTATGATGTTCTTGTATTAGCCCCCGATGACTTAACCGACTCACTAGATACCCCCAACGCCGGAAGGTGGCTATCGGGTGAAACTCTCCTGAACCTAACTGTGCAAGTTCAGAGCAACGTCAGAATTGATAATGCTCCACTTCCAGAGGTAACTGCAGGTCAATCCTTTTTGATTGACGGACAAGTTTTGGATTCTTTCGATCAAAATAGATCGGTCGATGGCCCAGTGTCTCTAGAGGTATTTTTCTTGAACGATCCGAGTGAAAAGCTTATCACGGGCTTTGCAACTACCTCAAATGGCTCATTCAGTCTCACAGTTCCAACTGATCCATTCGGAGACGGAGTCACCAGTGGACTGAAAACTCTCGTGATTAGTGTAGAAAACGGAAGTAGCCCATTTTACCTCACTGGGTCCGGTTCAGAATCTATTCTGGTGAGGGGTGTTGTTCAATTCAATGACAGGGTCCCCTTGATCAATACAATTGTAGACAGAGGGTCATCCATCTCATTCGGGGCCAAAATTGTTGAGTCGTCAGACAACGATAGGGAACTCCAAGGAATGAATGTATCCGCTAGATTCCACGATACTTGGATTTCCACAGAGGCTACATCTGACTCAGGGGGAATCGTCAATTTCTCATTTGATGTCCCTCACTCGCACCCCCTTGGGACAATAACAGTCATGCTGATGTTCAATGGTTCAAATGGAACAGAGACCCTACACTCTTCATTCACATTTATCAACACGATAATAATTAGGTCTCCCACCTCGATAACTTTTAGCCCGATTACCTCCAATCCCTCTGCAGGAGACTTCCTTGATCTATCTGGAAACCTTACTTCCAGCAACGGCAGTGGCATCGTAGACAGGTCAGGAAATCCATTATCGCCAAGTCTGACCTTCCTTATTGATGGGTCATCAAATGGATTTTCTGTCACTGGAGGTTCGGTCAGCCCCAACGGAAGTTGGAATGCTAGGATATTTTTGGATATGTCATTCCCTAGGGGGACCCACAACATTACCGCTACATATACTCCTACTGTAAATTATTACAGCTCCAGCTCTGGCGACACTACTTTCGATAGTCGTGGTTTTTCAATGGTTTCGATCATTTACCCAACTGACCTCGATCCCGATGCAAGAACAATCAGGGGAGACTCGTTCGATCTCAACATTTCTGTTATCGATAATTCAGGAGCGAACGTTAACGATGTTGAGGTAAAGGTCCTGATTGATGGCTTAGAACATTCAACAGGACTTACTGACTCTCAGGGCCTGGTGAATACCAGTATTTCTACCGAATCTAATAGGGATCCTGGGCCAATGACAGTAACAGTCGTGTTCGAAGGTATCAACGGAACTACCGGTTTACTTGGAGATCAAACCTGGACAAGAGTTGTCATTCTTGCCCCAACTGTAATTGATGTGACTGCCATTTCAGGTACTTCTGTGGCAGGGGAGCAAGTAATTTTCTCAGGAACACTTCTTGATGAACATGGAATGCCTCTGATTGAGGATGGTGCCCCGAAAGGAGGAGTCTTGCACCTGTCGGTCGATGGGATAGACGTGGGACCAATCTACATTGACGTTTCTAATTCCACCACAGGTACATGGCAAATAACATACGACATCCCTCTAGACACGGACTACGGTCAGCACACTTTCACGATAGAATTCCTCGGCGGTTTCACGTGGGTGGACCCAATGGGACAGGGGGATTCCTTGAATCCAGAATATTATCTCGCTTCGGAAATCACCCTTCCATTCAACGTGACACAGACTTCACAGGTTGTCCTTACTACTCCCCAAGGTGAGATTGATAGAAATGAGCTCCTACTGATTGAAGGTATTCTCACCGATGGGGCCGGAAGGCCGTTGGATAACAGAACTCTTGAAGCCTACATGAATGGCCAATTACTGACTTCGCTTAACGTGGATTCAAACGGTTCATTCAGTCTGTTCTTTCCGGTTCCGTCTAATATGCCATTGGGTCCAAGAGAAGTGACCTTGGAATTCCAGGGGGAGGAATTTATTATTGGCTCAAATTCTACAACTATCTTTACAGTTTTTTCCCCGACCACGTTATCTTTGACTAGTCCAGAGCCACTTGCGGTGGGCGATGTGCTAAATCTAAGAGGCGACATTAGAGATAACCTTCCAGATGGGTGGCTCGCAAATCACTCTCTTCAGATATTTATCGATGGGATTCTAATTGGAACTACAATTTCTGAAGAAGACGGGTCTTGGCATCTTTCATGGATAGTATCGGAGTTCCTAGACGTTGGAGTGCACAAGATAACAGTCATTTCTCCCGATCAGGGTTACTACAGGCAATCCACAGCTGAGGCTAATCTCTCCATAGCCTACCACACAACCATTAATCTGAACGTTGAAAATAGCGTGGCTACTAGAGGCGGGAAGTGGGATTTCTCCGGTAGGCTTTATGATTCCGACAGTGATGGTACTCCCGGATTGGAAGGAAGAAACATTACATTTTTCCTGGATGGTGACGAAATTACCACGATTTCTACAGGTACAGATGGAACATTTTCACTGACATACGATCTCGGATACTCCATATCTAGAGGCGGCCATGAGATCAAAGTGGTATACTCAGGAGAGGAACTTTACCTTTCCTCTACAATAAGCACCACTGTTTTCTCAAAGGCCGACATCGAGATTGAATTACTAACTATCTCAGACGAGGTCGTCAGGGGAGACGAGACTAGGCCAATTAAGATCAGGGGCAGGATATTGGAGATTGGTGGAGATGCCAATACCATGGAGGAGATGGAACTCTCGCTGAGTTGGGAGGAATCACTCGAGCCTAATGCCGTGATTTCATGGGACCCTGCAACCGGACAGTTCCTAATTACTTCCAATGCGAAGACATACATGCCACCCGGCCCTTCAAACTTCACGATAGACGTAAGTCCTGATGCAGAGAGATTTTTGAATGGGGCTTCCATAGATTTGGATATCCAAATTTTAGTCAGCGTAAACTTCGAGTTCATCCCCGACTCCCTGTTCATTAAGAGAGATCAAAATAAGATTTCTGGTAAAATAAATGTCACGGCATCTGATGATAATCGTAGACCTCCCATTGAGGGGGTTTCCATTACCGCCAGACTAGTGAATGAGACCGCAACCCACTTCACAGTTGTCGGGATGACCGACGAGAATGGAATTTTCGATTATCAATTCGAGTCATTCCATGAAGACCACCCATTCTGGGATAGGTCATTCTGGGGTGTTTTAAGCATCGAGTTTAGTTCTGATTCGGAAATTATTGATCCGGTTAATTCAACTCAGTTATCCCTGTTTAGCGAAGTGAGTATCAGCTACCAAGCCGAGGAGTCTGAGTCCCTACTACAGCCAGCAATTCTTTCTATTATACTAGTCATTGTCATAGGAGTAGTTTCAATGCTTGTTGTATCATTGAGGAGAAAGAGGCAAGCTGCAATAGATGAGTTAGCTGGGGTATTCAGTTACACGGCAGAACTCTTGGCTGCAGGAGATGAGGTAAGGGAAGCAATCTTCAATTGCTACGAGGGACTTTGTTCCATCTTGATGGGCCGAGGTTTCCTCAGGAGAGATTTTGAGACTGTCAGAGAATTCGAGATGGCAATTAGAAGCGCTTTGCCGATTAGCGAGCAGTCCCTTCTCTCATTGGATAGAATTTTCGAGGAGGCCAGATACTCCAGTCATATTCTAGGGGAGCCTCATAGGGAGAGCGCACAATTGGCTCTAAACTCTGTCCTACAAGAAATAGACCAACTGGAAGATGTACCAGCAAGGCCACAGGGAAAACTGATCGAGGATTAGAATTTGTAGTCAATTTTCAATGATCTTCCATTCCAAATTGCGCCGGCTAACTTAGAGCCAATTGGCAGACTAAACGTCTCCGAGATTCCACCAAATTGTTCAGTGGCAATAAGTCTGACAACTTGCCCCTCGGCAATTGTAGCTACCTCTAGAATTACATCTTCTGTGAGGTTTGAATTAATCGGTATCTCTAATCCTGATTCCGAAGGAATAGCACCCAAGTTAGTAATAGCATCATCGAAGGATGAAATGGCCAAATTATGTTTATTGGCACTACTGAACAATATTCCTTTTCCAATTGTCCTTCCGTGCATCTGAATCACATCTTCAAAATGCGGAACATCATTTATGAATCTCTGATGCGACGCTTGAGCGTCTGTATCTAGGCCTGCTGGAGAAGTCAAGGAATCGTTGAAATTATTGTCACTACCATTGTCCCACGATATCTCTACTCTGGACCATTCCATGGTGTTCGGAGGGGACGCTATGGCATGAACCCATTGTTTCAGATCTCAAAGAAGGTTCTGACTCTTTCGGCAGTTCTGGAGGGTTTCGAGGTTTGAATCTTCATCATTTTGGGCATGCAGTCACTAACTCTTCTTTCGAGCATTCTTTTTTCAAGCAATACTATTATTGCCCTATCTTCCTTTTTTCTAATCGGCCTACCCAATGCCTGTAATACACTATTTACGGCAGGCTGAAGGCTAACATACTTCCAAGCACGATTCCTGTCGAACTTATGTGTGAAGTAATCCATCAGTGCGTCCTGTTTCGCACTGGGCGGGGGCATTGGTAGCCCAATGCAAACCAAAGCATCAAGGATATTGTCCGAGTAATCAACGCCTTCCGAGAGCTTCCCATTAAGTACCCCGAAAATAGCAACTCCTCCCATCTCCTTTTGTTCGTAAAGGGTCGAGATCATCTCTTCTACTCTTTTCTTGCTCATTCTTTGTTCTTCCTTGATTATCCTCTTGCCGCTGGACCATCCAAGATTTTCAAAATCTGAGTGTACCCTTTCTAACATGGAGTAACTAGGTGCGAAAATAGCCACGTTTCCCTTGGTATTTTCTATTACTGCACGTACGTGTTCGCCAATCAAGGACATGCTAGTTTCTCGTTCACTAAACTTGCTTGTAACATCATTGGCGATAAGTACCGGCCTGTTTGCAATTGGGAAATCTGAGGAATAAATTCTGCAAGACGAGTTTTCACTTGGAACCCCAAGTACTTCTGAGTACATCTCTGGAGGAAAAAGGGTACCAGACATCAGTATTGCGCCCCTGCACCTTTCAAATATTTCTTTACCAACAAGGCTGGGGTCTAGAAGATGACTGGTTATTCTGGGCTGTTCCAAGCTATGGTCGAATACCAATGCAAATGCCGGGCTATCGCGGTATCGAATGCAGATTTCTAGAATTTCCGCGATTCTAGTACAATCATTCTGCTCCTCACCTTCGGAATCCTCCTCCTCATCTATTACAACGCAAAATAGCCTATCCATCATATCACTGACTCGACTAATTTCAGTGCTTTCACCTTCGTCTAGGACTCCCTGGGTAGATTTAGAAATCACATCAAGGAAATCACTAGAGGAGATTCTAAGATCGTCTCCTCTGGAATTATTATTCTCCGACTTCAACATCTCGAACCATTCAGTCATGGGCCCCTGCAAAGCAATAATCTGTTTTTCAAGATCCCTTGCACGAAGCAGCTCATTAGATTCTCCTGTATCCAAAGACTCGTCCCTTCTTTCCAGATTCCCTTTGTATTCTGCGATATTATCGAGAGCTCTTTTGAATACCTGATCTGTTATTCTCCTCTCCAATCCACTTCTGATCCTATCTGGAAGGTTATGTGCCTCATCGACTATCAAGATAGAATTTTCAAGGTCGATTCCCATTGCGGGAAGGGAGGACTCACGAACATTCTCCACGAAAACGTGATTGTAATCGCAGACTACAATATCTGCATGTCCCGCGGCCAACCTGGCCGAGGCCCAAGGACAAATCTTTCTGGCTCTCCCATATTTGATTGTCCAATCAACATGTTGCGGTTGTTCAAGCAATCGCTTTCTCAGGTCAGCACGACGTGATTTCCTTGAATCTTCGACAATTCCGTCCTCACAGTCGCACTTTCCCGTCATTCTATCTACGTGATCACACATGCCTTCTCGTCCAATAATGTCAACAAGTGAAATTTTTGGGACTCCATCTGGAATTCTACTGTTGATTTTTCTAACGGTGTCAACCACAATCTTGTGTTGTGATTGCCTCCCAGTCATGAATATGATATTGGCTCTCTCAGAAGAAATATGATTGTCGAATGATGAATGCAGAGCCGAGGCAAGGGCGGCTGCAGTCTTACCTATTCCAGTGGGGGCTGCGGCTAGAAGAAATCCTCCGTCAGTCAATGCCCTAACCCCATCAGAAATCATCTCTCTTTGGGAAGATCTGGAATTTTCGTGCGCGAAAAATAACCCTACGCCAGTCACACTAACGCCTCCATAGTGCTACCGGGAATAGGCCGACCAAGAAGATTGGGTATCGCTCCAAAGTCTTAAGATAGCTGAGTCATGATTTTTCGAGCTCTTTTCCTTAGGCCTTCGAACCCATATGAGTTGTGTGCGAGAGGGCCTAACGGCCCTCCCGCGTTGCTCTCGTGCATCCCATCCTCACACATTTCCCTCGCCTCACATAGCGTTTGATTCGTCATCGCCTCTTCTTCGAAGCTCATCCATTCTAGCCTCAATCAGGTTACTGACCTGATCACCCTCGAACATTACCCTCTTGATGTGGCCCCTAGCCGCATTCCTGAGGACCGCGTCAGGCTTCTCTCCTTGTAATTTGCAGAAATCTTGAATCCTTGCACTCAAATCTGGACCAAGTTTGACTTGCACTGTGTCCCCGGAAACTTGGTGATTATCTGTCAAGAAATCTCTTATTGCCAGTCTGATAACATCGGATCGGTTCCTCATCCCATCCAGCCCCACCAGTCTGTCTAACTCAAGAAGATGATCTTCGGGAATACGAAGTGAAATCATCGGGCTGTGGCCTGTCATCTTCATCCCCTGTTGACCCATCGAAGGGGGGGAGGGGTATTAATTGTATCTCAAATGAAATACATTTGAATTACAAATATGTGAGTTGCCAGATAGTTCTTGGTCAATGGCAGTTTCCTTCAAGGGGAGAGACACACTCGCAAGCTCGTGGTGTGCTGTGAAGACTATCAATGATGCAATACACGGACAGTTTAGGATTGATGGGGTTAGAGAGGACCTTCTCTCAACTCCAGAAATGAATAAACTAAGTCACATCAAACAGTTAGGTTTGGCTCATTTAGTCTTCCCAGGAGCGCACCACACGCGCTTTGAACATTCTCTCGGTGTTTCTCATGTATCTGGAATGATGGCTGACTCTTTGGGATTAGATGGATTGGAGAAGGATACAGTTGGTGTAGCGGCTCTTCTTCATGATGTTGGCCACGGACCTTATTCACACACCCTTGAGCATATTTTGCACGAGAGAGGGGGTTTGGATCACATGTCAATCACTGAGGGCATTATTTTGGGCGATTATGATGTATTGAGGGAAGGAGAGGGACCATCAGTCCCAGATCGAAAATCTGTACCTGATATTCTAGAGCATCATGATATAGACCCAAAGGAAGTTGCCGGTTTAATCAGAGGGCCCGATGCTAGGGGCTCTGAACGAAACCTTCTTTCTTGGACTGAAGGTAGAACAAACTTCGTCGAGAATGACAAAACGATGGCCCATCTCATTCATGGCCCTGTGGATTGTGACCAGATTGACTACTTACTCAGAGACTCGCATTTTACCGGTGTCAAACACGGGGTAATCGACCATAGAAGACTGATTATGTGTTTGGAAAGACACGGGGGTGACATTTCTGTGGAAGAGGGCGGTATACCTGCATTGGAGGGAATGCTAGTAGCCAGAGGTCTGATGTACAGCGCGGTATATTTCCACAGAGTCACAAGGGTGACTGAGGTGATGCTCTCAAGAGCAGTAGAGAGGAGTGAAGGATATATTCCCGATTCTTTTGATCTACAGAGAAGAGTAGACGCCGAGATATGGCAGGTCCTCCATGAAGCCAGTGATTTTTCTAGAGACATGATTCGAAGGTTGAAGTACAGACAACTGCTCAAAGTTTGCCTCTCAAGAAGGAAGCAAGATCTAAGCGAGGATGACATAACACTCCTCACTGAACTTGCTTCTAACTCAAAGAAGAGGATAGATCTGGAGGACGAAATTGCAAGAAGGGCCGGATTAGAACCCGGCTACGTCGCTATAGACGTTCCCAACATCAAACTCCTACTATCAGAACCCAGAATGTCTCAGGTCGATATCAGGATAATCGGTGACGATGGGAGGACTAGATGGTTTAGGGAACACACGCCCCTTGCAGAGGCTCTCAGAAAAAGGCAAGTCAGCCAGGCGGTGTTCTATGTAATGACCATTCCTGGGTCCGAGGGTAAAGTTTCCCAGATTTCCGAGGACATTCTGTTCACTTAGTTTGAATATGCAGCGACATTCAAACGGGATATCATTCAAAAGGGCGAGGCTATTCGCGCAAGTGGCTGGTACCTAAATCAGGAATCTTCAACCACCGGTGAGTGCTATGGATAGCAAAATTAAATCAGTATACGAGAGCGTAATTGCAAGAGACCCTAATCAACCCGAATTTCATCAGGCCGTGGAGGAGGTACTGGAAAGCCTTTCTCCGGTCATAAAGGAATATCCCGAGTACATGCCAGTAGTAAGGGCCATGGTCGAGGCCGAGAGAATTATTCAATTCAGAGTCCCATGGTATGACGATTCAGGCAATCTGCAGGTAAATAGGGGATTCAGGATACAAATGAACAGCGCGATCGGGCCGTACAAAGGGGGACTCAGATTTCACCCTAGCGTCAATCAGTCGATATTGAAGTTCCTGGCCTTTGAGCAGGTCTTCAAGAACAGTCTAACTGGTCTGCCGATGGGAGGTGGAAAAGGAGGTTCTGACTTCAATCCAAAAGGAAAGTCTGATAGCGAGGTTATGAGATTTTGTCAATCTTTCATGATGGAGCTCTGGAGGCACATCGGTGCCGACCTGGATGTCCCAGCAGGCGATATTGGTGTTGGTGGCAGAGAGGTTGGATACATGTTCGGAATGTACAAGAAGCTAGCTAACGAATTCACTGGTGTACTGACTGGTAAAGGAAGGTCGTATGGAGGTTCTTTGATAAGGCCCGAAGCTACTGGCTATGGGTTAGTATACTTCGCCCGTGAAATGCTCGCGACCACTGGGAGAAGCTTCAAGGGCGCTACTGTTTCCATCTCAGGTTCCGGCAATGTCGCTCAATACGCCTGTGAGAAGGTACTCGATCTTGGCGGGAAGCCCGTTACAATGTCAGACTCCAGTGGTTGGATTCATGATCCATCAGGAATCGATAGGGAGAAGCTCGATTGGATTATGGATTTAAAAAATAATAAGAGGGGGAGAATTTCAGAGTACGCAGAGAATTTCGAAGGGGTAACTTTCACCGCATCAGCCCCGGAACCAACCCCTAACGGACTCTGGGGAGTCAACGTTGACGTCGCACTCCCTTGCGCTACACAAAACGAGCTCGATGGCTCCGAAGCTGAAATGTTGGTTAAGAACAATGTTGTCGCGGTGGCTGAAGGGGCCAACATGCCCTGTACTCCTGAAGCCATTGAGGTATTCCTGAATAATGGGATATTGTTCGGTCCAGGAAAGGCTTCCAATGCTGGAGGGGTCGCCACCTCTGGTTTGGAAATGAGTCAGAATAGTCTCAGACTCTCGTGGTCTCGTGAGGAAGTAGACTCCAGGCTCGACGCGATAATGGTCGACATACACAAGAATGCATACGAGACAGCAGAAAGATTTGGAATGCCGGGTAACTATGTCGCAGGAGCAAACATAGCGGGTTTCCTGAAGGTTGCAGAGGCGATGACCGCTCAGGGAATGATCTAGTCTTCTTCGCTGATCGAAGATAGAAATTTCTTCAGACGCTCGGTTTGAGGATTGTCGATAATTGAGGATGGTCCAGATTCAGCTACAATCCCCCTATCCATGTAGATAACTCTGTCAGCAACTTCTCTAGCAAAACTAATTTCATGGGTTACAACTACCATCGTCATTCCCTCGTCTGCCAATCCCCTAATTGTTTTCAGAACAGATCCAATAAGCTCAGGATCAAGCGCACTAGTGGGCTCATCGAATAACATGACCTCTGGTTTCATCGCCAATGCCCTTGCAATGGCTACTCGTTGCTTCTGTCCTCCGGATAGATTTCCAGGGAAGGCATCTTTACGATCTAGCATATCGACCTTTTCTAGAACTTTTAGTGCCTCTCTCTCTGCATCCTTTTTACTCATTTTCCTCACATGCCTGAGTCCAAGAGTAATGTTGTCAATAACTCTGAGGTGGGCAAACAGCTCGAAAGACTGGAAAACCATGCCTATCTTCGACCTGACATCATTTATGTTTGCATTGGGATTATTGATTTTCTTGCCTCTCAGCCTAACTTCTCCCTCTGTCGGCTCAATTAGTCGGTTAATACACCTAAGTACAGTAGATTTTCCGCTTCCAGATGATCCAATTATTGCTACAGATTCACCTTCCATTACATCAAATGAAATCCCTCTCACTGCATGTACGCCCCCTGAATACACCTTGTGCATGTCCACGATACTAAGCACATATTCCATCTAACTTCCTCCGGATATTCCTAAACCTGGTATCCTTGTTTTATTTTCAAGGTAACGTAGTATCAAAGCCAAAGTCCATGTTACTATGAAATAGGAAATCAGAACCATTCCATATGACCAGAAAACTTGGAAAGTTACGGCATTGATTAGCTTAGCCTTTCTTGTTAATTCGGAGTAACCGATCACCATTGCCAAGGAAGAGTTTAGTACCAAATTGACCATTTCATTCCCCATTGGAGGTATACAGATCCTGATTGCTTGTGGCATTATTATCAACCTCATTGTTTGCATGTAGTTCAGCCCGATACTCCTGCCTGCTTCCATTTGCCCAGATGGTATCGCGGAGATTGCACCTCTAATGGTCTCACATTGGTAAGCTCCGGAATTTAGTCCGAGAGCGAAAATTGCACTCACGCACGCCCTGTTGGATAGAATGTCGTCCCTTAGGAAAGTCGCGATCAAACCTGTCGTCCCCTCCAGTAATTCAGCGGCTGGGTCGCCAACAAGGGCCCCTATCTGAACGCCGAAGTGAATGAAGAGGAACTGGACAATCAATGGAGTATTTCTAAAAATATCGGTATAGATCGTAGCAATGAAGTTCAGAGGTCTAATTCCCCATGGATTCCATGATACAGTTCTGCCGAAAAGTTCCCGCTCCGATTTTTTGTACTCACCATTGGCTGAAATGAATAATGATCCCAGTAAAATTAGGCTTACTCCAAAAATTAGATATGCGATGTTTACGAATTGTAATTCCCCAGTGACTCCTTCTGGGTTGATAATTCCAATGGGGGCATAGATGTATTCCCATCCATCTAGTCCAAGTCCTTGAATTATGGGAACGAGGTAATTCAAGAATTTCAAACCAACAATGAAGGCCAAAGCTCCAAATAGCCTGACGAAATTAAGGCCTCTTTTTTGAGCAATTTCCTTTAGTGTGGTCGGGGAGGTCTTCATCATAGATAGTGTGATTCCTAGGAAGAATCCGAGGAAAATCCCGAATAAAACAATATTTATTGTGGCGAATAAGCCATCAATCAACATCCCCTTGGAGTAATCAACGAAGCTTCCAAACTCACTGAAGTCTCTCACTTCAAATCCAACTTGTTCATTCTCACCGGCTCTTTCGGTAATCAGAATGGTCCCTCCACTGCCCACAGTTACCCCGTTGAACCCATTTATCATCACAATGTCATTGAAGGATGTCAAATTATCCACAGGAATCAATTGCCTTGTAACGATATTTCCACCGTCCTTGCTCATAGAGAGATACCCTCCAGAGCCAGAAAGTAGGAATTTATTCGTGCTGGCGACCTCAATCGAGGTCAAATTAGCATCGAGATTACTGGAACCACCTTCTGATTCAAAATACTGCATATTCCAAAGGAATCCAACTTGGGTGGAAATCTCCCTTGAGGACTTTAGAACCTCTCCATTATCGGTTATGGCGTATGCCCTAATATCACTGTAGAACTCGATATCTATGATCCTGGATGATGATGCCTCTGATGGCGAATCCCTGTAATCCCAGGTAACTCCCCCATCATCGGAGAAAAGTATGGCCCCGTCCTCACCTACGGCAATCCCTCTTTCGGAATCCAAGAAAGAAACATCAAGCAGGTCCACTCCACTTACTGAGTAATCATTCCATGTTTGCGATTCATACTTCCATATGCTCCCATTGCTTCCTACTGCAACAGCAGAATCATTTCGAATGAGAGAAACTCCTGTGATACTCTCTTCACCGATTTCAAATGAGATATCGGCCCACTGATGCGCGGATTCATATTTGATTATGACCGTACCATCTGAACTGGCGGCTAAAATTGATCCAAATCCGGAGTCAGACATCGACAATTCAGATGAGGTTATCACGTTGGCAAAACTCCATGACAGACCGCCATCCAGACTTCCTAAAACGACTCCTCCCTCACCGAAGGCCCATATTTCATCCTCTGTTGCCTCAACTGAAAGCAAGTCATTATTAGTGCCACTTTCGACTTTATCCCACCCACTTCTATATTCCTGGGCACCTACAGGCATGGAAACCAGTAAAATTGACAATAAAACAATTACAAAATATCTGTAAATGTAGCTATTAGACTGAGCATCTCCTTGAGAAACTCTAGTTTCACTCATCCGCTCCCCTTAGCTTGGTACAGTTCTTCGGATATAGTATCGGCGGTGAGCGCAGGCTGACTGCCTTTCAGTAATGTTCATCTTCGTCTTTCCCTCGCTTGGGTCATGGCAAGCATGTTGTACAAGGGCAAAGTAAAGGAAGTATGGAGTACAGAAGACCCAGACATTATAGAATTTAGATACACCGATCAGATTAGTGTTTTTGATCAGATTATCCCAAGCCTCGTTCCAAGAAAGGGTGAGAGCCTCAACCGAACCTCTTGCCATTGGTTCAAACTTGTTGAGGAAGCCAACATTTGTGAAACCCATATCATTGAGATGAATGCCCCAGACAGAGTTCTGGCAAGAAGATTTGACGTCATAAGGGAGCCAGGGCAGATTCCAAGAGATATGGAGAATGTGTTCGTCCCCCTTGAGGTGATTTGCAGACACTATCTAGCTGGTGGAGGATGGAGAAGATACGAAAGGGGGGACGTAGGTCCGGAAGAATTCGGTTTTGAACCCGGAACAGTTCTCCATCAGGGAATTAAGCTACCAAAACCATACCTTGAGGTTTCAACCAAATTTGAGAAATTTGACAGACTGTTAGATAGGGATGAGGCATTGGAGATTTCAAATCTTAGAGAGGAGGAATTCGATGCCATTTTGGAAATTGTAGTTAAGATCGACGAGATTATTGATAGAGAGGCCTCGAAAAGAGGCCTAATTCACGTAGATGGAAAGAAGGAATTTGCTTTGGGCCAAGGCAGGGTGCCTGTCCTTGTCGATTCTTTTGGAACTCTGGATGAGGACAGGTGGTGGGCCTTAGATGATTACAGAAACGGAAAAATTGTATCATTATCAAAGGAATTTGTCAGGGAGCATTATCTAGGAACTGGTCACTATGAAAAGCTGTATGAAGCTAGAGAGAAGGGGAACGAAGAGCCACCAATTCCAGCGTTGCCGGACGAGATAATCAACCAAACCGCGGATCTATACGCAAGTATGTATGAGCGATTAACTGGCCAGCAATTCTAGCTACGAATGCCTTCTCATTAATACTCCGCATTTTCTCCTTTGCGCAGCCCTTAACATCGCTAAGAGTAGTCTAAACGCGTAGTCAACCCCCCCATCCAAGGGTTCATCGGATAGTACCTCCCATCTGCCAGATCGGATAGACCTCTGCAATTCAGAAACCTCCTTTCTATCGAGCCAGCCCAAGAGAGTAAGTCCACCGAATCCATTTCTGAAGCCAGCCTCACCGAGATTATCTTCTGAGAGCCCATCAGATAGCTTATACAACAATTCATGCAATGTTGTCATATCTCCCTTCTGCTTGGTGTAGGATAGTAGGTAGGTCACAATATTTCCATCAGCGTAGGGGAATCGTCCCAACCTCTCCTTCCCTGAGCCCGCATCTATCCCCTCGCTACGCCCGCCATATTCATCCAAGTCAATGATTGTTAGGTAAAGCAATGTAGCTGGATCAATACCTGGCTCTTCGCCCATCCTAAGGTTTTGAATGTCGGATAAGTTGGGTCTAACCCTCTTTAGCTCCTCATGATCTCCGCCTAAGGAAGATTGTATATGGGGTATCACTTCAATTGGGTCATGTGTTATTGGGTCGAATGTATGGAAGCTTGGAAGGTTTGATTGTTCGGACACTCTTTCACCACTATTTTCTAGCCCTCAATCGATTTAGACGATGCTCGAAAGAATCGAAATCCTCGGATCCACCATCAATGTTTGATGGTGCTCCCTCGTCCTCTAATTTTTCATCAACACTCTCTTCTAATGCCTCACTTTCTTGTTCTCTGTGGCTCTTCTCCTCCTGGGCCAATCTGGATTTCCTTTCCAATGCCTTCTTCTCTACTGCTAACCTGGTCTTTTCCATCATCTCTCTTCCTTCCCTGAAGTTTTTGGCCATCCAGGCAAAGGCAATTGAGGCCCCAATAACCAAGATTGCAGAAGCAATAGCGGTGCTTGAATCGCTGAACCCACCTTCTGAATCTTCTGAACCAGATAGGATTATTCTGGCCTCATTATCGGTTTGATCGGAGTCCTCATCCCATGGGAACTCGCAGCTTATGGTCGCCACGAGCTCAACACCATCGCTTACATCGGGCCTTTCTACCCTAGGTCTAGGGGCCAGTGCACTAGACTCAGACATATCTACAGAGTACTCTCTTGAATATGAGCCGGCTTCCACCGTTATACTGCAAATCGACTCATCTAAAATTTCCTGATTACTTCTTTTGGTTAGGATAGATATTTCTTGTCCCTCGCCCGTCCCCACAATTTCCAATCCCACGAGGCCAACGTTCCAATCAGTCCTCCTGACATCAAACAGCTTGCTGGTTGAAGAAACCTCCACTCCTCTCGAATCTATTACCCTAATCGTTAACTCGCTAATACCAGGTTCAGGACTCCAATCATCCGCACTTAGATTGATTATCCCCGAGGCCAATCCAGAGTCAACTTCACTTGAAACGGAATCAATCATTTCCCCCTTATCACTAGATAGGATTATTGTAAATTCAAATTTTCCTGTGCCATTCATGATCATACAATTGGCCTGTATTGAGGACACTTCTCCACTGATGGAGCAACTGGCTATTCTGGAAGGTATTTCTGAAACCCAGGATTTGTATTCCAGGTCAATTGATGAATCAATTAGAAAGCTCCCATTTTTCCCTATTTCTGAATTCCAGAGCCAACCAATTGGATCTGTCCATGGAAGTATCCCAGACTCGGAGTCGATTACAGTGCTACTCGGGTTGGTCCCGTGAATTTTCATCGCATACTTATCCCCAGAAGTTGAAATAATCACGGGGCTACTCCCCCATGAGTAATTTTCCTTTCTAGTATCCAAAGAAATCTCCCTCTGATTTCCTTGGGTGTCAGAAGCTAGGATTCTTATGGTTTTTACATCTCCCCCCCACGATTCGTCGGGAATTACTTCTAGTGGCACTCCTGCAATCTCCCCAGATCCCAGAATAACACTCTCATCTCCAGATACCTCCCATCCAAATGGGAGGCTAAGTACCATGAAAGAGATCGTACTCGGTGAGTTACCAGTATTCTCTATCATAGCCAAGGGGTACCCCCCATCTCGGCTCACAACCCACTCTCCAAAACCTGTCAGGGAAAAATCATGGGTTGCAGACACTCTTATTGGGAAAACAATCTCAGAAAGGCCCGTGGAGTCGCCCTCTCTTATCCTGAGGTTCAGTTCGACCGCCCTGCCATGAATGGCATTGTCAGGAGGGGTAATATTGAGTAGCAAGGGAGCACTTTCGCCCGGATCGATGACAGGAAGATCCGCTATATCCCCAATCTGCCAACCGCTCTCTCCGGATACGAACATGGATATGTATGGGCGCGAGGGGGAATTTCCAGTCTGTATTACCGAGAGTAAGATCTCTGACCCGCCCGGATCAACTTCCAGGCTAGCCTGATTAACGACAGCATTCCATGAGGGTACGTGACCCGATCTGACTGAGAATGAGAATGTCGAAACCTCTTGTCCCCGCGAAATTGCAATTACTGTTACTTCAACCTCAGAACCACTCCAAGCATCATCAGGGATGCCCGCACCAATTTTCATAATCACACTGTCATTGACTCCGACGCCGAAAACTGTATCTCCATATGAACTCCAATCAGTAGAGACATCCCCCTCCTCTAAAGTGATAGAAATAGAAGTAATCAGTTCCAAATCATCATCTAGATTGCCAACATTGGTGGCTATAACGCTCATCTCAAAGTCCTCGCCAGGATTAGCCATTACCGACGCTCCTTCACCTTCATTTTCTTCCCCTTCAGTTACGAAATATGGATAGATGTCCCATTGGTGGTCCTGCCTGGCCTCAAATACAATTTCAACTTCAGAGCTAACGCTGCCATCCCCCAGCGATTGCATGACAAATAATATCCTGACTGGCACTCTGGCAGGGGTTTCTTCAGGAAGAATGACAGTAATAGGGACAGTTGTCAGACTTCCGGCCGATAATGAGACCAAGTCTCTTGAAAAGGATACAATGACTCCGGGATCTTCAGAGATGTTTTGGTCTAATAACACTGAATGACTTAAATCGTACGAGTCTACTCCGTTACCTGGGTTCTCAAGCCTCAATACAACGAGTGCTTCTTCATCGACATCAACCAATATTGGCACTTCAGAGGGCGATGATTTAACCATGGATGACCTGTATATTTGTAGGATTTCGAGGGATAATCTGAGCGAATGATCAGATGACTCGTTACTTGAGTCTTCGAAGTAATGAAAAGCTGGCGCGGCAGTGCTGGGGAGATCCAAAATCAATGATCCCTCCCCACTTCCACCAGTCACGTCCAAAGTAACAAGGTCCCCATTAATCGATAAATCCCCAGATGATGACCATATCCAGCCAGTTTTCGCCATTCCAGAAGAAGAAAGAGACCATGTCAAGGTATCGGTCCCAGAAGGTTTGTCGCCCTCTATATCCCAGACAAGGTTTGTTGTTGGGACACTTCGAATGTGGCTCCGGCTGACCACTCCAGATGCAATGAATGTCAACTCAACAGTCTGGCAAGACTCATCACCATCAACACACATCGTCAGTGATGTCTCAACATAATCACCAATTGAGACAGATTGCTGATTTTGATTGGTTAACGGGACCTCCAGATATGCTTCCAAGACTAGTTTCTCCCCCGGCCCAAGAACCAATGCAAATCTCTCATTGCCATCCTCGTCGTATAGTCTTAGATCGCTTCCCCACAGTGTGTTATCCCAATCCATGGAAATCTGATTCTCTGCCGCATTGCCTATATTTTCAACTACCATCCATGCTCTGGCAAAATCTCCAATCAACCCATGCCCGGTGCTGAATGAAGCACCCTCTGGACCCCTTATCGAAAGACCCCTGGTTCTGTTTGCCTCAACAGGAACTATTGAGGAAATAGTAACATTTTCATCACTGTCCAAAGTCATACTCAGTGTAAGAAAACCAGAGTCGGAACCAAGCGCGTTTCCAGGAGCACTCACTTCAATTGAAGGAGACCACGTTTCCCCTACAGGAATTTCAATATTCTCAATCCCTCCTGCTGAAACATCTGACCATGACCAACCTGGAGGCAGTCCTGAGTCATCAACACTGAGGGACCATGTGCCGGATAGACGTCCAGTTGATCTTATTGATGGCTGTATAATTTCATTCTCTCCCGGCGTGATCCTTACAGGTTCTGACGAGGTTTCGAAAGTTACATTGTAAGTTGGAATTATCGATAGTACTTTGGCGAACAAGTCGTTATCGGTCCTTGTTTGAGATATATTACCGAACGGATCGATCTCTAGGGTGAATTCATGGTCACCCAGTGGTCCAGACCATTCAATGGAAAATGACTCAAAAGACCCAGTTCCGGTCGGAGCTACTGGTTGCAATGAGCTAAATCGGTGCCTACCTATCTCTGCCCCATCTACATAGAGTACAGCATCCACATCGGAATCCGGATTGGATGTACCGCAATTTTCCACAAAAGCGGTAATTTGTACATCTTGGCCAGGATTTGGTGAAGTCGGATCGAATTCTATTCCTCTGCCATCTAGTAAAGGCCTGATATCTGCTCTTTCCAGAGAAATTACAGTTCCTCCGATGATAACATCTAGGGTTCCATCGCCATCAATATCCGCCAATGATGGAGATGACCATGTTCTCTGATTCAGCTCCAAATCACTGGACCATTCTGTACTAATCCCCGAGCCAGTCCCCTCCGATCCGTCGAATGCCCACAAAGATCGTCCAAAGCCAACCACTAACTCTGGTTCACCTGTCCCCTCGATATCCATCCAAACCGGTTGTGAGACTGCTATCTCATCATTCGGAGTCCCACTGCTCTGCTCCAGATCTCGATGCCAAGCCTCATCCGGACTTGAAGTGTCAATGTCATCTACACATCCAGCTATTCCGTGTCTTGCCGTAGTAGTCTGCCACCACGTTACCCAACACATTCTATCGTGGTCTCCATCTCCGTCTGTATCTATTGGCAATGGGGGGGCATCTGCATAACCATTAGGAGCTGAATAAGACCACTTTTCCGAGCCATTTGAGACCTCAATTCCCCTATACTCAGCCCCATCCAATGTGCCAGATGAGTCACTATCAGTGGGAATTGTGACTATAATCTCTGGATTATCGTCACTGTCCAAATTTGCGACTATTGGACCCGGGAGTCGTATGTGGGGGACATTTGAGTCACCATCCAAATTTCCCAGCGATTTCCCATCCCAACTAGGATCTCCGCTGGATGAATCTAGCTTCCAGAGCCACATAGCACCGTTTGTTGATTCAGTTGTTGTTAGCATCACATAGGCGGTGTTCTCATCGGTCTGTACGAATACTGGGTCAGATCCATGGCTTCCATACCCCAACCTTTTGTTCCATAAAATCGAAGGAGACCCCGAGGAAGGCAAAGAGATCGCAATAACTTGGGGAGTGTTGTCAGACTCTCTGATGGCTGAGATAACCAGCTCTGCATCGCCATCAAGATCCAAGTCAGCCAGAAGTGGTTGAGAGGTTGGTTTGTGATTTCCCCATATACTTCCAGTGTAAGGCCCCTCTTCGCTACTAATCATCAAGTCAGTGTCTTCCCATGACCAAATCTGTTGACTGTCTTTGTTTCCGCCGTAAGACCACCCTGTTACGCTGCAGGAGAGGATAGGGGACCATGCTTCTACCTTCATTTTGGCATCACTGCCAACAATTACATCATAAACGACAATTATCTCAGGGCCCCCCATCCCATTAATATCAACAATCAACGGAGAGGCCTTCACCTTCTCACTTTGGCCTAGATTAACTTCCCATGCCAGATCTGAATCCTCACCTTCGACTATTCGAAGGTAGCTATCGCCAGAAGACGAATCAGTTTGAATCAGGACGGTGAATAGAGAGCTCCCTCCGCACCTCTCGGATGAATCAGAATCTACAATTAGCGACTCGCTAAAGTCCCCGATTGGTGTCCCCAGAGAATCCGTCCCGAGATCATAGCTACCATATTCCCAGTTAATCGTGGGGTCTATAATCGATAATAGGGAATCAGCGCCACCAACTGGGTCATGTGCCGGGCTTCCGGAGCCCCTGTCTGGGGTTCTTCCTGGTTGGGGCCAAGGCTGGTCACCATCCGACCATGGATCATTAGAACTAGTCCCAGAGACCTTTTCGTAATTCGAATTTGATAACTCCTCATTGGAAATCAAGAAAATCGGATAGATGACAACAAACAGCATTATTGCAGAAATAATTAGGGCTTTTCCTCGCCCGGTCGGGGCATCTCGCTCACTAAGGGTTGCCATCAGAATAGCAAATGGTATTTGGAACACACTTGAACGTTCGCACCATATTCTCTCTCAGACCGTAGGTCTGAATGTTTATCCAAGGTAGCCAAGAACCAGAATCATCCGTTGCGCTTATACAGGAGAGGCAGGTCGCCGGGACCCACGGACTTCTCCTCCAGAGGCACAGCCGATGATGGACGGGAGGGAAACCCCCGTCCTGGCGAACCTCGGAGAGGACCGTTAACCGGAGGAAAAAACGATGTACAGTATAGTAGAGAGAGAGGACACTATCCGCATTCCCGCTGAATACATTAGAGAGGGCCAGAGCCTAGTAGATCATATCGACAGTCTGGCCAATGACGCGTTCGAGGGAAGGTTTGACGTGGATGAGAACTATACGGTCTTGACATTCGATCATAAGCCAGTCGGGAGAGGTAGAATTATTCATGGGGATGGAGCAATCTATCAAGCCGTCAGTTTCAAAGCCTTACTGTTCAACATGGAGAATAATGAAGTTGTAGATGGATACGTCTCAGATGTCTCAGAGTATGGTGCTTTCGTTAGGATAGGACCAGTTGAAGCGCTACTTCACAAGTCTCAAATTCTGGATGAGCCAATCCAAGTCAATATGGGCATACGAAGAATTGAAGGATCACAGTCAGGTAAGCATATCGAAGAGGGATCACATGTAAGATCCAGGGTTGTCTCCAAGGCAATTAATCAGAACGATCCAAGGGCCAGCAAGATAGGCCTGAACTGCAAGATGGACGGCCTCGGCGCAGCAAATTGGTTGAAGGAGACTGATTAGGATGGCCAAGCAACAGTTTGCATGCGGAGAATGCAACCAGATTCTTCCCGATCCCGAGAAGAGGAGCGACCCACCCCAATGCCCCCATTGCCCGAATGCACCCGTCACCACAGACTGGCAAGGATTCGTTGTCATACTAAGCCCGAGTAGGTCAGAAGTAGCTAAGAGATTGAATATCTCAAGACCAGGGAATTACGCACTGAAGGTGAACATTAGGTAGGTGATTTTATGCAGGTAATTGAGAGAAAAGATAACCCGTTGCTCAACAGAGTAGAGATAAAATTCGTTTGGGACCACCCCAATTCTCCCACTCCCGACCTTTCACAAATGGTCTCCGCTGCCGCTAAATCTGAGCCTGGGGCAAGAGAAGAATTGGTTTTCATCAAAGACGTCTCTACAAGATTTGGAATGCCAAGAACTTCAGGACTAGCTCTAATATATTCGTCGGAAGAGGCTTCTAAGATCGAACCAGATTTCATTGTAGAGAGGCACAAGAGAATTCGAGGTGACCAGTCAGATGATTCAGAAGGAGGCGATGAGTGATGTCAGACAGTCCGGATGCTAATGCAAAGTGGTCAAAGTACAAGATTGATGACGAGGGAAAACTCGTCAGAGGAGAGACGTGCCCGCAACCAGGGTGCGGACCTGGTGTATTTCTAGCGGTCCACAAAGATCGAAAATCCTGCGGCAAGTGTGGGTACACTATTCCCTTGCCTTAGATTTAATTGATGGCGCAAGATCAGCCCATGTTCCACTGTTCGTCAGGACCTTCTCTCCCAACAGCGACACGCCTATCTCGTCTCTCGCACAAATCTCTCCATCAGTAATTTCTCCGGAAGATAATTCTCTCCTCATGATTCCATCATGCCTCCAGCCAGTCCACAACCATCCACCCGATACAGGGATTGCATCGAGAATGGGACCAGGAACGCGCATTAGTTCCGGTTTAGCAAATAAATCAGACAAGAAGGCCACATTCCTCCCATGGAGCATAATTATCCATCCAGAGCCTTCATCGTACATTACCTTGTGAACCTTTCCGGGAAGGTTTGGAAGAATGCCGTTACTCTTCTCTATTCCCCTTGAATCTGAAATTATGGAAAATCCACCCGAGGAAGTAAAACAGTATAATTCATCTCCAATGTGAATCATAGAAACGATTGAATCAATGTGGGCAACATCTTCTAGCTCTCTCCATACTGGGTAGGGGGAACGCCATATCTCTCTTGCCTCTGAGTCTATCATGTAAATTCCTGTTCTCAGACATGAAAAGACCAAATTTTCCCCGACATTACACATAACAATAGGTTCAGATTGAAGCTCTCTTGTCCATACTGCTGTATTGCTGATGTAAGGAGATTCGCCGTCTTCTTTATTTCCGGTTTGGCCATCTACATCAGCCCAGTTTTCATCCAATGGAAACGAGCCCATGAATGCCTTTCGGATCTCTACATTTGCCCAGGACCCTATCCATCTATCTGAGATTATAGCCCCACAGGACGATGGGCCCGGGAATGGAAAAGAGATTTCATGGCCTCCCAAATCATCCGAGGTTACCTTCAATGTCTCTCCATCAGAGCCTATTACCAACGAGTAGCTACTACCTTTGTCAATCCTAATCGGACTGAACCCAATTGCGGCCACCATGCTGTTTACGAGAAGCTCTAATCCTTGAAGGTGTGGCTGTGGTATTGAATACATGTGCCCTATCCCAGTCATGGTAACATTGGTCCTGTGCTCCCTGGCAGATGATGCCTCAGTCAATCTCAGGAACGCCCTACAAGAGCACTCTCCGTGGACCAAGCCAGAAATTTTTAGCCATGGCAAAGTCTCTAGATCAATCAATTCTGACGTTCATTTGCTTAGTATCGGCCAAATCCATGTTGAAGCCGATTCAATAGACAAAGCTCATGAAAAAGAATTGAATTGTACAGTGGATGAGGTACTAGTTCTCTCGAGGCACGTCTCAACCACAAATACTCCCGCAATAACGCTACATGCGGTCGGACTTCCGGGCGTTATCCCTATGGGAGAGCGAGGCAAAGCTGGAGGAATTAATGGCGTCTTAGTCCCTCCCTCTCCAAGATTTGCTACTATCTTCAGAGAGATGTTGGTAGAAGCGAGGAAAAGGAAATTAGACGATCATTTCGATCTAACTCTCGAAGCCACTCACCACGGTCCAGTACTTGAAACTCCAACCCTTTACGTAGAGATTGGCTCCACGGAGGCGGATTGGTCTAGAGATGATGCACTTAATCTGTGGGCGTACCTTATCTCCAAGATATTGGGACTGAAAGATGGAATTCAAATGGGATTATGGGAAGGAGATGGAGAGGTTATGATTGGCCTAGGAGGTGGGCACTATTCCCCCAGGCACAGAGCAGTGCTAGAGAAAGGTGATATGTGGCTTGGACACATTATTGCGAGTTACTCTCTGGATTTCTCTGAATCAGAATCACTTGAAGATGATGAAACCAATCATCCTTGGCAAGAAGCTATACTATCCGCTGTCAATTCTACCAAGAAATCCTTTCCCGGCGGGCAGATTTTTGTGCACATGGATAGGAAATCATTCAAGGGATGGCAAAGAAAGATGATAGAGAGCTTTCTTTCCAAGAGGGGAATACCATTGAGAAGAGGAAAGGACATTACTGGAGGGTAATTCTGAAGTCTCCCCTGCCCTTCCCACGTAATGATGACATTGCTCGGGAAGCTAATTGTCGCGACGATGCCCCTGGCTCCTAAGTTCATAATCAGAATGGTAGCTGGTAGATATGTAGCCGGCTCGAAACTTGAAGATGCTATCTCAACGATGGAAAAGCTCTCCTCCGAGGGGGCATGTTTTACAGTCGACGTGTTGGGAGAGGACATAACTTCCCTTGAGGAGGCAGATTTCTTTTTACAGGAATACTCCTCACTTATTGACTCAATAGTCAAAACCAAAATTGACGCCCATATTTCAATAAAGCCAACAGCATTTGGACTGTTGATAGACCAAGAATCTGCATACGAAAAAATACTACATATCACCAGGAAAGCCTCAGAAAATGATATTTTCGTGAGACTGGACATGGAGGATAGCCGTGTTACAGACTCAACAATAGACATTATGACTAGGATTAGATTACACGGTTTGTCAAATATCGGTGTTGTACTTCAGGGCAGGCTGTTTCGTACAATCTCAGATATAGAGAGAATCTGTGATAGACTAGGTGATGATGCCGACTTCCGGGTTTGCAAGGGGATATATCTTGAACCAGAAGAAATAGCATACACCGAGTACAATGATATTGTAAATGCCACAAACAGTGCCATCGAAGCGATGTTGGACAGAGGGGCATACACTGCAATAGCATCCCATGACTACCCAGTAATAGATAAATCCCTCAAGCTATTGGAAAAATACGGCCTTACCCCAGCTGACCAAAAGATGACCTCACCGGGAAAGGGCCCGGGATATGAATTTCAGTTCCTCCTTGGTGTAAGAGGGGACCTCAGAAGAAAGCTATCAGGAGATGGTCATCTTACTCGGATTTACGTTCCGTACGGGAAGCAGTGGTATGAATATGGGATCAGGAGATTAAATGAAAACCCCGAAGTTGCAACTCATGTAGTAAAGGCTCTTCTGATGCCATGGACCAACAGAAGATAGCTAGCTCTTTACCACGGGGTGGAGGTACATTCTGCGTATGTCGGCGGCGACTCTCTTCCCACGCAGAGTTCTCCCCTCTCCAGTGTGTATGGCCCTAATCCTCCATCTCCTGCCATCAATCCTCATCACTGTCCCACAAGAGAATTCTTTCTCCGGGTCACAATCTATGGTCGAAGATACACTATTTTCTTCATCAGTCAAGGTAATCTTGACGACACAGGTGTCTTTATTCACAGACCACATTGATACAATCTCCTTTGCCGGGCAGGAATCGACAGACATTTTGTCTCCAACCTCTATCCTTGTAACAGACCAATGAGACTCCTCAAATTGGAATAAATCACCTATTGAGATGATTTCATCGGAGTCCGACTCTAATAATACAGACTTGCTATCCGATCCATGGGATAGGGTGACCCTTACCTTTACCAAAGTTGAGGGCCTCAAATTTAGAAGATGCACCTCAGAACACTCCTGACATCTAACAAGCAAGTCTTCGCCTTTGCCCTTCGCAGTCTTCTTTAGAATTATGTGCTCGGTCATAATCGAACACTTAGGACACACCGCAACGTCAACGACCTCATCGTCGTCCGTCTGCTCGTCCATGAACCTCCGGCTCCAACAACTCTCTTGAAGGCATCCTCATAGACTAATCTTGAATAATAGTGATACTATCGCTAAACATGGTCGCCGATGCTGGTGGGTTTGGTCTTCCTCAAATGTCCGATGCAGAGATGCTCGAAAGGATGCTGTCTGGGGACTCAGATAGATCGGATAAGGAGCCTGAGATAGCATCCTCAATTGGGGAGCAGATGTTACTAATGGGACTCAGAACCATGCCTAGATCATTGAGAGCAAGGATCAGGGATATCACATCAAGAGTACCTCTCGGTAACGCGATTTTGGTCGGAGGAGGAATTGGTCACCTATCGGCATGGCTTTTCGATCTCTGGTGTGGAGAACCGACCGATGAAAAACAGAATATCGACTTGAAGCCAGATTCATTCATCATAGTTGAAGAGGGTGCCAGATTCGGAGTCATAATTGATAGATTAATCAGAAGATACAACGCTGAATCATGGTCCAGAGTAATAGCCAAACCTTGGTCGGAAATAACTGCGGAGGTCACGAGCTGGTCTGCAGCAGCGGCCTCACTCCCATCATCAGCTAGGCCGAGCGATATCCCATTGCCAGTTTCTCTGATTATAGTGGATCTTCCGGACTCAGAAAGGCCCGAGGCGGCCTCTTCAGCATTTGATATTCTATCTCCTGACGGCCTACTGATAGTGCCTGAACCAGAGGTTCCAACCGGGGATGTTGGGTTTCCTGAAGAGGGCAAGGAGCCAACCGAGGCGCAGATGAAGGTTATTGCTTTCAATAAATGGATTTCATTCATCAAAAGGGTTAGTGAGAATCACTCGGTATCTTTCGTCGAGCTCAGTGGGGGCACACTTGCAGTAATCCGCCGTATGGCTTGAGAACTATTCGAACCATGTTCTCGATTGAAACTTATTGCCTCTTGCTCCTTTGGAGTCTTCTTTAATTCTGTGCTAGAGTTGTCTGTGCCATTTACCAGGAGATCTATTCTGAGCAATCCATATCCGTATATGTCATCGTGATTTTCCTGCCCCTCTTTCATCTCAGAATTTTCCGATATCATTGTCTTCAGTTCCGACACTGCGGAACTTCCGCCGTCTGTCCCCCCCCTCTTCATCTCTGGATTTGCCTCGAGGAATATTGCAATACTTCCTGCAACCCATGCGGTAGCAGCCGAGGTCCCGCTGGACCACCCCCACCACGTCCCGCTTCCTGTACTGCTTGCCATGAGTATTGGAACTTCATGGCCGGGTGCAACAATCTCTGGTTTCTTGTCAGGGTCCTGTCGAGGCAGTATCGGATTAGGCCATAGTCTACCATTATTGTCCCCTTCAGAACTTCCGCTCCATGCATTACCAGTCCTGGTAACTGCACCCACGCAGATCACATCCTCAACCGATCCCGGAGACTCGACGTCACCATCATCGTCCTCTCCATCATTTCCTGCGGCAGCTATCACAAATACTCCTGAATCTATTGCCTCAATAACAGCTTCTTCAAGCTGATCTGTCGTGAAAAATCCCGAACCAAAACCCTGACTTCCTCCAAGGCTGAGGGAGATTATATCAGCTCCCTCTCCTACACACCAATCAACTGCATCAGCTATGATATCATCAGTTCCGGAACCATCATCAGAAATTGCCTTTGCAATTAGCAGATCAACTCCCGGAGATACTCCATTTAAACCGCCTTTGGAGACAATTATTCCAGCCATAGCAGTACCGTGTCCTTCGTCGTCATACGGCGAATCTGATCCAGAAATTAGATCTATCCAGGAAACAATATTTGCGTGTTCTAAGTCTGGGTGATTGGCATCAATACCGGTATCGACAATGCATACTCCTGTCCCACTCCCATCTAATCCATTTAGATCATCTAATCCTGTCATTTCTCTGTATTGTTTCTCCCACAATGTCAGAGATTGGGGCGGGCCACCAAAGGTCAGATTTGCTGACTGGTATGTTGCCCATAGCAATATCACAGAAATACTTAGGAAGAATACTAATCCCGAAATCACTTTGATTAAAATATCAATAGTTTTGCTGTTATCAAATTCATCATCAGTCAATCCTGACTCCGAATTACTGTAGTGAAGATTTTCTTCTTCATGTTTGATATCAATGAAATTACGACCAAATTCTTCATCATTAGACAACACAGTCCCCTCCGAAGTAATCACTCACCAAGCATCGGACTTAACGAAATGACTAGTTGCAGAGGCGCTAGTACCACATTTTCTGCATTCCAGTCTCATTGGTAATGTCTTCCCGCACGAAGAGCAAGATTCCCCTGGTTCCCCCCAGCCCGAACACTCCTGATCGAAGCAGTGGACTTCCAAGGAACCTGATGGCTTCTTCAAAACCGGAGTCTCCGCACCACAAACAGGACACAGTCCTTGTAGGGTTTCCTCTCTGGTGCTTGTCACAATTCCTGCAACCTCCCTCGCCCGTGATGATTGGATTGTATGATCTCCCCCTCCTAGCATGAAATGAGGGTACCATACAACGTGCATCAGTAAGAAGAAGGAAAACACGCCAGAGAATACGTACAACACTGACAGCCCGAAGATACCACCCTCAATGGGGGGCCTCTGAGAGATTGCATGCGCGCCAGACCAAGACATTATGTTGACCATCAGAGCCCAAAGAGCTAAGCTCCAGCTCCATACATCTAGTCGATGATCGCCCCACGCCTTTTCGACAAGCCTTGGGTCTGGATGCGCGTGCTTCTCCTCGACGTGTATGTCCCTAGTTTCCGTGACGGCTCTATGGACAACAAAAACAGAAAGAAAAATCATTATCATGTTTCCCATTGCAATTCCCCCCCAGTCAGAAATCCCTGAATCATACGGAAAGTAGGGGGCTTTAGAGTGAGAGTGTATATGGCCAAGCTGGACGGAGATGAGCGCCACAATGAGGAATACCAGGTTCTCTCTCATTATTGGGTATCTGGTCCACATGAGAATTACAGCGGCGAACCAAGACATAATCGATAATAGGCTCAGCATTATTGACCACTCTTCAAGATGAAGAAATCCACTTTCCTCCCCGAATATTCCCCCTCTACTCCAGTCTCCGCCAGAGGACAGCTCTCCGATGCCATAGTCCCAAGCGCCCATCACAACAGATGCTGAAACAAGGGCCAGTGAGACGGCCTCGTATTTCCCCCAAAATTTTCTCGATGCGTAAACATGGAATCTGAATTGAAGTATCAGTACGTCAATAAAAGCAAGGTACTTGGAAACCGTGTAGAGGTTTGTAGACCCCTCAAAGTCCGATAATCTGGTGAACTGGCTATCCAGTGCGGTGGACCCTCCGTCAGTCACGGTAGCATCCTCCATGATGCCTACCAAGAGACAGATGACATAAGGGGCTCGCTGATTAGGGTGAAAAATTGTTCAATTTAGTGGCGCCGAGACGGAGATTTGAACTCCGGAGGGATGAACCCACATGATTTCCAGTCATGCGCAATACCAGGCTATGCGATCTCGGCCGTGACACTCCGAATCGTGCGGATGTCTTGAGTTCATCGGAGAGCTTACTCATCGTAACACCCAAAGGCGGCAGACCATTCCCACAAGCTGCGCCACTGTGGCTTAGGGGTATAGCATCCCATTG
>JAPOFX010000007.1 GCA_028283505.1 Candidatus Poseidoniales archaeon
GGACTAACGTCCCCAAACTCTGATTTGATTAGAGCAATACTCGTAAACGGTGCCGAAGATATTGGAGAATTAGATGTCCCAAACCCGCAAGAAGGTTGGGGACAACTAAACATCTCAAACAGTATTTTCCCCCAAAGCAACGGGATAAACCAAACGCTATTTTTGGATCAGGATAGAAATCTCCTACCCGGTCATAGTTTCATCTATACCTTCGAAGTTTCCGGGAATAACGCACTTGATGCCACTCTGTCTTGGAACGACAGGGAAGGGTCCGCATCAGCAGACCAGAATACAAGTCGGCTCGTAAACGATCTAGACTTAGTAGTAACCTCGCCTTCGGGAGAGCAGTTCAACGGCAACGACTTCGCAAGCGGTTTTAGTCAGTCAACTGGCAATATAGACATTTTGAACAATCTAGAGAGGGTCAGAATCGCATCTGCTGAATCAGGAATTTGGACAGTCAAGATAGGACATTCAGGAGGATTCTCCCAAGACTTCTCACTGGTTTTTTCTTCTAATGCAGTCGAATTGCAACAGGCCGACTTAACAGTAGTTCCCAATTCCATCTTCAGTTCGGAAACCAGTCCTCTAAAGGGGGACACAATTTCTATGCAACTTTCCTGGATAAATCAGGCTGCAGCTCCAACTGGACAGTATTCAATATCTCTTGAAGATGTGACCGATGGAAACGAAATAGGGACATACTCGATGCCCTCATTACCGGGGGGGCAGATAGAGACCTTCTCTATTTACCACTCCTTCCAGTCGACCGGGACTCACTTGGTCAGACTAACCCTAGATTACCTTTCTCAAGTTGATGAATTGAACGACGAGACCATCGGGACGAATAACAACATCTTCGATCTAGAATTCAACGTTACAGAGATTGGTGTAAGAATCATACCCCTAATGGCCGATGGGTCTTATCCTACTGATTTCGTCGAGTCTCAGTCTGCTAGGAATAGGGACATCAACCCCAGCACTGAGAGCTGGGCAAACTTCCAGTTGGAGTTAGTTAACGAAGGAACTTCGGAAACCACCGTGGAACTTTCGATTTCTGCGGTCCAGGAAATAGGAGATTCAGGAATCATGTCGTCTCCTCAGGATGAGTGGTCCGAGACCCTTAGCGATTCAGGACCATGGGTTCTGTCTCCATCGGGAGAGTCTGGAGACAGTGTCCTAATTTCTCTTAATTTAACAGACGAAGATGCTGACGTAGAGAGTAGATTCGCACTTCCTGGCCATTTCGTGACTGACCTGATTCTATACGACAAGATGGCACCAACAATTTCGCATTCTGTTCGACTCTCTGTCGATATAGACCGGGTCGAGGGACTCTTCACTGTTCCTGCTGGGACAGAAGATCTAGGGGCTAGACCAAACGAATTCGCGCTTTTCACACTCTCAGTTAGGAACATAGGAAATGGCCCCACTGAATACGGAATTACCTGTGAAACAGAAGATAGATGGATTGTTCACGTAGGAAACAGCCAGGTTCCCGAAGTAACAATTGGTCCGCTCAGCAGGCTCCAATTCGTTCCTGTCCCGATTCGCGTAAAGGTCCCGCCAGCCTCTTCTGGTATCCTTGCAGGAGCTACAAATCTAGTAACCTGCATCACAAGTTCGGTCAATGATCCAAATCTGCAAACTACGGAGACAGCCACAGTCGAAGTTCTAGAGAGCAGGGCATTCTCAACCCAGATTTCAGATATGGAAGGAAACGAATTAGGGCCCGTAGCCATAACTGAGTCTCGTGCAGTACAAAATGGAGACACAATTTCTACAATACTGACAATTTCCAACAGGGGAAATATTCCACTTAATTTCGAAGTAAGGGCACTATCATCTAGCAATACTTGGCCAATGCAGGTTTATCTGTACGACGAAGACCCTCCATTGGGAGAGGTCACAACAATAAAAACAGATATCGATCCGGGTTCAGAATCTAGAATAATTATCAGGACTATTGTCCCCCTGGCTTCAGTAAAAGGTGACAGAAACACCGTGACTGTCAAGACCACTTTAGACGACAATATCGTCACTAATGCAACGGTCCTAGAAGTGAAAGAAATCACAACTCTGGAAATACAGGCTGAAGAAGGATTCTCAATATCTTTGGGTAGGGATGGGAATGCCAATATTTTCTTGCACAATTCTGGAAACGTACCACTGTTGATTGAGCTCACACTAGGAACTCTTCCTGAGGGTTGGTCCGGAGGATTCCTGACCGGAAGCACTTTCTCCATGGACATGAATCGGGACTCTGTAGTCAATATCGCACTACAGTTACCTAGCGGCACCCCCTCAGGATCTCTATCGAATAAGGTTCCAGTAATAATACAGTCCACATCGCCCAGCCTCTCCACTGAAATAGTCACATTAGAACTGGATGTAACAGTCCTACCCTCAGTTTGGCTTGAAATTCAATCTGAGACCCCCAGCATTCAGGGAATTGCCGAGGGGGAGGAAACAACTCTGGTATTGGAAGTGCAAAACAAGGGTAACACCGAATCCCCGATATTAATCAATCATGAAGAACTCAGTGGTTGGACCGTAAAGTACCAATGGCCAGTAGAGGAGTTAGAACCAGGGGAAAATTACGAAGTTACAGTCTCGATAACCCCCAGAAAATCAGCAGAGGACGGACTCACTCAATTGCGATTCTATGCCAACTCAACATCTCAGGACAGCATGGTAACTTTGACTAACTCGTCCTTTGTTTTTGATGTCAGCAAATCCAAATCCTCCAACCAAGGGGGCATATCTGGGTTGTTCGAAACTTTAGGCCTACCAGCTTGGACTCTAGCAGTACTGTTCGTGGTTGCATTGGGCGCGCTAATCTCACTTGGGATTAGGGCCAGACAGGAATTCTCCCCAGTTGATTCGGATGAAGAACTGATTCCTCGAGGATCAGCCCTCCAGGCAGGGACAAAGGAAGAAAGAAGAGCGGCTGCTCTCGACACCTACACAACAGGGGACGTAGTTACCGGGGGGGTCTCGGAGTCAGAGATCAATGAAACGCTTCAGGCAACTGTCCCCACTCTCCCCACTCACCAAGTTCCCGAAGGAGCGATGCCGCTACCAATCACCGGACTTCCAGATGGGTGGTCAATGGAGCAATGGGTAGCATATGGGCATCTTTGGTGGGAACAGAACGGTCCCTGAGCCGGTTCATTTTTCTGTAACTTCTCGCGCCGTAAATTCATGACAGGATCAATAGTATTGTTTGGACCTCCCGGAGCGGGCAAGGGGACTCAGGCAGATAAGATCGTACAACTGACGGGCAAGCCTCAGGTTTCAACCGGGGATATGCTTAGATTGGCCCTATCCAAGGAGACGGAACTAGGTTTAGAGGCCAAGAAATATATGGAGGCAGGACAACTAGTTCCAGATAATGTGATTATCGGACTGATTAAAGACAGAATGCATGAATCTGACGCCAGGAATGGGGTCTTATTCGATGGGTTTCCGCGGACAATTCCTCAAGCAGAGGCCCTTGAATCGATTACTGAGGTATCGACCGTCATCTCCATAGAGGTTCCAGATGAAGACATAGTAAACAGGATTGTAGGCAGGAGGATGGACCCTGAAAACGGTGAAATCTACCATATCACTTTCAAACCCCCTCCTACTGAAGTCGCACACCGTCTTGTCCAGAGGAAGGACGACAACGAGGAAACAGTGAGGATGCGGCTATCATCCTACCACGAACAAACAAAGCCACTTGGCGATTGGTACATGGAAAAAGGAATACTACACGCCGTAGAAGGGACTGGATCAATCGAAGAAGTGGCACGATCCATTTCCAAGATATTGACTTTCCTTTGAGGTCGAAAAAATGGCCAGACGGAGTCGAAGAATTAGGCCCAATAAAAGTGAACAAGCCAAGGAATCCGTGGATTTCCTAGAGAAAATATTCGAACGATCTCTACCTAACGATTCGCAAACCTCCGATACGGCCGCTAAGCACATACTGGCTATCGGGAAGAAACACGGAAAAAGACCAAGAAGTAGCATAAAAAAGAAGATTTGCCGGTCTTGTAAGAAATCTCTATTGCCAGGACAAACATCTAGGATTAGAGTGACATCAAAAGTTATTTTCAAAACATGCCTTAGGTGTGGGCGAGTGAATCGCGAGATTCTGAGTGTCAATGGTGATAAACAATGAAGAAACAACCCTTGTCAAATCTGCTTAAATTGGCCAAAAGCGAGTCGTTGCGAGTCTCCATTAGAATCGGAAAAGATGGAGTTAATACCAGTTTGATTTCTGAATTAGAGAACCAACTGGAAAAAAGGACCGTTGTCAAGCTCAAGATAAACAAAGGAATGGCACCGAATAAGGAGGATAGAAACCAGATTTTCACCAGAATAGCGGATGAATCCAACTCTTCTGTGATATTTCAGAGAGGCAATGTTGCAGTCTTTTGTAAGGCCGGTGGCCAGTAGCGTTCATATCCTCGATATCAGAGGGGTGTTCAATGAACATCTTCAGTATAGCGAGAAGTCGCATTACTTCGGCGACCTATGCCATAATTTTGCTAATCATTTTCTTACCAACTGTGATGGCTGCATCCACTAGCTCTGGAATATGGGAGCCGCCAGAGATGCCCAGCTGGGCAGTGCCTGCATCTTTCGCTATTCTAATCGCGGTCTACACACTGATTATTTTCGAGGTGGTCCACAGAGCCCTTGCTGCCGCTCTGGGGGGGATAGCGGCTGTTGTAGCCCTACACGTCGTTGGTGATGGGCCCGACCTCGGAACTATTGTTACTTGGATCGATGAGGAAACAATCGGATTGTTGATCGGTATGATGGTAATAGTCGACATACTGGGGAAAACAGGGGTTTTCGAGTGGGCTGCCGTGCAAGCTTACGCTCTTAGTGGAGGTTCCATATGGCGTCTTTCTGTCATACTGTGTACTATAACGGCTGTGTTTTCGGCCTTCCTGGACAACGTTACGACGATTCTTCTCATCGTTCCGGTTACCATACAGATTGCCAAGGTCCTGGACTTAGAACCCGTGCCACTCATTATCGCGGAAGTGATGTTTTCGAACATTGGAGGAGCTGCAACACAAATCGGGGATCCTCCAAACATCATAATCGGCGCCCAACTATCTACACAGGCCCTTTCTGGGACCGGCTTAGCAAATCAGGGCATCACGTTCCTTGATTTTATCGTCCATGTTGGACCAGCTGTGGTAATCGCGATGGCTCCTTCCTTCTGGTTGCTATCTAAGTTGGAGTCCGATGGATTATCTGGTGAGAAACATAGGAACGTGGACCTACTGAGGCTCAGGTACGGAATAAAAGATGAAAAATTGCTAAAGAAATCAGGTGCGATCTTGGCATTAGTCATCATAGCATTCTTCGCGCACTCCGCATTCCATCACCCATTACTTACAGTCGCTACAATAGCCTTGGGAGGTGCGGTTCTGATGCTTCTGGTAACCTCGCCGCACCATGTAGAGGAACAATTAGATGGAGTCGAATGGACAACAATAATTTTCTTTGCTGGATTATTTATCATGATCCACGGTCTTGAGAACATGGGGATGATCGACACTATAGCAGACGGAATCTCAGATACCATAAAGGGAGCCTCAGAGGAAAATAGACTTTTGATTTCTGTACTTCTGTTACTATGGGTGTCCGCCATCGCTTCTGCTTTTATTGATAACATACCGTATACGGCTACTATGGTTCCTGTGGTCATCAAGCTAGCAGAAGATCCAGAATTAGGCCTGCAACTGGGGCCTCTTGCATGGGCATTGGCATTAGGGGCCTGCTTGGGTGGAAACGGCACCATAATCGGGGCTTCTGCAAACGTTGTTGCTGCCGGGCTTGCGGAGGAGTCTGGTCATGACATATCTTTCAATAGATTCTTCAAAACAGGTTATCCAATAATGCTCCTGAGTGTAGCACTGGCGACAGTTTACAGCGTCGTCAGGTACGCAATTCAATGGGATAATGGGCTCATTCCGGCGACTATCATTGGAGCGATGATGTTGGCATCTTTATCCCTAACTCCAATGATATACGGGCCACCGCCAAGAGAGTCCAAGATTGATTATGAGTTGGAGTGAGTAGATGGGAGATCAAGTAACCATTACATGCGATGTTTGTGGGATAGAACTTCCTCAAATCGGAATATGCCATGTTTGCGGCCATAATCAAAAAACCACTGAAAATCAAGAAGATGACATCAGATACGAAGAGTTTGACTTGCCATATGGCATTGAGTTCGCTCCTCCCGCACTTGAAGAAATACGCATACCATATGGAATAAATCATGCCCCACAACTCTAAAATTCCGTTAGTTTGTACTGTTGTTCTGCTATATCCGATGTGGCTAGTCTCCCGTCTTCTTCAAATACCATAGGTTGGTCGCAAGCCTGCTTTGTGCGCTCTGATAGATTGCCTATCAGGGTAAGTGGTTGAGGCTGCTGCGCCCTGCGGGGAGACGTAGTGGCCCGAGAAACCAGAATTGATATGCCTGGACACCAGAGGCCTCACATTAGTGAGTACAATAAGAAATAATGATGCTACAACCCAATTGGGGGATGGCTCGGCTCGAGAGCCGACGAAGGTCGTGACAAGCTGCGATAAGTCGCGGGGAGAGGCATGAATCTCTTTGATCCGCGAATTGCCGAATTGGACCTCCTGACAACAGTCATTCCTCGTATTTTACGTAGGAAGGGGAACCCCCCGAACTGAAGCATCTCAGTAGGGGGAGGAAAAGAAATCAATAGAAATTCCGTGAGTAGTGGCGAATGAAAACGGAATAGGACAAACCGAATCTCCTTGGGAAACCTTGGAGAGATGTGGAGTATGGACACTTGTTGCCTAAGTCCGTGAAGTAGAAGTCGTCCTGGAACGGCGCACCATAGAGGGTGAAAGTCCCGTATACGAACCGGATATGGCCATGAAGTGGATCCTGAGTAGCGTGCGTTGGATATCGCGCGTGAATGTGGGAGGCAGAGACTTCCAATCCTAAATACTACTCGAGACCGATAGTTGACAAGTAGCGTGAGCGAAAGCTGAAAAGTATCCTTAGCGGGATGTGAAAAGAACCTGAAACCAATTGGGAACAAGCTGAATAGGCGTGAAAGCGAAGATATGAGCAGCGTCTATTCGTGCGTTTCGAAAAATGCCCCTGGGAGTTCTGATCATTGGCGAGGTTAAGCAGTAGATCTGCGTAGCCGTAGGGAAACCGAATAGTCCGCAGCCGCAAGGCGAGGGACTGGGTGTGCTCGCCCGGAGTCAATGGTGGGAGACCTGAAGCCCGTCGATCTATGCCTGACCAGATTGAAGCCCGGTGAAAACTGGGTGGAGGATCAAACCGTTGCTGATGTGCAAATCGCTCGGATGAGTTTGGTATAGGGGTGAAAGTCCAATCGAGATGGGCAATAGCAGGTTCCGCGCGAGACTACTCGTAGGTAGATCTCTGTGAAGGTAGAATGCGATGTAGAGCACTGATTGTATGTTTAGGGGGAGCAATCCCTCGGCACGCTGTCAAACTCCGAAGTTGTGTTCGCCGTAGAAGCAGGGAGTGAGCCACGGTGGGTAAGCTACCGTGACGAAAGGTGAATAAACCAGCTCAGCGTTAAGGTCCCAAAATTTCAGTTAAGTGTTAATCACAAACGGCGTCCGTGGCCGAAGACAACCAGAAGGTGGGCTTAGAAGCAGCCATCCTTGAAAGAGTTCGTAACAGATCACTGGTCAAGCTTGCGGGCCCGTAAAATGGACGGGGCTCAAACTGAATACCGATACGCTGACCCTCCGAAAGGAGATGGGGTAGCGCGGCGATGTGCTCGGGTAGAAGCGAGGTCGTAAGGTCTCGTGGACCGTGTACATATGAGAATCCAGGGAAGAGTAGCAGCATAGTGTGGTGAGAATCCGCACCACCGAAGGGGTAAGGGTTCCTCGGCAATGTTTTTCAGCCGAGGGTTAGCCGGTCCTAAGGGCATTCTTAACCGAAATGTCCGAATGGGAAATGCGTTAATATTCGTATGCCCCTCTACAATATATGGTGACGGCTCGGGCTAGTTCGTGCATTCCTGTCATGGGATGTCGAAGCGTTCGATAACCGATCTGAGAACCGTCATGGTGAGAAGATTGGGAAGGCGTGAGCAAAAGACGAATGATGCCTGGGTCCCATGAAAAGCCGTAGAGGTGACCGTACCTAGAACTGACACAGGTACCCAAGGTGAGTAGCCTAAGGTGTGACGGGCAAAGTACCGCGAAGGAACTCGGCAAAATCGCTCTGTAACTTCGGGAGAAGGAGTGCCAGCTTAGAGATAAGCTGGTCGCAGTGACCAGAGGACTCCGACTGTTTAATAAAAACATAGGCGACTGCTAGATCGAAAGGTTGTGTATAGTCGCTGAATCCTGCTCAGTGCTGGTATCTGAAATCGGGTTACAACCTGACGAAGGACCGGTAAACAGCGGGGGTAACTATGACCCTCTTAAGGTAGCGTAATACCTTGTCGCTTAATTGGCGACTTGCATGAATGGCACAACGAGAGTCCCACTGTCTCCGCGGTACGTCCGGCGAAATTGACTATTACTGGCGCACAGTCCAGTAACCTCAACCTGCAAGCGAAGACCCCATAGAGCTTTACTGCAGCCTGGCGTTGTGTATTCGCGCACCTTGTGCTGAGTAGACGGGAGATGTTGATCCTTGGGACGTCAGTCCCGAGAGTAGTCGTCCATAGAGACACCGTCCTTGGTGCGTGAATATACTAACTCTTCATGAGAACACCGCTTGGTGGGCAGTTTGGGTGGGGCGCCACGCGCCCGAAAATCTAACAGGCGTGCCCAAAGGTCAGCTTAGGTGGTTCAGTCTCCACCGTAAACCGTAAGGGGAAAAGCTGGCTTGACGTGGATCGGACCAATAACGATCGACGATGCGAAAGCAGGGCCTAACGAACCAATGTGCCTCATTTCTGGGGGCCATTGATAACAGAAAAGTTACCTTGGGGATAATTGAGTTGTCACCAGCAAGAGCACATATCGACCTGGTGGCTTGCTACTTCGATGTCGTCTCTTCCCAACCTCCCGGTGCAGCAGCTGGGAAGGGTGGGGTTGTTCGCCCATTAAAGGGGATCGTGAGATGGGTTTAGACCGTCGTGAGACAGGTTTGTTGCTTTGTGGTTGAGGCGTATCAGGTGCCTGATCGGAAGGGCCCTTTAGTACGAGAGGAACGAGGGCTCGGAGCCACTAGTTTACCAGTTGTCTGACAAGGCAATGCTGGGTAGCCACGCTCCATGCGGATAAGAGCTGAAAGCATCTAAGCTCGAAGTCGCCCGAAAGACGAGGCACCTCAGGGGACTCGTAAAAGACGAGATTGATAGACAGCGGGTGTAAGTACCGAGGTTTCGACCGAGGTATTCAGCCCAGCTGCACTAATCCCCCGAGCATCAAGAATTCACATATTGAGCCCTGTGTGGGCCTCTGTTCAATCAAGCATATCAATTCACACATTCGAAAGAAAGTTGAGCACGACCAAAGCGGAGGGGTAATACCCGGTCCCATATCGAACCCGGAAGTCAAGACCTCCTGCGTCGACTCCTGTACTGTGGTGCGAGAGCCCACGGGAACGATCGTCGTTGTGCCTTCTTTTTTTCGAACATCGCTCGCGATGTTCAAATCCCCGCACAAATAATTATTCGAATACGACCCCAAGAGGGAGAAAAAAGGGGAAGCAGTATGGGAATTTCTTCTGGCGACATCTTGGGACACAGTCAAGTAGGCGTCTATTTGTCAGTTATTGGCGACGTTCTTTTCCTGCCAAAGTCATTGGACAGTCAAGCCATAGAAGAAATTCAAACGGCATTCGAAATCGAAACCCACCCATTCATGGTTGGGGGCTCGTCTTTGATTGGTAGTTTGCTAAAAGGAAATAGTAAAGGAATTGCAGTTGCAGATATTGCAACCGAAGAAGATCTGGATGAATTAACTAGTTTCGGTGACGTGGTAGTCATGCAAAGTGGTGTGAATGCAGCAGGAAACCTTGTTGAATGCAATGAAATAGGTGCAGTAGTTAGTCCAGTAGTCCCTTCTGGAGCTGATGGTGTGGACATGATAGGGGAAGTGCTTAGGGTAAAGGCAGTCAGAACCAAGGTTGCAGGGCATGATACAGTCGGGAGTATGTTAGTAGCAAATTCAAATGGCGCCCTTGCTCATCCAGATATTACTTCTGATGAAGCAAAAATCATAGAAGGTGCTTTGGGAGTTCCATTGATGGTAGGAACAGTGAGCTTCGGCTCACCCTTCGTCGGCTCAGGTTGTGCTGCCAGCGATTCACACGCAATGGTAGGTACCGGGTCAACCGGGCCAGAGATGAATAGAATTGAGGACGCATTAGGCCTGATATAGCCTCAAATAGCGGTAGGGGCCACATGGTCGTCCCCCTTTCCATCAGATTCTCTGACTCTATTCCACACCGACTTCATCAATTCGTCATGATGCTTTTCACAGTATCCAAACCTCTTGTAAGCTTCCCTGAAGGAGTATGCTTTGTTGCCTGTGCTCACTAGGAACCCATCTGGCGATAATCTACTTATGATGAAGCTCCCTTCAGCACACCCAGGATAATCACATTCAGGCATAACAACCCCTGAGGGTTTCTATTATTGAAATCTCTCTAAGACTCCTCAATTTTCTGAGGTTCGATTACCAATAAAGGAGAGTTTGCTTCTATGCTATCACCCGGCTCGCAACTTATTTGTGTTACCATACCAGATATGGGTGCCTGAATTTCATTTTGCATCTTCATTGCCTCTAAGATCAATACCACTTCCCCCTCTGAAACAAAATTTCCATTTTCAACAGAAATAGATACTATTTTTCCTGGGATTGGGGACGAGACAACTCCTGACTTAACCGATTTTCTTGATGCCTTGCGCTTCCTTGGATTTTTAGGTGCACCAGCACCATCAGTTTTGACTGAGAACTCATGCCCATCAACAATTACTCTCCAGACATCCCCATCATTTGTTAGATGCACTTCAAACTCCTCTTCATCAACGATTACTCTCCTCTTGGTTGTCATTTAATCACCTTGACGAGCTTCGCTTTGACTTGAAATAGGAAAGGCTCCTACTGCCTGTTGCAACCCTTCGATGATCAACAGACCATTCACTACCGGCACTCCTTTGAGGAGAAGTTCGGAGATAATCGCCTGTTGACTCTTCCAGCATTACTGCCATCATAGCAACTACTTTCAATTTTAGCAGTCTGTTACTATCCATATTTCCCACCTAAAGAGGAATATTGCCATGCTTCCTAGCCGGCCTAACCTCTTCTTTTTCCAACAAGGCACCGAGTGCTTTAATCATAACAGTTCTAGTCTCACTTGGTTGGATGACATCATCCAAGTAGCCGAGTGATGCAGCACGATAGGGGTTTGCGAAAGTTTCAACATAATCATCTACCAACCTCTCCCTTTCTTGTGAGGGATTGCCTGAGGAAGCTATCCTCCTCCTATGAATTATCTGCACTGCGCCCTCGGCTCCCATTACTGCTAATTGTGCAGATGGCCAAGCGACATTGTAGTCGCCCCTGATGTGTTTCGATGACATTACATCATATGCCCCCCCGTAAGCTTTCCTTGTAATCACAGTTAGCTTCGGAACGGTCGCCTCGGCATATGCATACAATAGCTTAGCACCATGCCGAATTATGCCCCCCCATTCCTGACTAGCTCCTGGAAGGAATCCAGGGACATCAACGTATGTAAGAATTGGAATATTGAATGAGTCACAGAACCTAACGAACCTCGCCGCTTTTACAGATGCATCTATGTCTAGACAACCTGCCAGAAATAAGGGTTGATTTCCGACAACTCCAACGGTATGGCCTCCAAGCCTGGCAAATCCGACCACAATATTCCGGGCAAACTCTGGTTGTACCTCAAGGAAAGCCCCGTCATCTACTGTCTCCTCAATAGCCTTCACTATGTCGTATGGCTCCTTAGGATTTGTTGGAACTAGATCATCCAAGGAGTCACAGGATCTATCAACTGGGTCATTTGTGGGTAGAACAGGAGCTCTTTGTAGGTTATTGAGAGGGAGCAATTCGACTAAATCCCTAACCAGATCAAGCGCTGACTCGTCGTCCTCTGCCGTGAAATGAGTAACCCCAGACTTCGTAGCGTGTGTCCCAGACCCTCCTAAATCTTCGAACGAAACTTCTTCGTTAGTTACCGTTTTGATGACCTCCGGCCCAGTAATGAACATGTGTGATGTCCGATCTACCATTATCACGAAGTCCGTAATTGCAGGCGAGTAAACAGCTCCTCCTGCGCATGGCCCCATAATTACGGAAATCTGGGGAATTACTCCACTTGCTCTGACATTTCTGAAGAATATCTCAGCATATGACCCCAAACTGGCTACTCCTTCCTGAATTCTCGCTCCTCCACTATCATTCAATCCAATGACTGGAGATCCGGTTTTCAGAGCCATGTCAAGTATCTTGCATATCTTCAGACCATGCATTTCTCCCAATGACCCGCCATATACAGTGAAATCCTGTGCGAAGCAGTAGACGGTCCTCCCACTTATTGTTCCATGGCCACAAACGACCCCGTCTCCTGGAATCACATTCCTATCCATGTCAAAGTCCCTACATCTGTGCTCAACTAGAGGGTCTATCTCCATGAAGGAATCCTCATCTAGGAGTAACTCAATCCTCTCTCTAGCAGTCAATTTACCCTTTGAGTGCTGTGCTGAAACTCTTGCTTGACCTCCTCCAGCTACAGCTTGAGCCTTACGTCGGCGAAGGTCACTGACCCGTGCATCTTCCGCGCCCATGTACCTCCATCTGTCGGGACCTCAATATGTATTCCTGAAGATATCCCCCAAATTTGCGTCTGCGGTTGTTTCAAGGAGGGAAACCGGTTCGCGAATGTCGAACTATGAAGATCGTAATGGCGAAACCAGGTCTCGATGGGCATGACAGGGGTGCAAAGGTTATCGCTAGGGCACTGAGGGACGGTGGCCACGAAGTCGTATATACTGGGTTAAGAAGAACTCCTGAGGAAATATCAAGAATAGTAATGGACGAAGACGCAACAGCTCTAGGATTGTCCACTCTATCAGGTGCTCATGATGTCCTAGTGCCTCGAATATGTGAGTTAATTAGGGAATCTGGGATGGGACATGTCATGGTTTTCCTTGGGGGGATAATTCCCGAGAGGGATCATGAAAAGATGTTCTCAGAGGGAGTAAGAGCTATTTTTGGCCCAGGGTCTAGAACCGAAGAAATACTAGCATTTTTGGAAAAGTCCAACTCCAGAATCGAAAAACATCTGCCGATTGGAGTCTCGAATAACGATGGGTGGCGTTGGAATTGACCGGGAAAGAAAAACTCCTGCAATCGGCCTTTGAAGGTAGTAGAAGGGACCTCTCGAGATTACTTTCTATGGTCGAGAGGGGCGAAGAACTCACGATTCCCGAAAAAGAATATGATCCCGACTACATGATTTTGGGCATTACAGGTCCCCCAGGCGTGGGAAAATCTACTTTAGTTGGGAGGATAATCAGCTACTGGAAGGATAGGGGCAAGAAGGTAGCCGTGCTAGCAATAGATCCATCTTCCCCACGTACAGGGGGAGCACTTCTTGGGGACAGGTTGAGGATGGATTCAGCTGATTCAGGTGAGGGAGTTTTCGTCAGGTCACTATCGACACGTGGAAATCCTGGTGGAATCTCTGCTTCCTTGATGGCTATGTCAAGATTGTTGGCATATTGTGGCTGGGAAAAAATCATTATCGAGACTGTTGGTTCCGGGCAGTCAGAACTCAAAATAGTGGCATTTGCAGATAAAATCATTCTAGTCGACGGACCAGATAGAGGGGACATAATACAGGCTGAAAAGGCTGGAATAATAGAGCTTGCAGATTTGGTAGTGGTGAATAAATCAGATGTTCCCAGCGCACTAAAGGTAGCTGAAAATATTAGGTCATCATTCTCTTTTAGCAATCAAAATGACTCGCCTGAAGTAATACTGGTATCCGCCGAGATGAACGATGGAATAGATGAGATGATGAACCTAATTCAGAGCGCCGAGTCACCATTGTGGAGAAGTAGGATAAAAATTAGAGAGAGGCTCTTGTCTCTGTGGGATCACCGGTTAATGTCATCCCCAAAGCTAAACCAAGTCATAGATGATATTGAGACCGGAAGTATTTCACTAGAAGACGGATTGGAAATTCTATTAGGGTGAAGAGATGAATGATGTGCTTGAAAACTTTGAAACAGATCATGTAAAGCACTCAATCGGGGGCCTTGGAGGGCACGCGCTCAGGAGAGCCACCCACATGATTATGGCCCTTATTCCGTTACTTTACTATTCTAAGGGCCAGGACCTGGCACTCTACGTGGGATTGAATCCCGAGCAGTTGGTAAGCTCTGTCGTAATTGCCATCCTAATGCTGGAAGCATTGAGACTGAAGCTAGGGATAGTTATAATTGGGCAAAGGGAATATGAGGCAAATCAAATCTCAGCATTGGCATGGGGAGGGTTCGCAGTTGCATTAGCATTATTGATTTCGCCCGATGATGGGAAAACCGGTTTAGATGCGGGCCTATACGGGATTCCAATAATATTCGGATTAACTTTTGTTGACCCAATAATGGGCGAAATTAAGAGAAAAAATCAGGACCTAAAAAAGGCTATTTACGTCGGATTACTGACATCATATGCAATATGGATTGGATGTCACTTTTGGATTGAAACACCTATCCTGGCATCACTCTTGCTGGCTCCTTTAACTGTAGCCGGGGAAGTTCCAAAACTAAGGTACATTGATGACAATGCGACAATGGTTCTATTCCCTCTCTCTGCGTTGGTAATTTTGCTACCATTCCTGTGATGTAAGGATTAGTCCGGGTTATGTTTACATCCAAATCTGGTTTCCGGCCTTCATGAGCGACCCGGATGGCGGTGAACTGAATCAATCAACGTACGTCATGATCTGGGCCATAGCGTCACTCGCGTCACTTGCAATCTTCATAATTTACTTCTAAACGGATGAGAGACTCTGTTTCCAGAAGCTCAATCTTCCTTGCAATCCCGCCGTCAGCTGAATACCCCCCGATACTTCCGTCTTCACAAATTACCCTATGACAAGGAACTTCTGGAGCATATGGATTCGAGGCACAGGCATTAGCTACTCCCCGATATGACAGGGGCCTGCCAATTGCCCGAGCTATTTGCTTGTAAGTCCTAACTTCACCACGAGGGATTGAAAGTAACTCACTCCACACCAATTTCTGGAAATCTGTGCCTCGCATTTCATTCATGTTCATCACTGGGAGATTCCATTCTGTAACCTTCATCCATGCCCACAATTTCATAATTGGACGGGAATAAGGCTACAGCTACTCCTCCAATCATACAACCAAGACCAAGAAGAAACTGTCCGGTTATCATCATTTCCAGTGCGATAGCTACTAAAACCAATCCTCCTATATTGGATATCCAAACCAAATTTTTGAACGTGGATAGAGATACCCCAGTAGTTCTATCCGTACGCTTTGGGCCAAACTCTGCTCCGAACCTTATTGGGTCATCCTCGCTCATTAAATCACCTATCAATCATTAGTATCGCGTCTGTCGGGCACGCCAGTACGCACAATTGGCATCCAGTACATGGGTCTCTCAAAACCTTCGCCTTTCTGTTCACCTCTATATTCAGAATTGGGCTGGCTAATGGGGTATCATATAGTTCGATTGCATCATCATCACAAACGATGGTGCACTGGTCACACCCTATGCATTGCTCCTCTTTGACCCAAGCCACGGCATCTTCACCACCCTTCAGTTTGGCCTGGTCTTCTGATTTCCTAGCGTCCAAAAGCATTCTAATCCGACGTTGCTCGGATTTTCTTCTGGCTAGCAAATCTTGAATATCCGTCAAAAGTAACCCCCCTATTACCGCCTACTGTTGTTAACACGGTCCACACATCACTAATTTAACCATGTTTCAGTGGCGAGCAACATGAAGGCAACCGACCAGTCTTGGTTTCGTGATCCACTTAGCGTAATTGGGCTCTTTCAAGGTGTAATAATATGGTCAGCGATGGCATTCTTCATCTCCTTGGAGATTGCATGGATCTCTCTCGCTTGTGGAGGAATAATAGGAATTTTCCTTTCGTTGATTGCGCTTGGATATCAGCGATTAGACGTAGCTAGGTTCACATTATATGGAATAATCCTCAACGCTGTGCTATCGTCATATTCAGCATGGGTGGCATTTATTTGAGTTTCATTTTCGACCGGCTTCTACTTGCCTAGCTAAGAAACTCACAACATCTAAAATCTCGAAATCATGTTTCGGGTCTCCTTCGAACTTTAGACATTCGAAGTGAGAAACGCACTTGGGGCAAGAAGTTAGCATAATATCGGCTCCTGTGGCATTGACCTCTTCGAACCTCTGAACTCTTAGAGCCCTGCTGTTCTCATTGCAACTCATCATACTAGAGACTCCACAGCAAAGTGCGTCCTCTCCATGATGTTCCATCTCTACCAGATCCACCCCATCTACACCAGATATCAGGTCCCTTGGCTGGTCATAGATGTTCATTTGCCTGCCAAGTCTACATGGGTCATGGAAAGTTACAGTAACATCTTCTTCTGACCTAAGATTCATGTCAAAGCCGTTTTCAACTAGGAACTCAGTGGTGTGCATAACTTTCATATCATCCAGCTCATAGTCCATAGCAAATGTTCTGAAGCACTCGGCACAAGATGTGACTAATGTATCAATCCCGCTCTCACCTAGTTTCTTCTGATTGTATAACTTAAGCTTCTCAAATACCTCAGTCATACCTTGCCATTTCTGATCATGACCACAACACTTCAAGAAGTCCCTTCCTAGATATGTCACATCTTCCCCCATCTCTTCAAACAGGGTAAATGCAGATGTGGTTGCGTCTCCAAGATTCATTGTACCCTGGTTCACATGACTGAAAATCATCTCCTGATCCAGATAGTCTACGCATCCAGGGTAGTAACCGATGTTAGAATCAATTGGGTAATCCTCTATCGACATAAAGTCTTCATCGGCTTCCTCTTCTGCTTCTGCAGCCAAAACCGCCTGAAGTACAGTGTGGGGTATCTCTGCAGCGGGTGGCCCTCCAACAATCATGTTCCTCCTTATGTCCACATATGAGTCATAATCCACCAGTTGGGGACAAGCGTTGGTACATGCTGAACATGTCAGGCACGAGTAAAGAGGGACGCCATCGTCCTCATTGTTCCAAGTATTGTAAATGATGTTCAGTTTGTCACCTGCGTTGAAGAGCCTTACAGGACAGGCATCGTCACAAAGATCGCAGCCATAGCACTTGTTCATTTCATACTCATATCCTCTAGCCATACTTCTCATCAGCATGAAGACCAATGCCCCCACTCCCAAGCAAGGAACAAACAAGGAATAGATCAATTTTGCATCCAGGCTCTTCGGATTCTTCTCGAAGGTTGGGTTTTTCATATACATGGTAGACAGTGTCTCCAAATCCATGGTTGACTCTGACCTGACTACTGCAGTACCATCTTCGTTCAGAAGTAGTGGCTGATATGATATCACAGAGAAGCTTGTAATGACCTCAACGGAATCATTAATGCCTTGAGAGGTAGTCTGGAAATTCACGGTGTAGCTTTGTCCGGAATCGAGGTAAATGCTTTCTGAAATGCAACCGTCGGCTCTCCAAACTTCTGATCCGGATGAGTCAGTAAGAATGAGGCTTTGAGTGTGTGTACCTGCATTTCTTACCGACGTTCTGAATAGGCAACCTATGTCAGTCGGTACTTCTGATACTCCCAAGTCCTCTACCTCAAACGTAAAACTACTGCTGTAAATCACCTCTGATCCATCTTCCAAACCGAAGAAAGAAGCCCTATCATCTGCGGAATTTCTTCCTGTTTCGCTGTCCGCATGTCCATTATCCCCATTGAAATCAATAATTTTGAATTTTGTTGGTTGGTATATTCCCCATTCAGACCAATGTACGGCAGCTATTACACACCAATCAGCTACATCTTCTCCCTCAGCCAGACTATTCCAAGCAGCCAATCCTTGACTCTCCTCATATGGTATGCACTCATCTTCCCATTGCCCCCAAACATTTCCTTCTTCAACATGTACAAGAGTATCTGATGGTTGAGCTCTGAGGGCATCCAAATCTTCTAGATCGTCCATCGCTCCTAGTCCCCCATAGTCCCAGAATCCATTTTCATAAATGGGCCAGGTTACCACGGAAATCAGAACTGCAGCAATTAGGGAACCAACCGCCACTTGTCTCCCTATGCGAGGGGTTACTCTGGATCCAACAGAGTTGAGTAGGAACTTCCTGGTTGGGAAGTATATCATGGCGAATAAGAAAATTCCAGTGAGTATCCAGGGTACGGCGTTGAAAACTTCTGCTGTCCATGGTGCCTGTCGGCCACACATTAACTCTGAATGTGACCCCAAGAAGCAGTAGTCACTGCGGTCTTTTGCATACAAGTCTAGGAATATGTTGATCGAAAACACCGATATGAACCAAACATGGGCGAGGTAGACTGCACCAGCGGTAGCGAACCAAGGGTCCTCTACACCTCTCTTCTCTCTGCCGGGGAGAAATGGTGGCAATGCCAAGATTCCAACTGGAAGCCCGGTAATTGCCGCCCCCCACCATGCAGCATTCCAGTCTATCACGGGAGCTCCTAGGAATTCACCGATAGGGCCAGCAGGAATGACGAACTGAGGTAGATACTCCCCCCATCTGAGATATCCATACGAGAAAAGAACATACCAGTCCGGGAACACGAACCCAGCTTGAGCGAATGGATCTGCGGCACTGTGCAAAGGAGGTGGAATGAGCCACGAATAGAATGCTATAGTCATCACAATGGAAGCGAAAATAATGGTGTCCCTGAGTACTTCTGTGGGCCAAAAGGGATGCCCTGTGAAGGTACGCCTCCTTTCTTTATCAGCTTCTAAGAGCTTATCTCTCTCGCTAATGTATGTGTCAGCGATTCTACCAAATCTTTCAATCATGCCCATGATATCAACCTCAGTGTGGCTCCGCAATTCCTTGTGCCCAAACTATGAACAAGTGAGCAAGAATCAGAGTGGTGACTACAACAGGTAGGATGAAAACATGAAGGAAATACATTCTTGTTACTGTTTGGCCAGTCACTGTAGTGCCAGCAAACATAGCTGTGGCGACCCATCCTCCGATTAATGGTGTGGAGTTGGCCATGTTGATTCCGATAGTGGCCGCGCCAAACGCCAGGCTGTCCCATGGAAGCAGATATCCTGAGTAGCCAAAGAAGATTGTGAAGAACATCAGGGCAACACCAATCAGCCAGTTGAGCTCACGAGGATTTCTGTAGGCCCCAGTAAAGTACACCCTGCACATGTGCAAGAAAACAGCCGCGACCATGAAATGTGTGGTCCAGTGATGAATGGATCTAATGATGTATCCGAATGGGAGTTGGGTCATGATGAACTCCATACTGCTGTACGCAGGAGTTGGATCCCCCTCTCCTCCGGGGACATAGTACAGTCCGAGGACGGTACCAGTAATCACAAGAATTACGAACGCGAGGAAAGAGATTCCCCCGAGGCAGTACAGGGGATACCAGTACCATATTATTCTGAGCTTGTACTTCTCAGCATGTGTCATAGGCATCTGTCTGTGCATACCGTAATATGCATCCCTGCTCATACCCCAGTAGTCTTGAATCCTGAACCTAGTATCCAACCAAGAAAAGGCCCACAGGAATGTCTTCTCGGCCAGCCCCATACTACTTGCACTAGTTTCCACGGCTCGAAGGATGTCCTTCCTCGGCATTTCCTCCCTTTCTTTTCTGAGAGTGAGGGCCACTATTACAACAACTAAAGTGATGAAAACCCAAAGGAACCAAAATTGAATCATCTCATTCACCTCAGTCGCAATACGTATACCAATCCTTAAAATCTGGCAAGGCCTCTATCAAATCTCCGTTCAGTACGAAGGGTATCAGTGGCATCCCCATTGGGGCCGGGCCACCGGCCTTCTTAATACCAATGAAATCGAACTCTGCCCCACTAGATCTGTTTCGTGCCCTATTTTTTTCGATTACTGTTGGGTCAAATCTTGATGAATGGCAGATACAGAATAATTTACTTCCGCCAGAGTCTGTGCCATTAGGAACCCATTGATCCTCGGTAAACTCGTTCGTCACTAGTTGCCATCCAGGGATACAACATAGATGCGTGCATCTGGAGAAAATAAGGATTAAATTGTCATGGATTGAAAGTGTCTCGTACTGTGGGTCCTCATCAAGCTCATATCCCGAGCCAACATATTTCCCATCCACCGTGTAACCGTCCATAAACTGGAATCTGGGTTTGTCTTGAATGAGGTCAGAGCCCTTGTTTTCTTCATGAGGGACGTAAACGGCGTTCACTGGCATTCCCGACCACACACCTTGAGCAGCTGACATCCCGGTCGAGGAACTTGATGCAGCATCTACAAACGATTGGTATGTCATAGGCTCCAAGTGCTTATCCCCGTACCAGACTGAATCCTCAGCCCCGGTTGGAACCCAATATCTGACTGCAGTATCTCCTCCTGAAGAATCTGATTGACCCATAAGGAGTGCAGCAAAACCTACGCTAGTTAGGCCTGCCATGGTAATTACCCCTGCGGCTGTGTTGAAGGAATGTCTCATAAATTGCCTCCTGTCAATCATGTGAATGTCTGAATCGTTACCTTCGGCCCCTTCCGAAGTATCCCTCAGTGTGAATTTCCTCGCCATCTTCTAGACCTCATATTTTTTCCAAGACTCGGGGTCTTTCGCTGTGATGTATTTATTTCTCCTACTCTTCACTATTACTATGTCAGGCATAACGTACTTCATGTATATCATACCCAGTATAATCACTGTCAGGAGCAGCATCCCCAGGAAAAAAGAAAGCATCTGCTGGTCCCACTTGTTGTAAAGCCCGTATGATAGTGATCCGGCCCAGTATAATGACCACACTATCCCCCACAGGCCAACTAGTATGATTAGCCATGAGTCGCCCGAAGGAGATACGCTGGCTCTTACTATTGAGCCAGCTGGGGCCTCGTTGAACACGCCATGCTCTATTGCTGACTCATACGCTTCCTCGGATAACGATATACCGTCCAAGGCATCTCTGGCGTCTTCTACGCTTACCTCCCCAGAGGCTACTTGCCTCAACATCTTCATGACTACATCGTCTTTCATTACTGATCACCCCTTCTCTGATGTTTTATCCTCAACCTCAGCAAGTTACTCCTTCCTTCATAATGCCTGGAAAATCCGTATCTCAACATTAGTCCGCAGAAAATAATCACAATCACAACTGCTGCGAATCCCAGCAGGCCCAACCAATGTGCCCTCATTCCAGCTCCCATGTGGTGTAAATCTACTCCTTCTTCAACAGGGGCAGGGGGCTCTATGTCCCCATTTCCGACAAACACCGTACGGACCCCGCCAAACTCACCTTCATCCATTGAAGCGCTGAGGCGATTCCACCTATCGAGTTGCGAAGGAATACCATCTCCATTTACGGAATTCCCAGCTAGCCATATGGTCACCACTCCCGTTTCCTCAGGGGGGGCCGTCCATGTTATGTGCCATGTTCTATCTGGAACCTTGGATCCAGAGTTGGTGTGTGTCAGAGAGGTCACATCGTCCTCCCAGTTGTACACGAGGGCCTCTGATCCTTCTGAGGCAGCTAGTGATCCACCGCTAACTCGCATAGAGAACCCCCCGGTATGAGATGCAGTATCTGCAGGAGGGCCTCCGATAATCTGAATTACCATCTCGTATGATTCCCCCGGCTCATAACGGTAAGGAACATCGGTCAGGATTAGAGTAACGGAATTATCCGGCTCATCGGCGTGGCATGTGCATCCTGCTAGAGCGACATCGCCCTCGTTGTTTGCATCCCCTCCTATACCGGTAGGATTTGCCTGAGAGCCTCCTGCAGCCAGAACAGCGACTAAGCTGATAGTCAGCATCTTCCTCACTGTAAGCATACTAGACGCCATACACAACACCTTTGGTGAACATGCCACTTGAAAGGGGGCTATTAACGTTGCATTGTCGGACTGTCAAACCAAACCCCGAAACGTGCCAATTTGTGACTTCCACGGCCACACCAAGCTAATATGTTGGAGCCCCAAGGCAAACTTATGTCAGGACCACCTTGGAGGAATGTATACGGTCTCACAGATGACCAAATCTCCATGCTTGACATGGCTGAAGACAATATGGAAATGATGAAGCTTGGACTCGCTGAGAAGATACTAACTGCCATGCTTGAAGATGACCCACAATGTATCCCAGTTCTGAATGTCATGGCACACTTTCAAGGAAGATATATCTCCGATTTCGAAAAAGCTGTGGAATACTATGACAGTGTCCTAGAACTCGAACCAGATAATGCCTGGGCGAGAGACGAGAGGAGACGTTACCTCAGATATTCGACCTACGACTAAGCAATTCTATACGCCTGCCCCATACTCGAGGCTCGTGCGAGATGGCGAAGTCCTTGTTGTAGGAGTGGGGGGCCTGGGTTGTCTGTGGGCATTGGAGGCGCACTCAGGATGCCCCGATTTAGCAGAATTGTTGTTGGTTGATGCCGATGAATCGTCATTCGAAGGTGCTAGCTATGCAAATTGCCTTTTTTTAGATTCAGGAGGTGAGGGACGTGGAGCAGCCGCCCTTCCTTCAATGGCGATTCACAGGCTGATGGATGGTATGGAATCAATCTCCGATCTTCTTGAGAGGGCAGAGGTCGTGATTTTGATGGCCGGATTAGGCGGGGGGATGGGGTCAGGAGCTTCTGGGGAACTGGCTAAGATGGCAAAACAATTTGGATCTTTGGTGCTCTCAGTTGTCGGCCTACCCTTCGCAGAGCAGCCACTCAGGTGCGCCATCGCAGAAGAAGCACTGCCTTCCTTGGAGGCACACTCTGATGTCTGCATCAGGGTTAGCATGGAGCGTCTAGCCTGGCAATCGAGGAGAAGAGAGACAAACTGGATGTTAGGATCTGGATGGATAGGAGAGCTGGTTGAGGGATTAGTGACTACACTTGCCAGTGTGGGAAGGATCAATCTTGATCTAATGGACATGAGGGCGATAATCAACAAAACTGGTAATGCCACATTAATCGTAGGGACCGGCTCATCTGAGAATCCCAGCTCTGTAGTTGAGATGGCTAGAAACTCACCGTTGAATGATGTTTCTATCGAAGGTGCAAAAGGGTGTATGATTCAGGTTGAAGGAGGGCCTGATATGACTCTCTCCCATCTCACTGAATTGACAGACTCATTTGTATCTCAGATGGATCCCGATTGTCAGGTCATCATGGGAGCCAGGGTAAGCGACGAAATGATTGGAAAACTCAGGCTCGTGGCTGTGGTGAGCGGTATCTAGATTTCATTAATTAACTCAATTACATTCCGACTACCATGGCAAAGCTAAGCAAGGCCAAAAGAGGGAAAAACCGGTGGATAGGAATAACTGTTTCAAACCCATCCATTATTCGGTCTGAAATGAGCAACTTATTGGAATCAGGGTTGCAGGGAATAAGCTGGAAGCTATTTGATTTTTACGAGCATGGAAATCAGAAGCTAGCCATAATCAGGACTAAATTGGAAGATGCTTCGAAAGCTCGGAAAATTATTAATTCAATTGAGGGACTTTCAACCACCACCACCTCAGGTAAAATTAGGTTGGTAAGAGAGAGACTCACTCGGTAGTGAGGTTATTGCCAAACTCCCATTCTAGGCCGTTGGTGGTTGAAAGAGCCTTCCTCTCCCCTCCAGAAACAATTTGTAGGAATCCGTCAGGGGTAATGCCAACGACTCTGCACTCCTTTCCTTTGTATCCTATTCTTTGCCCCCTTGACAGCGATTTAGAAAGTGAATTCCAAGATTCAATTTGCAATAACATTGGGTCAATATCAGGAATTCTGTCATCTTTCTCAATTATCGTTGAAACTCTGGAATCCACGCAGCTAAATACATAATCCCTTGAAAATTCACCTATTGTGTCCCGCCATCCAGGGCACAATAACCCCTTAACCATTCGACTGGCCGAATTAATTCCGATACCCAGCCTGAAGCCCCCATCCGTGCTTTTTGCCTCGATTAGAATCCCGCCGATTTTTCCTCCTCCAGCAGAAACAAGGTCATTGGGCCATTTCAAATCGCAATCAATCAAACCAGAAACTAAAGCCCCTAAGGATATCTGAAGTAATCCAATGGGAGGCAGCTCAGAAATTTCTCTATTTATCCTCCATGAAGCAATCAAATCCCCCTCCTTTGACTCCCACTTGGACCCTCTCCTGCCTCTTCCTGAAACTTGGGTGTCGGCAACAATTCTTTGCCAACCCTCAGCGGGAAGGTCAACCGAATAGTCCATCGTGGATTCACAGGAGTCGACCCTGATTGCGGATACTCCCAAGCCAGTTTTCCAAAGGCAAAAAACTCCCAATTTTTCATCTCCCATTCTGCGCGAATCGATAATTCTGCAAGACCAACCAGAGCTGTACCAATCTGAAGGCTTGCTCGGGCTATCAGGGTCTGTCCTGAAAAGAGCAACTACGACAATTTTGTCATTTCCATGGTTCTCTAGGTGTTTAAGTAGCTCGAAAGACCATCCCTTGCCATGAATATCGATCATGGACGCCTCTTCAATTAGTTCCAGTGAGGGTTCTCCCCTTTTCGGCGGTGATAGATAGGGCAGATTCCAGACTACCAGCTCTGCATCATCAGGGATGCGCCATCCCTCCTCTCCCAATCCTCCTTCGTTTATTTTCACAGAGCTCGAGTAACCTAGCTTTTCGATATTCGCCCTGGAGCATGCCACTGCATAGGGATTTATGTCATAGCCATGTACTTTCCAACCCATCTCAGACAATGCCATTGATACAACTCCGGAGCCACAACCTATCTCGATGGCCTTTCTACCCCGGCCCTCGATTTTGGACAAAGTTTTGCAGATTAATTCAGTGTCCTCTCTCGGGGGATATACACTAGGCGCTACGTCAACGTCCCAAGGCCCAAACCTTCCTGAACAGAATCTGATAGTTTTGACTCCTCTCATTGAAATTTCCTACCAGCATCGTTTTTTTGTCAGCAAACCTTATTTGTGCCCCACCTAAATTAGGTTTGCTTCCGGTAGTTCGCGAGGCTAACTGCCCCAGTGCTAGCTATGCATTTCCGGTATATTCAAAAACGCCCCTACGGTCCGAGGATAGCCCAGCATCAGCCATGGGCCTGTAGCTTAGTCAGGTAGAGCACCGGGCTTTTAACCCGGTGGCCGGGGGTTCGAATCCCCCCGGGCCCGCCTGCCAAGCTACGGGACCAAGGCTGAAAATGGGTCCTGGGGAGTGTGGAAAATGGCGGTAAAAAGCTCAACTAAAAAGAGACTAATAGAACTAGGCGTCACAGAAGAACATGCTCACAAACTCGCTGATGACGCCAACATGGACGCCATCAAAAGAATGACCGTCGAGGAAGTAGCCAAGAAGGTCGGTTTGGAGTCAGGCGCCTCAGAATTAGAAAATATCATGGGAATAATAAGGGAACAGGCGGCCTCCAGGAGAAGAAGCAGGTCTGGCAGAATAACCATTTCGAGAACTGCCCTGTTGGATGAAGACATTCCAGTTGGAGAGGACAGGTTCAACGTGCTGAACCATCAACTCGTCCCACATCATTCTCTGGTTCCAGAAGAGGATGAAGAATCCGAACTCTCTCCATGGGGGCTAATGGAAACGGGTGACAATGGAGAAGATAGACTGGCGAAAGAATTATTGCCCAAGATTTTGATTACCGATCCTTCCGTCCAAGCCCTCAAGGAAATGGAGGAAGCAGACAGAGCCGACCTTCCTGCCGGCTGGCTCAAAAACAGAGTCGTTAAGATTTACAGATACAGCAGATCAGCTGGAGCTAGTACAGCTTACAGACTAATAGTGGAGAGCAACTAAGGAGGAATTAATATGAAGGAAATTGTTGAAAGTTATTTCGCTCACAGAAGCATGGTAAATCATCAGCTCGCATCTTACGATGATTGTATCCCAATCGGGGATGGCAAAGGAAGTAGGATGGAGAGCATAGTCAGAGGAATTCGCATAGGAAGCGACGAAGATCTCGAGGATGTTCCAGGAGGAAAAGAAGCCGGGGGAATGATCAAGCTGGACGTACTTGACAAGGAAATCTTCATCCGCATGAAGGGTATTAGACTCGGGGCCCCAACTGTCCGAGAAGCCAATGGTGCAGAGCACCCAGCTACGCCACTAGAATGCCGACTCAGGAAATTAACCTATTTTTCTCCAATATACATGGACTTTAAAATTTACAGAGATGACCTCCCCCCGTCCTCCACAAATTCCGATATCGGATTCATAGAGGAAGAGGGAGTCCACATCGGAAATCTCCCAATCATGGTCAGATCAGGAAGGTGCAACCTCCATCCAGATCACATCGCTGGAACTCAGGAGAAGTCGTTGAAACTCTCGCCCACAACTTCTGCCGAAGATGCTCTGAGGCACAAGGAACTACTCAGGAAATCGGGCGAAGATCCACTTGACCCAGGTGGCTACTTCATCATTAATGGAACGGAGAGGGTACTCATCTCAATGGAAGACCTGGCTCCAAACAGAGTGACAGTTGAAAAGAACAAGAAATATGCTCACGAAACAGAGGTTGCAAAGATATTCTCCCAGAAAGATGGGGTTAGGAAGCCGATAAATGTGGAAAAGAGACGCGATGGTATGCTAATGGTGAAGATTCCTAGTGCGGGTACAACTGCAATCCCAGTGGTCCTTCTAATGAGGGCTCTTGGAATGGAAAATGATAGGGATATTTTCTCTGCCATCGCAGGACCAGTAGAGGCGATGAAGTACACGGTGGCAAATCTCAATGATGTAAAAGATAACCCAGAGTATGGAGTAGACAATACCGAAGAGGCAATGGCGTGGCTTGAGAAAAAATTCGCGGCTGGCCAGCAAAAGGAGTACAGGGAATCCAGAATCCAGAATCTCCTTGACAAGGAGTTGCTGCCCCATTTGGGCTCAGACGAATCCGTGAGGACCAAGAAAGCAATCTTCCTTGGGAGGATTGTAAGGCAGGTTCTAGAGATGGCCATAACTAATAGAGATCCTAACGACAAGGATCATTATGCCAACAAGAGAGTTAGGCTCGCTGGGGACCTCATGGAAGACCTATTCAGAGTGGGCGTTCAGGGCCTTGCAAGGGACCTGAAGTACCAATTAGAGAGGCATCACAACAGAAAGAGGGAACTCAAAATCAACTCGTGCCTGAGGCCGGATGTTCTCACATCAAAAATCATGCATGCACTGGCTACAGGAAACTGGGTCGGAGGAAGGTCGGGAGTAAGCCAACTTCTAGACAGGACTACCTATCTAGCTTCGCTTTCGCACATGAGAAGGGTTACTAGCCCCCTTGTCAGGAGCCAGCCACACTTCGAAGCCAGAGATTTGCATCCAACGCACTGGGGCAGACTATGTCCAAACGAGACGCCCGAGGGACAGAATTGTGGTCTTGTAAAAAATGCCGCACAAATGATCGATGTTTCCGAGGAAGTCCCCGAAGACGACGTTAAGGAGCTACTAATTGAAGCAGGAGTTAATCCTAACCCAGAAGGATGGGCCGATGGATCCAGAATCCATGTGAATGGTGACATCTTCGGTCTCCACAAGAGGCCCAACAAACTAGTTTCACAATTCAAAAGAAGGAGACGGTCGGGCAGAATTAGGCCCGAGGTAAGCATCCGTCATGATACCGAGAATAGAGATGTATTCATCAATACCGACAGAGGTAGAATAATGAGGCCATTATTGGTACTAGAAGATGGTACCTTGAACCTCGCTAAGTTCCACTTAGAAGGCCTGAAAACCGGCGAAATAACTTTCTCAGATCTTGTTTCCTCAGGTGTCATAGAATGGGTTGATGCTGAAGAAGAAGAGGACCTGCTCATAGCACCAAGGCCTTTTGACCTGCCTGAGCTCTCTCCCAAGAACAAGAGGCCAATAGATCCGGCAAAGGTCGAGTGGACAAATCTTGGAGATGAAGAAATTTCCAAAGCCAAGCTCAAAGTCGAAGTCAAGTTGCCAGATGGGTCAACAGTATCTGAGAGGTTTTCTGTACCATTGAACTACAAGCAAGAGGATATTGATGTCCTGCGAAAGAAAGAGAAAAAGGACAACACGGTGCTAGTTTACACTCACGTAGAGATTGATCCACAGCTCATACTCGGCGTCTGTGCGGCTCTAGTTCCCTATCCAGAACATAACTCCACCCCCCGAGTTACAGGAGGGACCGCCATGGTGAAGCAAAGTCTAGGCCTCCCTAGCGCAAATTATCGCCTGAGGCCAGATACCAGGGCTCATGTAATGCACTACCCTCAAGTATCCGTCGTGGGGACCAGGGCAATGGATACCACTAATTTCAACAGCAGACCCGGTGGACAGAACTTTGTTGTCGCTATTATGAGCCACCACGGTTACAACATGCAAGATGCAGTAATAATGAACAAGGCCTCGGTTGAACGAGGCCTTGGGAGGTCATCATTTATCAGAACTTACAATGCAGAGAACAGGAGGTTTCCAGGAGGTCAGGAAGAAAGAATCGAAGTCCCTGGTACCGGCCTAGATGAAGTCAAAGGTATGAAATCTTTCGATAGCTACGCACATTTAGAAAGAGATGGACTTCCAGTACCGGAAGAATTCCTATCTAGCGGAGGAGGCCCAGATTCCGCAGTTTTAGTCGGGAAAACCAGCCCTCCTAGATTTTTGGAAGAAGCACATGGTGCGTTCCTTCAAGCTCAGGAAAGAAGAGAGTCGTCCATGATGGTCCGCCATGGTGAGGAGGGGTGGGTCGACAACGTCTTCGTCACGGAATCACTAGACTCGGGAAGACTGGTAAGAATCACTCTTCGAACAAACAAAATCCCAGAATTAGGGGACAAGTTTGCAAGTCGTCACGGTCAGAAAGGAATCATCGGCAGAATTGTTGAGGAAAGAGACATGCCTTTCACTTCAGATGGGACAATCCCCGATTTGATCATTAATCCGCACGCAATTCCCTCAAGAATGACTGTCGCACACGTACTTGAGATGATCGGGGGGAAGGTTGGATCCCTGGAGGCCAGAAGGATAGACGGAACAGCATTTACTGGTGAAAAGGAGGACTCCTTGAGGGCTGGACTTCTGAGAAACGGATTCAATCACACAGGAAGAGAGAACATGGTTAGCGGAGAGACAGGTGAGCAATATCCAGCTGAAGTCTTCGTTGGCGTTATCTACTATCAGAGGCTCCACCACCTAGTTAGCAGTAAGTTACACGCCAGAAGTAGAGGTAGAGTGCAGATTCTAACTAGGCAACCCACTGAAGGACGAGCTAGACAAGGAGGTCTGAGGTTCGGGGAGATGGAACGAGACTGTCTCATTTCCCATGGTGCATCCATGGTAATCAAGGATCGTCTACTCGATGAGTCGGATGGATGGCCACTAATGGTTTGTAATACTCCCAGATGCGGGCACATCGCATATTATGATTGGAAAAGAAGGACAACGGTCTGCCCTTCGTGCGGCGACCGTGCCGATGTTCATTCGGTCCAAACGTCTTACGCATTCAAACTACTCCTAGACGAGATGAAGAGTCTTGGGGTGGCTATGAGACTAGAACTGGAGGACAGAAGATGAGTGCCAAAGACGCAGCAAAGATTCCAAAGAGAATTGAGGCCATTAAATTCACTTTAATGGACCCTAATGAGATTCGTAAGATGTCATCTGTGGAGGTCAAGACAGCGGATACGTACAAAGATGATGGTCACCCCTTCAAACAGGGATTGATGGACCCAAAGATGGGAGTTATAGATCCTGGAGTCAGGTGTGAAACCTGCGGCAATAAACACGATGAGTGCCCAAGCCACTTCGGACACATAGCCCTAGAACTACCTGTGATGCACATAGGCTTCACCAATTTGATCAAAACCGCGCTAAAGTGCACCTGCAACACTTGTAGCAAGATACTTCTGCATGACAAGCCAGACACCCATCCCGTCGATCCAGAGAAGTCAGAGCAGGACTATTACAACGACAAGGTGAAGGATGTTATCATTAAGCACGGAGTTGGCTCTACAGAATTCAAGAATACCATCAAGGACATCGAAAAGGAGTGTTCAAGCAAAAAGAGGACAATATGCATGCACTGTGGTAGTGAGCAGGGCAAAATAATCCTCGATAAGCCGTCCACGTTCAAGGAAAAGAAAGAGAACAAGGGGGAGCACAAGCTCAATGCTCGTGACATCAGGGAATGGCTAGAGAGAATCCCAGATGAGCACCTAATATTCCTTGGTATGGACAAGGATGCAGCAAGGCCAGAATGGACTATAATGAAGGTTCTCCCAGTTCCGCCAATTACCGTAAGGCCATCTATTACTCTAGATAGCGGAGATAGGTCCGAAGATGATCTTACTCACAAACTAGTCGATGTATTGAGGATTAACCAAAGACTCAGAGAAAATAGGGACGCTGGAGCGCCACAGCTGATTGTAGAAGACCTTTGGGAGCTCCTTCAGTACCATTGTACAACTTACTTCGACAACCAGACTAGCGGAATACCTCCTGCTAGGCACAGATCAGGAAGGCCCCTGAAAACACTCGCTCAAAGGTTGAAAGGTAAGGAAGGGAGATTTAGAAGCAACCTTTCGGGTAAGAGGGTTAATTTCTGCGCTAGAACTGTAATCAGCCCTGATCCCAATCTGGGAATTAATGAGGTTGGAATCCCTGTCCAAACCGCAAAAGAGCTAACTGTCCCAATCAGGGTAACAAGCAGAAATAGAGAGCAACTAAGGCAAATGATCCTAAGGGGGCCAGACGTTCATCCTGGAGTCAATTACATAATTAGGGGAGATCGATTTAGAGTAAGAATTACTGATCGGACAAAGTACATCTGGTCCGGGTTCAGATGTCTTAATCCCCAATGTCACTCAGGAAGTGAGGATGAACCATACAGTGGCTACAGACCCGATTTGAATGAAGTCTTGCCTGCTCCGAACTTCTTGCCAGGAATGGTCCTAAAACCACAAAAGAGGAGAAACTCGTTTGGAGAACTCGAAGAAGAGTGGGGAGTAGATCTGGATGCTACTTTATGCAACCTTAGGGGTGAGGATGAGAGAGGCCTGCCTCTTCCAGAGAATGATCCTCGAGCAGCGATTCACTACAGGTGGAAGTGGGAAATGGAACACCCCAACGAGTATCTGCCAGACCATCTCGAGGTTAATTGCCCGCATTGTGGAAGTCCCGAGATAGAGGACGAATACGGAAACTCTGTGGGAACGGATATCGAAGACAGATTGAGCACGTTTGATCTCGATGGAAATCCTCGTCCCGGGGTCGTGGTAGAGAGGCACCTTATCGATGGCGATGTTGCGCTTTTCAACCGACAGCCCTCTCTTCACCGGATGTCCATGATGGTCCATGAAGTAAGGGTAATGCCTGGAAAGACTTTCAGATTCAATCTGGCAGACTGCACACCTTACAACGCTGATTTCGATGGAGATGAAATGAACCTTCATGTTATCCAGAGTGAGGAGGCTAGAGCCGAAGCCAAGATCTTAATGAGAGTCCAAGAGCACATAATCACACCGAGATATGGTGGCAGTGTGATAGGAGGCATACATGACCATATTTCTGGCGCATATTTGCTAACGCACGGCGATAGGGTACTGCCCAAGAATCTCGTAATGCAGGTATTGGGAGACACCAACTGGGACGGAGAACTTCCTCCCGAGGTCGAGAAGGATGGAGTAATTGGCTACAGGGGCAGTGATGTCCTGAGTCTGATTGTTCCTGAGGGATTCAAGCTGGAATACATCAGTAGGATTGGGGACAATGTCAACGTTTCCAAGGGAGATGTTTCGGGTACTATCGATAAGAGGGGAATTGGTGCGGAGGACGGAAGGCTTCTAGATGCTGTCGTCCACACACACGGGTCCCAGGCGGGGGCAGAATTTTTGGATAGAATGACGAGGATGACTATCTCAATTTGCACTTCACTCGGATTTACAACTGGGATCGACGATGAGGACCTTCCTCCCGAGGCAAAGGCAGAGATCGCTAAAATAAACAAGCGTGGCAGTGATGCAGTCGATGTGGAGCTGCAGAAGTTTGGCAAAGATGGCAGAAGGTACGAGACTCGTCCAGGAAGAACCCCCTTGGAAACTCTAGAGGAGAACATACTAATGATTCTTGATGAAGCCAAAACCGAATCGGGTAACGTAGCCAAGTCGTTCCTTGGTTCAGATAACGCGGCAGTTATGATGGCTACATCTGGGGCTAGAGGATCAATGGACAATCTTGCTATGATGGCCGGCTCAATAGGCCAGCCTAAGGTCCGCGGTAAGAGACTCGAGAGAGGATATCAAGACAGAGTATTGGCACACTTCCCAAGAAATGCTAAGGGAGCACAAGAAAAAGGATTCGTAGGCTCTTCCTTCAAACGTGGCCTTGAGCCAACAGAATTCTTCATGCTTTCTGTTTCTGGACGCGAGTCACTAGTCGATACTGCGGTTAGAACCGCCAAGTCCGGATATATGCAGAGGAGGTTGATCAATGCCATGGACGACCTCAAGGTAGTAGACGATGGAATGAGCTCTGTCAGAAATACTGCTAACAGAATCATACAGTTCGAATATGGGGAAGATGGCGTCGACCCAGCCAGAAGTAGAGGTGGGAAGCCATTTGACGTGACAATGGTCTTAGATGACGCTCTTGGAGGTGGAAACTGATGGTAGTAAAGAGTGCAACCAAGAAAAAGCTCATGGATCTTCAGATCGATGAGGAATACGCACACAAGCTCGCAGATGACAGAAAATGGGATGATGTCAAAGTCCTGACACCAGGTCAAATTGCACAGATATGTGGGATTGACTCTGGCACTGCTCAGAGGATTAGTGACCTAATGGCCGCCTCCTTAAAATCTGCTAGAAGCGCCGCAGCTTCCACAGAGAAGACTGTGGTCAGAAGGAAATCTGCGGCTTCCAGGAGAAGAAGGAAGTCAATGCTACCTCTGGAGGGATTTGATGATGACTTCAAGATTGGGCAGATACTTAGAGACGTAGATCATCAAGATGAGATATATCAACAACTACACTCAGCTTCCATTGATGCTAACGTAAGCCTTACTCCGAGGATGTTGATGGACCTAACAGAAGGAATAAGGGCAAGAGGCATCAAGAAAATCACACCTTCTAAAGCCAATAGGGTAATCGAATCAGCTGGGGCCTCATTGGTTATGTCCCGTGCCGACCCACATGAAGCTGTCGGAATTACTACAGCGCAATCAATAGGTGAACCCGGTACTCAGATGACGATGAGGACTTTCCACTATGCAGGTGTAGCTACAGTAAACGTCACACAGGGTCTCCCAAGAATTATCGAGATTGTTGATGCTAGAAAAACCCCGAATACTCCAACAATGAGGATATATCTTAACGAGAAGAACTCGAAAGGTAAGCCTCTAAGAACAAACGAGAAGCTGGTTAGGGAAATTGCCGCCGGGCTTGAAGCTACAACCACCAGCGACATTGCGAACATCGATGTCGAGGTCGCACAGAGGTATCTGAGTTTGAAGCTGAATAAGTCAAACATGAGGCTGAAAAATATGAGCGGTGCAGAAGTTCAAGACAAGCTTAGCAGGGCATTGAGGCTTTACATACAGGCTGATAATGATGACAAGCCTTCAGAATTGAAGATCATACCAGGCATCGCGAAGAAAGAAGACCTAGAAACACTAGCTACGGACCCCCCCACATACACAGACCTCCTCCAGCTAGAAGATAAAATCAAGAAACTGCAATTGAAGGGAATTAGGGGGATTACAAGAGCCAATGTGCAGGCAGGTGAGAATGACGAGTACTACATCTCCACAATAGGGTCGAATCTTCCCAAGGTGAGTGAGTTCGCTGGCATAGACAGATCAAGGACCTACACCAATAATATCAATGAGATTCAATCATATCTGGGCATAGAGGCTGCACGGCAGGCAATAATCAACGAGATGTCAGACACACTTGAGGGCGCAGGCCTTGATGTTGACGTCAGGCATCTTATCACTGTGTCTGACGTAATGACGAGTAGTGGAGAAGTAAGGGCCATCGGAAGGCATGGTGTTAGCGGTACAAAGCACAGTATACTGGCCAGGTCTGCGTTCGAAGTGACCGTCTCTCACTTGTTGAGGGCGGGCATCATCGGAGAGAGGGATGAATTGAGAGGTGTAACTGAAAATATCGTAGTCGGGCAGCCGATAGCTCTCGGAACGGGAAGCGTTGATTTGTTCTATATCCCAGATGAGACATGAGGTGAAAAAATGGATCTAACGAGAAACCTAAAGCAGGCATTGAGTACTGGAAAAGTAATATTCGGCCAAAGAGAGACTATTGGGGCATGCTCCAAAGGGGAAGCTAGACTTGTCCTAGTAGCCGCAAACTGTCCTGAGGGCTTCCTCTCGGATATCGTTGACTCCCACCCTGGCGTTCCGGTACACAGGGTTCAGATGGTTAACAGACAATTAGGTGCTGCTTGCGCGAGACCATTCTCAATCAGCGCACTCTGCATCATAGATCCAGGCCAGAGTGAATTAATGTCACTGCAGCACAATATATGATGCTGATATGCTCGTCTGCCCCATGGTTATAGCGCACGCTTCAAGTTAGGTGACACCTTCAGGGGAATACGTGGAAGATGCAGTTAGGCAACTACTGAGCGTGAGGGGGGTCCGACTCCAACATACTCCTAACAATGCACCTTCTCCCGGATTCTCCTTGTTAGGAATAGCCGAAAGGGTACCCGAATTTGGTGAAATAAGCGGCAATCCAGTAAATGTCTGGCATATTCAGTCCAATCTATTGCCGGTAAGTATGGCTGAATTTGAAAGATGGGTGGTCGATGCACCCCAGGGTAGGCATTGGATTCTGAGTGAAAGGAGGTTACCGGCAGAGTATGGTTCTATATTACCGACCGGCCTAGATGTCGTAGTATGGGGGCCGAATGATATGTCAGTTTGGCTTGGTGAGGCCATTTTATCTGGCGAGTTAAAAGTTACCTCCCGAACAACAAATCTAGATGTTACACATACTCACTATACAGATGAAGACCGCGAAAATCATGATATGTCTGGTTCTATTAAGCCGATAGTCGAAATCGAGTCTTGGCTAACCCAGAAAGGCTACGAAGGGGTACTGACGACTCCAGTCCTCCTTAATTGCATCATTTGGGAAGTACAGGGCGTCATAAACTCACCCTCTGGGGAGACTGAATACAAAAAATGGATGGTTCTTGAAGATCCTTGGGCGTCTACAATATCTATATTTCATGGATTTGATAATTCATCGATATCCCCAAGTCTGAGAGTCCTGAATCCCCCTCTATCGAAGTGGAAAGGAACTGAAGAAATGAAATCCCTATTGCCATCAATATTGGATTCTAGAAGGCAGGGTAAGACGGAAGATAACGAGGGTTCGGTTAGAAGTATTATGCTAGAATGGTGGAGATTAGACGTTAAATCCACAAAAATAAGTCCTAGAAACGTCGGGATACCCGCATGGATCATTAAACTTGAGGGCATGGAGGATACCGTCCTTCACGGACTTAATGGCAGGACGTACCCAATAGTCTAATTTCTCTGTAGCGACATCAGCTCTTCTGTTGACAACGTGTCACCAGACATCAATTTAGACATGAGGTCCGAAACCTCTGTCTTTTCCTCTGATTGGCCTTCGTTCGTTCTTGCTTCCATAGCCTTAACAATATCTTGGATAGAATGAATGCACCTTAGTGAAACTATGTATGAATTATGTATGGAATCCGCTTCTTTCTTCGACTTAGTCAGTCCGGAATGTGCGGAATTAGCTAACTCTCTAAGCCTATCCACTTCCTCCGAGAGCTCCACCATCAGATCATGAGCTTCCTGAGCTGCGACAACGGCTTTCTCCACCCTATTGTGAGCTTCCTCTTGTGCTCTCTCAGCACTACGGACTGCGGACTTTAGGTCACTTAACTTACCGCCGTCTTTGTTCGAAGCCTTTGCCTCTTTCAATTCCTGACCAAGCCTTTTCATCTCTCTAAAGAACCCCTTCTCGCTTGCCCCCGTGAATCCACCTCTCTCATATTTTCTTTCCAAAGCATCCATTTTCGCTTTAATTTTTGATGGGGAAGGGCCGGATCTGCGTGATGCGCTGTCACCACTTTCCTCAAGCTTCGAAAGTATACCTCTCAACTCGGTCCTAATCAGCTTGAGCTCATTGGATTTCTCCGCCCTATCAAGTTTGAGTTCTTTGACCTTCGTATTTGCAACATCCCGAATATCTTTCTGAGATCTGACCTCTGAAATCAGCTCCTTCACCTGACGATTAACTTCATTCCGGTTATCTAGATATGCCCTGACCTTTGCATTCAGCTGATCTCTAAGATCGCGTTTCTCATCAAGGCCAGATTCTAGTTCCTCCTTGATAGGGGAAAAAACCTTGTTGATCTCATTAACCTCCAATTGCATTCCTCCCTAAATCCGAATTTGAACTGACATTTAAGCACATATACCGTGATATCTCAATCTTCCCTACTAGTTGCGAGGTTTCCCTTTCTCGGCCCTCTCCGTGATACTCCAATCTTCCTTCTCTTTTTGGTGGTATCTGTTATTCTCTTGAGGGATTTAGCTCCAGTTTCTGATTCACTGCCAGCAAGGTCAGATAGGTTTCCAGAGCCCAATAAAGCGTCTAATTCAAGGGTGCTAAGAGATCCACCTGTTTTCGCTTTTGCCTTAATTTCAGAGAATCTAACCTTCCTATTTCTGCCGCCGGTCACCCTCTGATATGACCTCACCATGGAAAGCTCCTTCCGTAGAGATTTCCTTTCACCATCTATGGACTCTATCCTTTTGTCGATTTTTGAAATCCTCTTACTGATTTTCCTGACTTCGGCCCTATTCGCTTTGCCCTCAACTCCTGTTTCGGATTCTGCACGCTTCTCCAGATCCTTCCTACCCCTTTTCCCTTCATCGAGTTGAGAAGTTATCTCCCTCATTTCTTTCGCTTTAACGACATATTCTGAGTGTGCATCCTCCGACTCGGATTTTTTTGTTATCGAAGCCTGAATTTCGAAGAATCTTCTAAACGCCTCTAGCTCTCTGGTGAGTGTAGGAACCGCAGTTAAATCATTGTCTATGGTGGTCAACCTTCTGTATGTCTCGGAAAGCCACTCCTTTAGAACTTCCATAGGGGGGGGAATCAGTTTGTTGACCTCGTCCCTTCTCTTCCTGTGAATATCCGCAGATTTTCTGGTTTCATGAAATTTTCTGAGCAGTTCCCTTCTTTCCGAATCAGCCCCTTCCATTCCCCCGACAATATTTCTGAGAACCCTGACTCTGTTAACCAAGTCCATCCTTTCGGCTCTGAGGTCCCTCCTCTCACCTTCAAGTGAACCAAGACCACGCTCCAGCTCGCTTCTGAGATCATTAACCTGATTCCCGTCTAGATTTTCCAGATGCTGGAATGAGTTAGGATTAATGCCCTCACTCATTCCTCTTCCTCCTTCACTTTTCTACCCTTCCTCATCGCGAAAGAAGACTTCCCACCAGCCAAAACTCTGTTCATATCAACCAGCAGATCATCAAATCCATTGATCTCATCTCCAAATCCCGAAGAAACTTTGCTTTCCCAAAGAGCAATTGCATCTGAGGATTGGGCATAAAGCTCTTTGGCTCTATCTAGTTGTCTTCTGGTATCTCTAATTTCTGACTTTAAAGCCACCATTTTCTCATAAAGTGGTTGTGCCTTTACTACGGCTTTCATCATTTTAGAGTGAGCTGTCTCTGATGCTTTGAAATTAGCAACCATTATTTTTCTAGAATCGAGATAATTTGACATTTCAGGATTGGATTCTCGTCTCTCCTTAAGCCATTTTTCGTTCTGCTCAATTAACTTCCTCCTCTTAGAAATTAGCCTACCCTCTTCTTTGTGATCCAAAGCAGATGTCTCGATTACGGACTCTATCTTCTCCAACTCTTCAAGAAGCTTCATCTTTTTCCACTCGGGATCCAAATTCACCATTCCTCCAGTCTTTGATAGGGTATCTACGGTCTGTCTAACTTCAACTAGCTTCTCCCGGGCTATTTTCTGAGCAGTATTCCTCTTCTGTTTATTGTCCGCCACAACCTTATTTGCAGTGCCGTGGGCTTCAATCGCTCTCCTCACTTTAGGAGAAAGGGCCTCTTCTTCGGCCTCCAGATTTCTAATTACCTTAGGCAACTGTTCTTCCAAGGCTTTCCATCGGGCTAGAAGGCCTTCAGCAAGCACTTCGGGTTTAACTTCCATCAACTGTTGGACGTCCATTGCAATCCCCTCCACTCGTGACCGTCGGTTAAAGGTCACTATGTGACCTTGGGAGGGGTTTGTTTGATACGCCTCCACATCTCGGAAGTTTTGAGGGACGGGCGTGAAGCATACTGCTAACTTTATGATGGCTGTAGTTTTCCTCCTCTTTTTTTCTGCTGGCGTTAATGCAGAGGAGGGAGAATCGCATTCCTTAACAATACAAGAATCCAATTTTTGGAATATTGAAACAATCGACCCCACTACATCATCACCGACTGGTAACTCTACTGTATCTGACGGGGACTACCTTAGAATTTCATTGGAGGTTTACAATAATGTAGATCTTTCAATAAATGGTTCATGGGATTTAAAACTCCTTTCAAACGGTATCTGGCAAACCTCTATGTTTCAGAATGAATCCTGGCTCCCATTTGAAACCAAAAGTCCGGAGATAACAATCGGTCCAGTTTCCGAAGGTACAATGTCCGTGATGTTCGAAGTACGGACGGTTGACCCCCCTCTAAACATCTCAGTCACTAGGGACATAAGGGTGGCCCCAAATCCTGTAATTTTTAGTTCAGCAGGAGACTCTGTAATCGCTATTACCGGTGAGCCCGCATACGTCGGCGACACATTGACTGGCTCAATTTTAGTCAAGAATCAAGGAAGTGCGGAGGGAACAGTCTTCCTTAGATTAACTCATGATGAGCCCTCGACCACTTACATCGGGCAAAATGTTACTATTAGTCCCGGTTCCAGTAGGGAGGTATCTGTGAATTTTGAATTTCCTACTCCTGGGGTGAAAGAATTCAGATGGGATATTATCAGTAGCATTGGAGGTGTCTCACTCGAGCTGAATGGTTCACATAACCTCATTATCATGCCTCAACAGGAAGTTCACTCTGGGATTAAATCTCTCGCTTGGACCATATCTAGTGGCATAGAGTTGGAATACTGGGTATCTCTTTCCGACGGACCCCCAAGAGACATAGAAGTCTCCGTCGGCGAATATCAAGCAGGATCATTCACCGAACTTCAAAGATTTCCCATGAAATTAGACCAAGGTGTTAGAAATCTAAATTTTGAAATCCCCAATCCTGATAGTAATCTCGATAGAATTAGAATAACAATATCCCCTCTGGATTGGACGTCCGGTCAAATTCCAGATTTGTCTGTGGAACTAACGAGCCCTCAACCAATTATCCAGATCACATCCTGCATCCAGACTCCGGAAATCGTCGACATCCATGAAACAGTTTCCTTGGAATGCACCTTTACGAATATCGGGAATTCAGACTCATTGCCTGGGGATATAACAATCATGAGGGTATCTGATGGAATGTTATTCGATGAGGCGGAAAAGAACTCAATTATCATATCCACAGGAGAATCTAAGGTGATAACAACCTCCATACAAAAATGGGAAAATGAAGGTTCAACCCCTGTTCAAGTTAGGTATTCTTCAGGTGTTACTTCGACAACTGGAAACATAACAATTCAGGCCAATCAGGTACCATCAGCCGGCTTTAAATTACCTTTCGACACAACTGCGGCTCTACTGGGAGCTGTATCTGGCGTTGTAATATTGATGGTCGCAGTAGTTCTGTGGAGGGCAGTTACCGAAAGGACACCGTCAACAGCTACTGACAGCAAGCCTTCTATCTCCAGAATAGAAAAAAGGAGGGAGTCCGATAGTGTTGAGGTTTCTTGCCCAACATGTAGCCAGAGGCTGAGTATACCCGCTGAACACGTTGGAAGAGTCAGGTGTCCAGCGTGCACCAATAGCTTCGAAATTGGTGTTAAAAACAGTCCTCCTCCAGAAAACAGCAGTATCAAAATCGAAGAACAGGCTGAAACGGAAAATATAACGGAGGAGAAATTTTTGCACTCTGCATCGGATTCTGATATTCTTTCTTGCCCCTCATGCGATCAACTACTAAAGGTCCCACTTGAGAAGAGACCGATTATGTCTAGGTGCCCTGCATGTAGGACAGAGTTCAATGCGTTAAGAGGTGATTAGATGGTTGATCTTAGCGAGTTTGAAGAGATGTATCTGAAGAGAATTTACGAGATTTATGATTTAGAACCGAGTACAATTGTAAAGACATCCCAGCTTGCCAAAATAATGGAAGTCACCAACGCATCTACCACAGAGATGATACAAAGGCTATCCGACAGAGACCTTCTGACATACATCCCCTACAAAGGTTGTAGGCTAACTCCGGAGGGATTCAAAATTGCAGCACGAATAAAGAGGAGAGAGGGACTATTGCAGATTCTTCTGTCCGAGGTAGTTGGATTTGAAGGTGATGTGGACGAGGCAGCCTGCAAAATGGAGCATGACATGTCGACTGAACTGGAGGAGGCTATTGACAGGATGCTTGGCTACCCTGAGAAGGCACCCGATGGCACAAAGGTCCCTGTTATAGAAAGAAATCTAGACCTGTCATCTAGGAAATACCTGCTTCCTCTTTCATACATACCAGTAGGATCCATCTCCAAAATTGAAATTATCGCACTTGATAGTACCGATCAGAAAACACTTGAACAGATAGGCCTGAAAGTTGGGGCTATCATAACCAAAGAAAAAGATGGAGTAAAACACCAAGAAAAGCTAGTGAGACTTAGCGATTCCATAATGAAGAAGATATTGACTAGGGTGGAGGGTTAGAATGGACGATTTAGAAGGAGCAGGTCAGCATCTTGACAATCTTGCTGACGATCTCTCAGCGATTACCCCTCCTGCTCCCTCTGTCCCTGTCTCCAATATTTCCGACACCGATAGCACTTGGATGGATGATACCCTTAGGTCGAAGGAATCCACTTTGCTCAGAATAGACAGACTTCTCATCAGTGGAGGTGCGAGGCTGGTGTTGTTGCTCCCTTTACTGGCTGTGATGCTACTGGGAGCAGCCCAATCGTATGGCACGAATGATACAGAGTGGTGGAACGAGACATTAAGGGATGCAGCGGGTGGCTTTTCTTTGGTTAGGACAACATACGCCATCGCGCTCCTCATCTTAATTGCCGATATCTTCCTACTTTCCATTTTACTGAGGATGATGACATACACAAGGACGATTTTCCATCATGAAGCCGACTCCTTAACTTCCGCCGGTCTGACCTTCAGGAGCTCACATGGCTATGCAGAAATGAGGGCAACAATTGATGGCTCGATAAGACAGATTACCGCAACATCATCTTTGATTGTCCTCTCCTCAATACTACTGGCTCTTTCATTGTGGTTCCCTTCTGGAAGTCAGGAGGTGAGTCCTGTGTTATTAGCGCTCTCTACAGGATGCCTTCTAGCTGGTCACGGTGTGGAGTTAATTTCAGTTCGTTCCAGATATAATGCATCAGAGCCATGGGGGATGCTTGAGGCATTCTCACCGCCCATTCACCCTGCATTACTAAGCCGGCCGTTTAACGATGTGATTAAGGCACATATCGATCCATTGCTCGGTATTAGGATTACGGAGTATCTGAAGACAGTAAGGTCTGACCTCAGAGAGGGATATACAATGTCTGAATTGCAAGAGTCATTATTACTACTCCTCCACTTAAGAAGGGCTTCCCTGATTTCGGAGTCAGAGTTTAAGACAAAATTAGCCACTATGGTCGAGCCGACTGCTATCGATGGCCTATTCAGGCATCCAGAAGTAGGTGAAGAGACATGGGACAGACTCTTGCAACATGCTAGAAGCCAGTGCAAACCATTCTTTAGGCTACATGACAGGATGAGAATGAGACGAGGGATTAGCAGTTCAGATGGGGGTTTCTGGTTCGATGTGGACATGGAGAACCTCGTTGTTGGCCAAGCAAATCTATTCGCATTTATACTAAATTCAGGAAACGAATCAAAAGACCTAGTTCTGAAAATTCAGACTCCAGATTTTAAACCCAACGAGTGTGTGTATCGATTACGGTCAGAACCTATCGATATGGATTCAGACCCATTAAACCCTCCTCTCCTATCCACAATGATACAAGAAATGACAAACAGTACTAGTATTGTTTGGCAGAGTCTCCTGCCCTCCATTAAGGGGGAGGCTACTGTAACTGTTAGACTCGAGGATGACTCTGGAAATTTATTATCAGGGAGGGTACTGAATGTGCAGGTTGGAAGCGATTTGATTACTAGGACCAGGAGGGCTCTGGGAGCGATGTTTATGGCAGGGGCCCTCATTGCAATTCTATCTCCATTGCTTCCATTCGCAGGGTCAGTCCTCGGACTTCTCTAATGAGTTCCATTCAATAACAGCTCCCTTCTCCCAAAACTGTGAATGATGACGAACAAAGTCCTGATGACGACTTGAAATCCAGGCTTCATGCTATGGAGGCAAGGCTCAGAAGAATGAGAGATCAGAGGACTTCTCACAATGAAGATGCTAGGAGGGCCGCAGACTCAAGAAACTCAGTTCAAGAACAATCGAAGGAAATTAGAGCTTCCATAGAGGAGAAATTAAACGAGCAAAAAGAAGTTAGGGCTAGAGCAAAGTCACATCAGGTACAGAGGGATGCTATCCAAATTAGAATTAGAGAGATTATCAATAGCAAGAAAGGTAGACGGACTGAGGCTGGTAAAGCAAAATCAGATGTAATCGAACTTTCTGAAGTTCTAGCTGAGATATCAAATATAGAAAATAGGCTAATGACTGACGGAACTTTAAGCCTGAAAGCAGAGAATAGGCTACTTAGAAAACTCAAGACACTAGCCACTAAAAGGGACGATCTTCTTCCTAAAGCAACCGAATTTGAAGCCATCAACGTAGACCTTGGAGATTTGGAGAGTACGATTCAAACGCTCAAAGCAGAAGCCGATAAACAACATCAAGAGATGATTAGAGCCCATGAAGAGGCAGATACAATCTGGGAGGAAGTGAAACCCATGTTGGAAGAGAGAGACTTCCTAAGGTCTGAAGGCGACAGGCTACACAACATCTTTGTTGAGTCAAAGGAGCTTGCAAACTCGGTACATGCTGAAATCGAGGTCCTTCTGAAACAGGTCAATGAAACCAGAGATGAAATTAAGGCTAGAAGGGAGGAAAGAGAGAGGGTGATTAGAGAGCATAATGAGTCCGTTAGGAATTCTCTAAAGACCCCAGATAAAGACGAGGTTCTCGCAGAATCTCTTACGGATAAACTCCTTTCCGAAGGTACGTTAACATTGGGAGGATCGATGTCAGGGGATCTCCAAGCTTCACCAAACGCGATATCTTCGACTACCGGAAAAAGAAGAAAAACAAGAAAGGTTGGGTCGTTCAGGAAACCCAGAAAGTAATTTACCAACCTCTCTCTTCAAGCCTAACGTCAAGTGTCTCTATTTCTAGTCCCGGCATTGCTTCTCCTACAAGAGAGCAGGCCTCGGCAACAACATCTGGATCGTTGAAGTGGTGGGTTGCAAGAACGATTGCTTCTGCAGTTAAAGATGGATCAGAACTTTTGAATATTCCAGATCCAACGAAAATACCATCCATTCCCCTGTTCATCATTAGAGCAGCATCGGCTGGGGTGGCAATGCCACCTGCGGAGAAAGTGACAACGGGAAGGCGACCAATTCTTGCAACTTCGTCTAATACAGACTCCACATCTTCCTTGACCTCCCCCATTGTTCCAAATGGTGTATCACCATCCGGCAGGTTCTCAAGTGTTAAGTTGAATTCTGAAGCATCATTCATTCTTCTGTACCCTTGCATTATAATGTCTACCATATCATCCCTCTCCTGCTCATCGGCACTTTGAATGTGTTTGATTTCACCTGCCACTAAACTAGCGTGCTGGACGGCACTGACCACATTACCAGTGCCAGCCTCGCCCTTGGTTCTAATCATGGCTGCGCCCTCAGAAATCCTTCTAATTGCCTCACCAAGATTGGTGCACCCGCATACAAATGGAATGGTAAAATCCTTTTTTGGGATGTGAAAGAATGGATCTGCCGGTGTCAGGACCTCAGATTCATCAATCATGTCTACACCCAGGCTTTCCAATACTCTTGCTTCTCCTTCGTGCCCGATCCTGGCTTTAGCCATCACGGGAATACTGGTCGTCTCCATAATTTCTTTAATCATGGTAGGATGACTCATCCTAGCTACGCCCCCCATTGCTCTAATATCCGCTGGGACTCTTTCCAGTGCCATTACTGAAACGGCTCCTGCGTCTTCTGCGATATGTGCCTCTTCTGGAGTCACAACATCCATTACGACTCCTCCTTCCTGCATCTTGGCAAAACCCCTCTTTAGGAGTTCAGTACCATAGCGCATCTTCGTCAAGTCAAGCGTACCACTCATGGTCATCGCTACGACTAGGTACTCATGAACCTATGTAAGAACAATCCTAACAATTAGGCGAGAACCGGGGAGTCTCCCTCGGCAATGGGAAGGTTGGGGGCTTCCTCTTCGTTCCTATCGAGCCACTCTTCGTGTTCGTCAGGCAGATCGGTATCTGCGAAAATAGCTTCTACTGGACACTCTGTGACGCAAGCGGCGCAGTCGATACACTCATCGGGGTCAATAACGAGATAGTTGTCTGCCTCCCTAAACGCCTCGACCGGGCAAACAGCAACGCAATCTTGGTATTTGTGATCGACACATGCGGATGTAACAACGTGAGTCATGATTCTCATGCCCTCTACGTAGCAATGGCATTTGAACTCTTGCTCAAATAAAACATAACAATAGCACTATATCATGCCTTCAATAATTTCGGTGACAACATCCCTAGGGTGACTACCAGGATAAGACTCAATCTTGAAAATTCCCTTGACGGTTGGCTCATTGTTTCCGGATCTAGCCAATTTAATTTGTCCCTTAACAAGCATAGGCAGCGATATCCGGATGTGAAGATTCTTATCGCCATCGATTCTTCTTTCCAGACCATCTGTGAGCAGAGCAATATGTACTTCACTGCCCAGTTTCTTCAAACAATCTAGTGCCACCTTCCTTCGATTTATTTTGACCAATCCCGTGTTCATTGCGGGGCCATGAAAAGACTTCTCCTTCGACCAATCCAAACAATTTTCCATGTTGCACAGCCAGTCCATAGAGTCCTCAATTAGCTTCAAATCATCAAATGCTGTAGTGTGAACCCTCCACTCAGCCCTGAGTATCCCCATATATCTGCGACATACAACCTGTAGATAGTCACTTACCATGCTTACTTCACTGGGGCCTGTTTCAAATACTATGTGTAGGTCGCAGGGGCGCAAGCGGGGAAGCCCCCGAAGATGAGGTCGTTGTAATGGCAAAGGGAGCAAAGGCAAGAGCAGCGGCACGCAGACAGAGAGACAAGTGGAAGTCCAAGAGATGGTATTCCATCAGGGCGCCCAGAAACCCATGGTCATTCAGAGTAATCGGAGAGACCCTGGCTGAAGAGCCAGATATGCTAGTCGGCAGAAACTATGAAATCATGCAGAACGAGCTCGATGGAGACTTTTCTAAGATGCACGTGAAGATTAGATTCAGGGTAATTGAGGTACTCGGTAATGATGCTATTACCGAGTTCATCGGACATCAAATGATGCAAGATCACGTCAGAAGACAGGTAAGAAGAGACAGAGGAAAAATAGACGACACCATTGACGTAGTTACCGAGGACGGTTTCTATGTTAGATTCAAGCCTCTGATTCTCACAGCAGGAAGGGTGAAATCAAGTCAGAAAAACCAAATCAGGACAATCGCAAGGGATTCGATTCTAAAGGCTGGAGCCTCGTCGACATGGGTCGCAATGCAAAAATCAGTAATGGATGGAGAACTTGAAGCAAAAATTAAGGAAGAGGCATCCCAAATTAGTCCAATAAGGATGGTAATGATAAGAAGAACACAACTCATCCAATCCGGAGTCACAATTAACGATGGACCTACTCTAGAACAAATCAAGTCCGAGGAAGAAGCTCAAAAGGCAGCCAATCATGAAGAGGTCGAAGATGTCACCAGCGTCGAGGATGTGGTAGCGGAGGACGAGGTGAACCTAGGGGGGGAAGATATTGTAGAAACCTCGGATGATGCAGTAGAAACTCCTGATTATGAGGGCATGACTGTTCCCGAGCTGAAGGCAATCTTGAAAGAGTCGGGTAAGCCAGTATCTGGTAGGAAAGCTGACCTAATATCCAGAATTTTGGAGTGATTAAATGTCCCGCATTGCGGTGATTTGTGGCACAGGCATGAGTGGGTTATCAAACGAATTCGACGTGATAAAACCTAACTCTACTCTCAGGATAGAAACTAAATGGGGAGATGTCCCAGTTACTTTGTCCCAAATAAAAGAAGGAATAGTTGCCGTAGTAGACAGGCATCACTCTTCGGGAGCCCTCAGAAAGCCCCCTCATAACATAGAGCACAGAGCCAACGTAATGGCCGTAAAAAGCCTAGTTCCAGATATCATCGTCAGTGTAAATTCTGTAGGGACCATGAGGAAAGACATGCCACCTGGGACTGTGGGAGTCACTTCCGATGTTTTAGATTTATCAACGAGGCCATGGACATTCTTCGACGAGGACGCCACTCATTTTGACAGGACGTCTATATTTGATGACTCATGCTCCAAAATCTGTGTTAGGGCGCTGATAGAATCTCAGGGATATTCCCCAAGCGGTGTAACCGTGGCACAGTGTGTAGGGCCACAATTTGAATCTCCATCTGAAATTACAGCCTTGGAAAAACTTGGTGCTGACACAGTTGGAATGACTCTGGGCCCAGAAAGTAGATTGATTTCGGAAATCGAAATACCATACATTGCCCTAGCATGCTCCTCAAATTGGGCCGCTGGAAGGGATCCTAAAGATCCAAAATCACCTATAGATCATCATTCCGTAGACAAGCTCGCTTCGTCAATGAGGGCTCGAATATCATCATGTCTGATCGCTCTTCTAAGGGAATATTCAGACAACCAATCTCAAAGTTGATTTCTTTCCTGCAACTACGAGAGTTATGAATAGAAAGACTAGCGTCGAAGATTGGGCCTCATCTGATGTAAACTCAATTCCCGATGGCTCATGGGAGACCATGATGAAAAGAGTGGCAAACTTCCATCAAAAACATTCATTCGACAACGCTGAGAACAATGGTCATGACATGGGATATAGAATAGCATTAACTGTAGAAGAACTGGGTGAACTGTCGGCGGCGATAACAAAAGGCAAACCAAAGTCTGAGGCGTCCGAAGAACTGGCAGATTTACTCATCCTAATCCTCGGTCATTCATTAGCTATGAATGTCGACTTGGAATCTGAGTTTCACAAAAAAATGGATAAAATAATGAAAAGAGAATCGAAAAGGGGAGGCCTAGGAATTAGGGTCACTGAATATGGAAATTAAGACTCTACGAGCTTCTCTAATTGGCGAGTACTAAGATAAATATCACACTCATCTCTGAAAACAAAAGTCACCACATTGTTAAATTTCCTCACCTGTAGTGGAGGTTTTGGCTTGTCAAGGGAATAAGTTAGTACCGAAATCATGGTATTGTTTGACTATTCTCTAGTTTTCATACCTAAAGATGGCCTTTAGGGACTCAATAGATAATCCAGAAATCCACAGGCTAATCGCAATCCCCCCAATCTGGAGTAATAGTCTAACAACATGGCCGACAGGAGAAAGCGACTCACCACCTCCCAGCTCGACATCATAAATCCACATGTACAGATTGGCTGGGTACAAAATGATGAGCAATATGGCACTCGAGACACCGGCTCTTTCCCTGTAGTATGTTCCGTAATCAAAAATAACCTCAATCCCAGCCACAACCAAGGCGGCTCCGACCATTATTTCAGCCACACCGCTGATTAGAACCCAGAACCTAGCGTAACCAAATATTGGAGGCACTATAGGCTCAAACCACTTCGTGTCAGTAAAGTGTAATACTCCCACATAGAAGAAGAAACAACCCCCAACTAGGGCAGAAACTCCCTTTGCGAAGTTAGCTGTAACATAAGGATCCATCTATTTTCGCTTCCATACTGAATATGTTGTACAAAACTCATTGTTTTCATCTATTTCAGTTTCTTCCATCTTTGTTTCGACCCAATTTTCCCTTTCCCAAACCGGGAAAACGACATCCCCACTCTTCGACGTGTGTACAGTCGTAAGATGAATTTCATCCACATGCTCAAGGAACATTTCGTAAATTTGTCCCCCTCCTATTATCCAACACTCCTCGCAACCATCAGCATATGCAATTTCTATTGCCCTCCCAGGGTACAATGCATTTTCTGCATCATCATGATCCCAACCTGTATCTCTTGACATCACAATATTCAACCTCTCTGGCAAAGGCCTGAAGGAATTAGGTAGGGAATCCCATGTCTTCCTTCCCATTACTACCGCATTGAACCCGTCCCCTTTAGTAAGTCTCTTGAACCTTGTCAAGTCGCTGGAAATCCTCCAAGGAAGATGTCCTTCCATCCCTATAAAACCATCTTCATCCATCGCTACGATCATAGAAATTTTCATTTTATCATCTCTCATATTGATATTGGGGCTGGTATATGCGGGTGGTGTTGATAATTCTCAATCTCTATGCAAGAATAATCGAAATCGTCTATAGAGGTTATGTCCTTATTTAGCTTCAGAGTAGGCAAAGGTAACGGCTCCCTGATAATTTGCTCCTTTGCTTGTTCAATATGATTGTTGTACAAGTGGCAATCTCCGCCTGTCCAAATAAATTCACCCGGTTCTAAACCACAAACTTGGGCCATCATGCATGTCAGGAGACTGTAGGAGGATATATTGAATGGAACGCCCAAAAAAGCATCCGCACTCCTCTGGTATAACTGGCAAGATAATTTTCCGTCATTAACGTAGAATTGGAAGAATGCATGGCATGGCATGAGCGCCATCTCATCCAACTCTCCAACATTCCATGCAGATACAATAATCCTCCTACTTTCAGGATTTGTCTTAATCATCTCTACAGCGTTACTGATCTGGTCTATTATCTTGCCATTTGATGATTCCCACTTCCTCCACTGCTTACCATAAACAGGACCAAGGTCCCCATTTTCATCAGCCCACTCATTCCAGATTCTTACCCCGTTCTGTTGTAAGTATCCGACATTAGTATCTCCCGATAAGAACCATAACAACTCATGAACCACACTTGGCCAGTGGACTCTTTTTGTTGTAATTGCGGGGAGTCCCGTTGACAAGTCGAACCTCATCTGGTGTCCGAAAATTGAGATTGTTCCAGTACCGGTCCGATCCCCCTTCGAAACTCCTTCGTCCAAGATACGGCGTAGGAAGTCCAAGTATTGCTCCATAAGTGACCCTAAAAATGACAGTTCTTCAAGGATGCGGAAATCATGGAGCCCCCATCGACTCAATAGTTGACATTAGCTGATCAGTAAAATCACGATATAATGCCTTCATAATTGAGCTCTTACCATGTTCATCAATATCGATTAGATTCCCTATTTGAGAGCTAGTGAAATTCCCCCCATCTTCAGAACCTAGCCACTCGCCAAATGTTACAGGCTCGCCAATATTCACTTCTACTCTCTTCCAAAACCTGATAAAATTGGCGCCCGGAGGCATTACTTCTCTTGAACCTATGATCGAAATTGGTAATACCGGGACGTCGGGAAAGCTGGCCGCGATTCTGGCAACTCCGGTTTTCCCACGTTGTAAAAATGGAGGACTAGAATTCCTAGATCTGGTCCCTTCCGGAAATATCCCCAAAGCGTTCTCACTTCTCAAAACATCGTAGGCTTTAGAAAGCGCGTCTTTAGCTCCTTCAGATCGAAGTGTCTCAATCATTCCATTGCTTTTCATAATGAATCTGTTGGGCTGTTTTTGGAAGTGACCCTCCTTAGCAAGATAGAATACCTCCCTTCTAGCGGCAAGAATCTTGAAAATCGGGTCTAGGTTGGAAATATGATTGGAGGTCAAAATCATCGGTCCTTGACGAGGAATGCGCTCAAGCCCAGTGAAACTAAGATTGAAAGTGAATCTTACAATTGGGCTGAGGTATCTTACAAGAAATCTGTACATAAGGGGAATGGAAAAATCCTCTTCTGTACCTCCAATATCTGAAATCTTCGAGAATTCAGTAATATCTTCCGAGCTTAGTTCGGGCACGTACTTCCCAGGACGAACGTGGTTTCACTGTTTGGTATTCAATGACAAGTATTCTAGGCATTTGTCTCCTCCGCGTTAGTGTGCCCAGGAGCGAGACGGTAGGATATTGCCTAGTTTTATTGATGCTATTGCCATTTCTTGCTTCTCCCGTAGCAGGGGAATGGGGAGAAGATTCTTGGCTTGTAAACATAATCGGGCCAGAGAGGTTAGAAAACGGCGATGAATTTGGATGCCATGGATATGAGGGCATTTTAACCTCTGAGAACAATTGGGTCATTGAAGGTTGTAAAGATTACCTGATGGACAGTACAAATGCATCCAGATGGGGAATGGCACCGATTTCGTTCGGAATTCCTGGTCAAACAGTCGATCTATTTACTTCATCCCAACTCCTCTTGTCTGGATTCAGGATTGTGGGAGACATGTTAGATGAAGCCCCAGAAGGTCTAATTTTAGCTCATAGGAACGGGGGGAGCCTCGAAAAGGGAGTTGCGGATATAACCCAGTTCGAATCTGCAGAAGAGGACTCCTTGGTGAGTATATACTGGAGGGCCAGAATTGACGATCTCAGGGTCAGAGAAGATAAGGATGCGATATCATGGCTAGAAAATCAAGACCTTTGGTACACAACCTGGGGCGAGTGGATTATGCACCAATCTTCTTCAAAGAATACTTCTCTATCGCTTATTGGGTCAGAGATACATTCATTTTCAGAGATTAGTGAAGGCGGATGGTCTGTTCCCGGTACATCATTTATCGAATTTGATGCCGATATCTCCGGCGTGTTCGACTCCAATGGTGACTCATATCCCGTGATCTCCGCCGAATCGAAAAAGTTGGAGATTGGGTGGAGGGTTGTAGAGGGCGGAATATTGCTTACTCAATCTCCTGGAACCAATATAATCGTCCAACTTAGCGAAACCCCAGAATCAGTTTCGATAGAGCCAGCTATCACATTCAATGGACATAGGAATGCAGTGACAATTGTGGGCCACCATACAACGAATCTTTTCCAATGGTCATCAGATTTTCAGGAGTCCCCACTAACCTTTACTTGGTTGATCGAGAAGCCGTCCGAGGAAGAAATTGATTGGACTCTCCCTATTATCGCAGTAGCCACGTTAATCGCTGTCCCTGTTGCCGTCAAGAGAGTGATTGAATCGGACAGAATGGGTTATTGATTATGATATTTCTGGACCTGAAATTTCAATCCCATTTTCTCTCATCAATTCCAATACTGATATCAAAACCTCTCTAGGTAGGTTTTCGGGAGGATGATCGCCAGAAGATAACATGCTAGGATTCTCTAACCATGAAATTATACATCCAACTGTTACCAATCCTGTAGTTCTGGCCATTGAGGAATCCCCTCCGTGTCCATGATCTATAATCTCCCATCTCATTACTCTATTCTCGGCATGGGCCACAACTTCCAACCATGTGAACTCTGATTTTTCAGGATGATAGCGCCATTCCTCCAAAAGGTCCCCCTCGTCTAATTTGCCACTATCTCTTTGATCAATAAATTTCTGAATATGCCCCGGCCATCTAACGGTGTACTCGGACATCTCTTCAGCTGGAATATTAGCCAAAACTGACCGAAGACCATCAGTCAGGAATGCCTCCATGATGCCCTTCCCCTTAACTTCAAAAAAATGCCTTTCCGAGAGAGCTGGAATTGTAATCACTTCAGAATTCCTGATAACCCTGGCAGGCCGAGTATATTCTGCGATAACGTCTTTCGGGGAGAATGGCGCCATATATTTCCAAGCGCCGTCGGGTTTAGTTGGATTCCCACCAACCCTAATTTCCGCTTTACTCAGATTTCCCATCACTCTGTAGGCCTCGGATAGTAGCATGTTCGACAATCCTGGGGCTATACCTACATCCCAGAGAATTCTGGAATCATTGCTACTTAATTCCACGGAACTAATATCTGGAGTAATCTCACTGAAGCTCAGGTCTACTATTGGCCATTTACCACCAGATAGCTTTCTTGTAAGATCGTATCCGATATCTCCCGGGAGCATGTTAACGACCAAATCAACAGTACCAAATGCGGACAACTCTACATCCATTGCATTGACGTGTTTCACGGTAATGTTGGGATGGTCGAAAGAAATATTGGAGTCAAGGTCGTAAACCTGCACATTATGTCCTTCTTCCGCCAATTTCCTCGCAACATACGACCCCACGAGTCCCGCTCCAAAACAATGGACAGTCTTCATGCTCCTTCGTCATTGATTTCCTCTATTGCACCTTCGGTTCGTTACATTGAGACATATTCCTGCGATGACTTGATTGAGTGGCCCATATTCCAAGGTCCATGGACGGCGACAATGCTATTGATCCATGGTCCTCAGAAGGAGTCACTAATTACTCTCGAATAGTCAATAAATTCGGGCTTCGGAAGTTAGACCCGTCTTTACTCCCGAATCCCGGATTGCTGCACAGGAGGGGCATAGTTTTCGCGCACAGGGATTTGGATGTGGCCGTTAGGTGCATTAAAGACGACTCCCCATTAGGTGTCCTAACTGGACTGATGCCGAGCGGAGGAATGCACTTGGGGCACAGTATGGTAATTGAGCAGGTAAAGTGGTTTCAACAACAAGGTGCAGACGTGACCGTTGCTGTAGCTGATCTGGAGGCTCTTGCAACGAGAGGAATCAGCCTCTCAGATGGACGTAAAACCGCAATTGAAGAATACGTACTGAACTATGCGGCCCTAGGCCTTGACCCATCTAAGTCGAGCGTGTACTTCCAGAGCGCGAGGCCCGATGTCCAGAGATTGGGATTTAAACTGGGGAGAAGAACTAATCTTTCAGAATTTGAAGCAATCTACGGATTTAGCGGAGATACCAATTTGGCCCATGTACAGGCCCCCATGGTCCAGGTCGGGGATATTGTTCATCCTCAATTAGAGGAATACGGTGGACTAAGGCCAATTGTTGTCCCAGTTGGGATAGACCAAGATCCACATCTCAGACTCACAAGGGATATCATAGCCAAGACACACTGGTTCAACATCAACCCCAGGAAATCGGGCGGCGTGACGATATCCCTTTCCATTCAGGATGACAACTCAAAAATTTTTGGTGTAGATAACAGGGGCAGAATTAACAAGGAAATCAGATCAAAAATCTTTCAAAGTGTCGTTGAGATAGTTTCAACACTCGGATTTGCCGACGTAATCGCCAATCCCAAGCATGGGACATTGGAAATACCTGGCGCTACCAGTTCAGACAAGTACCCAATTAGACTTGGCCTACTAAAACTAGAGAGGGAACTTGGTGGCCTCGGATTGATGACGCCGTGTTCGACCTATCATAGGTTCGCACCCGGGATGACAGGGGGCAAGATGTCATCTTCAAATCCTGAGTCTACAATCTTCATGAACGATACGATAGAAACAATGTCAAAGAAGGTTAAGAGAGCAGTGAGTGGCGGTAAATCAACTGTCGAGGAGCACAGAAGATTGGGTGGTGATTGCAGTAAGGACGTTGCATTCCAATATTTGGAATTCTTTTTTGAAAAGGACGACATTGCGTTGTATGAGCTCAAGAGGGAATACGAAAGTGGAAGGATTCTTGCAGGTGAGATGAAAAAACTCTGCATCGAGAAGGCTAGCTTATGGCTCGAAGAAATCTCTGAAAAAAGGGAAATGTGGAGAGGTCGCCTGAGTGAGTTTTTAGCACCAGACTCTAGATAAACTCTTCACTTTCAACATCAAAAACCGGGTAAACTGGACCAGGTTCCAGCTCCTGAGCGATCTCCTCGGAAATCTCCGTAGACGTCGAATCCTCGTGTAATATTTGACTGTGCCCAATGGGGTCTAGCAACTCCAGGGTTACGGCCTCCTGAGCAGTTTTGACACGTTCTATCCTGTTTAGAAGATCATCACATTTCCCCAATATTTCCGTATCCTTTTCATCGTCAGCCTGCCTCCTAATTATCCCAATCGCATCGCAGAACCTCTCTAAGACCCCCTCTACATTAGAGATATAACCAGTGGAGCTAGACCCCGGTGAGACTTCTAATCCCAACTCTGAAATCCTCACCGTGCATGAGGCAGATCTTACTACTCTGGCATTAAGATGCGTTTTATCCTCTATTTTGAGCTTCCAAGAGCCTGGCTTTTTTCCCTCGGCAGGGATGAAATCTGTCACTCTCCAGCCACAGTTGGTGCAAGACATTGTAATTTGAGTATGCTCCCCAAAATAAGGAATCTCAGAGGTATGAGCCAGCATTTTTAGAGCATTATCCGCCCCGCAGACTGGACATGAGTGCTCAACCATACTTTCCATATAATCACTCATGCGCTTGATGTACTTGAAAAGCTCGATGGAAGTAACAAGAGCCTCTTTTCTCCCAATCTTAGCACCTCTCCAGAGATATCATCATCGACAAATCTTTGAATTTTATTTACTGCCACATTCAACTCAAGATCGTTGTTGATAATTCTTCCCATCTTAACAATAACAATGTCTCCGTCTGAAACCCAATTCATTATTTCTGATATTCCAGTAAGGTCCTGTAGCTCCGCCCTCCGTATAACTGTATCACCGACGATTCTTGGCACTGGAGCATCGGGATATGAAGAGCCCAAATCATGGTAATCTTGACCCGGCCCCAGACTCTCTCTATGAGTGTCATAATTACTAACTTCAATCCACTTCGGACTCCCTCGTTTACCCCTCGCCACGTTACTGCTGTTGACAGTAACCCCTTGATGTATCCGGTTATTTGTTGATCTCCTTAGCTAGATGATTAGGAATTTCTCGGACCACACTCCCGTCGGATTCATAAGGGGCTGACCTGAGAAGAGACTGCCGGGAATCACCGGCGGTGGTTATATGGACTCAACTTTGGACGCTGTTAAGACAGGCACTAGCACCATTGGAATAACATTCGACGGGGGCGTGGTTGTAGGTGCGGACCACAGGGCAACAATGGGCCATTTTATCGCAAACAAATCCGTCAAGAAGTTGTTTGACATTTCTGACTATGTCGCTCTAACAACCGCCGGCTTGGTAGGGCACGCCCAATCGCTCTCGAGAACACTTTCTGCCGAATTGAAACTTTACGAATTAAAACAAGGCAAGCCGATGACAGTCAAGGGTGCGGCAACACTCACAGCGAACATCCTCGTCGGTAGGCCGCATTATGTTCAATTGCTGATAGTAGGCGTCGACAGCTCAGGACCAAGTGTTTACAGCATAGACTCAGCTGGAGGATCAATACCAGATGTCTACTGTGCCACTGGTTCCGGTAGTCCCTACATGTACGGCGTCTTGGAAGATCAGTTCAAGCCTGACATGTCAGAGAAGGACGCACTCAAGGTTGCAGCTAAGGCACTACTCGCTTCCGCTCAAAGAGATGCAGCAAGCGGGAACGGCATGGACCTAGCTGTAATAACCCCTGAAACTGGATACAGACAACTAACAGATGAAGAGGTATCGACCTTAATCCAATCCCTTTAACACTCACCAAGTGAATCTCCTGTTATGACAGGACGAATGGCGTGAGCTGGAAGTGAAAAATTGAGACTGACTTTCACCGAGATTAAGAAAAAAATTTCGAAGATAGTCCCAGATGGTCTAGACTATGACGTGGATTTAGAGGCTGGCTCCATATCGATCATAACAAAAGAACCAGCTTCTTTTGGAGGGGCTGGAGGAAATAGCCTAACTGTAAAAATTGCTAAAGCGATCAGAAGGAGGGTAGTCATAAGGCCCCATTCCAGCATGCTCTCCACAGAAGATGAAGTGAACGATGCAGTCTCCAGAATATTGCCTGAAGAAGCACAAGTAAGAAGAGTCTGGCTTGACCCAGCTTTGTCTGAAGTCACTATAGAGGCCGACGATCCAAAATCCGCAGTTGGTCAGAAAGGATCGAATATTCAACAATTAAGAAATGAAATTGGGTGGTTGGTGAATGTTGTTAGAGCTCCTGCCAGGGAAAGCAGAACTCAGACGGATATTAGGAGGTTTAGGAAGGACTTAGCAGAGGAGAGAAAGACACTGCTTAGAAAATTTGGGACCAGAATTTACAGGCCTCAGAGACCTGGTCCTTCTTGGGTGAGAGTGACGGCCTTAGGATCATATAGAGAGGTTGGTAGGGCGATGCACCTAGTTACTACAAATGAGTCAAAGGTGTTGGTGGACTGTGGTGCAAAGCCCACCTCCAACAGGAACGAAGTTCAACCTTTCTTTGCGGCTCCCGAAATGCTACCATTGGACAATATCGATGCTGTTGTGATTACCCACGCTCATGTGGACCACATCGGAATGTTACCCGTCCTGTTCAAGTTTGGGTACAAGGGACCGGTCTATTGCACCCAACCAACAAGAGATTTGATGACCCTGTTACAAATGGACTACATCAAGGTAGCACAGGCAGAAGGAAATGAAGCACCATACTCAAAATCCGATATACAGGAGTGCATCAAACACGTTGTCGATGTCAATTGGGGTGAGAAGACCGATATCGCTCCAGACATTAAAATGACAATGGAGAACGCTGGCCATATATTGGGGTCATCTAGTGTGTATATGCAAATCGGCGAAGGAAGAGATGAACACAAGTTACTATTTTCTGGTGATATAAAATACGAGAAATCATGGCTTTTTGATGCTGCCACAGTCCGCTTCAACAAGGTCGATACACTAGTTGTAGAATCAACCTATGGAGGCCCTCAGAGTATTCAACCAACCAGGCAACAAGCAACTCAGGACCTGCAGGACTTGATAGTGGACACACTATCTAGGAAGGGAAAAATTTTCTGTCCCGTCTTTGCTGTCGGTAGGTCGCAAGAAGTGATGATGGCAATTGATGAATTGTTCAAGTCAGAAAAGGTGACTCCAGTAACCGTCTGGCTAGATGGTATGATTTCTGAAGCAACAGCCATTCACACCAGCCACCCCAATTACCTCAACAAGGATTTGCGTGGGAAGATGTTAAGGGGGGGAACCGAGAATCCATTTAACTCAAAGTGGTTCAGGCAAGTCGAGTCCAGAGATCAGAGAGAGTCCATTCTTCTAGATCCATCCCCTTGTATAGTCCTGGCAACAAGTGGCATGATGACGGGCGGACCCATTGTGGAATACTTCAAGCACTGGGCACCTGAACCTGGAAATACCCTATGCTTCGTGGGATATCAAGCATCTGGGACTCTAGGTAGGAGACTTCAAGATGGCCACTCTCAGGTTCCCCTTGTCGACAAAGGACAGACTCTCATGGTAGATGTCCGGTGCAATATGGTGATAATAGACGGATTTAGTGGCCATTCGGATAGGAATCAACTAATGGACTATGTAAAAGCGCTTAACCCTACACCTAGAAAGATAATCTGTCATCATGGCGATCCACAGACCTGTAACGCATTTAGAAAGGGACTCAGAGAGAAGTTCAAAGTACAGACATACGCTCCTGACAATCTAGAAACATTAAGACTGGTTTGAATCTACAGTATCGGTGTATCATAGCCGTAGTCTCCAGCACTGATCTCTTTCTTTTCAATGTCTTCTTCATCCTCCATCCATTCAACGTTCTCTTCCAAAGAATTCGAAGGTGACTGGCCACTAGATAATGCCAATGAAATTGTGAATGGAATTAGTAATAGAGAAATCCAAGAGTTCGATCCAACCTCCCCAGACGAATATATAGACAACAATGATACAAGAATCAATACTACTGTCGCCAACCAACTTACCTTCTGCCTGACATTTTTCACATTCCTCTGATGAGGTGACCATTAATCAGTCAAACTCTTGAACCCAGAATTTCAGCGGAGTACATGCAAGAGCGTTGGGCAATGGTCAGATGTGAGTGCGGGAGATACTTTGGGTCTAGTCTGAAAAAAATCGTCAATTGCCCCAGATGCAACACAAAGAAAAATCAAAAAATAATCAAAAAGTACTCATCATCAGAATTATTGAGGGACGATATATCCAAAGCAAATACCCCATCAGAAATCGAAAATGAAATCACAACCAGACTGGAAATATACGAGAAACCAAATCGGGATAGCCAATCAGTTGGAAAAGAATTAATCGGAAAAATACTTGCTTCGTCAACTTCCGATGAAAACATTATCTCCATCGATTCCATTTCGGACTCTATCAGAGAGCTATCCCTGACTAAGATCTCTCCCGAAGACATAATTGAGATACTTGAGGCGTCCTCTTTGGTCCTAAGAAACTCTAATGGAACATGGACCGTTTTTCAGTAATGTTCATTCAAGAGATGCCCTGGGGAAAGACAAGGGCCCGTGGGTTAGTCTGGTCTATGCTAGATGCTTTGGGAGCATTTGACCCTGGTTCAAATCCAGGCGGGCCCACCACTAAATCAACCTCTTGAGCGCTTCAATATCAAAAATTGAAACTGCTTTGTCGATAGCTTCTGGAATACTAAACCACCGTGCTTCTTCAATTTCATCATCCTTTGGGATAATATCGCGCTCTTCAAAATCTCCATGACATTTGTATGTGAATGAGATCCAGTTGATTCCATCCTCATTAAAGATCTCCTCCCGTATAAATGCGTCTTCATCGGCGCCATGTGGTTCCCCATTCTCTCCTTTCGGATCATCAATCACTATCGAAATGCCCAACTCCTCCATGGCCTCTCTGACAGCCGCCTCACGCGGATGTTCACCGTAATCGACGAATCCACCCGGAAGTGTCCAACAACCTGAAAAAAAACCCCTAGAGACCTTCGCCAAAAGAATCTGATCTTGACTATTCAAAATCATCACCTTGCTGACAACTCTGTGTATAGTCCTGTAAACAGATTCCCTCGCGACTGGATCAACTGCGTTGTCACTTATTACGGAATCTTTCCATGCCCACTCTCCAGGCCAATCAATCAGAGGCTTACCATGGACGACAGTATGATTTTCCTGCCCCAGTCTGAATTTATTTGTCCTGACCTTCTCCCAACTAATTCCAAAATCTACCAACTCTTCCTCGCTTGGAAGTCTTATTAGTTGGGATTCGCCATTTAATTTTGCTCTACCAGATTGAGGAATCGCCGGCCCAGTTCCATCCTCATAAACAAGCAGTAACTTACCATCCGACTCGAGGTAGATATGCTTCGTCATTCACACACCTTACTGTCAATACAATAGCCCTGCAACTGCTTCTCTTTCTTCCATAAGCTCAGCTATATTTTCATCTATCTTCGACTGGGCGAATGAGTCAATTGGAAGCCCCTCTACGACCTTTATTTCACCGTTTTCACATCTACACGGGAAACTGAATACTAGTCCTTCTGGAACTCCATACCATCCTTCGGAAGGCAAGGCCATGGAAACAATCCTGCCATCGGAACCTTGCCACCAGTCGCGCATGTGATCAATGGCGGCTGAAGCAGCCGAGGCAGCCGAAGAGGCTCCTCTAGCGATAATTATGGACTTCCCACGTTTAGCAACAGTGTCTAAAAACTCTCCCTCTAACCAGTCTAAATCAAAAACGTCCGTAGCCTTCCTCCCGTCTACTGTTGCAAATCTTGGGTCGGGATACATAGTGTTTGCATGGTTACCCCAGATGAATACATCATGTATTTTCGACGCTGACACACCTGAACGTTCCGCCATCTGGCCGATGGCTCGATTCTGATCAAGCCTAGTCATTGCAGTAAATTGCCTCGAGGGAATCCTTGGGGAATTTGCATTGGCAATAAGTGCATTTGTATTACAAGGATTGCCTACTGTTATCACTTTAACATCCTCAGAAGCAACCGCATCAATTGCCTTCCCCTGGCCGACGAATATCGGACCATTTGCGACTACCAAATCAGATCTATCCATATCTTTGGATCTGGGTCTTGACCCAACTAGGAAAATGGCATCAGCGTCTTTGAATGCAACATTGGCATCATCGGTGCAAACTATATCGTGAACCAATGGGAATGCAGAGTCCATCAATTCCATCATCACGCCTTGCAATCTTTGCATTCCTTGGGGTATCTCCAATAGTTGGAGAATAACTGGCTGCTCCTTTCCGAAACAATCACCACTCGCTATCCTCCATAGCAAAGCGTAACCAATATTTCCTGCAGCCCCAGTTACAGCAACACGAATCACTCCAATCCCCTCACTTTCACTCGTATGCCCTATGTCATTTTCTCCCAAATCTCCAGACACGAACTCCCCTCATAAATGCGAGAAAGATTAGGGTATTAGCACTTTGTGAAGTAGGGTCATAAATCCTTCTAACCTTATCCCGTAATGACATTGAGAATATTTAGCCGACGGTTTCAATAAGCGCCCACATCTCGCAAGTTCAATATTGGTCTCGAGACCGCAGAGGGATAAGATGAAACTAGGTATCCTCAAGGAACCTGAAGGAGAGATGAGAGTTCCAGTTGTCCCTAATTCAATACCCAAACTGTCCAAGTCCGGACTTGAGCTGCTTGTTGAAAACGGGGCCGGTCTTTTCGCAAACCACTCGGACGCCGAGTACGAGATTAAGGGAGCAAAGATAGCTACCAGAGAAGACGTTCTTGCGTGTGACGCATTGATAACAATAAACCCACCTGATTTAGAAGAGCTAAGCGAGGGGTGTATCTTGATGTGTGTAGCCGATCCATTCAGAAATCCTGATGTTGTGAACAAGGCTATCTCACGCGGAATTACCCTTATCAGCATGGACATGATTCCTAGGCGGCTTTCGAGGGCACAATCTATGGATGTCAACTCCAGCCAAGACAACCTTTCTGGTTACAAAGCAGTCCTGCTAGGGGCTTCTCACGTTCCGAAAGGAATTCCAATGATGACTACCAGTGCTGGAACGGTTAAACCTGCGAAGTTTGTTATCATGGGAAGTGGTGTCGCTGGGCTGCAGGCCATCGCTACTGCAAAGAGAATGGGCGCAGTTGTTTATGCATCCGATGTCAGAAAGTCCGCGGCAGAACAAATTGAGTCTGTAGGAGGAAGATTCATCGAAGTAGAGGGCATGGACGATTTCGAGGATGAATCGGGTTATGCTAAGCCGCTAACACCTGAGTTTATCCAGAAAGTAAACAATGCGGTATGTAAGGTCGCAAGTGATGCGGATGTGATCATAACCACTGCAAGGATATTTGGAAGGCCGGCGCCGATCACTATACCCGAAAGCGCCGTTCAAGAATTCAAAAAGGGAGCAGTTATTGTTGACATGAATGCTGATGTTGGCGGAAATTGTGAATTGACCTCTCCCGGGGAAATAATCAACAGTCATGGAGTCAAAATAATCGGAATAGAGAATTTAGCTGGTACCATACCATCGACTGCTAGCATGCTATACTCAAATAATCTCACCAACTTTGTGACATCATTAATGGTCGATGGTAAAATCTCCTTAGATCTTAGTGATGATATTTTAGTTGGGCCACCTGAGGATTCCGATTTCTACGTAGAAGGGATGGGAGGAGTTCTGATTTGTACAAAGGGGGAACTTCACAGCAATCAAACCAGGCTGGGGGGTATTTTGTAATGTCCTTGACTCTGACGGCACTGATTGGCAGTATTACCGTTTTCGTTTTGGCAATTTTCCTTGGTTTTGAGTTAATAAGTAAAGTGCCACCAACACTCCACACCCCGCTAATGTCTGGTGCAAATGCTATATCCGGAATTACCATTGTTGGTGCACTAATCCTCTCAAATGCCACATTCGATGGCATGGATACCTCCTTTGCTGCAATATTAGCTTTCCTAGCCCTCATCATGGCCACGATAAATGTCGTCGGGGGATTCATGGTCACTAATAGAATGTTAGAAATGATTGCAGGCAAGAAAAGAAAGGGGGGTAAATAATTGCTTGATCCTGTTGTTTGGGACGTCGGATACTTGCTTTCCGCATCGATGTTCATAATCGGTATCAAGAGGCTTTCGAGCCCTAGGACAGCTCCCTCGGGGAATAGGCTCGGTGCTCAAGGAATGTTACTCGCCGTTGTTATTACAATACTAAAGATGCAATCTGAAGGCATTATCGGGTGGGAGTTGATTGTTGCCGGGCTGGCAATTGGCTCAATAATTGGCTACATCATGGCTACCCGTGTAGAGATGACAGGGATGCCAGAGCTCGTGGCTCTGTTCAATGGTTTTGGTGGAGCTGCATCAGCCCTGGTAGGGCTTTCCGAGGCATTAAAGAGAATCTCTGATGGAGTTCCAGATCCCGGAGTTGAACTTTATGCAACATGGACTGCTATCGGCCTTTCGGCATTAGTAGGATGGATTACCCTATCTGGAAGCTTGATGGCGATGATGAAACTCAAAGGCGGATTCTACGTACCATTCTCCAAAAAGGATGACAGGGGAAGAAACAAATGGGTCTCGTTTCCAACTTGGGGCCCACCTTGGCTAAATTGGGTCAAGGCTGGTCTGTTACTTGCATCAATAGCACTAATAATCCTGACAATTCAGAATCCCGAAAATAAGACTTACGTTTACTCTTTGGTTGCTACATCAACCCTACTTGGCATTCTTTTCGTTCTACCAATTGGTGGTGCTGATATGCCAGTGGTAGTTAGCCTTCTCAATTCACTTTCTGGAATCGCAGCCGCCTTCACAGGATTCGTCATCGGTAATAATGTCTTGATAATCGCTGGATCGATGGTAGGCGCGGCGGGTTTGATCCTGACATTCATAATGTGCAAAGCAATGAACAGGGAGCTATACGATGTCCTATTCAAGGCATTTGGCGGATCAGGGGAGAAAGATCAGCTGACTAGAACAAAAGTTGGAAGTGATCCGGAAGAAGTTGCGATGGTCTTGGATGGAGCTCAAAAAGTAATTGTAGTACCAGGATACGGTATGGCAGTTAGCCAAAGTCAGCACGCAGTTAAGGAATTCGCAGACCTGATGGAATCATACGATTGCGAGGTCCTATACGCCATTCACCCAGTTGCTGGAAGGATGCCAGGCCACATGAACGTACTGCTCGCAGAAGCCAACGTACCTTATGAGAAACTAATTGAGATGGATGACATTAATTCCGAATTCCCTGAATGCGATGTTGCACTGGTAATCGGGGCCAATGATACCACTAACCCTGCCGCTAGGACCAATGAGGGACCATTAGCAGGAATGCCAATTCTGGATGTTGACAAATCCTCGGTAGTAGTGATAATCAAGAGAAGCCTTTCTGTCGGTTATGCAGGTGTTGACAATGACCTCTTCTACATGGACAAAACTATGATGTTGTTCGGCGATGGTAAAAAGATGATGAATGAATTGAACTCTGCAATTAAAGAGCTCTAAACCAAAGTGATGAACATGTCTCCAAGCAAGCGTTATTTGTCTTCAGCCTCCGAGCGTAGGTCAAGAGGCGGTAAAATGACCGGGCTTAAGAGACTGTCAGTGGTTCTTCTTACGCTATCTATTCTCTCAATCCCTGCAGTGGGAATGAGCTCCGGACCCGGCTATGAAAATGCAGATGGAGATCCTACAGTTAAGTATGGTTGCAATTGCCATAATAACGGCGCCGCCTCCACAAGAGCAGTCGTCATGGTTACTGGCGTCCCAGTTATGTATGAGTTGGAGGCCTCATATGAAATGACAATTAAGGTTGCTGACTCTCTTACATTGTCAGGTGGTGATGGCAACACACAAGGTGGATTTTTGATGACCTCAGATGGCATAGGAATCTTCTCATGGTCAGACGATGAGGAAATTCGCACCGCGGAGGATGCACCTTTGGACATATCGCATTCTGATACCGACTCTGACGGCATATGGGAGATTACCTGGACAGCTCCGCCAGAGGATCTAGGGCCAGTCCATTTTTGGGTTGCCGGCAACTCTGTTAACGGGGACGGAGCTCCGGGCGACGAAGATTGGTGGAATATCCTAACTTTTACTATCAACGCACCTGGAACGATTGAGTCCAGTGATTCTGGAGCCACTCTTGAAACTAGAACAGTTTCAGTCGGGGACTATGAGACCCTATTCATTGTCGAGGAATCGGAAGCCCAGAGGGAAGCTGAAAGACAGGAGGCACTATCCAAGAGAGTCTTCACTCAGGGTAATCTATTTTTCTGGACCAGTCTAACCGCACTCCTTATTGGAGCCCTTGTTCAAAGGGAGATTTTAGAGAGAAGGTATGACGATGGTCCTGAATTCCTAGCTATGGAGTTGGCATACCCGCAAGCAATTAGGAGGGGCTTAATGGCCATCGCCTCCTTCTGGCTCGCTATCAGGTGGGCCTCTTCCGACACTCCGATTTACTTCCCTCCTCCTGCAGTAGTCAAAGAGGGGACAAAGATGACCGATCTGACCGACTTCCTAATAGGATGTGCGTTTCTGGCAAGCGCTTTGTTCGCCTACGGAGTATACAGGACAATATTGGCTGCAAGAAAGGACCCAGACGTCAAGGATCGGCTTTAGATGACAGAACAAATGATCAATCTCGAACCAAAGCCAATGGTAAATCACCTCCAAGAACTTTATTCGCTTGTGAAAAATACAATATTATTTGCTTCAATATCAGCAATAGGTTGGTCTATAGTTTCACCTCAGTTGTTAACGGATTGGGTCAATCTATTCAATATAGCAGATAACATAGACCAATTATCTATCTATTCTCCGTTCAATTGGATAGAGGTCAAGTGGTCCTTTTCAATAATGATGGGAATAATCACAGCTTTCCCCCTTTTTTCAGTAATGTTATACAGGTTCTCCAAACCAGGGCTATATCCAAACGAGTTGTTTCCAGTCAAAATAATATTAATTGCAAACTCTTTGTTGTTACCGTGCTCAATATTCCTAATCTGGGCATGGGGAGTACCGTATATGGTGAAATATGCAAACGGGCTATCTCAAATAGAAAATATTAGTGCAGAATATGACCTATTTGAAATCGTCAATTTAGCCTTGGGATTAACATTGATGGCAACTATCTCATTCATCCTTACGACATCACTCATTTTATCGAGAATTATTGGTGAGGTAGATGGGATCTATACTTGGCTAAGACCTAGAATAATCATAATCTCATTTGGCCTTTTTATTATCATGATTCCATCAGTATTTGAGGGTTTGAGGATCACTCTGGCATTTGTAATAATTTACGCCTCCGACCTTTTTGCGAGATCCATTCCCCTTACAGGAAATATGAACTAAATCATCCAAGATATCACTGCATTGAAAGGTCACGCATAGCAGGCACCTTCGTGAGATCATTCAAAGTGGCCATCGCCACACTCATACTATGTGGGGGATTATGGGTCAATCTAAATCCTGATTTAGTAAACACAACATACAACTTCGACGGCTCGGATGATAACCAAAATCTAGTTGGCCTGCAAGAGGATGAACACTGGCTAGTGATAAGGGTGGCATTTCCCTCCATGCCACATTCCCTATCCGAGACAGAATCTCTGTTATCAGGTCCTGGATCAGCAGAGGAATATATTACTCAACTCTCTGGTGGTGTCTCAAATCTAGAAGTCACGATATCCGACGAAGTATGGACCTCTGAGTTTGAGGAGTCCTATTGGGGAGCGGATTCCCAAAGCGAGCGTGATGTGGGAAATGATGGTAGTGGGGTGGATAAATTAGTTGAGAAATCCGCCTTGGACTTACTTAGTGGTATGGATCTCTCGCAGTGGGACATCAATGGAGACGGTGTAATTGACAGGCTCTTGGTCTTACATTCAGGAAATGCTCAGGAGTCTGGTGGCCCATCTGATTCAATTTGGAGCCATTTCTCTAATCTTATGAATCCCGTGAATATTGGTAAATGGAAGATTCAACACTACACAATATCATCAATGGAATCTGGGCTTGGTACGATTGTTCATGAAATGCTGCATCAGATGGGTGCCTACGACCTTTACGATGTCCACTCGGACCTCCCTTCGAGCACTTGGAATGGCCTTGGAGATTGGGATATCATGGCAAGTGGTAACTGGAATGGAGATTCAATGTCACCTGCTCTGCCAGGGGCTGCAACCCTGATTACTATCGGCGGACTAGGAATCACCGAAATAGATATTTCTTCAGCACAAGATATTCATCTATATCCAATGTCCTCGGTAGATAACAATACGCGTGTTGCGTCCATCCAAACCGCCCCAGATGAGGCGGTTTTAGTAACATATCGTGCCGA
>JAPOFX010000008.1 GCA_028283505.1 Candidatus Poseidoniales archaeon
GATAACTCATCAAAAATACTAGAAATAACAAAAGTAATGTTAGAGCGCATAAATCGTTAGAGAAATCGTCGGCATTTCGCCTAAGCCAGAATTCAATCCATGCCCATGCGAAGACCACCAGTAGAGCAGATGCCAAGTCTCTGCGATTCACCATTGGGCGTCGATGGGGGGGGCCTTCTTTACTCATTCGTGAAGCACCCTACCGATCATGATGTGCCGGAAGAAAAAATAAAGTCCGACGCTGACCCCAATAGATTACTCGAGTGTGATAGGAATGCAGGAGGGAAAGGAAACATTCCCAGGCAACACTATCTCTGGTGGTGTCTTTAAGATGGCGGCATTCTCACTAGTGTTCTTATCTTTTGTATTGATTACTGAGGGGGAATTCTCAGGTGCAGAGTTTTTCGGGATCAATGGTTCATATTTTGTTCTGGTTGCGCTAGGGATGGTTGCGACTTTGTCATACCAGCACAAGGCCGTATTCACGAAGAAAGCAGGTGAGAACAAAGTCCATTTTTGGAAACAATTCACACCCTATTTCATATATGCGAGAAGGGAGATTGACGTCAAGGATTTATCCTACTGGGTAAAAAAAACCACTACTACTGATTCTGAAACTGGCTCTCGCGATTCGAGTTACAGGACATACGTGTACGAGGGCAAGAAGACGATCTTCGTCTATAACGATAGTACTGACTACTTTCGTGAAATACTCGGGAAGGGCCCCAGACGGAAAAATGACGAGATGGATTTGGGCATGAAGATTTTCTTGCTAATCCTATTTGTGGTCGGCGTTGGGCTCCTCGTCATCGGCGTAGATGAGCTGTACAGTGCTCTAACCGGTTCCGGGTCGGATGTTGGTTTGTTTTTGTCTTGGGTCCGTCCATCACTCTACACTCTCATCGGGGCCTTCCTTATCATATTCCCGTGCGCACTCGCATGGGCGGAATTCTCGAAGCGGCGCCTCCTCGCCGCGGACCCCGTCACGCCTGACACCCCCCTCCATGACGCGGAGGAATGGTGGGACCCGAAGTCGCGGTTGAGGCGGGAGGAGGTCGACCTGGTGATCAAGAACGCCTCTGCGGGAGAGATGCGAGCGACGGTGCTCTTGCTCGGGGCGTTCGCGATGGTTGGCTTGCCCGTGGTACTGGGAGGCGTTCTTCTCTTGGCCGCAGGCTCTTTGGGTTTGTCCGCCATTATTGTGGTGGTAAACGGACCAATCAGTTTCCAGATGGCTGTCCTGAGCCTCTTCTTCCTCACCACCCTCCTAGGAACTTTCCTCTTCGCGTTTTATCAGAGCTTCAAGACTGTGCTCACCCCTGTGGTCAAGTGGGTGCTCGCAAGCCGGGGGGGCGCTATGGAAATCCACTACGTGAGCTGGAGGGGGCTCGTGGACATAGTCCATCTTGAGACGACCGAGATCACGGCCATCCACCAGACGACCCACCCATCATGGGCCGGCCCCCCTACGGACGCGTACATCATCGCTGGATGGAAGATATTCCGGGTGCCGTTGCACGATGATGCATCACGGCTCTGCGAGGTGCTCGGGATCGAGCTGGATAGGACCGAACCGAATCTGGCTGACCTCTATGTGAAGCAGGGCGAGATGTCCGGGAACAGGCCCAGGGGAGTCTCTGGGGACGCCGAGTTTGAAGGCTATCGTGACAGGCAGAGGCCGTTTGGGATGTGGTTCCTCAGCGGGTTCGTGTGGGCCTTCCTTCTCTTCCTCTCTTTTTTTCTTGTTGGCAGCTCTATCGATGAGGGCCCTCTGCTGGTCACCGGACTCGGTCTGTGGGTGACGTGGAAGATGTTCTCATTTGCCTTCAAGCGCCAGGTTCTGAGGGTCATGAACACCGAGGATCGGCTCTTGGTCGTCGACCAGTACATCGTACGCAGGAGGCAAGTTGAGGAGTGGCCGATAACGGAGGCGTCCCACATCGTCGCAAAGGGGAAGAGTAGGCCCGATCAGACCAACGAGGGGTGGTTCACACTAGTGGGGGTGAACACGGAGGGAGGCAAATGGGGGCCAGCATGGGAACACGATCTCGGTTACCTTCTGCCCCGGACAAAATCCGGCGATGTCGTTGAGGAGGCATCTGTGGCGATGGGAATCGTGGGGGGAATCTCGGACATCATCGGGATACCCATCGTGACCAGACCATACGAGGAAATGAAGGTCCAGCAGCTGAAGGAGGAGGCTCGAGGCCGGGGCCTCGAGGTCGGAGGCAGGAAAGCGGATCTGGTCTCTAGGCTCTATGAGAGCGATGCCATGGCCCGACAAGATTGAACAACGAGTGGGAGGCATGGGCAAGTGCATCATCCTACCGGGGGAATATTTGGTTTAGGCGAATAACGCACACTCATAGAGGGGTCCCCCCATCGGTAGTCAAGGCTAGGCGTTTGTCTGATAGTCGTGGAGAAGTGGGAAGGAGTATGTTTTCTGAGGACTTTCAATCGTTTGTTTCATCTCGGTATTCCACGAGGTCCTTCCTTTCAACCCCGGTCCCAGATGAGGTGATAGAGCAAATCATCGCAGATGGTCTGGCTGCACCTAGCTGGAGCAACACCAGGCCCATCCGGGTTGCCGTCGCCAAGGGGGACGTGCGTGACAGGCTTTCCAATGACTTTCTTACTAGGTGGGAGGCGATAAAGGGGGCCCGAAATGGAATATTAGGTAAGATCAAAGCAGTTCTGAAAAGACGGGGACTACCTACGAGCAACTGGATAATAACCAGGCCATATCACAAAGATCTGATCGATAGGTCCAAAAATCAAGGTAAAAATTTCTCCGAACATATGGGTATAGACAGAGAAGATAAGGATGCCCGTGACGAGGCGTGGGCCAGGAATTACGATTTCTTTGGGGCTCCTGTGGAGTTGTTCATTTTCACACACAAATCACTTGGCAAGTATTCTGCGTCTGATGCTGGACTATTCATGCAGAATCTCATTCTATCAGCGCATTCCAAGGGTTTGGGAACATGCCCACAAGGTGCAGTGGCAGTCTGGGAAGATGCCGTACGAAAGGAGTTTGAGGTCAGCAAAAATTATTCACTACTCTGTGGAATTTGCCTTGGGTACCCTAGTGACGACAGGGTAAATTCCTTCAAAGCAGATCGACCTAGTCCAGCGGAAATAATCCTACTGAATAAGTAGATTCTGATTCTCTGGCCATTTAGGAATCGAAGGTTTGGGGGGCTGGGGGTGATAACGGATGATCACGGCTCGGAAATATCGAAAGAATCAGCGGCTTGAGATATGACTCCCAATAACCTGTGAATCTCATCGTTCTTGGGGAGTCCTCTCATTATGACTCGGATGATAGTCTCCTCTATGCCCTGTTTTTTGTGTTCCTTAGTGGGCATGTTCCGCACCAATCTGCTGACTTCGGACCTTAGAACCCTCCTGAGTTCGGGATCTAGTAGCCTAGATTCTTGGGTTTCAGCATGGTCCTTGTCCGAATTGATTGAGTACCAAGAATAGCATATTATCGACACTGCATGACTCAGGTTCAATATTGGATAGCCTTCCCATGTGGGTATTGTCAACAACAGGTCGCACTCATGTAGCTGATCGTTTGTCAACCCGATATCCTCTGGGCCAAATACAAATGCAACCTTACCTTCAACCCTCTGGAGGCGTTTAGGGAGCTCCTCGGGCGTGACGAAATGCCTGAAGGATATCTTGTCCCCTATTTCCCTCTTACCAGATGTACCTATGACTAATGAGCAGTCCTCCACCGCTTGATTGATGCTCTCAAAATGCATGCAATTTTCCAATATTTGCTGAGCGTGTTTCGCCCTGTTTCTAGCCTCGTCGGACCAGTTTCCATCTCTACCTACGACTCTCAATTCCTTGATTCCGAAATTCAGTATAGTTCGCGCTACTGCGCCTATGTTCCCGTCGTATTTCGGATCAATTAAGACTATTGTGACTTTTTCGCTTTCGGCAGGGGTGTCGATTTCCAATCTGCCTCCCATGAGAACTCGAAGAGAGCTCCGTTCATCAGCTATGCGCTCAGTCGACGCGCCTTTGCTTGTATCTTGTGATGTAACCAGCTATCCAGTTTCTCATTCTTTTATTCCCAACATCGGAAAATTCGCTTACGAGTTGTTTATTGTTGTCAAAGTCATCAGTAAACTGGTCTGGGTATAGCTCAAGAAGCCTTATTGCTCTTATTTTGATGAAAGAAGGCCTGATATTTCCCATTTTATTCCTCCAGTAATTTGACCTCAAGGGGGAATCCCTCTTCTCTGGTGCAGACGATCTTGATTTTTCTCGGAGGCTTCTGCATTCCTCTGGACCAGATGTAATGGTTGACGGCCTCATCTATCCAGATATCTTCATCTTCCCTCTTCTTCATGTGCCTGGCAACGTGGTTTTTGATTTCTGTGATGGCTCTATTTGCCCTCCTTGTCCTAGGAACGTTCCATGCCGCCCTTAGAGGTATTGTCATCTCCTTAATCTCCGCCATCATCTCACCTCTGAAGCTTACTTCTTCTCCACATGTGCCTCTTTGGGTGTGTGGTAGTATTGCGGTTTGTCCTCAGCATTACCCAGACTGGGACCCTTCTGTTCTGTTTTGTGACCTTCATCAACCGCCTCTTTTTTGCGTGGGGCTTGTTTCTTGCCATGTTATCACACCTAATAATTCGAAAGTCCAGGGTGCCTCTCAATGGCTTGGTCCCTAACGTCATGAGCAATTGAGTCTAGAAGGGATTGGCCTGCTGGAGTCAGCACTTTTCCATGATTTACGTTCCCTGCCGCATTCATCTTACTCTCTATGAGGCCGGCGTTGGACAGCTGTTGCATTACAGTCCTAGAGATATTTCGCGATCCTGCGACGGCTCTGTTGGGTTTGACGCCTCTGTCCTTGGGGCCACCGAAATGTTGTGCCATGTGATTTGCCCCTATAGGCCCTAGCTTGCCAACTTTCCTGAGGATTGCCGCTGACCTGATGAACCACCAGTTGTCTTGTGTTGGGGGCCTTTCCCTGTGAGTACCGGTTTTGACGATTGTAGACCATTCAGGCGGACTAATCGCCTCCATTTCAGCCAAACGAGCTGAAAGCTCACCTATCAATAGGTCAGCCGGAACATCGTGGTACGTAGTCATAGCCTCACCGAGCAACCGCGCGTCTAACAGTCCCTATTTAACCGTGATGACAAGTGAGTCGCGATACAGGGCCCCCTGAGGTTTGTTGGGCACTACAAGGATTGAAATTAGTATCGCCGCACGCATGCGCATGAAAAAGACGATGTCTCAGAATCCTAACATGCTTAGGACCATGATTGGGATCGGCCTGACTTTGATATTCGTACTGGGATACGCTGTTTATTCTAACACGGTTGAGTCGGAGTATTATGGATACAACACCTCGAATGAGATTGAGGCCTTAACTCTAAATCAAGATGATTCCGGGACCTCTGAGTGGTATGTATCCACCAACTCTCCAATTACTTGGATCAATGTTTCTGTCACTGGTGCACCAATAGACTCTGTCCTAAAGGTCCAGGCCGATGGCGTCTCATGGTTTCACTCCCCACTTCTCGGAGAGAACAAAGATTACCCATTTAATTGCGAGGGTGACGGTGATTTCAGTGAATTAGTAGATACGTGTGCCTACTCTAGTAGCCACGAGTTGCCTGTACCTGATTCCGGGGATGTTGTGATCAGAGGGATAGTTTCCTCCGTACTTCCAATTGAAGGGCTCGGCTACCTACAGGCAGATGACATAAATGAGGCAGAGGACCTTGCTAGCGATCTCGTATATGGAGAAAGTGGTGTTGTGACATGGAGGATTGGAATCTACGACTCAGAAGGCAACACGACTTCAAGTCAGGATGTTTTCATTACAGCTGATGTCACAGTTCATGATTTAGTAGATGTCAAGGAGTTCGAAATCGATCCGATCGAGGAGTCTGTGTACAGCTTGGCCACCTTGATTGGTTGCTTCACTATGATGCTAATTGTTCCCCTGATAATCTACTTCTCAGCCATTTACAAGGCGAAGAAGGACGAAAGCGTGAGATTAGATGCGCCATCTCTTGACTAGGTCTTTAGAATTACCAAGTTAAGCTTGAGGAACCGATTTACCGAAGAAGAGCACCGTTCGTGGGCCGGAACTATTTCCTCATTGTAGCATTCTTCCATAATATCGATGATCTCTCCGAATGACCTGTTTCCGTCCATCAGCTCCCATAGAGCAGAGTTCAGCTTGTCCAAGGGCCTCCTGAGATATTTCGGGGCTCTCAGAATTCTAGCAAGCATGCCCTCTATGAACGAGAAATCCTTCTCAATCACAATCACTACCTGTCTATTGGATATCCCGTATGGTTGAGTAATGATGGTGTCGTCACCGAAACTTTCGCCCAACGTCCATTCGCATGGAAGCCTGACCGGTATACTGTTGACTGGGACTGCCATAGGTCACCCCAGTATCACCCATATCATCAGACTTACCATGCAACAGGTGCCTGAGATCGCGAAGGACCTAGTTAGATTCTCTGAGCGTAAGACGTTTTTAGACACCCAGGTCAGAACTCCTAGGGTCGCGGATAAGAATAGAAGAACCTCGCTTCCGGGAGGTAAAGTTTCCAAATCATCTCCTCAGTTTGATCGTACTTTCGACTACGGAAGAGGAGATTGAGGATACACGCTTGATTAGGGAGTCATCTTTCAAATTTCCATTCTCATCAAATGCGCTCTTGATGTTAGGAATAGCCGCCTGTTCGGGTATTACCCATCCGTGAATCCATCTTGCTGCAATCCTCATATGATTCAGGGTGTTATTGCTCGACTGGCCACCCAATGTCGATACCAAGCCAAAGACCTTCCCTGAAGTGTGCTTTGAATATAGCCAGTCGAGGCTGTTTTTCATCACCCCACTCATGGTACCATGGTACTCTGGACTGGAGAGTATAAATGCGTCTGCGTTGGTGGCCAACTCTTGGAACTCCTTGACGTTGGGATCATCCCAGCAACCCTCCGCTCCTACAAGAGGGAGGGGTTTTGAACCATGATCCCAAATCACAGTTTTTGCCCCTAGACTAGAACACTCCTCCAAGATAATCTCAAGCATTCTGCCATTTGCGGAGTCTAGGTCGTACGTTCCGCAAATCCCCATGACCAGAATCTCATCTTCCATGGGTACGGATACAGGAACCCGTAATCAAAATATGGGTATGCTTGAGTTATATGGGTCCAAGGTTAGACAATGCTTATTTTTCACTCGTACATCGAAGAGACATGGATGGGGACAGGATAGCTCAAGTCTTGAGAGATGCTAGATCCCACGCAGACTCTGGAGACATGTTGATATCGAGCAAGCTGTATACGGAAGCGACAGAATTAGACCCAGATAGTGATGCGGCTTGGTACGGCCTGGGCGTGGTTCAGACTACAAGGGGTATGCCGGAAGAAGCCATAATTGCATTCGAGAATTCCTACAGGATAAATCCCAATCATGGTCCGACTATCGCTAATTTGGCTGTTCTACTTGAGAATTTGAATCCCAAAAGAGCGGCGAAACTAGCCACAGAGGCCATCGTTATACTGGGGGAGATACCTCAATTGATAGAGATCGCTGGGAGTTTTGAAGCGGGAATTTCCAGTTTTTCGACGGAGCCAGGAGAGACAGATGATGAGGAGCTTATCATTCTTGAAAGTAGAGAAGTGGTAGAACATGAGATAATTCTGGAGTCAAGACCTGTAGAGTCAATTCAAGACGTGATTGACAATTCTAGGTCGATGATTGAAGATAACAGACCTGGCGAAGCACTCGAAAAAATAAGGTCAAAATTGGAAGATGACGGGGCTGAAAGTTTCGAATTATGGGCTTTGTGTGCAACTTGCCTATCAATCGTAGGGCACACAAATGAAGCTCTCGAATCAATAGAGTATGCAATAACCCTAGGGGATGACCGGGCTAAAACACACTTCAATCATTCACAAATTCTCAGGGGGTTGGGGAGAAATAATGATGCTATGAAGTCTTTAGCCAACGCACTATTGTCTAATCCAGAGCATTTTAGGAGTCTAGTATCATTAGGTGAAATGAGAGCTGAATTGGGAAAACCAGAGGAGGCCATAGAAATATGGGAGAAGGCGCTAGAAATCGAGGCAAATGAGGAAGTCATCGCTAAGATAAGCGAGACGAAACTACAGTTAGTGAGCGAAGACGAAGAGAATATTCAGTTAGAAATCAGCACTGTTGAAGATAAAATATTGCTCGCCAAAGAAATGACCGAGGCAGGGGACCATGTTAATTCCGTGAGAGTTTGGAAAGAGCTTCTAGACGATAACAAAGAAGATTCGATTATCTGGGAAGGTATGGCCGATTCTTTGGCAGCGGCAGGACATATAGATAGGGCTCTGCAGTGCAGACAAAGGGCAAGGTCATTGCAGGAAGCAGAACATCTCGAGGAAGATGATATTGAAGAGGAGCCTGACCTAATAGCAGCAGGAAAAGAGGCTAAAGAGATTCTAGAAAATCAGGATCAGCACCAGGAGGAGGATCCAAATATTTCGATTGAGTGGTATAACAAAGGCATAAATCTACTCGCCGAAGAAAGGAGCGCAGAGGCTCTAAGTGCATTCGAAAAGGCGATCGGAGGGGCACCCAGAGAAGAGCTTGAGTTGAGAGTAAAGGCTCAGTCTGGCCGAGGGCATGCATTGTATCAAATGGGAAATTATGCAGACAGTATCAGATCATATCATAGTGCCATATCGATGAATCCAGAGGGAGTTGGGGGGAAGCTTCTCTACAACATGGGGTCTTCATACGCATCATTGGAGCTCTTTTCAGATGCAGTAAAGTGTTTCATTCAAGCCTTGGACAGGGGTCTAGATCAGCGGGACAGGGACCTCTGTAAAAAGCAACTTAGCAGGTGCAAGATACTCGCAAAGGAACAGGCTAAGAGGTCTAACTAACGGAGACTCTTCCGGGAGAGCTGTAAACAGATATATTGTCTCCCCTGACAAAGCCAACTAGCGTCATAGCGTGCTCTGTTGCCATTTCTATGGCCAAAGAGCTCGGAGCCCCGACTGCTACCATCAACGGAAATCCGAACCTTATAGATTTCAATACTAGCTCAAATGAGGCCCTACCAGAAACAACTAGGAAGCACTCGCCGGGGTGTCTAATTCCCTCAGAAAGACATTTGCCAATTAGCTTGTCAACTGCATTATGCCTTCCAACGTCTTCAGCAATTAGGCGGAGATTGCCACATGAATCAATCAACCCAGCGGCATGAGAACCGCCGGTAATAGAGAAAATATTCTGTGATGATCGGAGGGTGTTAACAGATTGAGTTATGACCTCTTGGGCGTATTTGCATGTTGTATTGATCTGCTTGCCTTCAATGTGAAGGAGATTCGAAATTGAGTCACGCCCACACAAGCCACAGGACGATGATATGGATGTCTTTCTTACGTGCTCTATCGGGTCAAATAGAGAGTCCTCCGATAGTTTTACGTGACAGCAATCTTCCTTTATTTCCAAATTGATCACGTGATCAATCTTGGAAATTATACCCTCTCCGTACAGAAAACCAATCACCAGTTGAACATCTTCACCTGGGGTTCTCATCAGAACCCCTACAGAAAACATCTCTTCTCTGAACACCAGGTTTATGGAAAGTGGAGATTCAACGGCCACAGAATCGTTATCATAGCTCTTTGAGACCATCGAAATTCTCTGAATGTCTACATCCCTGACAGAATCCATGAAACCTCAGCACCCTCTAAGTATTCATAGATGACGATAAGATTCACAACTGTTCAAATACGTTGGGCACTATCGCGTTGCATGGGAATACTAGGTGGAGGAGGTTTCACACTTCCCGTTGTCTCAGAGGTTGAGGTCGTGGATGTTTCCATAGATATGACGGATGCCGCTAGATCCGCACTATCGGCCTCCATGGGCGGTGATGAGGACACCCATGTCTTACTGATCAGCGCTCAATCTGGCGGGTGCTCGGGTTACATGTATGACATGGCTATAGTAGAGGCACCAGAAACCTCAGGCTTCCAAATTATTGAAATCGATAAAATCAGGGTATTCATACACAACAAAGATAGTGTCATGCTCAATGGGATAAGGGTCGACTACAAAGACTCCCTAATGGGGGGCGGCTTTCAGATAGAGAATCCGAATGCCTCCAAATCTTGTGGATGCGGACAATCATTCAGTTGATAACATGATTAAGGCCAATATTCCGAAGGCATCGATTTACGAACTTAGATCAAGTATATCCGTACTCAGCGGAGATGGATCTACCGATCACTTGAACAATATTTTGACCGCCGATGTGAGTAAATTAAACAATGGCGAGCGTGTAGATGCATTGGTGTGCGACTCTAATGGAAGGGTGAAGGACGTTTTGAGTTGTTTTGGCATAGATGGTGAGATAATTATCCTGGGGATCTATGAAAACATGGAAGATACAAGATCCTTGATAACTGCAGGAATTCCCTGGAACAAGAATCTAGTTTTGTACGACGCTAAGGATGCATTGAGGCACTGCGTTATTCATGGAGAAGATGCGTTAGAGTTGGTCAGATTGCTTTATCCTGAAGTTAGCGATGTTCCGGATCAAACGTTTGTTTCAATTGGCGACGTGATAGTTTCAAAAAATAGCGCGTCTGATATTGGACATATCGATATACTTTACAGGGCTGATGATGATTCTATTGAGCGGAGGATTCTGGAGAAATCCATCGGCGTAGGGACTAGCGATGAATGGGAAGCAGTGAGAATACGTTCCAGGCTCCCATCTGCAAAAGAAGTAGATGGCACGCGTCTCCCATCTGATATTGGCTTGGGAAAGCTGGTCTCATTGAACAAGGGATGCTATCCTGGGCAGGAGATACACGCACGTTTGGATAGCAGGGGGTCTGAAAAAAAACATATGATAACAATCACGTCACACCAGCCCATTGTCCTCGGGAAGACCAAGCTTGAAGGAGGACTAACCATGGAAGTAACGTCCGCAACGGAGTATGACGGGGGTCATGTCGCCTTGGCCGTGGCACCCAAAGAAATTAACAAAGGGGCTGTATTTACTCTCACAGGGCTAGAATATAAGATAGGCTAATCATCAATCATCCTTCTCATCGTCGAGATCGACTCTTGACTCGGCGTACTCTGCCATGGATTCGAGCCTCTTCATGAATTTCGACTGAGATCCTTCGGAGGCGGAGCTTGTGGCCCTTACTAGCCAGATGCCTCCAAAAGCAACTTCCCATAGTCCCAAAGAATCGCTCCTAGTTCTCTTGAATATGTAGTCCAAAAGCGGTATCATTATTGCGGCCAGGCAAATAACGATGAAGGCATTCATGAAGTCCCCACCCTCGATGCCAGAACTGTCGCCCAGCATTGATATTCCGAAGAAAACTCCTAGTAAAAATACGAAGTAAGAAGCTATTGTCGTGTTCTTGAGTGAATGATAGATGAAATTCGCATTATTCCCTCTTGAGTTAACAAATTGTGTTCTTGATATTACATTTCCCATCGAATGGTTGAATCTAATCGGCATAATTACCATATTGAACACTGAAAGGATGATTGCGATAATAAGGGGGAGAGTTGTTGGAGTCTCAAGTATCGCAAAACCGACAAAGATCGCTATGATGAAACCAAAATTTACCGCAAAATCGATGAAGACCCTCAGTGTTCCTCTCGCCTTCCCAGCTTCCTCATAACCGTCTGGCATCACCTTGGGTTCGGATTTGGCCCGTTTTTTCCTGGGGGCCTTTGGTGCCTTTGGCTCTGACTTCTTAGATTTCCTAGATGCTCTCTTCTTGGATTTCTTAGGCTTGGGAGCAACTGGCTCCGGCTCCACTTTTGCTACTGGCGCTGCAGGCTTCTCCTCTTTTTTCTCATCTTCTGAAATTTTTCCTGCCTTCTCTAGTAGTCCCATTATTACACCTCAACTTACGAGTACAAATCACCCATTTTCTGATACACCTCAAAACCTGGTGATGATATGAAATTCTCGATCTTGTCCTCTGGAAGCTCGCCAAGGACACGATTGATCATCGAGAAGAACTCAGCTCGCGTTTCCTCGTCACAATCAGAGGGGGACTCCCCCACGCTCTGAAATAGTGGGAAGTCTTCTGATGATACAAAGGAGTCAATAAATTCCTCTTCCATATCTCCTAGAAGATTGTTGACAACATCAAAGAATTCTGAGAAGAGCAAATTGTCTCCGGCTTCTTCGGTGGTTTCTTGGGAGTCTTCTTCCTCGGACTCAGGGGCGGAAATAAGCTCCACAGTCGGTTTAATTGCTAGAAGATCCTGTTGCTGTTTCTTTCGCAATACGATGATTTCCCTATCTAGCTCCGAGCCGAACCTGTCAGAAAATCTGTCCATAAGCGAGCCCACTTGTTCCGAGGATAGCCTGTCTATGTGCCCGTACATGCTCTCTCTACTCTCAACCGACGGAGTGTTCCCATCGGTCTTTCTCTTTTCCCAGTGACTATGAAAATCAGTCGGTACGCCAGGATCCGATTCGTCAATCACAGGTTCAGAGGAAGAAGGCTCGATGGCTTCTTCCTGAGGCATTGGAGGAGGCGGGGGGAGGGGAGGAGGGGGTGGGAAATTGATGCCAGGCGGGGGAGGGGGCATTGGCAATCCATCGGGGCCCTTGCCCTCTTCCTCCTCGTCCGGCATGCTCGTCTCGGCTCAATTCCAGAACTCTACACTATTCAACATTCTGTGATTAAGCATACATATCAGTGCGCATTTAGTGTATGATAGCCCATCCCTTGAGGGCAAGAAAGGTTGCCATTGACTCATGAACATTGAAGAAATCCCCAGAAGAACCAGATACCTCCTGACCAGAAATTCTAGTAGTGACATCATCTTTAACCAGCTCAACCTTGTACATATTCTGAGTACTAAACACCGAGGATTCCTCCATGGCATCGAAGGGTTTCTTCCCATCAGGATTGAGTCTCTCCAGCGGGAATTCCGTAACCCTCAAGCCGGACTTTCCGTGGAGGCTTCCAACCCACCTAATCACCCTTTTGATATCTACAGTGACATTCTCATCTGTTTCCCCTACTGCCAGAGGTGCACCTTTCACTAGTTCCCAAAAGGCTTCGTTCAATTTTTTCGATGTAAAAACTGTCCTGCTTTTATCCTCTCTTAATCTAGTAATCCTGTCACCAGTTGTAGACTCTGAGGCTAATTTCTTGATGAGTTCCTTTGAGCATGAAAAATTCCTAAATTTTAGATTAGAATGAAGATCATTAACCAATTGTGAATTTTTCTCATTCGAGGAAATAGCTGACAAAGTATCGATGACATCTTCAAAGCCAATATCTATTCTCTCGGACCAACCGATATTTGGACCTGACATCACAGATTGGACGTCTATCCCGATACCAGTGATGTAATTGACTATCTCACGCCTAGCATTTGAGTCGAGATGCAACAGCGAGGGGTCTCTAACGTGGATGTGGAATCCCCTGTGCCCTGAGAAGGTTGTTTGAACGTACTTTTGTTTAAATCCGAATTCAGGCTCAAGAAAGTCTGACCATAAGCTCCAAGCCTGTTCCTGAATCTTATCCATCATCCCAGGAAAATCATTATCGGAGACTCCTGGGAGATGATCTCCATCGAGGTCAAAGATCAAATCTGCACCAAGCCACCCTTTGTCATTCATCTTTCTCTGGCTAGGATCTTTATAGTATGCAGTACTATGAAAACAAGAGTGTGGGGTCCTAGTCTGCAGGTATGAAAGAAGGTCTTCCTTTGTTGGCAGAGCTCTGTGCCGGTCTGGTGGTTTTGAACCCCAGGGTATGAACATCCATTCTCTGGAGCGGAGCCTCGGAGGGGCCCAGATATCATCTGTGGTCAATGATCTGTAATAATCCCCAAATCTAAGGGCATACCTGCTCCATCCCGTAGCCACGAGGACAAGAGGGGTGTATGACACATGAAGGTGCGCATTCAATCCATCAGGAGTTTGTCCGGAACTTCACGCGAGTCAGTAGCTGAGTTGTTTCCCATTATCTCAACATATGCCTCGTAGCATACGTACTGGTCATCAACGACTATCGCCTCAGAGAATGTGATCGGTTTGCCTGTAATAGAACAAATTGGGCCCAATTGCCCGGTCGCAGTAGAGAGCTTGTTAGCTTCGGGCATGAACAGCCGCTGTAGCTTACACTATTCACTCTTACTACGGAGATTTTTCACACGGAGGAATTTTCAACCAAATTGTGCTCGGGTGTTCATGAGTGAATACCAATCCTACAGAGTAGGGCACTCGCCGGACCCTGATGATGCCTTCATGTTCCACGCAATGACCACAGGAGCCATAGATACAGGCTCAAGGAAATACGAGCATGTTCTTTTGGACATTGAGACTCTTAACAAACACGCTACGAATGGGGACTACGAGGTGTCGGCTGTTAGTATCCATTCATTTCCCGAGATATCCGATAAATATCACCTCATGAATTGTGGTGCTTCGATGGGGGAGGGCTACGGACCGATGATAATTTCAAGCAGGGACATAAACTTAGAAGAGGCAAAAAATCTCGTCTTTGCCATACCTGGAGTGGGCACCAGTGCCTATCTTGCACTTAGATTGGCCTTGGGGGATGTGAAGTTTGAAGTAGTTCCTTTCGATGAGATAATGCCATCAGTTCAGAGAGGCGAATATGACGTAGGTGTGATTATTCACGAAGGTCAATTGACATGGAAAGATGAGGGGGTCTGTTTGATTCTTGACTTGGGGATATGGTGGAATGAGAGGACCGGTCTGCCTCTCCCACTCGGGGGAAATGTAGTCAGAAAGGACCTCGGAATGGAGTTGTGCAGTGAAATCACAAATGACGTAAGGAATAGTATTGAACACTCTCTCGACAACCCAGATGAAGCACTGAAATTCGCAAAGAAATGGGGACGAGGGATAGATGATTCCACAAATGAAAAGTTTGTTAGCATGTACGTTAACAGTAGGACTCTGGATTATGGTGAAGAAGGAAGAGAGGCGATAAGGCTCTTCCTAAAGGAAGGTCAAGCAATTGGAATGGTAAGAGAAGATCTTGATGTAGATTCAATAGTGTTTGTAGGATCGGGTGAGTGAATGAGTGGCGGAAAACCTGAGGTTAGTGAGTTTGATTCCGTAGATCCGGCGCCACCTAGTGATGACAGGAATGTAGCTAGACTCAGAGTAACGATATGCAACGAAGAGGAGAAGATGTTCCAGAGGATGCGTGCGCTGTTCGCATTGAGAAACATTGGTGGGAAGGATTCAGTTGAGGCTCTGGCGGCAGCCTTCTCATCGTCCTCAGCCTTATTGAAACATGAGATTGCATATGTCATGGGTCAAATGCAGGATTCTTCTGCTGTGCCTTTTTTGATAGAAAGGCTCGAAGATTTTGATGAAGATGTCATGGTAAGACATGAGGCTGCAGAGGCATTGGGAGCAATAGGGGACAGAACCGCATTGGGGGTTCTGGAGAGATTCAAGGATGATCGGGATACCGTAGTGGCAGAGTCGTGTGAGGTTGCTTTGGACCTACTGGACTGGGTGGCTAGTAAGAGACTGGACTACTCTGAGTGAATATCCAGCCAAACTGGCTCATTTTCCATGCCGCATCCATCCTTTAGAAATCTCATCAATCCCTGAATGTCTTCATCTGACATTTTGTTTCTTACCTCGGTTTCAAAGTACTCCTCGACCCTTTCCTCGGGGAATCCCATCTTCTTGGAAGTTCTGTGAATAACTTCCTTCCTCCAATTATGATCGCTGTCGAAAGTCTCTACCTGCTCGATCATTTGAGAGTGCGCCTCGAGTAAAACCTCCCTTGGTGAATCTCTCCTTGCTACAAAGACACCGAAAACCATCGGCAGTCCAGTTACTCGGGTCCACTCTTCGCCTAAGTCCATTCTTACAAGCTCAGGACTGGATATTGACGCGAGTATGGCCCTGTCACCAATCAGCAAAGCTCCATCGCACTTCTCAAGCATGGAGTTGATATCCGGCCCTAACTCCACAAATTTAGGATCCAATCCGCGATTCTTTACTATCCAACTGAGCAAGACTTTCGATGTGGATGAGTCGGTTGGAAGTGCTATATCCCTCATGCTCTCAATGGGGCGGTTCCCAAATAGTAAAACCGAGCCTACATTTCCATTGCTGACAATCCCTATTTCTGGCAGGAGCATCAATTCTTCATTATTTAATGCATAGTCCGCAGAGGGAATAGGCGCCGCGATGCAATCCCTGCGCATCACGTGCCCGGTAAGCCAAGCAGGAGGGGCAGATAGGATAGTCCACTCAGGATCTAAGCCGTCGAAAATTGGGTCGCAATTTGAGAATGAGACACGTCCGATGACTTTTTTCCAACTCATATCATCCCTCCAATGCAACTACTGGAAGTGATTTTGACGCCTTGACCTGCGTAAGACTGATTGTTTCGAATTTGGAGTATGAGGAGTTCCTCTTTACGGGGACGGAGCCTGCCGTCTCGATCATTCTTGCAAGTTCCTCAGAGCTTGTTGTAAGACTTGTTTTACTGCCAGCCTCGTGCATAATTTCCTCATGACCAACAGTTCCATCCAAATCGTCGGCACCGCAGTTAATGGCAAAGGAGGCAAGCTTGTCCCCAATATTCATCCTGTAAGCTTTGATGTGTGGAATGTTATCCAGCATTAACCTAGACACTGAAATCATCCTTATTGTCTCAAGCCCGGATGAGAGCTGAGCCTCCGGAAGTCTCGTCTTGTCAGGGAGAAATGGGTATGGGACAAAGCACTGGAATCCTCCTGACAAATCTTGTTGCTCTCTTAACCTTAAGAGGTGAGTGATCCTGTCCTCAATGGTCTCTATCGTTCCAAAGAGCATAGTACAGTTTGTCGGCATTCCGAGTGAGTGTGCGACTCCATGGATGTCAAGATATTCGTCTGAGGACTCCTTTCCCATACAGATCCTATCTCTAACACTGTCTACTAAAATTTCAGCTCCACCTCCCGGGAGGGAGTCAAGTCCTGACTTGGAAAGTACAGAAAGGGTATCTCTGATGGAAAGGGATGACCTTGTTGAAAGATGCTTTATCTCGACTGCGGTTAAAGCCTTGATGTGGATTTCCGGGAACTCTTCCTTAACTGACGAAAAGAGCTGGCAGTATTCTTTTACCGTCCAAGTAGGGTGTAGGCCCCCGACTGTATGGACTTCGTCGATACTATCTGAGTGCGGCCGTATTCTATCCAGGTATTGTTCGGGGGTCAAGGTGTACGCATCGGGATGACGCGGGCCTTTTCTGAATGCACAAAACCTACAAGCCAGGACACAAATATTGGTTGAGTTTACATGCAAATTTTCATTGAAAAATACGTGTTTTGAGAACCTTGATTTTTTTACCATGTTGGCAAGAGAAGTTACCGATGAAATCTCTTTCTCTTTCATCAAATCGACACCTTGGGAGAATGATAGTCTACCTTTAGAAACTAGAGTTTCTAGACAATTGAGGGCGATTTTACTGGAGCTCACTGCTATTGGAACCTCCATTAATGACAGCGCCTCCCTCCAATTGGGATTAGAGTATATCATCGTCTCGTCTGACATGCTGATGTTTAGTGGTCTAGCGTCGCCGTCATAAGAATTCGTCTAATGTCATGTTACAAGTCCCCGGAAAGCATCATTAGTTAGATTTTCTAGCAAGGCCATGAATTCAGCAGACCGGGCATCTGATATGACAACATCACAGCTACGTGAGCTGGCTTTGAGATGTCGAAGGCACATAGTGAAAATGATTCATGCCGCTGGTGCCGGCCATCCCGGGGGATCATTGTCCGCCATCGATATCATTGCCGCCCTTTATGGTAATCAACTAAGGTTCGATGCCAATAACCCAGGGTGGGAAGATAGGGATCGATTCATAATGAGTAAAGGGCATGCAAGCCCCGCAGTCTACTCAATTCTATTTGAAATGGGCTTCATCACTGAAGAGGACATGATGTCTTTCCGTAAGTTGGGTTCAGTTTGTCAGGGGCATGTGGATATGAAATGGACAAACGGCGTAGATTTTTCCGCGGGGAGCTTGGGTATGGGACTTTCTTTTGGTCTTGGATGTGCATTAGCCGCAAGGATGGATTCCAGTAATCGTGATATCTGGGTAATGGTAGGTGATGGAGAAATACAAGAGGGTCAGTTTTGGGAGGCTGCAATGGCGGCTGATTTTCATTCCGTAGGAAAACTGAATCTTATTGTCGATAGGAATCGAATCCAGAACGATGATTTTGTAGAGGTCCAAATGGAGGTCGGGGACGTCGGGGCTAAGCTTTCCTCGTTCGGCTGGGATGTGATGGAAATCGACGGGCATGATATGGAGCAGGTATCTCAGGCAATTCAATGGTCTTCGTCAAAGACCGATTCTCCGACGGCGATCGTAGCTCATACGATTAAGGGGAAGGGCGTTTCTTTCATGGAAGATAATCCTTCATTCCATGGTAAAGCTCCTAACAATGGCGAGCTGGAAATAGCATTGGAGGAGTTGTCATGAGTGCTCCCTCAGCGGGTGGTGCCTCGAGAGACGGATACGGCTCCGCATTACTGCGCTTAGCAAGTGACCCGCGTGTCGTGGTACTGGAGGCGGATCTTGGAAAATCAACAAAATCTTGTCTTTTTAGAGAAGCTAATCCGGAAAGAACAGTGTCTCTCGGCATTGCAGAACAGAATATGATCTTGGTGGCCGCCGGAATGGCGTCATCAGGGAAGATTCCATTTGCGAGTACATTTGCAATTTTTACAGAGAGGGGATTTGAACAAGTTAGGAATGGTGTTGCCAGACCAGGCTTGGTAGTGCACCTTTGTGGTAGTCATGGAGGCATCCATACTGGAACTGACGGAAGTAGCGCTCAGTCTATAGAGGATCTGGCATTGTATAGGACAATACCCGGAATGACAGTTATCCACCCATGTGACGACCTCTCATCGGAGGAGTTGACTATTCAGTTACTTGATCATGATAAGCCTTCATACACTAGAACAGCGAGAAATAAGACACCAAGAATGTACGATGAGGAAAGCTGCAAGAAGCTGAAAATTGGCAAGGGGTCGAAACTTCGTGAAGGATCTGACGTCGCAATAATCGCTTGCGGAGTGATGGTCTCCGAGGCCATCAGGGCAGCTGAGGAGCTGTCAAAAGATGGAATCGGAGCTACAGTTGTCGACATGCATACAATCAAACCGCTCGATACAGAATTGATTGATGAGCTAGTCAGAGAATGCAAGGGAATTGTCACGGCAGAAGATCATTCGGTGATCGGTGGACTAGGTAGTGCGGTCTCCGAGCATGTTTCGTATACCGGAGGGGTTCCGATAAGGATGGTCGGGGTTACTGACAGATTCGGGGAAAGTGGCGAGCCGGGAGAGCTAATGGACCTCATGGGGATAACTTACAGGGATATCTTGGATTCATGCAATTCTTTACTGTCTTGAATCGAACATTTTCATCTTGGGATTGGGGTTTCATTCATGAAGTACCCAAACGGCCGAAGAGCCATGGAGGGCTCTGACAAGATAAAGGGAGTCCTTGATGGGTCGATCGACCCACAGGAGATTAGTGGAGATAAAAAACTCTATTCCATGGCTGAGAGGATATATGGAAGAGATGCTTTGGAAGAGATGGGGGTTGAGCCTCCAGTCAAACCACCTGAGAGCGGCATTAAAGCAATTAATGGAAATGGCGGAGTAGAGATACCAATCAAAGAAGCCAGGACTGCGATAAGTCTTGACTCCCCAGAGAAACCTCGCAGAAGAGTTGTCTTGCCTATCATTATGTTCGCACTACTGATAATTACTGGGTTCAACGTCGTAGTCGGGGTAGGTACTGTTCTGCCATTTTGTGAAGATGAGCCTCCAGAACAGGAGCTAGAATTCAGCTCTAGTGCGCAGTTGCAGAATAACACTCTCTTCGTTGTCTGGAAGATGACTGGATTAAATAACGGCTCATCCTACACTTTAGAGTGGCAAGTTTTTCAGAATGGATCGAGCGATATAATAGACATTGGCAATTCAAGTTGGGTATCAGATAATGATCCAGTTAGGTTCGATAATAGAAATTGGTATATCGAGACCCCTCCTTACTCGTATTTATCGACGCTTTACGAGGATGATTTGGTGGTTGCGTTCTCTAATGGGTCGGGAGATTCCATCACAACTCTTTCCGATGGAATAAATCCGGTTTCTTATTGTGAGTCGAACACCCGGTTAATTTGGACCGAATATCAGGATTTTAGGAGTAGTGGCGCATGGGGAGAACCCGGCACTGGTGGAATCGCAGATGGTGCATTGATGATGTTATTTGCATTGATGATGGTTGTGACTGCGAGGAAGAGAAGCTAGTACATCCTGGCCAGATGTTGCTTTTTTGTTGTCTCCTTTCCCGTGATTACGCATTTCCTGGGTTTTTCATATTCATCCACACATTCTCCAAGCATGGTGAGTCCTGAAAGCCTCTCTAGAATTTCTGCATCGGAATCAGTTCCACAGAATGGGAATGAATACACCATTCCATCTATTATCGGAGATGAGAATTGATGTCCATCCCCCTCATTTGAAATCTCGGGCAGTTCTGATACGAGATCGGAGAAATGGCTACTAGCCCTAACTCTAAGCTCGTCTGCAACAGATATCAACGCTGAATTTACGGAGTTGACGATGTCGCTTATCGGACTCTCGTATTTCCTACCTATTCTCTCGGATATAATACAAGTTCCCGAATCAATATCCCTCGGCCCCAGCTCGAGCCTTATTGGTACTCCTTTGATTTCCCAGTCATAGTGCTTAACACCGGGCCTAACGTCCCTATCATCCACGAATGTCCTCAATCCAGCATCATTGAGAGTATCTCTGATCTTATGAATTTCAGGTATTACATCATCCCTGACGTGGGAGGCAATGGGTAGTAGGACTACTTGGTAAGGTGCGACTGCTGGAGGCATTATCAGTCCCTTATCATCCCCATGCATTCCGACCAATGACCCGAGCAGCCTCTCGGACATACCAAATGTGGTCTGATGGCAAAACTGATTCTCCCCGTTTTGGTCCTCGTACTTGAGATCGAAGGCCCTAGCCCATTGATCCCTGTAATGGTGATAAGTTGCGACCTGAAGAGTCCTCCCATTTGGCATTACGACATCGGCAGCCATTGTGTACCACGCACCGGGAAATGTATCCCACACAGGTCTCTTGGATACAAGGCTCGGAAGACATAGGTCGTGCAGAATCCTTTGAACCATGGTCGCATCCTCGGAGATTTGCTCTGTGGCCCCTTTCTCATCCTTATGGACCGTGTGCGCCTCAAAAAAGTGGATCTCTCTCACTCTGATGAATGACCTGGTTTGTTTGGTCTCATACCTGAAGGTATTGACTATTTGGAATGTTTTCAGGGGAAGGTCAGAATGACTTCTGACCCAAAGCGAGAACATGGTATACATAGGCGTCTCAGATGTGGGTCTGAGAAACATGGGCGATTCCAACTCATTCTCGCCCCCATGAGTTACCCAATATACTTCTTTTTTGAATCCTGAATCCTCTTCCTCCATCCTGAGTTCAGAGGGGTCAACCCCTGCTTCTCTTGCGGCCTTCAGCCTCGAGACTAGCTTGTTCTCCTTATCCAGAAGATTCTCAGGGACTAACAATGGGAATCTATGTTCATGGTGGCCTGTAAGTGCCATCTGTTTCCTAGTCAAACCATCGATAAGAGACATCGCCTTGAGGCCATAGGGCTTCCACACATCCATTCCCTTAATCGGATACCTTTTATCCACCAAATCAGCAATCTCAACAATTGAAGGGTACCAGGAGTTGAAATCTGATTTTGGAGGGATTCCCCTCTTGGCCTTTCCCGGAGCGCCCATGTAACGCCGAGTACGAGGTCGGTTTGAATAATTCGTATATTTACGGCTCTAACTGGAGATATATTCCTCTATTTTCGAGCACAGGGACTGCAAGCTGGCAATCTCGGTTGTACTTCCATTAGAATCGACAAGCCAACACCTGGGAGCATCAGGGTCATCTAAATCCTGTAGTCGATTAGCAACGACCGAATCAAGTGAATACCTGTCCATTTGCAACCTTGCCTTATCGATTAGTTCGGGATAACCAATATTACTTTCAAGCTTGAACCCGATGGAAATGCATCCTTCTGTGTTAGTAAGAATCTCTGGAATATGCTTTTTTGTAGGTACTAGGCTTATTGAAATATTCGTGTCTCCACTGGGAATTTTTCCAGCAATTACTTCAGGGACATAATCCAATACTGCGGCAGAGAATATCCAAACATCTGGCGATTCTTCCATAGACACTTTCTTTGCTTCGTTCAACATTTCTTCTGGAGAGGCACAGTGTCTAACATCGGGAAGTTTGAACCCAGGAGTTGCCGAAGTATTTCCAGCAATACAAATCACATCATGACCCATTCTGTATAAATATTCTGAAATTGACCACCCTGTATTTCCCGAGGACCTATTCACAATGCTACGAATGTCATCAATTGGAGAGGAGTTAGCACCTAGTGTTAAAGCGATTTTTTTTCTTTTCGGAAGAGATGAGTTAACGATGTGGCATAGCCGTGAAACTATCTCGTTTGGATCTGATTGTTTCCTTTTACCCTCACTTTCCTCGTCCACTATGATGTGGGAGCCTTCTTGCTCAAGTGAGTCCAGCAAATCTCCAGTTACAGGATCATCAAAAAGATCAGAATGCATCGAAGGAACGAATATCAGTGGTGTTCCGTTCCCTCGAGCAGCAGAAAGAGCCATCATTACAGGAGAGTCCATTATCCCATTAAGATGCTTGGCGATTGAGTTCCTGGTAGCCGGAGCTACCACGATGGCGTCATAAGTTCCAAGTTGCGACATTGAAGAGTCCCAGTCAGAGATAACTTCGGATCCACTGCCCCAAGAGATGGCCAAGGGAGTTATCACCTTAGTCGCCTCTTTGGTCATGAGGGGTTGAACTGTTGCGCCATGTCTCCTAATTTCCCTTGATAATTTAACCGACTCTACCGCAGCGATCCCACCAGTTATTGCCAATAGTATGTTCTTATTGGCCAGAGATTCGCCATTGAGACTCACCCCGGTGTCCGAGACCATGCCTTCGCATTGCCGAGTGATTCATGAGTGCGTCGCTCCTGTGAGGCTTGAAAGACATGAGCCGGGGCATGGAATCTATAGTCAGACATGTGTCATTTCTGATTATCGTACTATCCTTAGTGCAGATATTAGCGATTTTCGGTCTTCCTTATCAGAATTCAATTTTCTTCATATTCCCCTTGGTCCTCGGAATGGTTTCCGTACCGATTTCTTTACTGGCCTCGGTCCTCTTGAGATTACGCAGGGGAGCCGGGATTTTCGTCAGTACAATTTCATTGGGATGCTTGGGGATTTGCTTCATCACTGAAGGATTCTTGATTATCTTCACGGGGCCCTCTGTCATAGTCGGAGGGTTATACGTGCTTCTGGGAATAACGTCATTGAGAAGGATCTCAACGATAAACAACCCCTCATTCGTTTCATGGTTTGGAGGAGGAAATGAGTTCGGGATATCCCCAGTAGGTGAGAAGGAGGTTGTTGCATCTTGCCCCCATTGTTCAAGCATCCTGGCTGTAATACCTTCTCTACTCTCAGAAACAGACAGGTGCCCGGAATGTGACGGCCTGTTGGTTGTCTAGATTCTCTCGAGTGAAACTGAGATACCCATCCCGCCTCCAATGCACATTGTTGCGATGGCCTTGCTCGATCCTGTCCTTTTGAGTAAAGAGGCCGCCTTTCCAACTATCCTGGCTCCAGAAGCTCCTAGTGGGTGGCCTATTGAGATCGCTCCACCGTCGATGTTAACTTTACTTTGATCAATAGATAGTTCGTCAATCACTGCGAGGCTTTGAGACGAAAATGCCTCATTGATCTCGAAAATATCCACATCCCCAATTTCCCAGCCTGACCTCTGAAGAACTAGTTTAGTTGAGGATATAGGACCTATTCCCATCAAATCTGGAGGGCACCCTGTAACTGCACTGGAAACGATTCTGGCCAAGGGCCTCATACCCTTCCTTTCGGCAAACTCCTCACTGCATATCAACATGCAAACAGCCCCGTCAGTCAACGGAGAAGATGTTGCTGCTGTAACAGTACCATCTTCGGCGAAAACCGGACTAAGTTTAGACATTGATGCCAAATTAGTATCCCTAATGCAACCATCCGTGTCTATGATTCCAATATCGTTTTCAATGGGGCAGATTTCTTCGTCAAAATACCCATTATCCCGTGCGTAGATAGCCTTGGAGTGAGAATCAAGAGCAAACTCCTCCTGAGAGAGTCTGGATATTTCCCATGATTCCGCGACATTTTCAGCTGTAATTCCCATGTTTATGTAAGCTTCTGGAAACACTTCTTCCAGTGAAGGATGGGGGCTCCAGTTGAATCCCCTTCTTTTCACCCTACTCATGGATTCTACGCCGGCGCACAGGAAGCATTCCCCCCATCCTGACTCAATGTTAGAAGCGGCGACCATGATTGCTTGCATGGATGACCCACACAATCTGTTTATTGTCATACCTGGGACGCTTACGGGTATTTCTCCCAAGAATGTAGCTAATCTTCCGATGTTGTAACCTTGCTCGCCCTCCGGATAAGCACAACCAACAATGATATCGTCAATCTCACTGGTGTCGAATACGTTTCTCTCAAGGAGACATTTTGTAACTTGCGATAGCATTTCATCGGGTCTTGTTTCCGACAATCCCCCCTTGTGTGCACGATGGAAAGGACTCCGCATCCAATCGACAATTACTGCTCCCACGTGCTCCGGGGGCACTAGGGGGAAAATAACCCTTGGTAGCTAGATTGGCTGTAGGCGAATGACCGAGAGGTTCTTGAGAAGGCTTCAAGTGGGAGGGATGATAAAATGATTAGAGAGTGTACAACACATGGTTATTTCTCGGACGACGATCTTTGCCCCGCCTGTAATTCAGAGGGCAAGTTCATCATGAGGGGAAATGAACGGGACTCAATAGCTAGAAGACTAGCTTTGGTTCTCAGGCACGCCCCGGAAAAGTTTGACCTAGAGATGGATATCAATGGATGGATAGATATCAAGGACATCATTAGGCAATTCAAAAAGTCCAATGAAAGGAGATATCACTGGCTAAGGCCACACCACTTTAGGGCAATATCCGAAACAGATGCAAAGGGTAGATACGAAGTAAGGGGGAACATGATCAGGGCAACCTATGGGCATAGTGTGGAGATAGAGCTAGATCTTCCGACAGACAACATCCCACCCTCCCTCTTCTATCCATGCTCCCCGGATGAGGCTGAGAATCTGCTCGAGGTCGGAATATCTCCGAGCGGTAGATCACACGTCCATCTTTCAGCTACAGTCAGGTCGGCCGCTGAAGCCGGTAAGGTCCATCACAATAGCCCTTCAATCTTGGAAGTTGACACTGCTTCTATGGTGGCTTCGGGCGAAACAGTATGGCATGCAGGAGTCACTGTATACTTGGCGGACTCAGTCGCTGGTGAATATCTCAGCATTCTACCCTCTGATGACCCAGAGTTCCAGCTAGCTAGAGCCAAGTGGGGCGAAGAAGAGTAGCTAAATCTCTTCTCCGCAAACAGGACAAAAATCAATATCTGCCAGTAACAAGGACGAACACTTAGGACATACATTAGAATCATTGCTTGCTATCACTTCACCTCTATTTTCAGTAGACCTGACCGCTGAATCCCTTTCAATGAATGGCGATGGCGATTCTAGAGATTCAAGTTTCTGCAAGGAGTCCCTAAAAGATATGGTCTCTGAGATAGCGGATTCGATGTGAGTTCTTCTCCTCTGCCTCTCATCAGGGTCCTCGATGTGGTCTGTAGCTGCAAGCTTGGCTTGAAGCCACCTTTGGAAGATTTCGACGTCGCCGGGCTCGCTCATATTTGCCCCAACAAGCACCTAGAAATGAACCTTTCAATAATCCGATAGGAGAACCCAAATCTGATTAGTGTGTCAGGGACACCATGGCGGCCAAGGTCATAGTTAAATTGGGAGGTGGCCTAATTACGGACAAGTCGTCTATTAAGACGCCTAAATTGGACATTATAGACTCAATTTGTGACGAAATATCGAACCTGGTTTCCTCGGGAAATTCAGTGATTATCGTACATGGAGCTGGTTCATACGGACATTTGTTAGCTAGAAAATGGTCATTGTCGCATGGCCTGAAGAAAAATATTTCAGAACAGCAACGCAAAGCAGTTGAGATTGTAAGGAATGATATGAAGGAGCTTAGTGGTCTGGTGTCAAAGTCACTCAGTGATAGAGGAATTGAGACGACTACCTTCCCTCCTTCAGAATGGGCAAAAAACACAGGAGACTCGTTTAAAGGAGACGTTTCAGTTTTCGATTCTTTCCCGGATAACGTCGTACCTATTACCTATGGAGATGTGGTAAATGTTGATGGAAAACCAGAATTTGGAATCTTATCTGGTGATGACTTGATGGCCAGAATTTCTATTGAGATTCCCTCGGTAACACATTGTGTGTTTCTACTGGGGGATGCCGATGGTATGATGGACAGACCCCCTAATCTAGAGGGATCCAAGTTGATAGAATTGTGGAAATCTGGAGAGTTCGTGCAGACAGAACATGACAGTGAGCATGATGTAACTGGAGGGATCGAGCTCAAGGCAGAAAGGGCCTCCCTTATATCTGAAAAAGTCGAAGAGGTTTGGTTCATCAATGGAAATTTTCCAGAGAGACTTTCTGAGCTACTTTCAAGCGGCACCACCATTGGTACGAAAATAGTTAGTTGATTGGATTCTGTTATATGCCGTTGGTTTGTCCCGATGTCATGGCAGATGCTAAGGGCGCCCTATCGGGACATGATGGCATACAGGCCGAGATGATGGACGAACGATGCATTCTTGTGGATAGCGATGACTCGGTATTGGGAAGCGAGAGTAAGCTGACCTGCCATTACAGGGAGGGTTTGTTGCACAGGGCCTTTAGTGTCCTCATCTTTGACTCCGAAGATAGGCTGCTGATTCAACAAAGGTCCACTGAAAAAATCACATTTCCGGGTATGTGGGCTAATTCTTGTTGTAGCCACCCGTTAGATATTGATGGGGAAAACGGAGACCCTGCTCAAGGGTGTATCAATGCCGCCATCAGGAAACTCCCTCAAGAATTGGGAATCAGCCAAGAGGTTGCGAGTTCGATAGACTTCAAACATATCGGATCTTTCCAGTATGAGTGTAGATGGGATGATGAATGGTTAGAAAATGAAGTCGACCACGTCCTAGTGGCCAGAGTGCAAAGTTTAGAGCTCTCTCCGAATAGTAATGAGATATCAGACTACATGTGGGTGGATGCAAATGAGATTGTCGAAATCATTGATGGTACGGGAAGATGGGAGTCAGAATTAGTCGCACCATGGTTTAGACTCCTTTGGAGGGAGTTCCTTGCTGAAGGGTATCCAAATGTCATGGAAATTGAAGAAAGGAGCGGGGTTGTAAAATTCGGAAGAGTCGATATCCATGCTACCTCAACCCCTCCTGGGACCTCTCTGATGAATGCTCTGAAGAGTCACAGAGATGATGTAGAGTCTGAGATAATGAGAAGCTTGTCAAAAATAAAACAGGAAAGGTTGCACGGAGCAATGAAGCACCTCTTTACAGGGGGTGGAAAGAGACTTAGGGCAATATTGCCGAAGCTCGTGGGCGATGCAGTTGGGAGCTCTAATCCGGGTCACAATACTCTTGGTGCGTCCATTGAGATTATCCATAATTTCACATTAGTGCATGATGACATTATGGATCAGGATCCGATAAGAAGAGGGCTTGATGCAGTACATGTAGCATACGATGATGCGACCGCGATTAACGCTGGAGACGCAATGCTAGCTGTCGCATTCGAGATCCTTGCTGAATCAGAGGATATCGAGGCTGATGTTCTTGTTTTCCTTGTGAAGTCCATCGGAGAAATGGTCAGAAGAGTAGCAGAGGGGCAGATGATTGATATGGAATTTGAGAAAAGAGACAAGGTCTCTGAAGATGAGTACATTGAGATGATTGCAGGAAAAACATCTGCCATGTTCGAAACCTGTGCGATGACTGGCGCAAAGTTGTCCGGTGCGAGTGATAAAGTGGTCAAGTCGATGGCTGAATGGGGTCTGAATATGGGACTTTGTTTCCAATTGATGGACGATCTGATAGATATTACAGGGGATACGGAAACTCTCGGAAAACCAGCAGGCTCAGACATACTACAGGGAAAGAGAACTCTAATCGCAATCCATGCCCTGGAATCAGGTAACGAACTACCATCATTCAAGAAGGCATATGGTTCAGGAGAATGTGATTCTGACCTCCTTGCCGATGCTGTGCAGGAACTCTATGACAACGGCTCTATAGAATACGCAAGGGATAGGGCGATGTTCCACCACTCAAAAGCACATTCATGCCTCGACATCCTCGGAGAATCACATTCTGTGAAAATACTCAGGGAGATGACAGATTACCAATTGGTCAGGATAAATTAATCAGTCCTGGTAATGTGATTCGCCAGGAATTTCTGCCTTGAGACCCTTTCTTTCCCTGATCTCGCCGGTTACTTTCTCATACAGATTTGGTGGCAAGTGTACGAAGCCGGCGTTTTCCATATTCCAAATGGCCCTACCTTGGCTAGCAGCACGGATATCGTTTGAGAAACCAAATGTCTCTGCAACTGGAATAGTGCCAATAACCTTGGTCACACCGTCTTCCACAGGCATGTCCTCGATTATGCCTCTCCTGGTTGATACCTCTCTGGTTACGCCCCCAATAACGTCATTCGGAGAATCAATCTGAATTTTTTGAATTGGTTCAAAGATAACTGGCCTTGATCTCATGAATGCGCCCTTGACGGCATTCCTGACAGCAGGGATGGTCTGGGCCGGACCTCTGTGAATAGCATCCTCGTGAAGCTTGGCATCTACGAGTCGGACCAATACGCCCATTAGAGGCTCGTCTGCAACTGGCCCCTTCTTACAAACATCATTGAATCCGTCAATGATAAGTTCTCTCGTCTCATGTAGATTCTGAATCCCCTTGGTATCGTTGACAAGTACGTTGGTGCCATTAATTGCGTAAATCTTGCGCATCATGTCCTTGTCCATTCCTAATTCGGCAAACTGATCCCCGACCTCCTTTGCATCTTTTGATCGTACCGCCCCATCCCTGAACTCTCCTGCTCTGAGCTTTTCGACAACTATGTCTGGCAGTGGCTCGGTCTCTATGTAGAATCTGTTGTGTCTGTTGGGGGATTTGCCTTCGAATGGTCTACCTTTGTTGTCATTCTGAACTGATTCCCTGTAAACAACGATTGGCTCACTAACCTTCACTTTGATTCCTTGCTCTTCTTCCAGCCTGTACACAGTTATCTCGAGGTGAAGTTCTCCCATTCCAGCCAAAAGAGCTTCCCCCGTTTCCTGATTGGTGGAGACATCAAGAGATGCATCGGCCTTGGCAAGGCCCCTAAGTGCATCTATGAATTTAGGTAGGTCTTTCATGGATTTTGGCTCAACCGCGACAGTGACGACTGGCTCTGATATGTGCCTTATTGCTTCGAAGGGAGGTGCGTCCTTTTCCCTGGCTATAGTTACACCAGCGGCTGCACTTCTGATTCCAGTGATTGCAGCAATATTCCCTGAGGTGACTTCAGATGTAGCAATCCGATCCCCTCCAACCATCATGCCCACCTGTTGCACTCTCTCAGCTTTTGCCGCGCCGATGGCCCAAACTGACTCTCCATGTTTGATTCTTCCAGAATATACCCTTCCAACAGCTACTTCTCCAGCATGTGGATCCATCCAAATTTTCGTGATCATGAGTGAGAGTGGTCCGTCTGGGTCACACTCCATCATAGCCTTCCCAACGCCGGAATCCAGATCCCCTTGCCAGATATTAGGGATTCTATATTTCTGGGCGACTACTGGGGAAGGGTGCTTTTCAACTGTCATGTCCAGTAGGACAGTATGGACTGGTGCAAGTTTAGCTAGCTCCTTCTGATTATCATTGTGACAGTACTCGAAGATCTGTTTGAAGTTGATATTGCTCTTCTGCATGTAGGGAATTGACATTCCCCAGTTATAGTAAGCAGAGCCAAAGGCCACGGTACCTTTCTGAACCGATACTTGCCATTCCTTCCTCAAATCCTCTGGGGCGTAGGTGGAAATCAGTTTGTTTACTTTTGTAATAATCTTCTCGAACCTACTCATCATTTCTTGACCATCGATCTGGAGCTCATTGATTAGTCGGTCGACCTTGTTGATAAAAAGAACCGGTCTGACTTTTTCTTTCAGTGCCTGTCGAACAACTGTTTCTGTTTGTGGCATTGTTCCCTCAACCGCACACGCTAGAATTATGCATCCATCTACAGCTCTCATGGCCCTGGTAACGTCCCCTCCAAAATCTACGTGACCAGGCGTATCTATGAGATTTATGAGGTAGTCTTGACCATCCACGACGTGGACCATAGAAGCGCTAGCGGCGTTGATAGTAATTCCTCTTGCGCTCTCCTGTTCATCAAAATCAAGCACTCTCGACTTACCTGCCAAATCCTCAGACATCATTCCTGCTCCCGCAATTAGATTGTCCGATAGTGTAGTCTTTCCATGGTCAATGTGTGCAGCGATCGCAATGTTTCTGATATGCTCTCTATCGTGCATTATCTCTGTAGCTCGCTTGATGTTGTCTTCCTTACGACCCATATCAATTCCTCTATTGGTGCGACGACCTGACTTTGGTTCATAAATCCGATTGTGGAGAGAAGTAAAACTTGACTAGTAGAGGCACTACTATTCTAATTGGGATTACCTTGCAGAAGCCGCTATACGCTCAATTTCCTCTCTCTTGCCTATCGAGAAAGCGGCTACGTCGCCCTCAGCGGCCTTAGATATCTCACTGACAATCCCTTGGACGAGGGTCCTCTTACTTCCTGCCGTAGCAGCTGTGCATCCTATTGCTAAATTCCTCAGTGCAATGTCCAATCTTCTACTCGGTGATGAGTCTACTGCTTTTGGGGTACTTACTGCTCCCTGCTTGATTCTTGTTATTTCTTCGCATGGAGCTGCCTCCACTATTGCGTCGATAAAGGATTGAAGAGGGTTTTCGCCGGTCCTTTCATTGATAGAATCCAATGCTGCCTCGTAGGCCTTAGCGCAGTGCTGCTTCTTGCCTGAGAACTTTCCTGTCCTCATCAGATTGTTGATGAATCTTTCAACTACTGAAAGCTTTGCCTTACCAAACCATGCGTTTGCATGCCTTCCCCCACTGTGGGGTGTTCCTATGGTTGTGAGGTTAATGTATGGAGCTAGGCCCGGGTCGGAACAGGTAACCTCTGTTGCGTCCCACTTGCCAAAAACCATGGTGCCAATGCCGGCAATGGGGGCATCGGACTTCTTTTCTTGTTGACTTACCTGATCCGTCATGAAGGCACCTTACCTGATTGGCTTCTCCTTTCGTCCCCTGACCATCTCGTCGAGAGAAACGCCGTTGACCTTTATGACCTTGAATCGGACACCCGGGAGGTCACCGTATGATCGTCCCTTGCTACCACCGATGCCTTCGACAAGAACCTCGTCGTGCTCGTCAATGAATGATATTGCCCCATCTCCAGGAGCAAAGGCTGTAAGTTGGTTGCCAGTTTTTATTAGGCTAATCTTGACAGCCTTCCTGATTCCAGAGTTTGGCTGTTTGGCCTCGAATCCCACCTTTTCAACTACGATTCCCTTTGCCTGAGTACTTCCCATAAGAGGGTCATGCTTCAGTACGCCACCTCTCTGCTGCTTGAATTGGCGATCTCTGAATTTGCGTTCCTTCCAGCGATATTTCTTCCTATCGGTCTTCATCTTTTGCCCGGAGAATAGACCTCTACCCAAAGTGACACCTCAGAATGACGCCTCGCCGAACCTCATGGGGTATAAGAGCGTGACGGGGCGGTCCCCGCTAATAGGGTACTAGAGGGGGATAACCTCACTAACATTCAAGCATATGTTGACCCCGGCCACCGATATGGCCTTCCGTGACATGCTTGCAGGCGTCCAAAACGTCGATGAGGCGACAAGCGTCATCCACGGCATGATTGATACCTCGAATGAACTTGGAGACATACCCTTGCTGTTTAACAAAATCATCGAGGCTCCCGGACACAGGGCGGCATTGAACGTTTTAGAGAAATCTAGACTATGTGAGATGTTTGACATATCCCCTGGAGAGCTGATAGATGTCTTGTCATGGGCAATGGAAAATCCAACCGATCCGGAAATAGTAGAGGCTTCCGATGCGCCTGTTATGGAGTCGGGACAAAAAGTGGTAGACCTGACAAAAATTCCAATTCCGTGGCACTTTAGGGAAGACGGTGGGAGATACCAGTCCGCATCAATCATCATAGCTCAGTATTCTGGAATTAGAAATGTCTCCTTTCATCGTCAGCTTCTAAGGGACAGTAACCACACTGTTGCCAGATTGGTCCCGAGACATCTTAGAACTATCAGCTCTCAAGCTGCTGATGCTGGAGATGACGTACCTGTTGCTGTAGTGAATGGGGCCGATCCAACTGTTCTTCTCGCGGCTGCAATGTCATTCTCCGATCACATTGATGAGTTGACCGTGGCATCCTCCTTGCACATGAAGCTTCATGGGACTCCTCTGAAGGTGGTAATTTTGCCTAACGGGGTGATGGTACCAGCGGATGCAGAATATGCGATGGAAGCAAGAATTACACCAGAAAGGGACGATGAAGGTCCATATGTGGACATAACTGGGACCGTGGACGACATCAGGCAGGAACATGTGATAGAGTATGACAACGTATTCCACCGTGACAATCCCGTTTTTCACGCCATAATACCAACTGGTATTGAGCACAGGACGCTTATGGGAATGCCCAGGGCCCCAACAATAAAGAATGCAGTTTCCAAAGAGGTGGAGTGCATAGACGTCCACATGACTGACGGAGGTTGTGGCTGGCTTTCGTCCGTCATACAGATAGTACCCAAGAACAAAGGAGACGGTATGCTAGCTATTGACGCTGCTTTCAGGGGCCACCCTTCTATGAAACAGGTAGTCGTGGTTGATGCGGACGTAGATATCTCTGATCCCAGAAGAGTGGAATGGGCACTTATGACTAGGTGGCAACCAGACAAAGATACTGTCGTCCTAGAGGGACAGAGGGGCTCTAGCCTGGACCCCAGTCGTTCAGAAGACGGGATAACGAGTAAGATAGGTATGGACGCCACTTTGGATCCTGGAATCGATAGGGCTCCATATGAGTCAGTTTTGTGAGGCGCTCATGACAAAAACAGATATTGCAGCAGCTTTGCAACATCCGAGAAGAAGTCTAGGAGATAGGCACAGGAGTCAATCAGAAAAATATGTCTCACTTGCTTTAGACGAGAGAGGCGAAGTTATTGCTGATCGAGCAGTAAATCTTGAGTGGGGGGAACAGAGTGCGAGGCAGGCCGTTTTGTATGACTTCACAAATCCGGATAACTGGTTCGCCTTAGTGAGAGTGAAGACCTTGCTTGGTGACTCAACTGGTATCAGGTCCGTATTGGAGGACCTTTTTGCTGTTCTTGGCCGAAAACCAGAACATATTGCTCAACTGGAGAATGTGGATTTCCTATCGAATGGAATCATTCTTCTGGAAGCCTCTCTGGAGGCTGATCCTCTAGATGTCGATAAATGGTGGCAGATGATATCTCAATCCGATGGCATGTTGGAAGATTTTTCTGAGAGAGTGGAGACACTGGATTTAAGGGACCGAAGAGCAAATGTTCTTTTCTCCAGGAGGATAGAAAGGGTAAGAGAATCTGGGCATGAAGAGGAGTTCATGACGCTTTCAAGGCTGATTCTATCACAAAGGCCATCGAACCATGAGGCATGGACTTCGCTCGGGAGGATGCATGAAAGAAGGGGCGAGTACAGTGATGCTTGGCTTTGTTACGACCAGGCACAGAGTTTTTTCCCGGGTAAACCAGTTAGGGACGAATTCAGAACCCGTATGGAAAAAGAGATCGACGGTTCGGAAAAGACGGCCTGGAATCCCCCCGGTATCAGTCAAAGAATGGATTTCCTCAGAAAGATGGAGGAAATGGCATCATTGGAAAGTGAGGAAATAATTCGAGGAGTCGATGATATGGAGAGTTCGGGCCCTCTCGAGATTGTACATCGGCTAATTGCGGAAGAAAGGATTTCTGAAGCCTTTTTTAAGTCGAGGAGGCTAGCTGCAGAAGGTGTCGAAGGAGCGATGGAAGTGTACGATGAGTTGAGAGAAATGATGGGGGAAGGTTAGTGTTTGTTGTGTGTTTGGTATACTCCAAAAACACCAAGGATGACGAGAAACCATGGATTATGGTCCTCAACAAGGATAGGGGTTGGGAGCTTCCCGGTGGCCAGATTACTGAAAATGAGGATTTTGATGTAGCCGCCTTGAGGGAGCTTTACGAGGAAACAGGGTTGCTTGGTACCGCAGTAGGATATGACGAAAATATCATTGAAGGGGGTGTTGTGGTCTTAATTGAAGTCGAAAGCACCCCCAGCCCTGAGCCATGGGACTCACCCGACCCTTCGATACTAGAGGTTGGTTGGTGCCTAGAAGCGCCTACTAGACTGGCATGGGAAGAAAAGGAGCTTGAGAAAATTAGAGATCACGACTGGAGTTCTTCTAAGACCCTGGGGTCCTGAATTTCTTCCTCTCTAGCTCTCAGCGCATTTTTCCAAATCGGCCTATCTAATTTTTCAGAAGCCTCCAGAATTAGGCCCAAGTCAATTCTGGAATGTCCGGAGAGGTCGTTGCAAAGTAGCGGGAAAAGATATTCAACTACATCTGTAATATCACTCGGATTAGATGGATTTTGGGTGTTTCCTGGTCCCTCCCTCGGTCTCGCATTCTCCAGTAATGCAGACATCGTAGGAGAGTTCTCATCTATTTTGTCTAGGGCCAAGTCTAGCCATTCAAGAGACGCGGCAATAGCCTCAGGAACCATCTCCGACTCTATGAAACCAGACCTGGCCGACCATAGATGTCTCTTTGCTGGAGCGTAGTCACCCATAGTTGATAGAATTCTTCCGACCTCGATTCTTGATAATGATTTGATATCAAGGGGATGACCATTATTCAGGGAGATCTCTGAATGAGTGGCGAGGGACATCATCAACTCTCCCCTGTTGGCATGCCATGTAGCCAGATTTAGTAAAGCGAGACCGTGTAATGAGGAACCCCTTGAAATGGCGTTTAGCCTATCGACGCACCACCTCAATTCACTCCCTATGTTATCTGTAGGGACTAGTCCTATCAATGCTCTTTCCAGCCTTACCCTGGCCTCTATCAGGTGGTCGCGGTCAGGACCGGATCTGGACCTATTGAGGATTTCTTCCGAAATGAGCTTGGCCTCTTCTGTATCACCATCTGCCAGGAGGGAGAGCATGGAATCCAAAAGGGCCTCAAGTTGACCAGGATTTTCTTCGTTTGGCATGCTTCTCACTGTTTTTCGTAAGCTGTTACAAGCTCGTCATACTTCTTACGTAGGTCATTTTCCCTGGAAGAAAGCCTATCCATGTGTTCTTGAAGTGCTATCATTGATCCCTCTAAATCATCCTTTACTGAGTTTCTGTCCTCAACTTCCAGAAGTAGACTTCCAATTGCCCTGTAAACTGGCTTTTCTGGATCTTGTTTTGAAAGAGCGTCCAAAGTTATAGATATCTCACTTAGCTGAGTTGTGACACCTTGTATCTGGGCTAGTGTTGACTGCAAATCCTGAGCAACTGACTTCAGAGCCTCAGCAACTTCATTGTTCGAATTCATATTAATCACCCTGTCCAGTTATTGCATTCAAAGCTTGCTCCGATGCGATCACGCCCCTCATTGTGGAGTTCCAAATAGCTCTAAGATCGGAGAATGTTCCTGCCGTGAGAGTAATCGAAATTCTACCTCCCGTCTGAGTAAAGTCTGATTCTGTCCTAAGACCACTTGCAATGTGCTCCGCGTGAGGGTGTGAGAAGTTCAATGACAGGGAGAAACTTCCCTCATTCTTCCTCTGAGTCGGCAACTTCTTCTGCCTCCACGATTTTTCTCTCAAATTCCAATGCAGCTTGCTGGGCAATCACGGCCATGTCAGTTGCAGTGGCTCCTTCCATGGATCTCCTGACTACCCTATTGTTGGCATCGGATGCTCTTGTGAAGGGTTCCCATACCCCTCCAGTGAATGTGTGCCCACACTTCCTACACTCCCAGATTCCCGCAGCCTTTCTTCTTACCTTCTGGTATTGGCATGATGGGCATGTATATTCCTTGGACTTCTTTCTTAACGCTGATCCAGCCCTTCTTCTTACGCTGACGCCGTACCTAGAGCCGAATCTTGCTGTAAGTCCTGCCTTCTGAGTTCTTTTTGCCATAAAATCACCTCTAGTCCATCAATTCTCTTAATTCGGCACATCTCTTCTTGGCGTGCTCCATTATGCTGGCAAACTCGTCCGCCGTGAAGATTCCCTTTAGACCCTTTTGGAGAGAGTGCACATGATCATCATCGCCGAGGGTGATGTGAATCCTTTCGTCTCCACCTAATTCTTCTTTGTATGATGCATCATAGACGAACCTTCCGCCCACCTTGTGGTACGAGCACATTATGGGCTTTTTTGAGACCTTCAGAGGGGAGTCTTCGCCTACCTCGAACTTCTCAGCTGGGATGATTGCAGACCTAAGGGCTGCTATACCAGCCAACGCAAAGGCATCGAAGAGATTGCCATCGTCAGAGATTGCATGCAAGTCCAGAATTACCTGCCATGCCTTTTCTCCTGGTATGATGCACAAATCGTCCACATCGATACATCCAGATTCCCTGATTCCCCTGTCTACAACTCTCCCAAGTTCGATTGACTCAGGGCTTGGTGGCCCTGCCTCCCAATGTCTACCAGCGATTGGTCTAACTTCGCAAGAACACATCAAACCTCCTTGATTTGGTCTATCGGGATATGGGGTCATTAGCTGGAATTTCACCCCTGCTAATACTATGGTGTTGCCCATGGTGACTCTGGCGGATCCTTCGGCCCTTGGCAGAATTCCCGTTTCGAGATTTATCTCACGGCCCTCGTATTGGCCTCTTCCATCTAACCGGGCGTCATTCATGGCTAAATCAGATAGATGATCCCTGAGCAGATTGGGGACTGTTGGCGCACTCATTGTTTCGCACCTCCCTTCAGGGCCTCGACCATGAGTTTGTGTACCTGCAAAGCGGCCTCCACATTGTAATCCCAAGCCTGTTTGAATTCCTCTGGTGATAAATCGCCGTCCATCTGAAGGAAAACTAATTCCCCGGTGTTGGGCAGTATACCCATTGGTAAATCAGCTTCTCCGTAATTATCCTCTTCTTTGTTGAGATCACAGACTACCACATCATTGACCTTTCCGCTAGCCACACTTACCACCAAATCTGTCATTGGTATCCCTGCATCGGCAAGTGCTACGGATGCAGCGGTGAGGCCCACGCACCTTGTTCCCGCCTCAGCAGATATGATCTCTATGCTAACTCTGATTTTTGATCTGGGATAGAGCTCCAATAAAACGACGCTTTCCAAAGCATCTTGCGTGACTTTACTGATTTCTCTACTCCTTCTGTTGAATCCCGGCCTAATTCTGTCGGTTGTTGAGAAAGGGGCCATGTTGTAGGCAACATCAATTACTGCTCTGTCTTGCTTCTGGATCTTCCTCGGGTGGGCTTCCATTGGCCCGTAAACTGCAACTATGGCCTCGTTTGTCCCCCAGACCATCCTGCATGAGCCGTCTGCTACCGGTACGACGCCTGTCTCAATCGTGATTGGCCTGACATCACCTGGCTTTCTTCCATCCATCCTAAGGCCATTCTCGTCTATCATCTGTACATCGCCATATCCGCCCATTATGCACCAACTCCTGCAATCATGGCCTCGGAGGATATTTTTTCAATCCTCTTTCTGACTTCTAATATGTTCTCTAAATCTCCATCTATCCAAAGGCGCCCATTGTCCGTTACGACTATTCTGCAATCAGTCTCCATCTTCATGGCCCTCAGGAAAGAGCCACCCTTACCAATGAGGTGACCTAGTAGATGAGGGTCCAACTCATCAAGGGCCCCCGAGCGAATCTTCCTGAGGCCCATGCCCTTCATTGTAACTACGCTTTGGTGAGTTTCCTCAACCTCTTGTACCCTACAAAGTATTGAGTCACCGATGTCCAGAACCTTCCTTGTTCCTCCAAATTCTACTTTCGCAGGACCTAGGCTCATCGGGAGTATTGAATTGAATGGCGCGCCTATGTCGACGAACCAGATGTTGTTCGTGCAGCCTTCTATATGGCCGATCACCAAATCGCCAGGCCTAGGCATGTATCTTGTGTGAAGAGGGCTAACTGATATTGTGTTGCCCTTCCTATTCATTCTTCCTTGTTTCGTTGATTTGACTCTGTCACCGACGACTAAAACGCCGTGCCCAGCTTCAATCCCCTCTGACGATCCCAGGTCTTCTCCTGGCACGACGATGAGGGATCGTCGTGAGTCTTGCGGTCCGTCCGCGTTGCTCTCATTACTCATGTTATCGAACTGCCCGACCGGCCTACTATTCATAACCGTTGATGTTGACACCTACGGTGAGATATCAGTCAAGCTCCTTCACCTCAGCCTCGGAGGCCCTTCCAGAAACCTTGCTTATGAGCTCGTTCTTCATACCTCCGGGAACCTCGACAATACAGGCCCATGTGCCGTCTGAAAGCCATTCCTGCCTCGTTATCACGTCTCTCAGAATCTGATTTACCGCACCATATGAAGACCCGGGTATTTTGAATGCCAACCTCACCGTAATAAATTGCAGAGGTATGAGGGGTTTCAGAACCTTCACTGCGTCGGAAACCTGGCTTTCCACTGATTTGAACGGATCTACGGAAAATCTCGCCTCCTCCAGGGCATTTTCAATTCTGGTTCTTGGGTGGGGCATCCTGGTTTTTGGATCCGTGGCAGTGGTTGCAATTTCGTTAATGATCTGAAGCTTTTTTTCACTCACCATTTTCTTTCTTTGTGCGGTCGTTAGTTGTATGGACCCTCGTCTCAGTATGGTTTCTACGCAGTGTTGGATATCGGTGGTTCCGAAAACCTTCTCCAATGCCTCAGAGGTAGGCCTCTCTCCGTTTCTGGAATCCGTCCAAACCTCACTTACTGCCAATAAATCGTCAATATCTACCGAAGTATGATCCTCTTTCCATGCATCGACCAGGTCTGGATCTACCAGAATCTCATATCTTGATCCGCCCTTCTCGAGTCTGGCAATAACTGCATCATCTAAGCTGACCATGTACTTCCTATGTGCCAAAGGCATAAGGAGATATGGCTAATAATAGTCTTCAGAGCTTAGATATGTGCTTTTTCAGGTCTTCAGGGCCCAGCTCCCTGTATCCTGAATTATCAATTATGCATATCTCTACTGATTCATCAGTTAGGCCATCATCGAATGTCTGGGATAATGCTTCAAGGCCGATTTTGACAGCGGCATTTTCTGTCATACCTGGCTTCCATTTGTCTTCGAAGTAGCTTATAACTTCGCTTCTTCCGCTTCCTATTGCTCCCGCGTGGTAGGACCCATAGGCGCCAGAGGGATCCGTTTCGTAGAGATGTGCGCCTTCAGAGTCGACTCCTGCGATCAACAATGCAGTGCCGAAGGGACGAGCCCCTCCATATTGAGTGAAGGATTGCTTGTAATCACACATCTTCTTCACTAGTGTTGTCACGTCAATGGAGTCGCCGTAAGTCATTTTGTTAATCTGGCACTGTACCCTTGCCCTGTCGACAAGTTGCCTGGCATCTGCGACTAATCCCGATGTTGTAATTCCAATATGATCGTCTATTTTGTACATCTTTTCGATGGATTCCGGAATTACAAGCTTGCTTGGAATCCTTTTTGCAACAATCAGGATTACCCCATCGCGAAATTTTACTCCGACGGTCGTGGATCCTCTCTTTACCGATTCACGAGCATATTCGACCTGGTGCAGTCGCCCGTCTGGTGAGAAAGTACCTACTGAAGAATCGTATCCGCGTCCGCTCGGTTGCATCGTAATCGGCTCTATTGCGACATCGGCCTCTTATCAAGGTTGGTCGGAAAGCGGGTCTTGCTTCGTTGCATTCAAGCGGTATGTTCGTTTCGGTTGATGTGTGAGGGTAGCAGTATTGTGCTCGGGGGGCAAGGACTCAACATACGCAACATGGTGGTCGTTGATGAGGGGTTGGGATGTGAAAGCCTTGGTGACCTTGTGTGTGTCTGGTGATGATTCCATGATGTTCCAAATGGATGGAGTTTGCGTTGCAGGCCTCCAATCGGCCTCATGTGGCATTCCATGGCTTCCTATTGCCACACGAGGAAGTCCCGAGGAGGAGGTGAATGATCTGAAGAGGGGGTTGGAAGGGAGGACTGACCCCAAGGCGGATTTTGATAGATTCTGGCCCGAAAAGTGGCAAAAATCTGAAATTATCCTTCACGATGGAGAGCTGGAAATTGACGCATTAGTTACCGGAGCGCTTAGGTCTGACTACCAAAGAACTAGATTGGACAGAATGTGTTCCAGTCTGGGCATCAGGTCATTCTCGCCCTTGTGGCACCATGGCCCCCATGAGCATATTAGGCGCTTCCCGTCGCAAGGTTTCGACGTAAGACTATCATCCATCTCAGCAGATGGTCTTGGTGAGGAATGGATAGGTAGAAAACTCAGTAAGAAAGCTGTAGAAGAGCTAATTCGAACATCAAAGAGGTTCAGATTTAATGCTGATGGAGAGGGTGGTGAGTATGAAACCCTGGTAGTTAAGGCGCCGCATATGGAGAATTCCATTAATCTCGAAGGGGAAAAACACTGGGGAAAGGGCAGGGGGTCCTGGAAATTATTGTCAGGAAGCCTATCTGGTAATCGCTAGTCTCAAACAGGAAGGGCGTCTCGGAGGGTCGGTGACATAGTGTCGGTTTCCCCATTGGACTACAGGTACGGAAGAGATGAGGCAAAAGCGATTTGGTCAAGAGAAGGTAGGCACTCTAGGCAACTCGAGGTCGAAAGGGCCTTGGTTTGGGCTCATTGCAAGATGGGCAGAGTCACCGCGGAGCATTACGATATGGTCGCTGATATATCTGATCCGGGGATAGTTACGGCCGATCGTGTAGATGAGATCGAAGCTGAAACCAAACATGACATAATGGCCCTGACTAAAGCAATGGCTGAGGCTGCTGGAGAAGCTGGATGGTGCATACACCTGGGGGCAACAAGCAATGACATCGTTGATTCTGCGGTAGCACTCCAAATCAAAGACAGTCTGGAAATTCAAATCGTTTCCATTAAGTCGCTAATAGGAACTCTCTGTGATATTGCAGAGAGGGAAAGGGATACGATAATGATTGGGAGAACTCATGGTCAAGCTGCCGTTCCAATAACATTTGGATTGAAGGTAGCTGTGTGGGTTGACGAATTCAGGAGGCATCTCGAGAGGCTGGTTTCAATGAGGCCTAGGATAACAGCGGGAAAATTCCTGGGAGCCGTCGGAACAGGGGCCGCTCAAGGTGAAGACGCGCTGGAGCTGCAGAGCCTCATTCTCCAAGAACTAGGTCTAGAGGTTCCCGTGGCTACTACGCAGGTCGTTGGAAGAGACCGCTACATAGAGTGGGTAGGTTGGATGGCAAATGTTTCAACCAGTATCGAAAAGGTGCTACAAGAAGTGAGAAATCTACAAAGAAGCGAGATCGCGGAGGTTGCAGAGGCTTTCGATGTGGAGAAGCAGGTTGGTTCCTCCACCATGGCTCACAAAAGGAATCCGATAACCGCTGAGAACGCCTGCGGACTAGCCAGAATAGTAAGATCGATGATTATACCATCTTACGAAAATGCCTTACTTTGGCATGAGAGGGATTTGGCCAACTCCTCTTCCGAGAGATTCACCCTATCGCACTCAATGATACTACTTGATGACATAATTACAAAATGTGATCGTGTGATGTCTAGACTTGTTGTCGATAGAGAACGGATGATGAAAAATATTGAGTCCCAAAATGGCCTTGTAATGGCCGAGAAGATCATGTTGGCCCTTGTGGATAGCGGCATGCCCAGAGACGAGGCTCACGAAGTTCTACGGAGTTCATCCATGAGGGCGCTTGAAACTGGAATGAACCTAAAGGATGTTTGTTCCGAGGACACCAGGATCAACGATGTTTTTGATGAGGACGAGTTGTGTGATTTGTTCTTACCTTCCAGCCATCTCGGAGTATCTGGGGAAATTGTTGACAATGCAGTCTCAATAGCAAGAAGGGCAGTTGCCGATTCATGATTGTGAAACAATCTGTTGAGTAGAGGATTCTCCTTAGTAACCCTGGTCTTTCCTCAAATGAGATTTGCGTTATCAGAGAGATGGTAGCTCCGGCTGATAGTGTCAAAATAACATTGCAATAGATAACAAGAGGCCTGTCAAGGTCGAGACGAGTCCAAGCAAGAGGATCATTGCATGGGGTCCGTATTGATTGGCATCGTCGAGCGCGACTCTTAGGAAACCATCATCCAAAATTGACGCAATCATGCCCTCGTCAGAATCCCGAAATTCCGGTGCCTGCCTCCTGGGGATTCTGTCGGCCATGGTATCTCCGTATTGCGGATTAGGTAATACCTAGATTATATTTCTCTGATAAAAATTGTAGGAATGCTCTTTCACCTACTCTCTTACGAAACGACATGATAGGATACCACGATGGACCCGTTCATGTTTCAGCGAGTCCCGGTTCGGGTAAGACGGCATTGTGCCTTGGCATAATACCGGGGATTATATCAGCTGGTGGGAAGGTGATTTGGTCATGCAGGAAGATGCCCGACCCGGATAGGAGTAGAGAGATTCTTGCCGGACTATCTGAGGTGGATTATGAGAATATTTCTATAATTCATTTTTCGAACGAGCTCCCAAAATATACGAATGCTATAATATCGATGAGTAGGGATTTCAGTAAGACAGATATCGTTATCCTAGACGATTGGTGCGGGAGCTATGGTAGGGCAAGAAAGGAAGAAGTTGAATCGGTTATGAGGATTTCAAAAAGTTGTGAGGCCACTAATGTTGTAATTACATCTAGCTCATATGAGGATGCGTCTGGGGCTCCTGGAGAAAACTGGATCTCAAGAGGTGGGAGGACTGTTAATGAGGCCTTTAAGACGGTTTTTCTTCAAAAACATCCGATTAAACAAGGGGTCCGCATATTTCGTTCGAACGGAGTCGAAAAGCTCCTGCTGATGACAAAACGAGGCCTTGAAGAGATATCTAGTTGAGCTTGGCTATCAGAGATTCCATTTCTGAGATTGCTTCTTCAGTGGGCTCGTACAATTCCTCTGGGGACCTTGCCACTCCAGAGTATTCTTCCTCAACAGAGTTTGGAGACCCTGTGAACTTCCCAATGATGAAAAAGATCATAAGAAAAGCTGTGAGAATCAGAATAGCCTGTAATATCTGTTCTGTATCCACGGCTGCCTGAGGCGTCTTTGAGATAAAAACCTACATTGGAATTCCGTGTTCAAGAGGCAATGAAAGGTGCCTTCTGTTCGAGGGAGAAGGTTGTGACCACCCTTCAACTAGGTCTAGCCCGCTAGGAGACCATTGATCAAATATCCAATATTTATCGGCTTTCATTTTGCATCTATCACAGTAAAGTTCCTGTCCCCTCCCTTTACTCCGCATGGAGCTCCCGCAACAGTCGGGGCGAGAAAGGTTCCGAGGGCTGGCAGAGGTTAATTTGAGTCTCTCAAGGTGTATAGAGCCGTCTGGCGACCTCAGCCCCATCCATGAGATCCTGTCTCCAGGCATTAGTTGCCTCAGTAGCTTATTCACGTCGCCGCCTTCACTAAATGCGACCAAATTCTCTCCCTTATGATCAGAAATCACTTTGACGATTGCATGGGCTCCTTTCTTTACCTCGGGCTTTGAGATGACCGTTCCACAGCAAGTACCCTGCAAGTGATCATCGGATAATTGATTGGTAATATGTGATGCCCACTTGAAGCATCTCTCATTTCCTTCTACCCCTTGAATCCATGAATGGGCGGACTCTACTGCAGACTTGGTCGCTCCTCTGATTCCGTAAAGGACCGGACAGGGAGTTCTAGGAGAAATAATTCCCTTATCAAAAGTGGGATCTCTGTTCATGAATGTATCAGCGAAAAGACTAGACATTTCAAGAATTGATTTCTTCGAGATTCTCCTTTCTGTACCTATTTTTTCATCTTCTCTCCACCCGATTAGCTCCCATGAATGGTTCCCTTTTGGTACCCATGAGATTGCGGCGCTAGCGCCAATGACTCCCCATTTATCTTCGTGGGAGAGCATGAATATATCCGAGTCGATTACTTGTTTGACTCTTTTATGGAGATTTACCTCGCCCCTGACAGCTTCCCAATACCAATCAGAAGGAGTTGCATCAAAGGAGACGAGGAGTGCTGGGGAGGGGTTATTCTCGGCAACTGGATAGTCGGCAATTTCTGACAATAGACCGTCGAACCACGATTTGCAATTAACAAGTAGATTTTCTTTGGAATTTGACGGGATTTCAATTACTGCGGAAAGAGCACCGTTCCCCCTAGTCCTTCTTGATGCATAGGGCCACAAACGAACTAGCCTCCTTTCAATTATCTTAAGGCCTCGCATTTGATTCAAAGAACTCATGAGTCCATCGAATGAGTAAGTAGTACATCCAAAATCTGGGTGATCTGTGTCATCCAATCCAATCCTGACAGTCAGGGTACCTTTTTTCATGGTCAATTCTCCAAAATTTTGGAGATTACCTCGCTGATACCTACATCAGGGTTACATCTGAATGATCTCACGCCGTGTGCACTAGCCGCCATGATATCCACGTTTCTATCTCCAACCATCACTGAATCTAACTCCGAAGGTCGATCTTTCCAATTATCGCCAAATTTGATATCTGTCTCTCTCAGAGACTTCCCAGCATCCGCGGCATCTAGAATCTGTCTACCTGCCTCAAGCATTCCAGGATTCGGTTTTCTGGCCCATGAATTATGCCATGGGGCGTACGGACTATGGAGAGTCAGGTCGAGGATTGCGTCTGGGTCCGAAAGAAGTAACTCTTCCCTCATCTTGTCGTGAATCAGTGCTAAGTTTTCTCTAGACCAGAGCCCTCTACCAATGGGGGATTGGTTAGTGACGATGCAAATTCTGAATCCATTCCTCCTCAGTTCTCCTATGGAATTAGCAGCATTTTCCAAAACAAAAACTTCTGAGGTATCATTCACATAGCTCTCAAATCCCCTGATTATGACACCGTCTCTATCTAAGTATGCAATCTTACCTTCCCATGGCCCTTCACAGGGAAGTGGTTCCAGATGCAATGGAGAATGGAGGCTCTCCCTATCCCTCATTGGCGGGAACATAGTATCACAGCTCTTTTTCTGATTTTACCGCTTCTTTGATGATGTGGTTGATTATCAGCTGGATATCCTCTATCCTTTCCATCGAGGTACTGGGCACGATTATGGATAAATCGGCAATTTTTGCTAGTTTTCCTCCTCCCATCCCGTTGTAATTCCCAGTAATTCCTACCGTGCTACATCCGATGCTTTTCGCAAATTTAATTCCGTTAATGACGTTGTCTGAGTTTCCAGAACCAGAATAAGCAATGACTAGATCACCTTCAGACGCAAACGTGGATAGCTGTCCAACAAAAACGTGGGAATAGCCTTCATCATTGGCCCATGCTGAGAAGGAAGAAATGTTGTCTGAATGTGATATAGTCTTGAGTCCAAGCTCTTTGGACCAATCCCCAGCGCTGTGTGATGGGGTTGCGGCACTTCCTCCGTTCCCAATGAAGTGAACGGTTGAGTCCTTGGAGGCGACCTGTAGGACCTTGGAATACAGGGTTTGCAAATCGCCCATTGGTAGCTCGTCGATAGTTCTCTTGAGGTCGACTAGGTAGCTATTTGCGAGGTCTAAGAAGTCGGAAGTCACGTATTCACCCGGCTATCCGTTGAGGGCATCATATTTACGGGTTGATGGCTCGTTAGCACCATGGAGGACCCAATCGAGGCTTTGGTATCCTCTTTTGCCGACGCTATCGGGGTGCCTGAATTCTCGCTCTGGCTCTCATTCTGCTGGTTTGGCGCTTTGTCATTAGCATTCTCTTTTCATCGTGGAGAATCTGCATTTGCTTCATACTCTGCAGCAATTGGGTGGTCACTGCTAGGGCTATTTTTCTACATGCAGTCAGCTCACTTTGTTGAAATTGGAGATCCGTTGCTTGTCATCATGACAGCCGGTGCTCTCCCAGCGGGCATAGTACTGGGGATTTGGGAGATAAGGAACTGGGAAATGAAGGACGAGTCTATGGTCTGGCTAAGGGGCGCTGTGGCTTGGTCAGTCATACCATATTACGTAGTCTACAGCATACCATTCCTAAATATGGAGTTTGTTGAAATGACAGCTCGTAGCACGGAGTGGTTGCTAGAGTTTGCTGGCCTTGGCTCCTTTGAAGTTGGGGAGATGATGGTTGACCTCCCGGAAGGAGCGATCGCGGTTTCACAGTGGGAAGGAAGTCGATATTTCCTTACTGAACCTCTTGGGGAAAGTGGCTTCTTTATTCCCTTCAACCATTCAGATGGCACTCCAGTTAGTGTCAGCTTCATACTAGCTTGCTCAGCCCTGCAATCGATGATAATTTTTGTCGGTGCGATAGTAGCATTGAGTTCAGTCTCCTGGAAGAGAAGAGCCAGAGGGCTATTGATTGCTATACCTACAATTCATGTTCTTAATGTATTCAGAAATGCGGGAATAGTGTGGCTGAGTGATACGTACCCCAACTGGAGGCTTTATTCTGGTTCTGAGATTGATATGTTCGACTTCACCCATAGCTATGCAGCGAAGGTGGCAAGCCTATTTGCGATGTTCCTCATGGCCACCGCACTATTCGATCTTCTTCCAGAGTTACACAGACACATAATCAGGATTACCAAGCCTTTGACCAACTTGTTTACTAAAAGTAAGACTGAATCAGCGGGATCTTAGTTTCTCGTAAAGTTCTCCAGTGAGGGGCATCTGGTGCTCCCATGCGAACTCTTTCATCACCCTTAGAGCCTCTTTTTCCAATTCGGAATCACCGACAAAGTCTGTGACCTCAATCGTTGCGTTCCTGGTATTCGCCTTAAATGCGGCAATCGGCTCTTCCTTGTGGAATACTAGATAGGCGGAGCCAAACCCGAACCTCTCCCTCAGCAGACTTCCAAAGTAGTGAATCAGTGGGTCGGAAGGGGGAATTACTAGATCACGGGTCCTAGGGATCCCCTCAGACTCCAATAACCCCTTCCTTCCCCAGCTGATATCGTGCTGATCGTCGACGAGGAATCCTTTGATTAGGGTGCCATCTTCCTCAAACTCATGGAGTACATCACTAATTTCCTCAGGAGAAAAAGGTGTTCCAGCCAGCCTTTCGAACTGTTTCATCGAAATTACCGGATAGTCTTCAACAAGTTCTCTAAGGTACTGTCTCTTTATACTCCATAAATCATCGCCCCTCATAGGTTCTACCGTCTTGAATCCGCCTCTGTAATCCTGAACCAGGTGCCCACTTCTGACCAAAGGAGAAATTAGTTTCCTGAACTCCGCTCTCCTCATTGCTAATCGCTCCATAAACACGGATGGGTCGTTGTGGCTTCTGAAGAAATCCAATATTCCGAAATCATCATCCTCTGGAGGGGCGTTTCTGATAGCAAGCAATCTCTGGAAATGTGGGAGTCTGGCCCAGACCTGGTGGCCTCTGAGGTTGGTTCCCTGATGCAGTTGTTCTGTGGCTGCCATCGACTGAAGATCAACCCTGAACATCTCACATCGGCCTCTGAGGGCGAAATCGTCTCTTAGCTCATCAATTTCCTTGAGTGCGTATGTCTCGTTCTCCCACCTACTAGTTTGGTGGATGTTGTGAGTATGAAATAAGAGTCTGTTGATGTCCTTTCTGGGCCTAGGTTCCACTATCCCTCCCCTGATGTACCTCTCGCCATCTCCCATTGAGACGAATCCAAGATCAGAGAGGATCGCCTGGATGTTGTCATCACAATCATGAACCGGGACGCCGTTGAAGGAGTGCATCACCGAGACATCTACCAGCCTGTCTCTGTAGTTTTCAAGAAGATCACTGAAGGTGTCTTTGAACTCATCGAGATAGGAATGCGGAATATTGACGTCCTTGATCTCCAGATAGTCATTGACCACGAACATCAGTATTCTGCCTATTGGGTCAACGCCCTTGAAGACAGGATGATACCAACCTTGCTTCAAGATCATTCTGACTTCTTGTATGAAACGACTACAGAAGGGATCTGATTGTGCGAGAATGCGCATGTTCCTATCCTCGGGCATCGGGGAGAGTAGCCTCTCAGCATCTTCATGGGATGAATAGTAATCTGTTGGGTCAGGTTGTAAGGCTACTACTCTGCAGATCTTTCCATCGTTCTCCAGATTTCTCAACACTTCAGCTAGCTCTTCAACGGGCCTACTAACAAAGAACCTCAGTGTGTGAAGCCTTACTGGTCCGATTTTCGAAATCAACGTGGTTAGGGCCTCTGGGAAATCCAAAGGCTTCACTATTCCGTGAATTCTCCTAAAGAGGGCTATTGATCTCTTCCTGTTCGGGACATCGAGATACTGCTTAGCAACGATGAGTTGCCTCTCCAGGTTAGAAAGGGCTCGCTTTACACTCTTCTGGATATGTTGGTTCTCCTTTCCTCTGGGGTATTCCGCTAGGAGTTCTGCTCTTGTTACCCCTTCCTCGGGAATTTTTTCGAGGAGCTCCTCCTCTAAAGAGCCGATCCAAGGATCTGAGCGTAGCCCCAGAAGCATTGGAATCTGATCCAGGGTGGTGTATCCTACTCTATTGTGCAAAAGTCTACCATTGTATACATCCTTATCGTGCTTGAAATCTTTCCAATCTCTGAATCTAAAATTCTCCACCCTGTGTATGAGCTCGTCCCTTCTCTGTATCAAAGCTAAGGACCTTATCGCTTCGGAAGGCTCAGAAAACTTGGTGAATGATTTCTGTAGCAGTAATGTCTGTAGAGTTCTATAGTCGACAACCTCAACGCTACCCCCAGTTATCCTATATTCGTCCACCCGAAGTATGAATTCTCCCTCGTCAGTCTGGGTAAAGAACCCTATTGATACTAAATTTCTCATTTCGAGTTCTTGTAGAATGGCCTCTACCTGCCCCAGAGGGAACGGTAGCCTCTCGCTTAGTGACTCGAGTGTTTGGGGACCTTCTGACCCTAGCATATCAAGGAGCTTGAGCCTGAGACAGTCCAGGGGATCGGACAAGGTTGAGGACGCCCACCTAGAGGGAGTGGCTCCGCTGAATTCTTCAGCGATCTCATAGGTCAGTCCTCCGGTATATAATTCCCTCAAATCTTCCATCTCAGAAGCGCCTGCAACTGCGAGACATCCCAGTGTACCGTGGACCCCAGCCATCCTCATTGAGAACCATTTGTCATCAATCTGTTCGTGATTAGTACTGCGAACCTTGGTTATCAGACCTCTCTCGGCCAGCTCGTGTACCCACTCCCTGATAGTGGATATTTCTATCCCACTGAGCTTTGAATTGTAAAGAGGATTGGTTAGACCACGTTCTAAACCGCCTCCCATATCCATTAATCTCAACAGGTCCATTGCATTCTTCGGTACTGCTACTTTGGATTGATAGTAGTCCGTGATTGTATCCTTATCCAGGTCTGTTGCGAGAGACCTAGCCCCCAGCAACCGTCTGAGGATCTCTGGATCGACGTCTTTGATCAGATATGCTCTCGTTCTGAGGCTTAGTAAATCCTCGAATGCTGACATGAATAATGTCATCCCAAGTGGGGATGGCATTTTCACGTGTCTGTGGACTATCCTAACGTCCTCACTATCCATCCTTGAAATGAATCTTCTAAGTTGCTCCATGTCCAAGTCACCGGTCAGAATCTCACTCATTGCTTCTCGGATGATTACTGACCCGTCCATTTGCCTATGCTTTGTCATTATGGCCTCTGCTTTCTGTTGGAATTGCTTTGGACTTACTTCTTCAGCCCCTATTCTTCTGGGGTTCAGCATGCTCCTTGAGGAGACCTCCCTGAACCTCTTGGAGAAAAGTTGGGAGTCCATCATGTACCTTTGGAGAATGTCTTCACTGGTATCATTTCTGAATACTTCAGGAATTTTAGAGATCTCGACTTCATGACTGAGTTTGGCCAAGAACCCATTTTCATCAAAAGAAAGCTCATGAATAATTATGTTCTCCTTGGATGCGATTCCTGCAAAAAGGTAGCCGAGAGCCAGATTGAAAGCCCTACCTCTGCAGGTCGTTACCACATAGGTCGGTAGAGGGGAGTCGACCTGCTCGATCAGTATTCTGTCATTGGAAGGGACCTGGAATGTTGTTGCAGCGTGTTCGTCTAGGAACTGCTTCAATGCCATGGCTACTGGTTTGTTAAGCTGGAGGGCCTCGCTTAGAATAGGCTCGTAGTCCGTTCCCATTCGGGCCCCCACGGAGACTTGCCCTAGTAATCTCAAGACTGCTTGGCTAAGCTCGTGTGTTCGACTATTGGCCTCTCCCGTCCATGAGGGAATCGTAGGCCTGTACCCTGTAGCAGGGGTTACATTTACTCTAGTTCCCCTAACACTGGCAACCCTGTACGTAGATCCTCCCAGAAGGAAAACATCCCCGTTTCTCAGGCTGGAGACGAAGGAGGACGATAGCTGTCCCACTAGCGTCCCGTCTCCGGTGAACACAAGATAGCTGTTATCAGGAGCAATGGTGCCGATGTTGGTGTAATAGATCATCTGGGCGAAACCGCGCTTGCCAAATCTGTTATCTTCCCAATCTAGCCAGACTCTCCTCTCTTCGTCGAGCATGTCTAGAACTTCGATATAATCATCGTAAGGAAGGGATCTGTACGGCCATGATGAGGTAACCAACTCGTATGCATCATCTATATCCCACTCTTTGATGATTGTAAGGCCGATTAGGAATTGTGCGAGTACGTCGAGAGAATTCTCAGGGAATTTCAGTAAGTCCATTTCGCCTTCTAGAATAGCCATCTGAAGTGCTACGAGCTCTACCAGATCATGGGGAGATGTTGGGAGGAATCTGGCTCTGGGCAGTCCTCCGACTTGGTGTCCAGCCCTTCCGATTCTTTGTAGTGCCGTGGCGATTGACCCAGGAGATCCAACTTGTATCACTAAATCCACTGAACCAATATCTATTCCCATTTCCAAGCTTGAAGAGGATACCACGCATCTGAGTAAGCCGTTTTTCAATTTACTTTCAACGTCAAGTCTGATTGCCTTGTCCATCGAACCGTGGTGACCCTCGACGCCCTCCATTCCTGCAATTTTCAATCTCTGAACCACTGTTTCCGTCATATTCCTCGTGTTGACGAAGACCAGAGTGGTGGTGTGCGCTTCGGCAAGTTCCTTTATTCTGTCAACATTGTGGTCCAGAATTTCTTTGACGGGGATCGAGCTAAATCGAGGCGTTGGCAGAATTATGTCTAAGTCCAGCTCCCTGTCTCCAGATATCTTTGCAATGGCTACCTTCTGGGGATCTATATCAGATTCCCGTGAATCACTAGCGACTAGGAATTCTGCAACCGCATCCAAAGGCTCCATGGTGGCACTAATGCCAATCCTCTGCACGTCAGAGGAAACGACTGAGTCCATCAGTGCCATACTGAGTGACAGGTGCGTGCCTCTTTTGGTTGGGACGAGGGAGTGCATTTCATCTATAATGAACCATTTCATCTGGTCTAAGATGGGCCTGAATCTCTTGGAAGCTAGGCCCAATCCCATAGATTCAGGAGTAGTGATTAGAATATGAGGTGGCTTTCTTAGCATCTTCTCTCTTTCACTTTGAGGGGTGTCACCAGTTCTGAGGCCAACTTTGATGTCCTTAGCCCTGCTTGGGAGATACCTCTCCTTTATTTCCCCGAGAGGTCCCAATAGGTTCTTCTCGATGTCGTTGGCTAGCGCCTTGATCGGGGAAATGTAAACGCACTGTACGGCATCTGGGAGAGATCCGTCCAATGATCTCCTTACCAAGTCGTCGATAATGGTGAGAAATGCTGTCAGGGTCTTCCCAGAACCTGTCGGTGAGCACAATAGGAGATGCTCTCCATTGAGGATTCTCGGAATAGCGACCTTCTGGGGCTCTGTAAAGTCTGGAAACTTGTCCTTAAACCAGTTCCTCACAGGGGGGCAGAGCCTTTCCAGTAGCTCTTCGGACTCCATCCTATCTTCTACATACTCGATTTCAGGCATTTTTCTCGGCACCTATCGGGGGCTCGGGCTTTCTATGAGTACATCAATGCTTCTCTACTAGCCACGTTTCAATCGGTTCGGAAAGTTGCATAACCCGAAAGTCGGGGGGATAAGCCCCATTTCACGAGGATGGCTTGAAAGACAGGTAGTGGAGTCGGGAGTACAATGGCCGATTCCAGGAGGCTGGACCGACTCGTATCGATGATGCGTAGGCGTGGCATAGTTCTACCTTCGTTTGAGATCTATGGAGGAGTTGCCGGACTGATAGATTATGGCCCTGTCGGGGCTAGAATTAAGAGAAAGGTGATTGATTCCTGGATTAATCATTGGACCTCTGGCGGAGACGTAGTGGAGATCGACTCCCCCACGATAACCCCTCGTTCTGTCTTGGTCGCCAGCGGGCACGTGGGCGAGTTCAATGACTACATGTCAGAGTGTGTTTCGTGCAAGGCTGTTTTCCGGAGTGACCATTTAATCGAGGGTATGCATCCAAATCCAGATACACTGAATGGTACCGATTTGGACTCGATAATCCTATCAAACAATGTAAAATGCCCTAATTGTGGTGAGTTTGGCTGGGCAGATGCACGACCAATGAATCTAATGTTCCCTACCTCCATAGGGGCCATGAGCAATGGTAGGGAGGCCTACATGAGGCCGGAGACTGCTCAAGGAATGTTCATGCTCTTTCCTTCTCTTTATCGGCATTTCAAGCAGAAGCTTCCCTTTGGTGCCGTTCAAACAGGCAGGGGATATAGGAATGAGATTAGTCCTCGCCAAGGAATGATTAGGCTCCGGGAATTCAATATGGCAGAGCTAGAGTATTTCATTGACCCTCTAGACCCGCCAGCAGGTGATTTAGAGAGAAATACCGATGAAGTGCTCATGATACCAGACCCTGATGGGAGCTTCTCTGGAGAAGTCCATATGAAATTCAGTGATGCCTATGGTCATGGAATAATCAAGCACTGTACGGTTGCATGGTTCATGCTTAGGACCTATGAGTTCCTGACTGGCATTGGGATTGATTCCAAGAGGATTAGGTTTAGACAGCATGCAGGAACAGAAATGGCTCACTATGCCTCAGACTGCTGGGACTGTGAAATATTCGGAGAGTATGGATGGATAGAGTGCGTAGGCATCGCTAACAGGACCTGTCACGATTTGGAGTCACATGAGTCCCATTCCGGGACAAACCTACTGAGATCTTGGAGGCAATTCGCCACCCCCAAGAAGATTACAGGGGAGAGGCTTTCGCCGGTTGGGTCGGTAATTGGCCCCGTTTTCAGACAAAGGGCAGGGGAAGTGTCTTCTGCATTGTCCGAACTGGAGGAAATTCCCCCGTCATTCCCATTCTTACTGATGTTAAAAGATGGCTCGGAAGTGGAGATAACTAGCGATATGGCAACGATCACCAAGGAAGACAGGAATGTCCATGGAGAGTGGTTCACTCCTCACGTGATCGAGCCCGCTTTCGGAATAGACCGAATAATCTGGCACCTTCTTGATCATTCATTCGTCGAAGACGGCAAGGACGAGGAGGACTATGTTACCCTGAGGCTTGATGCTTCCGTCTCACCCTACGACTTGTCCATAATGCCACTCTTCGACAAGGAAGGGATGGTTGAATTCGCTAAGGAGCTATTTGACAAGCTTGTTTCACTAAGGGGGGTCCAGATTGACTTAGATACTTCGGGCTCTATTGGTAAACGATATGCAAGAGCCGATGAGATTGGCATTCCATGGGCAGTCACGATTGATCATACCACCCTGGAGGATGGAACCGTAACGATAAGGAGAAGGGATGACCAGGTACAGGTCAGGGTTTCTTCCGGTGATCTGCACGGACACATCTCAAATTCAACTATTGGATCATTGTTCTGACTCCCAATCTTCATGGGGTCCCGACTCCACGGTGTGCTGTGTCCGAGATGGGTGACGATGAGGACTGGACAGAGAAATACCGTCCGACTACGATTAGGGAGATGGAGGGCAATACCCCACAGGTAAGGTCGATAAGGCAGTGGTTGGAAGGCTGGGCAGGAAATGGATTACCAAAAAAGAGGGGTATACTCCTCTCGGGCCCGCCTGGTGTAGGCAAAACAACCGTCGCTAAAGCTGTCGCTTCTGAAAGGGGGTGGGCGATTATAGAGCTGAATGCTTCTGAGGAGAGGAATGCGGCATCGATAAGAAGAGCCGCGACAAGGGGGTCTCAGCATATTTCCTTAGATCTATTCGCTGGTGGCTCGGTTCCAGATGGAAAAACCATAATCCTGCTAGATGAGGTCGACCACCTAGCAGGGGGATTCACGAAGATTTCAGAGGAGCGGATCGGTAAGTCCCTTTCCCCTGACGAAGACGCCACCTCAATATCCGGGGATTCCGGCGGAAAGGCGGAGCTGATGAATCTTCTCGAAGTTTCAAAGCAACCGGTCATAATGACCTGCAATGATCCAATGAGGCTCTGGGGAGGAGGAAGGTCTTGGAGGATGAACAGGGATAGGGTACTAAGGTTAGCTGATATGGTTCAGTTCAAGAGGGCCAGTGCTAACGACATGAGAAAGATTGCATACAGGATACTAGATGAAGAAGGGGTCAAAATTGATCCCGGGGCACTTGAGGAGATAATCTCTGGGAATCCCGGGGACCTACGTGCTTTGGTCAGAGATATTCAAGCTGCGTCGACTTTGGCTGCGGGATTCATCACTGTAGACGAGGTAAAGGGGCTAAGCTCCGTCTCAATCAGGGACTCCCAGATAGACGTTTTCAGAGCAATGAAAGAAATCTATGCCAGCAGAAGTGGATCTGAGGCTTCTGAGATTCTCAGAAACAGTGACAAAGACCCTGATCAAATGCTAGCCTGGTTTTCATGGAATAATTTGTCTGTATTCAATGCGAGGGGACTCTCGGCCATTAGCGAAGCCATGGAAATGGCAGACAAATCGCTGGCTACTAAATTTACCAATAGAGCCTTTAGGTCTTGGTATTGGGGCTCTGCCCTCACTTCTCAGGCAGCTGTGTCTCAGAAGCCCATAACAACTGACCCCTATCTTGGATACCCAGACTTCCTTCGCAGAGGAGGTGAGTCGTGGAGGACGATAAACGTGGTCACCACTATGGCAGAGAGTCTGTCCACTAGTCGCTCATCCTTCAGGGAGGAGCTGTGGCCCCTAATTCTAGCAGTGCATGATGGGGCTCTGGGAGGGGACCCTCTTGATTTCAGTCTGGCAATAAAGATGGGGCTGGGCGTGGAAGAGCACCTGTCCCTTCACGGCATCGCCAAGAGCAGTAGGCAAGGCAAGGACGTAATCAAGAAATTTGAGGAGTTAGAGAATCAAGATAGGATACCTGAACTGGTTGTTGAGGATAGCGTTACTATCCCGTCTACTGATGAGCCGGAAATTAAAGGAAGGCAATTCACGCTTGACTCGTTCTAGACGTCGCTTCTCCATGTCTTGGGATGCAACAGTACCAGAACAGTCAGAAGCTCCAGACGTCCAAGCCACATCAATAGAGACGCAATTATCAATGAGGGCTCCCCGAGGGATGCCCACGTGGCAGTAGGGCCGAATGCCCCCAGTGCCGGACCGGTGTTTCCTAGTAGTGAGAGGGACACAGAAAGAACGTCTGTCATGTTCAATGAAGGCTCTAGAAGTGAAAATGCGAGTATAGACGCGGTGACGAGAACTGTCCAGGAGCTCAGCATTCCGAGTACCGTCCAGATTCTTTTCTCGTCGATTACCTCGTCGTTGAATCTAATGGCGACAACTTTCTTGGGTTGTATGATCTTCAGAATTTCCCTCTTTGAAAGCTCGAATGCGATCCTAATTCTGAGTACCTTAAGACCACCACCGGTGGACCCGGCTGTGGCCCCGATTATCATTAGTAGCAAGAGCACGAATTGGCTGAATAGTGGCCATGTAGCGAAATCGGCTGATGAATATCCAGTACTGGATATGGATATCGCCTGGAACATAGAGTGTCTCACAGTATCCAGAAAGCCTAGGTCTTGCGATCCTGACTGGAATATGTTGAATGCCATTGCTAACCAAGCTATGGTAAGTATGAACAGGTAGCTCCTAACCTCTCCATCCTTGAATGCCTCTTTGGATCTACCTGCGAGAATGAGGTGAAGTAAACTAAAGTTAATGCACGTGAGGACCATGAATACCATCAGGATTACTTCTATCCTGGCTGAATCGAAAGCCATAATCCCACTATCGGAAGTTCCGAATCCTCCTGAGGAGAGTGTGGTCAATGCATAGTTGACCGAATCAAATAGTCCCATCTCACCCACGAATCTTAGAAGTATCATCTCAATCAGAGTCAGGACGATGTATATTGTCCATAGCCTTCTGGCAGTCCATTGCAGGGATGGTCCCAATCTAGAGAGAGAAGGACCTGTTAGTTCTGCTCTTGCCAATGACATCCCGCCGCCCAGAGCCTGCGACAGAATCAGTAGACCCAGCATGATTACTCCCATGCCACCGAGCCATTGTGTAAGGGACCTCCATAGAATCAAGCTCTGGGGCTGGGAGCTTATGCAGTCACTTCCCTCATTGCATCGTGGGCTGGTTGCATGATCGATCACTGTCGAACCGGTTGTCGTGAATCCAGACATAGATTCGAACCATGAGTGAATCGCCCCCGACATGACGTCAGTTACTGCCACTGAATCCATCGAGAGCTCTGCAGGGCCATAGAAAACTCCTCCTAACCAGTAGGGGAGTGCGCCCAGCAAAACCACGGGAATCCATCCTAGGGCGACGGAAGCGAAGGCTTCCCGATCCCTCAATCTGGAGGCGATGTCTGCGCCCCTAGCTAGTGAGACGAGACTCTGGCCGACCACCGCGGCTAGAATTAGCGGAATCAGATAGGCCCTAATAGCGAAGTCATAACCTTCTGCTTCCAGGTAGCAACTATACGCCGCAACTAGTGCTAGTGGGAGGGCGACCAGCCTAATCGTCCAACCGAGAATGAAGCCTACGACGTCCCAGCGCATGGTTAACTCCCGAGGCTCTTCTCTAGCTTCTTCAGGTGTTCCTTGAGCAGGAGGATATACAGCCTATCGCCCAGGAGGATGGTCTCTACATCGTTGGGGTCAAGGACTGATATTGCACCATCAAAGTCCTGCCTATCTATCATTGCTACTCTTGCTCCCAATTTAGACTCAACCTTTGAAACCGACCAGCCCTCCATTCCCTGTTCTTCTTTGACCTCTGCGGATATTGAGATTACCTCGGGCACGTTTGGAATCACTTGGAATGTGCCTGGTACATTCATGTGAATAGATTTCAGTATTCCCGTTACTACGACTTGGCGCCTGCTTACGGGGTTGATCGAGCCGATTCTATGCACTGCGTCTACCAGTGCCCTGTCCCTCAGAACAAGGCCTGTTCTTTGTACGCCTTTGTCTTTGGCTCTCATCGAAATAGCGATATTGAGGTTGTCGTCTTCCAGAGCGGCAACGGCGATGTCGTGGTTATGAATATCCAGCTCCCTCAGCAAATCTTCATCTTGCGGATCCCCATGTATGACATCCAACCTCTTACTATTTCCCACGCTAGAGCCTACAAGCTCGTTCGCGAGATCTAATTCAGGCTCGATCACAACCACGCTGTGACCGTTTCTGAGATAGTGGTCAGAGAGTCGGACCCCGAACTGACTGGCACCAAAGACTGCAACTTGGGCTTTCTCTTTTAATTCAGGGTCTGACTTTCCCACACTTCTTGTGATTTGAGAAAACTGGTCTGTTGAGTTTGAGACGAAAACCAGGATATCACCGGGTTCAATGATTTCATCGCCTTTGCACAACGTTCCTTTCTCCTCGGCTTTCTTGATTGCGTATATAGATGGCATGCCAGCGAATATTCCGCCCACCTCCCCCGTTGTCGTTCCAATCAACGCGGAGGAGGTTGTTACCTCCGTTGATGCTATCCACGAGGACCCGCCCAAAGGCAAGATCTCATCAATAGAGGGTGCCAACAAGCTTGCTGCGAGCTGGTCAACGATTTCGTCAACAGCGGTTACAATGTGGTCGGCCCTAGTCCAGTTACTTAGGGGACCAGCCCCCCTTGATGGGTGATCCAAGGATGGGTCGCTAATATTCGCTATAGTTCGGAGCCCGGAAGCGTTCCTTTCACCAACAAGCTCGCTGTACACCTTCTTGGCGAAGGAGCACCCAAGAAGGTTGATCATATCATCATTAGTAGCCATTATGAATATCTCAGCATCACTGATTCCCGCTCTCATAAGAGAGTCTCTAGAGAGAGCGCTTCCTGTGATTAGCAGGCAGTCGAGGTACTGGGATTCGTTAATTGCCGAAGGGTCCGGGTCGATTAGCGCCACGCTTCTTTTTTCTTGGCGTAGAGCAGAGGCAACCCCCCTGCCTACCTCTCCCGCTCCCGCTATTATGACCCTCATTGTATACTACTCCATACCTGATGGCTATAATCATGCGCATGACGCATGCCTGATAAATCACCCAAATTGGGGTTTTTGGACTATTCCTCCTCTGGAACAGGAGTCCCCCTTTTCCTATTTTTTGAGGCCTCTTTATGTCTGTCTGACTGCCTAGTTGTTCTCCTGAAAGCCTGCCTAGCAGCAGGAGTAAGGCCAGACGGAAGCCATCTCTCCTGGGAAGGTGCCCATGCGGCAACAATACCCGTTAAAGGCGCTATGATAATTATTGGAGTATACACGGAGAGAATCAGCGATAGTATGAGTGCCGCCCTAAGTATAGATGTGGAGAAAAATGGGCCCAGTCTCCTTGGTTCCAGTATCATCGCGCCTTGGTATGTTGAGAGTACCGCGTGACCCGTACACGCAGTAATTGAAATTACTAATGCGATTAAAATTGAGTAGGGAGTGAATCCTGAGAATGTTGAGTTGAGCTCTTCATCGAAGAGTCTGAACGCAAGGACTGATGCTTGCATCGCACCAATTCCCAGGCCTAGGGTCCATCCGAACGGAGGAGATGCCCTGAGTGCTACATTTCTCGGCCTTCCCAGTAGGAACAGGACGAATGCAGACTCTGCGATTGCGATCAACAAGGCGTATGATGCAGCAGTAATGATGTTGACTTGCTCCGTTATGATGCCAGCTAGTATCATCGTGTCGGCCGCTGATGCGAGAAGCATGCCAGAAACAATACCGAAAAGAAGGTACTTCACGGATCCAGATAGATCAAAAAAACCGGTCATCCTAGCTATTGAACCACGCCAGCCAACGAAAACTCCGATTATCCCTATGGCGAAAGCAAGCTGCGTTTGCCACAACCCCGTCGCCATGTCCTGCCATGGCACCGGGCATTTGAGTGCATCTGCCTCGGACAATGTTCAAACCACCCTATCGGGACCCGATGTTATGGCGCTGGACGGTTTGAAGAGGAAAATCCTCGGTTCGGCTGGCCTACTTAGGGGAAAGAGAGAGGTTGATGAGGAGACCCTGAGAGAGCTTAGTAAGTCGCTGAGGAGGGCTTTACTTGAGGCTGACTTCAATGTAAGGCAAACCAAAGAGTTGACTGAGAAAGTGGAAAGGAGAGTGATGGAGGAGGAGCCTCGCCCCGGAACTAAGCTGGAAACGCACGCGATGAACATAATCTACACGGAACTCGTGAGGCTTCTCGGTCCCCCTAGGGACATCAGGCCTCACAATGAGACCATTTTGATGGTGGGACTTTACGGACAGGGTAAGACAACTACAACTGCCAAAGTCGCCGATTGGTGGAGGAGGAGGCATGGAGTCAGGGTTTCGGTTATTGAAGCTGATACCCACAGGCCTGGGGCTTACGAACAGCTCTGCCAATTGTTGGAAGGTACAGGAGTCCAGGTACACGGGGAGCCGGGAGAGGAAGACGCATCGAAGATAGTAAGGAATGGACTCAGGAAATTCAAAAATTCTGACGTTGTGATCATCGACACTGCAGGAAGGGACAGTCTGGATGACTCCTTGAGAGAAGAGCTGGTATCAATAGCCGAGATTGCCAATGCCACAGAACGGTTCCTTGTTATCGATGCGCAAGTAGGTCAAGCAGCGGGGCCTGTTGCTGAGACCTTTCACGACCTAGTAGGCGTGACTGGGACCATAGTTACCAAGCTTGACGGGACAGCAAGAGGTGGTGGCGCATTGAGCGCAGTTTCTGCTACAGGGGCGCCGATAGTCTTCGTGGGAGAAGGCGAAAGAATACAAGATCTTGAGAAATTCGAATCGGATCGTTTCATCTCAAGATTGCTCGGAATGGGTGACATCAAGGGGCTTATTGACCTCACCCCAGAGGATTTGGACCAAGACGAGGCCATGAGGATAACTCAAAGAATGATGTCAGGGAGGTTCACTTTGACTGATATGTACTCACAAATGGAGATGATGAGCAAGATTGGAACTATGGACAAATTACTTTCTCATCTGCCAGACAGCATGTTCGGAGGAATGGGTAATCTGAGCAGGGGCCAGAAGAAGCAGATGCAAAGTAACCTAGAGAAGTTCAGGATCATCATGGACTCTATGACTCAGCATGAGAAGGATGAGCCATTGGTCCTCAAATCAAGCAGGATCAGGAGAATAGCAAGGGGCTCCGGTGTCACGGAAAAAGATGTGAAAGAGTTGCTCGCACAATACAACAGGAGCAGGAAGATGATGCGTGGCATGAAGGGTGACAGGAGATTCAGAAAGCAGATGCAATCCATGATGGACCTGGATGATGAAGACTTGGGAATGGGGTGATTCCCTGGACCGCAGGTTTGCGATAATCGCCAACAGGGCACCCAGCTCGGGAAATCTGAATCTCAACGACCTACCTGGATCTGGAGGGAGGATGGACGTCATCGCAAGGGCGATAAATTCCGCACTATTCCTCTCCCATGGCATAAGGGATGACACGCAAATTATTGTACATCTTATGGGCAATGGAATACCCAGAAGAGTGTTTCTGGATGGAGGTGACCTTAGGGGAGTGAGGCCCGATGAGAGGTCAATATCTGGCCATTTCAAGTCACTTATCAAGACCCCTGTGCCTCCGATAGGTCACTTCGAGAGCGTTTCTTCTGGCATTAGGCAATCAGGTGGAGATATCGCCCAGACGCTTTCCGAATGGCAAGATGAAGGCGTTAAGTGCTATGTTCTGGATATAGATGGGGATGACATATCGGATACCACCATAGAGGGGAAATGTGGATTCATCCTCTCAGATGACCTGCTACTTGATTTGGATAGGCAGGATATCAGGGGTGAGGTTTCGATTTCCCTCGGGAAAACGTGGCTACAGGGCCACTCTTGCATAACTATAGTACATTATCACATTGATTCTCAGATCCAGTAGGGGAATCCATCTGAAGACTCCAATGTTGATTGTTTGAGGGTCTCATTGTCTAATCCAAGAGGGTGGTTGCTCGGCCAACTTCCCAGGGGAGTGATAGATGTGTAATTGTTGTTTATCGCATTACAATCCGTTCTTGGAATGTCCTCCTCGACTATAGTCGCCGCACCGACCTCGAATTCGATACCATTACTTGGGGCCTCGTCCATGTCTGATGCGCTCCTGTACCACCTAGCCCCGAGGGACACCGTGGAGACCTTGCCGTTCCATTGCTCCGGAGTGTTCACATTGAGGAAAAGGTCCCCATGGTGGAAGGCTGACAATATCACGTCACCAATTTCCTCCCCGTTTGGAAAGTTTGCCGTTCCGTTGGGCCTGAGGAGATTTGGGAGGGAGTCGGGAAGGGACCCTGAGCACCTGTCGATTAGATCGACGACCACTGATAGGCTGTCATCAAACCGCCTGTGACTATATGTTGCGAGGCTGGTAGCAATTGCTGGCATGCCATAGAGTGATGCCTCCCTGGCAGCGGAAACAGTTCCGGAGTGGAGTACGTCGACCGATAGGTTGGGACCGTGATTGATGCCGGAGATGCAAAGCATCGGATCAATTTCGGGAGCCCAAGACTTCAGACCCCCCTCTAGAGCCACTATTACGCAATCGCATGGGCTCCCATCAAGTGAGAACATTCTGAGGGGAGGGCCGTTATCATCGGCTATGGAATCTGCGATATCTGTCCTCTCGGTGAATTTCATGCCGCTAGAGAGTGTAAGCTTCATCCCTGTTGCAGACTGCTCCTCCTGTGGTGCAAGAACCACTATCGGGTGGCCCTCTTTGTGTAGCCTAGTGACTAGTGCGATAAGGCCATCTGCTTCTATCCCATCGTCATTGGTCACCAATAGATGCGTTTTGTTCACGGACCTGCGAGAGGCATGAGGTTCATGAATGCGTGTCTGATTCTGAATCACCCTTTCCTTCTTCCAGTGTGACCAGAATGGCTCCGAATACCATCAAGGGACCGCCTATTATTGTCCAGGTACCCAGGTATGCGTCGCCAGTAATGATCCATCCTATCGCTCCTCCGATTACTGGTTCGAACAGTAGAGCGACTGAGACAACTAGGGGCGAAATCCAACGTAGTACGGTATTGATTACCGTATGGCCGCACAGGCCCGGGCCAAGTGAGAGATAAGCAACCCAAGGAAGCCAGAGCAGGTCGACCCATCCAATGGCACTGGCCTCAGGCACCGAAGAGTACAATTCGGTCCCCTCCAGAGTAATTGACCCTAAGGTTAGAAAAAGACCTGCTATAAGAGTGACTGGGAATGCATAAACGAATACAGGGGTGTTCCTCTCTGACCTGAGATGCCTGCCTATCATCAGATATCCCACTACCGTAACCGCTCCGAAAAATGCGGCGGCGTCTCCGATGAGGGTGACTTCGCTGTTCCCATCCACCTCTAGAAGGGCGATCGCGGCGCCAAGAAATCCCACTGATGCTCCCAGAACATGCTTCTTACTCACCTGAGAACCAATGATTGGCATTATTGCTACTACGACCAAGGGGTGGCTGGTAACGAATAGGAGGCTATGTACCAGACTCGTGTGGTCGAGTGACCAAATCCAACTACCGAAATGAAGTGCCAGGAAGAGCGCGGAAAGAAGAATAAGGTAACAGTCGTTCATGCTGATTGAAGCTCTATCTATCGCGTTCAACTGGTAAAGGAATCCTGGAACTAGGACGAGGGATGTCCCATACATTCTCCAAGAAGCCTTGAGCAAAGGTGGAATTCCTTCCATCTGTTGCAGAACCGCGCCCGCGCTGGATACCGCGATAAGTGCAAGTGCGAGTAGTGCGTATGGCCCGACATTTCCTGGTTGACCGCCAGACATCTCATCACGCAAGCTCCGCATCCATAACTGGGGGTTTATTCTCAGGGGGAGTAGCACCTGAGCCTATGATTCCGGCTTTGCTGAACAGGATGTAGATCATCGCCCCTAATATGACGTTCAATATGATAAAGCCAGAGAGACGGATTACTGGCCAATTGGATAAACTGGTTCCAATCTGATCATCCAAGACTGCAAGTATGGCGGCCTCGACACCATAAAACGCCTCCCCGGTGAGTGCGCCAGCCGCAATCATGAATGTGTAAAGTAGCATTAGTGCTCTCCCTCTCTCTGCCTCCTGTGCACCCTTTTCGATTCTTATAGAGTCGACTTTCGGCTGAAGTCTCCTCCGCTCCCACCAGTCTCGAGCAGCGCCACCGAGAAGCATTGGGAATGTCGCTGGAGTAGGGAGATACATCCCCAATCCGAATGACGTTCCCATGCCTGTCGCCCACTCCACGAAGGCACCGAGAGCAAATCCAAGAGCGAGTGCCCCCCAGTCACCCTGCCCCTCGGCTAGTATGGTAGTGAAGTATGCGAATGCGTTTGCCTGTGGCGCCAGTAGGTCTATGGTGCCATCAGCAAGGAGCTTGGACAGGAAAATAGCCACGGCCGCCCCAAGGATGGCGCCTGGTACAACTCCCATGATGTTACCTTTTGAGATATGATAAGGCCTGTTGCCGATATATAGGCTGTTTTTGTAATCGCCGACGACAGTACCGCTCATGCTGATGGCAGAACCGAAGACGGTTGTCCCAACAAGTGCGATGAGTACGGATTCCTCCTTATCCAGCCCCACGTCAGCATTTAGGAAGATTAGGAGGAGCATGAGAAGTACGATGAAAGAGGTGCCTGACACCGGCTCAATACCAGTCTCTCCCATTACCCTAACAGCGATGGCACCCAGAAGGAACGTTGTGAAAATAAGGACCATTGCAAATATGGCGGATGGGAGTAGAGGGAACCCTCCTATCAGGAACGTGATTATCATTGCAAAGAACGAGATTGTCATGAATACCGGTATGTGTGTAAGGGGCCACTCGTACCATCCCTTGTTCTCGATGAACTCCTCACCCCTATCGCCCGTGAATGCTGTTGTGATGTCACCGAATATCGATATGAAGGTGGGGGCCATTTTAACGAGGCCGAACATCCCCCCTCCAAGGATGGCACCGATTGCGATTGTTCTGACCACTGACGAGAATGCCTTCCATTGTATTGTAGGGTAGAAAATACTGGATGAAGAGTCCGAGTAATCGGTGATATTGACATAGGCCCCAAGGGATGGATCGTAGACTGGCACATCCTGAATCACGACCAAGGGAACAAGGAAGAACCACGCTACAATTGAGCCTAGATTTACCAAGAAGGCAACTCTGAACTTCATGAACCACCCGATCGCCAGAAGTGTGGGGCTTAGCTCGATTCCGAGAAACGTGTATGAGAACGGGTTGGAGCCCGAGTAGGGAGTTATTCCATTGTACGGCGCGTACCCGTTTTCCAGTCTGCTAGGTTGGTGAATCCACCTCTCGGTGTAGACCGAAGCCAGTCCCCAATCCTGTCCAGAAAGTGTCATAGCTAACCAATCAGCAATACTGCTAGGCGCCCCTGCAAGCTTCTTTCCCCACCTTACTGGGTAATCGATGACGAACATGAATCCCATTGTAAGTATGGTCCATATGCCCACTGTTTTGAGAGACTCCCTCGCTGCGTCGGCCGCTCCCGTACTCACATCCGATGCGATATCAAGCATCTTCAGAGTCGCTTCGAACCCGGGCATGGGTAGTGGGTCCTCAACCAGCCATACTCTCCTGAAAATAATGAAGTACATGACTCCCAGGAA
>JAPOFX010000009.1 GCA_028283505.1 Candidatus Poseidoniales archaeon
GCCACCATACCTCTGAGCGTAGGGGTCCATTCCCTCGATCAAACTGCTTCCGCCCAGTACGTCTCCTTCCCCAGCCCCTATCCCGAGCTCCTCAGCCATCTCCGATGACCACAGCCTGAGGACGGGCTCTGGGACGGGAGTGGGATCGACCCTTGACCAACAGGCCCCGGGAACCTGCCTCGATGTGCCTCCTTTCTCGGCATCGCCTGGGGTCTGGTCGGTAAACCGACTTACCCAATTGAGTGAACTCAGCGTCATGGCCCGTATCCCTCTGAAATCCCGTACTATTCAAGAATTGTTTTCCGAACTATGATTATCAATAGCGTGCAGAGTGGTGCCGGGAGCGGGACTTGAACCCGCGACCTTCGGATGTCTCAGACAATCTTCAGTTAGGCTGTTGCGCTCATCGACTAGCTCCAGAGGGGCTGTGCCCCCCGCAGAAAGTTACCCTATGAGTCCGACGCGCTACCAACTACGCCACCCCGGCGACACTCGGGGGACTAGCACCGTCCATTTGAGCGTTAGCGTCCTCGACAGAGTGTCTCGCACCCACAGGGTTGATGTGGTGAGCACCTCCGAGAGGGGGCGATAGCCATGGTGGACGTGGACACCGCGATGCGTGCGAGCGCCTTCGACAAGCGCAAGAGGGGGCGTGGCGGGCCCGGGGACAAGGAGGAGTCCAAGAGCCGTGAACTGGAGCCTTTCAAGCCCGATGAGCACGCTGTGAAGGAGGTGGCAGACGCCTACTCGATGTGGCTGGTCATAATCTATGGGTTGAGTGTGGCACTGTTCATGCGATACGTGTTCATGCCCACAACGACCGAGCCCAGCAGAATCCATTGGGTGCTCCCCGTCTCCCTTGCCGCGACTGTCCCGTCACTGCACAAGCTGGTACTGCCGTCTAGGATTGTAGAGCTGTACACAGGTGGGAACTGGTTCAGGGCGTGCTTCCTCTTCGTCTTCACTTGGCTGGCCCTGACTTTCGTCCTCTCGAACCCGCCTCTGAGCGACATCGCTCCCCCAACTACATCCAACGGAATCGACATTCAGGAGTCGGACGGAATCATAGACTCAAGCTGGAGAGGTGGTGAATACAACCTTGAGATTGATCGAGACGAGGTCCATGTGGTGATGGGGCTAGGAGTTGCGGACAACATCGACGCCGAGACCGCTCAGGTCCTGATTACACTGACTCACAAGGGAAGTACGTTGATCCTCGCAAACGACACCGCGGGTAATTTGACAGAAGCCATGCAAACCTTCGACGAGCAGGACCAGGGGGATTGGCTCAGGGGTAACGAGACCACTATCACCAGAAAGACGAATCTTGGGCCTAAGGTCTCCAACAGGGCCGAGGATGTCTCCTTGGCATGGGATCTGGGCCTACTTGGCCCTGGGACCTATGACCTACACATCGAGATGAGCGAGTCTAGGGACAACATGGGGCCATGGGAATTAAACAAGTGGACTGCGGACTGGAAGATTAAGATCAGTCAGACAGGATAGTGGCTGATTTTCGGGCCTACTTCCAAACAGCACATAATATACTCCAACAAAATCGGGTACAACATGTCAAGATACGCCATCGCAGGTTTCAACATGCCCCAATTGTCAATAATGACAGGCGGAATGTTGGCAACCCTAGGAATAGCCTTTTTTGCCGCAACCGACTATGTGACCGCCCTGTTCCCACTTCTTTTCGGCGCTTTCATCGCCGGCGCGGGAGGTGTCTCCATCGCAAAACCTTCATTGAACGCCGCATCAATGCACTTCGCCTTCCTGATGTCGTCGATATCGGTGCTACTCGGTCTGGGAACCGCACTTACAGGAAGCTGGGTGACCACCACTTCCCTCATTGAACAGGCCATGATGTCGGTCATCGGGGCTGGGCACATTGCCGCTGGATATGGTGCGTACTTGTACGGAAAGCCCAGCTCAGACAACGATGTTCAAACCTGTGGTACCTCGCCTGTGATTGACACTAACCCCGAGCCAACTAGGATATCGGACATCATAGGAACTCCTGAGGAGAGAATCACTCCTGCTGCCGTCTTCGCCATAGTGACTGACTAGCTAGCTTTTCATCTCTGGAGAAAGCAGAGTGCAAAGCCTGGCCGTCATCGCGTCCAGCTGCAAAGCCTCGCCACCTCCCTCGACCATCCTGAAGTCTGCTTCTGCCATGGTCTGAGTGACCGAAAGCTTCTGTCCCTCTGTTAGGAAGGGGACGTCTCCCAACCCGCGGTGAAGCTGGTTTACCAGGTCGGTACCAGCTAGGCCGAAGCGATCCAACAGCTCCCTCAGCCTCCTTCTAGCTGGTTGGAACCCATCCTCCCTACAGGCCAAAAAGAAGCGATGAAGCTCCTCGGGAGGGGCCGTGGCGGTTGTCTCATAGACAATCTCCCTTGAGACGTGCTCATCCATCGAAGCCGCAACCTGAAGGGAGGTTATCGCCTTCCTGAGATCTCCCAGGCTGACGTGAACGATTGCGTCGGCAGCGTCCTCGTCGAGATTTATTCCCTCGCCCTCTGCCACGGACACCACCATTGACCTGACTTGATCGTCGGCCAGTGGCCTGAACCTGAAGACGGCGCATCGCGATTGTATTGGCTCAATGATCTTTGATGAGTAGTTACAGGAGAGGATGAACCTACATGTTTGGGCGTTTTGCTCCATTATCCTCCTGAGCGCGCCCTGTGCATCCGGTGTGAGTGCATCCGCCTCGTCAAGGAATATGACCTTGAACGTCGTACCGGGAACTGGAGCGGTCCTGGCAAACTGCTTGACTTTGGTCCTGATTGACTCCAGCTTCCTCTCATCGCTTGCATTCATCTCAAGCAGATTCCTGCGGTAGTCATCCCCGAATACGTCCCTTGCCAATGCGATCGCGGCAGTGGTCTTTCCAGTTCCAGGAGGGCCTGCGAACATCAGATGAGGGAATGAGCGCTTCTCAGCATAGGCCTTCAGTCGGTCAACGACCTGTTTCTGGCCCTTGATATCATCGACTGTACGGGGACGGTGCCTCTCTACCCACAGCTCGCTCATGTTTACCGGACCCCACTAGTGGGCGGGCGTCCTTGAAGGTTGGGGGAGGCTCTAATAGCTCTCTTCCTCGCTGGGGAAGTCACCACTTCGGACATCTGTTATGTATTGCTTGACAGCCTTGTCAATCGTGTCTCCCAAATCTGCGTATCTCCTGAGAAAGCGTGGGGAGAAGTCCTTAGTTATGCCCAGCATGTCGTGAAGCACTAGCACCTGCCCATCACACTGGGGCCCAGCTCCGATGCCGATTGTTGGGATTTGCAGCTTCTCACTGACCATCTTGGCTAGTTCGGCCGGGATTTTCTCCAACACGACTGCGAAGCATCCTGCATCCTGCAAAGCGAGCGCATCTGAGATTAGCCTCTCTGCCTCTTCGCCCTCCTTGGCCCTCACTCCGTAGGTGCCGAACTTGTAGATTGACTGAGGCGTAAGTCCCAAGTGCCCCATGACTGGTATGCCCGCCGTGAGAATTCTCTTGATTGAGTCAGTAATCTCTACTCCTCCCTCAAGCTTTACCGCGTGACCAGCTGATTCTTTCATAATTCTGATAGCGCTCTTGAGGGCGAGCTTTGTGTCCCCTTGGTAAGTCCCGAACGGCATGTCGACTACGACGAGTGCCCTCTCTACTCCGTTTACGACGCATTGAGCATGGTATATCATGTGATCCAAGGTGATGGGCACCGTCGTATCGTTCCCTGCCATCACATTGGATGCAGAGTCCCCTACGAGAATGACATCGATCCCTGCTCCATCAACAAGCCTAGTTAGGGAGTAATCGTAGGAAGTCAGCATGGTGATATTTTCCCCTGCCTTCTTCATCTCCTGGAGGGTATGAGTAGTTACTTTCTTCGCACGTCCAGCTATCGCCATTGGCTCACCCGGGTTATAACGAGAGGAGTTCAAGTCTTCAATTGCACGCCTGAGCCGAAATCACTCGGACTCAGAAATATCACCGAAAAGATTGTCCTCATCGATGCCAAATAGGAACTCGTCTAGGTCTATTATTCCGTTACCGTCCAAGTCTATCTCATGGAACAGGTCCCTGACAACAGACCTGTCCATGTGAGGAGAGATGATGCTCATCGCGTGGACGAACTCGCCTTCTGTCATCTGTTCGGAGTATCTCTCCTTCGTGCCAGCAACGCTGTGGAAAACCAGCCATCTCTTCTCACGCTCTGCCTGAGTCGGGTTTGTGATCTCAGTACGAACCGTCCTCCAGGGAGTCAGCACCGGACGGACTCTTTCCTTGCCGTACAGGAAGTAAATTAGGACCCCGACCGTACAGCAAGCCAGACCACCTATGACAGCGGTCATTCCCATAACATAGAGGAGAAGCGCCCCGCTCAGTATTCCGAAAATCTGAATGAACGGATACATCGGAGACTTCCACTCGGGGCGGTACCAAGTGTGAGTTTCGGAAGCCCTTCTTAGTACTATCACTGAGGCATTGATGGTCATGAATATCATGATTTTGAACCCGGACGCGAGTTTCGCTATCTCCTCGACTGGCAGGAGTGTGATGGCAAGGGCCATCGACACACTCGTACCCACAATGGCAAGGTGTGGAGTCTGGTATCTAGGGTGGACCTTCTCTAGTGATTCTGGGAGTAGGTTATCTCTTGCCATGGCGAATGGGAACCTAGACGTTGCCATCAGGGAAGCAAGCGCTAAGGAGGTCAGGACGGTGACTGCGAAAACCGCTGAGACGGTACCCGCCGTCGATCCCCCTACCACCTCCGCAAATACGTACACGGGGTCTTCCCTCGCCTTGCCTGTGTCGGTGTCAAGGTATCCAGAGGGATCCACTGCTGATACCAATACTATCGTCACCATGACGTAAAGGACGCAGGCAATCAGCAGGGACAGAATCATCCCGTACGGAATGTTCTTACTTGGATCCTTTATTTCCCCTCCGACAGCCGCTATCTTCGTCACTCCAGCGTATGCCACGAAGACGAATGCAGTGGCATGGGCAACATCCTCCCATCCAGCGCCGTAAGCACCGTTCCCGAAGGCAGCTCCCCAGTTCATTGGCAGGGTGAAGATGGACCAGATGCATAGAATCGCTATGAATGACACCATCAGAGCCACTATTGGAGTCTGTATCTTCTTGATCTTGTTCACGCCTAGTATGTTGATGATCGTGATGAGAGCCAGCAAGATCAGGGCGGCTATCTCGATATCGATAGTTATGCCAATAAGCTCCTCAAGAGCCCAAATATATGCCTTGAATCCAACAAGTGCGACGACTGTCTTCAGCATCGAAGCACCCCAAAGTCCAGCACCTGCGATCGTCCCCACTAGCGGACCGAAGGTTCTCTCGATGTACACGTATGAGCCCCCGGATGATGGCATCGCAGTTGACAGCTCTCCCTTGGAGACCGCTGCCGGAAGTATGGCTAGTGCGGCAAGCATGTATGCGAGCCATATTCCCGATACTGGGACGGTCCCGCCCCCCATATCGACCATAACCAACGCAGGTAGAACGAAAAGCCCTGTTCCAAGCATGGCAGATAGTGAAATTATCACGACTGAGAACATCCCTAGCTTCCTCTCCAGAGTGTCTGAAAGGCCCTCAGTGCGCCTGTAGGAGAAGTCGATTAGGTCCCCTGCAGTGTTACTCGCCATGCACGATGGAGTGCCCGATGTTTGTTGAACATTACCACGACCAGTACCTCTACTGAGGGAGACAGGAACCCACAGAGTTAGAAAGGGGCGCATATTCCAGAACACCATGACCAACAAGATAGAGCAGAGCACAATCGCATCGGTTCACTATACAGGCACGTTCATCGACGGCGAGGTTTTCGATTCTAGCGAGGGCAAGGCGCCTCTTTCCTTCGAGGTCGGCAAAGGGCAGATGATCTCTGGTTTTGAGCAGGAGATGCTAGGTGCCGAGATCGGTGAGAAGAGGGAGTTCACTCTGACTCCAGATAGGGCCTACGGGGAGAGGGACGAGGATGCCATTCAGAAGGTCCCCCGAAGCCAGTTCCCAGAGGAGATGGCAATTGAGGTCGGGATGGTCCTAGGGGCCCAAAGCGAAATGGGGCCGATCCAGTTCTCGGTCGCATCTATCGAAGATGACTCAGTTACTGTCGATTTCAACCACCAAATGGCCGGAAAGACTCTGAATTTCAGCGTGGAGGTAGTTGATGTTCGCAAAGCCCCAGAGCAGAAGGACATGGACAACTGTGGTCCCGGCTGTGGCTGTGCCTGATTGGTGGATTGCCCACCCACAGGGTTAGAAGCCAACGCCACGTGGTTGCCTTATGAGTTACAAAGTTGAGGTTAACAAGGTCGTTTCAGTGCACTACACTGGATCCTACACTGATGGCGAGGTGTTCGATACTAGCGAGGGACGTGACCCCCTTTTGTTTTTAGTAGGGCATGGCCAGATGATTTCTGGGTTCGAGCAGGAGATGCTAGGTGCCGAGATCGGTGAGAAGAGGGAGTTCACTCTGACTCCGGAGAAAGCATACGGAATGAGGGATGAGGGGGCGATTCAGAAGGTGCCCAAGAGCCAGTTCCCGGATGACATGCAGTTAGCGCCGGGTATGGTCTTGGGGGCGCAGAGCGACCGAGGACCAGTACAATTCTCTGTCGTCTCAGTTGATGGTGATGAGGTCACGGTCGACTTCAACCACCAGATGGCTGGAATGACACTAAGATTTAGTGTTGAGGTGGTGGGAATCAGGGAGGCCACTAGAGAGGAGTTGGCTCATGGGCACGCTCATGGCCCTGGCGGTATCAATCATTAGAACTCCGAATCATTCTTTCATGGGGCCTCATCTGGCGTCATGATGAGGGGCATGGCTGTTCTTGCGGCGATTCTCGTTCTATCGTCAATGCTCGGAGGGTGCTTGGGGACTGATCTCATCCCCTCCCTTACGGATGATTCACCCGATGAGGATCCCCTGAGGATGAATCACTTACAGATGAAAGGGACCCATAACTCATACCATGTGGAGCCAATCTTCTCTCCGACCAGGGAGTACATGTATACACATCAAGAGCTCGGTGTGCAAGCCTCTGATCTAGGCGTGAGGCAGTTTGAGCTTGACGTTTGGTGGGACGTTAGGGAGGGCCTCAGAGTCTATCACAACCAGTATGACTCTGGGACCACCTGCCCCACATTCCAAAGTTGTCTGGAGGCCCTCCTTCTCTGGTCACAGGAGAATAGTCAGCATCACCCGATCATGATTTGGGTTGAGCCAAAGGACTGGCTCGAGCAGGGTGCTGAGATCACGACCACAGTAGAGCTCACTGGCATTCTTCAGGAGATTGAGGATGAAATCACTCAATTTTGGCCAGCCAATCTGACTATAACCCCTGATGATGTACGTGGGAACGCGCTAAATCTAACTGGGGCTGTTTTGGATGAGGGTTGGCCTCTGATGGATGAGTGTCGTGGAAAGGCTATGTTCGTACTTCTGGCAACAGGGGACATGAGGGATTTGTATATGGATGAGAGACCGGGTTTGGTCGGAGCGAAGATGTTCCCGATGTTCACCTCCCAAGGCCAATACCCTGGGGAAGAGGTGATCTTCTCCCTCACCGATCCCATAACAGATGGGGAGGAGATAACCAGACTTGTAGAGGAGGGATTCATAGTTAGAACGAGAGCTGATAGCGGGGGGGTCGAGCCAGATAACAATGATACTACTCGGTTTGAGGCTGCACTAGCCTCAGGTGCCCACACCATCGCGACCGACTACCCCGGACCTGTTGATGGAATGGAATACTGGATTGATATCCCTGAAGGGAATCCTAGTCGATGCAACCCAGTAGTAGCTCCCATTTGGTGCACCCCCTCGGAAATCGAGAATCTTGAAACCACTGTTTGATATAGGGGATTTACACCTTTGCGATTACCTTCATCTCTATCGCAATCGGAGAGGGCAGGGCGTTTATGGAGACGGTGGTTCTAGCGGGCATTATGCTACCGAAGTACTCTGCGTAGACCTTGTTGTAAGACTGGAAGTCTCTGTCCATGTCTATGAGAAAAACTAGCACATCGACCACGTCCTCCAAGCCAGAACCATACTCCTCTAGTATCAAGCGTATGTTGTTTATTACAGAATGAGCCTGGGCTGTGATGTCATAATCGAGTGGTTGGCCTGAGTCATCCCTCACAGGGCCTCCGGGAATCTCATTTGTCTCCGGTGACCTTGGGCCCATACCACTTACGAATACTAAGTCTCCAACCCTCCTGAGATGCGGATATGTGCCCATTGCGGAGGGTCCCGTCTCCGCTGTGAAAGGGCCGTCTTGGCTGGTCATCTTTCCTGCCGTTTTCTTCCCCATGACTCCTCCAACTATCCCTCCTACCGGGCCTCCCACTGCTACTCCAGCCGCAGCTCCTACCGCTCCACCGGCATTTGTGAACATAGTCTTTCCATAGGAGTTGTAGAGTGCCTCTATGACCTCATCAGGAGCCTCCACAAGCTCCCTCAACATCTCTAAGCGATGGGAGAATATGGAGCTTTTCTGTTCCTCATCGGTATATTCGGTGTCCATCAGAGCATCCCCTTGTTCAGAACGTCTCTGTCTCCGTGGTAGTACTCGACATCGTCCTCATCGAATTCCTTATCGCCTACTGATCCTGTAGACGGGGTCAGTGTCACCACGGCCCCCCCTGAGCCGTGTAGGGCCTCGTAGGCTAGGACCTCTCCATCGTAGTTGTTGTGCTGTCCCATGGTGGCGGCCATCCACCAGGCCGGCTTGTAAGCCACTACCTTCTGGACCCTTATCTGACCGTGGATCTCTCTGGAAAGCTGGGACAGGTCCTCAAGCCTGCCATCGGCGAAAAACTCGAGTATCTTCCTGTTCCACTCGTCATCCTTGGGGCTGTGGATGCGGTCCTCTGTAGGGTCTATGTGCTCAGTGAACATCCTATTGGACAGGCTCGAGACCACGACAACAACTGCCTTCTTTTTCTGCTTCGATAAGGCGTCCCTAATCGATTTGCCTAGGACAATTGTCTCAGACCTGTTTGCGTACATGTTGCTGGAAACGATACATGCGGGGATTCTATTGTCGGGGTTAAGAAGCTTAAGGGCTACAACAGAACCAGTGTCTATTGGGAATCCATCATAAGCTATTGTTCGGGAATGAAGCCCTCGGGACTTAGAAGATTCGACTAGGCAGTCGGCGAAATCCACATCCATTTTGAACTTGTAAGGCATGCTTCCCAAATAGTGGAAGTCATCGTCAACGTGAACCCACTCTGGTTCGGGGTGGGCTTGGATTTGGTGGCCTATTATGCTGGGCCAAGTGGTTGAGTAGACAATAAGAAGGTCGGCATCGCTCTGCTCTATCCTCTCTCTGCAGGTTTCGAAGGCCGCCCTGAGTTTGGAATATCCATGATTGGCGTCAGGAGAGAGTAGGGGCTGGGGATGTGGTGGGCAGTAGATTCCGAAAAGTACCTCAGCGTCTTCCATCTCAAACACCTCAAAGTACTATTTCTCTGGTGACGCTATTAGGGTCCCATGCGGCTACGAGGTTACCAGTCCCGATGACAGACTGGTATCCATAGATTTCAGCAGAGTATTCTGGGAATCCCATCGCTGCCATCATCCAAGTAAGGCCCCCTGCTTCAGTCTCGGCTATAGTCTGCTCAGTAAATTCCGGTAAGATGTCGATTAGCTCCCTCATCTTCCCTTCCCTCATCAAATCGACCAGCTTCATGTCCCACACGTATTGACTGTGGTTGTATATGTGCTCCTTGCTCATATCCTCCGGAAGCGGTGACTCTGTCACGAAGTGCCTGTGGGAGAGGCTATGACTGCTGATCATGACCACCTTCTTTCCGCTCTCCTCTATTGCCTCTGCGCAAGCCCTTCCGAGAGCGGCGGCCTGTTCATTCATGACTTCTGCAGAGTAGTAGTGGGCATTCCTGTTACTGCTGATGGTAACGATGGGCTTGTCCCAGTCTGGGTTGAGCATGTGGCACGAAGTGATGGTCCCATAGTCCACTCTGAAGTCCTGATTTCTCATCATCTTGGTAATTATCCCGTGTTCCGATGCCTTCTCGCGCATTTTTTCTGCTAGGTCTACATCGACTTTGATATCGTAATTGTACCTGAATATGTTTGGGAATACGGGGTCCACTGACTTGGACTTGAACTCAGGGAGACCTAGGAAGTGCGTTCCGATATATGTCTGCCAGTGAGGCGTGAATATCACAAGGGCGTCATAGTCTATTGACTTCAGTTTCCTTGCGAGCCTGTTGTAGCCCCACCTCAGGGTCTCCCAGCCACCCTCTGAGACTGGCTCATTCTGTTCTGGGTTCTCAGCGTAAACAACGTGAGGCGGGTGAGGAGCTAGGCATCCGAGTACGATTTCCCCCTTTGGCATGTTATCTGAGATGAAGAAATCTAAAGAAAACCTTTCGGAGAAATACCAGACTTCATTGGTGAGAAATGAGACGAAGCCTCGTGAAGTGGGACAAGCCTCCATTGTGGCCTGTGGCAATCCCCAGTATCTTGGGCTTCGTGTCCGGTTGCCTCCCATATCTGGTTAAGTCTGAATACTTGACTACTGAGTCGAAATTTTCTTTATTGGCCCCGTTCGCTATAGCGACGGTTGCTTGTTTGGCGATTTGTTTCTTGCAAGGAAGATTCGATGCTAAAGTTGAGATGTTTCTTGGATCTCTTTCCTCAATACTGTTCTCCTTGCTACCTCAGCTTATTTTCTTCGTATGGTTCGTACCAGTGATACTAATATGGGTCCGTGAGTCAATTTTCGTATGGAGGAAAGCGTATCCCGCGTTCAGGATAGGGGTCTGGATAGGCCTAGGGGCCGCTTCAGGAGTCTACATGGGTGGAATCTTCGCCTTCAATGTGACTTGATTGCTTCCTTCTGGAGTCAATTACCAGGCCTGTTACAAAGAAGGCGGGCAATGACACCACAACAGCAGACCAAATCAGTTCATCATCGAAGTAGTGCATGTTAATCCTTACTTCCGAGGACGATTGGTCTGAAGAGCAAATTACCAGATGCGTGTCGAATATTGTCTTTGTATCGACTGCAGTGACAAATGATTCCCCGGGGCCAATGGTGTGATTCGAATGATGGGGGGCCCGTAGAAGGCTAGAGAAATCATGTCCCTCGGAGAACCCTCCTCTTTCAAAGAGGTCTACAACCTGGCTCCGAACGGTAATGACACAAGTTAGAATCCCCTCCTGAGGCCCGGGCGAGGGGGAGCTTGCGAGGTTTGTCACCTCCACGGTCACAGGGTGTGATAAACTGTGGACCTCTACTGTGTCGATGATGAAATCACCCTCACCTAACCTGAAATTTGGTACTTCATCATCTGCCCCGGGGCCGTCAACTGTTGCGTGAAACATTAGACTGGCACATAGAATGGTGAATATTGTCGCAGTCGAGAGTGCCCTTTTGTTCGGAACTAGAGACTTCCATCCATGGACAGTCCTGTTTCGAAGAATCGGTTGCCAAGTATGACAGAAGATAGCACATATTACCCCTAGTATCAAACCCGGAACAACGTCGGTTATCCAATGGATTCCGAGATACTGTATGCTGAAGAAGTAGATTCCCACATTAACCATCACAAACATGTCGAGTTCCCTATGCCTCCATTCCCTGATTGGAATCCCGAGATCTCTGCAATGCAATCTATTGATGATCAACAGTCCAACAGGTAAGCCGAAATGCAAGCTTGGAAAACCGTTATCCAAGGGGTCATTATTCGTGAAGAACTCGAGGTACCATGAATCGTGGTAGAGTAATGCCTGCATGCCGGGAATGAACGAGCTTGTGACTTCCACGTTGAAGAACAGGTACATCGGGACCGCTAGGACATAAATCACGAAGTAATTCAAAGTGGCCTTGTCCGCCATCACATGATCTTTTACCATGATGAAGTAAATCGGGAGAAACCATATCGTGAACAGGTACACATAGAGGTAATGGAAGGACAATGCATCGGTCAGGATGTCGCTCTTGAATGCGTTCTGGGCCCAGATTGTGAAATCCCCTTCTATTGAGTGAACCCAATGTGTAAAGCCTCCAACCCTCGCTTTAATTGGCTCATTGTGGTGATCGATCACAGCCTTGTAAAGGTACATGACAACAAATAGCGATATGTGCCACCCGTATCCCTTTTCCCTGATTTCAGCGGGTAGTTCGGATAGCTTGAGGCGTTCTTCCTTCTCATCTCTGGAAAGTAGGTTTCTGAGAGGTATTGTTGAAATTAGGATAAATGACATTATCGTCCCATAGGGTCCGATGGGCCACGACATGAGCTTTGCCGGTCATTAGCCAGTCATGAATATTACACATATTCCACAAGTACCTCTAGTATTCGATATATCCCTAACCATCAATACTCATGACCCCTCTTGGACGTCATGGATGGTCACGAGCTATGGCTATCAAAGTGTCTCGAAATGGGTTTCTCAGCCAATGCCAGAATCTACGAGGACGGGACACGGACATCTCAGGATGCCGCTAATCAACTTGGATGCGAAGTCTCCCATATTGCGAAATCAGTGGTGTTCGTCGGTGAGGAGTGCGCGGTTGTTGTGATTACATCTGGCTCCAACAGAGTCGATAGAAAGCGTAAGCTGAAAAGGATACTCGGTTACAAACCGGGCATGGCAGATTCAGAATATGTTGAGGAAAACACCGGATATAGGGTCGGAGGGGTCCCCCCATTCGGACACATCAAGAAAACCCATATCTTGATGGACGAGGATTTGATGAAATATGATACAATCTGGGGAGCAGGGGGGACGGCCCAGACGGTTTTCCCCATTTCACCTGAATCACTGTTGCATATCTCGGGCGCATCTTTAGAGGATATCAAACAGTAGTGGAATTATGTCGATTGAGAGGTTACTTGGATCTGCTTCCCGACTCAGGGATGATGCTGATGAGCTGGGCAGCATGCTTGTCGAGGAGGGTTCAGTGGACTGCGTCTATAACCCTCTGGATTACGCATGGGATATCCATGAACGGTACATTCAGATTTCTGGGGGAAGAGGTGCTAAGACTGTGATGCTCGGAATGAATCCGGGGCCACATGGGATGGGGCAGATGGGCATACCCTTCGCTGCAACTAGCATGGTGAGGGACATCCTCGGAATAAGCAACATTCCGGTTAAGCAACCACCAATACCCCATCCCAAAAGGCCAGTAATTGGTCTTGAATACCCTAGAGAGGAGGTTTCTGGAACAAGGATTTGGGGCCTTCTCGCAGAGACATATGGTAGCTCGGACAGAATCTTCGAGAACGTGTTCTTGCTCAACCACTGCCCGCTCATGTTACTCAACGGGGAGAGGGGAGTGAATGTTACTCCGGACAAAATTTCTGGGAGGACGGCAAGAAAACTACTGCAGAGGTGTGATAAGCACCTGGAAGAGGTAGTGGATTCCTTGAATGCAGACTGCGTTATCGGGATTGGGAAGTTTGCCGAGAGAAGGGCATTGAATACGTTTGGGGGAAGTGGCATCCATGTCAAAGGCTGCTGGCATCCGTCTCCAGCATCCCCTCTAGCAAATAGGAATGGAGGGGCCGACTGGCGCGATAACGTTCGGGCAGTATTGCCCTGAAACAAAGAAAAATACTTCATCGATCTCTAGTAAAGAGTTAAGTCGACTGATGTCCCGTAAAGCCTCATGGACGCCAAGACGACGCCCGAGTACCTGAAATCAAACGCCGTAAACATGCCGGATGCTGTAGCTCTGTCATACAAAGATGACTCCGGAAACTGGGTAAGAATGACATGGTCGGATTTTTATGATGTAACCATGAAAATGGCCAAATCACTGATTGCAGTTGGTTTTGAGCCTGGAGATAACCTGAGCATTTACTCCTACAACAGAATGGAGTGGTATGCGGCATACGCAGCTGCCAATTTTTGCAACGGGGCCGCAGTAGGGGTCTACCATACCTGCTCACCTGAGGAGGTCGAATGGGTAGTTGGTAACTCGGATTCAAAGGTGGTTTTTGTGGGGACAAACCCCATGGATAACGGAGATCCAGAAAAAATGTGCACGAATCGCCTCGAGAAGGCAATGCCCTCTTTGGAAAAGGTAGAGGTGATTGTTTCCATGTCCTCCATGCAAGCTATTGACCACCCGAATGCCCATGATTGGGAGAATTTCATGTCAATGGGATCGGAAATCCCTGATGATGCAGTTATGGAGAGGATTTCAGGAATCAAACCCTCCGATACAGCCGCCCTCATCTACACTTCTGGGACAACCGGAAATCCGAAGGGAGTTGTTCTGACCCATGATAACTTCGAATATGAGTTGGAGTGCATTGGAAAGCTGGCTAAATTTAATCCCGGAGATGGGTATGTTTCTTGGCTTCCCTGCGCCCATGTGTTCGGGCAGGTTGCAGATAATCATCTCTGGATTAGGGACGCGATGCACATGACCGTGGTCGACAATCCTCTGCACTCAATTGACTATTCTAAGGATGCGATGCCTGCTCTCTTTATTGGGGTCCCGAGAATCTACGAAAAGGTATACAGTAACCTAGTTGCTGGCCTTCCCCCCACATGGCTACTCAGCTTACCAGTACTAGGCGGGGTCATCAAAAAGAAGGCAAAAGAAAAGATAGGCTTCTCGAATGTCAAGTTCGCAGTTACTGGAGCCGCTCCTATTAATCCAGATATCCTCAAGCTATTCAATAAGCTTGGAGTGCCTCTTTTCGAGGGATATGGCATGACCGAGACTACTGCTGGCGCTACACTGGGATCTCCAGCACACAACAGGATAGGATCAGTAGGTAAGCCATTCGAAGGTACTGGACTCAGAATCGCCGATCCTGATGAAGATGGTAATGGGGAGATCCAATTCAATGGGAGGCACATTATGCCGGGTTACTACAAGGATCCAGAGGCCACGGCTGCCACAATGACGGAAGATGGATGGCTGAAATCGGGGGATTTGGGGAAGATGGACAAGGATGGATTCGTTTACGTCACGGGTCGATTGAAAGAGATCTACGTAAGCTCGGCTGGAAAGAACATTGCCCCGTTAGTGATTGAGGAGACTATGAAATCCATCCCAGTTGTGTCGCAATGCATGCTAATTGGCGACAACAGAAAGTACTGCAGTGCCCTCTTTACTCTTGACGTTGGCGCCATTCTCCGAGACGTCCATGGCCTCGATGGTGCTACAGAGGTCCCCAAGGACCCTGCAAAACAACTCGCTAAGCTCGCTGAGTTGGGCCATGATCTGTCGGAATACACATCCGTCGGAAGTGACACATACAAACAGCTCGAAGCGTCAGTTGCCGAGCTTAATGGGAAGTTTAGCAACCCAGAGCAAGTAAAGAAGTTCACAGTACTACCTCGAGATTTGAGTGTGGATGAGGGCGAGTTGACTCCGACCTTGAAGATTAGAAGGAAGCAGATAAGAGAGAACTGGTCATCAGAGATAGAAGCGATGTACTCCTGAGGGGTTTGAATGAGTCCTGAGGCATGGGCCGCATTAGCGGTCGTGTTCATGCTTGGGGCAATGAGCCCGGGACCTTCCCTAGCTGTGATACTTAGCAATACAATTTCAGGGGGGAGGCGTCAAGGGATCGTCGCCGGACTCGGTCATGGGATTGGTTTCGGGATATACGCGTTCCTTGCAGCACTTGGTCTTGCGACTGCGTTGTCCATGCATGAAGGGGCCCAGTTGGTCCTTCATTGGGGGGGAGTGGTCGTCCTACTTTGGTTAGGTTTCAAATTCATCAAGAGCTCATTGGTTAAGCCTCCCGCCCTTGGAGACAACCAAGATGCTGGGCCCTCCCAAGCGAGTGGCTTCTTCCAAGGTTTCATGATTGCATTATTCAATCCCAAAATCCTGGCTTGGATGCTCGCTCTCTATGCTCCCTTTATCGAGGCGGACGTAAGTATCGAGACCCTTCTGGGGATGGGGGCGCTTGGAATGGGCATAGATGGAACATGGTACGTTACTGTGGCCACTATCCTAAGTTCGGGAAATGGCGTTGAGAGGCTCAGATCAAATGCCCATCTGATTGATGGCTCCATGGGGATTCTAATGTTCGTTTTCGCTGGGCTATTGGCTATCGGATGGTTCTGATTAGAGAAATACGAATGGAAGTTGGAGTAATAATTCCACTGCCAATGCAAGAGCCGTTGACTCAACTTCAGTATCATCATACGGCTTACTGTCTGGATTGACAATTCTCTGAAGCTCCCCCGCATCGAACCAGACGGTGTTGCACTCCGGGCATCCATCTATCTCGATAGGTTCCATGTCTGTTCCATTTATTCTCTTGAAAATAATATTCCTGACCCTCATCTTTGAGTTGCAACAGGGGCAGTCCAAGTCGACTTCCTCGCAGTCGTTGCTAAAGGCTTCGTGCATCTTCCTCAATTTGCTTTCAGTCATGGAGTTCGCGGCGGCCTCAGCATTCAGAAGCATGCCTGAACAGCTCGGGCAGTGCGAGATGCCGTGGTCAGTGAATGCTGACCGAGTTTGGCCGGTATGCGCCACCAGTTCCGACCCATCCCTTGGACACAGCACGCCTTAACCCCAAACTTCACCTCGTGCCATGGTTCTTGAATTATGACCCGGAATATCGTCTTCGAACGTATCGATACCTATAATCCACATTTCTACGTCTTCCGTCGGCTTCATGTCTGGTGGTGCTGTCCGAAAAGCATGGCGGGTGACCAGTTGCCCCTTCGAGTCATCACTGCCGCGGCTATCTTTGATGGCCACGATGCGGCAATAGGCATATTCCGGAGGATTCTGCAGAGTCAGGGGTGTGAAGTGATTCACTTAGGCCATGACAGAGGAGCTGATGAAGTGGCTAGAGCCGCAATCCAAGAGGATGCTCACGCGGTTGCAATCACGTCATATCAGGGGGGGGCCGTGGAGATGTTCACGCATACCAGTGACATATTGGAAAATTCTGGATTCGGCCATGTTTTCCTGTTTGGAGGTGGAGGTGGCACGATTCTCCCTCATGAGATTGATCATCTGAAGAATTCCGGCATCGGAAGAATATACTCGCCTGAGGATGGGAGGACTATGGGATTGGTCGGAATGGTAAAGGATGCCATGGAAGAAGCGGGAAAAATCGATCTCATGGATGCTTCTAGGTTTGAGTCCCTGCGGGATCCTGTTTCGGCAGATGATCACGGTTCGGTCTCAAAATTACTTACTATGGCCGAAAACTCGACGGAGGAGGAGTTTGAGAAGGCGCTAACCAGAGTACGCTCGGTGAAGATCTCTGAGGAGTGTCCGGTTTTGGGAGTGACTGGAACAGGAGGAGCAGGAAAGTCGAGTCTGATGGATGAGGTTATGCTTCGAATAAGAAGGGATAACCCAGGTGCCAAAGTGGCACTGCTAGCTACTGATCCTACAAGAAAAAAGACGGGAGGGGCACTTCTGGGAGACAGAATCAGAATGAATTCTCTATCCGATTCAAACCTATTCATGAGATCCTTTGCCAGCAGGGACAGTGGTCGGGAAATTGCAGACTGTGTTGGCAAGGCGGTTAAAGTGTGCAAAGCAGTAGGATTCGACTTGGTAATCGTGGAGACAAGTGGAATAGGGCAAGGAAATGATGCGATAACTGAAGTATCAGATGTCTCGATGTATGTTACCACCCGGGAGTACGGGGCCCCGAGTCAACTAGAGAAGCTGGCCGCTCTGGACTTCGCTGATATCGTGGTCTTGAACAAATTTGACAGGGCTGGCGCTGAAGACGCCCTAATCGAGATTAGAAAGCAATTCCAGAGAAACAGAGAGGCGTTTGACGATAGCCCGGAATCCATGCCGGTCATACCCACCATTGCAAGTCAGTTTGCAGATGCAGGGGTTGATAGGCTATGGGAGGCGATTTCTGAGATACTCAACCATGAGTACGGATGTAGCTTCACTGCGTCTAAGCCCAGGCTGGGTGTGGACGGGCTTCCTACTCGGGAGCCCCCTATACCCCCCGAAAGGCAGGGGTACCTAGCAGAGGTCGCGTCAGCGGTTCGAGGGTATCACAGTAGGACGTCGAAGGTCAGTGATTCAGTTAGATTAGTCCAGCGACTAGAGGCGTCCGCAGAGCGATTGAGGGAGTCTGGAAAGATTTCATCTATCGAGGACTTGGAAGAAGAGGCATCGAAAATCAGGGAAACTGTCCCGAGTGAGGCTTGGGAGGCCTTGGAGAGGTTGGAAGCCATGGCTGAGGCCTACGGATCGGGCGAGGCTAGCTACACAGTCAGAGGAAGGGAAATCCCAGTCAAGACTACCCATGAGACGATGTCTGGGACCAAGGTTCCACGTGTGGCACTTCCCACTTCAGAGGATTGGGGGGAAAGGCTGGAGTGGATTCGCAAGGAGAACGCTCCGGGGTCCTTTCCCTACACAGGTGGGGTTTTCCCATTCAGGAGGGAGGACGAGCTTCCTGTCAGGATGTTCGCTGGCGAAGGCAGTGCAGAGAGAACAAATAGGAGATATCATTTTCTTTCCAAGGATCAAGACTTCAATCGTCTCTCAGTGGCTTTCGACTCCCCTAGCTTGTATGGAAATGATCCACAAGAACGCTTGGATATTTTTGGGAAGGTTTGCGAGTCAGGGGTCAGTATAAGCACTATTGATGAGATGGATAAGTTGTTTGAGGGATTCGACCTTTGCGCACCAAACACTTCTGTTAGTATGACCATCAATGGTAACTACTGGTGGCATCTGGCTGCCTTCTTCAAAGTAGCAATAAGGCAGCAGATGCGGAAGTTCGTAGATTCGGAGGGCAGGGAACCTACAGATGAGGAGGCCTCCAAAATTAGAGCTGCCACCCTTTCGACTGTTCGAGGGACAGTGCAAGCCGACCAACTGAAAGAGGCAATGGGCCAGAATACACTTGTGTTCAACCTTGACACTGCCCTGAAGATGATGGGTGACGTTGCTGAGTTTTACGTTGAAAACAATGTCCGGAACCACTACTTCGTGAGCATCAGCGGATATCATATAGACGAGGCGGGGGCGAATCCTATCACACAATCAGCACTTACACTTTCCAATGGACTGACTTATGTAGAGCTATTCAAATCGAGGGGACTAGATGCTGACAAGTTCTTACGTAATTTCTCATGGTTCTTCTCGAATGGAATGGATCCCGAATATGCGGTAATTGGGAGGGTGTCAAGAAGAATCTGGGCTATCGCTATGAGGGATCTATACGGTGTGGGAGATAGGGGACAGAAGCTGAAGTACCACATCCAGAGCAGTGGAAGATCCCTCCACTCACAAGAATTCACATGGAACGATTACAGGACAACTCTTCAAGCGCTCTACGCGCTCTCGGACAACGCGAACAGCCTTCACACGAATAGTAGGGATGAGGCCTTCGGGACACCGACAGAGGACACTGTTAGGGATGCTGTTGCCATACAGCTAATCCTAGCTAAGGAATACGGCTGGCTACGTAATGAGAACCCACTACAGGGCTCATTTATCGCTGAATTTCTTACTGACGAAGTGGAGGAGCAAGTTCTCAAGATATTCGAAGAGATGCACAGCAGAGGAGGGGTTCTGGGGGCCTTGGAAGTTAATTACCAGAGGAATCGGATTCAAGACGAGGGGATGCTGTATGAGCATCGAAAACATACTGGTGAGACTCCCATCGTAGGGGTGAACACATTCACTGACTCAGAGGCAGAGTCTATATCTGCTGAAAACTTCGAAATTGAGGTAACCAGATCCGATGAAGATGAAAAGAGGATGGTCATAGAGAGAAATGTGGCATTCAAGAAGAATAATTCCGCGATGGCCGAGATTGGCATCGAAAGGCTGAAGGAAGCCGCCAGAAATGGAGAAAATCTGTTCGAAGTAATGATGGAAATAGTTGATTTTTGCACGGTTGGACAAGTCACTCAAGCCTTGTTCGAGAGCGGTGGGAAGTTCAGAAGAAACATGTGATTAGACTACTGGAATGCCTTGAAAGCCTGAACTGCGAACAATCCTGCCAGGAATTGTGGGACCAAATGTATCCACAGGTCGGAGAGCTCTAGGACACCGGATACATACAAAGCGCCTGTTACTGCTGGATTGAATGAACCTCCAGAAATTTCTCCAACCGTCAATGCCCCTGCAAGAACCACGAATGCAATCGCGGCCCCATAGTATGAATTGCCCTCCGTTGCCTCAGCAGTGGCAACATTCAGAATTACGTAGACTAGAGCAAAGGTATAGAGGAATTCTGCTGAAATAGCATTCGTTGTATTCATTTGTATCGAAGTGACAGCTGTCTCTGAAAACAGGAGTTCCTGAGACACAAAGGCGGCGAGTGCCCCCGCCAATAGCTGAGCCCCTATGTATGGAGCGACATCTTTTCTGTCACATGCCCCCCTAATCCAAACTGAAATAGTTACTGCGGGATTGAAATGAGCTCCAGAAATATGACCTACAGCGTAAATCATTACCATTAGTGTGGCCGAGATTGCAAAAGGGGCGTAATCCCCGGCAGATCCGTGTACCGCAGCTGTACATATTGTCAAAGCTAGAAAGAAAGTTCCGATGAATTCGGCTGTCAATTTTGAGTATAAGCTAGCGTTGCTCATGAATCTTTTCCAGTGAAAGAGGGAAATAAATGTAGCCTCAATTTTGACATTTTGGACAATAGAATGTAGAGCGGTTCGATTGGACAATCCTCCTTACCTTTCCTTTACAACCGGATTTGGTGCATTCCTCGCCCTCCCTTCCATACACGCCAAAATTGTGTGGAAAGTAGCCCAGTGAATCGTCTCCGTCAACACCCCTGAAGTCTTGAAGAGTGGACCCTCCTGCATCTATAGCCTCGGTGATAACAGCATGTGTGTTGTAGGTTATTTTCTCGATCCTTTTGGAAACTCCTGATTTACCGGCGACGTTGCATGCCGCACGACGAGGAGAAACTCCAGACCTGTGTAGAATCTCACACACGTAGATATTTCCGAGACCAGCCACTACCCTTTGATCTAGTAGAGCGGACTTGATTGGAGTTCTTCTCCCTCTGAGTGATTTTGCCAGATCCATCGGTGAGAGGCTGTCTGGTGTCGGCTCGGGACCTAGAATTGAGATGAATCTGTTCTCCAGCTGATTCTCGGTTGAGAAGCAATCCATTATTCCGAATCTCCTGTGATCGGAGTACACCGCCTTCCCCCCATCATCAAGATGTGCCACAACCCAATCATGAGGGCCATCACCAGACCCAATCACTGCACCGTGAGAAAACCTTCCTGGACTGCCTTTCCTTCCTTCACCTATTAGCGTCCATCTACCACTCATTCCCAAGTGACTAAGCCATGTTATACCATTATTCAATCTAATTAATAGGTACTTTGCTCTCCTATCTATTGATGTAATCTTTGAGCCCTCAATTATTTCCTTAAAACCGTCAGGGAAGGGGAACCTAAGATCCCTTCTTCTCAACTGAAGGTCGACTACCCTCCTTCCAACCAAATGCTGAGTCAGGCCCCTTCGTACGGTTTCCACCTCCGGTAGCTCTGGCATGACCCCTGATGTGCAAGGAACTCAAAGATAATATCTATCCTGAATCTAGGATTTCAAGAAAGCTCATATCGGTTATCCCGGTGGACCATGTATGGAAGAAGGCAAGGAAGGGGAATGGTGGGGAGACACCGAGAATTCCGGCGCGCAAGGTGTCCTGACAGGTACTCCGAGCCAGGGAGGTAGTGGGGAACAAGGTCAGAGCGGGCCGTACGTCCAACCGATGATGATGATGCAGCCTAGCAATGACGAGGCGACCTGGAGTATGGTACTGGGAATTGTAACATGGATTTCCTGGATATCATCACCGGTTCTATGTTTCACAGTCTGTATTGTGCCATTTTCCACCATTGGGGGCGTGATACTCGGCCATGTTGGAATCAGAAAGGCTTCGGAGATGAACGGGTTGAACAAGGGTATGGCAATCGCCGGCCTCATCATGAACTATCTGTCGATTGTGATGTTTGCTTTGGCGGCCGCTGGTTTTGGATTAATCGGTTCTTTCGCCTTTTAGTAGCTTGACCACAAAAACCACATGCTGGTCCTGGAATTTGCTGATATCTATCCTCTCAACCAGTTCCAATTCAGACTCTTTCAGTAGTTTTTCCGCGCTCGAAAATCTACTAAAATCGTCACCTTCAGAATGTCTCTCACTGGCTGCTTTCAGGCTAAGTAACCCTATTCCTCCGGCTTGAAGAGTGCTTTTTGCGATTGTAATGAAGTTCTCTGCTTGATCCGCTATAGACAGATCCTGATGGATCCAATGTGCTTTCTCTCTCATAAGGGGTGCATAGCTTGGAGTTTCTCTAGCATCGGTCAGAATTGGAATTAGACCTGGCCTATCTTCCGCTAGAGAGCTCAAGTCCCTCATCATTCTTGGAGATATTTCTACCGCAATAATCTGTCCGTTATGGTGATTATTTGACCCACAAACCATATCGTGAATGTGGCTGACAGTAGTTCCAGATGATGCTCCCAGATACAAACAGGTATCGCCTGGCCCGGGGAGTAATTCTGATGCTTTTTGGGATGTAATGAGGAGTGCAGCTGCTACCTTTGATCTGGAGGGGTCCCATTGTCTCCACTCAATCCTTCCATCCCTCTTCCTTCTCTCGTTCCCGACTGACTTTCCTCGGGTTGAATTTCTCGACCACAATGTCCTTCCTTCTCTCCTTATCCCCCATCCCAAGGATACCGGTTTTCTAGGCATCAGCTAACCCCTCTTCTTAGGCTTGGGGAATTTATCCCTAATTTCTTCTGCTTGGGCATGAATTGCCCTGACTTGATCCTCATCCCAAGTTTGACCGCCGAAGTGATCAATTCTGACAGCAATAGAGCACTTTCCAGCCAAGAATCGGGCAATTTTTCCACGTACCCAACGGGGAGACCTACTGACCAGTGGCATGGAAAACAATACTGGGGAGTGCTTAGGGGGTGGCGCTCCCCTCCTATGCGCCGCCATCGCCCCAGATGCCCCGAGAACCTGAAGGCTCCCGCTGGGCATCCTAGCCAATCTCTCCCTACCTCCTGCGAGAACTACCATCCTAGAGGCTCCGAGCGGACCTATCAGGGAAGATAGGGAGGGCACGTGGGAAGTCGCCAGTTCTCGAGTGGCCTGTTCGTTCAACGCCAACCTTTCAGAAAGGGAAATCACCCCTCTGGCTTGCGAGTTCATCGCAGACCACTCAGAATCAGTTGGCAAGTGCTCGGGAATAGAAGCCCCGAGTTTGACTGCCGCTTCGGATATGTTTTCTGACTCGGCAATACACAACGGGATTTCCGCTCTCCTTCCATCCAAGTCAAGGTCATGCAAGAACAGCCCAGCCCACTCCACTGCTCTTGATTCTTGAGTTGTCCAGGAAGACCTCAGTTCGGTTGATGCGGATGAAAGCATATCCAGTCTCCTATCTGGATCTGTTGCTGCATTCGCCACTCCCCTCTTAGCGAGAATCAAAGAGGCATGTGAAAGCATTTCGGATTCTTCTTTGGTCAACTCGGGCCAGTTTCCATCGGAAATGGCCCCAAGAGGGTTCGGGACCGCATCAGGGAATCTGTCCCTTAGGATTCTAGCTTCGGGGGTCAGCCTTCCTGATTGAAGGTCTGAAAGCCTTTCAACTAACGAATTTGCAGAGTGTGAAGATGTCCATTCTAGTTGGTCGAGGACATTTCCGTCCTCATCCACTACCCTGGAAAGTTTCCAGTCAAACCTAATCTCCATGCATGCCGCATCAGGTCCCCACCCTTCAACGGTCCGGAAGCAGCGTCGATCTCAGAAGGAGTCAAAGACCGTAACACAATGTCGTCTCATGGATGTACGTCTTTTGGCTCTCGTCGCCCTCGGAGGAGCTATCGGGGCGTCGCTTAGGTATGCTGTGCAAAGCTCTTTTGGTACTGATTCCGCGCCTTTCGCGACAATAAGTGTCAATCTATTGGGCTCACTTCTTTTGGGGATCATGTTCGGGGCTATGTCTGCTGGCTTAGCCGTGAGTGAGAGTGCAGTAGCAATTTTGGCGACGGGGGTCCTTGGATCTTTCACCACAATGTCGGCATTCGCCATGGATTACGTCGAGTTCTCGGATAGCTCAATAACTTCCGCGATCGTGTATTTGTTAGTGACGATAATTGGGAGTATTGGATTGGCGATGATTGGATATCGTGGAACCATTGAAATGCTGTCATAGGCGTTTTTTGCGCGCCTATCGTAGAATAGTTGAATAGTCAGTTGATTCAGCACTGGTATGTCTGTGTGTTGAGGCAGGAGATGAAGCAGTGTTTTGTCCAGAATGTGGAACTCTGGGTTTTATGGAGCCGAACGGGAATATTAGATGTACGAACTATACCTGTGGATATGAAGGTCCACTGACAGGGAAAGATGGCAGGGGAGCAGAGTTCACCGACCCAATGACAGGCGAGACTATTGATTTGAGCAGGGCTAGGTCTTCTGGACAGACAAAGGACCTCAAGCACCTTACTGAAGTTGTCGAGGATGAAGGGGGCAAAGGAGTTCTAAGAGTCGGAGACATAAGATGTCCTAGGTGTGACAAGAATGAGATTTACGTTATTTTGATGCAAACTAGAAGCTCTGATGAGCCGGAGACAAAGGTCTGCACATGCAAAAATTGTGGCAAGAAATTCAGGGAATACCAGTAATCGGCCCTATGGGCCGTCTCTAAAGGATGAAAGACCCCCTCCCGTCTGAGAGGGGCGATAAGATGCTGAGAGTGACTGCAAATACCCAACTTATGAGGGAAATTATTGATCTCCTTTCCGTCTTGGCAGAGGAAGCTAAACTAGTCTGGGGAGAAAAGGGATTGCATACCATTGTGGTCGACGGATCTCACGTGGCATTGCTCTCCGCTACCATTGGCGATGAGTGTTTCGAGACCTATGAGGTAGAGCCTGTCGAGATAGGTATTGAGCTCAGTAAGATGAGGGACCTCTTGAGCCTGGCCGGACCGGGTGATCTGGTAGAAATAGACTACGATGATGCAGTAGGTGCAATTAATGTCCGAGTAGGAGAGGTTCACAGAATCCTCAGGGGACTCGACGTTGGGACTATGACTCAACCCAAAACCCCTGAGTTGACATTCAATAACAGCGCCACTATCAGCTCAGACAAGCTTTCGAGGGCATTAAGAGCAGCTAAAATGGTCAATGAGCTGGTAAACCTAAGTCTTGATAGTACGAAAATGACTATCTCTGCTGATCAAGAGGCTGGAGAGAGTGTGACGGTATCCTTTGAATCAGGTGAGCTAAGTGAGCTAAGCTCACCTTCTCCAACCAACTCCACATACTCTCTCCAGTTCCTAGACCCATTGACGAGAAAGCTTGCCGGGGGCCTTACCGAGCAGGTAGTGGTTGAATTTCAGGAGAAGTTTCCGCTCAGAATGTCATGGAACAGCAACGATGGGGGGGCCAGTTGGACATACTTCTTGGCTCCAAGAGTGACTAACGACCCATGACTTTCAGCGTTGTTTTGAATAAACATGGTCCTACCCCGAGGTATGGCTCGCTCGGTATGCGTCATCGTTCCCTCAGTTGGAAACCATGCTGAGTTAGGTATCGCATTGGATGGGCTCCTATCTCAAACATACCCCGAGGTTGACGTCGTTGTAGTTGGCCCAGAAAGGGACGAGGGGAGGGTAGTTTCAGAGTCTAGAGGGATTAGGTACATCGATGATGAAGGATCTATGACAAGAGCTGATGCCTGTAATGTAGCTTTGAGGGAGACCGAGTCAGAACTAGTGTTATTCACAGATGATGATGTCATTGTTCCAAAGGATTGGGTCGAGAATCTAGTGAGATGGTTCGATAGAGATGAAGTTGCCGGAGTTGGTGGACCGAATTTTGCCCCTCCTGATGAGTCCACCTTATGGCAAAGGGTGATTGACGTTACTTTCTGTAGCGCTATCTTTACTGCCGGGACAAACTATGGAAAGGTAGGGTCAGAGGAGTTGGAAGAAGTAACCCAGCTACCAGGAGTTAACTCCGCATACAGGAGATCGGTATTGGAGCAGGTAGGAGGTTTTGATGACGGCGCTATTGGAGCTGAGGACGTACTTCTAGATCACAGAATAAGGATATCTGGCCATAAATTATGGACAGACAGAAAGTCTGTGATTTGGCATAGACGTAGAAATCTTGCGAGGGTAAGGAAGCAAATCACAAATTATGGATTGGTCAGAACATTGGCCAGTGAGAGGTATGGTGAACTTCATCATTTCACGCACACAATGATCGCTCTTTTCCCTCCACTCGTACTTTCTGCTTTTGTGTTCTTCATATGGGGTGTGGCTAATGGAGGAATAGCATGGCCAGAATTTTGGGATATTGGCCTGTCTGCGGTTCCTCTTGGACTTCCAAGAGCAGGTGCCCATACTCTTCCAACTTTGATAATCTTGTACAATATCATTGCGTGGTATGGTTCTGCTAAGGGGAGCTCTCCGAGTAAAGACACAGTTACAGTTTTCCTATCTCCGATTGTAACCTTCACCCTGCATTGGAATTACGGAATGGGAGTGCTACGTGGCAGGTGGAGAAGGCTTTCCGGAAAATCTGGATTACAAATAGATGACAGATCTAGATGATTCTATGATGGATTTTCCACTAGAAAGTTGATGTATTCAATAACATCATCAAATACTTCATCTGGGATATCCTTGTATGACTTTCCAAACTTTTTCTTCACACAAACAGCAACCTAAGCGTATGGGTTTCTACCGGTTGGATGGTGTTTGGAAGGAGGTAGTTTTCCCATCAACATTCCTCCGGCTTCTTGCATATATGTCCAGATTAGTCTGGAGTTTGCCTCATTCATGACCTCTACCTCCTCGGGTACATTTGTGATCCTTCGGACCACCATGTTGGCTGTGTTGGCCTCCATATAATACCAGACAACAGTCCTAGGATTAACCCCCCAAGGACCAGCCCAGGCCAGCCGGTCTCAATGTAGCCTGGACTCGCATTGAATAGGGCCCACAAGAATGAGGGTATTATCCCCAGGATGAGGATAATTGATACCTCTTCCCTGAGTATAGTAGACCTTGGAGGACTAATAGGCAATCTAGGGGCCATGGGATTTGGCTCCCTAGTTTCTTTTCTCACGACTCTTACCATATGTTCAGTCTCAGAGTTTGCAGGGAGGTATCTTGGAATGGCATCACTTCCTTTCCACTCCCTACAGACCATCAGGCTGGAGTTTTTCTGAAGAAATGGCCTCCCATCGCAAATCTTCCCCCAGTATGATGACGCCAGACGATCCTGAAGGACTTCGATCCCCATTCCCTCACTGATAAGGCCTCTATCAAATGCTAGCTGCCACTCTGATTCTGAGCATATGTCCACCTCTCCAGACTCCACGGAAGTTGCAATCTCAGAGAGTTTAATCGCCCTGTTGGATATTTTAAACTGGTATTGTATTGATACTTCATGCCTCGGGCCGGGAGCTCCAAACAAGACTGCACGGTTAGTGGATCCTATGTATGTTGATCCGGGCTCTACAACCAACCAATCTATGCTTACCAATCGCTCACCTATGAGTCTAGTTCCCCAATCTGTATAGACCACTGAGATGCATATACATTTTCGTTGGACAGCAATTCCTCGTGCTTACCCCTTTCAACTATAGCTCCATCAACCATAGCGATTATTTCGTCAGCATTCCTTATTGTAGCAAGCCTGTGGGCAACTGCGATAGTGATCCTCTTCTTTTTCCCACTGGAGCCGTCAAACAGCGATTGTTGGATTCTCTTCTCTGTTTCGGCATCGAGAGCCGCACTTGCCTCATCTAAAATCAACAGATCTGGATCCTTCAACAATGCTCTCGCCAAGCTGATCCTCGCCCTCTGTCCTCCAGACAGCATTACCCCTCTATCGCCTACCATCGTATCTAGACCGTTTGAGAGTTGGGATATGAATTCCGATGCACCTGCCAGTTCCAAAGCATCTAGAATCTCGCTCTCTTTTACATCCCTCGCATATGCTACATTGTCTCTGATTGTTCCGTAAAATAAGAATGGCTCCTGAGATACAAAACCGATTCTTGACCTGACTGATTCAATGGAGAATTCATTGATGTCTCTTCCATTAATCAACACCTTTCCTGTTTGTGGCTCATAAAATCTTTCTATCAGTTTGAGGATCGTACTTTTTCCGGCTCCCGTGTGTCCCATGACTCCTAGAAATTGCCCTGAGGAGGCGCTCAGATTAATTCCATTGAGGACATTTGAAATCGAGGAAGGGTATGCAAACGATACGTCTTGAAATGAGACACTGCTGATTGGTTCTTCCAGTGGGATTGAACCTTCTCTGTCAAATATGGAAGGCTCCAAATCGATGACTGCGAAAACCCTTCTAGATGCAGCTTCTCCTTTCTGAAGCTGGTTCAAAAGCATCCCCAAAATCCACAATGGCATAGTCATTCTTGTGGATATTAGGAGGAATGTTACAAATTGCCCAACACTGATCTCGCCTGAATTCATCAGCCATCCTCCTGCGGAGACTAGAAGTCCGAATGAGATTCCTGCCACTATATGGAAACCCGGAATGAATCTATTCCTGATAAACGCCGCCTGTACGGCCTGATCCCTGTAATTGCCACTCTGTTTCTCAACCCTGTCTCTTTCGAATCCGGTCGCGTTGTACGCTTGAACGATGGTTATTCCAGATAGGACATTCTCAAGGATAGCAATTATTCCGCCAGTACTTTCCCTCTGTTTACGATATTTTCTCTGTACTCTGGTTGAGAACCAGATGACCATTGGAACTATCATGATCAGTGGGCCAAAAAGAATCATGCAGAGCAATGGAGACATCCAATAGAGGATTACGAATGCCGTACACAAAGTTGTGAAAATCCTGATGATACTAGTGCTGGAATCTGATATTATATCCTCAAGTTGAGCTACATCGGCGGAAAGGACAGACATCAGATTTCCAGTTTGACGGGTTTCAAAATAAGATGCTTCCATGTTCAACAGGGACCTTGTGGCATCCATCCTAATGTCATGCTGAGCCTTGTATGCTATAGATTGCCAGAGTTGGTTGCTAAATCCCTGGAATATTGCTAGAATTACAAATGATGCAAATATAAGCAAACCAAAGCCAAGCTCTGTTGAGCTTATTGGGCCAAGATCGGGTATTGATTCTATAGTGACGAAACTCTCTACCCTAGAATTTGTGAATTGAGGATTATCGGGATTGTAATAATCAGCGGCCATTCCTATGGCGATGAATGGGATGAGATCGAAAACCCTAGCACCCATGTTTGCTAGCAACCCGCCGAGTGCCCTCTGCCAGTATCTGATGACATATGGGAAAATCCTCCATATTTTGCGTCCGACAACTTGTCTTTCTTCGAGAAGATCTGAGTTGTCTTTACTTATGGATGTCACAGACATTGATTCCTTAGTCTTAGAGTCAATCTCATCCGACATGAACCCCCGCAGAGAGGGGAGCGTTTCAATGCTTCACTCTAAGTGTCTCGTGTGGTGCGCCCGCCGGGATTTGAACCCGGGACAAGAGGTTGGAAACCTCTTGTGATAACCCCTTCACTACAGGCGCTCATGGTGGGCGAGCATATGTTATCTCTAAACCGATTCGGTTGTAGAGATGTTCGAACTCAGTACTTGAAAAGAGAGTATGTGCTCCGATGTTTGTGCTCCTAAGGCAACGTATCGGCATTTTGCTGATGATTTTGTTCATGCCAGTTAACAGCCCAGTTTGGAAAATGGGAATTGAAGGGTTAGGATTTGATCCAGGGCTTTCCGGTTTCGGATTCTTTGCATCATCATTGGCTTTTTTTATTGCAGGAGCCTTTATGACATTCACACCAAAAACTAAATTTGGTTAGAAATATGTGTCTTTGATCCACTTTTCATGGACATTGAGCATGCAACTCTCAATCTCATCTGTATCCCATTCCTTCGTTGTTAGTGCCTGACAAAGTTGATGTGTCCTCTTTGGTATTGTTTTGGGGCCCAAAACAGCACCTGGTCTACTAGGATCATCAAGGAAATCTGTTTCCATCCCCCATGGTGAAGAATTGTCTCTGATTGAGGAGCATATTCCCTCGACGCTTCCTTTTCCCATGCTGACAGTGACCGGGAGTCCCGAGGTCCTTTGATCGCTGATGTCAGAAGGTGCGAAATGTCTGATTGTCCTTTTCTTGGGTAATCCTGACCTATTGCAAAGTCTGGCAATATCTTTGCAAGTCTGATTTCCGTTTTCCTCAACATGTAATTGAACGGGGGAGTTAGATGTTGATGCCATTCTCATTATTTCCAAAAGGAGGTCGTTTGCCTCTGTCCACCTATCCTCTGAAACCGGGTAGTGAGGCCTTCCAACCTCTCCGAGGCAAACCGCCTCCCCCTCCTCAATCATATCGAGAGCCAGTCCAACTGCTGATATGTGGAGCTCTGAAGATGCTTTTACTCCGATATCATTGGCCTGGATATCCCAGACTACGGGATGGGGGCCTAAGACTACATTCACCTTCAATTCAGTTTTTTCTCTGACGCTTTCTGCCATTTTGATTGTGTCTCTGTAAACTTCCCTGTATCCATTCAGATCTGTTGGTAATGATTTTGAAAATGACGGCTTGTGTACCAGAAAAATTTCCGTTCCACCGCTTCTTGAAAACTCCTCTGCTGCAGAGATGAATCTATTCTCCCTGTCGAGATGCATATGCTGATCAACTATAGGACCTTCCCATTTTCCATCTACCAGCATCTTCTCACATCAGAGCATCTTCACTTTCTAGCTTCTCTGCCCAGTGCCTTACAGCCATCTCAGACACCTTTCTGGAGGATTGGTCCAAGACCACCCCCCTTCCATTGTCAAACAGAATGATTGTCGCATTATGGAGCGATGCGTCAATTCTAAGTGCCTCTATACGTGAGTCATATTCTACATCGGCAAACCTTCTCTCAGAAATTTCCAAATTCACATCTTTCCCTAATGAGAAGCTCATGATCAGCTCGCCAGACTCCACTGTCAGGCCCTCAAGTGGGAGCCCCATTGTCAGAAGTAGCTCCTGAACTGCCAACTCTGCAACCTCCAACCTGGATAATCCATGTACCAAAATAGAGCCATTGGGCTCAATGACGTAGGTGGCCCTTGGTTGCTCGTGTGAGACGACGACGTAGTCTCCTGCCTTCGTTCCAGATGCCAGAGACACTGCATCATCATGATTTATTGGCACTGCTGGAATGAATCTGAAATTTTGAGTCTCGGTGGTGAATTTTGGTGTGATGCTCATTTTTTCATTCTCCTTACTGTTTCTGGTTCGGGCCAGCTACTGATTGCTTTTGCTAATGATTGGAGTCTGGCTTGGTGCACGGGTACCATCAGAGTGGGCTGTGACGTTTCATCATCATCAATGCTACTGCTCCTAAGATTGGCCAGTGCCCCTCTAATCCTCGATGCTAGACGCACATTTTTCTCTAAGAGCAAGCCCTCCCCTATGTCTTTGTTTGATTCTTGTTCCCAAGCATAGCATGTGGCCGATGCGGCTCCAAGTTCGGAGTCTATATCGTTATCCTTCTCGATCAAAGGTACTGCATTTTGAGCATATTTCCTCCACCTCTTTGACGTGCTAAGCCTAGAAAGCAATGATCCTATTTTAACCTCCATTTCCGCGCATTTGGAAAGCCATTCGAACCACATATCATCATCGATTTCTGGCTCGATAAGAAATACTGGCAGACCCCCTCTGGCATTCTCAGCATGAGATACTAATCTGACTGTCTCAGGGTCAGGAATGTGGGGGCCATCAATGTCCAACTCTCTGAGATCTTTCAACAGCCTCGAAATCAGTGTTCCCGACGTAATTGCAGCCTCAACATTGGCTCCGGGGCTTTCCTTCTCCTTTTCGTAATCTTCCATCATGTAGAGAAAGTCATTGTTGGAGATTGTGAGAGCTAATCCATCCCATTTTTTCCTAGACCTCACTTTACTCGGCATGATAACACACGGAAGATGGGGCCAGAGAACTAAATCTCCGCCATCCGGATCCTGAATTACTACCTCTCTCCATGTCAAGGAGTCGTCATCCATACATGTCCGAGGAGATTCTTCGATTCAATACAGCGGTAGAAATGGGGATTTTTTGTGATTTCTAATGGAGGATTGAAGGGGGGCAGACCCCAGCATCAGCTTGAGAAGCATGGGAGAGCCGAGGTCAACTGAGCCCGTTGTACTCTTGGATGAGGTATTTCCAGGAGACACGAATGCGCTGAATACTTTGTTCGGGGGCCACCTCATGTCGATAATGGACAGAGCTGCAGGGCTGGCTTCCAGCAAGTTCGCCCATGAGGAATTCGTTACAGTATCCGTGGACGCTTTGAAATTCGAGAGGCCGGCATACCAAGGCGATATCATCAGGACCATAGGAAAGGTGGTTTGGACGTCACCAAGGACTGTCGGAGTATTGGTTAGGTCATGCAGAATGACAAGGTCAGATTGGGACCCTGAGTTAATTTGCTCGGGTTATTTTTTCATGGTAGCGATTGACGATGAAATGAGACCGATAGAAGTCCCTCAGTTTGTTCCTTCTAACGATGAAGAGCGTGCTGAATGGGATAGTGCCCAGTCTGCCCGTGATGCCATGCGTCGATGATTGTCTCGGTGATACCATGACGGTAGTAAATGTGGCTTTCTATGGCTCCGATGACCTTGCCAAATCGATTGCTAAGAGGAGCGACTCCAGAGACATAGATTCCTATGTTTTCAAGGATACTGGCTCGACGCAGACTAGGATCCTCTCCCTCCTGAGGCCTCTGAAGCATCCTGAAAGTATCAGGCCCCTACTTTCAGTCCTAAATGTCTCTAGTGTCGGATTTATTGAGGTTACAAAGATCGATGCGGCTCTCGGAGAAGTCTTAGTAGCAATGAAAAGTTCTGGTATCGAGTCGGGTTTCGCAATGATCAATCAAGTATCGGAGAGTTGGATAGATCCCGACCGAGTTAGGCTCATTTTTCATCAGGCGGAGCTAGGATGGGACATAATTGAGGAGCCTCTGGAGCCACATGAGTTTCGAGAGAAGTTATTCTCATTGCATGTAGAAAGGGAAGGCAATGATGGCCTTGTAGTTCCTATTGATCAGAGGTTTACCGTCCAGGGAATAGGAGTTGTGGGTATAGGGTACGTTCAGTCTGGTTCGATCGAGAAGCATGACCAGATAGAGATTGTCCCAGGAGGTAACATCGGTGTAGTAAGAAGCCTTCAGGTAATGGACGATGATGTTGAAAAGGCCGATAGCGGAGACAGAGTTGGTGTAGCGCTTCGAGGGGTGGACGAGAATTCATTGGGAAAGGGGTCGTTGATAATTCACCATGGCTCCGATTTACTGACTGAGGTTACTTCTTCTACATACAAGCTAAACACGACAAAGTTTCAAAAGAGGATTTTGTCCATAAACGACGTAGTTCATGCTTCCATAAATCTACAATTCAAGGTTGGCAGGATTACAGAAATTGATGGTGAATTAATCACTATTGACTGGGAAACCCCCCTGGTAGTCAGGAAGGATGGAAGCGGATTGGTGATTGTTGTTCAATTAGACGCCATTCCCATGAGGATCTTCGGAACTATTTCCGAAGTATCACCGGTATGAGTTAGATTACCCTGTAAGAGAGCAATTGAATGAAGCATCACCCCCAGAGCTTATACCATGAATCTGACACTCAACAACTGGGATGTACTCAGTCGGGCATAAGCCCGACCGAATGGAAGGTGAATCTGAGCTAATTGGAAACCTAAGTTTGGTCGGGATGAGAGGGAACTTCATTGCTGTTCTGAATCAGCGACAGCTGACAATAGAGAATAGAATAGGCCAAGGACTCAGAATAGATCTCAATACGATATCCAAAATGAGGCATATAAACATCCCAATCTTGCCTTCGGGAACGCCTGTAATTGGCGCTTTGGTAGTCGCCATAGGATATTCCATCCTAGTGCCTCCAATCGGTTGGGCCGTCTCCTTAGCTGGAGCTTTTGCCTCATTATCCTATTTCCGCCTGAGGAGCTCTGTTCTCGTGATAGAAGACGAGGATAAATCCAGGCACATGATCGGAGGAAGGGAGGGTTCTCTGATGAGGCTGTGCCTTATGACAGATAGACTACGCAGGGGATTAACTGTGGAGGAGGCTAGGGTAGGATTGGAAGAAATTGAAAATGAGATTCCTATATTTCCAGCCTTCCAGGATGCAGGTGGCATACCTGCAGCAAAGGCTCTTCCTTGGCCTCCATCCCCTCCGGAGGTACAGACCGTTGGAAGTTGCTTAGAGGCCGAAATTACGATTGATTCAACAGAAAAGGTTCCTGAGATTTCCGAGAGCATGAGTTTTGATTTCAATATGTTTGGGGAGGGAGAAGAGGAGTCTGAACCAAAAAACGACACAGCGACGAGTCAACCTACGTCATATGTCGGGACTTCAAAGTCATCTAGGGATAGTGCAATTTCGGCTTATGAGAGGGCATGGGGAAGGGAGGAGGCTTCTTGGTATAGGGAGAAGGAGCGCCCAGTAGAAATTCAAAATGGATTTGATTCGATTAATGATGAGCCCTCCGATATGTTTGGTTTCGGTAGTATGTTTGATGATGATGTTAAACATGAGCCGCAGACAGACTCATTTGTTAGCTTTGACAGCCCCACGGAAACCATCCCGACTAATGACGCCATGATAGGGTCTCCTTCAAGCTCAGAAATGATCAGGAGGGCACATTCACGACATGGTGCACCGACTACCGATTACCGATGGGAGGGCTTACTTCCAAGCCCCACTCAAGAGGCAGTAAGAGAGGAGTGTGTCCCAGGTGTAGTAAGGCAGGCTAAGGCGAAACAGGCAGATTCAAGAAAGTCTCTCAAAAACACAGGTAGGGAAACCACAGATTTACATGACTACCCAGGAGTCTCAAGTCTTGTAGCTTCTATGAACGGAGGTAGGTTAAGCCGTGGATTAGCAGTAAAGGAGAGGAGTAAACCAAGTTGGATAGAGTCTTTGCTGAGGCCCAGGAGCAGGATAAGAAATAGCAAAGAAGAGACTTACGCGTCCCAATATGGAGATTCTGACGGGGTTAATGCCCGGGAAGGGGAGAGATTTCAGACTTCCCAGTATATCAGACTGAGGAGTGATCAAGATCATCAAGCGGACCTTGTCGACAGGCACTCCATGGTCGAAGATACTCATCCTATCTCTGCCAAGGAGGCGTTGTATTCTGTTGTCGACAGGGTATCTACAGGACAAGCCAGGGAACAACGAAAATTGAATGTTCCAGGCGGGGGACTGAAATTCTCGCAACTTAGAAAAGCCCAGTCAAAGGGGGAGAAGCATCACATTCCAGGCGTCAGGAGATTAGAGTAGTCATATTCCGACTATTCTTCTGTATCTGTCTGCTCTAGCATGATATTTCCCTCTTCCCAATGATCTGACTCCCTTGGTCCCCATTCCCTCTGAACAATATGAAGCAGAAACTGATGCATGAACTATCGATTTCCTCATCACTTCAACATCATTCAGCGGAGATTCGTGACCCACAAGAGAAGAGAATAATGCTCCTGCGAATGTATCTCCAAATCCAGTAGGATCTATTGGGTTCTCCATGGGGTAAGCAGGAAGCGCGATTGTCCCACAGGGGAGATTGGCCAAGACCCCACTGCTTCCTCTCTTGACGATCAGGCTTCTGGGGCCCTTACCTGCAGCAATACCTCCATGCAATGACTCTCCGGAAATGATGGAAGAAATTGATTGAGTCAGAACCCTCTCTCCCGAAATAAGATTGGCTTCATCCTCGTCGAGTATTACGATATCAGACAGTCTCATCGCCTTAGATAAATGCACAAATTCTTCTTCGATCCAAGTCTTGCTAGTATCCAATGCATTAATTCTGGATCCAGATGATTGATTTAGAGCCTCCAGCTGAATACTGGGGTTTGAATCTGCACATAGGAGAACTTCAGGACTGGTCCATGCCTGTGGCAAAAAGGGTGAGAAGCCATCTAGGACATTAGTTTCTGTTATCGGTAAACCTATTCTGGCCATTTCAGAATCATACTTCAGATACCTCCTTGGGGTTTCTCCCTCACGAAGTGCTACGCCTGCGAGGTTGAGGCCTGCGTCTTCCAATACCATCTGGTGGTATGTAGAGAAATCCTGACCTACAACACTGACTATCCCAATTCTAGGTGGATGTCCCGGAGGGGGCCTGAGATGGAATGAGGCCGCCAGTCCAGAATGGGAGGCGGAGCCACCAAGGATTCCTTTTGCTTTCTCCGAGGGGGTCTCGATGTCGTCGTGGGCGATGGTCCCAACTATTACCATCTCCAAGTCACTCGCCTCCGAGGAGGTTTGGGTGCTCTTCAAGAAATCTGATTGTAATATCCCCTGAAAGAAAATCTGCATTTTCCAGAATAGCCTTGTGCAGAGGTATCAGGGTATCCACCCCCAATAACATAGTCTCATCCAGAGCGGCTTTCATCCTTGAGATAGCCTCGGGCCTACTCGGGGACCATACTATTATTTTCGCCAACAATGAGTCGAATGATGCCGGCATATCGTACCCGGTGTGGGCATGTGAATCAACTCTTACGCCCGGTCCGCTGGGCCAATGACATTCCCAAAGTCTTCCAGGGGAGGGCGAGAGGGTCCTCGGATCCTCTGCATTGATCCTAGTCTGGATAGCATGGCCACTGATTCGTATATCTTCTTGCTTCAATGGTATTCCTTCCCCAGCAGCCACTCTGATTCCCATCGATACAAGATCTGTACCTGTAATCATCTCAGTCACGGTATGCTCTACCTGTACCCTAGGATTTACTTCAAGGAAGTAAAAATCACCATTTGAGTCCCTTAGGAATTCAAACGTTGCCAGTCCCTTGTATCCCACTGCCTCAGCCCCTGCGACTACTTTGGAGCCTAGGTCAGCCCTGACTTCTTCTGACAGCCAAGGCCCTTCTTCCAGAATCTTTTGGTGCCTTCGCTGGATAGAGCAGAATCTCTCGCCCAAGTGTATTGCTCGCTCGCCATCTCCAATCACTTGAAATTCTATATGTTGTGCCCCTTGAATGAATTTCTCGAGAAAAACTCTATCATCACCAAATGCGGATTTGGCTCTGCCTTGACAAATTCTTAGGGCTTTGTCGAAGTCATCAGGAGACTCAACCACCTGCATTCCAATTCCCCCTCCGCCTGCTGAGGCTTTGATTATCACAGGGTAGCCAATCTCTGCCGCTTGGATGGCCGCTTCCTCCGGATCAGACACCGGGCCGTTTGATCCTTTGGCAACTGGAATACCAGATCTGACCATAGCGTCCCTAGCAGCAATCTTATCACCGAGTAAACGTAGAACGTCTGGACTAGGACCTATGAAAGTGATTCCCTCCTCTTCCAATCTCTGCGCGAAAATAGGGTTCTCCGCGAGGAAACCATATCCCGGGTGAACAGCGTCCGCGCCAACCTCCTTTGCCGCATCCACGATTGCCTCGATATCGAGGTAGGATGCAAGTGGATCAGAGCGCGGGATATACACTGACTCATCGGCGAGTCTCACAGGAAGCGACAGGCGATCTTCCTTCCCATGAATTGTAACTACCTCGACTCCCATCGCCCTAAGGGAGCGGAGAATTCTGAGGGCTATCTCTCCCCTGTTTGCGATGAGTACCCTCCTAAACATCAGGGTGACGGTGATAAAGGGGACCTATGATTGAATCGGAAGAATGTTTCCTAACCAGCGCATCAGTAGACATCTCTCAGATATCGCTTCTCTGTTTTCATTAGCTTGGTTTCGACGAAATCCTTTGCTTCATCTGGAGTCATCGAACCGAACTCTGCGCATATCTCAATGAGTGTTGTGTGTACGTCTTTCGCCATGTAATTCTTGTCTCCACAGACATAGAAATAGCCACCACCATCAATCCACTTCCAAATCTCCTCCCCATTCTTCTTCATGAGGTGCTGGACGTACACCTTTTCTGATCCCTGTCTAGACCAAGCAAGGTCATGTTTGTCCAAGAGTCCTCTCTCTTTCCAAGACTCCATTTCATCCCGATAGTAATACTCTCCTTCCTCAGTCCAATCTCCGAAGAAGAGCCAGTTTCTACCTGTATCTCCATTAATGTCTCTTTGTTGGAGAAATGCCCTGAAAGGAGCAATTCCTGTTCCTGGTCCGACCATTATTGCGTCCACAGAGCCATCGGAGGGGAGGACGAATGATCTGGTCGGAGACATGAATACCCCAATATCAGTTTCCTCGACTTGGCATCTGTCAGCGAGGAAACCTGTGCACAGTCCGGTCTTGTCCCTATCATGGTGATTATACCTGACAATTCCAACGGTTAAATGAACGGTCCCAGGCTCGTAGTCAGGACTGCTTGCAATGGAATAAAGCCTGGGCTTCAATCGATCCATTCCTTCTATTAATTGTTGAGCGTTGAACCCTACATGCCCAAAGTCCAAAAGTGCATCAACATAGTCACGGGACCAGATGTAGTCTTCCATAGCTTTGGAATCGGATGTTAATCCATTCCACAGAGCTTCCGACGGATTGGAGGGCATCCCAATTTCGACGTATGTATCGGGCAAATCATCCCCCTCGCCCGAGCCTTTCCAATCAACCAAGAGTGCTCCATCTCTGGAGGAAGTTCTCTTTCTACTGACGATCTTGATGTCGATACTGGAGGAGGATGATACTACCCTGGGGCCAAGAGACTCGATCCATTTCTTGGAAACTCTGTGGACTTCATACTTGTCCATGAGTGCCTCTTGAAGTGTGCACTCTCCCGCATATGTCTCAACAATCTCTTTTCCTGTGAGGGCTGTCATCGAGAGGATTTCAGCCACAACTTCTGGAGGGCATCTGGGAACAACACCTAGAGCATCCCCTGCCTTGTAACTTAATCCAGAGTCTCCAAGCTCGAAGACGATATGCCTTGTCTCCTTTCCAGATCCTTCTCCGTTTAGAACATAATTCTGGGTGATTTTTGTTGAGTATGGATTTTTAGCGTTCCATTGTGACTTCTCAGTCTTGGTAGGGATTTCTGATGAATCCACTGTAAGCTCTGTTACGGAAGTTGAGGAGGAGTCTTCGTCTATTTCGTTCGGATCGTCTTCTATTGCGGCCATTAGGGGAAGGACTGCTGCGGTCCATTCCGCAGCCGGTCCTTCAAAATCCACATCACAGTCAACTCGCTGATGAACCCTGTTAGCACCCATTTTCTCGAACCATGCATCCCACTCTTTCCCGGATTCACAGAAAAGGTCGTAAGAGGTATCTCCTAACGCAAGGACGGAGAAATTCAGACCCTTTAGGCTAGATATCACCCCACTGTTAGCTGCTTCCCAAAGATCTTCCGCATTATCTGGTTGTTCGCCATCCCCCCAAGTGCTACAGCATACTAAGACTCTCTTCTGGGAACTAAGGTCTGTGATTTGGATTTCGTCCATAGCTTTGACTGAGGGATTGAGTCCGTGAGCAGAACAGGCCTTGCCTGCCTGTTCAGCGAGCTCTTCTGAGTTTCCTGATTGTGATCCATACAATATGAGGATAGAACGGGGTTGACTTGCCATATCTTTCAACCGTTCCGGGAAATCCCTCGTTTATGAATAAATGTAAAGAGAGTTCTCAAAGAATATCAAAAATTGCGATGAGGTCAAGTCATTGATCTCTTTCGCATGGCCATGCCGAGAGTTGATTTCCTGGGAACTGGCAATGCCTTCTCCCCACATGGAAGGATGCATGCACTGGCCCTGATCGATGGTAATATCCTGATTGATGCCCCTCCGACAATTATCACTCAGCTAAAGAGAACGGGGCATTCGAGTGGAGATATTCGTCATCTATTATTCACACACTGGCACGGGGACCATATTTTCGGGTTTCCCTTTTTCCTTCTGGAGAGGAAATACGTGACTAACAGGGACTCGGAGGTGGAACTGAATGTCTATCTACGCCCCGGAGGAAGGAAAATCCTACATGGTTTGTGTGAAATAGGCTTTCCCGGTAGTTTGGATTCGCTTGACTCGATGGTTAGTTGGAATGAGGAGGAAAATGGGCTCATTGGAGATACGGGTTGGAAGTTTATCAGGTTCCCTGTCAATCACAATCCTGAAACTGACCCTCATGGGTACCAGCTGATTCATTCTAGCGGATTTAACATCCTTCATTGTGGGGACTCTGGACCATGTACGGAGATAGACCAAAGAGCCCTAGATGCCGATGTTATCGTAGTCGAAATGGGAGTTCCTGATATTGGCGAGTTTCCTCACCATCACCGTCCCTCAGATGTGATTAAACTATCGAATAGGAATCCCCATGCCAAAATTCTTGTAACTCACAACTACTCTTCTGCGAAGGGCCATCAAGAAGGATTCAAGATGCCCGTGCTGCCAGACACAATATGTCAGCTTGAAGATTTTGATACGCTTCATATATTCGATGATGGGTCATTTAAAATTATAAATAAAACGCCGGAAAAATAACATACATATATATCACAACTTGTAATTATTGTCCTGATGATATAACAGGATAGATCATTCGAGTCAAGATAATCGGATATCACCCTTACTCCATGATTGCTCATTTTCTCGTGTTATTTAGGTAGATAATTTTTATTACAGTGAGATATTTACATTAGGTAAAATAATGTAAAAACATGATACTGAATGTCATCTGTCGAGTAAAAAAAAATTCTGATGTAGAAAGTAAACCTAATTGCAATCAACTGATATAAACTAACTTGAATTCCCAATTCTTCAGAGAGGCTTATTATCTGGAGCTTGCTCGCTCCCAATCCGCGTTGGCTGTTCAACCACTCAGATGGGGAGTAGGAGAATGGCTCAGCTACATGTGCAAGGAGTGTTAGAAAATGGAGAGAAACATTTTCGAAAAAATTCTTGGTCAGGAGAGCTTGTTTATTGACAGGAGGGCTTTTGATCACGCCTTCGAACCTGACAAACTCCCCCATAGAGGAGGAGAGGTTGACGCACTGGTTAGGAATCTTGTTGACGCACTGAACGGCCACATCCCATCGAATATGCTACTCTATGGAGTTCCCGGTTCAGGAAAAACTGTAGTCACCAGATATGTACTCTCGCAACTCCTAGACAAGGGTGAAGAATTGGGTGAGCCTGTTTTCAGCTACGAGATCAATTGCAGGAATATTGATACCAAGTACAGAGTAGTACAAAATATTGCCTCGCAACTATCCCAAAGAGGAGATGCCCCTATTCCATTTACTGGATGGCCAACAGACAGAGTCCTGGATACCCTCGTAAAAAGAATGGACAGGGAAGGAGGGGTCCACATAATTGTTCTTGATGAGATTGATAATCTTGTGGCTCGAGCTGGAGACGGTATACTTTACAACCTTACAAATCTCAATACCATTCTCAAGTCTTCAAGGTGTTGCATAATTGGCATCAGTAATGATCTGCATTTTACTCAACATTTAGGCCCGAGAGTCAGTTCAAGGCTGAGCCAAGAGGACCTAGTATTCCACCCATATGGCGCCGCACAGATTCAGGATATCTTGGAAGATAGGGCTAAGACAGGTTTGCGACAGAATTCTATCGGAAATGGCGTGATAGAGCTATGTTCAGCTCTGGCAGCATCTGAACACGGAGATGCTAGAAGGGCCTTGGATCTTCTCAGAATCTCCGTCCAAAAAGCTGATCAGGAGGGGCATGAGTTAGTTTCCCCGCCTCATGTAAGATTGGCCCAGAGCCAATTAGAATATGATCAGGTAACCCCTGTCTTGAGAACTCTTCCTCTGCACCAAAAACTAGTTTTATTTTCCATCAAACTTAACGAGGAGAATGGTCTGAGAAATATCAGCACTGGTGAAGTATTCAGGACATACTCAGATGCCTGTTTGAAAATTTCAGTTGAACCTTTGACTCCTAGGAGGATATCTTCTCTGCTGAATGAACTGGACACCCTTGGACTGATAATGGCCAGGAATGTTAGCAAAGGAAGAGGAGGTAGAAGTAAACAAGTGAATTCTGCTGTTCCCCGGGGAATCGATGTAATCTCAACCTTGAGTGATTCAGAAGCTTTAGTAGCTCAGGCATCTGAGGAGAAATATGCCCTTCAAAGCAGATTATGATTCAATTAACACCCAGATAATGATTATACAGAAGTCCTAGGTCCCGGGTACGTTGTACCATGAGTGAATCAGAGTGGATGAGTTCCTTGATGCGTCCTAGTAAGACCCTGTCAGCGGCCTTGGCGCTGTTGGGTTCATGGGCAGTCTTCCTAACAATACTCAACCTCGTCATTGGGGCTTACTCGGAGGGGAACAAAGTACTTTGGATAGAGTTCTTCAGTGGAACAAGGGACCCTTCAACCACTGAGATGGCATTTGTGATGGACGATGCTTTGTTCGGACTAATTGGATTGCTTCTAATAGGACTCGGGGCAAGAGGACTGAATAAAATCCATGACTCAGGTTTTATTGGCTGGCTAATTGGCCTCCCTGGATGCATCACTGAGGGCCTCCTATCTTCTAAGAGTGGGGCAAGAAGGATGATCGCTAGTTGGTTAGTAGCCGTTGGGGTACTGTTTTATTTTCTTTGGAGTGCTATGGAGAATACATGGGTAGACCCTGGAGTTTACTCTGTAGCCGCTGTTCTGGTGTCTTTTGGAGTCGGAATAGGACTCCTCGAAGAAGCTGAGGGTTAGTGCCCTGTGGGACTAGGCCGATTGCCTTCGCCAATTAGAGTACTCCAGTAATCTAAGAGTCACTCTCTATCTGTGACCATTCTCCATCCATTGATTCAAGTAAGCTTCTACACCTAGATTTCGCATCTAGATCAGTATATCTGATTACCACTCCCTTTCCAGGTTGACCGTAAAGAATCACTGAGCCAAGCGAAGCCAGAGGGTGTATTATGAGTGGGGCCAGATCTTCTTCACCATCAATAACAATCAAGGTAGATTGAGATTTGCCTTCATCTATCCCATATCCAAACTTGGATATTGCCTCAATGCAGCATCTATACAGCTCCGGGGTTATCTGCCCTGGTGGATTGGAACATCTGAGTACAGTGTCAAAAAGTCCCTCATCAATTTCTGAGGACCTAGCCCACTTCTGACGCTTGGTCATTCCATCAATTAGCGCGATGTCGGCTGAACGCCCCAAATCTTGGAGGGCCTTTACAGTTACATCACCAACCGCAATTATTGGCCCGGTGGAGTCGGAAATTCTACTCAATACCTCTTTCATAGCCAATTTGGGTTTATTCTCGTCCCCCTCAACGAGGTGCCCGAATGGTGTTTTCAAGGATAATTCAACGTCTCGGTTCAGAATTAGATCGAATAATCCTATCTCCTCGTGTAGCCAGGGATATCCCTCCCTATCCATTATCCCCCTCCTGATATTGGTGCTGGAAATTGGCCTACCCTTCCAATCCAACTCATGTTCGGCGATGATTATATGCAATGGCGCCAAGGAGTTCTCCAAACGGATAGAGTTGATTTTCTTGCAGTTTTCCACAGTTTCAGGCGTACAGACAATTGCTTGGACATCTTCCCTGTCAGTAGCTGGGCCGTAGAGATCCTCTAAAACATGAAATGATATCCTTTCTAGAACATCCCCCTCCAATGTGTTGATAATCAATTCCTTTCTATCACTCCAAGACTCAATTCTGGGGTCCTTCCCCTTAGCTAAATTATCAGAGGTCATCCAAATTTCCAGATTCTGACACTCGCTGAGCCCGATTTCCAATAATTTTCTATGCCCTTTATGGAATCTGTCAAAGGTCCCTCCCAACAGACCAAGTGCTTTCATCGTCACCCTGTAGCAGTGAGAAGTATTGAGGGCTTTGGAAAAATGTGTGCCCCGGGGCGTAACGGCGACCTTCACAGCTTGGCTCGAGCGCCTGACCCACCCCGGGACGTCTGTCGGACCATGGGGTAGTCCCTTGATTCATCCCCTACGGGTCCTCAGGGGACCTAACATGGTCCGGCCACCTGATTTGCGCCAGTATTCATTTCATCGATGATGATCCTACTGGTCTTCGACAGATGGCTACCCATACGTGGTACCTTGTTTCATTCTCAACCTCCGGCGAGGGGGTTTTGTCAACAGGGTGTTGCCGCTGGGCATTCCTCGGCACACCCGATGGGAAATGAACCCCTCGGTTCGTTTTGGCTAATCAAAAGTACCTTTTGAAACAAGTTGCTGATGGAAACCGGATCGTTTTAGCAACAGACTTTCTATAACATATGTATCACCCTCTGAAATTTCTTTGACAGTGAATTCTGGCCATTTATCAGCAGGCTGTGCTAACCACCCTACCAATGGATGAGTATTCCCCATCTTTGGAGGCCTGTCCTCATTTAGTGCATCGAGTGCTTCCAGTAAATCAAAAAGTGGTTCAGTCTCTGGGGGAAAGTCTTCCTTGCCTCTAATCCTCCTGGATAGTAGTCCCCTGATTTTAGAGCTACATCCCCCATATTTTAAGGAACGATGGAAAGGGAATTTGCTTTCAGATCCAATAGGTCTGAGAACGGCTACCGGCCATGATATGTGATTACTTACAAGCCATGCGAAAGCTCTGTCATCTTGTAACATAGTCTCTAATAGATCCGATGAGACATGCGCCCACCACTCTAGGGGCAAATTGGTCAGAATTAGCTTTATTTCCTCAAATGAGGGAGTTATATTTTTGGGAGTTACCTTATCTAGAATAGCCCAAGACCTCATATCATGCTCGAGTGGTAAATCTGAGGCTCTGGAAAGTATCTTCTTCAAAATTGAATCCTCTTTACCCTCTGAAACTCTCTCGTTAGAAGAGAAAAGCCACATGAGTCCTTGTATAGTGTTTATTGATTTGACTGGGGGATAGGCAAGCCACACTCCCAAGGACCATTCAATCAGATCATCATGAAATGACTCAGGGAGCCAAGCAGAGTTTGCCAACAACTGGGATGCAACCCATGAGGATCCAGGAGTCGCGTTTCTAGGATCAATAGTTGGTCTAGATTTAAGTGCGGTATTCTGATCTGTTCTCAAAAGACGTGTGAACTCTGCTGAGAAAACGTCGAGTACCGGCTGTGGTGCAACATCCGCTACCTCAGAAAGTCCCTCAAGAGGGAGGTGATCAAAATCAAGGATAATTAGCCATTCTGGATTTAGTCTTGAGCTTAGTCTCTGCCACCTTGGCCATCTGGAGCGTGGGGGTGATGCTATCCAAGCTGCTACCGGATATCTCGCTTCCATCCTGTTTGCCCAATCCTCATTTCCCTCTGGATATTGAGAAATTGCCGACCTCACCATTGATAGATACTCTTTGTCATCAATAGAGCTCGCCATGGCCTCTAGCTCATTAGCGATATGACTGTCCTTTTCCCTTGGGGATGGTATCTGATGTGTGTCAGGAGAATGGAGGATTGGATCAACAATTCTGATTGGGACCTCCCTGCCTCCTTTAGTTGATAGTACCATCCATGGAAGAGTCCTGAGATGATCAATCCGTACAGTGTTCATTCCTGAGAAAGGCTCCAGACTTCTCTCCATCAGCACCATTCTAACATTTGAATTTGAAGAAATAGAATTCGCTAAATCGTTTGAAATAGTGTCTGGGACGTCAATTACTAATGGAGGATTTTCATCATTAGATAGCGCCCATCCAATGAGTGATTCTGAAGCTGCTTTGCCCAGCCCTCTCGTATCCAGTAGTCTCGGATGATTTGAGGATAATGAAAATTCAGAGTTTCCCCAATCCTGCCTGAATCTTCTCCAAGTGGAGTCCTCGGTTCTCGCCCTTCTGGTCCCGGATATCCTATCCTTTAGAGCTTGGCACCTTCTATTTCTCTCTCCCTCAGATAATCTGGGATGAGCTATCGAAATCCACTGATCAAGAGATTCTATAGGAAATCTATCGCTATTTGACTCAAATCCTGTTAGGTCGGCGATGATCAATGCTCCGCTCTTTGCTGCTTTCAAAAGCATGGTTCTAGGGAGTTTTTCTGACACAACTGCCACAATAGTCGATGATGGTCTGATATCTGGTGACATGTCATGGCATTTTGCCAGAGTCCAATTACCTCTGTGCATGGAGTTTTCTGGAAGTGGGGGTTTTGGTCTGTGATTTGGCGCGGAAAACCATTCTCCTGGTGCGATCGCTATGGGCCTTTCTTCATCCAGAAGCCTCGCTCTAATTATTCCAATGATGGATTTACTTTCAGAGAAAGTCTCGATTTTCTCTCTATCATATATAGGTGGAGCAGACCTGAATTCATTCGTAGAAAGATCTACCCATCTTGGAGACCTCTCTGTGAACACAGCCCAACTCCATGGAACCCCCTCGGTTCCACTGGAGGATTCTCCATCCTCGAGTTTCTCAGGGGGCCTGTCAGGAATTGGCAACAATGGGGAGTCTGGTGATCCAGATAACCCCAGAAGAAGATTAGGCCCATCTCGAAAAAGTATGCAATATCCCTTCTCTTCAATAGAGTTTATTTTTGCCTCTGAAGCCATTGCGAGTTCATCTGATTTCAGGGCCCCCCACCCATTTTCTGTCAGATGCAGTCTTCCTCCTCTGCTTCCGGAGGGCAGGTCACTGTCTAGCAGTGAGTCGTTTCTCAACCTCCTGATCTCCGCTGATGCATGGGGAACTCTGATTCCAGTTGCGTTGGCCACCTCACTGACTGTTGAGCTGCTCTCTGCCAGGTACCTCAGAATCCTTCTCTTGTTCCTACTTCTGATCTTGACGGGGGGCGATGAGGGATACTGAATATCCGGATTATCGTCACCATCCGGCATGATTTACCACCACTTAATTAATCCACATAAGATATTTGTATTAAATTAATCTATTTAGTTACATATAATTACACATTTCTACTGGAGAAGTAGGTGGTTTCATTTCGACACTTAATTACGCAACAAAAATTGAGGCTATTTGTGTGATGTTAAGTAACTAAAGTTAGTTAAATCGTACAGAACGGTTATATCAGTGCCTGCTATCCTGTGCATATCGGGTAAGAGACGGGGCCCTGCAGACACGAGATGGAGAGATGGATGATGCCGGAAAATATCCGAAAATTAATCAGGAAATTCGTATCTGAAAAGCCTAGGAATACAGCTGAGATAGTTTCCTGGCTAGGGGCTCAGAAAGGGATCCAGCAATCCAATACCGATATTTCGGGACTTCTGGAATCAGATGAGACTATTATCAGAATAGGCACCATGAGAAGAAGTGGTATAGCAGGTCGTGAACACCATCTGTCGGAATGGGCTACCGACGAGTGGGTAGCTCATCATGAGCGGGGGTCGCCCACTAAGGAGGAGTAAATATGAGGACTACGAGACTAAGGCAAAAAATCAAGAAATTTCTACACACAAGAGGCGAGGCGAATACCACCGAAATCTTGGAGCATGTCAATACTACCATGAGGCACGGGACTACTCCTCAACAACTCGGAAACGTGCTATCAAAAGACAAGGATATAATGAAAGTTTCAACGACAAAGAGAGGGGGTGCTCTCTCGGGACGATATGAGATATGCGTTTGGCAACTTAGACCCGGTGTGTTGGAAGATAACTAGCTCTCTAATTCCTCTCTCCAGTCGCCAGATCTCGCCAGACTGTTCATTTCAGCCCTGTGTCTGAATGCATTTTGGCTACCCTCATTAGATCCTTGGGCCCATGTCTGCAGTGCGTGTGCCAGAAGTGCCCTCCCGTAGGAATAAGATAGTTCCCATGGATGTTCTGTATTCATAGCATTCATCAAATTGAGATGCGCTGTGGCGTCCTCATCTGATTGCCCCCCTGACAAGAACACAATTCCAGGGACCTCACTGGGGACATTTTGGGTCAGACAATCAACTGTCATCTTAGCGACCGTTTCTCTGTTTCCTTGATCTGAACATGAATTTCCTGGAAGAATCATATTTGGTTTGAGGAGCACCCCTTTAAGATGAACCCCCTGTTTCTTGCATTCATCCCAAGTCATTTTCAACACTGACGCTGTAACATCGTAGCAATTCTGGGCATTGTGATCCCCATCCATCAAAACCTCTGGTTCGATTATTGGCACCAAGCCCTGTTCTTGACATATTGAAGCATATCTAGCAAGTGCGTGGGCATTTGTGGACAGGCATGCCAGTGATGGCATACTTTTCCCTATACGAATCACAGCACGCCATTTTGCAAAGCGCGCACCCATGTGGAAGTATTCTGCACACCTCTCCCTTAGGCCATCTAGTCCTTCAGTTATTTTCTCACCGGGATGGTTTGCCAATTCCTTGGCACCCGTGTCAACCTTGATTCCAGGATGAATTCCCCTACTGGCCAGGTATTCGGGTATCGGGGTCCCATCATCCATATTCTGGCGAATAGTTTCGTCGAACAATATTACCCCACTAATTGCGGATTCATATCCAGGAGTTGCAAATATGTTTGACCGGTAAGTCCGGCGGGTTTCTGCAGATGGTTCGACGCCCACGGCAACCAGTCTATTGGACATAGTTCCATTGCTCTCATCCGCAGCAAGGACCCCCTTTCCCGAAGCTACTAATTCTGTTGCTGTCCTCTCTAAAAGTTCCACATCCATGACCATTACCAACATCACGAGGGAGCAGTATGAAATGAATCCATCGTTGCGTGGTTCGGCTTAGAATCCTAAAATTCTCTCGTTCGCGAAACAAATTTGTGTTCGCCTGAGGCGACATCTATTATTTCTGAATGAACTGAAGCGGATCCATCACCATTGATTTTAACTCCCTTTGTCCTTCCTTCGCACACACCTGATCCAATGAATACAGAATCCTCTGATGAACAAAGTTCGTCTCTTTCCCAAAGCTTATCAATGTCATCATCGATCATTCTTTCGGCTCTTTCTCTGTGGCCTTCATTTTTGAATACGAGTCTTCCTTGGAAAGCCCCTCCCAATCCCCTCAATGCGGTGGCCGTAATCACCCCCTCAGGAGCTGCACCGATTCCCATCAGCATATCGATTTCTGACTCTGAGTCTGCAGCATTGAGTGCGGCAGAAACATCTCCGTCACCTATCAAGATCACGTTTGCTCCAAATTGGCTAATCTCTCGTATTAGTGTTATGTGCCTAGGCCTTTCCATAACCACTACATTGAGTTCTGAAGGATTTTTGCCTAAAGCCACGCAGGCTGATTCGAGGTTATACGAGGTTTCCTCATCCAGGTTAATCTGGCCGACTAGATCACTTGAGCCTGCAATTTTGTTCATGTAGCAATCGGGGGCATGTAATAGGGAGCCTCGAGGAGCCGCGGCTAGAACCGCCATGGCATTAGGGAGGTCTTGTGCAACATGATTTGTGCACTCCAGCGGGTCTACTGCGATATCTATTTTTGAAGCATTTGGATGACCTTGCATGGAACCCAGGGGCTCCCCAATCCATAACATTGGTGCGTCGTCTCTCTCTCCTTCTCCTATAGCAACTCTGCCATCAAACGGGACTTTATCGAAAACTGCTCTCATGGCTTCAACTGCTGCTCCGTCAGCCGCTTTACCATCTCCCTTCCCTCTCCAGGGGGATGCGGCCACAGCCGCAGCTTCTGTGGCCTCCAAGAAAAAATCGACGAAGTCTGCTGTCACCATGCTCATTCCGAGGAGCAGGTAGTCATTCAACTGTGCGGTTACCTTTTTTTTTCTCGACGACCCTTACTCCCTCGATAGAAGTATCGTGATACTGTCCATCGCTATCTTTCTCGATTGATTTTAACATATCGAAGGCGCAGAGGAGACCGCCGCTAACCCCACAGAGGGCTTCCATTTCGACCCCTGTCGACCAGTGGGTTCTAACTGTTACAGTGCATCTTAGTCCAGATTCTTCAATGTCCCATCGCACTGAGCAAGCCTCTATCGGGATGGGATGGCAATGAGGAATGGTTCTGGGTGTTTCTTTGACTGCTAGAACGGCTGCAATGTTTGAGGCCTCCCTAATATCTCCCTTCACTGATCTCCCCTCTGAGACGACTCGAAGACTCTGTTGGGATAGTCTAAGAACGCCAGTTGCAGTAGCTTCTCTAAACTCGTGTTCTTTGAAGCTGATATCAGTTATACCTTCGGTTGGGCCGTTCATCATAGCCTGCGATGCAGGGCATACTATTAGTTGGTGTGTAACGTGGATAGTGTTTGAGAATAGCTGTTTTCACCCTAGCCCATCCTTCCAAAATTCTCCATCGGATCTAACTTCTTTCTTCCACAAGGGGGCTTGAATTTTCAGCTCATCAATTATTCTAGAACACGCTCTGAATCCCTCGGATCTGTGCGGTGATGAAACATGGATACACACTATTGGTTCTGTTGGCAAGACTGCCCCGGTTCGATGGGCGATAACCACCGAACATACCCCAAACTCATCCATAGCCTCCATTGCGATACTTTCGAGAACCACAGGAAGCTTCTCCTCCCAAGAGTCAAATTCCAGTCTTTTGACCTCTGAGCCTTCCTCTAATCCTCTAGTTATCCCGACAAATGACACTATACTTCCACACCCGTCAACATTCAATTTGGATTTCAGGTAGTCAGGGTCGAGAACCTCTGGCTCCACCGAAACATGCACTGACACAGACCCGCATCACCATGTAAGACTTGAATTCGCCGGATGGAACACAACTGTTGAAGCGTATGACTTTAGTCGCTTATTCGTGAAAAGCGAGCCGGTACACATTCTAGGAGCTGGCCTCTCAGGCCTATCGGCTGCAATTATTCTATCAAAAAATGGGTATGATGTTCATGTCCATGAAATTAGGAGCGATAGCGGTGCAAGGTTTGATGGCGATTTTCAGGGATTGGAAAATTGGACTGGCAGTAAAGATTTCTTCGATGAGATGAGGGAGTGGGGCCTGGATCCTGACTCATTCAAATCTGACGCGTTCAGCGTGGTCGACCTGATCCATCCAGATGATGAGATTACCCAACCTGTAACAGATGGAGTGGCCTTCAGAGTAGTGGAAAGGGGTACGGATGAGCATTGTATCGACCAGGGATTCAAGAGAATGGCAATTGAGGCTGGAGCTACTATTCACTATGGATCGAAGAGGGGCCCCGAAGAATGCCAGATTATAGCCGCTGGTCCGAAGGATTCCAGCGCCGTGGCATTTGGAGAGATCTTTCACACTGACCATCCCAACCATGTTTCATTCCAGCTAAATGACAAGCTGGCCCCGGGTGCCTATTCATATCTGATTATTATCGATGGGATTGGCTTGATTTGCACTTGTCTCTGGAGAAAACAGAAGAAGAGTGGGAGATATCTAAATGAGACAATTGCTTGGTATGAGAGTCACTATGAACTAAATCGTAGGCCCATAAAAAGGGTCGGCGGGAAAGGCGATTTTTCTCTACCTGACAAGTATTTCCATGACGGCAGATACTACGTTGGCGAGGCAGGGGGGCTTCAAGACTTCATGTGGGGTTTTGGGATGAGGTATGCAATTACCAGCGGGGTTCTGGCGGCTAAGTCGATTTTGGGTGAGGGCGATTATGAGTCTGAGGTCAGAAAAAACCTAGTTCCACTAATCAAGATAAGCGCCACCAACAGATTCCTGATGAATCGAATGGGGGACAATGGATTCAAAATGGTCGCCCGTTATTGGATGAGAGACCAACGGAAGAAGGGAGATGGGCTCGAATTCATGCGATGGGTATACAATCCTGGGATATTCAGAAAGATGCTATGGCCTGTAACGAAACTCGCAATGCTGAGAAGGAAAAAGTTAGCCGATGGAAGGATGGTCACTAGAATGCCATTCAGAAAATCTCTTCGCAGGGACTCCTGGGAAGAAAGTGATAGAGCTATAGAAATCTCTGAGCAGTGGAAGGTTGTCCAGAAATCTGGTGGCGCAGTATCGTTCCCAGACAGCGATGTTTGATACTGTGGGCTCGTCCGTTTGATTGATATGGCCATCCCCGGTGGAATGGGCATGACGTCATGGCCCGAGCTAAAGCCAATGAAGAACAATCTAGTCAACTACGGAGTAACCGAGAACGGAATAGCAATCATAGAGCTGTGCTCAGACTCAGCAGGTGAGCCCTTGACCGAGGGAAAAACATCAGTGAATACGTATACACGAGAGATGTGGCACGATATTGATGACGCGATATTAAGTGCAAGGTTTGATGACGACGTTTCAGTGATCCTAATTACTGGCCACGGAGAGAAGTTCTTCTCTGCCGGCGCTAGCATCAAGTACCTGAACAAGCTTTCTCCGAGATACAAGTACTTCTTCTGCCTGCATGCCAATGAAACCCTGTCACGCTTGGAACAGACTCCCAAACTAGTCATCGCGGCATTGAACGGGCACACAGTAGGAGGGGGATTGGAAATTGCTATGGCGGCAGACATTAGAGTGGCCAGAAAGGGTAACTTCCAGGTGGGCCTTCCAGAAGTAGCACTCGGTGTTCTTGCCGGAACAGGTGGAACTGCGCGCTTGTCAAGGCTCGTGGGGAAAGCCAAGGCAATGGAAATAATGGTGACAGGCAGGAAGTTCTCGTTTGAGGAGGCACGCGAGATGGATCTCGTGCATGACATATATGACTCAATGAGTTTGGAAGAGTTCCGTCAGGATGTTATGGATTATTCCGGTCGATTTACATTACCATTCGCGGCTGCTAAGGCCATAGGGAATATCAAGAGGAGCGTACAAAGTGGGCTAGAAATCCCACTAGAATATCATCTCGCATTAGAAAGAGAACTGCAATCCGATCTGTTTCAGTCTAAAGATGCCAAAGAGGGAATCAAGGCGTATGTGGAGACCAAAACTCCCAGATTCGAAGGAAACTAGTTTCGTTTTGGCGGATTTTCTGATACGTCGTTTGATATACCTGTTATTCCAGCGAAGGGTATGGCAGATACTGAGATAGTACAGAGTTACAGTCAGAACTTCGAATCTTGGATCAACGACTTCAGTGAATGGCAGACCAGAATAGGTTTCGATCCATCATGGCTGGGGGATTACAGGTTCGACATCAAGTTTGACTGGGATACCGCAGGAAATGAGATTGAGTTTGGAGACTTCCAAGGGATGCCAAAGTGGAATCGAAGAATGCAAATTCCACAGCAGAACATCATGGATGCGATAATTAACATGGTAAGCGTGCAAGGTGATACTGAGTTCGCTAGTGTGGAGCAACAAAACCACCTACTGGCTTCTGCACCCACGGAATATGACAGAAAATCAGCCCTCAGGATCATGTGCGAAGAACAGCGTCATGGCTGGCAGATGGCGTACCTTCTGTGTACTTTCTTTGGTGAGCAAGGCGTTAGAGAGGCATCGAAGTTGCTTGAGAGAAATGCGCAAGAGGGGACTAGAATTCTTGGGTCTTTCAATGAGCCCATCGACCACTGGCTAGATTTCTTCTGCTTTACACATTTCATTGATAGAGACGGGAAGTACCAGCTCAAGATGCTTAGTACCTCTTCATTCAAACCATTGGCTGCTAGTATGGGTCCGATGCTGAAGGAAGAGTCATTTCACTTGGGGACCGGGGCTAATGGGCTCAGGAGGATTGTCAAACAGGGAGTGATTCCCATAGCACTTCTGCAAAAATACATCAACAAGTGGGTAAGCACAGGGTTAGATCTCTTTGGCACTGACGATTCAACCAGTGCTCAATGGGCATATGTGTACGGAATCAAGGGAAGATACGACGAGAGAGAATCAGATATGGATGCAGATAGAGAACACCTGAATGAGGCCAGCAGAGAGCTTTACTTCGAAGAGCTAAGGAAGGAAATGGTAAGGATAAGCAAGTCCAGAAAAGAGGGCGAGCCTGAGCTCTACATACCCTCTGACAGATTCAAGAGAGGCATAGGCAAGTATGCAGGTACGAATTACACAGTTCATGGGGATTTATTCGAAGGAACAGATGATGAATACGAGGAATATCTATCCAGTGTTTTACCAACTGATGAAGACGAGGATAAGCTAGTGAACGAATATATGAAGCAAGAGTGGATTCAATACCGTGAGTGGAAAGGATAGGTGATACCTTGCAGTTTCATTCATTATCAGTTTTCGACAAGAACAAATGTGCTCACTTTTTTGAGCACCTTACTGATTACTTCCAAGAACACCATCACTCGGAAAATCAGGATTCAGAAACTTACGAGAATCTCCTCTACACTGTCAAGAGGCCTTACACTGCTGAAATGCTTGACCAGATCGATGACTGGATGGGGCTCCCAAAGAGGATGTGGAGGGAAGAGACCCAAAGAGAGGTTATGCTCTCTCTTTACGCCATCAGATATCCGGATACACTACTGATTGAAAGTCTGACTGATAATGCAAAGTCCGACATCTACCGATTGTCGGCTTACTTACACTTCACTCATCATACATACTCAATATGGGATGAAGATACCCGAAAGGGGCTTGAAAAGCTGGGAATAATGATACCGTCGGTAGAGCAGGCCGATCCATTCATTTACGGCGCTTACGTTTCTGCAATCGAGCTTTTGAAGGACGTTGCCCCATTCACATGCTTCCTAGAGCATGATGTTCCTCGGCAGAGGTTGTTTCAGTCAGCACTCGCCGCATATGGGCGGGAAGCTTGAGTACGCCTTATCTCATGGGCGCTCCTCGAAGCGTCGTGGTCGTACGCAAAGTTGCTGTTATTGGCGCCGGAACTATGGGCTCTGGAATTGCACAAGTTTGCGCTCAGACAGGATGGGAGACCAAACTCTATGACGCATTCAGTGATTCTTTGAACAGGGGCTTCTCAACGATTAATGAGTTCTGGATGAAGGGGATTTCAAGGGGGAAATATTCGAAAGATGAGGTAAAGTCCTGGTCAAAAAACCTACACAGATCCGAGGATCTGGAGAGCGCGCTTGAGGGAGTTGATTTTGTAATTGAGGCTGTCCCTGAAAAGATTGATCTGAAGAGGGATATTTTTACCCTAATTGAAAGATACGCCCCAGAAGATGCAATCCTGGCCACAAATACATCTGGCCTTAGAATTTCTGAAATCGCTTCTGCCACCAAATGTCCTGAGAGAGTTGTGGGGATGCACTTCTTTAATCCGGTTCCTCTCATGGAGCTCTTGGAAATTATTGAACACAATCTTGTGTCCAGAGAGACTCTGGAGAAGGCTAAAGAAATCGGAGAGGCAATGGGGAAGACTACAATCATTGTTGGAGACATCCCTGGTTTTGCTACTAGCCGACTAGGGGTGGTTCTTGGTAATGAGGCAATTAGGATGCTTGCAGAAGGCGTAGCCAGTGCTAGTGATATCGACACTGCGATGAGGCTCGGATATAAGCATCCAATGGGCCCTCTTGAGCTTTCGGATTTGGTTGGGCTGGACGTCAGAAGGGACATATTAAGGAACCTGGCGGAGTCATTTGGGGACTCTTCATATCTTCCTCATCCTTTACTGGACTCGCTCGTAGAGTCAGGGGACTTAGGCAGAAAGACGGGCAGAGGGATATACGTCTGGACAAATGAGGGAAAGTCGGAAAGAGATGATTTGTGAGCGGTATTCATGCAAGGCGCTTTCATAGAGATAATTGGTTTGATTGCTGGTACGCTGGGAGTGATTGCGTGGATCCCTCAGATTAAGGAAGTCTGGATAGAGGGTTTGCATGAGGGGATTTCACTCCCAACATTCTTTCTTGTCTCTACTGCCCTTATACTCTGGCTCATTTATGGAATACTGATTAGATCATTTTCAATAATTGTAGCGAATTTGGCTGCACTTGTCTGCATTCTTTCGTTAATCTTTGGTGTGATAAGACTAAGGATGATTGAAGCTCAAAATGGTGCGAACACCGGGAGTTGAACCCGG